>CAWCMG010000023.1:0-423864 GCA_963796575.1 uncultured Solirubrobacterales bacterium | reverse complement strand
CGGCCTCGCCTACGACAACCGCGCCGTCGTGCCCGGCACGCTGTTCTTCTGCGTGCCCGGGTTCACCCGCGACGGTCACGACTTCGCCCCGGACGCGATCGCCCGAGGGCGCGGTGGCGCTGGTGGTCGAGCGCTCCGCTCAACCTGGGCGTCCCGGAAATCAACGTGCCGAGCGTCCGGGCGGCGATGGCGCCCGCCGCGGCGGCGTTCTACGGGGACCCGACCGCGAGCCTCAGCACGGTCGGCGTGACCGGAACCAATGGCAAGACGACCACCGCGTTCCTGATCCGCGCGCTTCTGGAGGCTGACAAACGCCAGACCGGCCTGCTGGGCACGGTCACGAGCGTGGTTGGTGGCGCGGAGCGCCCCGTGGAGCGGACCACGCCCGAGGCGATCGACCTGCAGCGCACGTTCCGGGAGATGCTCGACGGGGGCGACGTGGCGTGCGCGATGGAGGTTTCCTCGCATGCCCTCGAGCTCCACCGGGCCGACGCGATCCATTTCGCGGTGGCGATCTTCACCAACCTGACGCAGGACCATCTCGACTTCCACGGGACGATGGAGGAGTACTTCCTCGCCAAGCGGCGGCTGTTCGTGGACGGCCGGCCGGGACACGCGGTGATCAACGTCGACGACCCCTACGGAGGCGCGTCTGGCGGCCGAGATCCCCGAGGCGGTGACGTTCGCGATAAACCGCGAGGCCACGTACCGCGCGAGCGACGTCAGCACGGACCTGACCGGCTCGCGGTTCATCGTGCACGGGCCCGACGGCGTGACCGAGCTGCGCTCGCCGCTGCCCGGGCTGTTCAACGTCTACAACGTGCTCGGGGCGCTCGCTGCCGTCCGCGCGCTCGGCGTTTCCGCGGAAACGTCAAAAGCCGCGATCGAGACCGCGGGCAGCGTTCCCGGACGTTTTGAGCCGGTGGACGCCGGTCAGGACTTCGCCGTCCTCGTCGACTACGCGCACACGCCCGACTCGCTCGAGAACGTCCTCGCGGCGGCCCGGGGGTTGGTGGACGCTCCGGGAGCCGGGAACGGCCGCGTCCACGTCGTGTTCGGCTGCGGCGGCGACCGCGACCGCGGCAAGCGGCCGCTGATGGGCGAGATCGCGGTGAGGCTGGCCGACCGCGTGATCGTCACCTCGGACAACCCGCGCTCGGAGGATCCGGAGTCGATCATCAAGGAGATCCTCGTCGGCACCGGGCCCGACATCGAGCATGACGCCGATCGGCGTGCGGCGATCCACGCCGCGATTGCCGGCGCGCGACCTGGCGACGTGGTCGTGATCGCCGGCAAGGGCCACGAGCAGGGCCAGGAGTTCGAGGGGGGCCGGAAGATCCCGTTCGACGACGTGTCGGTCGCCCGGGAGGCGCTCGAAGGCGCCCTCGCCGCCCGGTAACCGCCGTAGCCGCTGGTAACCGCCCGCTAACCGCCCGACCCGGCAAGTACTCTCCCGAGCAAGAGCATGAGGACCTGGACACCCGAGCAAGTCGCACGGGCTGCAGGGGCCCGGCTCGTCGCCCCGGCCCCGACCACGACGGGTCCCGAACGCGTGGTCATCGACTCGCGCGAGGCCGGGTCCGGCGCGCTGTTCGTCGGGCTCCGAGGCGAGAACGTCGACGGCGGCCGGTTCGCCTCGCAGGCGTTGGCCGCGGGCGCGTGGGGGGTGCTGACGACGCCCCAACACGCCGACGACGCCCGATGCGCCCCACCCGGCGCGTTGATCGCCGCCGAAGACCCGCTCCTAGCACTGCAACGCCTGGCCGCCGCGTGGCGCCGCGAGCTGGACGCGAAGGTGATCGGCGTCACGGGGTCCACCGGCAAGACGTCGACCAAGGATCTGCTGCTGGCGCTGCTCTCACCCCAGCGGCGGACGGTGGCGTCGCGCGCCAACTTCAACAACGAGATCGGCGTCCCGCTCGAGATCCTGTCGGCGCCGGCCGGCACCGAGGTACTGGTGCTCGAGATGGCGATGCGCGGAACCGGCCAGATCGCGGAGCTGGCCGAAATCGCGGCCCCCGACGTCGGCGTGATCGTGAGCATCGGCCCGGTGCACCTCGAGCTGCTCGGTACGATCGAGGCGGTCGCCGCCGCGAAGGCCGAGCTGATCGCGGCGCTCGCCCCCGGAGCCACCGCGGTCGTGCCCGCGGACGAGCCTCTGCTCGCACCGCACCTGCGAGACGATCTGAGCACGATCACGTTCGGGGACTCCGGGGATGTCCGGCTCGTCCGCTCCGAGGACGGGCTCGTCGAGATCGACCTGGCCGGTCGCTCGATCGCGCTCGAAGTGCCGTTCACGCAGGCCCATTTGCGACGCAATCTCCTGCCCGCGGTGGCGGCTGCGAGCGCGGTCGGGGTGATCCCGGCCGGCCGCGTCGCGCTGGAGCTTTCTCCCGGCCGCGGGCAGCGCATGGAGCTCGCCGAGGGCGTGATCTTGATCAATGACTGCTACAACGCCAACCCGATGTCGATGCGCGCGGCCCTCGAGGATCTCGCCCAGACCGCCGCCACGGCGGAGCGTGCGCGCACGGTCGCGGTGCTCGGAGACATGCTCGAGCTCGGTCCGCGAGCCGCGGAGTACCACGCCAAGCTTGGCGAGGAGGCGTCCACGGCCGGAGTCGACGTGATCGTGACGGTTGGGCCGCTCGCCGTGGCGATCGCGGAACGGTTTGACGGCGAGATCCACTCGGTCCCGGACGCGGCGACCGCGGCCGAGATCGTCCCCGGGCTGCTGCGCTCCGAAGACGTCGTGCTGGTCAAGGGCTCGCGGGGCGTCGGGCTCGAGGTCGTGTGTCGGGCGCTCAGCGCCGGGGTCCGCGTGTAATGGGGTCGATCTCCGGTCGCGTCCTGATCGCGGGCACCGCGTCGCTGCTGCTGTGCCTGTTCCTCAGCCCCAAGTTCATCGAATTCCTGCGCCGGAGGGAGTTCGGCCAGAACATCCGCGAGGAGGGGCCCGCGGGGCACAAGATCAAGGCCGGCACGCCGACCATGGGCGGGATCATCATCATGATCGCGTTCGCGGTGCCGTTCCTGATCCTGTCCACGCGCGACTGGCAGTCGATCGGGGTGTTCGGTGCCGCCATCGCGTGCGCGCTGCTCGGGTTCGCCGACGACTACACGAAGATCGTCAAACGCCGCTCGCTCGGGTTGCGTGCGCGGACCAAGCTGGCGGTCACGATCGCTATCTCGCTCGGGCTGTGGTGGGTCGCGACCCAGAAGGCCGGCGTCAACGAGTCGATCACCGTGCGGTTCGTCGACGTCAGCGTCGATTTGGGCCCGCTGTTCCCGGTACTGATCTACCTCGTCGTGGCGGGCACCACCAGCGCCGTCAACCTGACCGACGGGCTCGACGGACTCGCCGCCGGCTGCGCCGCGATCGTCCTGCTCGCCTACATCGGGATCACGTTCATCACGAACGGGCAGGTGGACCTGACGCTGCTCGCGGCCTGCCTGGTCGGTGCGTGCATCGGCTTTCTGTGGTTCAACAGCTTCCCGGCCAGCATCTTCATGGGCGACACCGGATCGCTCGGGATTGGGGGCGCGATCGCGGGACTGGCGGTCATGACCAACACCGAGGTGCTCCTGATCCTGCTCGGCGGGATCTTCGTGATCGAGGCGCTGTCGGTGCTGATCCAGGTGTTCTCGTTCCAGCTGTTCCGCAAGCGCGTGTTCCTGATGGCGCCGATCCATCATCACTTCGAGCTGCAGGCCTGGTCGGAGACGAAGATCATCCTGCGCTTCTGGATCGTGGCCGCGGCCTGCGCGGCGATCGCGTTCACGGTGTACCGCCTCAGCATTCGTGGGTAAACCGCGGCCGCCGCTGCCGGGAGGGCCATATCTGGTGGTCGGGCTGGCCCGCTCGGGCGTCGCCGCGGCGCTCGCGCTCCGCGCGGTCGGGCAGACGGTGGTCGGCTTGGACGCCGGCGGAGCCGACCGGCCGGCGCTCGCGGAGGCCGCGGGAAGGCTTCGCGAGGCGGGCGTCGAAGTACGGCTGGATGCGTCAGGCGTCGCCCTTGCCGCCCGCGCCAGGACGCTCATCAAGAGCCCTGGCGTACCCCAAGACGCGCCCGTCATCCGCGCGGCGCGGGACCGTGGCGCCGTGGTGCTCGGTGAGCTCGAGCTCGCGTGGCGGCTCATCCCCAACGAGTTCATCGCCGTGACCGGGACCAACGGCAAGACGACCACGACCGAATGGATCGGGCACGTCCATCGCGAGGCCGGACTGCCGGTGGCGGTCGCCGGCAACGTCGGGACCGCGGCGTCGTCGCTGATCGACCGGCTCGCCGCCGATGTGACCGTCGTGTGCGAGGCGTCCTCGTTCCAGCTCGAGGACACCGTGACCTTCTCGCCCGAGGCGGCTGTGCTGCTCAACCTGAGCCCCGATCACCTTGACCGCCACGGCACCTACGAGGAATACGTGGCGGCCAAACTGAAGATCTTCGCCAACCAGGGGAACTACGACTTGGCGGTGGCGCCCGCAGATCTAGGGGTCGAGGATCTCGGAGGATGCGCCCGGCGGGTGACGTTCGGCGAAGGCCCGGGGCCCGAGGCCTCGCACCGTGCCGGTTACCTATGGTGGAACGAGCGGCCCATACTGCCCGTCGACGACCTCGCGCTGCCGGGGGCGCACAACGTCCAGAACGCGATGGCCACCGCCGCTGTATGCCTCGCGCGCGGGGTCGATGCTGAAGCGGTCGCGGCCGGCCTGCGCACATTCGCCGGGGTCGCCCACCGACTCGAGCGGATCGTGGTCAAGGACGGCGTCACCTGGGTCAACGACTCCAAGGCGACCAACGTCGCCAGCACGATCGTCGCGCTGGAGGCCTTCACGGCTCCGATCCACCTGATCGCCGGCGGCCGCGGCAAGCAACAGGACTTCTCGCCGTTGGCGCCGCTGGTGGCCGACCGCTGCCGCGCGGTGTACCTGATCGGCGAGGCGGCGGGCGACCTGGCGGACGCGCTCGCTCCCAGCGGCGTCCCGCTCCACCAGGCCGGCGATCTCGAGCACGCCGTCGCGATGGCGCGGGCGGCCGCTCGCCCTGGCGAGATCGTGCTGCTCTCGCCGGCGTGCGCGAGCTATGACCAGTACCCGGACTTCGAGGCGCGCGGGGATCACTTCCGCGCGCTCGTGGAGGGCGCCTGATGGCCGGGGCGGCGGCCGCCACCCGCAGCGCCCGCGAGAAGGCGCGCGAGGGCGCGGGCCGCACCGGCGCCGGGAAACGATCTCGGACGGCGCCGCGCCGGGTGCCGCCGCCGCTCGAGCACCGCATCCTGATGACCGCGACGCTGTGCCTGCTCGCGTTCGGGGCGGTCATGGTCTACAGCGCCTCCTCGCCCCTAGGGGTCCTGTCGGGCGGCGGCAGCGGCACGGGCGAGTTCATCCGCTACCTGGTGTTCGGGGCGATCGGGCTGGCGGCGATGCACGTGTTCTCGCGCCGCGGCCTCGAGATCCTGACCCCGAAGCTGGTCAACGGCCTGCTGCTCGGCTCGTTCGTGCTGCTGGTGCTGGTGCTGGTCCCGGGCTTCGGCGTGGTCGTGAACGGCGCGCGCCGCTGGTTCGCAGCCGGCCCGATCCAGTTCCAGCCGTCCGAGCTCATGAAGTTCGCGATCGTCCTGTACGTCGCCCGATATCTCGCCGACCATCCCAAGCGGATGCGGAGCTTTCGCCAGGCGGTGGCGCCGATCGCGATCCTCGCCGGCCCCGCGTGCCTGCTGATCGTGGTCGAGCCCGATCTCGGCACCACGCTCGTCGTGGCGTTCACGGTCGCCGCGCTGCTGGTCGCCGCCGGGATGCCGATGCGCTACGTCGCGCTGCTGGCCGGGATCGTCGCCTTGTGCGTGGTCCTGCTCGCGACCGCGCAGCCGTACGAGCGTGCCCGGCTGACCTCGTTCCTCCACCCGTGGGCGGACGCCACCAAGTCGGGTGCCGGCTACCAGGCGGTGCAGGGGCAGATCGCGCTCGGGTCGGGAGGGCTGTTCGGGGTCGGCCTCGGCCGCTCGGTGCAGAAGATCTTTTACCTTCCGGAGGCTCAGACCGATTTCATCCTCGCCGTGATCGGGGAGGAGCTCGGGGTGCTCGGGATCCTCGGGGTGGTCTGCCTGTACGGGATGATCGCCTACGCCGGCCTGCGGACCGCGCGCCGTGCCGCGGACCGGTATGCCAAGCTGCTCGCGACCGGGCTCACCTCGCTGATTCTTTGCCAGGGGCTTCTCAACATCTTCGTCGTCCTCGGGCTCGCTCCGCTGACCGGCGTGCCGCTGCCGTTCATCTCCTACGCGCCGACAAACCTGTGCGTGCTGCTCGCCGGCGTCGGCATCCTGCTCAACATCGCTCGCCCGGGGCGGCAACTGCAAGTCGTCCGGACACCGAAAGTTGAAAGCGCCGCGGATCGTGATCGGCGCCGGCGGGACCGCCGGGCACGTCGTGCCGGCGCTGGCGGTAGCCGACGCGCTGCGAGCTGAGGGCGCCGAGGTCACGTTCGTCGGCGGCAACCGCGCCGAGCGGGAGCTGGTCCCGGCCGCGGGGTACGAGCTGCGCACGCTGCGCGTGATGCCGCTGCCGCGCGGGCGCCCGCTGAAGGCGGCCCGGGCCGCGCTGGTCGCGGCTGCCGCCGTCCGCGAGGCTCGCCGGATCGTCAAGGAGCTGCGTCCGGCCGCGATCCTCGCCGGCGGCGGCTACGTCGCCGGACCGGTCGGGCTGGCCGCGGTGGTCTCACGGGTTCCGTTGGTGCTGACCGAGGCCGACAGCCATCTCGGGCTGACCAACCGCCTGCTGGCGCCGTTCGCGCGGCGGGTGTGCCTGGCGTTTCCGATCGAGGGTCACGACGGCTCGCGCTACGTGGTCACCGGCCGGCCCGTCCCGGCACCGGCCACCGACTGGCAGGCCGCTCGCGAGCGCTTCGGGATCGGCCTGCGCGAATCGTGCGTGCTCGTGTTCGGCGGCTCCCAGGGCGCGCGCTCGATCAACCGCGCCGCGATCGAGGCGTTCGCCGGGGCACGATTCCACGTGCTCCACGCCGCCGGCGAGCGCGATCTGCGCGACCTCGAGGACCTACACGCGCCCGGCCCGCACTACGACCTGCGCGGCTACATCCCGAAGTTCGGCGAGGCGCTGCTCGCGAGCGACCTGGTGGTGGCGCGGGCGGGCGGATCGATCTTCGAGATCGCCGCGCACGGCAAGCCCGCGGTGCTCGTGCCCTACCCGTACGCGACCGCCGATCATCAGAGCGCCAACGCGCGCTTCATGGAGAGCGCCGGCGCCGCCATCGTGATCCCCGACGGCGAGCTGACCCCGGCGCGACTGGCCAACGAGGTCGGACGCCTGCTGGCCGACCACGGGCGGCTGGCGGCGATGGGGCAGGCGTCGGCGGCGGTGTCCCGGCCGGAGGCGGCCCGCGACATCGCGCACGAGGTGCTCACCGCCGCTCGCGACAGATGAGGATCGACAGTTTCGAAGTGCCGTGCACTGGGTGCGGACCGCTTCGGCATGGCCGTGATCGCGCCTCAGTGCGGGAGACACGATCACAGGAATGCCATCCGGCCGACTCCGGAGAGTGGCGGATCGCCGAGACCGCGGCTGTCGAGCGCCTCGTCCGGCCGGTGGGCCGGCGGGGCCTGCAGCGGCCCGCGGGGCGCATTCGACCTTCCAACGTCGCCTCCGGCGGGGGTACTCCCCGTCGCGATGCGGGCATCCACGCCCGCATCGCGACGGCGAGTCGTTGCTGGGCAGGCGAACGGGACTCGCTCGATCACAACTGTTTCTTCTCCCTCGAGGGATCACGACCCGAACGCACCGATCACTCGTGGACCGCGAAACTGTCGAACCACGGGTCCTAGCGCGGGCGGTCCGGGCGTCCGTCAGGGGCGGCGATTCCCGGCCTCCGTGCGCGATGCGCACGCTTTGTATAGCCTCGTGGCGGAAACCCGCGAATCGAGGTAGAGGGATGCTGTTCGGCCAGGAGCATGTCAAGCGGTATCAAGAGACAGATGGGGCCGAGGGACACGAGTGGCAGGGCACGACCGTGTTGATCCTGACCACGACCGGCCGGCGCTCGGGCGATCCGCGGAGCACGCCGCTGATCTACGGCAAGCACGGCGACGACCACGTGGTGGTCGCATCCAAGGGGGGCGCTGAGGAGCATCCGGCGTGGTATCTGAACCTTTCCGAGGAGCCAGAGGTGACCGTGCAGGTGCGCGGAGACCGCTTCCAGGCGCACGCCCGGACCGCCGGGCCGGATGAGAAGCCCGAGCTGTGGAAGCTGATGACCGGCCGCTGGCCGCCGTACGACGAGTATCAGCACAAGACGACCCGGGACATCCCGGTCGTCGTGCTCGAGCGCGAGGGGTGACCCGGCCCGCCGAGGACTGGTCCGCTCGGAGGCTCCACTTCGTAGGAATCGGCGGGGCGGGGATGAGCGGGCTCGCGATCATCGCCCGCGAGCTCGGCGCGAGCGTCACCGGCTCCGATCGGGCGGTGTCGAGCTATACCGAGCGCCTGCGCGAGCACGGGATCGAGCCGACGCTCGGGCACCGCGCCGACAACGTTCCGCCCGACGCCGAGGTCGTGTTCTCGACCGCGGTGCCGGCGGACAATCCCGAGCGGCGGGCCGCCGAGGGGCGCGAGCTGCACCGCTCGGAGCTGCTGGCGCAGATCGCCTCGCTGCGCCGGTGCCTGGCGGTCACCGGCACCCACGGCAAGACGACCACGGCGGCGATGATCGTGCACATCCTCCGCGGCTGCGGACTCGATCCCGCCTACGTGGTCGGCGGCGAGCTGGGCGACACCGGGGTCAACGCCGGCTGGGGCAGCGGCGAGTGGATCGTCGTCGAGGCGGACGAGTCGGACCGCTCGCTGCTCCGGCTGTGGCCCGAGATCGCCGTGCTGACCAACGCCGAGCTCGACCATCACTCGACGTACGGCTCGCGACTGGACCTGGAGGAGACGCTTCGCGAGTTCATCGGGCGTGCGAAGCTCGGGGCGGTGGTGTGGGACCGCCCGAGGCTCCGGGCACTCGCCCCCGACGGCGCGCTCGCCTACGACGCCACCGACACCGCCATGTCTCCGCGCGGATCGCGGTTTCACTGGCGCGGGATCGAGGTGTCGCTCGCCGTTCCGGGCGAGCACAACGCGCTGAACGCCGCGGGCGCGCTGACGGCGTCGGCTCTGGCGGGAGCCGACCCGGGTCCGGCGGCCGCCGCTTTGGCTGATTTTCGAGGTGCTCGACGGCGATTCGAGCTGCTCGGGTCCACCGAAACAGAAATCCCCATATACGACGACTATGCCCACCACCCGACGGAGGTCGCCGCCACGATCGCCGCGGGCCGGACGCTCGTGCCGGCGCGGCTCGTGGCCGTGTTCCAGCCGCATCTCTACTCGCGCACGCGCGCGCTCGCGCGCGAGTTCGGCCGCGCTCTCGCCGGCGCCGATCTCGTCGTGGTACTCGCCGTCTACCCGGCCCGAGAACGCGCGGAGGACTTCCCCGGCGTGGACGGGCACCTGATCGCCGCGGCCGCCGCCGACGCCTCCGACGGCCGCGTCGTCGCCTGGCTGCCGTCGTTCGACGACGCCCGCCGGTTCCTTCACGCGACCCTGCGGGAGGGCGATCTGTGCCTGGCAATGGGCGCCGGCGACGTCGACGCTCTGGCCCGGTCGCTGGTCGCCTAGTGGGTCGACCCGAAACGTTTCGCCCGGAAGGCCGAGGCCGGGGGCCGTCAGGCGAGGACGCAGGATCTGACGCGTAGCGGCGCTACGCGAGGATCCGAGGACAAAGCCTGGCGGTCATCCGGGCCGGCATTACGGGTGGAACGTTGAGGGGAGCCCCACTAGCGGCCGTCTCGCCGGACCGCAATCTACGCTGCTCTGAGATGGCCGAAATGCCTTCCCGGGTCCAGCGCGACTATCCGCTGGCCCGTCTCACCACGATCCGGACCGGCGGAACGGCCGAGCTGTTCGCCCGCCCCGGATCGATCGAGGAGCTCGAGCGGCTTTTGGCCTGGGCCGGTGCCGAGGGACACGAGGTAGGGGTCGTCGGATCGGGGTCGAACCTGCTCGTAGCGGACAGCGGCGTCCGCGGACTGGTCCTCAAGCTGGACAAGGAGCTGAGCACGATCGAACTGGACGGAACCAAGATTCGCTGCGGGGGCGGGGCGCGCCTGCCGGCGGTGTCCGCGCGGGCTGCTCAGGCCGGGCTGACCGGCATCGAGTTCGGGGTGAGCATCCCAGGGACGGTCGGCGGGGCGGTTCGCATGAACGCCAACGCGTACGGGGGCGAGCTCGCGCGCGTGCTCGAATGGGTCGACGTGGCCGGTCGCTCCGGGACCGAGCGACGGGTCCCCGAGCAGCTCGGCTTCGCCTACCGCCGCTCGAGTCTGCGCGCCGGCGAGATAGTCGCCCGGGCCTCCTTTGCCCTCGCCGAGGCACCCAGCGACGAGGTCAAGGCGACGCTCGCGGACATGCGGGCCCGCCGGAAGGCCGCCCAGCCGTCCGGGATCAAGACGTTCGGCTCTACGTTCAAGAACCCCGATGACCCGCGCGCCGAGAACCGCACCGCGGGCCAGCTGCTCGACGACGCCGGATGCCGGGCCCTGCGGATCGGGGGCGCCGGGTTCTCGGCCAAGCACGCGAACTTCATCGAGAACCACGGCGACGCCACCACCGCCGACGTCGTCGCGGTCATGGCCGAGGGGCGCCGGCGCGTCAAGGAGCGCTTCGGCATCGACCTCGAGCCGGAGGTGCAGGTGCTCGGGCCAGTCGAGTTCCCGGCCGGCTGGAGCCGCGGATGATCATCGCCAAGGGCCGCGTACGGCTCCGGGTGTGGCTCGTCCTGGGCGCGGTGGTGGCGCTGGCGCTGCTGGGCGGCGCGTGGGTGTGGCTGCGCGACTCCCCGCTCGTGTCGGTCGACCGCGTGACGGTGACCGGCCTGTCCGGCCCGGACGCGGGGCCGATCCGCTCGGCGCTCGGCCTCGCGGCACGCAACATGACCACGCTCGACGTTCAACTCGGCCAGCTCCGGACCGCGGTGGCGCCGTATCCCGTGGTCAAGGACCTGCGGGTGAGCACCCAGTTCCCGCACGGGATGCGGATCGACGTGATCGAGCAGCTTCCGGTCGGCGCGCTCGTCGCCGGCGGCGAGACGATCGCGGCCAGCGCCGACGGGACGCTGCTGCACGACGTGCCCACGGCCTCGCTCCCCACGATCCCGCTGGGCTCGCTTCCGGGCGGGTCGCGCGTCACCGATCAGACCGCGCTGGGCGCGCTGGCGCTGCTCGCGGCCTCGCCGCAGCGACTCGCGGCGAGGATCAGCCAGGTCACCACGAGCTCGCCGCGAGGGCTGGTCGTGCAGCTGCGCTCAGGACCGGCCATCTATTTCGGGCCGCCGAGCGCGTTCCGCGCCAAGTGGGCGGCCGCGGCCGCGGTGCTCGCGGCCCCGGCCTCGGCGGGCGCCGCATACATCGACGTGAGCGACCCGGCGATGCCGGCCGCCGGGGTCAGCTCCCAGGCGCTATCGGCTGCGGGCCTCGCCACGACCGGCTCGCAGGCCACGTCGGGCGCGAGCCAGGGAACTTCTGCCAGCCAGGCCTCAACCCCTACTCCAGGAGCCTAACCCTCGACTCGAGGTTTAGGGTGAAAATTTCTCAACTCTTTGGCCCTTGTCGAGGGTTGGGCGATCTGCAACAGAGCTTGCGTCCGGGCCGTGAACGTTGACTTCCCGCAACTCCAGGGAATAACGTGCGAAACTCCCGCTAAGAGCGACTGACCACAAAACGCTCAACGCTAACTCAAGGGTCGGACGGTCACCAATGGAAAGCGGCAGTTACCTCGCAGTCATCAAAGTCGTCGGCGTCGGCGGCGGCGGCACCAATGCGGTCAATCGCATGGTCGACGCCGGCCTCCGCGGAGTCGAGTTCATCGCCTGCAACACCGATGCCCAGGCGCTCGCCATGTGCGACGCCGACATCAAGCTGAACATCGGCCACGAGCTGACCAAGGGCCTCGGCGCGGGCGCCAATCCGGAGATCGGCATGGGCGCGGCGGCCGAGTCCCGCGACGAGATCAAGGAGGCGCTGAAGGGCGCGGACATGGTGTTCGTCACCGCGGGCGAGGGAGGCGGCACCGGCACCGGCGCGGCCCCGGTGATCGCCGAGATCGCCAAGAACGAGATCGGCGCGCTGACCGTCGGGTGCGTCACCCGGCCATTCGCCTTCGAGGGGACGCAGCGCGCCCGCCAGGCGCAGGAGGGCATCCAGAAGCTGCGCGAGCACGTCGACACGCTGATCACGATCCCCAACGAGAAACTCTTGGCGATCGTCGAGCGGCGCACGACGATCCTCGACGCGTTCCGGGAGGCGGACAACGTGCTGCGCCAGGGCGTGCAGGGGATCACCGACCTGATCACGATCCCCGGCCTGATCAACCTCGACTTCGCCGACGTCCGGACGATCATGCACGACGCCGGCACCGCGCTGATGGGAATCGGCAACGCCAGCGGCGAGAACCGGGCGGCCGAGGCCGCGAAGCAGGCGATCTCCTCACCGCTGCTCGAGGAGTCCGTCGAGGGCGCCACCGGCATCCTGCTCAACATCACCGGCGGTCACGACCTCGGGCTGTTCGAGGTCAACGAGGCCGCGGAGATCGTGCAGAGCGCCGCCGACCAGAACTCGAACATCATCTTCGGAGCCGTGATCGACGACTCGATGGGCGACGAGGTGCGGGTGACGGTGATCGCGACCGGTTTCGACCATCGCTACGCGCGACCGAGCCAGGCTCGCGAATCGACCCGCCGGCGCGGGCGGGACCGCGACGTGACGATGGACGACGACCAGCGCTCCTCGCTCGAGATCCGCGACGACGAGATCGACATCCCGTCGTTCCTCAAGGATCGCTGAACCGTCTCTTAATAATCCTTCATCCGGTGCGGCGCAACCTGCGCGGTCCCGAGTTGTTGTAGACCCGTCAGACGTGACGGCCGACAACTGATGAAGGGCTTCTCGACGCGCGTCGCGCTGCTCGCGCTCGGCACGGTCGCCGCCTTCGCGAGCCCGGCGCAGGCGCAGCCCTCGCCGGCGCCGCCGACGGTCATCGACGGCCCCAGCGCGGCGATCACCGGCCTCGGCGGGCTGTCGATCGCCCGCGACGGCACCGGCGGGCTCGTGTACTCAAAGGCGGTCGCGGGGATCTCGCACGTGTTCGTCTCGGCGCTCCTCGGCGGGCAGTTCCAGTCGCCGGTTCAGGTCGACGCGGGGCTCCCCGGCGCCTCCTCCCAGCCCGTGATCGCGGCCGGCAGCGGGGGGGTGCTACTGGTGGGGTTCATCAACGGCGGCCAGCTGTACGTGGCCGACAAGGCCAGCACCACCGCACCGTTCGGCTCACCTCAGGCACTCGCCGCAGGAGCGGGCAACCCCTCGCTCGAGATGACCAACTTCGGCAAGGCCTACCTGGCCTTCACCGTCGCCGACGGCGCGGGACACGACGTGAGGGCCGCGTATTACGACAGCGGGGCGTGGTCGCTCGAAGCGGCGCCGCTCAACGACACGCCCGCCGACGACGCCGGCACCGGATCGGGGGCGCCGCAGGTCGCAGCCGCCGGCGACGGCGTCGCGATCGTGGTCTGGGGCGAAGGCGGTCACGTGTTCTCGCGCCGCGTTTGGGGGACGGCGCCGAGCGTGGTCGACGAGCAGGCCGACATCGCGTCGGTGTCGGGATGCGGTGAGGTGTCGGCCGGGAATCCGGCGGTGTCGGCCGGCGGCGACTCGTCCTACGCGGACGTGGCCTTCCAGGAGACCGTGTCCTGCGGGGGCGTCGATCAGTCGCGGGTGCTGGTCAACCGCCTCCGCGCCTCGCAGTACGACGGTGCCACGCCCGCGGATGGGCTCTCGAGCCCCGGAACCGACAGCGGCACCGACCCGGCGGTCGCGATGACCGAGTACGGCCAGGGCTTCGTGACCGCCGCCGGGCAGGCCTCGAACAACGTGGTCGCGATGGAGCTTGGCAACAACGGTGCCTACGGCCAGGTGCTGCAGGTCAACAGCCTGCCGGGTACGGCGTCGCCGTATCCGGTCCCTGGGGTGGCGGGCCTGTTCTCGACGCTCGTGGCCTGGCAGCAGACGCCCGGGACGACCGGGGCTCCGGAGATCCGGGTCCGGTACGAGCCACGGGCCTCGACGCTCGGCCCCGAGCTCGTCCTGTCCTCGCCGACCGAGGGCCCGGCCGACGCCGCGCTCGGAATCGCGGCGACCGGCGACGGTGGTGGGGACGCGGCGGTCGCGTGGGTGCAGGGGACGGCCGGCTCGAACCAGATCGTGGTCGACCAGCTGTACCAGCCGCCGGGTGCCGCGTCCGTGGCAACGAAGCTGGCGTATTCACGGAGCGCTCAGCCGGTGCTCGGGTGGTCGGCGTCTAGCGCTCGCTGGGGGCCGATCACCTACACCGTGACGGTCGATCGGGTCCAGGTCGGGCAGACCGGGGGCAGCTCGCTCCGGGTCCCGGCGGCGCTCGCCGACGGCCGGCACAGCTGGCAGATCACCGCGAGCAATCCGGCTGGGCTGACCGGCCTCTCCAAGGTCGCGACAGTGTTCGTCGACACGGTGGCGCCGGTGGTGAAGGTGACCGAGTCGGGTCCGCGGCGGGCGGGCGCAAACGAGGTCCTCCGTCTCTCCTACAGCGACCCTGCGCCGGCCTCCGGGGTCGCAAAGCTGACGATCCGCTGGGGGGACGGGACGGTCACGCACGTCAAGCCCGGCACGCACCGGGTCGCGCACGTCTATCGCCGGGCGGGCCGCTACAAGATCACGGTCACGGTCGCCGACCGCGCCGGGAACCAGACGACGGTGGTTCGTCACGTGAAGATCGCCGCGGGCGGGAAGCCCGGCTCCGGGGGCAAGTGATCCGGCGCGCGCTGATCCTGGCGTTCGTGCTCGCGCTCGGCGCGAGCGGCGTCGCCCATGCGCAGGGACCCGCGTACAGCGCCCAACCACCGACCAAGGGCGCTTGGTACAGCGACGGGCAGACCGGCCGCTATCTGCTCGGGGGGACCTGGCTCTACCGCGCCGACACCTCGGACGTCGGCCTCGCCGAGGGGTGGTGGCGGAACGTCGCCTCGACCGCCGGCTGGTCGACGACCACGGTTCCCAACGCCTACAACGCCGGCGATTTCTCGCAGGCGAGCATGAACGGCTACGTCGGCTGGTACCGCCGCGACTTCACGCTCCCCGCCGGTGCGTTCGCGAGCTACGTGCCCAAGGCCGACCGGCACTGGATCATCCGCTTCGAGTCGGTCAACTACCGCGCGACCGTGTGGCTGAACGGACGCGAGATCGGCAGCCACACCGGCGCCTATCTGCCGTGGGAGCTCGACCTGACCGGACTGCGCAGCGGCGTCAACAGATTGGTTTTGCGCGTCGACAACCGCCGCACCGCCGCCGACTTCCCGCCCGGTCCGGGCGGACAGTGGTGGAACTACGGGGGGATCCTGCGCGAGGTCTACCTGCGGGCGGTGCAGACCGCCGACCTGTCGGAGGTCCAGATACGCACGCTCCACCCGTGTCCGAAGTGCGACGCGGACATCGAGGAGCAGGTGCTCGTCCGCAACGTGACCGGTTCGCGGCAGAAGGTGCGCCTGACCGGGACCTACGGCAGTGAGCGGTTGAGCTTCGGGTCGGCGACGATCGCGGCGCATGGCACCTGGACGGCGCACGGGTCGGTCCGGGTCCCGCACCCGTCGTTGTGGGCCCCCGGCCACCCGAAGCTGTACACGGCGACGCTCACGCTCTCGGACTCGCGCGGCCGGCGCCTCGGCGGATACTTCACCTACAGCGGGATCCGCACGATCACGGTCGTCGGCGGTCGCCTGGAGCTCAACGGGCGGCTGCTCAACCTGAGGGGCGTCAATCTGCACGAGCAGACGCTCCAGACCGGCGCCGCGATGACCCCCGCCCAGGACGCGCAGCTGATGTCGTGGGTCCAGCAGCTCGGCGCCACCGTGATCCGGGCCCACTACCCGGTCGGACCCGAGATGGAGGAGATGGCCGATCGCGACGGAATCCTGATCTGGTCGGAGATCCCCGTCTACCAGGTGCAGTCGCAGTATCTCGGCCAGCCGGGCTGGCTCGCCCAGGCCCACGCGATGCTCGAGGACAACATCCTCGACAACGAGAACCACCCGTCGATCCTGCTGTGGTCGATCGGCAACGAGCTGCCCTCGCCGGCGACGGGAGCCGAGGCGCGCTACATCGCCGGCGCGACGGCGCTCGCCAAGAAGCTCGATCCCACCCGACCGGTCGGGATGGCGGTCAGCAACTGGCCCGGCCTCGGCTGCCAGAGCGCATGGGATCCGCTCGACGTGATCGGCGACAACGAGTACTTCGGCTGGTTCGACGCCGGCGGTGGCGGCGACGACGACCGCGACGCGCTCGGCCCGTTCCTCGACACCGTCCGCGCCTGCTACCCGACCAAGGCGATCATGGTCACCGAGTTCGGCTTCGACGCCAATCGCACCGGGCCCGTCGAGGAGCGGGGGACGTACGCGTTCCAGGCGAACTCGGTCGCGTTCCACCTCGGCGTGTTTGCCACCAAGCCGTGGCTGTCGGGGGCGATGTACTTCGCTCTTGCGGACTACGTGGCGTTCCCGACGTACTCGGGCGGCGACCCGCGCCCCGATCCGCCGTACAACCAGAAGGGGCTCGTCGACTTCCAGGGCAACTTCAAGCCTGCCTGGTCGGTGGTGTCGCAGATCTACCACTCCACCCAGCAAATCGCTCCCTGAGGCTTTCTGGGGCCGCCTGCGGCGGCGTCCGTGCCGGGGTCGGGGCGCTGTATGCGTGGCGGCGCCGTCCGGTCGCGTCACTGCCGCTCGGGATCCGGTCGACGTGGCGGGCGGTGAGAACCGGGTCGACGCGGCGGGCGGCGCGAACCTGGACAACGTGACAAACCGCCTCCCGGCGGCCCCCGGCGACCGCATAAGCACGGTGGGCCTGCTTATGTGGCAGCGGCACTCGGCATCGCGGGGCTTTGCTGCGCTTTACAGGGGCCCCGAGCGCGGATGGTGGCGCGGACACGGTCGGCCCCGTGTACTAGCCTCCCGAGCGGTGTCGTCCACCACCGAAATGCGCCGAACGCCCCTGTATGACCGCCACGCGGCCGCCGGCGCGAGGCTGGTCCCGTTCGCCGGCTGGGAGATGCCGGTTCAGTACGCCGGCATCCGCGAGGAGCACGTCGCGGTCCGAGGAGGCGCCGGCGTATTCGACGTCTCCCACATGGGCCAGGTCGAGACCACGGGCCCGGAGGCGGTCGCGTTCCTGCAGCGGATGGTCTCCAACGACGTGCGCCGCATCCCCGAGGGCGGGGCTCAGTACAGCGTCATGTGCAAGGACGACGGTGGCGTGCTCGACGACCTGTTCACCTACCGGCTGTCCGAGAACACGTTTCTGACCGTGACGAACGCGTCCAACCACGAGAAGGACCTCGCCTGGCTGCAGTCACACGCCGACTCTTTCGACGTCGACGTGATCGACCGGGCCGCCGACTTCGCGATGCTCGCGGTCCAGGGCCCCGAGGCACGCGGACTCGTGGCCGGGCTCACCGACGGACGGCTGCCGCCGCGGATGCACGTCTGCGAGCGCACGGTGGCGGGCGCGGCGATCCTCGTGTGCGGCACCGGCTACACCGGCGAGGACGGCGTCGAGCTGCTGCTCCGGCCCGACGACGCGACCAGCGTCTGGGACGCGATCACGGAGGCGGGCGCCACCCCGGCCGGCCTCGGCGCTCGCGACACCCTTCGCCTCGAGGTCTGCTTCCACCTTTACGGCAACGACCTCAGCGAGAACCGCGGGCCGATCGAGGCCGGTCTCGGCTGGTGCTGCAAGGAACAAACCGGATTCATCGGGTCCGAGGCGGTGGCGACGGCGCGCAAAGACGGGACCGCGGAGAAGCTCGTCCCATTCGCGATCGAAGGACAGGGGATCGCTCGCCAGGGGAACGCGGTGGTCGGCGGCGGGGAGGTCACCAGCGGGACGTTCTCACCGTGCCTGGAGCGCGGAATCGGGATGGCGTACGTTTCCACCGCACGTGCCGCCGAGGGCACGGAGATCGAGATCGACGTGCGCGGCCGGGTCCGTCCCGCCGTGATCAAGCGCAGGCCTCTCTACAGAAAGGAAGCGTGAGGACCGACATGGCTGACCCCAGCTATCCGGAGGACCTGAAGTACCACCCCGAGCACGACTGGGCACGAATTGACGGGGACACCAATACAGCCACCTTCGGGATCACCTGGTACGCACAGGATGCGCTCGGGGAGCTCGTGTTCTACGACGCGCCGGACGTCGGAGCGGAGGTCAGCAAGGACCAGCCGTACACCGAGGTCGAGTCGGTCAAGGCGGTTTCCGACGTGTTCGCGCCGCTGTCGGGCGAGGTCACCGAGGTGAACGCCGCGCTCTCGGACAAGCCCGAGATGATCAACGAGGACCCGTATGGGGAAGGGTGGCTGGTGAAGGTGAAATTGACGGACCCGTCCGAGATCGATTCGCTGATGGACTCGACCGAGTACCAGGCGACCCTCGACTAAACGCCGAAGGTGGGAGCGACGTTCACATGACCCGGTACACCTCGGTCACCGACGCCGACCTGAGCGAGATGCTCGGCACGATCGGCGTCGGTTCGGTCGACGAGCTGTTCGCGGACATCCCCGCTGCCCTGCGGTTGAACCGGCCGCTGTCGCTCGGCTCCGGACTGTCCGAGCAGGAGGTCTACGAGGAGCTGCGCGCGCTCGCCGCCAGGAGCACCTCGGCCGAGGACGAGGTGTCGTTCCTCGGCGCGGGAATGTACGACCACTACGCTCCGGCGCTGATCGACTCGATCATCCTGCGCTCGGAGTTCCTCACTCCGTACACGCCCTACCAGCCCGAAATCTCCCAGGGCGGGCTGCAGGCGATGTTCGAATACCAGACGGCGATCTCGGAGCTGACCGGTCTGCCGGTGTCCAACGCCTCGGTGTACGAGGGCCCGAGCGCGGTGGCCGCGGCCGGGTACGTCGCGAAGGCCGCCAACGGCCGCCGGCGGTTCGTGATCTCCCGCGGCGTGCATCCTCACTCCCGCGAGTGCCTGCGCACGCTCGCCCACGCGTGGGAGATGGACGTCGTCGAGGCTCCGCTCAGTGCCGGGGCCACCGCCCTACCCGAGCTCGACGACGACGTCAGCGCGGTGATCGTGCAGCAGCCGAACTTCCTCGGAGCCGTCGAGGACCTCGGAGCCCTGACGGACGCCGCGCACGCCGCGGGAGCTCTCACGATCTGCGCGTGCGACCCGCTGCCGCTCGCGCTGCTCAAGACGCCCGGCGAGTGCGGCGTCGACATCGCCGTCGGCGAGGGCCAGACGCTCGGCAACCGACTCGACTTCGGCGGCCCGTCGTTCGGGTTCTTCGCCGCGACCGAGGCGCTGGTCCGCCGCATGCCCGGGCGGATCGCGGGGGAGACCAAGGACATCGACGGTAAGCGCGGATTCGTGCTCACCCTCCAGACCCGCGAGCAGCACATCCGCCGCGAGAAGGCGACCTCGAACATCTGCACCGCGCAGGCGCTGAACGCGCTGGCCGGCGTGATCTACCTGAGCTGGCTCGGGCGGCAAGGGATCGTCGAGCTGGTCGAGCTGATGCTCCAGCGGACCGCCTACGCGCGCGAGCGCCTCCGGAAGATCGACGGAGTCAGCGAGCTGCACGACCGGCCCGTGGTGCGCGAGTTCGCGGTGGAGCTCGACGCGCCGGTCGAGCGCGTGGTCGCGCGCTGCCGCGAGCAGGGCATCAACCCCGGCTACCCGCTCGCGCGCGACTACCGGGAGCACCCGAACGGGCTGCTCGTCGCGATCACCGAGCGGCGGACCCGCGCGGACATCGATCGGCTCGCGGATGCTCTTGGGGCGGCGGTCGCGGCGGAACGGCAAACCGCGAAGGCGGGCGCATGATCGCGCAAGCCGACGACACGCTGACGATCTTCGAGCGCTCCAAGCCGGGCCGGCGCGCGTTCGTCGCCCCCGAGATCGACGTGCCCGAGCGCCCGCTCGATGAGCTCCTGCCGCCGGACCAACGGCGCGCCGAGCCGCCGCGCCTGCCAGAGGTCCCAGAGCCCGAGATCGTCCGCCACTACAACCGCCTGTCCAAGCGGAACTTCGATCTCGACACCGGCTTCTACCCGCTCGGGTCGTGCACGATGAAGCACAACCCCAAGCTGCACGAGCGGGTCGCGGGCCTGCCGGGCCACGCGCGCCTGCACCCGCTCCAGGACCCGCGCTACGCCCAGGGCGGGCTCGAGCTGATGTGGCGCCTCCAGGAGGCCCTGGGCGAGATAGCGGGCCTGCCGTTCGTCTCGCTTCAGCCGAGTGCCGGGTCCCAAGGCGAGCTCGCCGGCGTGCTGCTCACCCGCGCGCTCCACGAGGACCGCGGCGAGCACAGGACCCAGGTGCTGACCCCCGACACCGCGCACGGGACCAACCCGGCGACGGTGACGATGGCCGGCTACGAGGTGGTCAAGGTCGGGACCGATGCCCGCGGCAACGTCGATCTCGACGACCTTCGTTCCAAGGCCAGCGACGACGTCGCGTGCCTGATGCTCACCAACCCCTCGACGCTCGGATTGTTCGAGACCGGGATCGAGGAGATCGAGCGAATCGTCCACGGCGTCGGCGCCACGCTCTACTACGACGGGGCGAACCTCAACGCGATCATGGGGATCAGCCGGCCGGGCGACATGGGGTTCGACATCGTCCATTTCAACCTGCACAAGTCGTTCACCCAGCCGCACGGCGGCGGTGGCCCCGGCGCCGGCCCGGTCGCGGTGTCCGACCAGATCGAGCCCTACCTGCCCCGGCCGCAGGTCGTCCGCCGCGAGTCGACCACGAACGGGAACGAGCCGTTCTACGACCTCGACTACGACCGGCCGAAGTCGATCGGGCGCCTCCGCGGGTTTCAGGGCAACTACGGGGTGTTCGTCCGCTCCTACGCGTACATCCGCTCGCTCGGCGCGGCCGGCCTACGCGATGCCTCCGAGACCGCAGTCCTCAACGCGAATTACCTCGTCGCGAAGCTCCGACAAGCCGGCGTTGCGCAGTACCTGCCGGTCGCCTACGACCGGCTGTGCATGCACGAGTTCGTCCTGTCCGGAGAGCCGATGCGCCGCGAGCTCCACATCAAAACGCTCGACCTGGCCAAGCGGCTGCTCGATCACGGCGTCCATCCTCCGACCGTGTACTTCCCGCTCGTCGTCGAGGAGGCGCTGATGGTCGAGCCGACCGAGACCGAGACCAAGGAGACGCTCGACCACTTCGCCGAGATCGTGGCCGACATCCTCAAAGAGGCCGCCGAGGACCCGGAGATCGCGCGAGCGGCGCCGTACACAACGCCGGTCAGACGCCTGGACGAGGCCGCCGCCGCGCGCCATCCCGTCGTCCGGCAGGCGATGCAGGTGTAGACCGCGGCATGCGGTTCATCATGTTCGGCGCGGGCGCGATCGGCGGCGTGGTCGGCGCGTTACTTCACCAGTCCGGGTTCGACGTCGCCCTGATCGCCCGCGGCGCCCACTACGAGGCGATCCGCGAGCGGGGGCTGACGATCGAGCGGCCGCACCAGAGCGCGGTGCTCCGGATACCGGTAGCGGACTCCCCGGGCGCACTCGAGTGGAGCGGCGACGAGGTCGTGATGCTCGCGACCAAGAGCCAGGACACGGCCGGCGCGCTCGAGACGCTGCGCGCCGCCGCGCCCGCGAGTACGCCGGTGGTGTGCCTGCAGAACGGCGTCGAGAACGAGCGGACCGCGCTGCGGCTGTTCGCGAACGTGTACGGCGCGGTGGTGATGTCCCCGACCGCACATCTCGAGCCCGGGATCGTGCAGGCCTACGGGACCCAGGGCACGGGCGTGATCGACGTCGGGCGCTATCCGAGCGGCCTCGACTCGGTGTGCGAGGAGATCGCAGACGCGCTGGGCGCCTCGGATTTCAGCTCGATGGCGCGGCCGGACATCATGCGCTTCAAGTACGCCAAGCTGCTCAACAACGTCGGCAACGCCGTCGATGCGATCTGCGAGCCGGGCCCCGACGCAGACCAGCTCTACGAGCTCGCGCGAGAAGAGGGGAGAGCTGCCGTCCGCGCCGCCGGGATCGAGTTCGTGGCCGAGGACGTCAACGACGTCGAGGCCCGCTGGGCGCGCCTCGACCTGAAGCCGATCGCCGGCCGCGAGCGCGCCGGCTCCTCAACTCGCCAGAGCATCGTTCGCGGCACGCCGACCGTCGAGACCGACTACCTGAACGGCGAGATCGCGCTGCTGGGCCGCCTGCACGGTGTGGCGACGCCGGTCAACGATGCCCTGTGCGTGCTGTCGGCGCGGCACGTGCGCGAACGGAGAGCGCCCGGGACGGTGCCGGCCGGCGAGGTGCTGGCGCTCGCTCGCTCGGCCGAGTACGCGGATGGATCAGTTCGTCGCTGACGGCGCCGCCGAGATCGCCGCCCGGGCCCCGCGCGAGCTCGAGGCGCTGGTCGCGGTCTCCTCGCCGTCGGGCGACGTCGAGGGAGCCGAGGAGGCGATCGCGCTGTGCGCGGCGTTCCTGCCGCCGCGGGCCGAGATCGAGAGGGTGCCGTGCTCCACCCCGGGCAGCGCCGACGATCTCGTGGCACGGATCGCCGGTCAGGGCTCCCGGCGGCTGCTGCTGCTCGGCCACCTCGACACGGTCATCGAGCATTCCTCGCACGCGCCGCTGCGGCGCGACGGCGACCGGCTGTACGGCCCGGGCACGGTCGACATGAAGGGCGGCGTGGTGCTGGCGCTGGGGGTGGCGCGGGCGCTGGCGCCGCGTCCCGAGACGTTCGCCGAGCTGACCGTGCTGCTCGTCACCGACGAGGAGTGGCGCCGGCACGAGTTCGTCCACGTGCGGACCTTCTCCTCGTACGACGCCTGCCTGTGCTTCGAAGGGGGCCAGCTCGCCTCGGACGGCGACGAGGGCGTCGTGGTCCGTCGCAAGGCGGCGGGAACGATGCGGGTGGTCGCGAGCGGCCGCGCCTCCCATTCCGGCAGCGCCCCGGATCAGGGCCGCAACGCGCTGCTCGCGCTGGCGTCGACCGCGATCGAGATCGCAAAGCATCACGACCCCGCCGGCGCCGAACGGCTCAGCGTGGTCCCGACCGTGGTCCGGTCCGGCGATGCGTTCAACGTGGTCCCGGCCGAGGGAGAGCTGCTGTTCGACATGCGCGCGGACCGCAGCGACGCGTTCGACGCCGTGTGCGCCGCAGTGCCCGACGAGCTCGACGGCGTCGGCCTGGACACGAAGATGCTGCGGATCTGGCCGGGGATGGACTCGCGGTCGGCGACGCGCGAGCTGCTCGAGCAGGCGGGCGCGAGGCTCGGACGCCCGATCATCGGCAGCCCTCGCGGAGGGGCCAGCGACGCGAGCCACTTCGCTCCCCACATCCCGCTGACCGTCGACGGCCTCGGGCCCCGCGGCGGCGGCGCACACACTCCCGAGGAGTTCGTGCTCGCGCCGTCGCTGCGGACGCGGGCGGAGGTGGCGCTGGCGGTCGCGGCCACGGTCCTCGATTCTTAGCCAGACCTTCACCGGAGCTGCCAGGCACGTGCGATCCTTAATCGCGTGAGCACCACGGTTCCGAGCCCCCCGACTCCGCCCCGAACACCTCGTCCGCCCCGGGTGCGCAGGGGTCAGACGCAGCTCGAAGGCGTCGCGGTGCTGGCCGGCGTCGTCGTGCTGATGTGGTTCGTCGAGCTGATCAACACGCTCGACTCGAACAACCTCGACAGCGACGGGATCCTGCCCCGCAGCATCGATCACGTCTGGGGCATCTTCACCGCGCCGTTCATCCACGCGAGCTGGCAGCACCTGATCGCGAACACGGTCCCGTTCGTGTTCATGGGGCTGATCATCGCGCTCCAGGGAGCCAAGCGGTTCGCGCTGGTGACGCTGATCGTGATCGTCGTCGGCGGGATCGGGACGTGGCTGGTCTCTCCGGCCCACACCTCGACCGGGATTCCGGAGTACACGATCGGCGCCAGCGGCGTCGTGTTCGGCTACGCCACCTACCTGTTCACGCGGGGTTTCTTCAACCGGAACATCCTCGAGCTGCTGATCGGGCTCGTCGTCGGCGTGATCTGGGGTGGTGCCCTGTATTCGAGCGTCGTTCCCCACACCGGGATCTCCTGGCAGGGGCACGTGTGCGGGGCGATCGGCGGAGTCGTCGCCGCCTACCTGCTCCGCAACGAGCGGACTCGAGCGCCGGCTCCGGGCAAGCCGCAGACGCCGCTCGACCGCCTGCTCGCCGATCAGTAGTGGTCGTCCCTTAAGTGGGGGGCCGCCACGCGTCGCCCCGGGCCCGCTCTGGGTAGCCTGAGCAGACGATGCGGATCTTCTCGGGCATTCAACCGACCGGGCGAAAGCACCTCGGCAACTACATCGGCGCGATCACGCAGTGGGTCGCCGGCCAGGATCGCGGCGAGGCGATCTACTGTCTCGTCGACCTGCACGCGATCACGGTCCCGTACGAGCCCGCCTCGTTGCGCGACGCGGTCTACGACACCGCGGCGACGCTGCTCGCGGCCGGCCTCGATCCGGACCGGTGCATCTTCTTCCGTCAGAGCGACGTGCAGGAGCACAGCGAGCTGTGCTGGCTGCTCTCGAGCGTGACTTCGTTCGGGGAGCTGAACCGCATGACCCAGTTCAAGGACAAGGCCGGCTCCCAGCGCGATCTCGTGTCCGCCGGCCTGTTCGGCTATCCGGTCCTCCAGGCGGCCGACGTGCTCGCTTACCGAGCGCACGAGGTGCCGGTCGGGGAGGATCAACGCCAGCACGTCGAGCTGATGCGCGACGTCGCCGAGCGGTTCAACGCCCGCTTCGGGGAGACGCTCGTCGTGCCCGAGATCCGCGTCCCCACGGTCGGCGCCCGGATCATGGACCTCCAGGTCCCGGACAAGAAGATGTCGACGACCGGCGGCAGCCCCCAGGGCACGGTGCTGGTCCTCGACGAGCCCGACGTGATCGTCAAGAAGTTCCGCTCGGCGGTGACCGACTCCGGGTCCGAGGTCGTGCGCGGCCCCGACAAGGCCGGTATCTCCAACCTGATCGACATCCTCGCCGCGGTCCGGGGCATCGCGCCCGAGGAGGTCGAACAGACGTTCGATGGGTCGGGCTACGGGGCGTTCAAGCAGGCCGTCGCCGACGCCGTCGTGGAGTTCCTCGCGCCGGTGCGCGAGCGCTACCGGGAGCTTCGCGCCGACGAGCCGGCGCTCGAGCGGACCCTCGCCGACGGCGCCGAGAAGGCCCACGCGATCACCGCCGACACCCTGCTCGACGTCCGCGCGGCGATGGGCGTTGGACCGGTCCGGGCCCGACAAGGCGCCGCCGTCAGGCGCCGCCGACCATCCCAGTAGCCTGGGCTTCGATGCGGATCGCCGACCTCGAGCTCGACCTCGACGTTTTCGCCGGGCCCTTCGACCTGCTGCTGACGCTGATCCTGCGCGAGGAGATCGACCTGCTCGAGGTGGACCTGGCCGAGGTCGTGATCGCCTACATCGACCATCTCGAGAGCCGGGGCGAGCTCGAGCTCGAGGCCGCCACCGAGTTCCTGGTGCTGATCGCCGCGCTGCTCGAGCTGAAGTCGCGGCTGCTGCTCCCCGGCGAGGAGATGCAGGAGTTGCTCGAGCTCGACCCGGGCGAGGCCGCCGAGGAGCTGCTGGCGCGGCTGCTCGACGCCCAGCGCTACCGGGCGGCCTCGGCGCACCTGCGCGAGCTGCTCGCCGCCCAGGAGGGCCACCGCTTCCGCTCCGCGCCGCTGCCGCCGTCGCTCCGGCGCGCCTCGATGTCCGAGGCCACCGCCGCGTACGACCCGGCGACGCTGGCGGCGGCGATCGGCGGTCTGCTCGAGATGCCCGAGCGCGTCGACATCCGTCACATGGTCGGGTCGCGGGTGACCGTGGCCGAGCGCCTCGCGCACCTGCGCGCGCTGCTGCGGCGAGGCAGTTTCTCGTTCGACGAGGCGGTGACCCAGGCCGATCGCGTCACGATCGCCGTCACGCTGTATGCGCTCCTCGAGCTGCACAAGCAGGGCGAGCTCACGTGGACCCAGGACGAGCCGTTCGGCGAGATCACGATCGCGGCGAACGGGGTGGGGGTCGGCACCGGGGCGCGGGCGACGAACGGGTCGCGGACGACGAACGGGGCGCGGGCCGTCGAGAGGCTGACCGCGTGAACCCCCCGCTCGAAGGCACGATCGAGGCGCTGCTGTTCCTCAGCCCCGAGCCGGTCGACGCCGACGCGCTCGCCGACGCCACCGGCGCCGAGCTGCACGAGGTGGTCTCAGCGCTCGAGCGGCTGCGCGAGTACTACGAGTTCGAGCGGCGCGGGCTGGTGCTGCGCGAGCTCGCGGGCGGCTGGGCGCTGTCGACCCACCCGGACACCGAGGCGGCGGCGAGGCGGCTGCTGGCGCGGCCACGGACCCCGACGCTCACGCCCGCGCAGGCCGAGACGCTCGCGATCGTCGCCTACCTCCAGCCCGTCTCGCGCCCCGAGATCGCCCGAATCCGTGGGGTCAACGCAGAGTCGGCCGCTTCCACGCTGCTCGAGCGCGGCCTCGTCGAGGAGGCGGGCCGCTCCCAGTTCGGGGCCGTCCTATACCGGACCACCGAGCTGTTCCTGCGGCTGTTCGGTCTGAGCTCGCTCGACGAGCTCCCGGGGCTCGACACGTTCGACCCGTCGCCGGAGTTCGAGGCCGAGCTCCGCGAGCGGCTGCTCCAGGCCGGCGAGGCCCGCGCCGCGAGCTGAGCCTCTGAGAAAACCCTCATTTCCGTCGCCGCGGCGTGGTACGGTGCTTCGCGAGGTGGGAGACGAACGCTCGTTGGGTGCGAAGGGGTGGTTCGGCGTCCTGTTGGGGGCGACGCTGGTGTGCGCCACGTGGCTTGCGTTCGCGGCAGGCCCGGCTGCGGCGAAGCCGAAGGCATCGTCAGGGTCAGGGTATTTCGTCACGTTCGCCGCGCGCGTGTGCCCGGACTACAGCGACATCTTCGCCAACAAGGCGCGCAACAACATCGTCGAGAGCCTCAAGGACCTGGGGCCCGACACCCAGTACGGCACCAGCGGCGTCCTCGTCAACCCGGCGTACGAGGACCAATCCCCGCAGACCCTGTGTCAGCCGCTGCCGGGCTGGCAGTTCACACTGGGGACCAGCTATCAGAGCCGTGCCGTGACCGGGCCGTGGGGGTCGCTGTCGAAGGTGACGGGCGCCTACGACACTCAGATCGTCACGCAGAATTCGACGCCGCTGCTCGACGACGACGCCCAGCCGGTGCCGGGCGAGACGGTGGCCGGCGCGACCACGGTCGAGCTCACCGGCGATCAGCGGGCGCAGGCGAGCAAGTCCAGCCTGTGGGTGCAGGGGGGCACGCCAACCGACCCGGTGCTGGCCGGGCCCTACCCGGGGCCAGAGTACGGATTTGGCACGCTCCGCTGCGCCACCGACAACGTCAACGGCGACAACGTCGAGTACGTGTTCTTCCCGACCGGCGTCAAGCACGTGTTCTGCTACGCCTACTACGTCAAGCCGCCGCCGACGACCGGCGTGATCACGATCCGCAAGCAGGTCACGGGCGCCCCCGCGGGCGCCAACCCGGCGTTCCCGTTCAACGGGAGCATCTCGTTCGACCCGACCGGATTCCAGCTGCAGAACGGCGGGTCGATGGACTTCTATCGCGCCGGCGGTGCGGACTGGACCGTGACCGAGGGCGCCGTCGACAACTACAGCCTCGCCTCGCTGAATTGCGTGACCGCCAACGGCACGAGCACGTCGACATACAACGGCCCCACCGCGACGATCCACCTCGCCGCGCTGGACCACGTGACGTGCACGTATACCAACCAGTACGTGCCGCCGCCCGGCGGATTGACGATTCGCAAGGTTACGCGCGGCGGCGTCGGGCAGTTCACCTTCGACGTGACTCCCGTCGGGGGCGGCGCGGTCCACATGGTGACCGCGACGACGACGCAACAGAACGTCCCGGTCAATGCGGTGCCGTCGCTGGTGGATCTCGCCCCCGGCACGTACACGATCGACGAGCACAGACCCGTGACCAGCAAGGGGGACTGGAATCTCGACAGCGTCAACTGCAACAGCGTCCGCCGTTCGACGACGCGTTCCTTCCAGGTCACGATCGTCTCCGGCCAGCAACTGACGTGCCTGTTCACGAACTCGTTCACGCCCGCGGGCTCGATCTCGATCGCCAAGGTCACAGAAGGCGCTCTCGGCACGGTCGGGTTCGTTGTTCAGCCGCTCCAGGGGAAGGCCGCTCAGTACCTGCAGAGCGCCACGACCATCGCGCAGGGCACGCCGGCCGACGCCACGCCCCGCACGCCCGCGGATGCCACCGATCATCTGGTGCTCGGCTCCTACCGGGTGATCGAGGAGACGCCGGCGAGCACTCCGGCGGGCGCCTGGCAACTCGTCTCGATCGTCTGCAACAGCCAGCTGATCGGGTTCGGGCAGGGCGCCACCGTGGTCAACCTGACGCCCGCCCAGCCGAGCGCGCGGTGCGTGTACACCGACCTGTTCACGCCGACGCCTCCGCCCGAGCCGGGACCGGAGCCGCCCGAGCCGCTCCCGCCGGAGCCGACGCCCACGCCCACGCCGCCGCCGGCGCCGAACCCCGACGAGCCGAGCGCGCCCTGGACCGACCTCTCGGTCAAGAAGACCGCGTCGCCCCCGACCGTGATCGTGGGTGGGGTCGTGACGTATCGAATCACCGTTAGAAACCACGGTCCAAACGACGCCACGCGCGTGGTCGTCGACGACAAGCCGGCCGCCGGCGCGGTCGTCTTGTCGGCTCACAGCAGCGCCGGGCGCTGCTCGGTGCGTAACAAGCTCGTGCCGGTGGTATGCCAGCTCGGCACGGTGAAGGCCGGCGCGAAGGTCACGATCACCGTTCGCGCGCGCGCGACCAAGCAGTCGTCCCGCTACAAGAACACCGTCGCGGTTGGCACCGCGACCTACGACCCGGCGCTAACCAACAACGTCGCGCACGCGACCGTCGCGGTGGTCGCGCCGCCGCCCCCCGTCGGGCTCGGCTGAGCCGGCCGGCGCGGGTGTCGCTCGCGCCGCGAGCTGACCGCAGGCGGCGTCGATCTCGCGACCGCGGGTGAGGCGAATGGTGGCGCTCAGGCCGCGCCGCTCGAGCTCGTCGCGGAACGCCGCGATCGCCTTCGGGCTCGAGCCGGTGAACCCCGAGTCCGTCGGGTTGTACGGGATCAGGTTGACCTTGAACTTGCGCGGGTCGAGGATGTCGGCCAGTTGCGCCGCCTGCGCGAACGAGTCGTTGACTCCGGCGAGCATCACGTACTCGACGAACACCATCCGGCGCTTGCGCTCGTAGTGGGCCTCGCAGGCGGCGATCACGTCGGGGAGCGGGTAGCGCTCGTTGACCGGCATCAGCGCGGTGCGGAGCGCCTCGTCGGCTGCGTGGAGCGACAGCGCAAGCCGGATCGGCATCGGGCTCGCGGCGAGCCGCTCGATCCCGGGGATCCAGCCGATCGTCGAGATCGCGGTGTGGCGATGGCCGATCCCGATGTCGGGGAGGCGCTCGCAAGCCGCCAGCACGTTGTCGAGGTTCATCATCGGCTCGCCCATCCCCATGAACACGGCGTGGTCGACGTTGCCGTTCCTGCGGAAGTGGAGCGCCTGGTCGAGGATCTCGGACGCGGTCAGGTTGCGCCCGAACTTCATCTGCCCGGTGGCGCAGAACGTGCACGTCAGCGGGCAGCCCGATTGGGAGGACAGGCAGATCGAGCGGCGGCCGTCCCGGTAGCGCATCAGCACCGCCTCGACCGGGCGGCCGTCGGCGGTCGCGAACAGCGCCTTGACCGTCCCGTCGGCGGCGTGCGCCTCGCGCTCGACCGACAGGCTGCTGAACGGCACCGCCTCCCCGAGCGTCTCGCGCAGGCTGAGCGGCAGGTCGGACATCTCGGAGAAGGCGCCGGCGCCGCGCGCCGCCCACCGCCACACCTGTCCGGCGCGGTAGCGTGGCTCGCCGAGGTCGGCGAGGGTGCTGTCCAGCAGCTTCAGATCCACGCTGACTATGGTGGCAGGCCCCCTAAGGCGCCGCCGTCAGGCGCCGCCGACAATTCGATCCAAGGCGCCGCCGTCAGGCGCCGCCGACAATTTCAATCTAAGACGCCGCCGTCAGGCGCCGCCGACAATTTCAATCTAAGGCGCCGCCGTCAGGCGCCGCCGACAATTTCGATTAATGCGTCTAGCGAAGTACCTCGCCTCCGCAGGCGTCGCCTCCCGGCGCGCCTCCGAGGAGATCGTCCGCGCCGGCCGGGTCACCGTCGGGGGCGTGTCCGTGACCGATCCGGCCCGTGACGTCGGGCCGGGTGACGCGGTGGCGGTCGACGGCCGGCCGGTGTCACGGGTTCGCGAGCGGGTGGTCTACGCGCTCAACAAGCCGGCGGGCGTCGTCTCGACCGCGCGCGATCCTCAGGGGCGTCCGACCGTCGTCACGATCGTGCCTCAGACCGAGCGCCTGTACCCGGTGGGTCGGCTCGACATCGACACCACCGGCCTGATCCTGCTCACGAACGAGGGCGATCTGGCGCATCGGCTGACCCACCCGAGCTTCGAGGTCGAGAAGACCTATCGCGCGGTCGTCGGCGGTCCTCCGGTGCGCGAGCCCGAGCTGCAGGCGCTGCGCGACGGGGTCGAGCTCGACGACGGGCGGACCGCGCCGGCGCGGGTCCGGCGCGTCGCAGCCGACACGATCGAGATCACGATCCACGAGGGCCGCAAGCGCCAGGTCAAGCGAATGTGCGAGGCGGTTGGGCATCCGGTGAAGCGCCTGGAGCGGGTGGCGTTCGGGCCCTTGCAGCTGGGGGGCCTCCCGCGGGGGCGGTGGCGGAAGCTCGGTGCCGGCGAGGTCGACGCGCTGCTCGAGTGGGTGGCGGGCCGACCTCCCGGACGTGCATAACGCGTCAGTCGCGCGCCGCGGGCGCGGCCTTGGCGACTTGCGCTCGATAATCACGCGTAACTCGGCAGGGTCGGCGCTGACGGGCCGCAGCGTCGAGTTGTGCACGTCCCGGCGGAGCGGTCAGCGCTGAATCAGCAGCCCGTCGTTCGCGAGCCGCGTGGCCGTCAGCGCGCGCGACACGTCCGCCGGCGTGACGTGCACCGGGTGCGACGCCACCATCCGGATGATCGTGAACTGAAGCTCGCGCCGGCGCGAGACGGTGTGGAAGCCGGCGACCGGGTACGAGGTCTGCGCCCGTGACGGCCACAGGTTGCACGCCGATCCCCACCAGCAGAACCCTGCGCTCGGTGGCGAGGTGAACGATACGACGTCCAGCTCGGACACGGTGGCGCCACCGCTGCCCATGAAATGCAAGCCGGGGACGTAGAGCGACAGCGGCAGCAGGTCTCGGTAGTGCTGGATGAGGATCGCGCGGGTGCCGGGTGCTCCCGCCGCTCCCGCCCCGACTGCAGCCGGCCGCGTCCCGAGCGCCCGCGCCACCACCCGCCAGTCGGGCCTCTGAAGATTCCGGTCGAAGGCCACCCCCAACGCGGTCGCCACACCGACAGCGCACAGCACGCCCGCGGCGGCCAGCCCCACCCGCCGGGCCCGCGCCGCCGCCAGCCCGCCGGCGACGCACAGCGCCCCCGGCATCCAGATCGCAAGCACGTTGCGCGTGATCAGATCGTCGACGCCGCCTGCGATCAGCAGCAGGTTCAACACGAGGCCGGCGAGCCCGATCCCGCCCGCGATCAGCGCGCCCCGGCGCTCCCCGGGCGAGGAGCGCAAGAACACGAGCCCCGCGGCCAGCACCACCACGGCGATCGCCAGCGGCTCCAGGACGGAGTGCGCCGGCCCGTCGAACCCGCTCGCGAACTGCGGGACGACCTGGCCCAGCCGGCGCCCGAGCGGCGCCTGTGCGATCCAACTGGCGTTGCCGGTCCCGCTCTGGCCGATCGCCAGCGGAATCAGCGCGAGCCCGCACAGACCGACGACGCCGACCCCGACCTGAACGGCCCGCCGCGACCGGTGCACCCACAGCAGCCACGCCGCCTCGGGCACAACCGCCAGGATCGCGTAGTAGTGCGTGGCGAGCGCGAGCGCGGAGGCGATCACCCACGCGACGACCACGCGCGGCGTGGGGGTCGCGAGCGTGTACGCGAACGCGAGCAGCGACACGCTCGACAGGAACACGAGCATCTCGTACGAGCGCGCCTCCTGTGAGTACCAGATCAGCAACGGGCTGCACGCGGTCAACGCGGCCGCGATCAGTCCCGCCCGCCGCGAGATCAGTTTCGACCCGGCGCCGTATGCCACCGGGACCGTCAACACCCCGCACACCGCCGACAGCGATCGCAGTCCGGTCTCGCCGTAGCCGAACAGCCGCGCCCACACCCACGCCACGCAGTAGTAGAGCGGGGGAGTGGACTCGGTCTGCGGGATCAGCCCGAGCATCTTGCCCGGCGAGAAATGGACGAGCAGCGCGGTGTTGCCCTCGTCGAACCAGAAGCCCTGATGGCCGATCCGGTAGAAGCGCAGGACCGCCGCGAACACGGTGATGGCGGCGACCGCGAGCACCGCTGGCTCGGCCGGCAGCGCGCGACGCGCACGCGCGCCCGCCGCGGGACGGCGAAGACCGGGTGCCGCCGTGCCGACGCTCACGCGGAGGATGTTAAGGTCAGTGGCGGCCGCGGTCCCGTACGGTCAGCGCTTAACACGATTTCAACCCGCTCACCAGGCATTGCGGCCCGCCCACCGGGCAAGATTCTCTAAACCCATGCGTCAGGAATCCGGTCACATCGACGGCTCACCGGTGCTCGCGTCGACCCCGGGTGCGCAACCCGCGCTCGCGCCGAGCACCGCCGGAGCGGGCGCCACGCCTGCGGACGGCGCGGTAACGCTGCCCCGCATCGGCCGGCTGCCGAGGCTGCGCGGGCTCCAGGTGCCCCGCGCGCTGTACGAGGCCACCGCCGGCAAGATCGCGCTCGGCACGATCGTCGCCGGCGCGCTCGTAATGGTGCTGTGGTCGACCCACGGCCCGACGAACCTCGTCCCCCGCAGCAGCGAGATCTTCGCCCCGTGGGAGGCGGGCCCGCTTTACGGCCTGCTCGGCGGGTTCAAGGCCGGAGTGACCGCGACCAACTACGCGCTCAGCGCACTGATCCTGATCATGCTGGCCGCGTACGGCGTGGCGCTGCTGGCGCTGCGGACGCTGTCGGCGCGGATGATCGTGGTGACGATCGTCGCGGCGAACCTGATCCTGATGCTGGGGCCTCCGTTCCAGCTCACCGACATGGGCAACTACCTCGGCTACGCGCGGCTCGGGGGCCTGCACGGGATGAACCCGTACACGCACGTGATCGGGCAGGAGATGCACGATCCGATCTACCACTTCGCGACGTGGGACAACCTGCACAGCCCGTACGGGGAGCTGTTCACGGCGCTCAGCTACCCGCTGGCGTTCGTGCCGATCCCCGTCGCGTACTGGATCGTCAAGGTCGTCACGTTCCTACTCAGCCTCACGTTCATCGGGATCGTGTGCTGGTGCGCGAAGCGCCTCGGCCGCGACCCGCGCTACGCGGCGGTGCTCGTCGGGCTCAACCCGATCTACCTCGTGTACGCGGTCGGCGGGTTCCACAACGACTTCTTCATGCTCGTCCCGTTGACCGCGTCAATCGCGTTCCTGCTCGCGCGGCGCGACAAGTCGGCGGGCGCGATGCTGGTCATCGCCGTGGCGGTCAAGTTCAGCGCGGTGCTGCTGCTGCCGTTCCTGCTGGTGGCGGCGCGGCCTGCGCGGCGGCGGCTCCAGGTGATCTACGGATGCGTGCTCGCCGGAATTCCGCTGCTCGTGATGAGCCTGATCCTGTTCGGGTTCTCGATCCCCAACCTGTCCCAGCAAGGCTCGCTGCTGACCCCGTTCAGCTTCCCGAACCTGTTCGGCTACTTCATCGGCGTCGGCGGCGGCACCTCGGGCGTCCTGCGACTCGCGGACGTCGCGCTCGTGGTGGCGGTCGTGCTGCTACTCCGCCGCCAGGGCGATTGGCTGACGCGCGCCGGCTGGGCGACGTTCGCGCTGATCGCGAGCCTCGCGTGGGTCATGCCCTGGTACGTGATCTGGCTGCTGCCGCTGGCGGCGCTCGGGTCGAGTCAGCGGCTGCGGCGCGTGGCGGTCGCGCTGACCGTGTTCCTCGTGCTCGTGTTCCTGCCGTCGTCGACGAAGTTCTGGAACCTCATCAACTTCAACCCACTGAGCGGGTCCGCCGGCCAGGCGTCGTCGTCGCTGCAAGCGAAGCTGTCGTCGTACTCCGCCGAGACCGCGGCGATGCAGGCCAACCAGTAGCGGCTTCAGCCGGCGGCGGCCGCCTCACGACGAAGGATCCCGCAGCCGTGTGAGGCCCCTCGTCGATCGCGACGATAAAGTAAGGGCGTTCATACCGTGGGTTGGCCGAGCCCGCGGGTCCCGTGGCGGCACCTAGCCGGAGCGCCCATCCACCGCGTCTGGCGTTAGCCGAAGCCCCATACCCTCGCTGGGTTTATGCCGTGATTATTAGCATCGTGTTAGCGTCGCGCGCCAATGCGCCTTGAAATCGAGCTGATCGACGGCGGCGGAAGCCGCCCGGCGTCCGATCTCCCTCCGGCTCGCGTAACGCCACAGCGCCGCCGGCTCGATCGATTCGAGCTGTGGGTGCTGTTCGCGTTTGCGGCCGTTTCGATGTGGGTCTTGGCGCTCGACTTGTGGCGAGTCGTGTTCGACGGCGGCGTCTGGACGGGCACCGACGGCATCTACATCGTCGACCAATTGCAGTACTTGGCCTGGATCAAGGACGCGTCCCACCACATCCTGGTGTCGAACCTGTTCGTGCTGCGCTCGACTCCCACGGACTACTTCCAGCCTGCAGTCGTCATCTCCGGCGGTCTGACCGCGCTCGGGATGGCGCCCTGGCTGTCGCTGCTGCTGTGGAAGCCGGTCGCCGTGATCGGCTTCTTCTTCGCCGTCCGGGCGTTCGCCTCGCGCCTGCTGACCGGCGTGTGGCCGCGCCGCGCGGCGCTCGTGCTCGCGCTGTTCTTCGGCTCGTTCACCAACGTCTACGGACAATTCAGCGTCCTCGGGGACCTGTTCCCGGGGTTCCTCTCGTGGGGCTACGTGTTCGGGTTGCTGGCGCTCGCCGCGATGGTGTGGGCGCTGGTCGCGCACCACGACTCCCGGTTGAACGGCCGCCGGCTGTGGCTGGCGGGGCTGCTCGGATGCGTGGCCACCCTCCTCCACCCGTGGAACGGCGAGCTGTTGATCGCGATGGTGGTCGCGGCGGAGTTCGTGATGGCGCTCGGCCGCCGCTACGACCGCACCCACCTCAAGCTGACGATCGCCACGATCGGTGGCACCGCGATCCCGCTCCTGTACTACGCGATCCTCGGCAAGGCCGACCTCAGCTGGAAGCTCGCCCAGGTCGCGAGCAAGCACTCGTTCTCGTTCTGGTCGATCACGATCGCGATCGTGCCTCTGCTCGTGCCCGCGGCCGTGGCGTACTCGAGGCGGCCGACGACGTTCCTGGCCGCGGCCACGCGAACCTGGCCGGTGGCGGCGTTCGCGATCTTCGTGCTGTCCGGGACGAGCCTCGGCGCCACGCCCCTGCACTCCTTCCAGGGGATCACGATCCCGCTGTCCGTGCTCGCCGTCGAGGGGTTGCAGATCGTCGGGTGGCACCGCATCCAGCGGCCGGTGCTCGCCGGCGCGGTGCTCGTCGCGCTGTTCACGATCCCGAGCACGTACGAAGAGCTGAAGATCGCCCAGGAACTAGCGGCGCCCACGACGAACAACGCGAACTTCATCAAGAGCGACGAGCGCGACGCGATCGACTACCTGGCCCACCTCAAGGAGCCGGGGAGCGTGATGACGCGCAGCTATCTCGGCGCCGCGGTGCCTGGTAGAACAGGCAGACGCACGTATGTCGGCGATTGCCTGTGGTCCGAGCCGAACTGCCTCGGGCTGACCTACAACGCGCAATGGCTCTTCCAGGGACAAGCGACCCCGGCGGCCGCTCAGAGCTTTGTACTCAGCAGCGGCGTGCGATTCGTACTCGCCGACTGCCAGACCACAGCCGATCTGAGGAAGCTGCTCGGCCCGATCATCCGCTCGGCGCACGGATTTGGATGCGCGGCGGTGTATGAGGTCGAGTAGCGGCTGCTCGACCAGGCACCGACGCCGGCAGTTTGGGGTGAGGAAACGACAGCGCCGGTCGGCCGCGGGGGCCGCCATCGCTGTTGCCTCGGTCCTGATCGGGCTGTCGCTGGCGGGCTGCGGCGGATCGGTGTCCGCGGCCACGCCCACCGTCACGGTGTTCCCGATTCCGGGTGCCCGCGTCGCGTCGCCGCAGACGCAGATCGCGTTTCGCGGGATGCCGATCGGCCAGGTCGGCAAGGTGGTCGTGATGGGCTCGCGGAGCGGTGTGCACACGGGCGGGTTCGAATCGGACTCCGACGGAGACGGCGGGAGCTTCCTGCCGGCGAAGCCGTTCGTGCCCGGCGAGGTGGTCACGGTCCGGACCAGCCTGCACATCCTCGGCGCCAAGACCGCGGGAACGTTCCACTTCACGGTCGCGACGCCGTCGGGATCGATTCCGGCGAACCCGCTGCCGCCCGCCGGCCGGGTGCCGGGGGACGTGCTGACGTTTCACTCGCGGCCGGACCTGACTCCCGCCTCGGTGGAGATCACCAGGGAGGATCCCGATCCCGGGCCTGACGGCGACGACATCTTCCTGACCCCGCAGCAGGGGCCGACCCAGAACGGCGCGATGATCCTCGACCGGCAGGGCGCGCTGCTGTGGTTCCAGCCGGTGCCCCAGGGGGACATGGCGGCGGACCTCCAGGTTCAGCGCTTCGAAGGCCAGCATGTGCTGACGTGGTGGCAGGGCTATTCCGGGGCGGGCGTCGGCGCCGGCGAGGACGTGATCGAGGACTCCTCATACCGCCAGATCGCCGTGGTGCACGCCGCCAACGGGCTGAGCACGGACCTGCACGAGTTCCGGCTTACGCCGCAGGGCACCGCGCTGATCACCGCGTATTACCCCGTGTTCTGGAACGCGACCGACGTCCATCTGTCCTCGCGCCAGGTCGTGCTCGACTCGGTCGTCCAGGAGATCGACGTCAAGACCGGCCTGCTCGTGTTCGAGTGGGACAGCCTCGACCACGTTCCATTGACCGACACGTACGAGTCGGCCGTCAAGTCGGCGGACACGCCGTACGACTACTTCCACATCAACTCGGTCCAGCTGCAGCAGGACGGCAACCTGCTGATCTCGGCGCGCAACACGTGGGCCGCGTACGAGGTCGACCACGAGACCGGCGCGATCACGTGGACGCTCGGCGGCAAGAACTCGAGCTACAAGCTCGGGTCCGGAGTCCAGTTCGCGTTCCAGCACGACGTGCGTCTCCACACCGACACCGACCCGACCGTGACGTTGTTCGACGACGGCGCGGGCCCGCCCAAGATCCACGAGCAGTCGCGCGGGATGACGGTCCGCCTGAACGGCGAGACCAAGACCGCGACGCTCGTGAGCCAGGACGTCCACGCGCCGGCGCTGGCGGCGAGCTTCGAGGGGAACGTCCAGGAGCTGCCGGGCGGCGACGACTTCGTCGGCTGGGGACAGCAGCCGTACTTCAGCGAGTTCAACTCACAGGGCCAGATCGTCTTCGACGGCAGGTTCGTGGGCAACAACTCGAGCTATCGCGCTTACCGCTTCCCGTGGATCGGGACGCCGAGCACGTTGCCGTCGGTGAGCGCGTCCACCGCGGGTGCCGCCACGAACGTGTACGTGAGCTGGAACGGCGCCACGCAGGTGACGTCGTGGCGCGTGCTCGCCGGCGCCAGCGCGGACGCCCTGCAGGTGGTGACAACCGCGTCCAAGCAGGGGTTTGAGAGCCAGCTGACGATCCCGGCGGCGCCGTACGTTCAGGTTCAGGCGCTCGACGGCGCCGGCCGCGCGCTCGCGACGTCCGCCGTCGTTCACGCTACGTAGACTGCCGAACCCATGCGGCTCTTCGCGCTCCGGGGCGCCAACACCGTCACCGCCAACGAGCCGGATGCGATCCTCGGCGCCACCGACGAGCTGATGCGAGAGCTGATGGCGCGAAACGAGCTCGGCGCCGACGCGATGGTCAGCTGCATCTTCACGCTGACCGACGACCTCGACGCGGAGTTCCCCGCGGTCGCGGCGCGCGCGCTCGGGCTGAGCCGCGTCCCGCTGCTGTGCGCACGCGAGGTCCCGGTGCCGGGCTCGCTGCCGCGCGTGATCCGCGTGATGGTCCACTACTACGCCGCCGACGACCACGAGCCCCGCCACGTGTATCTGGGCGAGGCGCGCGTGCTGAGGGCGGATCTCGAGTCCGCGCAATAGGAGGGGCCGCCTTCGGCGGCATCCGTGGGACCACGTTCCCCGTCCGGACAGGGTTCGCGCCCGCCGGGCACGGAAGCCCGGCGGAACGGCCCCATGGACGCCGCCGAAGGCGGCCCATTACCCTAGGCGGCGCATATGCCGATCGAGTTTGCAGAGCGCACCCGCCGGATCCCGGTCTATCCGCTGGCCGCGGGCTACGACCTGGGCGCCGACGTCGCGATGCTCGCCTCGAACGAGTCGTGCTTCGCGCCGCACCCGGCGGTGGTCGAGGCCGCCGGTCGCGTGCTCGGCGGCGTCAATCGATATCCGGACCCGTCGTACGAGCCGCTGCGGCGCGCGCTCGCCGACCGGTACGGGATCCCACCGCAGCGGATCGCGCTCGGCAACGGGTCGTGCGACATCCTGCTTGCCGCCGGCGAGGCGCTGCTCGAGCCGGGCGCCGAGGTCGTCTACGCCTGGCCGGCGTTCAGCGTGTATCCGCACCTCGCCGCCGCGTCGGGCGCGCGCGCGATCGAGGTGCCGCTCGACGACGAGGATCGCCACGACCTCGACGCGATCGCCACCGAGGTCACGGTGGCGACGCGGCTCGTGCTCGTCTGCAACCCGAACAACCCAACTTCCACCGCCGTCGGGCTCGACGAGATCGACGCGTTCATGCGGCGGATCCCCGGGCACGTGGCCGTGATCCTCGACGAGGCCTACTGCGAGTTCGCGCTGATCCTCGGGGACACCTACGCCTCGCTCGAGCTGCTGCGCAAGTACCCGAACCTGGTTCTGCTGCGGACGTTCTCGAAGGTCTACGGGCTCGCGGCGCTGCGGGTCGGTTACGCGCTGTGCGGCGCCGAGGACTTCCGCGTGGCGGTCGACCAGGTCCGCCAGCCGTTCTACCTGAACGCCGCCGCACAGGCCGCCGCGGTCGAGGCGCTTAAGCACCAGGACGAGGTCGAGCGGCGCGTGACCGAGACGGTCGCGTCGCGGCTGGAGATGGAGGACGCGGTCCGAGCCCTCGGTCTGTGGGTGGCGCGGTCGGACGCGAACTTCATCTGGCTGCACCTGCCCGAGACCTTCGAGGAGGCCGACGTGGTCTTCGGGCTGCGCGAGCGGGGCGTGCTCGTCCGGGCCGGTGCCGCGCTCGGCCGCGAGCGGTCGCTGCGCGTGACGGTCGGCACCGACGGCGAGAACGAGCGCTTCGCGAACGCGCTGTCCGAAGTGCTTGCTGGATAAGGCCCCCGCTGGGGGCAAAATCCAGCACGCCTTGGCGATGCGGCGGTCGTCTGGTACAAAGAGCGGCGTGATGACCCGTAGCCGCATCGCCTACACCCCCCGCGGCTACGCGTACGCATACGCCTGGCGATTTAGCTAGGCGCCCGGCCCGCTCCCGTCGTTGCCCGTCCGCATTGCCGGCGGGCCCCTCAGAGGCCGAGCGCCGAAAAACCCCCCGGTCGGGTGAAACCCGTCCCGCTCGCTTTCGTACAGTTCCCCAGGCACCAGAGAGGACCGACAAATGATGATCGTGATGAAACCGACGGCCACTGAACGGGAGGTGCAGGCCGTCATCGAGCGAGTTCAGAGCGTCGGCGCCCGCGCTCACCTCAGCCGCGGCGAGGAGCTGACCGTGATCGGCGCGATCGGCGACCGCGAACACGTTGCGCGGCTCGAACTCGAGGGCTCCCCGGGCGTCGACCGCGTGGTCCCGATCTCCAAGCCCTACAAGCTCTCCTCGACCCAGTTCAAGCACGGGGAGCGAACCGTGCTCGACATCGCCGGGCGCAAGGTCGGGGGCAACAGCTTCGCGATGATCGCCGGGCCGTGCACGGTCGAGTCGCGCGAGCAGACGCTCGAGACCGCGCGGGCGGTCCGCGATGCCGGCGGCACGCTGTTCCGCGGTGGCGCCTACAAGCCGCGCACGTCGCCGTACGCGTTCCAGGGCCTCGGCCAGGAGGGGCTGCGGCTGCTCGCCGAGGCCAAGGCCGAGACCGGGCTGCCGATCGTCACCGAGCTGATGGATCAGCGCGACCTCGACCAGGTGCTCGAGGTGGCCGACGTGATCCAGATCGGCGCGCGCAACATGCAGAACTACTCGCTGCTGGCCGAGGTCGGGCGCTCTGGCTGCCCGGTGCTGCTCAAGCGCGGCTTCTCCGCGACGCTCGAGGAGCTGCTGATGGCGGCGGAGTACGTCCTCAAGGAGGGCAACGAGGCCGTGATGCTGTGCGAGCGCGGCATCCGCACGTTCGAGACCGCCTACCGCTTCACGCTCGATCTGATGGCCGTCCCGGTGCTCAAGGAGCTCAGCCACCTGCCGGTGATCGTCGACCCGAGCCACGCCGCCGGCCGGCGCGACCTGGTGATGCCGTTGTCGCTGGCGGCGGCCGCGGCCGGCGCCGACGGGATCATCGTCGAGGTCCACCCGCACCCGGAGACCGCGATCTGCGACGGCCCGCAGCAGCTGGTCGCGGACGATTTCGCCGAGTACGTGGAGCGCGTGCAGGCCGCCGCGGCGGTCGCGGGGAAGGCGCTCGCTGCCGTTTGAGGATTGCGCTCGTCGGCGTCGGGCTGATCGGCGGCTCGATCGGACTCGCCGCGCGCGAGCGGCTCGACGCTTCGGTCGCGGCGTATGACTCGAGCGGGGAGGCGCTCCAGCTCGCGCTGCGGCGCGGCGCGATCGACCGTGCATCCGACGACGTCTCCAGCGCGGTCAGCGACGCAGACGCGGTGTTCGTGGCCGCCCCGGTGGGAGTCCTGCCCGAGCTCACTGCGGCGGCGCTCGCCGCGGTGCCGGAGGACTGTGTGGTCACCGACGTCGGCTCGACCAAGCGGGCGATCGTCGCAGCGCTCGGCGCGGGTGGGCGGGCATCGGGTGGGCGGGAATCTCAATTTGTCGGCGGTCACCCGCTCGCCGGCGCCGAGACGTCGGGGGTCCGGCACGCGCGCGCGGACCTGTTCGACGATGCCACCTGGTACCTGACGCCCACCTCGAGCACCTCGGGAATCCTCTACGAGCGGCTGCACCGGCTCCTTACCGGGATCGGTGCGCGTCCCACGGCGATCGACCCTGAGACCCACGACACGCTGCTGGCCACGGTCTCGCACCTGCCGCACGTGCTCGCGAACGTGCTCGTCGCACAGGCCGCGCAGACACTCGCCGCCGGCAGCGAGCGGCTGCCCGCGACCGGCCCGAGCTTCCGCGACGCCACCCGCGTCGCCGGCGCGCCGAGCGCGATCTGGACCGACATCTACGTCTCGAACCGCGACGCGATCACGGCGCGGATCGACGACACGATCGCCCGGTTGAACGAGGTCCGCGAGGCGCTCACCGCCGCGGACGTGACGAAGATCGCTGCCTGGAACGACGGCGCCGCCGACGACCGGCGCCGGCTGCTCGAGTCGCAGCTCGCGGGCGGTCCGCTGTTCGAGCTGCGCGCGTCGGTCCCGAACCGCCCCGGCGTCGTGGCGCAGCTCGCGCTCGAGCTCGGCCGGGCGGGGGTGAACATCACCGACATGGCGCTGTACCCGGCCGCCGACATGAGCGAGGGGGTCGTCGCGCTGTGGATCGCCGGCGAGCAGGAGGCGCGCCGCACCGAGGAGCTCGTCGGCAGGCTCGGATTCCCGGTGGCGCGCGCATGAACCTGCGGTTCGATCCGTCCGGGCCGCTGCGGGGCCGGGTGACGGTGCCGGCGGACAAGTCGATCTCGCATCGCGCTGCGCTGATCGGCGCGATGGCCTCCGAGCCCGTCCGGATCCGCAACTACCTCGACGCGGCCGACACGAACTCGACGCTCGCCGCGGTCCAGCAGCTCGGCGCGATCGTCGAGCGGCGGGACGGCGAGGTCGTGGTCCGGGGATGCGGGCTTCGCAACGCGATCGCCGCCGGCGAGCCCATCGACGTCGGCAACGCGGGGACGCTGATGCGGCTGCTGCCCGGCTGGCTGGCGTTCCAGCAGGGGTCGAGCTTCGAGCTCACCGGGGACGAGTCGATCAGGCGCCGGCCGGTCGACCGGATCGCCGAGCCGCTGTCGCTGATGGGCGCGCGGATCGAGGCGCGCGAGGGCCGGTTCCCGCCGTTCACAGTCCACGGCGCGCCGCTCACCGGCATCGAGTACGAGCTGCCGGTCGCGAGCGCCCAGGTCAAGTCGTGCGTGCTCCTCGCGGGGCTCGTCACGGACGCGACGACCGTCGTCGAGCCGGTCGCGAGCCGCGACCACACCGAGCGGATGCTGGCCGCGGCCGGCGCTCCGATCGCGCGCGAGCGCGACGCCTCGGGTGGCGGGTTTCGAACGACCGTGGGCAACACCGACGAGCTCGAGCTCGGGGACGTCGACGTGCCGGGCGACCCGTCCTCGGCGGCGTTCCTGATCGCCGCCGGCGTGCTCGTGCGCGATTCGCGGTTGGTGCTCGAGCGCGTCGGGGTCAACTGGACTCGCGCGGGGTTCCTGCGGATCCTCGAGCGGATGGGCGCGATCGTGCTCGCCGACATCGAGCCGGCGGGAACGTTCGATCCGCGGGAGCCGGTCGCGGACATCGACGTGCGCAACGCCCCGATCGAGGCGACGACGGTCGAGGCCGAGGAGGTGCCGCTCGCGATCGACGAGCTGCCGCTGGTGGCGCTGCTCGGATGCTTCGCGGAGGGGGATACCGTCGTCCGCGGCGCCGGCGAGCTGCGGATCAAGGAATCGGACCGGATCGCGACCGTCGTCGACGGCCTGCGCGGCCTCGGCGCCGAGATCGAGGCGCTCCCCGACGGGTTCGTCGTGACCGGGACGGGTCGGCTGCGCGGCGGGCGGTTGCACAGCCACGGCGACCACCGTCTCGCGCTGCTCGGCGCGGTCGCAGGGTTGGCGTCGGAAGAGGGCGTCGAGGTCGTGGGAATGGACGCCGCCGCGGTGTCCTACCCGCGGTTCGCCGACGATGTCGCGGGGCTGATCGCGTGACCGTGGCGGGTCGGGCGTCGTGACGGTCGTGGCGATCGACGGGCCGGCCGGCGCCGGCAAATCGACGGTCGCGCGCGCGGTCGCCGATGCGCTCGGGTTCACCTACCTGGACACGGGTGCGATGTACCGCGCGGTGGCGCTTGCCGCGACCGAGCGCGGGGTGCCGGCCGCGTCGATCGCGGCGTCGCTGAAGATCGAGCCGAGCGAGCGCGTACTGCTCGACGGCCGTGACGTGACCGACGAGATCCGCACGCCCGAGGTGTCCGAGGTCGCGTCGCAGGTGGCGGCGGATCCGGGGGTGCGAGCGGCGATCGCGTCCGAGCAGCGGCGCCTGCTGGCGCGCGGCGACTGGGTGGCGGAGGGCCGAGACATCGGGACCGTCGTGGCGCCCGACGCGGAGCTCAAGGTGTTCCTGACCGCTGACGCGGCCGAGCGGGCGCGCCGGCGTGCGGCCGAGCTCGGTGTCGACGTGGCGACGGTGCTCGCCGAGCAGACGATTCGCGACGAGCGCGACCGCACGCGCGCGCACTCGCCGCTCATGCCCGCCGACGGCGCGGTCGTGATCGACACGACCGCGATGACCCTGCCCGAGGTGGTGGAGGAGATAGCCGCCCTCGCCCGTCACGGAGCTGGGTGACGATTCTGTTGTCGGGCCGCGCGGACCCCGCGAGCGCCCGAACGGGTGGACCCGAGGCGCACGCTAGCCTCGGGTCCGCCATGAAGGTCGCAATCGTCGGGTACCCGAACGTCGGAAAATCCTCGCTGGTCAACCGTCTCACGGAGTCGCGTGAGGCGGTCGTGCACGAGCGGCCCGGCGTCACCCGCGATCGCAAGGAGCTCAACACCGACTGGAACGGGCGCTCGCTGACGCTGGTCGACACCGGTGGGGTCGACCTCGACGACCGCGCGGAACTCGCGGTCTCCGTGCACGAGCAGGTCCGAGCGGCGCTGGCCGACGCCGACGCGGCGGTGCTCGTGGTCGACGCGCGGGCCGGGCTGCGGCCGGGCGACCACGAGATCGCGGATCTGCTCAGACGTGGGTCGCTCCCGGTGGTCGTCGCCGCGAACAAGATCGACTCGGCGCGCGACATCCCGCTCGCTGCGGAATTTCATGGGCTCGGTCTCGGCGAGCCGATTGCGGTGTCGGCGGCGCAGGGGCTCGGCACCGGGGACCTGCTGGACCGGATCGTCGAGGTGGGTCCTTTGGACGAGCGGCAGGACGACGAGGCCGAGGACGATGTCGTGCGGCTGGCCGTGATCGGGCGCCCGAACGTGGGGAAGTCATCGCTGGTCAACCGGTTTGCCGGCGCCGAGCGGGTGATCGTGTCGCCGGTCGCCGGGACCACCCGAGATGCGATCGATCTGCCGATCGAGTTCGAGGGGCGGTCGCTGGTGTTGATCGACACCGCGGGGCTCCGCCGCCAGGCGAAAGTGGGGGAGTCGATCGAGTACTACACGTCGCTGCGCTCGCGCCGCGCCGCGGAGCGGGCCGACGTGGCGCTGGTCGTGTGCGACGCGAACGACGGGATCACCGCCCAGGACCTGCGGGTGGCCGAGCTGGCCATGCACAGCGGATGCGCGACTGCGCTCGTCCTCAACAAATGGGACATCGCCGATGAAGTCGACCTCGAGCACGAACGCGCCCGCGCGCACCAGAAGCTGCGGCTGCGCCCGCGTGTCCTGACCGCGAGCGCGAAGACCGGGCGCAACATCGAGCGGCTGCTGGTCGAGGCCGTCGCGCTCGCGGACCGCAGCGCCGGCCGGATCCCGACACCGCAGCTCAACCGGTTCCTGTCAGACGTCGTCGCCGCCCGCCAGCCGCCCGCCGGCGGCCCGCGGCACACCGGCCACCGGCTCAAGCTGCTGTACATGACCCAGACCGGCGAGCGGCCGCCGCGGTTCTCGATCCAGGTCAACTCGAGGGCCAGGGTCACCCGCGACTACGCCTACTACATCGAGAACCGCCTACGTGAGCGCTACCGGCTCGAGGGCGTCCCGGTGATCATCGACTTCGTCGAGCGCAACGAGCGCCGCGGTCGCGGTCGCCGCGCTGCGGCCTGACGCGCGCCGGCAATCCGCCGCGTTTGCGAGCTTTCGGCACCGGGAAGGGTGTCAGGGCCGCTCGGCTGGGCGAGCGGTTGCCAAGTGGCGCACAGGGCGACAGGAAGTGCTTCATTGAACGTGCCGATGTCGATCGTCACGCGGCCACGCAGCCCCGTTCCGACCGTACCCGAACGGCGGGAGCGAAGCACGGTCCCGCGCCCAAGCGGCCCGCGCAGCCTCCGCGGCCCGGGTGGCAAGCGGCGGGTGCGCCGGCGGCGGGTCGCGCTCGTCGGAGGGTTGCTCGCGATGCTGATCGCGGTTGCGGTGGCGCTGCTGCTGAGTGGGTCGGGCGAGGTCCCTCCCGCCACCGGGGCCGCCGCGGTCGTCCCCGCCGACGTGCTCGCGTACGTGCATCTTTCGACCGATTCGAGCCGGCCGGCGGTACAGCGGGCGCAGGCGCTCGCTCGGCGGTTCCCGGGGTATCCGATCGCGTACGTGTCGGCCATCAAACGGTTGACCGCGATCGTCGGGGGTGGCTCGAGCTCGGCGGACTTCGCGACCGGCATCCGTCCGTGGCTCGGCCGGGAGGCCGGGCTCGCGGTGCTCGACACGCCGGGTGGGTCCGCCCCGACGCTGATCGTGCTCGACGTCTCGAGTCGCGCGCGGGCGCTGCGGTTCGTGACCGGCGCCGGCGCCGCGCCCGTCGCGGAATACGACGGCGTCCGGATTCTCGCCTACCGCTCGGGGACCGAGCTCGCATTCGTCCGCCACTACCTGGTGGTCGGCCCGGATGCGGGCGTCCGCGCCGCGATCGCCGCCGGCACGGGCCACGCGCGGTCGCTGGCGGCCGATCCCGCGTATCGGAGCGCCACGGCCGGCGAGCCGGCGGGCCGCGCGCTCGACGCCTATCTGCCGGCCGCCGGACTGCGACGCTTGGTAGAGCCGCGCGGAGGCGTGATCGGAGCGATCGCCGCGATGATCGATCGGCCTGCGCTTTCAGGGGCCGCGATCTCGCTGTCGGCCGTTGCGGGCGGCGCGGAGATTCGGATTCACTCGGCGCTCGGCGGGGCCAGGAGCGGTGGCGGGGGCGCGAAACGGGCGGGGCGGGCGACGCGGTCGCATCCGATCTCGTTCGCGCCGACGCTCCAGTCGGTGCTGCCGGCGGGCTCGACGCTGATGCTCGACGTCGACGGCCTCGACCGGGCCGCGCCGGAGCTGCTGCGCGCGGCCGCGACGGCCGGGTTTGCCGCCAACGTCGAGCCGCTCCTGGCCCGCCTCGGAGCCGCGCTCGCGGCCCAGGGCGTCAGCGTGCAAAAGATCACCTCGGTTTTCCACGGGGAGACGGCGGTGGCGATCACCCCCGGGCCGACGCCGTCGCTCCTGATCGTCGCGCGGACGCCGAATGAGGCCGCGACGCGGAGCGAGCTCGCGCAGCTCGAGCCACCGCTGACCGCGCTGTTCCCGGCGCCCAGCTCGGGTCCGGGACAGATCCCGGGGCTGGCCGACCAGCAGGTCGGCGGGGTGACCGTGCACGAGCTCGGACTCGGCCCGGGCCTCCAGATCGATTACGCCGTGTTCGACGGGCTCGTGGTCGTATCCACGAGCGTCGCCGCGATCGACCAGGTTGCGAGCCGCAGCCATTCGCTCGCCGATGAGGAGACCTATAAGACGGCGCTCTCGGGCCGGCCGGACGAGCTGACCTCGGTACTCTTTACCGACTTCAGCCAGCTGCTCAGCCTCGGCGAGCAAACCGGATTGACGAGCGGCGCGCGCGTGCGCGAGCTGCTCCCCGACCTTGCGAAGGTCCGCGCGATCGGTTTGAGCTCCACGAACGGGGAGAGCGACACCACCACGGAGCTACGCCTCGAGATCCCATGAAGATGCTTCCAGACAACGAGTACCTGTTCACGTCCGAGTCGGTGACCGAGGGTCACCCGGACAAGGTCGCCGATCAGATCTCCGACGGCGTGCTCGACGCGGTCCTCCGTGACGACCCGCACGGCCGGGTGGCGTGCGAGACGCTCGTGAACACGGGGTTGGTGGTGGTCTCGGGCGAGATCACCACCACCACCTACGTGGACATTCCCGAGGTGGCGCGGGAGACGATCAGGCGGATCGGTTACACGAACGCGGAGTTCGGGTTCGACTACCACACGTGCGCGGTGATCAACGCGATCGACAAGCAGTCGCCGGACATCGCGCAGGGAGTCGACCGGGCGTGGGAGTCACGCACGGATCCCGGCGACGACGACGAGCTCGACATCGCGGGCGCCGGAGATCAGGGGATGATGTTCGGGTACGCGTCCAACGAGACCGAGGAGCTGATGCCGCTGCCGATCTCGCTGGCGCACAAACTGGCCAAGCGGTTGGCGGACGTGCGGCGCGCGGAAATCCTGCCGTATCTGCGGCCGGACGGTAAGACGCAGGTGACGGTCCGGTACGTGGACGGGCGGCCGGTCGAGGTCGAGAAGCTGCTGATCTCGACCCAGCACCGCGACGGCGCCGAGTCGCTGCTCAAGGACGACCTGTGGGAGCACGTGATCGAGCCGGTGGTGCCCGCGGAGCTGTACGACGCGCGCAAGCTGCACAAGGCACTGCTCGTGAACCCGACCGGCCGGTTCGTGATCGGCGGCCCGATGGGCGACTGCGGCCTGACCGGCCGCAAGATCATCGTCGACACCTACGGCGGGATGGCCCGTCATGGCGGCGGCGCGTTCTCCGGCAAGGATCCTTCGAAGGTGGACCGCTCGGCGGCGTATGCGGTGCGTTACGTGGCTAAGAACCTGGTCGCGGCGGGCCTGGCCGAGCGGGCCGAGGTGCAGGTCGCTTACGCGATCGGAGTGGCGCATCCGGTGTCGGTGATGGTCGAGACGTTCGGCACCGAGAGGATCGCCCGGTCGAAGATCCTCGAGCTGATCGGCGACCACTTCGATCTGCGGCCTGGCGCGTTCCGGCATTACCTGCGGCTGCATCGGCCGATCTACCAGAAGACCGCGGCGTACGGACACTTCGGGCGCGAGGATCACGACTTCACGTGGGAGCGGACCGACAAGGCGGCCGCTCTCCGCGCCGCCGCGGGCCTGGACGCCGCGGCCGTCAGGGCGTAGCCGGCGTCCTCGGCGTTCGAACCGGCGATCGACCGGTGCTCAGACCTGCGGGTGGGTCAGCCGCAGCTCGTGTAGCGCCTTGTCGACGGTGCGGACGATCCGCGCCGGGTCGTCGACGCCGCGGAACTTGAAGTCGTAGGAGGCGCCGCCGGCGGTGTCGAAGTCGACGGTTCCGACTCGGAGTAGCCGCTCGAGCAGGCGCTGGCGCGAGTTGACGTTCTGGACACGCTCGAGCCGCGTCTCGTGCATCTCCCGCGACATCAGGCCGGACCGGATCGTCAGGCGCCGGTTCGTGATCGTGTAGGTCGTGCTGATCCGCCTGATCAGCCCCCACAGCAGGACGATCAGGAAGATGACGAGGACGGCAGCGCCCACCCATCCCGCCTGCACGCCGCCATTGGCGACCCGCGTGACGACCCCCGCGATCACGCCCGCCACGATCGCGACCAGGAGCCCTCTCACGTAGAACGCGAGCATCGAGCGCCACGACGGGTGGCCGTGGAAGAAGACCAGCTCACCGGGCTCGGGATCCACCCGCGCCAGGGTACCGGCCGAGGCTCACGTCCCGGTAATGACACCCACGAGCGCGACTACGCCGGCGAGCACGGCGAGCAGCCCGGCGAGCGGGGCGGGCTCGGTCGCGATGCGACCCGGTCGGGGGACCAGCGCGACCCACGCCACGACCGGAGCCCCGACGATCGCGCACGCGCACGCCCACCCGCGTCGTGGGGCGCGCTCGGCCGCGACGGTCCCGCCTGCCCGCGACAACGCCTCGATCAGGATCGCGAGCCCGAGCACGAGCTTGCCGGCCCCGAACGCCACCACGATCACGCCGAGGTAGATCTCGCCGATCAGCAGTGCCGCGAACGCCAACCCCGCGAGCACCCCGAGGCCCTGGACGAGCCCTCGCGGGACCGAGGTGTGCTCGACCTTGACCGGGGTCCATTCCGGGGCTGCGGCGGCGGGCGCCGGCGCCGGCGGATCCACCGTCTTCGGGGGACGGGTCGGTCGCTCGCGCGGAAGGCGCTCGAGGTCGAAGAACTTCGCCGCGAGCGTCGCGCGCACCGCTTCCCGGTCGTTCCCGAGCAGCGGCGGATCGAGCGTCAGCAGTCCGAGCCCGTGTGCCGGCACGAGCTCTCGGTACAGCGCGTCGTGCGGCCCGGGGCTCGAACGGCACATCACTACGAGCCGAGCCCGCGGGTAGTAAGCGTCGACCGCGAGCCACTCGCCCGTGCCGGCGCCCGGGGCGCGCAGCCACGCGAACATGTGGTGCCGGCGCCCCACTTCGCCCAGCAGGTGATCGCACATCGACAGGATCGTCGGGGCGGGAAGGCCCAGCTCGGCGCGATCGCTACGGCCGGGAACGGGCTCCCGCGTGCTCTGAGCGGGACTATCGGCCGTCATCCTCGTCGGACTTTACCCTCCGGTCGATCCATGCAAGCCCACTTGCCCAGCACACCGGGCCTGATCGCCCGGGTTGAGCCGCTCACGCTCACGAGAGCGGTCCGCGGACCGTTCGATTACCGGTTGCGCCCAGATCAGGCGGACGTGGGCGTCGGCGCGCTCCTGCGGGTGCCGTTCGGCGGGCGCAAGACGCTCGGGGTCGTGCTCGAGCTGGCCACCGAATCCGAGCTGGCGCCCGAGCGCCTCGCCCAGCCGGACGCCGTGCTGCCGCCCGGCGTGCCCGCCGACCTGGTCGAGCTCGCGGGCTGGATCGCCCGGGAGTACTGCTCGACTCCGGCGAGGGCGCTCACGCTTGTGCTGCCGCCCGGGACCGCCGGCGGCGTGCGGCGGAAGCAGGTGCTGGTGGCCGAGCTCACCGACGCCGGCGCCGACGCGCTCGACGGGAGCGCTCCCCTGACCGACCGCCAGCGGCTCGCGCTCGAGGCGCTCCGGCGCGACGGGCCCACGCCGGCGGTCACGCTCGGAACTCCCACGCTCCGCCGGCTCGAGGGCCGCGGTCTCGTGGAGGTGCGCTCGCGCGCCCAGGCGCGGCGCCCGGCCTCGGTGGCGATCGGACGGCGGCTCGACCGCGCGCCGGCGCTGACCGCCGAGCAGCGGGGAGCGCTCGACCCGGTGCTCGCGGGCCTGGACGCGCGCGACGGGCGGTTCCTCCTTCACGGCGTGACCGGCTCGGGCAAGACCGAGGTCTACCTGCGGGCGGTCGAGGGGGCGCTCGCGGCCGGCCGTGGCGCGATCGTCCTCGTGCCCGAGATCGCGCTCACGCCCCAAACGGTCGGACGGTTCCAGGCGCGGTTCGGCGATGTGGTCGCGGTGCTCCATTCGGGCCTCGGCCAGGGCGAGCGGCACGACGAATGGCTGCGGCTGCGCTCGGGCGAGGCGCGCGTCTGCGTCGGCCCTCGCTCGGCGGTGTTCGCGCCGCTCGTGGACATAGGCCTGATCGTCGTCGACGAGGAGCACGACGCCTCGTACAAGCACGAGGGGGACCCACGCTACGACGCGCGGACGGTCGCGCTCCACCGGGCCGAGCAGCACGGCGCCGTGGTGCTCGCCGGGAGCGCCACCCCGCGCCCGGAGAGCGCGGTCGCCCTCACGCGCCTGCGCCTGCGACGCCGGATCGACGGCCGGTCGCTGCCGGGGGTCGAGGTGCTCGACATGCGCGGCGTGCACCACCCGCTCCACCCCCGGACGCGGATGGCGCTGGCCGACGTCCGCAGCGCCGGCGGCAAGGCGATCGTCCTGCTCAACCGGCGGGGTTGGTCGAACTTCCTCTCCTGCCGCGGCTGCGGGCACGTGTGGATGTGCCCGAACTGCGAGGTCGCGCTGGTGCTGCACCGCGGCGCCGGCCAGCTTGCGTGCCATCACTGCGGCCACCGCCGCCGCGCGCCGAGCCGCTGCGAGGCGTGCGGCTCGGTCGCGGTCGCCCGCCACGGCGCGGGGACCGAGAGCGTCGAGCAGGAGCTGCGCGAGGCGTTCGGCCCGGAGCTCCCGGTGTTCCGGCTCGACGCCGACGCCGCGGCCGGCAAGGATCGCCTGCCTCGGACGCTCGCGGCGTTCGAGGCGACCCGCGCGGGCGTGCTCGTCGGGACCCAGATGGTCGCCAAGGGCCACGACTTCGCCGAGGTGGCGCTCGGCGTCGTCCTCGACGCCGACCAGACGCTCCGGTTCCCGGACTTCCGGGCCGAGGAGCGGACGTTCGCGCTGGTCACGCAGCTCGCCGGCCGGGTCGGCCGGGGAGAGGACGGCGGAAAGGTGCTGGTCCAGACGCTGGCACCGTCCGCCGAATCGATCGCGTTTGCGGCCCGCCACGACTCCGACGGCTTCCTCGAGCAGGAGCTCGCGCGGCGCAAGGCGCTCGGCTATCCGCCGTACGGGTCACTGATCCGGATCGTCTGCTCGGCGCCCGAGGCGCCGGAGGCGCTCGCGGTGGCGACGCGGCTTCACGCTCTGATCGCGCCGGCGGGCCAGACCGTGCTCGGGCCGGCGCCGCTGTTCAGGCTGCGGGGCCGATCGCGCAGCCAGCTCGTGATCAAATGCTCCGAGCGGGAGGCCGCGGTGCGCGCCGTCGGGGCCGCGGTCGACGAGTGCGCGGCCGGCGCGGTACGCCGCGGGGTGAACGTCAGCGTCGACGTCGACCCGCAGTGAGTGGAACGCGCCTCGATCGCCCCGACGCACTAAGCTCATTCCGTGTCCGATTCGACCACCGAGACCACTGCCGAGACGGCCCTGGAGGAGGACCTCGAGGCGGGCGCCGACGCCGAGCCCAGGGAAGCCGAGCTGGATCCCGAGACCGCGGCTCGCCGGAAGGCCGCGCTCGCCCAGGTCCGGCAGTTCGGCGACCCGGTGCTGCGCACCAAGGCGCGTCCGATCGAGCGCTTCGACGATGCGCTGCGCGAGGAGGTCGAGCGCATGGGCCACCTCATGGACGACGCGATCGGGGTGGGGCTCGCGGCGACTCAGGTCGGAGTAGTCCACCGGTTGCTCGTGTACAAGATCGCGCACGACGCCCAGCTCGCGGCGCTGATCAATCCCGAGATCGAATGGTCAGGTCGGGAGACCGAGTCGATGGAGGAGGGCTGCCTCAGCCTTCCGCGCGTGCTGGTCGACGTCGACCGTCCGATCCATGTCCGCGTGCGCGCGCTCAACGAGTACGGCGAGCCGATCTCGATCGAGGCCTCCGGGCTCGAGGCCCGTGTGATCCAGCATGAGATCGACCACCTCGACGGCGTGCTGATCCTCGACCGGACCTCACGCGAGCAACGCAAGGAGGCGATGCGCCTCCTGCGCGAGGCCGAGCAGGCTGCCTAGGCCGCTTCCCCGGCGGAGGCGCTGAGCCGGCGCGTGCGCACCGTCTACCTGGGAACCTCGGAGTTCGCCGCGGCCGTGCTGCGGCGGCTGGCCGACTCGGCGCACCGGCCGTCACTGGTCGTGACCCGCCCCGACCGCCCTCGCGGACGCGGCCGCAAGCTGTCGCCACCGCCGGTCGCCGACACCGCCCGCGAGCTCGGCGTCGCGCTCGAACAGCCGGCGTCCGTCAACGACGAGGCCGCGATCGAGTTGATCGCGCAGGCGCGGCCGGACGTAGTCCTGGTCTGCGCGTTCGGCGCGCTGATCACCGAGCCGCTGCTGTCCCGCTGGGAGATGCTCAACGTCCATCCGTCGCTGCTGCCGCGCTGGCGCGGCGCCGCTCCGATCGAGCGGGCGATCATGAGCGGCGACGAGGTCACCGGTGTGTCGATCATGCGCGTCGGCGCGGGGTTCGACGACGGTCCCGTGTGCGCACAGGCGACCGAGCCGATCCGGCTGCAGGACACCTACGGGACCCTCGCGGCCCGGCTCGAGGACGTGGGGGCCGAATTGCTCGTGCGGGCGCTCGACGAGCGGCCGCCGTGCGCCGAGCAGGATGAGGCGCTCGTCACCTATGCCGACAAGATCACGCCCGCGGACCGCGAGCTCGATCCCTCGCGGCCGGCGGTGGAGCTCGAGCGGGTGGTGCGGGCGCTGACCCCGCACATCGGGGCGCACGTGGTGCTCAGGGACGGCTCGCGGCTGGGGGTGAGGGCGGCTCAGGTGGTGCCCGGCGACGGTCCGCCGCGCGGCGCGGTCTCGTTCGACGGGGAAGTTCCGGTCCTCGGATGCGCCGAGGGCGCGCTCGAGCTGCTCGAGGTGCAGCCCCCCGGCGGCCGTTTGATGAGCGGCGCGGACTATCTGCGCGGCCACCGGAGGTAGCGGGTTGCCGGCGACGAGAAGCGAGGGCCGGGTGTCGCCTGCGAGGGCGTGCGCCCTGAGCGTGATCCGGCGCGTGTTTGAGCAGGGCGCGTACGCCGACCGCGCGTTCGCGGGGGAGGCGGCCGGGCTCGAACCCCGCGATCGGGCGCTGGCGATGGCGCTCGCCTACGGCACCGTCCAGCGGCGGGCGACGCTAGATCACGTCGCCGCGCAGCTGACCGACCGCCCGCTGAATCGGCTCGACCCGCCCGTACTCGCGGCGCTCAGGCTGGGGCTGTTCGAGCTGCTGTACCTCGGGGGGACGGCGGAGCACGCCGCCGTGAACGAGAACGTCGAGCTCGTCAAGCGGGCGCGCCCACATGCCGCGGGGCTCGTCAACGCCGTCCTGCGGCGGGCGACGCGCGAGGGTCCGGAGATTCTCGAGCGGCTCGACGACGACACGCCCGAGGCTGCGGCCGTCTTCGCCTCCGTGCCTGGCTGGCTGGCCAGCCAGTGGTGGGAGGAGCTGGGACCGGATCAGGCGAGGGCGCTGCTGGGAGTCGTCAACGAGCCGGCAGAATCGGCGTTGCGGGTCAACCCGCTCGTGACTACGGTCGCGGAGGTGGTGGCCGGGCTGCCCGTGCCGAGCCGCGCCGCCCCGGGTCTCCGCGAAGGTCTGGTACTCGAAGGCCCGTTCGACGTCCAGAGCTCCGAGCTGTGGCATGCCGGCGCGGTGCAGCCGCAGTCGCGCGCGTCGATGCTCGTGTCGCGGATGCTCGGACCGAGGCCCGGGGAGCGGGTGCTCGATCTGTGCGCGGCACCCGGCGGCAAGACCACGCATCTGGCGGCGCTGATGGAGGACGCCGGCGAGGTCGTCGCGGTCGAGCGCCACCCGGGCCGGGCCTCGGCACTCGAGCGAACCGTCGCACGGATGCGGACCGCGTGCGTGCGGGTGGAGGTCGGCGACGCCGCGATTCCGAGGGCCGACGGGACGTTCGACAGGATTCTGGTCGATCCCCCGTGCAGTGGCCTCGGGACGCTCCAATCCAGGCCGGATCTGCGCTGGAGGGCGCGCCCCGAGGCGACCGGCGAGCTCGCGGCGCTCCAGGCCCGGATCCTCGCCGCCGGGGCGCAGGCGCTCGCCCCTGGAGGGACGCTCGTGTACTCGGTGTGCACGATCTCGCGCGCCGAGAGCGAGGACGTGATCGCCGGCTTCCTGCGCGAACACGGCGATTTCGCGCTCGATGAGCACGTTCAGCTGCTCCCACATCGCGACCGAACCGACGGGTTCTTCATCGCCCGCCTAGGCCGTGCCTCAGCGGTGTGAGACGCTCGCCGGGGTTGAGCCGCGCGAACGGCCCGTTAACCTGTGTGATTACCGTGACCGATCCGATGCCCAAGCTCGGTCCGGAGTGCCCGGGGTGCGGTGAGCCCTGGCTTCGCCCGACCGCGGCACCCGGGCGCTATCGATGCGTCTATTGTCTGCAGCGCTACGAGCTCGTCTCCGTCTGCCCGAACTGCGGCGAGCACTCGACGATCGTTCGCATGTCGAGCACGGCCGTCGTCGCCTGCAACCACTGTCACGGCAGCATGCTTCGGGCGGTCTAGGCTGATGGCCACGCAGGCGGACGAGCGCTCGGCCGCGATATCGCGCTTGCTCCGCGAGCGTCGGATCGCCCCGTCGATCCTGTCGGCGGACTTCGCCCGCCTCGGCGAGCAGGTCGACGAGGTGCTCGCGGCCGGCGCGAAGGTGATCCATGTCGACGTCATGGACGGTCATTTCGTGCCTCCGATCACGTTCGGGGCGATCATCGTCGACGCGATCGCCGAGCGGGTGCACGGCGCAGGGGGGATCCTCGACGTCCACCTGATGATCGAGCGCCCGGAGCGCTACGTCGGCGACATCGCCAAGGCGGGGGCCGACAGCATCACGATCCACGTCGAGGCGACGCCGCACCTCCATTACACGCTGAGCGCGATTCGCGAGGCGGGGTGCACGGCCAGCGCGGCGATCAATCCCGGCACTCCGGCGGAAAGCCTCGACGAGATCTCGCACGAGCTGCTCGACATGGCGCTGTGCATGAGCGTCAACCCGGGATGGGGCAACCAGCAGTTCATCCCGTGGTCGCTCGACAAGCTCGCGCGGATGCGCGGTGCGCTCCCCGATCAGGTGGCGCTCGAGGTTGACGGGGGCGTCCACGAGGGCACCGCCGGGCCGTGCGTCGAGGCCGGCGCGAACCTGCTCGTGACGGGCTCCGCGGTGTTCGGCTCGGCCGATCCCGCCGCCGCCTACACCGCGATCGCGGCGGCGGCCGGCGTCGTGTGACGGCTCGATCCGGCACGGCACCAACTCCGATCCGACGCTAGCCTGACCTGATGCGGTTTGGGAGTCTTCGATCAGCTCTTGGCATGCTGCTCGCGGTGGCGGCATGCGCCGGGTGCGGCGGATCGAGCGGGTCCTCGAAGGTCAGCGCGAGCAACTACGTGAGCGCGGTGTGCTCGGCGATCTCGCCGCTCGAGAAGGACGTCGTGACCCGCAGCAGCGCGCTCAACAACACGACCGCCGCGAACGCAACCGAGGCCAAGAAGACCCTCCAGGGGTTCCTGACCGCGGTCGAGCAGGACTCGGACCACGCCCTGTCCAAGATCCAGTCCGCGGGCACCCCGGATATCTCCAACGGCAAGGCCGTGGCGGGAACGGTCGTGAAGGCGTTCACCGAGCTCCGCGACGCGATGCGCGTCGCGCTGACCAAGTCGAACTCGCTGCCGACCAACTCGCCGGCGTCGTTCAAGACCGCGGCGCAGGCGCTCGGCGCGAGCGTCCGCGGCTCGCTCAACGGCATCGACTCGAGCGGGCTCAGCAACCCGGACCTCGAGAAGGCCGCAGCGAGTCAGGCCGCCTGCAAGAACCTCAGCAACGGCTGATCGTCAGACGCCGCCGCCCGGGGCGCTCGCCGGCGCCGACCCGCGCCGGTAGACCGCCCACAGCAGGCCGCACAGGATCAACGCGGCCGTGAAATAGGAGACCTCGACCCGGGTCACCTGGTTGCTGATCGCCTCCGACAGCATGAACGCGACGAACAGCGCCGCCGAGGCCAGCCAGGCGATCGCGGCGAGCGGGGCGCGGCCGCGGGCCAGCGCGGCCTGGTTGAGCGTGCCCGCTGTGAGGTGGAGGCCCATTCCGATCCCGACCAGGGCCAGTCCGACGCGGCCGTAGTGGAAGCCCTTGTCGCCGAGCAGCGCGGTCATCACGAACGGCCCGATCGCGAGCAGCCCGATCGCCACGGCGCCGGCGAAAACCGCGATCACCTTGATCGTGATGCGGATCGCCTGATGGAACTCAGCGGCGGACTCGCGGGCCTCGAGGCTCGCGAGGTGGGGGAGGATCGATGTCTGGATCGCCTGGAACAACTGGAGCGGCGCTCGCACGATCAGCAGAACGTTGAAGACGAAACCCGTGATGCCGACGGTCAGCCCCGCCTTGCTCCCGGCGTTGGCCGCGACGATCAGCACGCCGGCGTTCATCAGCGTCTGCTCGGCGAGCATGATCCCGACGACCGAGACCGCGAACCCGGTGCCGCGCTTGAAGTTGAGGTCGGCGGTGGCTTCCTCGATCTCGGCGTGGGCGGGCCCCTCGCGCGCCGCGTCGGCAACCGGCACGCCGGCCGGAGCTTCGAGCCGCAACCGCGAGAACGCGAACGGGATCACGCACAGGGACGCGAACGGCGCCACCGCCATGCCGAGCCCGACCGCCGCCTGACCCGACGCGATGCCGACCGCGACCGCGAGCGCGAACATGAAGCGCGAGGTCGATTCCAGAAACACCAGACCGCCGTACAGCGCGAACCGCTGGTGGCCGGCGAGCCAGCCGCGCGCGAAGTAGCTCGCGGCGTACGCGAGCACGCCGACCACGAGGATCCAGTACAGCGCGCTCGAGCCGTCGAAGATCCCCTGCTCGATCTCCGTGCGCATCGCCAGGGCCACGATCAGGAACAGCAAGGCGAAGCTGCCCTGGATCAGCGCCGGGATCCGGAGCGGATGGCCGTGCAGCCCGCGGGCCCGGCGGTCGGCGATCGTCCGCGACAGGAGCTGCTCGATCGGCCGGTAGATCACCGACAGGATCACGAACATGATCGCCCAGCACAGCGAGATCCGGCTGTAGGAGGCCGGGTCGAGCGCGCGGCTCGCTAGGGCGAGGTAGAGGAAAGTGAAGATGCCCGTCGAGGCGATCCCGATCGACAGGATTCGCGCGCCCGACGCGTAAGAGGGCTGGCCCGCGTCCTCCGGCTTGCCGTTCGGCCCCCCGGGCGCCGGTCCGGTCCTGGCGGGCGGGGCCGGTGCCGTCGTTGTGTTCTCCGGCGGCGTCATGAGACACGCGCCAGCAGCATCGTCCACGGGAATGGTGAACAGGCCTCGACCACTTCGCCATGTCGCGAAACCAAGTTGATGAAGCCGCGCTTGGACCAGTGGTTGACGTGCCCCGGCGTGTTGCCGAAATCCCGCACGTACGCTCCTCGAGTCACGTTCAAACCGCGCCATAGCGGCTCGCGCGGGACCGACACGAGTAGGTGACGCGCGGTGACCCGCGCCATCTCGGCCAGCGTGGCCTCGGGGTCGGGGACGTGCTCGAGCACCTCAATCGCGGCTGCGAGATCGAATGATCGGTCCGGGAACGGCAGATCTTGCAGCTCGTCGGCCGTCATCGCCCGTAGTTCGAGGTTCGGGCGCTGCCGCGTGCGCCACTCGGCCTCGAGCTTCGGGTCGGCGAGGTCGATCCCGATCACCGGTTTGTCTCCGAGCGCCTGCGCCCACTTGAACGTCAAGACGCCCTCGCCGCACCCCACGTCGAGCACCGAATCGGGCGCGGCGCGCGTGAACAGACGCGCCAGCGTGCCCTCGAACCCGGACATCAAGCGGCGTACGACGGGGTTCGTCGAGCCGTACTTGTCGAAGGTGTTGCCGGTTGGTACGGCGACCCGGCCGCCGCCGGCGGACGCGGCCTCCGGGACGTGACTCATACCCCGAGCGCCTTGCGGTCGGGGGCGCCTGTCCCCGTCTGGCCGTTCCCGTCGCCCCCGCCGGGGCCGTTGCCCGCCCCTGCACCGGGGCCGTTGCCGGCCCCTGCACCGGGGCCGTTGCCGGCCCCTGCACCGGGGCCCTTCCCGGCCCCTGCACCGGGGCCGTTGCCGGCCGGGGCTCCTGTCGCACGCTCGGCTGGGTCCGCGTTCTCCGTCGCGGGCGCTCCCCGCTCGTAGTGCGACGGCTCGACCCCGAGCTGCAGCTCGATCCGCCGGACCCGCTCGAACGTGCGCTGCGACAGGGTCCGCTGCGCGTCGAGCAGATCCCCGATCACGCCGAGCGCGCCAAGCAGCATCGCCGCGTTGAACAGCACGCCGCCCGCGATCAGCTCCTGGACGTGCCGAGTGCCCGCGTCGGGATGCTGGACGAAGAAGATCAGGAAGCGAAGGAAGATCGCCATCGCGGCCACGCCGAGGATCAGCGCGCCTGTCCAGAACACCCTGAGCGGCTGGTACTGGGAATACACCCGGAAGATCGACAGCGCGTTGCGCCGCACGTACGCCGCCGTCGAGGGGAACAGGCGCGACTCCCGGGTCTTCGGGTTGGTCCGGATCGGGACGTGGTCGACCGCGACCTGCAGCCGGCCGGCCTGGATGATCGTCTCGAGCGTGTAGGTGAACTTCGACACCGCCTGCACCTGGAGAGCCGCCTCGCGGTTGTACGCGCGAAAGCCGGAGGTGGTGTCGGGGATCTCGGTCGATGAGGCATGGCGCACGACCCACGAGCCCAGCCGCTGGAGCATCTTCTTGGGCGCCGAGAAGTGCTCGATCGTCTCCACCTGCCGGTCGCCGACGACCATGTCGGCCTCGCCGCGCAGGATCGGCGCCACCAGCTTGGGGATGTCCGATCCCTCGTACTGGTTGTCGGCGTCGGTGTTCACGATCACGTCGGCGCCCAGCTTCAGGCCTGCGTCGAGTCCGGCCTGGAAGGCCGCCGCCAGGCCCTTGTTGTTCGTCAGCCGGACGATGTGGTCGACGCCGTGTTCGCGGGCCACCTCGATCGTGCGATCGGTCGACCCATCGTCGATGATCAGCCACTCGACGGCGTCGAACCCGGCGATCTCCCGGGGAAGGCGCGCTAGCGTCAGCGGAAGCTGGCCCTCCTCGTTGAAACAGGGAACTTGGATGATGAGCTTCATGGGAAGGAGCCGGGTCTGAGTTCTAAAACGAGCACTCCGGCTGGATGGAGCGCGGTACGCCCCACGGACTGGTGACAACACGGTAGCGAGAGGGGCGCCCGAGAACCGCCGCCGCATGCGAGTCAACTGCCCTTATTCTCCAAGGTCCCGCCATGTCCTCGCCCACCGACATCGATCGTCGCCATCTCGCTCGCGCGATCGACCTGGCCGAGGGCGGCCGCGGACGGGTGAGCCCGAACCCGCTCGTCGGCGCGGTCATCGGCCGTCACGACGAGGTCCTCGGGGAGGGCTTTCACCAGGAGCTCGGAGCGCCCCACGCCGAGATCGAGGCGATCCGCGCCGCCGGCGACCGGGATCTGGGTGGCGCCACCCTGTACGTGTCGCTCGAGCCCTGCTGCCACCACGGCCGCACGCCGCCGTGCACGGATGCGATCCGGGAGGCCGGCATCGCAAGACTGGTAGTCGCCTCGGATGATCCGAGCGAGCACGCCTCGGGGCGCGGCCTGGGCATTCTGCGCGACGAGGGCGTCGAGGTCGTGGTCGCGGACGGCGAGCTCGCGGTCCGCGCCCGCCTGCTCAACCAGTCGTTTCGCAAGCATGCCCGGACGGGGCGGCCGTGGGTGCTGTTCAAGTCCGCGATGACGCTCGACGGCAAGGTCGCCACGCACGGCGGCGACTCGAAGTGGATCTCGGGGGAGGAGAGCCGCCGGCTCGCCCACCGGTGGCGGTCGCAGTGCGATGCCGTCGCGGTCGGGATCGGCACCGCACTCGCCGACGATCCCCAGCTGACCGCGCGGATCGAAGGCGTCACGCGGCAGCCGCGCCGGGTCGTGTTCGATTCCCTCGCGCGGCTCCCACTGGAGTCCAAGCTGGTCCACGGCGCCCGCGAGTTTGCGCTCACCGTGGTGGTCTCGCGCGCGGCCCCGCGGGCCGCCACCGATGCGCTCGTCGCCCACGGCGCGGAGGTGACCGTGGCGACGGGTCAGAACGAGCCGGCGCGGGTACGTTCGGCGCTCGACCAGCTCGGCGCCGACGGTATCGGCTCGATCCTGCTCGAGGGCGGGCCGCACCTGGCCGGCGTGTTCATGGACGCCGGCGAGGTCGACGAGATGCGCCTGTTCCTGGCGCCGATGGTGCTCGGAGGCCGGACCGCGCGCGATCCGCTCGAGGGCGAGGGTGTCGACGCGATCGCCGACGCGGCGCGGGCGCTGACGCTCGACTGCGACCGGGTCGGCGAGGACCTGCTCGTGTCCGCGCGCATCAAGGAGTGGTAGGTGAATCCGTCCGTCGCCGGCATTCAGCGCTTCGGAACTGGTCGGGGACGGATTCACTTGGCGAATCCGTCCGTCGCCGGCATTCAGCGCTTCGGAACTGGTCGGGGACGGATTCACTTGGCGAATCCGTCCGTCCGAGCGTGTCGAGCGTCCGGAACTGTTCTTTGGACGGATTCGCTTACGGGAATCCGCCTCGATGCGGTTTCGGGCTGAGGAACGCTAGGGGGCGGATTCGCCATGTTCACCGGACTCGTGCAGGGGATCGGTTCGGTCGCGGGGATCGAGCGCTCGGACGACGGCGCGCGGATCACGATCGCGACGCCGCTCGTGGCGGAGCTCAGCGCCGGCGATTCGATCGCGATCAACGGCGTGTGCCTGACCGCGGTCACGCTCCGCGATGGCTCGTTCGCGGCCGACGCGATGAACGAGACGCTCTCGCGCTCCTCGCTGGGCGATCTGGCGCTCGGCTCCGAGGTCAACCTCGAGCTCCCGTTACGGGCCGGCGATCGCCTCGGCGGCCACGTCGTGCAGGGCCACGTCGACGGCCTCGGCGAGGTGGTCGAGCAGCGCGACGACGGGTTCGCCCGGCGAATCCGGATCGGGGCCCCGCCCGACGTGCTCCGCTACGTGGTCGAGAAGGGGTCGATCGCCGTCGACGGAGTTTCGCTGACCGTCACTGAAGTGGATGATCGATCGTTTACCGTTTCTCTCATCCCCGAGACGCTGCAGCGCACGAACCTCGGCGGAATCGATTCGGGCAGGCGAGTCAACTTGGAGGTCGACGTGTTGGCGAAATACGTGGAGAAGCTGATGGTGGTTAGCCGATGAGCTCGGTGCAGACGCCGTTCGCGACGATCGAGGAGGCGATCGAGGACATCCGCCAGGGCAAGATGGTGGTCGTCGTCGACGACGAGAATCGTGAGAACGAGGGCGACCTCACGATGGCCGCCCAGTTCATCACCTCCGAGGCGATCAACTTCATGGCCAAAGAGGGGCGCGGGCTGATCTGCCTGTCGCTCACCCCCGAGCGTTGCGGCGAGCTCGGGCTCGACCTGATGGCGGCCAAGAACGAGTCGGCGTTCGAGACCGCGTTCACGATTTCGATCGAGGCTCGGTCGGGCGTCAGCACGGGCATCTCGGCCGCCGATCGCGCCCGCACGATCCAGGTCGCGATCGATCCCAAGACCAGTCCGCGCGAGCTCGTCCAGCCCGGCCACGTGTTTCCTTTGAAGGCGAAGCCGGGCGGGGTGCTGGAGCGCGTGGGTCAAACCGAGGCCGCGGTCGACCTCGCCCGGCTCGCCGGCCTGATCCCGGCCGGGGTGATCTGCGAGATCATGAACGACGACGGCACGATGGCGCGAGTGCGCGACCTCGAGCCGTACTGCGAGCGCCACGGCCTCAAGATGGTCACGGTCGCGGATCTGGTCGCCTACCGCCGCCGGCACGAGAAGCTGGTCGAGCGGGTCGTCTCGACCAAGCTCCCGACCGGGTTCGGCGAGTTCATGGCCGTCGGGTACCGCTCGCTGGTCGACAACAAGCACCACGTTGCGCTCGTCAAGGGCGACGTCGACGGTCAGGACGATGTGCTCGTCCGCGTGCACTCGGAGTGCCTGACCGGTGACGTGTTCCACTCGCTGCGCTGCGATTGCGGCGAGCAGCTGGAGTCGGCGCTGTCGATGATCGAGCAGGAGGGCGTCGGCGTGCTGCTGTACCTCAGCCAGGAGGGCCGGGGGATCGGACTGCTCAACAAGCTCCGCGCCTACAAGCTCCAGGAGGAGGGCTTCGACACCGTCGACGCCAACCTCAAGCTCGGCCTCCCGGCCGACCTGCGCGACTACGGGATAGGAGCGCAGATCCTCGTCGACCTCGGGCTCACGAGCATCCGGATCCTCACGAACAACCCGAAGAAGATCTCGGGGCTGGCCGGTTATGGGCTGTCCGTGACCGATCAGATCCCGATCCAGCACGTCCCGAACCCGCACAACGAGGCCTACCTCCGCGCCAAGCGCGACCGGCTCGGCCACACGCTCCACCACCAGGGGCTCGCGCTCGACGAGGAGATGCTGCGCGACGAGCACGAGCACGATCTCGCCCGGGAGCACGATCTCGCCCGGGTCCGGTCCGAGCGATCCGAGCGGTCCGAGGAATGAGCGAGCGCGGCAGCGCGGGTGGCCGCGTGGCGCTGTGCGTCGCGCGCTTCTACACCGAGCTGGCCGACAGGCTCGAGTCCGGGGCGCGCGAGGCGCTCGCCGATGCCGGGGTGGGCGACATCGACCGGTTCGAGGTCCCCGGCGCGTTCGAGCTGCCGCTGATCGCCAAGTACGTGGCCCAGTCGGGCCGCTACCGCGCGATCGTGTGCCTCGGAGCTGTGATCCGGGGCGAGACCGACCACTACGACTACGTGTGCGGCGAGGCGGCGCGCGGGATCCAGAATGTGCAGCTCGAGACCGGCGTGCCGTGCGGCTTCGGTGTCCTGACGGTCGACACGATGTCCCAGGCGCTCGATCGCGTGGCGGGCGGATCCAAGCGCGACACGGGTCGTCATGCGGCCGAGGCGGCGCTCGCCTCGCTGGCGGTCAGGGACGAGCTGGCTTGGGAAGAAGCTCGGACTATGTCCGAGAAATCTCCCAACCCCGTGTCGAGCTGAACTAGTCGCCCTGGGAGTTGCCGCCCTGGCCGGGCGGCTGCGATCCGGGTGTGGCGCCCGCTCCCGGTCCGACGGGCGGTCCGCCACCGGGACCTCCGTGATCGTGACGGTGCCCCTGCGGCCCGACCCCGGCGCCGGCGCCACCGCTCTGCACGTTCTGCCCGAGCGCAACGAGCGCGAGCTGCAGCTCCTGCCTGACCGCGCCGGTCTGGTTGGGGATCTGCAGCCGCTGGTAGAGCACCTTGACCGCGTCCTTCGGATCGCCGGCGAGTAGCAGCGCACGGCCGTAGTCGTACAGCGCGTAGGCATAGGTCAAGCTGTCCGGGCTGGCGGCGTTGACGGCCTGTCGGAGCACCGGCAGCGCCGCGCTGTAGTTGCCGTCGAGCATCAGCTGATGCCCGCGCGCCTCGAGCGTGTCGGCGGTCGGCGGTGGCGTGGTCGCGGCGGCGGGCGTAACCGTGACGGTCTGCGTCTGGGTCGTTCGCGGCTTTGGGGGGGCCGGCTTCGCCGGCGCCGGCGAGCGCTTGCGAGTGGCCGCGGACGCTTGCCGTTGGACGCTCGCCGATCGTTGCGGCGAGCGTCCACCGCTTCCGATCGTGCCCGCGATCGCGACCGCGGCCGCGGCTCCGAGCACGAGTGCGGCCAGCGCCAGGATCCGCCCGTGGCGGCGCTGGGGAGGCTGCACGGCCGCGGGCGCGTGCGACCCGGTCCGTGGCGGTTGCGACGCGCCCCGAGGCGCCGTACGCCGCGTAGCGGTCGGTTGCCGCGTGCCGGTTTGATGCGAGCTCCTCGGGGGCCGCGCGACCCCAACGGCGGCGATGCGCTGGTGGGCCTTGGTCGTCGCCTCGGTGAGCGCGCTCTCGAGCGCCTGGGCGAAATCTTGCGCGGTCTGCCACCGCTGCTCGGGGCGCTTGGCCATGCCGCGCGCCAGGACCGCGTCGACCGACTCGGGCAGCGTACGGTTGAGCCGGCTCGCCGCGGGAGGCTCTTCCTCGATGTGCTGGCGCGCCTGTGCTGCGAAATGCCGTGCGGTGAACGGCCGCTCCCCGGCCAGCAGCTCGAATGCCGCCACCGCGAGCGAGTACCGGTCGCTGGCGGCGGTCGCGGGCTGGCCGAGCGCCCGCTCGGGGGCGAGATACGAGGCGGTGCCGAGCACCTGGCCGGTGCCGGTGATCGTGTCCTCGGCGCCGAGCCGGGCGATTCCGAAGTCGGCCACGTGCAGGGTGCGCGCTCGGTCGAGCAGCAGGTTCGCGGGCTTGATGTCGCGATGCAGAACGCCGCGGCTGTGCGCGAAGTCCAGCGCGGACGCCGCCTCCTGCACCCAGTTGACGGCGTGCACGCGCCGGACCGAGTCGACCCGGATGGCGTCGGCGACCGTGCCGCCGGCGAGGAACTCCATGACGATGAAGGCGCGCCCGTCGGCGTCGGTCTCGCCGACGTCGTAGATCATCACCACGTTGGGGTGGCCGGATAGCCGGGCGGCGGCGCGCGCCTCGCGCAGGAACCGCGCGTTGGCTTCCTCATCGTCGGCAAACCGCTCGGTGAGCAGCTTGATCGCTACGTTGCGGCCGAGCGCGCGGTCGCGCGCGCACCACACGGACGCCATTCCCCCGCTGGCTATGTGGCGGACCGCGGCGTATCGCTCCGGAAGCCCCAAGTCCTTCCGAACACGCGCTTCCGGCTGGGGTTGATTACCCATCGAAACGCCTCATTACCCGACTGGAAGAATACGAACCTTCCCGGAGCTTGTCTGTTAGGGGCCGTGCACGGCCAAAATCCCGGGGCTCTCCGGGGGCGCATGCGCACCTTCGAGCGAGAGCCCGCGCGCTTCCGCGCGGACGCACGCGCACGTTCGTGGGGGAGCCCGCGCGCTTTCGCGGGGGCGCCTGAAGCTATACTCGCCCGATGGCCAAGGTATGCCACGTATGCAGGAAGGGCCCCGCTTTCGGGAACACCCGCAGCCACTCGATGGTCGCCACCAGGCGGCGATTCGATCCCAACCTCCAGCGAGTGCGGATCGATGACAACGGGACGCCGCGGCGGGTCTACGTGTGCACCCGGTGTCTGAAGGCCGGCAAGGTCGCCAAGGCCAAGTGATTGACGCGGCTGCGGCTCGGGCGAACCGCAGTCCCGCCCGCGCCCAATTGAAGCCCGAACCGAACCGACGAGAGTCACCCGAGCCCGGCGCCGATCCGGGGTCGGACGCGAGTCTGCTGCGCTTCCGGGCCGTGCTCGAGGCCGGGCTGGCGGCGCTCGAGGCGCGCCGGGAGGAGATCAACGAGCTCAACGTGTTCCCGGTCGCCGACGGCGATACCGGCGACAACATGGTGCTGACGCTGCACGCGGTCCTCGATGAGCTCGATCGCCTGGCGACGGCGCCCCCGGATGGGACGATCGAGCGAGTCGGCCGCGACGAGATCGTCGCCTCGGTCGCACGCGCCGCACTGCTCGGCGCCCGCGGGAGCTCGGGGGTGATCCTCTCCCAGCTCATCCGCGGCGCCGCCGAGGAGTTCGCGAGCCGGCCCGGCGAGCTCGTCGACCCGGTCCTGATCAGCGCGGCCCTGGCCCGAGCCGCCGACCAGGCCTACGGATCGGTTCGCGACCCGGTCGAGGGCACGATCCTCACTGTGGTGCGCGAGATGGGGGTGCAGGTTGTCTCGGAGACGGCCCGGATGCCCGACGCCCGGCTCGCCCCGGACGCGAGCGCCGAGGAGCAGAACGCGGCGATCGCGAGGGTGATCGTCCGCGCGCTCGCGGCGGGCGAGAGCTCGGTGCGCCGCGGTCCTGACCTGCTGCCGGCGCTTCGCGAGGCCGGCGTCGTCGACGCCGGCGGCTACGCCCTGATGGTGTTCGTCGCGGGCATCGTCGGCGCGCTCGCCGGAGGGGAGCGGCCGGCGCTCGAGCACCGCGCCGCGGCGCGGCCCACTCATCCGCAGCACTCCTCGACCACGCATCGCTACTGCGCGAGCTTCGCGGTCACCGGCACCGACCTCGAGCAGCGGCGGTTCGCCCCGGCGCTCGAGCGGCTCGGCGATTCGCTCCTGATCGTCGGCGACCAGGCCACGCTCAAGGTGCATATCCACACCGACGATCCCGACGCGGTCACCGCGGTGTTCGCGTCGCATGGAGCCGTCTCGCATCTCGACGTCGCCGACATGCGCGCGCAGGTCTCCGAGCGCGGGGAGCGCCTCGCTCCGGCCGACCCCGTCGTGTGCGGCGCGGTGGCGGTCGCCAGTGGAGCCGGGATGCGGTCGCTGTTCGAGAGCCTCGGCGTGCACGCTCTCGACGGGGGCCCGGCGCTCGCGCTCTCGAGCTACGACCTGCTGGCGGCGATCCACGCGATCGGGGCCGAGCAGGTCGTGGTGCTACCCAACAGCCCCAACGCGTTCGAGGCGGCGCGCCGTGCCGCCCAGCTGTCGGACAAGTCGGTCTGCGTCGTCCCATCGCTCTCGCCCCAGGCCGGCCTGGCGGCCGCGGTCGTGCTCGACCCGGCCCGCAACTCGGGCCAGAACGCGGCGGCGATGACCAGCGCCCTCGAGCACGTCCGCACGGGCGCGGTCGCGCCCGCGATGCTCGATGACGCTCAGGGCAGGTTCCGCGCCGGCGACGCGGTTGGGTTCGTCGAGGAGGAGATCGTCGCCTGGGGACGGCCCCGGGAGGCGCTCAGGGAGGTGCTCGAGCAGCTCGCGCACGACGCCGAGCTGATCACCTGCTTGCGGGGAGCCGAAGCACCGCTGGACGATGGGACTGTCCAGGCGCTGGCTCACGGTGATGTTGAGTTCGAGCTGTCTGACGGGGGTCAGCAGGCCCAGTGGTGGCTGCTGGCGGCTGAATAGCGACCACGTTGTCGTTGACGAGCAGCGCCTCGAGCTGCGCCGCCGGCATCGGACGGGCGAGCAAGAAGCCCTGAGCGCGCTCGCAGTCGAGCGTACGTAGCGCCGCGAGTTGCTCCACCGTTTCGACGCCCTCCCCGGTGACCGTGCATCCGAGGGCCCTCGACATCGCGACCAGCGAGGACACGATCGCCTGATCGCGGGTGTCGTGGGCGAGGCCGCCGATGAAGCTGCGGTCGATCTTGATCGCGCTGACCGGGTGCTCCTTCAGCCACGACAGCGAGGAAACGCCCGTCCCGAAGTCGTCGAGCACGATGCGGATGCCGTGGGACTCGAGCTCGTGCAGCGTACGCGCGGTGACCGCATCGGCGCGGATCAGCGCCGCCTCGGCGAGCTCGAGCGTCAGCTGATCCGCGGAGAACTCGGCGTGCGAGAGGATCAGCTGGACCGACCGCGCGAAGCCCGGGTGGGCGAGCTGGCGCGCGGACACGTTCACCGACAGTTCGACGGGTTGCCCGGCCTGCTCGGCGATCCGCCGGATCGTCTCGCAGCTCTCGCGCAGCACCCAGGCCCCGATCGGCACGATCGATCCGGCGTCCTCCGCGACCGGGATGAACTCGGCCGGCGGCACCATGCCGAGCGTGGGGCTGTCCCAACGCAGCAGTGCCTCGACGGCCACGATCTCGTTGGTCGCGAGCTCAAACACGGGCTGGAACACGATCCCCAGCTCGCCGCGGGTCTCCGCATCGCGGAGCTCGCGCCCGAGCGCCAGGCGGCGGCCCTCGTGGGTGCGCCGCCTCCCGCTGAAGAACACCATGCGGTCGCCACCGGCGCGCTTGGCCGCGTACATCGCGCTGTCCGCACGGCGAATCGCCTCGCGAGCGTCGGCGCCGCAGCTACCCATGATCGCGATCCCGATGCTGGCGGTCACGACCGTCGAGTCGATGCCCGGGAGAGGCTCAGAGATCGCCTCGAGCAACCGGAAGCCCAGCTTGGATGCCTCCTCCTCGGTGGCGATCTCCTCTGCGACGACGACGAACTCGTCGCCGCCGAAGCGGCCGACGAAGTCGCTGCTCCGGACGGCCCTGGAGAGGCGGTCGCCGACCTCGCGGATCATCTCGTCGGCGCGGTCGTGGCCGAGCGTGTCGTTCAGGGTCTTCAGGCCGTCGAGGTCGACGAACAGGACGCCGACCGACGAGCCCGGCTCGATCCCGGCGATCGCCTCGTCGAGCGACTCGAAGATCGCGGTCCGGTTCGGAAGACCGCTGAGCCCGTCGTGACGTGCGTCGTGGATCAGCTTCTCGAGCGCGCGGTGGCGCTCGATCGCGATTCCGGCCAACCGGGCGCCGTCCTCGATCAGCGTCAGGTGCTCGGGCAGCGGCCGGCGCGGGTGCGGCCCGTACAGCGCCAGCGTGCCGAGCACTTCCCCCGCGGAAGCCTTGATCGGTATCGACCAGCAGTGGCGTAGTCCCGCCCCAACCGCGAAATCGCGGATCGGGGCCCATTTCGGGTCCTCGGCGATGTCCTCGGTGATCGTGAGCTGACCCGACCACGCCGCCGAGCCGCACGTGCCGACGTTCGGCCCGATCACGACGCCGTCGATTGCGGCGAAGTAATGCGGCGGGAGCGACGGAGCCGCGCCCGGACGCAGCGCCCCGGCCTCGCGATCGAGCAGCACGACGCACGGGATCACCGACGGGTCGTGGCGCTCGATGCCCTCGACGAGCTCGACCAGCACCTCGCGCAGCGGAGCGCCGACCGCGATCAGCTCGTGGACGCGGTTGTGGGAGGCCACCAGCTGGTGGAATCGCGCCGCGTCATGGTTGGCGAGGCGGAGCCGGATCTGCACCGCCACGGCCGCCGTGGCGTTCTCGAGCGTCTGCAGGTCGCGCTCGGTCCACTCGCGCGGCGCCGCGTCGGCGAGGCCGATCTTGCACAGCACGTGCTCGTCGACGACCACCGGCCGCTCGAGATATGAGCGGGAGTGCCTGGCGGCGGCCGGCACCTTTGCGGTCAGGAAGCTCTCGATGGTCTCGTCCGCGGCGAGCTCGGTCGTCTCCGCTTCGGTGGAGTGCAGCGCCCACAGTCCCTTGACGAGCGTGCGTGTCTCGGCCTCGACGGACACGGCGACCACCGCCGCTCCGGTGGCCCTGCGCAGGACGGAGGTCCAGTGGTCGATCTCGGCGTCCGGAGCAGCGTCGAGCAGCCCGCTGCGCACGAGCAGGACGTCGCGCGTGGCCTCGTCCTCGGCCGGCGCAGTCGTGGGTCCGTGGGCATGGTTCATGTCGTTTTTAGGTCGTCCGTTTGCATGAAAGGTTGATCGCCTCAGCCGGCGCTCGACGCATGAGCAGGTCCGGCCGGGCGGTCATCATCTGATCCGCGATGGCCGCCACCGCGTTTGGGACCTCAGAGCCGCTCGAACCGTCCGAGCTGGACGCGGCCTCGGTCCGGTACCCCCGGCCGTCGAGGTTGAGAGCGGAGCTGTCGTTCGAGGGGGCCAAGATGCAGCGAGCGGCCGAGACGCTCGGGCTGGCGACGGTCGAGGATCTGCTGCTGCACCTGCCGCGGGACCGGCGCGAAGCCCGGGCGGTCGCCGAGCTCGTTCCGGGCGACAGCGCCACCGTGGTCGTCCAGGTCAGGAACATCACCTCGCGGTCGGTCCGCCGGCGCGGGATGCGGCCGCTGGTGGAGGCGACCGTCGCCGACGACAGCGGCGCGATGAAGGCCACGTTCTTCAACCAGCCCTGGCTCGAGCAGCGCTATCCGGTCGGCACGCGGCTGGCGCTGCACGGCAAGTTCGAGGGTCGCCGGAGGTTCCGGGTGCAAGCCCACGCGCGGACCGGTGACGCGGTAGGGGGCGACGCGACCGTCGCGCACTACCCGGCCACCGAGGGTCTGACCTCGACCCAGATCCTGGCGATGGTCAGGGATCACCGGGCAGCGTTGCGCGAGGTGGTCGAGCCGCTGCCGTCGGCGGTGCGGGCGCGGGAGCGGTTGCCCGACCGGGCGGCGGCGCTGGCCGAGGCACATTTCCCCGGCGGATCGGATTCGGGGCTCGAGGTCGCGCGACGCCGGCTGGCCTTCGACGAGCTCCTGCTCGCGCAGCTGACGCTCATGCGCCGGCGTCTGCGCCGCAGGTCTTCGACCAAGGCCCCGGTGCTGGGCGGCGAGCGCGATCTGACCGCGCGGTGGCTGGCGGACATGCTCCCGTTCCCCCTCACCGGCGACCAGTCGCGTGCGCTGGACGCGGTCGACGAAGACCTGAGGCGGGCCGTCCCCATGCAGCGGCTGCTGATGGGGGAAGTGGGGTCCGGGAAGACCGTGGTCGCGCTGTACACGCTGCTGCGTGCGGTCGAGCACGGCTATCAGGGCGCGTTCATGGCCCCGACCGAGACGCTCGCCGAGCAGCACTTCGCGACGATCCAGCGCCTCATGCCTGGTTCCGTTGTGCCGATCGGGCTGCTGACAGGATCCACGCCCGGGAGGCGTCGGGCGGACGTGCTCGGCAAGCTGTCGACCGGCGAGCTGCCGCTGATCGTCGGAACCCATGCCCTGATCGAGGACACGGTGCGGTTCGCGCGGCTCGGCGTTGCGGTGGTCGACGAGCAGCACCGGTTCGGCGTGCGGCAGCGGGCGGCCCTCGATGCCAAGGGGGATTTGGATCCCGCCCACCCTCAGCGCCCGCATGTCCTGCATATGACCGCGACGCCGATCCCTCGCACGCTGGCGCTTTCGAACTACGGTGATCTCGACCAGACGCTCCTCCAGGAGCTACCGGCGGGCCGCCGGCCGATCAAGACGTTCGTGTGCTCGACCGGTGGTGAGCGGGAGCGCGCCTACGATCGGATCCGCGAGGAGCTCCGCGCGGGCCGGCAGGCATTCGTGGTGTGCCCCCTGGTCGAGGAGTCCGAGGTGCTGCAGGCGCACGCGGCGACGGCCGAGTTCGAGCGGCTGCGGTCCGGGGAGTTTCGGGACTTCGAGGTGGTCCTGGTGCACGGGCAGCTGCGCCCGGTCGCCAAGCAGGCCGCCATGGCCGCGTTCGCGTCTGGCGCGGCCCACGTGCTGGTGGCAACGTCGGTGATCGAGGTCGGGATCGACGTGCCGAATGCGACCGTGATGCTGGTCGAGGACGCCGACCGCTACGGGATCTCGCAGCTGCACCAGCTCCGTGGGCGGATTGGGCGTGGGTCGCACGATTCAATCTGCCTGCTGTTCGGGTCAAAGGACTCTCCGCGATTGCGTGCGCTGGCGAATCACACCGACGGGTTCGAGCTCGCCGCGATCGATCTCGAGCTGCGGGGCGAGGGGGAGCTGGTTGGGATGCGACAGCACGGCGAGGCGCAGTACCGGGTCGCTGAGCTGCCGCGCGACGCCGAGCTGCTCGAGCGGGCGCACCGGTACGCCGAAGAGGTCGTGGCCGTCGATCCCGAGCTGGCCGAGCCTGAGCACGCGCTGCTGGCCGATGCGTTGGTGGGGGCGTTCGGCGCGGAGGCGCTCGCGCCGATCCGGGCGTGAGGGTCGTCGCCGGCGCGTTTCGGGGGCACCGGCTCGTCGCGCCGCGGGGCCGCGGCACCCGGCCGACGTCGGACCGGGTCCGCGAGGCGCTGTTCTCGATCCTGTTCCCAGTCGAGGGCGCGCGCGTGCTCGACCTGTTCGCGGGATCGGGCGCGCTCGCGATCGAGGCGCTGTCCCGGGGGGCTGCCGGCGCGGTGCTGGTCGACTCCTCGGCGGCCGCGGTGGCCGCGATCCGGCGGAATCTGTCGGCCGTGGGAGTGGACGCCGAGGTGCGCCGTCAGGCCGCGCTGTCGTACCTCGACGGGGCACGCCGGGACGCTCGTCTTTACGATCTGGTGTTCCTCGACCCTCCATATCGGCACGCGAGCACGCTCGGGCAGGAGCTTTCGGCGGCGCTGGGACCGGTTCTGGCGTCCGGTGCCCGGGTAGTGACCGAGAGCGACCGGCGAGCGCCGCTCGAGCTCGACCTCGGCCTCCTCGACGAGCGCCGCTACGGCGACACCTTGATCCGAATCTATGGCTCCTGACAACCGCACCGCGATCTGCCCGGGTACGTTCGACCCCGTAACGAACGGCCATCTCGACGTCATCGCCCGGTCATCGAAGATGTACGACCGCGTGATCGTGGCGGTCGTGAACCTTCCGTGGCGCAAGGGCTCGACCGTGTTCAGCACCGAAGAGCGAGTGGGGTTCCTGGAGGGCGCGACGCGCGGGTTCCCGAACGTCGACGTCGAGCCGTTCAGCACGCTGCTCGTCGATTTCGCCCGCGAGCGCGGCGCGATGGCGATCGTGAAGGGCCTGCGCGCGATCTCCGATTTCGAGTACGAGCTCGAGATGAACCAGCTGAACCGCCGGCAGGACCCCGGGATCGAGTCCGTTTACCTGATGGCCTCCGCCAAGTACAGTTTCTTGAGCTCGAGCGGCATCAAGGAACTTGCCACGTTCGGCGGGGACATCGATGATCTGGTTCCCTCAGAGGTGGCGAACGCCTTGAAGGAACGGCTAGGCCGCTAACGAAACAGAGGTTCTTGAGATGGATGTCCTGGTACTCATCGACAAGCTGGACGATCTCGTGCACAACGCACGGGCGGTCCCCCTGACCGATCAGGTCCGGGTCGACAAGGAGGAGATCTACGACATCCTCGATCAGATGCGCGCCACGATCCCCGAGGAGATCAAGCAGGCGCGGTGGATCGTCAAGGAGCGTCAGGAGATGCTGGCCGAGGCCAAGAGGGAGGCCGAGCGGATCGTCAAGGAAGCCCGCGAGCGCCAGGAGCGGATGGTCTCCGAGGAGGAGATCACCAAGCAGGCCGAGCGTGGCGCCGAGGACATCATCGAGGACGCCCGCGCCCGCGAACGCGAGATCAGGCTCGGGGCGGAGGACTACGCCGACGAAATCCTGAACACGCTCGAGGTCAATCTGTCGAAGTTCATCGCGGCCGTGCGCCGGGGGCGCGAGCGCCTCGCCGGCAAGGAAGAGCCTGCCGAAGTTGGGTAATCGCTTCGCGATTACCTGGCGAGTTTCGCCTGCGGCGAAACTCGGGTGATTGACGTGGCGCACATCGAGGTCCTCGACACGGACATCACCAAGCTCGAAGTCGACGCGATCGCCAATGCGGCGAATACGCAGCTGAAGCACGGCGGTGGCGTAGCGGCGGCGATCTCTCGCGCCGGCGGGCCGTCGATCCAGGCCGAGAGCTCTTTGGTCGCCCCCATCGGGCTCGGCGAGGCCGTGGAGACATCCGGTGGCGAGATGCCGTGTCGCTGGGTGATCCACGCGGCGACGATGGGATTGGGGGGACCTACTTCAGCCGAGATCATCCGCGCCGCCACCGCTTCAACTCTGCGTAAGGCGTCCGAGTTGGGGGCCCGCTCGCTCGCGCTGGTGGCGTTCGGCACGGGTGTCGGGGGCTTTCCGCTGGACGAGGCGGCGAGGATTGAGATTGATGAGGTTTCTCGGTATCTCCAGGCCGGCGGGTCCGCCATCGAGCGGGTTGTGTTCGCGGTCCGGGGTTCCGAGGCGCGCGCGGCGTTCGAGTCCGCGCTGGCTGCCCGGTGACGCTCACGAACGGACTTTGGCGCTGAAGTTGACACATACGGGACTTGAACGCCAAAGTCCGCCCGTATGCGCGCCCTGGTGATCGAGCACGACCCCGACGTGCCGGCGGGCCTCGTCGACGAGTGGCTCGTCGTGCGGGGTTCTGTCGCCGATCTGCACCAGATAGCCATCGATGCTCGCGACCCCGATCCGCGCGCCTACGACCTGATCGTCACACTCGGCTCCGAGGCCGCGGCGTTCGACGACACGGTTCCGTGGATCGCGCGCGAGCAGCGGCTGCTCAGGGATGCCGTGGCGGCCGACGTCCCGGTGCTCGGCATCTGCTTCGGCAGCCAGATCCTGGCGCGTGCGCTCGGAGGCCGTGGGCTGCGTGCCGAGCGAGCGGAGATCGGATGGATGGCGATCGAGTCCAGCGACCCCTCGCTCGTACCCGCCGGCCCGTGGCTCCAGTGGCACCGCGACACGTTCACGCCCCCCGCCGGCGCCACCGTGCTCGCCAACAGTCCGGCCGGGCCCCAGGCTTATACGATCGGCCGCAGCCTCGGCGTCCAGTTCCACCCGGAGGTGACGCCCGAGATCGTGGCGGACTGGGTCGCCGGATCTCGCGACGAGCTCGACCGCGAGCGTGTGGATACGGACCGCATGCTCGCGGACGCCCGCGCGCTCGACGCCGACAACCGGGCCCGCGCGATCGCGCTGTTCGACGTGTTCGTCGATCGCGTCGCCCGGCTCGGCGCCGCCGCATGACCTCGGCGCCCCGCCCGGTGATCGGCATCTGTGCGGTGCGTGAGCGCGCCCGCTGGGCCTTCTGGAAGCAGGAGGCGCATCTGGTCGCCGACTCGTACGTGGCGCCGGTGCAGCGCGCCGGCGGGGTGGCGGTGCTCCTGCCGGTCGACGCGCGGGCCCCGCTCGAGCTGCTCGACCGGATCGACGGGCTGATGCTGATCGGCGGCGCGGACCTCGACCCCGCGTCGTACGGCGCGTCCCGCGACCCCGCGACCGAATCCACCTATCCCGAGCGCGACGAGTTCGAGCTCGCGATGGTCCGGGCCGCGATCGAGCGCGACCTGCCGGTGCTCGCGATCTGCCGCGGCATGCAGATCCTCAACGTGGCGTTCGGCGGCACGCTCGAGCAGAACCTGGTGGCGGACGACGGCAGCAGCCCGCACCGCAAGGTCGTCGGCACGTTCGAGGGCAACGACCACACTGTCAACCTCGCGCCGGACTCGCTCGCGGCCGAGGCGGTCGGCGAGCAGGTCCACATCGCCCGCTGCCACCACCACCAGGCAGTCCTGAGTCTCGGCGATGGCCTCGTGGTCACCGGTCGCGCGGAGTCCGACGGCGTCATCGAGGCGATCGAGATCGCCAACGGGAGCTGGGTGCTCGGGGTGCAGTGGCATCCGGAGGCCGACGATCGCAGCCGCCTGTTCGGGGCGCTGCTCGAGGCGGCTCGCGACTACGCGTCAGGCCGTTCGCCGGTCTAACTGATCGACGCCAGGGTCGGCGCCGGCGTTGAGGTGCAGATCACGTCAACGGACGTCGGCAACCGCGACCTTGCCGACTTCCGCACGATCGTCACGTGTCACGCGGCACGGTCGGGCCGAAACGGCTCCGGCGACGCGTTATGCAGGTCGCGGACCTCGACCGCGATGACACGCACGGCTAGCGGATCTCGAAGCCGTTCAGGCCTTCGGGCTCTTCCTCGGTCACGTCGATGCGCTCGATCGAGGCCTGGCGAGGCCCGATCTTGCAGAACCTGACCACACGCTCGACGTGGTCCGGCCGGCCTTCGAGCACGGCCTCGAGCCCGCCGTCGGATCGGTTGCAGATCCAGCCCGAGACGCCGTGGGCCCGGGCGCGCTCGCGGACCGAGTCGCGGAAGAACACGCCCTGCACCCGCCCGTGCACGATCACGCGGCGGCGTATCCGATCGGCTGGCACGGCGGACGATTCTCGCAGCCGGCCGGCTTCCTCCAGTTTTGCGGGGATTTCGTTCCGTCCGCGGGCCGCGCCATGCTGGATGGCCCATGAACGCACTTTGGTTGCTGGTCGGATTGATCGCCGGCGCGGGCGCAGTCCTGGTGGCGCTCCGTCCACGGATGCGCTCGCTGTCGCGCGAGGCGGCCCACGCCGGCGAGCTCGAGCGCGAGCTCGTCCGCGCTCGCGCGGACCTCGAGCACGAGCGGGTGCTCGCGCAGGAGCGCCTGGCCACGCTCACCGACGCCCAGGAGCGGCTGTCGGCCTCGTTCAAGGCGCTGAGCGCGGACGCGCTCAAGTCGAGCATCGACCAGCTGACCGAGCTCAACCGCGCGCAGTTGAGCGCCGCCCGGGCCGAGGCCAGGGGAGACCTCGACACGCGCCGGCAGGCGGTCGAGCAGCTCGTCGGCCCGCTGAAGGAGCAGCTCGGCCGCGTCGACGCCCAGCTGCTGGCGCTCGACCAGGAGCGGCGCGAGTCGCGCGGACGCCTCGAGGCGCAGCTCAGGACGCTCGCGGAGACCGGCGAGCGGCTCCGGACCGAGACGGGCGCGCTCGTGACCGCGCTGCGCAAGCCGAACGCCCGCGGGCAGTGGGGCCAGATGCAGCTCCGCAACGTGGTCGAGCTCGCCGGCATGGTCCGGTACTGCGACTTCGCGGAGCAGTCACCGGTCGCCGGCGACGAGACGACGCTGCGTCCGGACCTGATCGTGAACCTCCCGGGCGGCAAGCACGTCGTGGTCGATGCCAAGGCGCCGCTCCAGGGCGTGCTCGACGCCTACCAGGCGCGCGACGAAGATGAGCGCCAGCAGCACCTCCGCGATCACGCGCGGCTGCTGCGCCGGCACGTCAAGGCGCTCGCCGACAAGGCCTACTGGGCGGGGCTCGACTCCGCGCCCGACATCGTCGTGATGTTCCTGCCGGGCGAGCACCTCTACGGCGCCGCGCTCGAGGCCGATCCCGCGCTGATCGAAGACGCGATGGCGCGGCGGGTGCTGATCGCGACGCCGACGACGCTGCTCGCGATGCTCCGCGCCGTCGCCTACGGCTGGCAGCAGGAGCGCGTGGCCGAGTCCGCGCAGGCGATCTCGGAGCTCGGGCGGGAGCTGCACGGCCGTCTCGTGAAGCTGTCGACGCTGCTCTCCACGCTCGGCACCCGCCTCAACAGCACCGTCCGCGCGTACAACGACGCGGTCGGCTCGTACGAGGCGCGCGTGCTGCCGGCGGCGCGGCGGTTCGAGGATCACGGCTCGGTGGCGGCCGGCCGGGAGCTGCCCGAGCTCGAGCCGGTCACGGTGAGCGCGCGAAGCGTTCACGCTGCCGAGCTGGATGCCGGAGCCGGCGACCGGCGACCGGGGGACAACGTGCCCGAGCAGCTGACGATGCGCCGGCTCCGCGCGGCGGACTAGCCGGGATCAGGCTCGAGGTCGGTCGTGTCCAGCTCGGGCTCGCCTGGGTTGCGCTCGGGCTCGGGGGGCTCGCGCTCGGACTCGCCCGCCACACTCCGCGACGCCCACCACCGCCGCAGATCCGCCCGCTGGTGCGGCAGCGGATCGGCCGACGGCTTGCGCCGGCGGACGTAGTCCAGGGCATCGTCGACGTCCATCCCGGTGCGAATCGCCACCACGCCGACGGCCACCGCCGCGGACCGCTGCCAGCCGGCGCGACAGTGGACATACGTGCGCTCGCCCGCGTCCAGCCAGGCGCCGACGGCGCGCACCGCTGCTTCGAGCTCGCCGGCGGGCAGGCCCCCGTAGTCGGTGAGCGGCAGCCGGGACTCGGCGATGCCGGCGCGGGCTAGTGCGCGCGCAACCTCGTCGCGATCTCCGGGCCGGTATTCCGCGTCCTCGGTCAGGTTCAGCACGCGCTCTATCCCCAGGTGAGCGAGCGTGTCGACGTCGTCCTGGTCGAGCGGGTACGCGCCGACGATCAGGTCGTCGAACACGTCCGCGAAGCCATATGACCGAAACCAGCGCGACACGGCATGGATGATCGCGGCTCGGCGTCCGGGTGCGCCGGCGACCACCCCCGCGCCTGGCGTCCGGGTGCGCCGGCGACCACCCCCGAGCTCGGCGGTAAGCTCGGATGTCGGGATGTCGTCGCTGCGCACCGACACGTTCGACCTCGGTGGGTTGCGCCTCACGTCTGGCGAGGGGCGCCGGCTCGACCTGTCCGTGGCGATCGAGCCGTTCTCGCTCGCCGGCGAGCGCTACCCGGTCGAGCCGCCGATGGTGCCCGTGCGTCTGGACATCTCGCGAACGACCGGCAACGGGTACGCATTGCGGCTGCGGTTCGAGGCCTCGATCGTCGGTCCCTGCATGCGCTGCCTGGAGCCGGCGGCCCCGACCTTCGCCGTCGATGCCCGCGAGGTCTGGCAGCCGAACGAGGCACGGGCCCACCGTGGCGAGCCCTCCGGGCGGAGTCGCCAGAAGCACGAGCCCGACAGCGACGACCTGATCTCGCCGTATGTCGAGGAGGGGGTGCTCGACCTCCGCAGCTGGGCGCGCGATGCCCTCGCCCTGACCGTGCCCGCGAACCTCCAGTGCCGGGAAGACTGCGCGGGCCTGTGCCCGGTCTGCGGGGCCAATCTGAACGAGGCCGGGCCCGATCACGGTCACGAGCGCGAGCCCGATCCGCGCTGGGCGGCGCTGTCCGAGCTCCGGTTCGAGTAGCGCGCGGCGACGTTTCGCCGGTGCGCGGCGGCGTTTCGCCGGTGCGCGGCGGCGTTTCGCCGGGGCCTCGACGGCTACACTGCCCGGCATGGCCGTCCCCAAGCAGAAGCAGTCCCACGCGCGGACAACGCAGCGCCGCTCGCAGCACAAGATCAGCACGCCGTCCTACAACGCGTGCCCGCAGTGCCACAGCCCTCGCCTTCCCCATCGGGTGTGCCCCGTGTGCGGCAGCTACAAGGGTCGCGAGGTCATCGTTCCGGATCGGGACGAGCGGATCGCCTGAGAGCGACCGGCGTGGTCACCGTCGCCGTGGATGCGGGCGGAGCCGACCTCGGCCCCCGCGAGGTCGCGGCGGGCGCTGCCCGCGCGGCCGCTGACGGCATCCAGGTCCTGCTGTTCGGCCCCGCCGCTGAGATCGGAGACGTGCCGCAAGGGGTGGAACTCGTCGACGCGCCCGTCTCGATCGCCAAGAAGGCCGACCCCGCGAACGCGGTCCGCACCACGCCGGAGGCGTCGATCGTCCAGGCGACCCGGGCCGTCGCCGACGGCCGGGCGCAGGCGTTCGTCTCCGGCGGGTCGACCGGCCCGGCGCTGGCGGCCGCGCTGTTCAACCTCCGGCGCGACCGTGGCGTGTACCGCCCGGCGCTTGCGCTGCCGCTGCCGAACCCCGGCCGCTCGCCGGTCCTGCTGCTCGACGTCGGCGCCAACGTGACCTGCCGTCCCGAGCATCTCGTGCAGTTCGCGCACATGGGATCGGCCTTCGCCCAGGCCGTGCTCGGCATCGACGCGCCGCGGGTGGCGCTTCTGTCGAACGGCGAGGAGCCCGGCAAGGGCACCCCCGAGCTCGTCGCCGTGCACGAGCAGCTCGCGGGTTCGCGCGGCGCCGGCCTCAACTTCGTCGGCAACATCGAGGGGACCCAGATCGTCGAAGGCGTCGCCGACGTCGTTGTGATGGACGGCTTCACCGGCAACATCACGCTGAAGCTGATCGAGGGGATCTCGAGCCGTGCGCTACGGCTCGTCACCGAGACCGCGAACACCACGGTCCGCGGACGCCTCGGGAGCACGCTGATCGCGCCGACGATGCAGCAGCTGCGCGAGTCGATCGACCCCGAGGGGCCGGGCGGCGCGTACATGCTGGGACTCAGGCATCTCGGCGTCGTCGCCCACGGCCGCTTCAGCGCCCGCGGCTTTGCCCACGCGATCGACGTGGCGGCGCGCGGCGTCCAGCACGACGTCATCGGCCGGACCCGCGCCGCGCTCCAGCAGGCGGGGGCGCTGCGCCCCGCCCCGGGGGGCGAGGGCCGGGAGCAGGAGCTAGCCGGTGGCCCGTCCGAAGCGACGGCTACGGTTTCGACCTCATGACCCGCGAAGAGATCTTCCAGGCGATCCGCAGCCATCTCGCTGACGAGCTCGAGGTTGATCCCGACACGATCTCCGAATCGACCCGCTTCCGAGAGGACCTCGATGCCGACTCGCTCGACCTGTACACGCTCGTGCAGGAGATGGAGGACTCCTACGGCGTCCGGATTCCCGACGAGCAGGCGATGAAGATCAAGACCGTCGGCCAGGCCGTCGAGTTCGTGCTGGGCATAAGCGGAGGAGAGGCGCATGCATCGGCGTCGGCGAGCGCAGGCCCCGATGCTGAGTGAGCGCGAAGCCCGTTCCACGCCAGAGTGACTCCCCGGCGCTCCTTCGGGAGTTGCTCGACGGGCTGCCCGATGAGCTCTCCGCCTCCGTGTTCACCCATGCCTCGTGGACGGCGCGGCGTTCCGATTCCTACGAGCGGCTGGCGTTCCTGGGTGACAGCGTGCTCGCGCTGGCCGTGACCTCGCATCTCTACCCCCGGCTCGAGGCCGAGCGGTTCGGCCCCGGCCGGCTGACGAAGATCCGGGCCCAGGCGGTCTCGGGTCGGTCCTGCCGGGAGGTCGCCGAGCGGCTCGGGGTGCCGGAGCGTCTGACGGCCGCGGCGCCGCCGGGCGTGGCCTCGACGGTCCCGGCCCTGATCAGCACCGAACGCGTGCTGGCGTCGGTGATCGAAGCCGTGATCGGCGCCTGCTTTTTGACCTACGGGTACGAGCGCACCAGCGAGGCCGTGGTCGCGGCGTTCGCGCCCGAGATCGAGGAGGCGCTCGAGCATCCGGTCGACTTCAAGTCGGCGCTCCAGGAGCGCCTCGCGCGCAAGGGCGCTCTCGTCACCTACGACGTCGTCGACGAGCAGGGGCCGCCGCACGACCGCACGTTCTCGGTCAGCGCAACGATCGCCGGCGTAGAGGTCGGGCGCGGGCGGGGTCGGAGCAAGAAGGACGCCGAGCAGGAGGCCGCCCAGGTGGCGCTGGAGGCGCTCGAATGAAGATCCCCGGGGGATGCCTAATGACTCCGCCATGTACCTGAAATCGATCGTTCTCAAGGGCTTCAAGTCCTTCCCGGACCGGACCAAGCTCGAGTTCGGCCCTGGGGTCAGCGTGATCGTCGGGCCGAACGGATCGGGCAAGTCGAACATCACTGACGCGGTGCTGTGGGCGCTCGGCGAGCAATCCCCGCTCGCGGTCCGCGGGCAGTCGATGCAGGACGTGATCTTCGGCGGGGCTCCGGGCCGCCAGGGCGCGAAAGGCGCCGAGGTCGAGCTCGTGCTCGACGACAGCGAGGGAACGCTCGGACTGGGTGCACCGGAGGTCTCGATCGAGCGCAGGCTCGACCGAGCCGGTGAGGGGGAATACCGGCTCGCCGGCGCGAGGTGCCGGCTCGTCGATGTGATCGAGGTGCTGTCGGACACCGGCCTGGGCAAGGAGATGCACTCGGTCATCTCCCAGGGCCGGGTCGAGTCGATCGTGACCTCCAAGCCACGCGACCGCCGGATGCTGATCGAAGAGGCCGCCGGGCTCGGCAAGCACCGCAAGCGCCGGCGCCGTGCGCAGCTGAAGCTCGCCCGCACCCAGGACAACCTCGACCGGGCGCTAGACGTCGAGCGCGAGGCCCGCTCGCGCCTGCGACCGCTCAAGCGCCAGGCGGAGGCCGCCGAGCTCCACGCCCGTCTCGAACGCCAGACGCTCGAGGCGCGATGGGAACTCGGCCGGGACGATCTCCGCCGGCACCAGGCCGAGCTCGCCACCGCCGAGCAAGCCGCCGCCCAGGCGCGCGCCCATCGCGAGCAGGTCGAGCGCGAGCTCACGGCAGTCGCCGCTCGCCGCGAGGCAGCCGAGGAGGCGCTGGCGCACCGCAGCGCCCATCGCGAGGAGCTCTCGAGACGCTGCTTCCTGGCGCAGTCCGCCGGCGAGCGCGTTTCCTACCGGGCCGAGGCGGTGCGGGCGGGGGAGCGGAACGTCGAGAGCCGTCTTCGCGGCGGACGCGAGCTGCTCGAACGGCTGCGGGCGGACGCCGAGGCCGACGCGCCGGACGCCGAGGCCGATGCGCGGATCGCCAAGCTCGAGCAGGAGCTCGCCCGCCTCGAACGCGACCGCGAGGCCGAGCTCGCGCGCCAGCTGGCCGAGCTCGAAAACGAACGCAGCGCCGCCGGCGTCGCGGTCGGCGAGCGGACCGCGGCCGTCGAGGAGACCCGGGTCGCCCGCGAGCAGGCGCGCGAGCGGCTCGAGCAGGCGCGCGGCGAGCTGCGCGAGGCCGAGCGGGCGGTAGAGGCGGCGCGCCGTGAGGCCGCGCGGGTGGGCGGCGAGCTCGCCGCCTGCAACCAGTTCCTGCGCAGCCAGACCGCCGCCCCGGGCGGGGCCACCGTGCTCGCCGATCAGCTCGAGGTCGATCCCGGCTACGAGCTCGCGGTCGCGGCCGCGCTCGACGGCCGGCTGCGCGCCGCGGTGCTGCGCGATCTGCCCGCTGCCTCCGCGCTGCTCGATCGCGCCGGCGCCGATGGCGGCCGCGCGCTGATCGCGCCGTCCGATGGCCCGCCGCAGCCGCACGCAATCACCCAGCCACCGCCGCAGGACGGAGCCGAGCCGCTCGCCGGACACGTCCACGGGCCAGCTGACGCGGCGGGGCTCGCGCGAGCGTTGCTGCGCGACGTGTGGGTGGTCGAGAGCGTCGAGGGGCTGTCCGGCGCGTTCGACGGGGTCGCGGTAACGCTCTCCGGACGGGTCTGGTCGCCCCGGACCCGCGAGCTGCGCCAGGCGCCGGCGGTGGGCGAGGAGCGCGTGCTGGCCGAGCGCAACCGCCGCGACGCGCTGGTCCGAGCCAGCGAGGCGGCGGCGCAGGCCGAGCTCGCGGCGGGGGCGGCGCTCGAGCGTCACGGCGAGGCGGTGACGCGCGCCGACGCCGAGTCCGAGGACGCGATCGCCGCGCACCGCGCCGCGGTCACCCGCCGCGACGAGGCGAGCGAGGAGGAGCGGAGGATCGCGGCCACGATCGAGCGCCGGCGCGCGGCGCCCGACGACGGCCCCGACGCGGGTCGTCGTTTGCAGGTGTCCGCCGAGCTGGCGGCGGCGCGCGGCGCGCAAGAGCGCGAGCAACGCGAGCGCTCCGAGCGGCAGGCGCGGATCGAGCGGCTGCACGCCGCGAACACGCGCGATGAGGCGCTGCTGCCGAGCGTCCGCGGCATGCTCGTCGCGCTCGAGCATGTGGCGAGCGCGATCGCCGGGCGACGCGAGCAGTTCGAGCTCGCGCTCAGCTCCGATCGGGAGGCCGGAGAGCACGTGGCGGCGGAGCTCAAGGAGTGCGCCCAGCAGGAAGCCGCGCTGCACGCGCAGCTGCGCCAGGGCAACGAGCGTCTGACCGAGTGCCAGGTCCAGCTCCAGCGAGTCCGGGACCGGCTCGAGGAGTCCACCGAGGAGCTTCAGGTGCTCGCGGGCCGGTTGGAGCTCGAAGCGGAGCCGGCCGCCACCGAGCTCGACGTCGACCAGCGCGAGGCGCTGACGAGCCGGCTCGAGCGGCTGGCGCGCCGGCGCGAGCAGATCGGGCCCGTCAACCCGCTTGCACAGTCGGAATACGAGGAGGCCGTCGCCCACGTCGAGGAGCTCGAGCGCCAGCGCGACGATCTCGAGACCGCGCTCCGCGAGCTGAACAAGCTGATCGCCGATACCGACCGCCAGATCCGCGAGAGCTTCGAGCAGACGTTCGAGGCGGCCGCGCGCAACTTCGAGGAGGTCGCGACGCGGCTGTTCCCCGGCGGCAACGGTCGGCTGCGGCTCGTGACCGAGCGAGAAGGGGTGGGCGGGGCTCGAATCATTGGCGGTGGCCCCGCGCCGGCGGATGACAAAGGCGAGCCGGATGACGGCGACGACGGCGACGAGACCCGGGAATCGGCCGACGAGCGGGAGGAGGATCTGCTCGGCGTCGAGATCGAGATCACCCCGGTCGGCAAGTCGATGAAGCGACTCTCCTTGCTGTCAGGCGGGGAGAAGTCGATGACCGCGCTGGCGTTCCTGTTCGCTGTGTTCCTCGCGCGGCCGTGCCCGTTCTACATCCTCGACGAGGTCGAAGCCGCCCTCGACGACCTCAACATCGATCGGTTCCTCGAGCTGCTGCGCACCTACTCGCAGCACGCCCAGTTCATCGTCGTCACCCACCAGAAACGGACGATGGAGGCCGCGGATTCGCTGTACGGGGTGTCGATGGGGGCCGACGGCATCTCGAAGGTGATCTCGCGCCGGCTGCCCCCGCAGGAAGAAGCAGCGTAATCTCGCCGCCCCGTGGCACGAGACTGGCGAGATCTGTTCATCGTCGACGGCGCGCCGGGCGGTCGGGGCCCGATCTCCGAGGCCGCGCCCGAGACCCAGGAGCGGCGCCGGGGCATGTTCCGGCGGCTGCGCGAGAACCTCCGCAAGACTCGGCAGGCGCTCACCACCGAGATCCAGGCGACGCTGTTCGAGGATCTCAGCGACGAGACGTGGGAGCGGCTCGAGGAGGCGCTGATCTACGCCGACGTCGGCGCGAAGACGACCGCGCAGGTCGTCGGGCAGCTCGAGCACGAGGCGACCGAGGGTGGGATATCCGGTGGTCAGGCGCTGACCGAGCGCCTGACCGAACTGCTCGCCGAGATCGCGCGCACCGGCGAGGACCGGATCGACCTGACGCCCCAGCCGACGGTGATCCTCGTTGCCGGCGTCAACGGCACGGGCAAGACGACCACGGTCGGCAAGCTGGCATGGCATCTGAGCAAGGAGCTAGGCCAGACGGTGGTGGTAGGAGCGGCCGACACATTCCGCGCCGCCGGGGTCGAGCAACTCGAGGTGTGGGCCCAGCGGGCCGGCGTCGGTTTCGTCAAGGGCCCGCCCAACGCGGACCCCGGAGCGGTCGCCTTTGATGCGATCGCCACAGCGCGCCGCGACGGCGCCGACGTCGTGATCATCGACACGGCCGGGCGGCTGCACACGCAGGACGATCTGATGGCCGAGCTGGCGAAGGTCAAGCGCGTGATCGCCAAGCAGATCCCCGACGCGCCACACGAGACCCTGCTGACGGTCGACGCCACCACGGGACAGAACGGCCTTCGCCAGGCGCGCCTGTTCTCCGAGTCGGTGCCGGTGAGCGGGCTCGTGCTGACCAAGCTCGATGGCACGGCGAAGGGAGGCATCGCGCTCGCGATCGCCGACGAGCTGGGCATCCCGGTCAAGCTGATCGGGATCGGCGAGCAGCTCGAGGACCTGCGGCCGTTCGACGCGACCGATTTCGCCAGGGCGCTCGTCGCCGCCGAGTAGGCCTCGATCAGTGTCCGGACGGAGCCGAATTTCCTTAAGGGAATCCGGCCACACCAACGTTCGAGCGCCGTGTGGCGTCGAGCCGGATTCCCCGGCGAGGTGCCCCTGCCGCGCGATACGCTGAGGACGCACATGTTCGATTCGCTCGCAGAGAAGCTCCAGGCGACGCTGTCCGACGTTCGCGGCCGCGGGACCCTGACCGAGGCCGACGTCAACGCGGCGATGCGCGAGATCAGGCTTGCCTTGCTCGAGGCCGACGTCAACTTCAAGGTCGTCAAGAGCTTCACGAACGCGGTCAAGGAGCGCGCGCTCGGGGCCGATGTGATCGGCAAGCTCAACCCCGGTCAGCAGGTGGTCAAGATCGTCTCCGACGAGCTGACCGAGCTGATGGGCGGCGCCGCGCGCGAGCTGTCGTTCTCCCCCCGGCCGCCGACGGTCGTCGTGATGGCGGGGCTCCAGGGGTCGGGCAAGACCACTGCGACGGCCAAGCTCGCCCGCTACCTGAAGGAACAACACGGCTCCTCGGTGGCGGTGGCGGCATGCGACGTGTACCGCCCCGCGGCCGTCGAGCAGCTGATCAAGGTCGGGACCCAGGCCGGCGCGGCCGTGTACGAGCAGGGCACCGATCGCGATCCGGTCAAGATCGCCGCATGGGCGCGCGACCGCGCGATCTCCGAGGGCAAGGACGTGCTGATCATCGACACCAGCGGCCGTCTCCACGTCGACCAGGAGCTGATGGCCGAGCTCGCGAACATCAAGAAGGCGGTCAAGCCTCACGACGTGCTGCTCGTCGTCGACGCGATGACCGGCCAGGACGCCGTGAACGTCGCCGAGCAGTTCGCCGAGGTGGTCCAGTTCGACGGCGTCGTGATGACCAAGCTCGACGGCGACGCCCGCGGCGGCGCGGCGCTGTCGGTCAAGGCGATCACCGGCAAGCCGATCCTGTTCGCCTCGACCGGCGAGAAGCTCGACCAGTTCGAGCGGTTCCATCCCGACCGGATGGCCCAGCGGATCCTCGGGATGGGCGACGTGATGACCTTGATCGAGAAGGCCGAGACCGCCTACGACCAGGATCAGGCGGCCGAGCTCGAGCGCAAGCTGCGCAAGCAGGAATTCGGACTCGACGATTTCCTCGAGCAGATGCGCCAGGTCCGCCGCCTCGGCCCGCTGCAGTCGCTGATCGGGATGATCCCGGGGATGGGCAAGGAGCTGCGCGGGGCCAAGATCGACGAGCGCGAGTTCGACCGGATCCAGGCGATCATCCTCTCGATGACCCCCCAGGAGCGCCGCCACCCGGAGCTGATCAAGGGCTCGCGCCGGCTGCGGATCGCGAAGGGGTCGGGCACCAACGTGCAGGCGGTCAAGGCGCTGATCAAGCAGTTCGAGCAGATGCGCAAGGTCATGCGGCAGGTCGCCCAGGGGCGGATGCCCGACCTCGGCGCGTTGATGCGCCAGGCGCGCTGAGCGTCCGCCAGCGACCCGGCCGTCGAACAAGGCGCCGCCGTCAGGCGCCGCCGACCATTCGACTAATGATCCCCGTTACCCGCTACCCTCATCGCTCGAATGTCTGTACGACTAAGGCTGACTCGAATCGGTGGACGCAAGAACCCGGTCTGGCGCGTGGTGGTGGCGGATCAACGCGCGAAGCGCGACGGGCGCGTGATCGAGATCGTCGGGCACTACAACGCCCAGACCAATCCCTCGACGATCACGCTGAACGAGGAGCGAGTCCGCGATTGGCTCGCCCGCGGCGCGCAACCCACGGACACCGTCCGCAAGCTGCTGCGCATCCAGGGCATCCAGTAGCGCCGCGGCGATGAAGGAGTTGCTCGAGTACCTGGCGCGCGGTCTGGTCGAGCATCCCGACGAAGTCCGCGTCAACGAGGTCCAAGAGGACGACGGGGCGATCGTGCTCGAGCTGTCGGTCGCCGACGACGATTACGGCAATGTGATCGGCCGGGGCGGCCGGACCGCCGCCGCGCTGCGCACGGTCGTGAAGGCGGCCGCGGTCAGGAGCAAGCGCCGCGTGTTCGTCGACATCGTGGACGCGTGAAGCGCTACCCGGGTGAGCGCTCAGCCTGAGTGGCTTCTCGCCGGCCGTGTGGGGCGGCCGCACGGACTCGACGGCAGCTTTCACGTCACGCGTCCGAAACCGCAGCTGCTCGCGGCAACGGCGACCGTGGTCGTCGACGACCGCGAGCTCGACATCACCCGCCGCGCCGGGACCGACCGGAGGGTGATCCTCCGCCTCCAGGGTCACGACGACCGCGAGGCCGCCGAATCGCTGCGCGGCAAGGACCTACTGGTGCCGCGCGGCGTGGCCCCCGAACTCGGCCCCGACGAGTGGTGGGCCGAGGACCTCGCCGGGTGTGCCGTGCACGACGGCGACCGCGCCGTCGGGACGGTGAGGCGGCTGCTGGAGCTCCCTTCGTGCGAGGTGCTCGAGGTCGAGCGGTCAGGCGGCGGCGATCTGCTTGTGCCGCTGGTCACCGACGCCGTACGCGAGGTCGATCTCGACCGGCGCACGATCGACATCGACTTGCGGTTCCTGGGCGAGTCCTAGCCTGCCGTGCAGATCGACATCTTCACGCTGTTCCCGGAGGCGTTCGCGTGGTTCGAGCGCCAGCGCCACGTCGCCAACGCGCTCGCGGGCGGCCACCGCCTCGAGTACGTCAACTACCGCGATCACACGCCGCTGAACGCCGGGCAGGTCGACGACACGCCGTTCGGCGGCGGCGCCGGAATGGTGCTGCGAGTCGACGTCGTCGAGGCGGCGCTACGAGCTCGCTACGGCCGCGATCCGGTGGAGCTGCGCGACGAGCGGCGAGTGGTCGTGCTCGCGGCTGGCGGGACGGTGCTCGACGACGGCCTGGTCTCCGAGCTCGCGCGCGAGGAGGCGCTGACGCTGCTGTCCGGGCGGTACGAAGGGATCGATCAGCGCGTTGTCGATCACTTCGCCACGGACGAGGTGTCGATCGGCCGCTACGTGCTCGCCGGCGGTGAGCTCGCGGCGATGGTGCTGTCCGATGCGGTCCTGCGCAAGCTCCCGGGCGCGCTCGGTCATCCCGACTCGGCGCTCGAGGAGTCCTTCAGCGAGGCGCTCGCCGGCGCGCGCGAGTATCCGCACTACACCCGCCCGGCCGAGTACCGCGGCTGGCGTGTTCCCGAGGTGCTCCTGTCGGGGCATCACGCGCGGATCAAGGAGTGGCGCCTTGAGCAGAGCGCGGCGAGGGGAGCCGGCCCCACAGGCGGTCCGCTACCATAGGCGGCCCGCGCAGGCGCACATGTGCACTGTGAATTAGGCCCCACCAGCGAACACCACCGGGTGTGGCAGGGATCTATACCGTCATGAGCACCGTGATCGACAGCCTGGAGCGTGCACAGCTCCGCCGCGTACCGAGTTTCGACGCGGGCGATCGTCTGCGCGTCCACTTCCAGGTGATCGAGGGCACGAGGCGCAGGACGCAGGTGTTCGAGGGCGTTGTCATAAAGCGCCAGGGTCACGGCGCGCGCGAGACGTTCACGGTGCGCAAGCAGTCGTTCGGCGTCGGCGTCGAGCGGACGTTCCCGCTCCACTCCCCTAAGATCGAGCGGATCGAGGTAGCCGCCCGCGGCGACGTCCGGCGCGCCAAGCTTTACTACCTGCGAGGCCGTGTCGGCAAGCGCGCGCGTGTGCGCGAGCGCCGGAGCGCCGCGCCGGAGGTGGCGGTCGAGCGCGAGCTGCTACATGCGCCGGTGCCGGACGAGGAGCCGCAGGACCTCGACGGACAGGCGGACATCGATCCCGCCGGCGCGGTGGACGCGGAGCCGGACGCCGGCACGGTGCAAGCCGACGTGCAATCCGAGTCAGGGGCTGAGTCCGGCGCTGAGGCGGAGGCAGAGGCGGGCGCTGAGGTAAAGGCTGAGTCGGGCGCGGAGGATTCCAGCGCTGAGGAGTCCGAGGATTCCGTCCCCCCGACGGCGCCGCAGGACGCCAGTCCGGCGGCCTCGGAGGCACCCGCCGGCGAACAGCAGGAGTGACGAAGGCCAAGAAGTCGCCGGCGAGCACGCTGTTCGAGCTTGCCGTGATTGTCGTTACCGCGCTCGCGCTGGCGCTCGGGATCCAGGCGTTCCTGGTGAAGCCCTACCGGATTCCGAGCGGGTCGATGCTTCCCACCGTGCGCGTCAACCAACGCGTGCTCGTGGACCGGATCGGCATGGACTTCTCCTCGCCCCACGTCGGCGACATCGTCGTCTTCCACCCTCCCAAGAACTACGACGACGGTTGCGCGGACCCGAACCAGGGACAGAACGGCGGCGGCCAGGACGCCCCGGCGGCCTGCGCAGTGCCATGGAAGCAGCCGTCCTCGCAGACATTCATCAAGCGCGTCGTCGGGCTTCCCGGCGACCACATCTCGATCGTCAACGGCCACGTGATTCGCAACGGCAAGCGGGAGTCCGATGGCTACATCGTCCAGTGCGACGGCGACTCGGCCTGCAACTTCCCGCAGACGATCACGGTTCCTCGCGGCTATTACTACATGATGGGCGACAACCGACCTGATTCGGAGGACAGCCGTTTCTGGGGACCGGTGCCGAGAGCGTGGATCATCGGCAAGGCCTTCCTGACCTACTGGCCGCCCGACCGGATCGGGTTCCTGTAGTGGCGATCGCGTGAGAGAGCACGGCTGATGGCTGAAACGCTCCGATGAAGGGGCTGATCGAGTTGGTGGTGACGGTGGCGATCGCGGTGGCGCTCGCCCTGCTGATCCAGGCCTTCATCGTCAAGCCGTACCGAATCCCGAGCCCCTCGATGGTCCCGACCCTCGACGTCGGCCAGCGGGTGCTCACGAACCGACTCGCCGGCAACCCCAGCGTGGGCGACGTGGAGGTGTTCCACCCGCCCCACGGTGCCGACTTCGACAATCCGGTGTGCGGCGACCCCAATCAGGGAGGCCAGGGCGGGCCCGACCAGCAGGCGTGCGACAAGCCGACGCCACAGGAATCGAGCCAGACGTTCATCAAGCGCGTGGTCGGAGGCCCCGGCGACACGATCAGGATCGTCAACGGCATGGTCTACCGCAACGGCGTCCTGGAGAAGGAGCCCTTCCAGATCCAGTGCGGCGACACTCCTTCGTGCAATTTCGGCAAACCGATCAAGATTCCGCCCGGCTACTACTTCATGATGGGCGACAACCGTGGCGCATCGGACGACAGTCGTTTCTGGGGGCCGGTCCCGAGCAAATGGCTCATCGGCACCGCGTTCTTCACGTACTGGCCCCCTGACCGGATCGGATTCCTCTAGTCGCGCGAGCGCGCCACGGCGGAAGAGCATGCATCGCGCGGCTCGCCGGCTGTTCAAATTCGACCGCTCACTCGGCGTGCGGTTCGTCGCCGGCGCCGACGAGGCAGGCCGCGGGTGTCTCGCCGGTCCGCTCGTGGCCGCCGCCGTCCTATTCGACCTGGATGCGATCGGCCCCGGGGAGGTCCGTGCGCTCGGAGCGCTCAACGACTCCAAGCAGCAGACCCACGAGGCGCGGGCGGAGCTGTTCCCCGTGATCCTCCGCATGGCCGCGAAGGTCGCGATCGTGTCGCGCTGCGCCCCTGGGATCGATGCGCGCGGGCTGCACGTCACGAACCTCGCCGCGCTCCGCGACGCGCTTTCGAAGGTCGCGTGCGAGGGCTGCATCTGCCTGAGCGACGGGTTCCCGGTGGCCGCGCTCGGCCACGATCAGCGCGGCGTGATCGACGGAGACGCCAAGAGCGCCGCGATCGCGGCCGCGTCGGTGATCGCCAAGGAGACCCGCGACCGCTACATGCGCCGGGCCGACGCCGCTCACCCCGGGTGGGAGTTCGCCCAGCACGTGGGCTACTCCACTCCGGAGCATCGCGAGGCGATCGAGCGTCTGGGCGTCTCCCCGCTGCACCGGCTCTCGTTTCAGTCGATGGCCTATCAGCAGCTGATCCTGGCGGAGCCTGTCTCTCTCAACGACTCGACGTTTGATTCCAGGGCCCTGGGGGCCGATGGCCGAACGGCGGGCACCTGAACGGGGTGACCGCTCGGTTCAGCGCGGATCCACGTTGGCAAGAGAACCTACATAACCTGCCATTTGACGCGATCGGGATCGGCCTTGGCATGTCAGGCATGCGGGGCATGCGGGATATGCCACGGCCTCGCCGGCCGGCGTCAATTGGCAGGTTATGCATGCCCGGGGAGCCGCTAAGCGCCCCGCGCCCACGCCATGCCACCCCAACCCACCCTCGGGTGCCCGCCGTTATCCGCCGGCGACCGAGAGGCTACGGTGCTGCCGGCGGTCGCGAGCCAGGGGGCTGCCGGCCGTCCCAAGCCAGCGAGCCGCGCCTCAACCGCCGCGACTAGAACGCGCCTTCGAGGTGCTCGAGGCTCAGCAGCCGCCCGGCGCCGTCGACCGTCACCCCGATCGCGTCGAACCGCAGCGTGTCGGCGCGCGGCCGGTCGGTCCGGTCGATCAGCCACCGTCCGGCCATCTTGCGCACCTGGGTGCGCTTGAGCGTCCGGACGGCGTCGAGCGGGCTCCCGCCGGCGGCGCTCGCCCTTCGGGTCTTGACCTCGCAGAACGCGAGCGTCCGCCCATCGAACGCGATGATGTCGAGCTCGCCCCAGCGGGTGCGGTAGTTGCGCTCGACGATCTCAAAGCCGCGCCTGACGAGGTGCTCGGCGGCGAGTTGCTCACCGAGGGCTCCGAGGCGGGGGCGGGGATCGCTGGTCACGTCGGCGACGCTACGCCGGCGCGTGTGAGAAGTGGTCCACGCGCTGTTCCAATCCTGCGCAGGCACCGCGGCCGGCCCTCAGCAGAATTGGAACGCCGCGTCACCCACCGCTGACGCGCCGGCGCGTAGGTTGGACGCGATGCTCGCTCGCGTCGCCACGTTCGCGATCGACGGGATCGATCCCCGTCACGTCTGGGTCGAGGTCGACATCCGGAGCGGCCTGCCCGCGTTCACGATCGTCGGCCTCGGGGACGCGGCGGTGCGCGAGTCTCGCGATCGTGTCCGCTCCGCGATCGCCAACTCCGGCTTCGAGTTTCCGCAGACGCGGATCACCGCGAACCTCGCGCCGGCGTTCCTGCGCAAGGTCGGGCCGGGGTTCGACACGGCCCTGGCCCTCGGCGTGCTCGCCGCGAGCGGGCAGGTTCCCGCGGATGCGCTGAACGCCTACGCGGTGTTCGGCGAGCTGTCGCTGAGCGGCGACCTGCGTGACTCGCCCGGGGCGCTGGCGGTCGCCGAGGGTGCGCGCCGCGCCGGGCTCGGGCGTCTGATCGTCCCTCGCGAGCGCGCCCGCGAGGCGGCGCTCGTCGAAGGGCTCGAGATCGCGGGAGTGCCGAGCCTGCGGGCCGCGGCGGAGGTTCTCACGGGCGGAGCGCCCCCGCCGCTGCCGGCGCCGGCGTCCGCCGGTCACGCCGCGGCGCCGGCCGAGCCCGACCTGGCCGATATCAGGGGCCACGCCGCTCCGTTGCTGGCGCTCGAGATCGCGGCCGCTGGCGGCCACAACCTGCTGTTCGAGGGCGCGCCCGGAACCGGTAAGACGATGCTCGCCCGCCGGATCCCGTCGATCCTGCCCGCGATGAGCCGGGCCGAGGCGATCGAGGTGACGAGGATCCACAGCATCGCGGGGCTGCACGCCAGCGGTCTCGTGCAGGCGCGGCCGTTCCGGGCTCCGCATCACACCGTTTCGGCGTCCGGGCTCGTGGGCGGAGGGGCGCCACCGCGGGCCGGCGAGGCGACGCTGGCGCATCACGGCGTTCTGTTCCTTGACGAGCTCGCCGAGTTCCAGCGGTCGAGCCTCGACGCGCTCCGCCAGCCGCTCGAGGACGGGTGCGTGACGATCGTGCGCGCCCAGCGCGCGCTCGTGTTCCCGACGCGGTTCATGCTCGTCGCCGCCACGAACCCCTGCCCGTGCGGGTTCGCGGGAGTCGGCGACCGGTGCCGGTGCGGCGAGGCGGACTTGCGGCGCCACAGCCGCCGGTTGAGCGGGCCCCTGTTGGATCGCATGGACCTGCTCATCAACGTCGAGCGGCCCGCCGAGCCGGAGCTGCGGGCGCCACCCCAGACCTCCTCGGCGCTCGCGCGCGAGCGCGTGGCGCATGCCCGCGAGCGCCAGCGGTTCCGGCTGGCGGGCTGCGCCGCGCGCTCCAACGGGGAGATGGACGCGCGGCTCGTCCGCCGCCACGTCCGGCTCGAGGAAGCCGCGGAGCACGCGCTGGCCCAGGCCTACGCGGTCGGCGCGCTGAGCGCCCGCGGTCGGCACCGGGTCGTGCGCGTGGCGCAAACGATTGCCGACCTGGGAGGCCACGACCGCGTTACCCGCGCCGACCTGCTGACCGCACTCAGCCTTCGGCAGCGCGGCGACGCGGACCCGACGCTCGCGGCGGCATGAGCGAGCGCGCGTGCGATCACTGCACCGCCCGCTCGTGGCTGCTCGGCAGGCTTGCCGGAAACCTCGACAAGGCGCGGGGCCGGATCGAGCAGGTGCTCGCGCTCTGCGACGACGATCTGATCGCCGCGATCGGAGGTCGGGAACAGCCGTGCCTGCGGCGGGAGCTCGAGACGCTCGAAGTCGACGAAGTGCGCTCGCGAGCGCGTGCCGCCGGCCTGGAGACCGTTTGCGCCTGCGATCCGGCTTACCCGTCGCGGCTCAGAGCCCTGGCCGGTCCGCCGGCGGTTCTCTACGTCGCCGGCGGGCTCGACCAGATGGTCGACCTGCTGTTCGAAGAGCCGGTCGCGATCGTCGGCTCGCGGCGGGCGTCGCCATATGGGCTCGACGTCGCCCGCTCGCTCGGGCGGGGCCTCGCCGTCGCGGGGGTCACCGTGGTGAGCGGCATGGCGATCGGGATCGACTCCGCCGCCCACGCGGGCGCGCTCGAGGCGGGCGGCCCGACGGTCGCCGTGCTCCCGGCTTCGGCGAATCGTCCCTATCCGCCCGGCAAGCGCGCGTTGCACCGCCGCATCGTCGCGGGCGGCGCGGCGGTGTCCGAGGTGGGGCCGGGGGCCGGCGTGTGGCGGTGGATGTTCCCGGCGCGAAACCGCATCATCGCGGCGCTCGCGGCGATGACCGTGGTGGTCGAGGCCGGCGAGCGGTCGGGCGCGCTCGTCACGGCCCGGCTCGCCCGCGGCCTCGGCCGCCCGGTGGGAGCCGTGCCGGGTCGCGTCACCACTCCGCAGGCGGCGGGACCGAACGGACTGCTCGCCGGCGGTGCGTGCATCGTGCGCGGGCCGCGGGACGTGCTCGACCACCTGTTCGGGGTGGGTGAGCGTGCGGTTGCCGAACCGCGCCGCCAACCGCCCCCCGAGCTGCGATCGCTGCTGCAAGCGATCGCTGAGGGGCACGAGACCGCGGCGGCGCTCGCCCGCGCCGGGTTCGGGCCCGATCAGGGGTTGGTGGCCCTGGCGGCCCTCGAACTCGGGGGGTTCGTTCACCGGGGGCCCGGGGGCCGCTTTCGCGTCGCGCCGTGATGCGACTGAGAAAACCGTTCATATGCGACGGAAAGCTCAGCCGCATCCGGTCGGGGTACGCTCGTGATCGTGCTCCCGAGAGTGCTGTCGATAGCCGGATCGGACTCCGGCGCCGGCGCCGGCATCCAGGCCGACCTCAAGGCGTTCGCCGCGTGCGGTGTCCACGGCATGACCGCGATCACCGCGATCACCGCCCAGAACACCATCGGCGTCACCGCCATCCACCCGATCCCGCCCGAAATCATCATCGCCCAGGTGCAGGCGGTGGCGGACGACATCGGCGTCGACGCGGTCAAGATCGGGATGCTCGGCGATCGGGCGACGATCGAGGCGGTGGCCAAAGCCCTGACGTACCTCCCGGAGGGCACGCCGATCGTCCTCGACCCGGTGATGGTGGCGGAGTCAGGGGCGGTCCTCCTCGCGCCGGAGGCCCGCCAGGCGCTGATCGAAAACCTGCTCCCGCGCGCCGCCGTGCTCACCCCGAACGTCCCGGAGGCGAGGACGCTGGTTGGCGATGCGGACGGCGACCTCGACATCGACACCCTGGCGCGACGCGTTCACGCGCTCGGACCGCGGGCCGTCGTCGTCACCGGCGGCCACCGCGAACCGCTGACCGACGTTTTCTTCGATGGCGAGAGGCTGGTCGAGCTCCCCGGCGCGCGCCACCAGGACGGTGCCGCCCACGGCTCGGGCTGCACCCACTCCTCGGTGCTCGCCGCGCGTCTCGCCCACGGCGACGAGCCGCTCGAGGCCGCGCGCGCGGCCCGCGAGCTCGCCTCTCGCGCGGTGGCGCAGGGATTCCGCGAGATCGGAGCCGGGCCCGGCCCGGTCGACATATTGGGGATTGCCTGCAAACCAGACGTTTGGGCAGTTTTGGCCCGTTAAGAGACCTCGGGAGCCGACACGCTTTTGGCATAATCCTTCCGTGCGATTCCTGAGGATGAAGCCGGGTCATGGAGAGGTTCTGATCGCCGAGGGGGACGTCGAGCGCGCTGAGGACGAGCAGCGCCTGATCGAGGAGTTCCGCCGGCAACTGGACGCCGGGCTGTGGGCGGCGGTGCCGGTCTCGGGCCGGGAGGGAAAGCGCGAATCGATCATGGTCCGCTCGTTCGAGGACATTCCGTGGGACGCCGACCGCGTGATCTTCTTCCCGCGGGCAGCAGGCGGCAGGTAGGTCCACGGCCGCCATGCTGCTGGCGCTCGCAGCGACCGCGCTCGTCGCTCTTGCGCTGCTCTCCGACCTGATCATCCCTCGCATCGACGAGCTGTGGAGTCGCTACAAGGCGCGCCGTCAGCGCGCCCCGACGTGGTCGTATGACCCCGGACGCGAGCGCCGCGCCGAGGCGCGGGCGAGGGCGCTGTTGCGCTCGTGCGTCAACGAGGAGGAGTGGGCGATGTACCGCGACCTCGGCTTCCTACGCGTGTGGGGAACGCTCGCGGACGGACCGGACGACGCCGGCGGGACCGGCGGCGCCCCGTACGCGTACCTGATCTACCCGCACCGGCCGATCCTCGCCTACCTGGCGCAGACCCACCGGCTGCTCAACGAATACTGCGTGACGTTCCCCGACGAGACCCGCCCGTACGGCAGCTCGCGCCTGCCCGACTCCGACGACGTGCTCGCGAAGTGGATGGCGCTGACCGGCGACGAGCGCCGGCTGATCACCACCGCCAACATGCACCTGCCGGGCCGCCAGCTCGATCCCTCGCAGGTGCGGCGCGACCTGTGGCGGCTCTCGCAGTGGGAGCGCGCCCGCATGCGGCAGCTCGCCGGCGGCGACGGCCCCGCGCCCGCCGACCGGCAATCCGCTGCTTAGGGCCCGCGACTTTGTAATTGACGGTTCCGACGGCGTCTGGACGCGCCTGGCGCCACCCGCTCGCCCTCATGTACCACCAGTACGATCGGGGCGAGCGGGCGGCGCCAGATCACGCCCAGCCACTCGTCGGATCCCGCCACTTACTCAGTCGCGGACCCTTAGCGGCGGCCGGCCCCCGCAGCGCGAACGAATACAGTTCCCGCCCCATGCCACCTGAGTTCGACCTCAAGCACCGCAGCCGTGCGCTGACAGAAGGCCCCGAGCGCGCCGCCGCTCGCGCCCAGCTGAAGGGCATCGGCTACGACGACGAGGCGCTGAGCAAGCCGCTCGTCGGCGTCGCCAACACCTGGATCGAGACGATGCCGTGCAACTTCCACCTGCGCGCCCTCGGGGCGAAGGTCAAGGAGGGAATTCGCGAGGCCGGGGGGACGCCGATGGAGTTCAACACGATCGCGATCTCGGACGGGATCACGATGGGCACCGAGGGGATGAAGGCGTCGCTGGCCAGCCGCGAGGTGATCGCCGACTCGATCGAGCTTGTCGCCTTCGCTCAGGCGTTCGACGCGGTGATCGCGATCAGCGGCTGCGACAAGACGATCCCCGCCACCGTGATGGCACTGTGCCGGCTGAACGTGCCGAGCCTGATGCTGTACGGCGGCTCGATCTACCCGGGTCACTACAAGGGCCAGCGGATCACGATCCAGGAGGTCTTCGAGGCCATCGGCGCGCACGCCGCGGGCCGGATCACGGACGAGGAGCTGACCGCGATCGAGGATGCCGCGTCGCCCGGCGCCGGCGCCTGCGGCGGACAGTTCACCGCGAACACAATGGCGATGGCGTTCCAGGTGCTCGGGATCTCTCCGACCTCCTCGGGAGTCCCGGCCACCGACCCACACAAGGTCGACGTGGCCAAGGAGGCCGGCCAACTTGTCATGGACGTGCTGAGGCGCGGCCAGCGGCCCAGCGACATCATCACGCGCGACAGCCTCGAGAACGCGATTGCCGCAATCGCGTGCAGCGGCGGCTCGACGAACGGCGTGCTCCACCTGCTCGCGGTCGCAAAGGAGATCGGGGTCGACCTGGACATCGACGACTTCGACCGGATCAGCGAGCGCACGCCGCTGCTGTGCGACCTCAAGCCCAGCGGCCAGTACGTCGCCCCGGATCTGTACGCCGCCGGCGGGATCCCGGTCGTGCTCAAGCGGCTCAAGGAAGCCGGCATCCTCCACGAGAACGCGCAGACGGTCACCGGGAAGACCGTGGGCCAGTGCGCGGATGAAGCGGAGGAGACCGAAGGCCAGGAGGTCGTCCGCCCGCTGAGCAACCCGCTGAAGGACACCGGTGGTCTTGTGATCCTCAAAGGCAACCTCGCGCCCGAGGGGTGCGTGGTCAAGGTGGCCGGCTACGAGCGGCGCAAGCAAACCGGGCCGGCGCGAGTGTTCGAGTCAGAAGAGGACGCAATGGCGGCGGTCCGCACCCAGGGCATCAAGGCCGGGGACGTGGTCGTGATCCGCAACGAAGGGCCCGCCGGCGGCCCCGGGATGCGCGAGATGCTCGCAGTCACGGCGGCGCTCGTGGGCGAAGGGCTCGGCGAGGACGTCGCGCTGCTCACCGACGGGCGCTTCTCGGGCGCCACGCACGGGCTCATGGCCGGCCACGTCGCGCCCGAATCGGTCCGGGGCGGCCCGATCGGGATCGTCCGCGACGGCGACGAGATCACGCTCGACGTCGATGGGCGGCGTCTCGACGTCAATCTTTCCGATGAGGAGATCGCGGAGCGCACGAACGCCTACCGGCCGCCCACGCGGCCCGCGCCCCCGACAGCGCTCGCGAAATACGCGCGGCTCGTCTCGAGCGCGTCTCTGGGCGCTGTCACCCGCTAGACCTACGTGCATGCATCCCCGCACGGCCGCGGGAATGAAATCCCGCTTGCAGAGTCTGAACAAAACGTACCTCCAAGAAAGATCCGACGACGCGATCGGTACGATGATGGCGATGGGGTGGTCTTAGCTGGCACGAGCGCGAGTTTCATACCTACGCCCTGAGCGAAGCCCGGCGAGGCCGTCCAGAACGTCGCGTCGGGCTCCCGGAGTAGCTCGGAGTTCACGTAGGCGGGGGCCATACCTTGCTCTTGGCGTCGTCGTGATCCTCGTCGGCGCGGCGGCCGCGTTCGCGATAGCGCTGAAGAGTTCGAAGGCAAGCCTCGCCACCGACCCGGTCGCGCTGGCGAAGGTGACCCTCCCGCTCGGCGGTGGCACGATCGAGAGCGTCAGGGTCTATGGCGGTCGGACCGACTCGGCCATCCCCGTGCACCTGTCCGGCGAGCAGATCTGGCCGGACGGTCGGATTCCCGCCCACCAGACTCTGACGGTCCAGATCGTGGTCAAGCGGCCGGGCACGGTCGCGTGGCTCACGGGCAAGACACAGCACCTGAACCTGACGCTGACCACGCCGAGCGCACACCTCAAGGCGCACTTCCTGACGGTCGCCTCGGGCCAGCCGCTCCAGTTGCAGTTCGCCGAGCCCGTATCCACTGTCTCGTCGGGCACCGAACTCACGAGCCTGCGCCGGCAGGTGCTGACGGCGCCGCAGTCGACGGTGATGCTTCCGCGCACCGCCGAGGCGGGAACGGTTTACGTCGCCGCCGCGCCGCGCACGTGGGAGAGCTCGTCCGCAGCGCTTGTCAGCTGGTTCCCCGCGGGCTCCGCCACCAGCGCGATCGCCTATCCGGCCCCCGGCAGCACGATCAGGGCGAACGAGCCGATCACGCTCACGTTCAACAAGCCCGTGTCGAAGGCGCTCGGCGGCTCGATGCCACCCGTCTCGCCCCAGACGTCGGGGACCTGGCACACGATCAGCAGTCATTCGATTCAGTTCCAGCCGCAGGGCTTCGGCTACGGGCTCGGCGCGAAGGTCAGCATCGGACTGCCAAACGGGGTGCGCCTGGTCGACGCCAAGCAGAGCGGCGATGCGTGGGGCGGCTGGACGGTGCCGGGGGGGACCACGCTGCGCCTACAGCAGCTGCTGGCGGTGCTCGGGTATCTCCCGCTCCGCTTCCATTACGACGGCTCGGGGCCCGGGCCCAGCACCGCTAACCAGCTGGACGCCGCGGTCAAGCCCCCGGCGGGCAGCTTCAGCTGGCGCTACCCGAACACCCCGGCCGCGTTGCACAACATGTGGGCGCCGGGCACGTTCGGCACGATGACCAAGGGCGCGATCATGATGTTCGAGGATCAGCACGGGATGGCCGCCGACGGGGTCCCCGGGCCGCAGGTCTGGAACGCGCTGATCACCGCGGCGGTGCAGGGCAAGAACAACACGTTCGGCTACACGTTCGTGCAGGTGAGCGAGGGCAGCCCCGAGAGCGAGTCGACGTGGCACAGCGGCAAGACCGTCGTCTCCGGTGCCGTCAACACCGGCATTCCGTCGGCTCCGACCGCGCAGGGCGTGTTCGCTGTGTTCGAGCACGCGCTGTCGGTGACGATGAGCGGCACCAACCCGGACGGGAGCCACTACAGCGATCCGGGCGTCCCGTACGTCAGCTACTTCAACGGAGGAGACGCTCTGCACGGCTTCCTTCGCGCCTCCTACGGTAGCGCCCAAAGCCTCGGCTGCGTCGAGATGCCCTACTCCGAGGCCAGCGCGGTCTATCCCTACACGCCGATCGGCACGCTCGTCGACGTCGCGTAGCGTCCGACGGCTGACCTGACTAGCAGGCACAGCCGCGGTCGCGGCGAATACGGGGCGGCGATGCCGTCGCTCACCGAAGCCTCCACGTGGCCGTCGGCACTCGAGGCGTTCGATGACGACCTCAGGCGCCGGGCGGTCGCCGAGAAGACCCGCGAGGCGTACGCGAGCGACTGCCGCCAGTTCGCGGCGTGGGCAGAGAAATTGGACCCCGCCCACCCCGTCGATCCCGCCCACGTCGACGTGCGGACGCTGCGGCGCTACGCGGCCGCGCAGTCCGAGGGCGGGATCGCGCCCTCGACGATCGCGCGCCGCCTGGCGGCGCTCCGGGGGCTGTTCCGGACCCAGATGGAGATCGGCGCGCGCGAGGATAACCCGGCCGAGCTGCTCAGCTCGCCCAAGAAGGCGCAGCGGCTGCCCCACGTTTTGAAAGCCGGCGAGGTGGCGGCGCTGCTCGAGTCGATTCCAGCCACGACGCCGCTCGAGCTGCGCGACCGGGCGCTGTTCGAGCTCGCCTACGCGTGCGGCCTTCGCGCCGAGGAGCTCGTGTTGCTCGACCTGGAGTCGATCGACTTCGACTCGGAGACCGTCCGCGTCGAGGGAAAGGGCTCGAAGACCAGGCTGGTCCCGGTCGGCGAGCACGCGCTCGCGGCGATCGAGCGCTATCTGGCCCGCGGTCGCCCGACGCTCGCGGCCGACGACGGTCGTCCCGGCGACCGCGCGTTGTTCCTTTCGAAGTCGGGGCGGCGGCTCTCGACCTCGGACGTGAGGCGGCGGCTGAGCGGCTGGGCGAGGCGCGCGGTGGCCCGCTCACCGGCGCTGGTGCGGGCCCATCCGCACGCGCTCCGCCACTCGTTTGCGACCCATCTGCTCGACGGCGGCGCCGACCTCCGGGCGATCCAGGAACTCCTCGGCCACGCGACCATATCCACCACTCAGGTTTACACTCGCGTTGAGTCAGCCCGCCTACGGTCTACCTATTCGCGAGCTCATCCCCGCGCATAGCGGGCTAAACCTTCCTCGGGGGAACTTGGAAACCAACGTCAAAGCGATCGAGCTACAAGATCTGTGGAGGCGGTTCAAGGCGACCGGCGACGAGCGGGCGCGCGAGCGTCTCGTGGTTGCCTACTCGCCACTGGTCAAGTACGTGGCCGGGCGCATGAGCTCTGGCCTGCCGGCCCACGTCGAGGAGTCCGATCTGATCTCGTATGGGCTGGGAGGCCTGATCTCGGCGATCCAGCGGTTCGACCTCTCTCGCGAGATCAAGTTCGAGACGTATGCGATCACCCGGATCCGCGGCGCGATCATCGACGAGCTGCGGACGCTCGACTGGGTGCCGCGGTCGGTGCGGGCCCGCGCCCGCGAGATCGAGCGGGCCAACATGAAGCTCGAGGCCCGGTACCAGCGCGCCCCGACCGACGAGGAGATGGCCACCGAGCTTCAGCTCAGCGTCGAGGACTTCCAGGAGGCGCTGCTCCAGATCTCGAATTCGACGATCGTCGCGCTCGACGAGCTGTGGAGCGTGTCGGACTCGACCGGCGACGCGATCTCGCTGCTCGACACGCTGCCCGACCGCGGGGCCCCCGACCCCGAGCAGCTGATGGACCAGTCGGAGCTGCGCGACCGGATCGCGGACGCGATCGCGGCGCTGCCCGAGCGCGAAAAGCTGGTCGTCGCTCTCTATTACTACGAGAACCTGACCTTGCGCGAGATCGGCGAGGTCCTCGGCGTCACCGAGTCGCGCGTGTCGCAGCTGCACACCAAGGCCGTGCTGCGACTCCGCTCCAAGCTCGCCGGCGAGTTGGATTAGCACGGCTGGCCCCTCGACTTCGCTGTGAGCGAGGCTGAGACGCCAGGCCCGCGGCACTCGCGTTCGATACGACGCGGGTGCGAACACAGTGGCCACGCGCGGTGCCGAGGGCCGGGCGATCAGCCGAAGCGATGGCCCGGTAAATTCGCTTTCACAGGTCACCCAAGGAGAGGAGCACGGCATGCACAAGCCCGCGGATCGCATCCGCAATGTGGCTCTCGTCGGCCACCGCGGTAGTGGCAAGACCTCACTGCATGAGGCGTTGCTGTTCGAGGCCGGCGCGATCAACCGCATGGGCTCGGTCGTGGAGGGAACCACCACGTCCGACACCGACCCCGATGAGAAGGCCCGGCAGATGTCGATCACCGCGGCGATGGCCACGTTCGAGTGGCAGGAGCGGAAGGTCAACCTGATCGACACCCCCGGCGACTCGAGCTTCATCGCGGATGCCCTGGGTGCCCTGCGCGTGTGCGAGTCGGCGGTGTTCGTGATCAACGCGGTGATGGCGGTCGAGGTCCACGCCACCCGCTTGTGGCAGCGCGCCGCCGAGCTCGACTTGGCGCGACTGGTCTTCGTCAACATGCTCGACCGCGAGCGCGCCGACTTCTTCCGGACGCTCGACTCGCTCAAGTCGGCCTTCGGACAGCACGTCGTCGCCACCGAGATCCCGATCGGCTCCGAGCACGAGGTCCGAGGTGTGATCGACCTGGTCGACATGAAGGCCTACGAATATGAATCCCCGCCCACCCCGACGCGAGAGAACTGCAAGGAGATCCCGATTCCGGAGGAGCTCCAGGCCCAGGCGCAGGAGTACCGCGAGAAGCTGATGGACGAGGTCGCCGAGAACTCAGACGCGCTGATGGAGCGCTACCTCGAGGGCGAGGAGATATCCCACGAGGAGATCGTCACCGCGCTCAAGGAGGGGACCAACCATGGCGCGATTTTCCCCGTTACCTGCGGGGTCGCGACCCGCAACCTCGGCACGAACCGCCTGCTCGACGCGATCGTCGAGGACCTTCCCTCGCCGGTCAAGCATGGCGGGCTCGACGTCGGCGAGGTGACGCTCGAGCCGATCGAGGACAAGGAGATGTTCGCCTACGTATTCAAGACCCGCGCCGACCCGTTCGCCGGCCGCATCAACATCTTCCGGGTCTACCAGGGCGTGGTCAAACAGGACTCGCAGGTGCTGAACACGCGCACCCACACCAAGGAGCGGATCGGCCAGCTGCTGACGTTCGAGGGCAATCAGACGGGTCACGCCAACGACTTCGGCCCCGGCGACATCGGGGCGGTGGCCAAGCTCAAGGAGACCAAGGCGGGCGACTGGTTGGCCTCGCGCGACGAGCCGATCGAGATGCCGAGCATCAAGCTCCCGGCGCCGGTGATGGCGTTCGCTGTCGGGGGGGCGGGGGCCGGGTCAAAGGGCGACGAGGAGAAGGTGTTCGCCGCGCTGCGTCGCCTCCAGGAGGAAGACCCCACGATCGACCTGCATCGCGACGATCAGACTGGTGAACAGATCCTCGCGGGCCTCTCCCAGGTCCACGTCGAGGTGATCGTGCAGCGTCTCAAGTCGCGGTTTGGCCTCGACGTCGACCTGCACCCGCCGCACGTCCCCTACCGGGAGACGATCCGCAAGCCCGCCAAGGCCCACGGGCGCCACAAGAAGCAAACGGGCGGCCGCGGTCAGTTCGGCGATTGCCACATCGAAATCGAGCCGCTTAGTCATGATGATCCCGCCCACCCCGGGCTCGAATTCGTCAACGCGATCAAGGGCGGCGTGATCCCAACGGGCTTCATCCCGGCGGTCGAGAAGGGAGTCCAGGACGCGATGCAGGCCGGCGTGGTCGCCGGATACCCGGTCAAAGGCGTGCGGGTGCGCCTGTATGACGGCTCCTACCACACGGTGGACTCATCCGAGATGGCGTTCAGGCTGGCCGGCTCGCTCGCGATGAAGCAGGCGATGGAGCAGGCCGGCCCCGTGCTGCTCGAGCCGATCATGCTGGTCACGGTTGCCGCGCCGGAGGATGCCGTCGGCGACGTGATCGGCGATCTGAACTCGAGGCGCGGGCGGCCACTTGGGATGGAGCCGGTAGGTGCCGGCATGACCGAGGTCAAGGCCGAGGTGCCGATGGCGGAAATGCTCTCTTACGCGCCGGATCTGCGCTCGATCACCGGCGGACAGGGCGAGTTCACGATGGAGTTCCTGCGCTACGAGGAGGTGCCCGGACATCTGGCCGGCAAGGTGGTCGAGGAGGCCCGAGCCGAGAAGGAGGCGGTGAAGGCGTAACGATTTCGGGAGCTCCCGTTATATTCGTTCGCCGTGGCCATCACCAAGGACATAAGGCCGTCCACCGCGTACACGATCTGCGACGTGTGCGGGCGGACCCTGCTCCGGGGCGAGCGCGCCGAGGTCTACATCGACGGCGGTGTCCGGCGCTCCGTGTGCGAGCTGTGCAAGTCCCGCGCGCTCCAGGAGGGCTGGCTGCGCGAGGGAACCGTCGCCGCCTACGACGAAAACGAGGCGACCTCCGCCCGGCGGGGTTCGCTGCTGAGCCGTCTGCGCCGCCGGCGCGAGCGTGCTCCCGAGCCTTCCGTCCCGATGGACGCGGAGCCCGAGTTGCCCGCCGAACCTCGTGCCCCGGCCCCCGAGCCCCGTCCGGCCCCGCCCCGGCGCGAGCGGGCGACCACGCGTGAGCCCCGTCACGTCCGCGCCGTGCCGATGGGGGCGGAGCAGAAGATCGCCTCGGCGATCGCGGTGTTCAACAACTCCGAGCACCGGCGGACGGTCGCGGGCGTGGCCAGGTCGCTCGGCGCCCCGGATGTCTCTATCCACCCGAATATGGGGCATTCCAGTCTCGTCGACATCGTCGCCTCCTGGGAGCTTTGCTGGTACCGGTACGAGGTCGACCTCTCCGACGAGGTCCCGGTGGTCCGGGTGGCGGCTCAGGGATACGAGCTCGACGAGCTCACGGCCCAGGAACGCGAGTCGAACGCGTCCTACGACGAGCACGGGGCCCTGGGACCCGCCTGAGCGGCTCTAGGACGCCTACGACCCTACGAGCGGCGGAGACGGGCGCCGAGGGGCGTCCAACGCTCCTGAAAGCGGCTGAACCCGTTCAGTGGCGACTGGACAAAGGTTCGATGTGAACGCAGGGATATGTCCTCTAGGATCAGCGACGTGATCTATTGCGTCGTCCCAGAGGCGCTCGCCGACGAGTTGCTGGACAAGCTCGAGAACTATTACGCCGACGATCCCAACGTCGAGGTGATCGTCGACCGGCGCAAGACCTCGCGGCGGGGCCGAAACTCGTCCGGAGGCGGCAATCGCGAGGTCCGCGATCGCCGTCGCCCGCGCGTCCCCGGCGAGCTCCCCGAGCTGGCCACGGATTGACCGTCCCCGACGGGGGGGAATCTTGAAGGTCGTCGTCCACGTCGACGGCGGCGCACGGGGCAACCCTGGGCCGGCGGCGATCGGCGTCGTGGTCTCTAGCCCTGGCGGCGAGGTGCTCGACGAAGTCTCCGAGCCGATCGGGGTCGCCACCAACAACGTGGCCGAGTACAGGGCTCTGCTGCGTGGCCTCGAGCGAGCCCGCGCCCTCGGTGCGCGCGAGGTCGAGATCGTCAACGACTCCGAGCTCGTCGCCCGCCAAGTGACCGGCGCCTACAAGGTCAAGCACGCGGCGATGAAGCCACTCCACGCCGGGGCGATGGCGGCGCTCCGCGATTTCGACCGCTGGCAGATCCGCAGCGTTCCGCGGGCCGACAACGCCCGCGCCGACGAGCTCGTGAACGAGGCGCTCGACGCCGAGGGCTGAGTGAGCCCGACACCGCCTGTTACCCTAGCCAAGGGAAGGTTTGACCCAGGATTGGGTCGAGGGGACCAGGATGAAGGTAAGGGCTCTGATTGCCGGCGTTACCGGGGTGTGCGCCTCGCTGCTTCTCTCCGCGGGGCCCGCGTCGGCGGCCGTGTCCAGGTCGAACGTGACCGTCACCTCGTCCCCGAGCACGTACCTGATCGACGATCAGGTGACGCCCAACGAGACGATCACCGGCACCGGGAGCTCGGACGGCACGGCCACCGACTCCGTCGACGTCAACTGCTACTCGGGGCCGACCGGCGTCAAGTTGCTCGCGAGCGACGTGCCGGTCGGAGCCGACGGCACGTTCACGTTCATCGGCTCACTTGGGGCGATCGCGAACGAGACCTGCGTCTTGCGCGCGGTGCCGCACGGTGATGTCACCCCGATCCCTCCTGGCGCCGGCTCGCGATTCACAGGGCCGACGCTCGCGATCGGGCAGGTGGCGAACACGATCTTCGTCTCCGGCCACAACGTCCACGACCTCGAGTCCTACGACCTCGACGTTCCCCAGCTCGACGGCGCGTTCGAGTATGGGTCGCTCGGGTTCTGCTCGATCGTGAATTCATTCGCGTACGACCCGGTGACGTTCGCGAGCGCGCAACTCGACGACTGCGACGCGGGGTTCGACTCGTCCAACGGCGAGACGGGCACGCCGGGCGTGCTCACGCCGACGCGCTCTGAGCTCCAGGTCGACGGGATCGACGCCTACTTGGCGGGCAACGCCGCGGCGGCGGTTCCCGACGCCCAGAACACGTCGGGTTACCCGTTGCTGACGTACCACTACTCGATTGATCCGGCGACGGGCAACCTCACGCTGAACGAGACCGATCAGGTGGTCGAGTGCAGCCCCGCGGCTGGCGTCTATCCGCCCACGTCGAGCAGCTGCGCCGGCTTCGTCCCCGCCGGCGTGCAAGTTTCCTTGCATGTCACGCAAACCGACGCGGGGCGAATGGCGACCGTCACCCAGTACTTCTCGAGTACCGACGGCCTCGCGCACAACGTCGACCTGCTCGAGGACAACGAGTTCGTCCACCTGAACGCCGACGGCGCCCTGGACTTCCCGTGGACGGGCGCCGGCATGCAGCCGTACACGACGCTCGGCCAGGTGATCCCGGGGCCAACCACCGCCGGCCCGGGCTCGTTCTTCGTCAAGGGCGATCGGCTCGCGCCCGACGGCAGCGAGTCGGCGCCGCAGGGGTCGGTGACGTTCTCGAACCCGCCCGATGGCGTGATCGTCGTCTCCGGAACCGAAAACGCGATCACCAACTCCAGCCGGTTCGACCTCCACTACTCGCGGACCGTGCCGGCGACCGGCTCGATCGCCCTCGGCTTCACCTACTCGACCGCCTTCCTGGCCGGCGAGGTCTCGTCCGATGCCGGCGCGGCGGAGGCGGCGTTCGAGCCTTCGGTGTCGATCGCCCCGCCGGGGGCCGGGGCGGGCACCTCGCAGCCGCAGGCCGTCGTCGCGGGCACGGCCACCGACGCCAACGGCCTGGGCTCGCTGACCGTCAACGGCCAGGCCGTCTCGGTGGCCCCGGGCGGCGCCTGGACGGCCACGGTTCCGTTGAGCCCGGGCGCGAACACGATCAGCGCGGTCGCGACGAACGTGTTCGGGAACACGGCGACGGCCCAGACGACCGTGACCTACACGCCGCCCGCGTCGTCCACGCCGCCCGTGTCACCGCAGCCGGAGCCTGTGGTCGCGCTGCTTGGCCAATCACACCGCCAGTGGCGGGAATCGGGTCATACCGGGAAGGGGAAGGCGCCGGTCGGCACGACGTTCGCGTTCACGCTCAACGAGGCCGCGAGCGTGCGCCTGACGTTCACGCACGAAGCGACCGGGCGCCGGGTCAACGGCCGCTGCGCGGCCGAGACCAAGCGCAACCGCCACCGGCCGGCGTGTCGGCGGGTGGTGACGTTGGGGGCGCTCACACGAACTGGCCAGGCCGGCCTCAACACGCTCTCGTTCAAGGGCAGGCTGGGCAACGGGCGGAGGCTCCCGCCGGGCCGCTACACCGTGACCGTGGTCGCCACGGACGCCGCCACCGGCGCACCGTCCAGCCCCGAGCGCCTGACGTTCACGATCATCGATTAGCTCGCCCGACGCGTTTTCAGACCACGCGATGTGGGTAAGCCGGTCGCGGTGAGCAGCGTCGCGGCGGGACAGGCGAGACGGCTGATCGAGTACAAGCCCGAGCACCCGCTAATCAGCCTCTATATGGACCTGGATCCGGAGCGGTTCGCGATCGCGCCGGCGCGCGCGTCTCAGATCCGCTCGCTGGTGGACGAGGCCGGGCGCGAGCTCGAGGCGCAGGAAGGCTTGAGCCACGACGAGCGCATCGCGCTGAGGTCGGACATCAGGCGGATCGACGAGTTCCTCACCTCGCCCCAAGCGCCGTTCCGAGGTGCGCGAGCGCTGGCGGTGTTCTGCTCGAGCCCGGCCGGCCTGTTCGAGGTCGTCCAGCTGCTCAGGCCGACCGAGGCGCGGGTATCCGTCGGACGTTCGCCATACGTGGGGCCGCTCGTCGCCGCCTTACAGGATCGCCGCTGGCTGGTCGCGCTCGTCAGCCGCCGCGAGGGTCGCGTGCTCGAAGGGCCGGCGGAGGGCCTCGCCGAGCAGGCACGCCTCGAGGATTTCGTGCGCGGCCGTCACGACCAGGGTGGTTGGTCGCAGGCCAACTACGAGCGCAGCATCGAGAAGGACACCGAGGATCATCTGCGCCGGGTCGCCGAGGCCGTCAACCGGCTATGGCGGACCGAGCGCTTCCACCGGATCGCCGCCGGCGGGCCTCCCGAGGTCGTCCCCCGGTTCGAAGCCCACCTCGCGGGGGATGTGCGGCCGCACCTGATCGGAGAGCGGGTCGCGGTCGACCTGTCGAGCGCCAACGAGGAGCAGGTCCGGCGCGCCGTGGCAGGGCTCGTGGCCGAGGACGAGAAACGATCTGAGCGCGACGCGCTCGACCGGCTCCAGGACGGCATCGGCAGCGGGGGGCGGGGCGCCGGAGGACCGTACGACACGCTGGTGGCGCTCAACGAGCGGCGTGTGCAGACGCTGCTGCTCGAGCCGGCGATGGACCGACAAGGCGGTCGCTGCCCGCAGTGCGGGATGTTGACGGTCGAGGCGAACGCTCGCTGCCCGGCCGACGGCTCGGAGCTCGAGGAAGTCGATCATCTCCGCGAGGCCGCGATCGAAGCTGCGCTGGCCCAGGGTGCCGATGTCTTCGTCGTCCGCCATTACCCGGACCTCGGCCCGCTGCAGGGAATCGCCGCGCTGTTGCGGTTCTGATGCGGCAGCCGCCGCCGGGTTGTCGCTACCCTAGCCACCGTGAACGATCCCCTGACCGAGCTGAGCGCGCGGCTCGAGGAGGCGGCGGAGCAGCTTCGCTCGCCCGACGTCGAAGTTGACGCGGCGCTCGCCCTGATCGAGGAATGCGCGCGGCTGGCCGGCGAGGCCAGCTCCCAAGTCGACGAGCAGACCCGGGCGGCGCTCGAGCCGCTTCCGGATCTCCCCGGCCAGCTGCCGCTGCCGGCGTCGTAGTGCTCCTGACGGCGAGGCTCCCGACGACGAGCAGCCAGGATCCGGTGCCGCCCCCGGCTCCGGCGCGGTCCCCTGGCCCGGCTCCGACTCCGGTACCGGCATATCCCGAGCATCTGCGAGCTCAGGTCGAGCGTTATCTCGAATCGCTGCGGTTCGTGGCCGAGCCGGCTGCCGACGGCCTCGAGCACGCGATGCGGTACTCGCTGCTGGCGGGCGGGAAGCGGATCCGGCCGGTGCTGGCGCTCGCGACCGCGTCGGCGATCGGCGCGGACCCCGAGTCGGTGCTGCCGCTGGCGGTGGCGATCGAGCTGATCCACACGTATTCGCTGATCCACGATGACCTGCCAGCGATGGACGACGACGATCTGCGCCGCGGCCGGCCGACGTGCCACGTTGCATTCGGCGAGGACGTCGCGATCCTGGCCGGCGACGGGCTCTACGCCGAGGCGTTCGTGCTGCTGCTGACCCGCCAGGAGGGCGAACCGGCGCGGCTGCTGGCGGCTGCGCGCGAGCTCGCCGGCGCCACCGGCGCTCAGGGAATGGTCGCGGGGCAGTACATCGACGTCGCCGGGACGGCGTCCGACGACGCGGCCGGGCTGCGCCGGCTGCACGAGTTGAAGACCGGGCGGCTGATCGCTGCGAGCATCGAGTGCGTGCTCCTACTGTGCGGACTCGATGAACCTGAGAGAATTCACAGCTTCCACGGCTTTGCGAGGGAGCTGGGGATACTTTTTCAAATCGTGGATGACATTCTCGACGTGACCGGGTCCGAGGAAACGCTGGGGAAGCATCAGGGCAGCGACGCGCGGCTGGGCAAGCGCACGTACGTGAGCGAGTTCGGGCTCGACCGGGCTCGCGAGCTCGCCGGCGAGTCCCGCCGCCGAGCGCTCGCCGCGCTCGCGCAGGCGGGGCGGGCGGGATCCAATACGAGCGAGCTCGAGCAGATCACCGACTTCATCGCGACGCGATCCTTCTGATGACCCGACTGCTCGACGGAATCGACAAGCCCCAGGACCTGCACGGCCTCAGCGACGAGGAGCTGCAACAGATCGCCCAGGAGGTCCGCGAGCACATCATCGACACCGTCGGCGAGATCGGCGGCCACTTCGGCGCCAATCTCGGCGCGTGCGAGATCGCCGTCGCGCTTCACTCGATGCTCGACTCGCCACGCGACAAGATCCTCTGGGACGTCGGCCACCAGGCCTACCCGCACAAGATCCTGACCGGCCGGCGCGACCGGCTCCAGACGATTCGCAAGTACCGCGGGCTCGCGCCGTTCTGCTCGATCGCGGAGTCCGAGCACGACATCATGGGCGCCGGGCACGCCTCGACCGCGATCGGCTACGCGGTCGGGATCAAGGAGGCGATGCGGCACGGCGCCGGCGAGGACGGGCACGTGGTGGCGGTCGTCGGCGACGGCGCGCTGACCGGCGGGGTGGCGTTCGAGGCGGTCCACCAGGCGGGAGGCGAGGGCACGCCGATTGTGGTCGTGCTCAACGACAACGGGATGTCGATCGCGCCCAACGTCGGGGCGATGTCGCGCCAGTTCAACCGCGTCCGCCTGAACCCGAAGCTCTGGCGGGCGCGCGAGGGGTTCGAGGAGGGGCTGACCAAGCTTCCGGCCGGGATCGGCGCCGCGTTCGAGCGGTTCGGGCCCCACTTCAAGGAGTCGATCAAGGCGTTCTGGGCGCCCGGCCTGTGGTGGGAGGAGCTCGACTTCGTGTACATCGGAGTGATCGATGGCCACGACGTGCGCGCGGTCCGACGCGCGCTGCGCGAGGCCTTGATCGCTCAGCGCCCAGTCGTGATCCACTGCGCCACGGTCAAGGGCAAGGGGTTCGCGCCCTCGGAGGAGGGCGGGCTCGAGGGTATGGAGAAATGGCACGCCGCCAAGCCGAAGTCGATCGCCAACGGCGTCCCCGCCACGACGGGCAAACCGGCTCCGGGGCGGGCGGGCCCACCCCAATTCACCCAGGTGTTCGGGAACGCGCTCGTCGAGGAGTGCCGGCGCGACGAGCGCGTGATCGGGATCACGGCCGCGATGAACTCGGGCACCGGCCTCAACATCCTCCAGCGCGAGCTCCCCGACCGCTATTTCGATGTCGGCATCGCCGAGCAGCAGGCTGTGCTGTTCGCGGCCGGCCTCGCGCTCCAGGGGTGCAAACCGGTCGCGGCGATCTACTCGACGTTCCTGCAGCGCGCGTACGACCAGATCGTCCATGACGTCTGCCTGCAGAAGCTGAACGTGGTGTTCGCGATGGACCGCGCCGGCCTCGTCGGCGACGACGGCCCGACCCATCATGGCGCGTTCGACATCGCCTACCTGCGCTGCCTGCCGAACATCGTGCTGATGGCCCCCCGCGACGAGGCCACGCTCGTCCACATGCTGCGGACCGCGTTGACATACGACGACGGGCCGATCGCGCTGCGGTATCCGCGCGGTGAGGGCGTCGGGGTACCGCTGCCGGCGCGGCCCGAGCCGATCGAGATCGGGACCGGGGAGATCCTGCGTGAGGGCGAGAGGGTCGCGCTGCTCGGCTACGGCACGGGCGTCGGCAAGGCGCTCGAGGCAGCCGACATCCTGGCCGAGCACGGGCTGTCGGTGACCGTCGCCGACGCGCGCTTCGCCAAGCCGATCGACGTCGGTCTGGCAGCCCAGCTCGCAGCGGAGCACGAGCTGCTCGTGACCGTCGAGGAGGGGGTCCTCGCCGGCGGGTTCGGGTCGGCGGTCTGGGAGAGCCTGTCCGATGTTGGATTAGGAGGTGGGGCGGGCGGGGTCCGGATCCTCCGGGTTGGCCTGCCCGACCGGTACGTCACCCACGGCGCGCCGAAGCTCCTGCACGAGGAGGTCGGCTTCACCGGCGAGCGGATCGCCGAGCGGATCGAATCGGCCGTCGCCGAGTACAGCGGCGTGCCGACGGCTTGACCCACTTCTGAGCGGTCCACCAACCGTTGAAGGGCGCCGTTCGCCCCTGTGGTCGGCGGTCCGGGATGCCGACAATGGGTTGATGGCAACGCAGCTTGGATTAGACCCCCGCCCATCCGAGCCGGCGGACGCGTCCTCGGAGCTGTTCATCTCGCGCCAGCCGGTCGTCGACGGGCAGATGCGCGTGACCGGCTACCGCGTCGCCTACGCGACCTCGGACGGCTCGGAGCACGGCGACGGCACGGCCGCGCGGCTGCTCGGCGATGTGCTCAGCGGCGTCGGGCTCGACGACCTGGTCGGGGAATCGCTCGCGCACCTGCCGCTGTCGCGCGAGCTGCTGCTGGCGCTCGGGGTCCCCCCGGTGCGACCTGACCGCGTGCTGCTGCGGATCGCCCACGACACCGCCCGGCACTCCGAGGTCGCCGGCGTTCTCGACGCGCTCACAGGACGCGGCTATGCGCTGTCGCTCCACGATCTGCCCGGCCCCGACTTCGACGCGGCGCTGCTCGACATGTTCGGCACCGTCGAGATCGAGCTGCACGCGTGGTCACCCGAGGACGCGGCGCGCGCGGTGTCGCGGATCCGCGGCGAGAGGGCGATGCCGCTGGCGGCCGGCCTGCACGACTACAACGAGTTCGAGCAGGCGAAGCAGCTCGGGTTCGATCTGTTCAGCGGTCCGTTCTACGCGAGTCGGCACAAGGCGGCGGTCCGGAAGATCCCGATCGGCGAGATGGGCACGCTGGTCGCGCTCGCCGCGCTCCAAGGTGGGTCGGCGACGATCGAGGACCTCGAGGCCGTGATCGACCGGGACGTCGGTCTGAGCGTGAAGCTCTTGCGCTACATCAACTCGGCCTACATCGGCCTGCGCGGCAGCATCGGCTCGATCCGCCAGGCGGTCATGATGCTCGGCTCTCGCGGAGTGTCGCGATGGGCGCTCCTGGTCGCGCTCACCGGCGGCCCCAACGCCCCCCGCGAGCTGTCGGTGATGGGGCTCACCCGGGCCCGGATGTGCGAGCTGCTCGGCGCCGATCTCCGCGAGGTCGCCGGCGATCAGCTGTTCACGGTCGGGCTGCTGTCGGTGGCCGACGCCCTGCTCGAGGTGCCGCTCGAGACGATCGTCGAGGAGCTGCCGCTGGCCGACGAGGTCAGCGCGGCCCTGACGAAGCGCGACGGGCCCGCCGGCGCGATCCTGAAGGCCGTGGTCAGCTACGAGCAGGGCGAATTCGACGTCGCCACGCTGCGATCGCATGCCCCCGGCATCGCCAGCTCCTACCGCGATGCGCTCGGCTGGGCGGTCGAGACCGTGTCGTCGCTGGCCGCCTGAGCGATCACGTACCGTTCCGCGTCAGTGACGCGCGTTCGGATCGACACGCTGCTGTCCCAGCGGGGGATGTTCCCGTCACGGTCCGCCGCGGCGGCGTCGGTGCTCGCCGGCGACGTGCTGCTCCTTCCCGACCGCCGGCGGGCGCAGAAGCCCGGCCAGCTCGTGTCCGACGAGGTCGAGCTTGAGGTCGTCCAGGGTCCGCCGTTCGTTTCGAGGGGGGGCGTGAAGCTCCGTAACGCGCTCGACGCGTTTCGGGTGGACGTGGCGGGGCGGCGGGCGCTGGACGTGGGCGCGTCGACCGGCGGGTTCACCGACTGCCTGCTTCAGGCCGGGGCTTCTCACGTGGTCGCGGTCGACGTGGCCTACGGCGAGCTTTCCTGGCGGCTGCGGTCTGACCCGCGGGTGACGGTCGTCGAACGGTGCAACGCGCGCTCGCTCCGGGGCGACCAGCTTCCCTACGCGCCGGATCTGATCGTTATCGACGTCTCGTTCATCTCGCTCGCCAAGGTGCTCCCGGCCGTGCTCGCGTGCGCGGCGGACCGGTTCGACTGCTTGGCGCTGGTCAAGCCCCAATTCGAGGTCGGGCGCGAGCAGGTGGGCAAAGGCGGAGTGGTGCGCTCGGCTGAGGATCGCCGGCGCGCACTGGTCTCGGTGGGGGACGCCGCGCGCGGGCTGGGCGCCGCGGTGCTCGGCTACGCGAGCTCCGGGCTGCCCGGTCCGAAAGGGAACCTGGAGACGTTCGTGTGGCTCGCCGAGGCGGCTCGGGACGAGGGCCTTGACGTCGAGCGCGCGGCGGCGGAGGTCGAGCCTTGAATCCGATCCGGACGGCCACGGTGCTGACTCACCGCCGGCCGTCGGAGACGCGTCCGGCGATCGACTCGATGGTCGAGATCGCCCGCGGCTGCGGCGCGACCCTGTTCGTCGATCCCGACGAAACGCGCAAGCACCGGCTCGAGCACGGGCCGGGTCTCGAGGTCGATGTCGACGGCCCGCTCGACGTCGACATCTGCTTCGCGCTCGGGGGCGACGGCACGATCCTGACCGCGCTGCGCCGGTACGCCGGGACCGGCGTTCCGGTGTTCGCGGTCAACTTCGGCGAGATCGGGTTCCTGGCCACGGTCGATCGCGACGAGGCCCGGATCGGCTTCGAGCGCGCGTTCCGCGGCGAATACGAGGTGCTGTCGTTGCCGGGCATCTCGGTGTCGGGGAAGAGCGGCGAATGGCTCGCGATCAACGACGTGTCGATACACCGCCAGCCGGGCAACCGCGTGGCCGATCTCGCCTACGCGGTCGGCGAGGACGAGATCGGGCGCGTGCGCTGCGACGGCCTGGCGGTCGCCACGCCGGCCGGATCGACCGGCTACAACCTCGCCAACGGCGGGCCGGTCATGGCCTGGGGCGTCGCCGGCTTCGTCGTGTCGTTCATCGCGCCGCACTCGCTCACCGCGCGGGCGCTCGTGGTGGCGCCGACCGACGTGCTGAGGGTGCTGAACCGCTCGCAGGAGGAATCGGTCGACGTCACCGTGGACGGCAGGCCCGTGTCCACGCTGCCGCCCGGCGAGGAGATCGAGGCGAGCTTCGTCGACGGCCAGGGCTGCCTCGCCCAGATTCCGGGCGCGACCTTCTACCACCGGTTGCGCGAGAAGTTCGGCCGGCTGTCGTCCATGCGGTAGTTCGCTTCGGCTGCCCGCCCACCCCGCGGCCCCGCGCGCCCTCCTTTGTGCTCGGCTCGCGTAAGGGATCGGGCGCGAGTGCCGCGGGTCGGGCGGCGCAGCCTCGCTTACAGCGAGGTCGCGGCCCGTTAGGGGACCATGAACGAGAGCGCGCCCGACTGGAGCAGCGCGAGCACGCCCATCAGCAGCACGAACACGACGCTGTAGCCGATCACCCGCCGAAAGATGTCGCCTTCCTTGCCGGCGAGCCCCACGGCGGCAGCGCCGATCGCGAGGTTCTGCGGCGAGACCATCTTCGCCAGCACGCCACCCGAGCTGTTCGCGCCCGCCAGCAGCGTCGCCGACAGGTTCGCCTTGTGCGCCGCGGCGACCTGGAGCGCGCCGAACAGCGAATTCGACGAGGTGTCCGAGCCAGTCACGGCGGTCCCGAACCAGCCGATCATCGGCGATAGGAACGCGAAGAACCCGCCCGCGCCGGCGGCCCAGGTTCCGAGCGTGATCGTCTGGCCCGACAGATTCATCACGTACGCGATCCCGAGCACCGCCATCACGGTCAGGATCGCCCACTTGAGCTGGACCAGCGTCTGCCAGTAGATCCGCACCGCGAGCGCCGGGCGGACCCGGAGCACGAACGCCGTGATGACGCCGGACACGAACAACCAGGTCCCGGCGGCGGTCAGGTAATTGAGCTTGAACGTCTCGCTCGTGGGCGCCTTCCCTTTCGAGCTCAGCACGTGCAACCCGGGCCAGCTGAACGCGCTTGTGGCCTTGTCGAGCTCCTTGGTGATCCCGCTGATGCTGGTCACCCCGAGCACGACGATGATGATCAGGTAGGGCGCGAACGCCTTGAAGACGTCCGCGCGGCTCGGCGGCGGGCCGGCGGGTGCACCATCGGCGATCGCACTGCGCTCGAGCGCAGCGTCGGCGACTGCGCCGCCGGCGATCGCGGGCCGGCGCGAAACCGTTGTGGCAGGCGCGCCCGGCGTGTGCGGTGACCAGATCTGGACCAGGAGCACGACCGCCGCGGCCGAGCCGAGCGAGGCGACGATGTCAGTCAACTGGGTCGAGATGTAGTTCGAAGTGGCGAACTGCAAGATCGCGAACACCACGCCGGCGGTCAGCGCCACCGGCCACGCCTCGCGGACGCCACGGCGCCCGTCGGCCATGAACACCAGCGCGAACGGGACGATCAACGCAAAGAACGGCGTCTGGCGGCCGACCATCATGCTCAGGTGGTGGACGGGCAGGCCCGACACCTGCGCGAGCGTGGTGATCGGGATCGCGATCGCGCCGAACGCGACCGGGGCGGTGTCGGCGACGAGCGCGAGCGACGCCGCCCTGAGCGGGGAGAACCCGAGTCCGACGAGCATCACGCCGCAGATCGCCACCGGCGTCCCGAACCCCGCCAGCGCCTCGAGCAGCGCGCCGAAGCAGAACGCGATCACGACCACTTGGACGCGTGGGTCATCCGAGACGCTCGAGAACGTTCGCCGCAATACGGCGAAGTACCCCGTGGCATCGGTCATATTGAAGATCCACAGGGCGTTGATGACGATCCACATGATCGGCCAGAAGCCGAACACCGCGCCCTCGAGCGCGGCGTCGCCGGCCTGTCCGATCGGCATCGAATACACGGTGATCGCGATCAGGATCGACACCCCGAGCGCGATCAAGGAGGCCCACTGGGCCTTCATCCTGAAGCCGCCCAGCAGGACGAACAGCACCACCAGCGGCAAGACGGCGAAGATTGCGGTCAGTCCCAGGGAATGGGAAACCGGATCGAGAACCTGCTTGTACACGGTGACCTCCCTCTGCCTCCCGGACGCGCCGGGACGGGTCGCGTTCGGGAGTCACCTACCCAAGGGGGCTAGTGGGTCGACCCGAAACGTTTCGCCCGGAAGGCCGAGGCCGGGGGCCGTCAGGCGAGGACGCAGGATCTGACGCGTAGCGGCGCTACGCGAGGATCCGAGGACAAAGCCTGGCGGTCATCCGGGCCGGCATTACGGGTGGAACGTTGAGGGGAGCCCCACTAGTCGCTACGCAATCGGTTGCAGCCCTCGCGCGAGCACTTCGACGGTGTGGAGCGCGCGGCGGCCCGTGCCGGCGGTGATCTGAGTCCGGCACGAAAAGCCGTCCGCGACCAGCAACGTTTCGTCGTCGGCGGCCCGGACCGCGGGCAGCAGGAACTGCTCCCCGATCCGCATCGAGACGTCGTATTGCTCGCCGGCGCCGTAGCCGAACGACCCGGCCATCCCGCAGCAGCCCGCCGGTGTCATCTCCGCCTGCACGCCGGCACGCATGAGCAGGTCGCGGCCCTGATCGCCGCGGATCACCGCCTTGTGGTGGCAATGGCCGTGGATCAGCGCGCGCCGGCCTACGTCGGGCGGGTTCCAGCCGGGCGCATGGCGGGCGAGCAGCTCGTCGAGCACCATCGTCTGGGCCCCGAGTCGCCGGGCGTGCTCGTCGTGGGGCATGAGCTTGTGCAGCTCGTCGCGGAACACGGAGGCGCAGCTCGGCTCGAGCACGAGCACCGGCACCCCGGACTCGATCGGCTCGGACAGGCCGTCGAGGACGTTCTGGAGCGTTCGCTTGGCGAGGGTGAGCATCCCGAAGTCGTACAGCGGCCGCCCGCAGCAGAGGTGCCTCTCCGGGATCTCGACTGCGAAGCCGGCGGCCTCGAGCACGTCGACCGCGGCCTTGCCGATGTCGGGCTCGAACAGGTCGGTGAACGTGTCCGGCCACAGCACGACTCGCTGGCGGCCGCCGTTCTGGGTCGCCGCCGCGGCGGCGGTACCCGCGGTGCGGTCCGCAAACCAACTGCGGAACGTCTGGCGCGCGAACTTCGGGATCTCGCGCTCCTCGGCCATCCCGAGCAGGCGCTTGCCCGGGTTCGCGATAGGGGGCGAGTGGCTGAGGCCGTTGACGAGCCGGGGGGCGCGCGCCGCCACCTGGCCCCACCACGGCATCAGGCCCAGCGCGTAGTGGTGCAGCGGCCGGCGGCGCTTGGCGTAGTAGTGCGCGAGGAACTCGGCCTTGTAGGTGGGGATGTCGACCTGCACGGGGCAGTCGCCGGTGCATCCCTTGCACGCCAGGCACAGGTCGAGCGACTCCTTGACCGCCTCGTCGCGCCAGCCGTCGGTCACCGGGTCGCCCTTCAGCATCTCGAACAGCAGCCGGGACCGGCCGCGCGTCGAGTGGCGCTCCTCGCGCGTGACGTGGAAGCTCGGGCACATCGTGAGGCTCCCGAGATTGCGGCACTTGGCCATCCCGAAGCACCGCTCGATCGCGGTCGCGAACGAGCCGCCGTCGTCGGGGTAGGCGAAATGGGTTTGCAGTTGCGGCGGTCGGTAGTCCGGTCCCAGGCGGAGGCCCTCGTCGAGCTTGACGTCGCCGATCAGGCGGTTGGGGTTCATCTTCGTGTCGGGGTCCCAGATCCGCTTGAAGTCACCGAACGCCTGCATCAGCTCGGGGCCGAACATCTTCGGAAGCAGCTCGGCGCGGCCGTGGCCCTCGCCGTACTCGCCGGCCAGCGAGCCGCCGTAGGCGACGACGAGATCGGCGCATTTCTCCATGAACGACCGGAACGTCTTGACGCCGGCCGCGCTCTTCAGGTCGAAGTCCATCCGCGTGTGGACGCACCCCTGGCCGAAGTGGCCGTAGTAGACGCACCGGTAGCCGTGGTCGTCGAGGATCTGCTGGAAGTCGCGCAGGTAGGCGCCGAGCTTGTCCGGATGGACCGCGGCGTCCTCCCAGTTGCCCTCGGCGTCCATGTAGCCGGGCGCGCGGCTGTCGCCGACCGCGCTCTCGCGGACCTTCCAGACGCTGACCTGGTCGAGCTTGTCGACGATCACCCGGGCGTCGATCTGCGGCCCGTCGGCGAGGTCCTCGAGCGCCTGCCGTGCCTCGGCCATCGCCGAGTCGGGGTCGTCCTGGCCGAACTCGATGTACAGCCACGCCCGCCCATCGGGCAGCAGCGCGCGCTCGGTGGCGAGCCGGCTCTTGGCGATCATGTTCTTGATCAGCTGATCGTCGAACCCCTCGAGTCCGATCGGCTTGCATCGCTGAAGGATCACCGGCACGTGATCGGCGGCCTGGAACACGTCGGGGTACCCGAGCAGGACCGTGCGCCGGTGCTGCGGGCTCGGGACCAGGCGGACCGTCGCGTGCAGCACGTTCGCGCACGTGCCCTCCGAGCCGACGAGCGCGCGGGCCACGTTGAAGCCGTTCTCGGGGAGGAGCTGGTCGAGGTTGTAGCCGGACACGCGGCGGGGGATGTCGGGGAACTCGGCTCTGACGCGGTCGGCGACGCGCTCGGAGAGTTGTTTGAGCTGGTCGTAGATCTCGCCCTTGCGTCCTCCGGCGGCGATGATCTGTTCGAGCTCCTCGTCGGAGGTCGCGCCCACGGTGAGGCGGGTCCCGTCGTACAGCACGACGTCGAGCTCGATCACGTTGTCGCTCGTCTTGCCGGCCATCAGCGAGTGCGTGCCGCACGAGTTGTTGCCGAGCATGCCCCCGAACGTGCAGTACTCGTGCGTGGCCGGGTCTGGGCCGTAGGTGAGGTTGAACTCCTCGGCGGCGTTGCGGAGCTGGTCGCAGATCACGCCCGGCTCGACGACAGCCCGCCGGCTGTCCGGATCGAGTTCGACGATCTGGTTGTAGTACTTCGAGTAGTCGAACACGACCGCGACGTTCGTGGTCTGGCCGCTCGGCGCGGTGCCGCACCCCCGCGGGAGCACCGGCGCGTGGTACTCGCGGCAGATCGCGATCGCGGCGATCACGTCCTCCGGGCCCTTGGGGATCACGACGCCGATCGGCACCGCCCGGTAGATCGAGAAGTCGTTCGCGTACATCGCCCGCGTGCCCGCGTCGAAGCGGACCTCCCCGGAGACCACGTGCTGGAGCGCGCGCTTGAGCCCCGAGACGTCGACATCGGCTGGTCCGGTGGTGACGTGGCGCCGCTCGAGCCGGGACGCGCTGGTGGCCATCGCTCTCCTCCTCCTAGGTGGTGCGGAGGCTTACCGTATCTCAGCCGCTCAGATCGAGCTTGATCTCGGGGTCGATCTGCTGGGCGGAGAGCAGCGCGGCGCCGAACGCGGCGATCAGGAGGTCGCGGAGCTGGGCGCGCGGCAGGTCGCGGGCCTCGGTCCAATCGAGGATCGCGGCATCCATGTACCCGAGCCAGCCGCGGATCGCCGTTCGCAGCGCCGGCCGGGGCGTATCGTCGCCCGTGAGCCGGGCGAGCGCCAGGTCCATGGTCCGGTTGCGGAAGCCCTCGACGAGGTCGCGCGCCTCGGGGAGGGAGGCGGCGCTCTGCACGAGCTTCGACCACGTCTGCGCGTTCGCTTCGATCCACTCCAGGTAGGCGTCGAGGCTGCGGGACAGCTGTTCGAACGGGGTGCCTTCGCCGGCGGGCTCGATCACCCGTTGCAGCTCGGCGGCCTTCTCGGCCACCGCGGCCTTGAACAGGTCGATCTTCGAGGGGAAGTAGTGGTAGAGCAGCGGCTTGGAGACGCCGGCGGCGCGCGCGATGTCGCGCATCGAGATCTCCTCGTAGGCGTTCTCCGCGAACAGCGCCGCGCCGGCGTCGAGCAGCTGGCGGCGGCGCTCGTCGACGTTGAGGCGCGTGTAAGCGGGTCCCGTTCCGGCGGACATCGACGGAGATTCTACTTGACCGCCGGTCGATAAGCGTGCTAGCCTTATAGACCTTCGGTCAACAAGGAAGTTGGGAGGTTTCGATGCAACTGCTTCGTTCACACGCTCACCGGCTCGGCGACGAGTCGCTGCTTCGCCGGCTCGCGGAGCTTCTCGGCGGCACGCTGTGCGTGGTGGCCGGGTTCGCGATCTGGTTCCTGGTCACCGGCAGCTTCGATCCGACCGCGGTGAAGATCCTCGGCAGCACCGCGGTGACCTCGCTGTGCGCGGTCGGCGGGCTCGTGGGGGCCACCTTGCTCGAGCGCGAGGACTCCCGGCGGGGGGTCGGGCTCGTCACGATTCTGCTGGCCGCGGTCGACCTGGCGCTCGCGCTCGCGGCGATCTGGTCGCTGTCGGGCAGCGAGGCTTTCTTCCGCGCGCTCGGGGCGGTCTCGGTGCTGCTTCCGGCTTGCGTTCACGCGTGTCTGATGCTCGGGCGGGTTCGTCCGCGGGACGGCCGGGCGGTCCGTGGACTCAGTGGCGCTGCGGTCGCTTTTGCGATGAGCGGCGCGCTCATCCTGGCGGGCGCATTCGCGTTCGCGACGAGCTCGCCGGGAGACTGGTTCTTGCGGCTGCTGGGAGTGCTCGCGGTGCTGGCCACGCTGGCCACGCTGCTGGCGCCGATCGTGCGCCGGCTGGACCGGGACCGGTCTCGTGGTCGGGGCGCGCCGGCCGCCCCCGGCGCCCCGGCGCCGAGGACACCCCGGGTGCGGGCCGCGCCGAGGGCGCTCGCGAGTCGCAGCTCCCGCCGGCCCCGCGCAGGCCGCGCAACCATTCGCTCACGCTCGGCCTCGACGGCGCCGGCAGGTGAGCGGTTCGATACTCGGTCGGGCTCAATACGCGCGCGCTACGAGCGCATCGACGCCGTCGGCGTCGGGATCGTCGACCGGTTCGCCGTCCTCGCGGACCAGGCAGCGCACCGACACGCCCGCTCTTGCGAGCCGGTCTTCGCCGTCGACGCCGCAGTCTCGCCAGGGGAGGCGGGCGACACCGTCGCCCGCTATATCGCGTGCCTCGTCGATCGATTGCGCGGGCCACGTTCGCCCGTCGCGCAGCGTGGTCGCCTGGGTGAGAAGTGCGGCTTGATCATCGGCCAGCATCTGCGGAAGCTCTACGAGCGCCCGCAGCGGGACCGTCTCCTTCTCGGTCAGAGCGCGGCGGGCGACCACGGCTTGGCGTGCGGCCACATCCCGCGGACCGAGCTCGACCCGGACCGGGACGCCGCGAAGCTCGTGGTCGATGATCCGTCGCCCGAGCGAAATCTCGACGCGGTCATCCAGTTCGACCCGCACCCCCGCGCGCTCGAGGTCGTCCACGACCGCGGTCGCAGCCTCGATCACGCCCTCGCCGGAGCGCGCGACCACCACGACGACCTGGATCGGAGCAAGGCGCGGCGGCACGCGCAGCCCGTGATCGTCGCCGTGAACCATGATCATCGCGCCGAGCAGACGCGTCGACACGCCCCACGACGTCTGCCACACATGACGGAGCCGGCCGTCACGGTCGCTGAACTGGATGCCGAATGCGCGCGCGAAGTTCTGCCCGAGCTCGTGTGAGGTGCCCATCTGCAACGCCTTCCCATCCCGCATCACGCCCTCGCATGACCACGAGATCTCCGCGCCCGCGAACTTCTCCCGCTCGGTCTTGCGGCCGCGGAACACGGGGATCGCGAGCTCCTGGACCATCGCATCCGTGTACACCTCCTCGAGGATCCGCAGCGCGTATGCGTGCGCATCCTCGCGAGTGGCATGGGCGGTGTGGCCCTCCTGCCAGAGGAACTCCGAACTGCGGAGAAAGAGCCTGGGCCGAAGCTCCCACCGGACCACGTTTGCCCACTGGTTGATCAGCAGCGGCAGGTCGCGGTAGCTCGAGATCCACCGAGTGAACGAGGAGTTGACGATCGTCTCGCTCGTGGGCCGCACCACCGCCGGCTCCTCGAGCTCCTTGCCGCCGCCGTGGGTGACCACCGCCAGCTCGGGACTGAAGCCTTCGACATGCTCCGCCTCCCGCCGCATGAATTCCTCGGGGATCAACAGCGGGAAGTACGCGTTTCGCGCGCCGGTCGCCTTGATCCGCTGGTCGATCGCCGCCTGGAGCCGCTCCCAGATCGCGTACCCCCACGGGCGGATCACCATCGTCCCGCGCACCGGCCCGTTCTCAGCCAGCTGTGCCTTGGCGATCACCTCCTGATACCAGGTGGGGAAGTCCTGCTCCTGGGGCACGAGCACGGTCGACATTCGTTCGGACTCTAGATGGACTCCGGTCGGTGGCCCGTGGTCTGCCCTCGACGGCGCTAACGATCGGCGCGACCGCCCGGATCCGTCGGGGCCTGGTGGTACACCCCGGGCGATGCTCCAAGAGTTGCGTGTCGAGAACCTGCTGCTGATCGATCGGGCCGAGCTGGCGCTCGCCCCGGGGCTGAACGTCCTCACCGGCGAGACCGGCGCCGGCAAGACGCTGCTCGCGCAGGCGCTAGATCTTTTATTGGGGGCCCGCCCGCCCCGCGCCGGCAGCGGCGTCGTGCGCGCCGGTGCGGCCGAGGCGTACGTCGAGGGCGTGTTCACGCTGCCCGCGTCGCTCGCCGGCGCCGAGGTCCTGCCCACCGGAGCCGAGGAGATCGTGCTCGCCCGCCGGGTGTGGCCCGACGGACGGACTCGCGCTTACGTGTGCGGCAGGTCCGCGACCGTGGCCGACCTGCGCGAGCTCGGTAGCGCGCTGCTCTCGTTCTACGGACAGCACGAGCACCGCAAACTGATGCTCTCGGCCGTCCAGCTCGATGTCCTCGACGGTTACTGCGGGCCGGCGCAGGGCGAGCTGCGGGAGCGGGTGGCCGATGCATACGCGCGGGTGCGCGCGCTCGAGGAGCGCTACGACGCCGTGAACGAGCTCGCCGCCGGCCGCGAACGCGAGCTCGACCTGCTGGCGTTCGAGCTCGACGAGATTGAGAGCGTGTCGCCGAGCGAGGCGGAGGCCTCGGAGCTGGCGGTCGAGCGAGACCGGCTGCGGCACCTGGAGACGCTGCGGGGCGCAGCGTTCGGCGGAGCCGAGGCGATCTCACCCGAGGACGGGGGTGGTGGCGCGGCGGAGCTGCTCGCCCAGGCCGCCGCTCAGCTGGCCGTCGCGTCCGGCATCGACCCGGAGCTCGCCGGGCTGTCGGAGCGTGCGCAGGCGCTCGGGCACGATGCCTCGGAGCTGAGCGCCGCGCTGCGTTCGTACGTGTTCGGGCTGGAGGCGTCTCCGGGCCGGCTCGATGAGGTCGAGGAGCGGCTCGCCCTGTTCGCGCGTCTGGAACGTAAGCACGGCGGTTCGATCGTGGACGTGCTCGCCCACGCCGAGCGCTGCCGGGCGCGGCGCGAGGAGCTCGAGCGGGCCGAGATCGCCCTGTCCGAGATCGAGGCGTCGCTTCGCGAGGCCCGGGCGGAGCTCGACCGGCTCGCGGGCGAGCTCTCCGAGCGCCGGCGAGAGGCGGCGCCCGCGCTCGCCGCCGCGGTGCGCGAGCGGCTGGCCGAGCTGGCAATGCCAGACGCCGAGTTCGAGGTCGAGGTCCGCCCGCGCGGGGACGGATGCGGGCTGCGCGGAGCGGACGAGGTCTCGCTGGTGATCGCGCCGAATCCGGGGATGCCCGCCGGGCCGCTTCGCGAGATCGCCTCGGGCGGGGAGCTGTCGCGGGTCATGCTGGCGATCCTCAGCGTGGCGCACTCTTCGGACGACGGAGGCTCGGGTGACTCCGCGGGGTCGACCCGGGGCGGGCCGCTGCTCGTGTTCGACGAGGTCGACGCCGGCATCGGTGGCCAAACCGCGCGCGCGGTCGGCGAGCACCTGCGGGACCTCGCCGAGGGGCGGCAGATCCTCTGCATCACGCACCTGCCACAGGTGGCGGCGATGGCCGCACGCCACTTCACGATCGCCAAGGACACCGCGGCAGTGCCGGCGCGCACGACGGTGTCGACGCTGGACGGGGACGGCGTCGTCGGCGAGCTCGTGCGGATGCTCGGCGCGGCCGAGGGCGACCGCGCCGCCAGCCGCCACGCCCGCCAGCTGTTGCGCGCGGCCTGACCCCGGGGCGGCTCGAAAGAGCGTCCTCCTGGTTCGCTTTTTCGCGCAGCCTCGGGGCGTCCGAGGCGGTCGCTAACTTCAGACGGTAGGAACCCGACTACACTCGGGAGGCGACCACATGGGTTCGGGCGACACTAGGTTCATCTTCATAACCGGCGGGGTTGTGTCCTCGCTTGGCAAGGGAATCGCCGCCGCGTCGATCGGCCGGTTGCTGGTCTCCCGCGGGCTGGACGTCCAGCTCCAGAAGTTCGACCCGTACATCAACGTCGACCCGGGCACGATGTCGCCCTACCAGCACGGCGAGGTGTTCGTGACCGAGGACGGCGCCGAGACCGACCTCGACCTCGGTCACTACGAGCGGTTCACCGACGCCAACACGAGCCGGGCGTCGAACGTGACCGCCGGCGGCATCTACAACACGGTGATCCGGCGCGAGCGCCGCGGCGACTACCTCGGCGCCACCGTCCAGGTCGTCCCGCATATCACCGACGAGATCAAGCAGCGGATCAAGCTGATGGCGGAGGCGACCGACGTCGACTTCGTGATCACCGAGATCGGCGGGACCGTCGGCGACATCGAGTCGCTGCCGTTCCTGGAGGCGATCCGCCAGTTCCCGGTCGACGTCGGCCGGCGACGCTGCATGTTCATCCACCTGACGCTGGTCCCGTACATCGGGCACGCCGGCGAGCTGAAGACCAAGCCGACCCAGCACTCGGTCAACGAGCTGCGCCGCATCGGTATCGCGCCGGACATGGTCATCTGCCGCTCGGAGTCGATGCTCGGCGACGACATCCGGCGCAAGATCGCGCTATTCGCGAGCCTCCCGGTGGAGGCCGTCGTGTCCGCGTTCGACGTGCCCGACATCTACCGGGTGCCGCTCGTCTTCCATAAGGAGGGCGTCGACGACTTCGTGCTCTCCGAGCACTTCGGGATCGAGGCGCCGGAGCCCGATCTGCGCGACTGGGAGGACATCACCCGCCGCTCGAGCGAGGCCACCCAGAGCGTCCGGATCGCGCTCGTCGGCAAGTACGTCCGGCTCGAGGACGCCTATCTGTCGGTGGTCGAGGCGCTCCGGCACGCGGGGACGCACCACGGCGCCAAGGTCGAGGTCGACTGGATCGACTCCGAGGAGGTCGGCGATCCGGCCGTAGCGGCGCGCCTGGACAAGGCGAGCGGGATCCTGATTCCGGGCGGGTTCGGAGGCCGGGGAATCGAGGGCAAGATCCGCGCCGCTCAGATCGCACGCGAGAAGAAGATCCCGTACCTCGGCATCTGCCTGGGCATGCAGCTCGCGGTGTGCGAGTTCGCCCGCCACGTCGCCGGGATGGACGGTGCCAACTCGACCGAGTTCGACCTCGAGACGCCGTTCCCGGTGATCGACCTCCTGCCTGAGCAGAAGGAGATCGCCGACCTGGGCGGGACGATGCGCCTCGGCGCGGACCCGGTCAAGCTCCACGCCGGCACCCGCATCCGCGAGCTCTACGCCGAGCCGGTCGTTTACGAGCGCCACCGGCATCGTTACGAGGTCAACAACCACCTGCGCCGCCGGCTCGAGGCGGCCGGGCTGGTGTGCTCGGGCACCTCGCCCGACGAAAGGCTTGTCGAGGCGATCGAGCTCCCCGCCGATCAGCATCCGTTCTTCGTAGCCTCGCAGTACCACCCCGAGTTCAAGTCACGCCCCGAGCGGCCCGCGCCGCTGTTCCGCGAGTTCGTCGGGGCGGCGCTCGAGCACGCCGGGCGCACCGTGGCCGTCGCGCAGGACGGTAACGGCACCGCGGCGCACGCCGCCACGAGGTGAGGCGCACCACCGACGCCGAGCGCGAGCGGCTCCACGAGACGTTCGCGGCGCTGTGCCGGATCGAGAGCCCGTCGGGGCGCGAGCGGGCGTGCGCCGACTGGATCACCGAGCAGCTGCGGGGGATGGGCCTCGAGGTGCAGGAGGACGACGCGGGGCCGCGGGTGGGCTCGGACGCCGGCAACCTGCTGGCGCGGATCGCCGGAGCCGGCCCCGACAGCATCCTCCTTTGCGCCCACATGGACACCGTGCCGCTGACCGCCCCGGTCGAGCCGGTGCGGGACGACGGCGGCTGGAAGAACGCCGGCGACGGGATCCTCGGCGCCGACAACAAGTCCGCCGTGGCGGTGATCCTCGAGCTCGCGCGGCGCCTCACGTCGGCGCCCGAGCCTCCCGAGGTCGGCGTCGAGTTGCTGTTCACGATCTGCGAGGAGGTGTCGCTGCGCGGCTCCAAGGCGTTCGACGCCAGCCGTCTCGACAGCAGGTTCGGGTATGTGTTCGACCACGCGACGCCGATCGGCGAGATCGTGCTGGCCTCGCCCACCCACCATCGGATCGACGCCGAGCTCCGGGGCCGCGCCGCCCATGCGGGCATCCGCCCCGAGGTCGGCCGAAGCGCGATCGCGGCCGCCGCGAGCGCGATCGCGGCGATGCGGCTCGGCCGCCTCGACGCGGAGACCACCGCGAACGTCGGCATGATCGAGGGTGGGAGCGCGATCAACGTGATCCCCGAGCGCTGCCAGATCGTCGCCGAGGTGCGAAGCCTCGATCGCGATCGTGCCGAGAGCGTCGCGACCGAGATGATCGATCACCTCCAGGAGGCGGCCGACGCTGCCGAGTGCGACCTCGACGTGACCGTCCAGCGCGGGTTCGAGGGCTACCGGATCCGCCCCCGCGCGATCGAGGTCGCGGTCGCCGAGCAGGCGCTGCGCGGGTGTGGCTACGAACCCAAGCACATCGTCACCGGTGGCGCGTCCGACGCGAACACGCTGCGGGTAGCCGGCTTCCCGTGCGTGTGCCTGGCGGACGGGACCGAGCACAACCACGAGCCCACCGAGCGGATCAGCGTCGACGCGCTCGAGGGGCTGTTCGAGCTCGCGCTAGCGGTCGTCGACCAGGCCGGCCGCGCGGGCGCCGCCGGCGACGGGACGGCGACGTGACCAGCCCGGCCGAGCTCCTCGGGGCCGAGGTGAAGTGGGAGGGCGCTGTGATCCGGGCCGGGGTCGAGCGCTACCGCCACGCCGACGGGACCGAAGTCACCCGGGACAAGGTGTGGCACCCCGGCGCCGTCGGGATCATCGCTCTCGACGACGAGCACGTGTGGCTGACCCGCCAGCCTCGCGAGGTGATCGGGGCGCCGTCCTCGCTCGAGATCCCCGCCGGCAAGCTCGACGTCCCCGGCGAGCCGCCGCTCGAGACCGCCAAGCGCGAGCTCGCCGAGGAGATCGGAAAGCAGGCCGAGCGCTGGGAGGAGCTGCGCGTCTTCTACACGAGCCCGGGATTCAGCGACGAGCGCGTGTGGCTGTACGTCGCAACGGGGTTGTCGGACAGCCCCAAGCTCGAGGGCGACGAGGATGAGCGGATCGAGATCGTGCCGTGGCCGCTGGCGAGGCTCGACGACGCGATCGACGCCTGCGAGGACTCCAAGACGCTGATCGCGCTGCTGTGGCTGGCGGCGCTGCGGCGAGCGGCCGTGCTCCCGAGACGGCTCGGGATCCGCGACGCTAGGCGACCGGCACTCGCCGCGGACGAGGCCGCGAGCTGTGAGCGGCGCGACCGTGATCGCGGTCGAGCCGGTTCAGGGGATGCGTGCGGTCCTGGAGCGCGTGGTTCCGGACGCTCGCGTGCTCTCCGGCACAGCGGAGGCGCTGCCGCTCGGCGACGGGGAGGTGGACGCCGTCGTGGTCGCGCAGGCATTTCACTGGTTCGACGGCCCGGCGGCGGTGGCGGAGTTCCATCGCGTGCTCCGGCCGCTCGGCAGGTTTGGGCTGATCTGGAACCGCCGGCTCGTCGACGAGCCCATCCACCGGGCGGTCAGGGAGATCATCGACCCCTACCACCGCGACTCGCCAAGCCACTACCGCGGCGAGTGGCGCCGTCCGGTGGCGGACGGCGGCCTGTTCGTGGCCGCCGGCGAGATCGAGGTGCCGTTCGAGCAGGTGCTCGACGCCGGCGAGTTCGTCGACCGCTTCAGCTCGATCAGCTACATCGCCGCACTGCCGGATCGTGAGCGCGAGACGGTCGTGGAGCGCGTCAAGGCGGTGGCCGCTGACGCCGGGCAACCGATCCGGCTCGGCTACACCACCGAGGCGTACGCCTACCAGCGGGCATAGCGGACCGCGGGAGGAGCCCCGCCGCCAGCCCCGAATACCCGAGGCATGGCAACCACGCACCCGGTCGAGGGGACTCGCCGGATCACCGATCTGACGTTCGACTTCCTCGGCTATCTCGAGCTCGAGCGCGGGCTGTCGCGCAACACACTCGAGGCCTACCGCTCGGATCTCCAGCAGTACGGCGAGTTCCTCGAGCGCCACGCCCTCGATCCGCTCGAGGTGAACACCGTCGACCTGATGGAGTTCATCTCCGAGCTGGCGAACGGGAGCCCCGAGCGGCCGGCCGCGGCGCCGGCGACGCTCCAGCGAAAGATTGCCTGCCTGCGCTCGTTCTACCGCCACCTGCGCCGGGAGCAGATCCTCGACCGGGACCCCGCCTCCGAGCTCCGCGCCCCGCGCTCGCGGGCCCGGCTGCCGAAGGTCCTCAGCCGCGACGAGGTCGGGCGCCTGCTCGAGCAGCCCCGCGGTACGAGCCCGGCGGCGCTCCGCGACCGCGCGCTGCTCGAAACGATGTACGCGTGCGGTCTCCGCGCGTCGGAGGCGATCGGACTCGAGCTATCCGAGCTCGATCTCGAGGCGGGGATCCTCAGAGCCCGCGGCAAGGGCTCGAAGGAGCGGATCGTGCCGATCGGCGGCAAGGCGATCGACGCGCTCACGGCCTACCTCGAGAAGGGGCGGCCGCAGCTCGTCGGGATACGCCCGGAGCCGCGCGTGTTCGTGAACCTCCGCGGCGGCGGGCTGACGCGCCAGGGCCTCTATAAGATCGTCCGCCGCCACGCCCGGACCGCCGACCTCGAGCACCGGATGAGCCCCCATACGCTCCGCCACACGTTCGCCACGCATCTGTTGACCGGCGGGTGCGACCTGCGCTCGCTCCAGGAGATGCTCGGCCACGCCGACATCGGCACGACCCAGATCTACACGCACCTGTCGACCGAGCGGCTGCGGGACGTGTACTTCGAGGCGCACCCCCGGGCGCAGATCACACCGTCAGACGAGTAGTGCGGTGACGGGCGGCGCGACGCGCCCCTGACGCCAATCCCGCCCGGGACCGTCGTACAGTCCCTGCCGTGGGGATCGCACACCTCGACGAGGCGCCGGCGCGCGAATACGACCTCGGGCACCTGCGGGGCCGCTGGACGATGGTCGGGAACGCGGCCGGCTGCGTGAACGTCGGTGTTCGCCGGATCCAGCTGCCCGCCGGCAGCTGGTCGACGCCGGCGCACGAGCACGGGCGCGACGAGGAGATCTTCTACGTGCTCGGCGGCCGCGGGCTCTCCTGGCAGGCGGGCAAGGCGTCAGAGATCCGCTCCGGCGACTGCGTCGTCTACCTGCCGGGTCGCGGCGCGCACACGCTGCATGCGCTCGAGCCGCTCGACGCACTCGCGTTCGGAGAGCGCAACGAGGACGAGAGCGTGGGCTTTCCGCGGCTCGGGATGTCCTACGCCGGCAACCGCCTGGTCGGCTCGATGCCGGGGAGGATCGACGGCAACTCGACCCAGTTCGTGCTCGAGTCCCAGCTAGGACCGCCACCGCTCGCGGAAGAGCCGGCGCCACGGCCACCCACGATCGTCAACGTAGAGAATGTCGAGGCGGTCACCGTGGAGCGCCCCCGCGTGGTCCGGACCCGCCGCAATCTCGGGCGTGCCGCCGGCTCGGTCACGACCGGGATCCAGCATGTCGAGGTCGCTCCGGGCAGGGAGTCCGCGCCGGCGCACTGCCACTCGCTCGAGGAGGAGATCTTCGTGATCCTCGGCGGGGATGGCGTGCTCGTCCTCGGCGGACCGCAGGCGCCGGGCGGTCCCGGCGATGGCGAGCAGCACACGCCGGTCCGCGCGGGCCACGTGATCTCGCGGCCGGCGGGGACCGGAGTCGCGCACATGTTCCGGGCCGGGGACTCCGGGCTCACGTATCTCGCCTACGGGATGCGCCACTCCGGCGACGTCTGCTACTACCCCCGCTCGGACAAGATCGCGTTCCGAGGGCTCGGCCTGGTCGGGCGGCTGGAGCGGCTCGACTATTGGGACGGCGAGGGTTGACCTCGCCCAGCGGACCGGATATCCGGCACGACGGCGGTGTCGGGGCCGGCGGACGTGCCCGGGCCGGTGACCGCCGGCGGGGTCGATCCGAGCCCGTGAGTCGATCCCAGCCCGTGAGACGCGTCTAGGACGGAGGCCACGAGCGACCGTGCCCGAGCTGCCCGAAGTCGAGACGATCCGCCGTCAGCTGGCGCCGCACCTCGAGGGGCGGACGATCGTCGAGGCCCGAATCCTCGATCCGAGGTGGACGCGCCCTGACCCGCCGGCGGCCGTCGAGGCCGAGCTGCAGGGCGCGGCCGTCGAGCGGATCGGCCGCGCCGGCAAGTATCTCGTCTGGTCGCTGTCCGGTGAGCGGTTCCTGCTCCAGCACCTGCGGATGACCGGCACGCTCCTGTATGACGCGGCCGTCCCGCCACCGCACACGCACGTGCTGCTCGAGCTCGACGACGGTCACAGCCTCGTGTACGTCGATCCGCGCCGATTCGGCACCGGCCATCTGGTCCACGGCGAAGCGGCCCGCGACGAGTACCTGACGTCGCGGATCGGGATCGAGCCGCTCACGCCCGAGTTCACGGCCGCCCACCTGCGCGAGCTCGCGCGGGGGCGCGCCGCTCCCGTCAAGGCGTTCGTGCTCGACCAGCGGCACATCGCCGGCGTCGGCAACATCTATGCCGACGAGGCGCTGTTCCGGGCGGGGATCCATCCGCTGCGCCCGGCCGGGCGCCTCACCTACCGCGACTGGGAGCGCGTCCGCGAGGGCATCGAGGAGGCGTTGAGCGCCGGCATCGAGGCCAAGGGGGCGTCGATCGACGACTTCCGCCACGTCGACGGAGCCCGGGGCTCGTTTCAGGATCTGTTCCTGGTTCACCGCCGCGCCGGCGAGCCATGTCCACGATGCGGCAACACGATCCGGAAGATCGTCGTAGGCGGGCGCGGGACGTACGTGTGCGAGCACTGCCAGCGCAAGCCGCGGACCTTGCGCACGAGCGCCGGTCGACGAGCCGGACCGCGGCAAACGCCGCAGCTGCGCTAAGGGTCCGCGACTGAGTAAGGGGCGAACCGTCAATTACAAAGTCGCGGGCCCTAAGCCGCGATCAGCTCACTGAGCCGTCCGGCGCGGTCCGCCGCGAGCAGCTCGTTGAACCCGCCGATCGGCTCCTCGCCGATCAGGATCTGCGGGAACGTGAACATCCCCGTGCGCGTCACCAGCTCGGCACGACCGTCCGGATCGCGTGCCAGATTGATCTCCTCATATTCGATGCCGCGCTTGACGAGAAGAGCCTTGGCCCTTATGCAGAACGGGCAAGCATCGGTGGTGTACATGGTGACCGGCCGCATAACTTCATTAAGTATAGCCCGGGGGCGGCGATGGCCGGTTCACTGAGAACCGAAGCGATCGTGCTCCGCTCGATCAGGTACGGCGAGGCGGATCGGGTCCTGCACCTGTTCACTCCGGGACACGGCCGGCAGTCGGCGATCGCCAAGGGAGTGCGGCGAGCCCGCAGCCGCTTCGGGGCACGGCTCGAGCCGTTCTTCCACATCCGCGTGATCCTCCACCAGGGCCGCAGCGACCTGCACACGGTCACGAGCGTCGACACCGTCGCGGCGCACGCCTCGCTGCGCGATCACGCCGCGACGCTCGACGCCGCCTCGCGCGCGTGCGATGCCGTCGGCCGTCTGTTCGAGACCCCGGATCCGCACCCCGAGGTCTTCCGCCTCCTCGCCAACGAGCTGACGCTGCTGGACCTCGACGCCGGCAACGCGCGGCCCGCGAACGGGCTCGCGTTTCGGCTGAAGCTGCTGCTCGCCGCCGGCATCCTGCCCCAGCTCGGATCATGCGCCGGCTGCGGCGAATCCGCGCATTTGCAGGGCTTTTCTGCTGCCCTGGGTGGGGTCGTGTGCAACTCGTGCGAGGCGGCCGCGTTTCCCCTCGCCCAAGAGGCCCACAACTTCCTGGTCGGCGCGCTGGGCAGGCCGCTCGCTCAGGCGCCCGATGCCTCCGAATTCGCGCTGGCGCAGGCGGAGCGCGCGATCACCGAAACCGCCGAGCACCACGCGCACGTGCGGCTGCGGCCGCTCATGAGCGCGACCCGGGGGCATTCGCCGGTCGCGGGGTTCGCATCCGGGCCTGCGTGAGGCGCGCGGGGCGGGGCGGCTCCGGCCCGCCCGCCCGACAAACAGCCCGCGCAGACCGGCAACGGCTTCGTCACAAGTCGTCCTGCCGCCACCGGGCGCTGTCAGAATCGAGAGACCATGCGCGACCAGGTTCTCAGCTCCGCCACCGGCCACCCGTCGGGCCCGGTGGCGGCCGCGTTCGCCGAACGGATCCGCGCCCGTGAGGAGCGCGAGCTGTCGCCGCTCGCGACGCTCTCGTACCCGGCCGACCGTCGAAGGCCCGAGCCCGACTGCGGGCTGCGCACGCCGTTTCAGCGCGACCGCGATCGGATCGTGCATTGCAAGGCGTTCCGCCGGCTCAAGCACAAGACGCAGGTGTTCGTGGCGCCCACCGGCGATCACTACCGCACGCGCCTGACCCACACGCTCGAGGTCACGCAGGTGTCACGCACGGTGGCGCGCGCGCTGCGCCTCAACGAGGATCTAGTCGAGGCGATCGGGCTCGGCCACGATCTCGGCCACCCGCCGTTCGGACACGTGGGCGAGGATGCACTCGACCGCTGCTTGCAGGAAAGATTCGGGCTGTCGTTCAAGCACCACGAGCACTCGCTGCGGGTCGTCGACTCGCTCGAGCGCGACGGCGCCGGGCTCAACCTGACCGCGCCCGTCCGCGACGGGATTCTCGGACATTCGGGCCGGGCGCGGGAGCCGGCGACGCTCGAGGGCAAGATCGTCCGGTTGATGGACCGGGTGGCGTACATCAACCACGACATCGACGACGCGCTCCGCGCCGGTCTCCTGACGCCGGACGACCTACCGCAGGGGCCGATCGAGATCCTCGGCGACTCCGGCCCCCGGCGGATCGACACGCTCGTCCACGATCTCGTCGAGAGCTCGGAGCAGCAGGGTGACATCGCGCAGGGCGGGACGATCGGCGCGGCGATGGCCGAGCTGCGGGCGTTCATGTTCGAGCGGGTGTACCTGGGCCCCGAGGCGACGCGCGAGCACGCCAAGATCAGGGTGGTCGTGCGCTCGTTGTTCGATCACTACTGCGCGCACCCGGACGAGATCCCCGACTCGATCCCCTCCGGAGACGTGCCGCGCCGGGTGACCGACCACCTCGCCGGCATGACCGACCGGTTCTGCATCCGCACGTTCGAGGCGCTGAGCGTGCCGGTGGCGTTCGCGCCGTGAGCCGATTCACCGCCGACTCGCGAGATCGCGTCCGCGACGCGGTCGACATGATCGCAGTGGTCTCCGACCACACCGAGTTGCGCCGCGCCGGCGCGAGCGAGTACGTCGGACGCTGCCCGTTCCACGACGAGCGGACCCCTTCGTTCGGCGTCAACCCGATCGAGAAGGTCTACTACTGCTTCGGCTGCCAGGCCTCGGGCGACGTGTTCACGTTCATGATGGAGACCGAGGGGCTCGACTTCCCGGGAGCGCTCCAGACGCTCGCCGACCGCTTTGGAGTCGAACTGCAGACCGAGGACGAGGACCCGCAGGCGTCGCAGCGCCGTCAGCGCCGCGAGCGCCTCCAGTCGCTCCTGGCGAGGGCCGCGGCCTACTACGCGCGCTATCTGTGGGAGGCACGGGAGGCGTTGCCGGCGCGGGAATACCTGCTCGGGCGTGGGCTTCGCGAGGAGACGCTTCAAACCTTCCGGGTCGGCTATGCGCCGAGTGCCTGGGACAGGATCCTCACCGCCTCGCGCCGCGCCGGTTTCAGCGACGAGGAGCTGCTGGCCGTGGGGCTCGCGCAGCGCTCCCAGAACCGTCCGGGCCAGGTCTACGACCGGTTCCGCGAGCGGATCATGTTCCCTTCCACCGACGCCCGGGGAAACGTGATCGGGTTCGGCGCGCGCGCGATGCGCGACAACCAGCGTCCCAAGTACCTGAACACCGCCGAGGGCGAGCTGTACCACAAGCGCAGGGTGCTGTTCGGCCTCGATCGCGCTCGCGCCGCCGCGGCCCGCATCGGCAGCGTGATCCTGGTCGAGGGCTACACCGACGTGCTCGCGCTCCACCAGGCCGGCCTCGGCAACGCGGTCGGGATCATGGGAACCGCGCTGACCGAGGAGCAGATCTCAGAGCTCGAGCGCCTGGCCAAGGTGCTCGTGCTGTGCCTCGACGCCGACCGTGCCGGCCAGGACGCGATGCTACGCGCCGCCCAGGTGACCGACCGGCGCAAGCTCGAGCTGCGCGTCGTCGCGCTGCCCGACGGCACCGACCCCGCTGACCTGATCGAGCGCGCCGGCGGCGATGCCTTGCGGGAACGGGTGGCCGCTTCGGTGCCGTTCGTGAAGTTCCACGTCGAGCGGATCCTCGACCGCAGCGACCTCACGAGCGCGGAGGGGCGCGACCGCACCTTCAGTCAGCTCCAGTCGGCGCTGAGGGACCTTCCGAAGAACGCGTTCGGCCAGGACCTCCTGCGGCACGTCGCGGGCAAGCTCGAGCTGTCCGAGACGCGGCTGGCGACGCTGATCGAGAGCTCGGCGCCGCGAACCCTGGGTCCGGCCACCGGGGCCACACAGAACGGCGGCGGCACGCCTACGAACGGAGTAGAGCCGCTCGACCAAGGCGTCCGCGCCGAGCGGACGTTCCTGGCGCTGTGCGTCGCGCTCCCGCAGGCGGGGGCGCGAACCCTGTTCGAGATCGATCCCGAGCAGCTGATCACGAGCGAGCTGTTGCGCCGCGCCGCGCGCCACCTCGCCGGCCGGACGCACTCGCCGCTCGCCGATCTGCCCGAGGGCGACGACGAGCTCGCGCGCGCGGTGGCCGACCTGGTCGACCGGGCAGGGCGTGCCGGCGAGGTCACCGGAGATCAGCTCGAGCACGCCCGCCTGGTGCTCGAGCAGGCCAGGATCGACCGCGCGATCCGCCGCGTCAAGTCCGAGGGGGGAACCGGGATCGCCGACCTGGCGCGCGAGCGCGAGGCGGTGATGGCGGCGCGCCGGACCGTCTACGCGCGGCTTGAGAAGGCGGTCTGATTGGACCCGTTCGCCCGCCGGCTCGACGCCGCCGAGCGGGCGCTCGACATGTTGTACGGCGCGTAGGCGCTCAGCGGAGCGTCTGCGGAAGCTCTGCGCGGACCGCGGCCAGCACCGCCTGGCGGGCCCCGGCGAGGGTGCGGCCGTGCGCGCGGGCGATCTGGCGGAGCGTCTCCCCGGCCGCGAGCTCCTTGCGCAACTCCGCCGGCGTCATCACCAGATACCTCGCGGCCGCGGCGATCTCGAACGGCCGCAAACCCTTGACTCCGGGCAGCGCTTGGCGGGGAGCCCGCGCCCGGCTCGCCGTCGACCCCGACCCCGTGGCCCCCGGCTCGAGCAGGTCGGTCTGTGGCTGCACGGGCAGGAACACGGGTGCCAGCGGCGTCTGATTGAAGTCGAAGTCGTTCTGGAGATCTCCGAGCTCGGGCTCGTCCTCCCGCACGTCGGGCCGGGGGTCGGGGCGGCCGTCGGTCTCCGGGTTCAGCCGCTGGCTGCCCAGGAAGTCGTCCTCGATGAACTTCGCGTACGCGTCGAAGCTGAGCGTCTGATGGTCGATGTAGCCCTGCTTCGCATACGGGCTGATCACCAATGCGGGGACGCGCAACCCATAGCCCAGGGCGTCGACCTTCGGCGGTACCACGTGGTCGTAGAAGCCTCCCCAGTCGTCCCAGGCCAGGAAGATCGCGGTGCTGCTCCACTCGGGGCTTCGCATGATCGCGTTGATCAGCCCCGTCACGTACGTCTCACCGGTGCTGATCAGCGCCGGCGGGTGCTCGGAGACGGTCCCGTTCGGCGTGACCCACGACACCGCGGGCAGGTCGCCGTTCTTCGCCGCCGTGAAGAAGTCGGGCAGGCCCTCGATGTTGCCTAGCTGATCGTCCTGCTGGACGTCGGTGAAGTACGGCAGCGGATTCCAGATGCCCGGGGTCTGGGCGGTCTGCGAGACCGGAGCGCACGACATCGCGGCGTTGTCGTCGCAGTCGGGCTGGCTCCCCTTGTCGACGTAGTAGGCCCAGCTGACGTTGTCCTTGTGCAGGAGCCAGGTGAGGTCGGTCCAGGCGTAGTTCGGATTGGTCGGCAGCGGGTTGCCGAGCCGCCGGGCGAAATCGGGCGGGTTCTGCGGGTGCTGGACCGCGTTCCGGCAGCTCTCCGGGTCGCCCTGGAGCGTGCAGTACGCCGACCACTCGGACACCAGGTACAGGTGAGCGGGGAGGCTCCAGGACTCCACCGACTCGAACATGTGGTCCTGGAGCACGAAATCGTGCGCGTAGGCCCAGTAGTTCGGGATGTCCGCGCCCGTGTGGTAGCCCATCACGTCGGGGGCGCCGCCGCCGTTGCCGCAGGCCGGGTTGAACGTCTGGTCGCAGCCGGCCATGCCGCTCTCCTGCTCGCGCACGAACCCGTCCATCTTCCCGGCGTTGATGTCCGCGACCGCGTTCTGGTAGGAGTGCGGGCCGCCGAGGCTGCGGTCATCGCGGTCGTGGTACGGCCGCACGCATCCTCCGCTGCTGACCGGATCCGGGACACACGGCACCGTGCCGGGGTTTCCGGCCAGCCCCGGAATGCCGTCGGCCCCGGGATAGGTGCCGAAATAGGTATCGAACGAGCGGTTCTCCTGCATGATGATCACGACGTGCCGGATCTTGTGGATCCCCACGCCGGGGTTCGGCGTCAGCACCGACGTGGTGGTGTTCTGCGTGGGCGCGGTGGCCGAGGTTGTCGTCCCGCTCGTGGTCGAGCCAGCGCTCGCGGCATGGCTCGAGCCGCCGCCGCAACCCGCGACGAGGAGGACAGCCGTCACCAGCCGGCCCCCGAGCACCCAGCCCTGGCGCCGACCGTTCAAGACCTCAGCCTCATGCCGTCACTCGAGCGTCGATCAGACAATCGATAGCGATGCTAAGCGCCCAGCAGGCGACGTGCGTCAAGGCGGAGTGAACCCGGCGCCAGGTTCGTTGGGCAGGATTGAAGCCAGGTTGGCCCGCCCGAACATCGCATTGCGGTCCGGTTAGCGCTGCGTTCGTCCGCGACCGGGGTTCCCGCTAGAGTTCGCGCTCCTCGTCCCGGGACGAGCCCGCATCGATCCGGGGTAGCTCAATCGGCAGAGCGTTCGGCTGTTAACCGAAATGTTGTGGGTTCGAGTCCCACCCCCGGAGCTAGTGCCCAAAAATGAGACCCCTTGCGTGACATGAGGTCGGGCTTGACCGTCTCAGAGCTCGAGGACTGGGAGCTTCACGGCGCGATCTGGCGGCCGCTCGAGGTCACCGATGCCCGGGCGGTCGTCGAGCTGTGCAGCTGCTCGGGCGAGCCGATGGACGTCGTCGAGGGCGACGCACCGGAGCTGATCGAGTTCGTGCGCGCGCGCCCAGAAGCCACCGCCGACTGACCCGGACCGGGACCCACACCGAGCGCGAGCCGCTCGACCAGGTCCGCAGCACGCGCGGCGCCGTCGTTTGCCCCCGCCCAAGCGGCCAGCTCGCGAGCCCGGTCCGTGAGCGACGGCTCAGACAAAGCACGCCGGACGGCAAGTCGTAAGGACGCAGCCCCGAGAAGCCGCCACGGCAGCCGCACCCCGACGCCGGCCCAGTCCGCCCGGGCGGCGTTCTCGGCCATGTCGCCGACGTGCGGGACCGCGAGGATCGGGCAGCCGCAGGCTAGGGCGCGGGCCATCGTCCCGTGGCCTGCGTGGCAGATCACGAGATCGCACGCCGGCATCTCCTTGGAGTAGGAGACCCATTCGACCAGCCGCATGTTCGCCGGGACGAACACCGGCTCACCCAAAGGCCGGCGGTTCCAGGTCGCGAGCACGCGGACCGGCTCGTCGCACAGCCCGATCAGTGCCGCGCGGAGCAGGCGGTGCGACGGGTCCTGGGCGGTCGACGGCGCCACCAGCACCAGCGGCCCCTCACCCAACGGCGGCTCGACCGCGTTGAACGGCGGCTCCCACATCAGCGGCCCGACCACGTGCACGGCGGCCGGCCAGCTCCGCGGGTACTCGAGCTGCGGGAACGTACCGACCATGCACAGCCGCTCGCTCAGCCCTCCGTGGAGCCGCGACACCGGCGGCAGCCCGAGACGCGTCCGCGCGGAGTTCAAGTCGGCGCGGCCCCGCCGGAGCCCCGCCTCCGAAGGCCGCTCGAGCGCGCCCCAGAGACGCCGCCCAACCCCGGTCCGCGGGAGACGAGCCCCGAGCGCATACGGCGGGAACCCGGGCGCGCCGACCGGGTAGAGATGCGGGATCAGCGTCGCCACGGGGACGCCCTCGAGCTCGCCGGCCATCGCCGGCGCGAGCGTCAGGATGTCGTGGACGACCGCATCCGGCCGAACGTCGGCGACCACGGCCCGAGTAACGCCCGTGGCGCGCACCACGGCCTCGTACATCTCGAACGGCTCGCCCTTCCCCGGGAACAGCGGGTACTCGGGCGCGGGCACGAACCGCATCCCCGCGGCCTCGGCGGGTTGCTCCCACCGCGACCAGGTCTCGAACGTCACCTCGTGGCCGCGCTCCGCCAGGCGGGCGCCCAGCGCAAGCATCGGGAAGGCGTGTCCTGGCTCGCCGAACGCGCCGAGGAAGAAACGAAGCCGATCGGGCGGCGTGCTCAAGCCGCCAGCTCGGCCACCGCCCGCAGCTGCTCGATCCGCTCAGGCCCGGTGAATGCCATCGGGCTGATCGTCAACGTGCCGACCCCCGAGTCGCGGAATGCGGCCAGGCGATCGCGCACGTGGTCCTTCGGCCCGCACAGCGTGATCAGATCGATCAGCTCGTCGGGGAGCGCCGCTGCGGCCTCGTCCTTCTTGCCGTCGAGGTACAGGTCCTGGACCTTGAGCGCGGCATCCTCGAACCCGTAACGCTGGACGAGCTGGTTGTAGAAGTTCTGCTTGCGCGACCCCATCCCGCCCACATACAACGCGAGTACGGGACGCATCAGGTTCCTCGCCGCCTCGCGATCGTCGGTGACGTACGTGTTCACGCTCGGCGCCATCTCAAAATCGTCGAGCGAGCGCCCGGACCGCTGGGCGCCGGCCTCGAGCAGGCTCCGGACTTCCGAGACATGCTCCGGCGAGAAGAAGATCGGCAGCCACCCGTCGGCGATCTCGCCCGCGAGCTCGGTGTTCTTCGGCCCGATCGCGGCCAGATAGATCGGGATTCGCTGCTGGACCGGCGGGATCATCAGCTTGAGCGCCTTGCCGGGGCCGTCGGGTAGCGGCAGCTCGAGCGTCTCCCCGTGGTACTCGACCCGCTCGCGCGCGAGCGCCAGTCGGAGCACGGCGACATAGTCGCGGGTCCGCTGTAACTGGCGGCCGAACCGCTGTCCGTGCCATCCCTCGGCCACCTGCGGGCCGGACGTGCCGATCCCGAGCACCATCCGCCCGCCCGAGATCGTGTCGATCGTCGCCGCGGTCATCGCGGTCATCGCGGCGCTGCGGGCGGGCATCTGGAAGATCGCCGACCCGAGCTTGATCTTGCTCGTGCCGGCGGCGAGCCACCCGAGCACGGTCGCGGCGTCCGACCCGTACGCCTCGGCCGCCCACACCGTGTCGTACCCGAGCCGCTCGGCCTCCTGGGCGAAGGCGAGCTGGTCGGCCGGACTCTGGCCGGGTATCCAATAACCGAGATAGGCGCCGAGCTTCATCTGCGAGATGAACCCTATGCGAAGCGAGCCGGGCGCTGGCCCCCGCGATACTGATCGCGTGGACGAAGCGGCACAACAGGCCGTGCCCGAGGCGATCGAGGAGGAGCGCCGGACCAGCCCCGTCGAGCTGCTCTGGGACCTGGTGTTCGTGTTCGCGATCACGCAAGTGACCACGCTCCTGTGGCGCGAGCAGACCTGGAGCGGATTCGGCCGGGCGATGCTGGTGCTGGCCCTGGTGTGGTGGGCGTGGTCGGCGTTCGTGTGGGCGGCGAACGCCCAGGTCGCGGACTCGCCGACGCTCCGCGCCTGCCTGCTGGTCTCGTCGGTCGCGATCTTCATCGCCGGCCTGTCCATTCCGCACGCGTTCGGCAGCGAGGCCACGTTGTTCGCGGTGAGCTACGCGCTGGTCCGGTTTCTCCACCTGGGTCTGTACGCGGACGCCTCGAGGCGCGGGAACGCGTGGTGGGCGGCGATCGCGGGGTTCGCGGTCACGGTGGTGATCGGGATGGCGCTCCTGATCGCCGGCTCGTTCGCGAGCGGAGCGCTCAGGACAGGGCTGTGGGTGCTCGCGGCGGCGATCGACTACGCCGGCCCGGCGTGGCTGACCAGGGAGCGCCTGCGCGGGCTCCAGCACGTCGCGGTGGCGCATTTCGCCGAGCGCTACAGCCTGTTCGTGATCATCTGCCTGGGGGAGTCGATCGTGGCCATCGGCGTCGGGGCGCTCGGCTCCTCGGCCGAGCGCGCGCTCACCGGCGAGCTCGTCGTCGCGGTGGCGCTCGGGCTGCTGATCACGGTCGGGATGTGGTGGACGTACTTCGAAGGCTTCGCAGCGAGAGCCGAAGAGCGGCTGCGCGAGCACGACGATCCGGTGCTCGCGGCCGCCGACGGCTACAGCTACCTCCATCTCGTGATCGTCGCCGGGATCATCACGTTCGCGGTCGGGATAAAGGTCCTCACCCGCGACTCCGTATCCGCGCCGCTGCCCGAGCCGGCGCGGCTGGCGCTGTGCGGCGGCGTCGCCATGTACCTCGTCGGGCACGCCGCGTTCGCGCTGCGGATGGTCGGCGAGGTGGAGTACGAGAAGCTCGCGGTTGCGGCGGCGCTGCTGGTGCTGTTCGCCGTCGGCGGCGGCCTCGCGGCGTGGGCGCTCGCGGTAGCGGTCACGGCACTCCTCGGCACGCTGTGCACCGTCGAGACCGAGTCGGTGCGCCGTGTTTTATCGAAAGACCGCCGGGAAGCCTCAGCCGTGAGGTAGCTGAGAGGATGACGGCATGACCACGCGCAACATCGAGCTTCACGGCGCCATGCAGGCGGGCTTCGACGAGGTCATCACTCCGGACGCCCTCGAGTTCGTCGCCGAGCTCCAGCACCGGTTCGGCCCCCGGCGCGAGGAGTTGCTGGAAGCGCGCGGCCGCCGGCGCGCGCGGCTGGCGGACGGGAAGACGCTCGACTTCCTGCCCGACACGCGAGAGATCCGCGACGCCGACTGGAGCGTCGCGCCGGTACCCGAGGACATGCAGCAGCGGTGGGTCGAGATCACCGGTCCGACTGACCGCAAGATGACGATCAACGCCCTGAACTCGGGCGCCGACGGGTTCATGGCGGACTTCGAGGACGCCAACGCCCCGACCTGGCGCAACATGATCGAGGGGCACCGGAACCTCCGGGACGCGATCGACGGGACGATCACCTACTACGACTCCGAGGGCAAGGACTACGAGCTGTCGCACGACCCGGCCACGCTCCTGGTCCGCCCGCGCGGGTGGCACCTTCCCGAGCGCCATCTGCTCGTCGATTCAGAGCCCGTGTCCGGCTCGCTGTTCGACTTCGGTCTGTACGTGTTCCACTGCGCGGGGCGGCTGATGCGAAACGGCACCGCGCCGTACTTCTACCTCCCGAAGATGGAGTCGCACTTCGAGGCCCGGCTGTGGAACGACGTGTTCGTGTTCACGCAGGAGGCGCTCGGAATCCCGCAGGGGACGATCAAGGCGACGGTGCTGATCGAGACACTCCCAGCGGCGTTCGAAATGGACGAGATCCTGTACGAGCTGCGCGAGCACTCCGCGGGGCTGAACGCCGGCCGCTGGGACTACATCTTCTCTTCGATCAAGTGCTTCCCCGACCGGCCCGAGATGGTCCTTCCCGATCGCATCGACGTGACCATGACCGTTCCGTTCATGCGTGCCTACACGGAGCTGCTGGCGGCAACCTGTCACAGGCGCGGCGCCCACGCGATGGGCGGCATGTCCGCGCTGATCCCCAGCCGCAAGGGCGACCAGGAGGCCAACGAGAAGGCGCTCGACGGGGTTCGCAGGGATAAGGAGCGCGAGGTCTCACAGGGCTACGACGGGACCTGGGTCGCGCATCCCGACCTGGTGCCGGTGGCGCGGGAGGTGTTCGAAAAGGGCCTGAACGGAGCGCCGAACCAGGTCTCCCGCCGGCGCGACGACGTTCACGTCACCGCCGCGGAGCTCCTCGATCTCGCCGCGACCCCCGGCTCGATCACCGACAAGGGACTGCGGACCGACGTCAGCGTCGGCTTCCAGTACATCTCGTTCTGGCTGTCGGGCCGCGGCGCTGCCGCGATCAACTCGATGATGGAGGACGCCGCGACCGCGGAGATCTCGCGCACGCAGATCTGGCAGTGGATCCATCATGGCGTGAGGCTCGACGACGGCCGGCAGGTGACGCCGGAGCTCGTCCGCCAGGTTCTCGACGAGGAGGCGGGCAAGATCCGCGAGCAGGTCGGGGAGGAGACCTGGGAGGCGGGCCGTCCCCGGGAGACGCGCGAGATCTTCGAGAAGGTGGCGCTGTCGCCCGACCTGATCGAGTTCCTGACGCTGCCCGCGTACCGGTACCTGAATTAGGGGAATTCGGCGCCGAAACGTGTCCGGTTCCGTGACGTGCGGGGGCCGAATTCCCTTAAGGGAAATCCGCCGCGTGACGTCCGCACCGCGTACCGGGTCGCGGCGGATTCCCCCAGGTCCCTAAACAGCCGCCCGGACCGGATCCCCGACCTTGATCTCGCCGTCGCGGAGGATGTCCGCGCGCAGGCCGCCGCGATGCACGAGCGGCCGCAGCACGGGCCGTCCGGCGTACCGCTGAACGACCGTGCACGGCTCGCACAGCCGCATGCCGCGGCACGGGACGTCCCCGATCAGGAACTCGTGGCCGACGAGCGCGTTCAGGTCGATGCCGCGCGTGATCACGTTCCGGCGATGCTCTCCGGGCTCGAGCGGCGGGTCGAACGACTCGCAGACCTCGGCCTCGATCATCGTCAGCGCGCTGCCCGGCAGCCCCGAGGGAAAAGTCCCGGTGCCGGCGACATGGCGATCGCCCTCGAGTCCCTGCCCGGAGAGCGCGCGGACGCTCTGCAACAGGCGCGCCGGCTCGGCAGCCGCGCCGGCGACGGCGATCGCCTCGACCGTGCCCACCGCCGGGGGCGCCGCGGGCCGTGGCGGCATTGCCAGGGCGATGTCCGCGGCCGCGATGACGAACCCGTCCTCGATCGAGTCGCGCTCGATTTGGGCCCCACCCGCCCCGCCGCCCGGGTCCCAGACGACCCCTGACGGCACGCCGTACATCACGACGAACCGATCGCCGGCCCGACCGATCCACGGTCCCGGCCACGTGAACGACCCCGCGTCGGCGACCCGCGCGAGCCCGAGTCCGAGTCCCCCAAGCCAGCGCGAGACCGTCCATCCGGTCGCCAGACTGTCGCCGGCGGGCGGCTGCGGCAGGTCGGCGAACGGGAGCTCGAGGATCGTCGCCAGGCAGGCGAGAAACGAGGCAGTCTCGAGCGGGAGCTCAGATTGCGGCGGTCGAACCTCGCGCATCAGTCGAGATTCTTGCGCGCCCGCGACCCCGTGGGAACAGTCGTGACCCGCAGGCGTGGTGCAGCACGATCAGGGCGCCGATGAAGATCGTGAGGTCGCCGACGCTCAGCACGTTGCCGATCGGCCACGGCCCGGGCACCGGGATTACGTCGCCGAGGAACGCCAGGTGCGCGTGCACCAGATGCGCGGAGTTGTCGAACCCGGCGCGGGGGTCGATTCCGGCGATCCGCAGCGCGGATGCGCTCGCCGGCATCACGCCGCCGTTCGCGGTGATCGCCAGCACGTTGAGCGCGGCGCCGAGCGCGACGATCGGTACTCCCGTGAGCCGGCGGTTTGCGAACAGGAAGTAGGCGTCGAGCATGTAGGAGGCGATGTTGAGCGCGACGTGCACCCAATGGCTGCCTCCCGGCGCCACGTCCGAGATGCCGACCTGGATCGCCGCGGCCAGCAGCACCGCCCAGACCGCGCGCACGCGGATGTCCGCCAGGCGGGTGAGGTGGCCGCCCGCGAGCGGGACGGTGATCAGCAGCGCGATTGCCGTGACGACGAGCAGCATCAGGCCACGCTCAGCTCGGACAGGGGATGCGGGAGCGCGACGTCTCCGGGAGAAGGCTCGGTTGGGCAGGCGGTGTGCAGGTCCCACCAGCTCACGAGACTCGTGGCGGGCAGCGGCTTGCTCATGTGGAAGCCCTGGGCGAGCTCGCATCCGAGCGCGCGGAGGCGCTCGAACGTCAACGCGTCCTCGATGCCCTCGGCGACCGTGCGCAGGCCGAGGTTGTGGGCGAGCTCGATGGTCGACCGGACCACGATCGCGTTGCGGGCATCGGAGCCCATCGCACGGACGAACGACTTGTCGATCTTGAGCTCGCCGATCGGCAGGTCGGTCAGGTACGCCAGCGACGAATAGCCGGTGCCGAAGTCGTCGATCGCGACCGACACGCCGAGCTCGGAGAGGTGGCGCATGGTCTTCTTCGCGACCTCGGGGTCGACCATCAGCGAGCTCTCGGTCAGCTCGAGGGTGAGCGCCTTGCCGTCGATCCCGTGGAGGGCGAGCAGCTTCTCGACCTCCTCGGGGAACCGGCGGTCGAGCAGGCTTCGCACCGAGACGTTCAGCGAAAGCGAGAGCTCGCGCCCGTCCTCGCTCCAGGCGCGCAGGTCACGCAGCCCGAGGTCGAGCACCCGGTAGGTGAGATCCTTGATCAGGCCGGTGCGCTCGGCGACGTCGATGAACTCGAACGGCGCCAGCAGGCCGCGCTGCGGGTGCTGCCAACGCACGAGGCCCTCGGCGGCGACCGGGCGGCCGAGCCCGAGCTCGACCTGCGGCTGGTAGTGGAGGACAAGCTGGTCCTCGCCGAGCGCGCGTCGCAGATCGGTGGCGAGCACCAGCCGTTCGGGGCTGTGGAAGTCGTCCTCGGACCGGTAGGTCACGAGCGGTTGGTGGGCCGCCTTGGCGCGGTACATCGCGACATCGGCGCGCTGGAGCAGGGTGTCGACGTCGTTGCCGTGATCGGGATACCAGGCCAGCCCAATGCTCGCGTCGAGCTCGAGGCTGATCCCGTCGACCTCGATCGGCGTGTGCAGGGCGTCCTGGAGCCGCTGCACGGCGGTCTGGGCGGCGTCGCCGTCGGCGCCGGGCATGAAAACGGCAAACTCGTCGCCGCCGAGGCGCGCGACGAGATCCTCGCTGCGGAATGCCGCCCGCAGTCTGGGGCCCACTTCCTGGAGCACGAGGTCACCGTGGTGGTGGCCGAGCGTGTCGTTGACCTCCTTGAAGCCGTTGAGGTCGACCAGCAGGAGCCCGCCGGCACTCAGCGATTGGTTCTTCAGCGCGTGGCCGACTGCCTCGAGGAACCATCGCCGGTTGGGCAGCTCGGTGAGGCTGTCATGGCGAGCGAGGTGCTCGGCGGTGACCGTGCGGACCGTCTGCCGGCCACTGACGTAGACGCCGACCAGCGGGACGAGGAGCAGCGGGTAGAGGATCGGGCTGAACTCGAGCACGGTGACGACCACCGGGGCGAGGCACAGCAGCACCGCGCTCACCGACAGGCCGAACATCAGATCGCTGCGAAGCGCGTGCGAGAACGGCGTCCCCATGTACAAGGTGGTGGCGCGCGTGACCAGCAGCAGGTTCACGATGAAATAGCCGACCGCGCCGCCGACCACGACCAGCAGATCGAATGCGTGGAAGCCGCCGATGCGAATCCCGGCGTAGCCGCCAAGAAGCTTGAGCACGAGCGCGGCGGCGGACAGCGACAGCGTGTACTGGCCGATGTTGAAGCCCACCTGCCACCACGGCTTGCGGGCGATCGCGTCCTGCACCATCGAGGCGGCAAGCTGTGCGATGAGGGCCGGGAGCAGACCCACTCCGAGGAGGAGTGCAAAAGAGAACATCACCGAGACGGTGATCTCGCCGTCCCCGGAACGGCGCGGCGCCTCGATCGGGAAGAGCTCGCCGATCATCACGCTCCCGGCGAGCGCGAGGAACTCGATCGTCCGCGTCTGGCCGTCGAAATCGATCGACGTGGCGGCGACGATGCCCGCCAACAGCGCCACGCCCACGAGCGTGACGGCTATGCAGTAGAGGCGGACAGGCTCGAGGGCACGGGGTTTCATCAGCTCGGTCCGGGCGCCCGGGTGCGGACCGGAGCGCCCGGCCGTCGCCTTTCTCAATCAGAACTTCCAGCTGGCTCCTGAGACCACGACGAGCGCGACCAGGGCCATGATCGACAGCAACAGCTGAGCGTGACGGAACTTGAACCGGGACATCCTTGTCCTCCTTGCGAACTACTGATTTGGAGTCGAACACGCTGAGCAGGCGGCCGAGCTATCTCTCCTATGGAGACCTCTGGCTTTGCGTCCCCGCCTCGCGACGGGTTTGCCTTTTCACAACTCAATCCCGGCCTGTATCGAACAATCGGCCGGAGAGCTTTAGCGCTTTGGACAGGTTTTGCGCCCGAGCCGATGCTGAAGGTTCGATTGCTGACACTCTCTCCCGATGGCCCTGCCAGGACTCGAACCTGGGCGCGACGGATTATGAGTCCGCTGCTCTACCGACTGAGCTACAGGGCCGCGATCCTGCCAAGTGTCTCAAGGCCCTTTCCCCGGAGACCGTGAGGTAGGCTCCAGGGGCGATGCTGACGATCGCCAGCTTCCTCGGCCAGACCCCGAGCTCGCTCGGACAGACGATCGCGCTGCTGCTGACGTTCCTCGGGATCGGCGTGATCGTCAACGTGCTGATCATCTACGTGGTCGCTCAGGTCCTGGCCGAGCGCAAGGAGAACGAGGAGCGCGCCGAACGCGGCGGATAGCGGGCGCGCCCGACGGGGCGCCCGCGGCGGTTCGACGAGGTCGGGCTCGGTGCTCTGTACCGGGCCGCAGTCAAGAGCGTGAAGGACGCGGGGCGGAGGCGTCGAATCAGACGGCTGCCGATGAAGCAGTCAGCCGCTCCCACCGCGACCCCATCGCCAAACGGCCATCAGGCCCTGTCGGCGTACATCCGCGCCCGCTTCGACGAGTTCTCTCGCTCGCAGAAGGACGTGGCTCAGTACATCGTCGACCACCTCGACGAAGCTGCCTTCCAGACCGCTGAGGAGCTCGCGCGCCGCGCCAGCACCTCCTCGAGCACCGTCGTGCGGTTCTCCCAGGCGCTCGGCTTCGAGGGCTTCCCCGAGCTTCAGCAGGCGGCGCGGGACGAGTACCGCCGCCGGCCGCCCGGCATGCCGGGCGAATCGTCGACTGCGACCGCACCCCTATTCTCGCTCGACCACACCGAGTTCGAGGCCGCGCTGGCCGCCGACCACGTTAACGTCGAGGACACCGCCCACAAGCTCTCCCGCGGCGATGTCGAGGCCGCGATCGACGCGATCGTCTCCGCCGGCAAGGTGCTGATCGCGGGCACCGACCAGATGGCGTTCTTCGCCAGCTATCTCCGCCATCTACTGATGCTGCTGGACCTTCGCGCGGAGATCGTGGCCAGCCCGTCGCAGGAGGCGCTCGGGCGGCTCAGCCGGATCGACGATCAGACGCTGGTGATCGGGCTGTCCGCGGGGCGGCCCCATCCGCTGATCACGCGAACGATGAAGCTGGCCCGGCACCGAAAGGCGCCGACGCTCGCGATCACCGACGCGACGCTGTCCGAGGTGGCGCGCCTGGCCCGTATTCGCCTCTATTACTCGTCGAACACGCCGGCGTTCGTCCGATCGCATACGGCGCTCCTGTCGCTGATTCAGGCGCTCGCGTATGGCGTGTACTCGCGGGACGCCCAGCAGTACGACGTGCGCATCAAGGCGTTCCGCCTGAAGTAGCTCTCGGGGCGGGGCATGCCGCTGCTGCACCACGAACTGTGCTTCGGGTGCGGTCGTACCAATCTTTTCGGACTGCTGCTGGAGGTCGAGGAAGTCGCTCCGGGCGCGGTCGCCGGCCGCTGCTTCATCAAGCAGGACCATCAGGGAGCCGACGGCGGCCGCGCCCACGACGGCATCGTCGCCGCCGCGCTGGCGGAGGCGATGCCGCTGGTGTGCGGCCTCGACGCCCGGGCGGTCTCGTTCGAGGTGTCGCTGGACGCGCCCGCGCCCGTCGGGTCGTACGTCGAGGTGGTGGCGCGCGTGGAGTCCCGCGATGGTTCGATTGCTTACGCCACTGCGACCGCGACGGCCGACCAGCGCGTAGTCGCGCAAGCGCGGGGTAGGTTCCGATCGGGACGCCGTCGCGAGAGGAGCCCACCCGATGCCGGACAACCTGACCCGCCAGATCCTTCGCAAGCACCTGGTCGACGGCGAGCTGACGCCGGCTTCGCCGATCTCGATCCGGATGGATCAGGCATTGCTCCAGGACGCCACCGGCACGATGGCGCTGATGCAGTTCGAGGAGCTCGGCGAGCCGCGGATCAAGGTCGAGCGCGCGGTCCAGTACGTCGACCACAACGTCGTCCAGCTCGACTTCAAGAACCCCGACGACCACCGCATGCTCCAGGCGCTCGCGCGCAAGTACGGGCTGCACTTCTCGCGCCCCGGCAACGGGATCAGCCACTACATCCACATGGAGCGGTTCGGCAAGCCGGGGCAGACGATGCTCGGGGCCGACTCCCATACCACCCAAGCGGGATGCCTCGGCATGGTCGCGATCGGCGCCGGCGGCCTCGACGTGGCCGTCGTCCTCGGCGGGCACCCCTACGAGATCGCCTGTCCGGAGGTGGTCGAGGTGCGCCTCGAGGGCAAGCTCGCCCGCCCCTGGGTTCAGGCCAAGGACATCATCCTCGAGCTCTTGCGGCGGTTGACTGCGAGCTGGGGCAAGAACAAGGTGCTCGAGTTCACGGGACCGGGGACGCACGACCTGTCGATCCCCGAGCGGGCCACGATCGCGAACATGATCGCGGACATGGGGGGGACCGCGGGCGTCTTTCCTCCGGACGAGACGACCCGGGACTGGCTGTTGCGGCAGCAGCGCCACGACGATTTCGTCGAGGTCGGCCCGGACGACTGCGCCCAGTACGACGACCGGATCGAGATCGACCTGGGCGAGCTCGGCCCGCTCGTCGCCAAGCCGCACAACCCCGACAACGTCGTACCGGTCGAGGAAGGTCGCGGGAACCCCGATCGCCCAGGTCTGCATCGGCTCGTCGGTCAACTCTGGCTACAGCGACCTCGCGCTCCCCGGCGCGGTGCTCGCCGACCGCGGCGGGCAGATCGTGCACCCGTCGATTGCCGCGACCGCGACGCCCGGGTCGCGTCAGATCCTGGCCGCGATCGCGGAATCGGGCGTGTACCGCCAACTGTCAGACGGAGGCGTGCGGATGCTCGAGCCCGTGTGCGGACCGTGCGTGGGCATGGGCCAGGCGCCTCCGTCGGAGTCGAACTCGCTGCGGACGTTCAACCGGAACTTCCCGGGCCGGTCGGGCACACCGGAGGACTCGGTGTTCCTGTGCTCGCCCGCTTTGGCGGCGGTCTCGCTGCTGAGCGGCAAGATCGAGGATCCGCGCTCCTATGGGGAACCGCCGGAGCTGTTGCCGATGCCCGAGCTGCGCCCCTACGTCGAGGACGTCCACATCTTCGCGCCGGCGGGGGCTGACGAGGCGGAGCGAATCGAGATCCCGCGCGGTCCCAACATCAAGCGCCCGCCCGAGCACACGCCGCTCGGCGACTCGCTCGAGGCGTGCGTGGCGACCGTGCAGCCCGACGACATCTCGACCGGCGACCTCGCCCCGGACGGCATCGAGGTGATGGCCTACCGGTCGAACGTCCCCGCGATCGCGGAGTTCACTCTGCGCCACCGGGATCCCGAGTTCCGCAACCGGCTGAAGGAGTGGGGGAGCGGGTTCATCGTCGCCGGCGACAACTACGGGCAGGGCTCCTCGCGAGAGCACGCGGCGCTCGCACCCCTGCACCTCGGGGTCAAGGCGGTGATCGCCAAGTCGTTCGCGCGCATCCACCGCCGCAACCTGATCGCGCAGGGGATCGTGGCGTTGACGTTCTCCGAGCCATCCGACTACGACAAGGCCGAGGTGGGGCAGAGGTGGTGCCTGCCGTCGCTGCGGGAAGAGTTGGAATCCGGATCGGACACGATCAGCGCTCGGATCGAGGACTCCGGGGAGGAGCTCACGCTGGCCAACGATTTCTCAGCCCACGAGCGGGAGATCCTCGTGGCGGGGGGGTTGCTGTCTTACCTACGGGACGCCTCCGCCAACCCTCGAGGCGACTGAGAAAGCCGCTCATATAGAGCGGTTTTCTCAGTCGCATCAGTGGCGGGGCGCGACGAATAGGGCCTGGGTGGCCCGGCCGACCCGACCGCCCTCGTCGTACAGCACGCTCTCGGTGACCCCGGTCCCGCCGGCGGCGATCCGGGTCTGCGACTCGAGACAGATCCACTCCCCGACCGGTTCGCGCTCGACGTACACGGTGAGGTCGGCGTTGATGAACAGGAACTCCTCGCGTGGGAGCGTCCCGCTGAGGCCGGCGCCGAAGTCGCTGGCGGCGGCGAGACGTTGAAGCGGGGTCGGCTCCTCATCGGCCACCAGAGGACGCGTGAGGCGAAACCAGGCCGTGGCGGGGCCGCCGCCGAAGCCGCCGGCGACGAACCGGATCTCGACCGCGTCCGTGGCAAACCGCGGACGGTGCAGCCCCGGAAGCTCCCCGGCACGCCCCTGATCGGGGCCGGGCGGGGGCGGCGTCTCGCCGGAGTGATCGCCGCCGGAGTCAGCGGCCCCGACCCTCAGTGCCCGAGCGCGAACGACCTCGATGCCGCCGGCGAGCATCGATCCGTCCAGCAGCTGCACGCGGCGGCCCGGACGGGTGACCTCGGCGTGCACGTTGAGTGGCCCGACCGGCGCCGGCCGCATGAACTCGTAGGTCACCCGCGCGAGGCACAGACCCTGCGATGCCGGCAGCCGCTCGAACGCCCGCATGATCAGGGCCGCCGGCGCGCCCCCGATCTGGGCGCTCGGATCCCACGGGCCGCTGGCCAGCTCAGTCGCTACGAATCCTCCGCCGAGGACCTCGAACACCGGTTGGACGGACACCGCGGTTATCGCGGAGCGACCAGGAGGGCCTGGGTCGCCCGGCCGACGCGACCGCGCTCGTCGTACAGCACGCTCTCCGCCACCCCGATGCCGTCGCGCGCGATCCGGGTCTGCGATTCGAGGCAGATCCACTCACCGGTCGGCTCGCGCTCGATGTACAGCGTCAGATCCGGGTTGATGTACAGGTAGTCGTCCCACGACAGCGTCGCGCTGATGCCGTTGCCGAAATCGCCCGCCGCGGCGAGTCGCTGTAGCGGCGACGGGGTCTCGCCGGCCACGATCGGGCTTCGAAGCCGGAACCACGCCGTACACGGGCCGGCTCCCCAGCCGCCGACCACGAACACGATCTCGATCGCGTCGAACGCGAACATCGGGCGGTGTGGAACGCGCAGCTCTGGCGGTCGTCCATGCTCGGGGCCCGGGGGCGGCGGGGCGCTTTCGCCGTCGCCGTCGCCGTCGCCGGCGCCGGCGTCGGCGGCCTGGACCTGGAGGGCTCGAGCGCGTACGACCTCGACGCCGTCCACCGCGATAGAGGCCTCCAGTAGCTGGACACGACGGCCGGGACGGGCGACTTCGGCGTGGATCTCGAGCGGGCCGACGGGTATCGGCCGCATGAACTCGTACGTCACGCGAGCAAGCCCGAGACCCTCCGCGGCGGGCAACTGCTCGAAGGCGCGGACGAGCAAGGCCGCCGGGGCGCCGCCGTGTAGCGCGTTCGGGTCCCACGGCCCGCTGGCGAGCTGCGTAGCGACAAAACGGCCATCCGAGCCTTCGAACACTGGCGCCGTGGACATCGCGGGGAACGCTAGCGCCCGGCTAAACTCAGGCCCCGATGGACGAGAATTCCCAGACTCCCAGGGACGAAGCGACGTTCACGGTCAAGGCCGGCCTGGCCGAGATGCTCAAGGGCGGGGTGATCATGGATGTGGTCACGCCCGACCAGGCCAAGATCGCCGAGGACGCCGGCGCGGCAGCGGTGATGGCGCTCGAGCGGGTCCCCGCCGACATCCGCCGGGATGGCGGCGTGGCGCGTATGTCGGACCCGGCGATGGTCCAGGGGATTCAGGAGGCGGTGACGATCCCGGTGATGGCCAAGGCCCGGATCGGCCACTTCGTCGAGGCGCAGGTGCTCGAGGCGCTCGAGGTCGACTACATCGACGAGTCCGAGGTGTTGACCCCCGCCGACGAGGCCAACCACATCGACAAGTGGGCCTTCACCGTCCCGTTCGTGTGCGGCGCCACCAACCTGGGCGAGGCCCTGCGGCGGATCGGCGAGGGAGCGGCGATGATCCGCTCCAAGGGCGAGGCCGGCACCGGCGACATCGTCGAGGCCGTCCGCCACCTGCGGATGATCCGCGGCGAAATCCGGCGCCTCGCGACCCTCGACGACGCCGAGTTGGCGACGGCGGCGAAGGAGCTTCAATCCCCGCTTCACCTGGTGCGCCAGATCGCGGCCGATGGGCGTCTGCCGGTGGTGCTGTTCTGCGCCGGCGGGATCGCGACGCCGGCCGACGCGGCTTTGGTGATGCAACTCGGCGCCGAAGGCGTGTTCGTCGGCTCGGGGATCTTCAAGTCCGAGGACCCTGAGCGCCGGGCGCGCGCGATCGTCGAGGCGACGACGCATTACCAGGATCCTGCCCGCATCGCCGCAGCCTCGAACGGGCTGGGTCAGCCGATGGTGAGCCTCGAGTCGTCAAAGCTCGAGGCCGAGCAGTTGCTCGCCCCCCGCGGCTGGTAGTGCTGACTTCGTCAGCAGTGCGAGTTTCGCCTGGCGGCGAAACATCGCCGGACCACCAACCGAAGGTGGTCGGCATCCTCGCGCTGCAGGGCGACTTCGAGGCCCACGCCAAGATCGTGGCGGCGCTGGGCGCGGAGGCGCGCGAGGTTCGCGTGCCGGCAGATCTCGAGGGCCTCGACGCGCTGATCATCCCGGGCGGCGAGTCCACGGTGATGACGCTGGGGATCGAGCGCGAGGGGCTGGCGGAGCCGCTCCGAGCGCTGGTGCGGGCTGGAACGCCGGTGCTCGGAACCTGCGCCGGCATGATCATGCTCGACCGCGACCATCTCGGCCTGCTCGACGTCACGACCCGCCGGAACGCGTTCGGGCGTCAGGTCCGCTCGTTCGAGGCCGACATCGACCTCTCCGGGGTCGGAGGCGGGCCGATGCACGCCGTGTTCATCCGCGCCCCGTGGGTCGCCGACTACGGTCCCTCGGTGGAGGTCCTGGGCAGCGTCGAAGACCACCCGGTGGCGATCCGGCAGGGCAACATGCTCGCGGTCTCGTTCCACCCCGAGCTCGCCGGAGACGGCCGGCTACACGAGATGTTGCTGGCGATGAACGGAGCGACCTGAGGCGACACTAGCGTGCGCCGGCGGGGTGGCGCATGCGCTCCGAGTAGTCGCGGAAGTCGCGTTCGAACGCGCGCCAGTCGAACTGGGGGACGCCGTCAGGCTTGGGCGGCGGCTGCTCGTCGATCGGCTCGTCGCCGCCCCGGGGCGGATCGTCGGGATTGCTGCCGCGCGACAGCCACGCCGCGAGCGCGCACGCGGCGATTCCGGCCACGTAGACGACGCCCGCGAGCAGCGCGTGGTGCGTCATCGAGGCGAACACGCCGACCGCGTAGAGCGTGAGCGCCGCGAGCACGAGCCGGCGGAGGTCGCTGCGGGGCAGCGGCCGGGAGGGAGCCTTCGCGCACGCGCTGAGCAGAATCGCTCCCACGAGTACGAGCGCCAGCAACAGCTTCCACGCAACTGAGGGCGGCAACGGCATCTCCTAGTCGATGATCGACCGGACGGGCGCTCAAATCAACCCTAGTTAGGAGATTTCTTTCCGCTCGGCACGCCTCAGACGCCCCGATAACTGCACACTCGACAACACGCTCAGCTCGAGCGTCAGAAAAGCGGCGCTATGCGGCGTGTTTGTGCGATCTCGGCCGCGACGGCTCGCCGAGTGTCAGCTTATCGGCCCTGAATGCCGGTGCATCGGGGGGCGGAGTGGCGCGGCGATTGCGGCGGCGCATTCGGGGCGGGGTGGCGGAGCGGTTGCGGTGGCGCATTCGGAGAGGGGTGGCGGGGCGTGGCCGGGGAGCGGATCAGACCACGAGCCCATGGCGCATGGTGTTCTCGGTGAACACGTGGGGCTCGACGAACTGCCGCAAATAGTCAGGTCCGCCTGCCTTGCTGCCGGTGCCGGACAGCCGGTTGCCTCCGAACGGCTGGCGGCCGACCATCGCGCCCGTGATCCCGCGGTTGACATAGAGGTTCCCTACCGGGGTACGCTCGCGCACGTAGCGCACGGTGGCGGGATCGCGGGCGAACAGGCCCCCGGTCAGCGCGAACGGAAGGCCGTCGACCACGTCGCATGCATGCTCGACGTTCTTGACCCGGTCGATCGCGAGCAGCGGTCCGAAGATCTCCTCGTTCAGGACCGGCGAATCCGCAGGCAGGTCGACCGCGACCGTCGGGGGGCAGAACCAGCCGCGCTCGGGCACGTGATCGGAGCGAGCCGCGATGCGCCCCTGAGACGCGGCGATCGCGGCGTACCGATCGACCCGTTCCTTGGCGGCCTGCTCGATCACCGGCGGGACATCGGTCCCGAGCTCATCGGCCTGACCGACCACGAGCACGCGGACCGCGCCGGCGACCCGCTCGACGAGCTGGTCGGCGATCGCCTCGTGCACGAGCACCCGCGCGGCCGCCGAGCACTTTTGACCGGCGTACACGAACGCCGAGGAGACGATCCCGGGGATCGCCTCGTCCAAATCCGCGTCCGAGTCGACGATCACGCAGTTCTTGCCGCCGAGCTCCGACACCACGCGCTTCAAATGCCGCTGTCCGGGGGCGACCTCCGCCGCCGCCCGGGCGATCTCCACGCCGACCGGCATCGAGCCGGTGAACGCGATCGTGTGCACCCCGGGGTGGGCCACGAGCGCGGCGCCGGCGTCGCCCTCCCCGGGCAGTAGCGAGATCGCCGACGCCGGCACTCCGCCGGCGCGGAGCGCCTGCACGAGCATCAGCGCGCATCCGGGCGACTGCTCGGCCGGTTTGAGAACGACCGCGTTGCCGGTGGCCAGCGCCGCGGCGGTCATCCCGCACGGGATCGCGACCGGGAAGTTCCAGGGCGCGACCACCGCCACCACGCCGCGTGGTCCGTACCGCATCTCGTTTCGCTCGCCGGGGACCTGTAAGAGGTGCGCTCCCGCGTCGAGCTCGATCGCGCCGCGGGCGTAGTACTCGAGGAAGTCGATCGCCTCGCACACGTCGGCGTCGGCCTCGGGCCAGGGCTTCGCGCACTCGCGGACCTCGAGCGCCGCGATCTCGAGCCGGCGCTGGCGCATCCACGCGGCGGCCCGGATCAGGGCGGCCGCCCGGTCCTCGGCGCGGACCGCACGCCAGTCGCGGAGCCCGCGCTCAGCCTCCGCCACCGCGCTCGCGACCTCGGCCTCGGTGGCGCGGGCCGCGACCGCGACGACACTGTCCGGCTCGCCCGGATCGGTCGAATGCAGCTCCTCGCCGACGCGCTCGCCACCGCCGATCATCACCGGAACATGCAGTGGCAGCGTCCGGGTCAGACGGCCGAGGGCCTCCTGAAGCTGGGCGCGCACGGGAGCTCGCCGCAACTCGAGCACGGGCTCGTTGGCAAACGGAGGAAGCGTTGGCATCGGAGCCAGCGACGTTAACAGGCCCGAACTGGGCGAAGATGGCGCTACTGCGCCGGTGGCTCGCCCGGACCGTCCTCCCGTTGCGCCGGCCATCTGATCGGCGGCTGGGGTCCGGGCTGGGGTTCCTGGCTCGACTCGGTGGGCGCCTGCGACTCGGGCTGCGCCTCGGGCTCGGGCTCGCCCGGCCAGGCCCCGGGCGCCTCAGTCCCGGGCTCGCCCGGCCAGGCCCCGGGCGGCTCAGTCCCGGGCTCGCCCGGCCAGGCCCCGGGCGGCTCCGGCTGCGGTTGCGCCTCGGGCTCCGGCTCGCTCACCCAGGTCCCGGGCGGCTCGGGCTCATATTCGGGCTCAGGATCGCCCTCGCCCACGCCCGTCCAGGACCCGTGCGGCTCCGGTTCGGACTCCGGCTCGGGCGGCCAAGCAGCGGGTGCCGGCCGCGGCCGATCCTCGGTCTCGTGCGGCCAGCCGGCGTGAACCTCCGGCCCGTTCCGAGGCTCGTGCGAGACCCGGCCGAGCGCCTCCGGAAGAGTCCTGACGACGGCGCCCTGACCGGTGAGGTCGAATCCGGTCGGCCAGATCGTCGACGCGTCGTAGACCGCGTTCAGCAGGACGGCGCCCCTCAGGTTCGCGCCGTCGAGGTTCGCGCCCTCGAGGTTCGCGCCGTCGAGACCGGCGCCCTCGAGGTTCGCCCCGGTCAGATCGGCGCCCACGAGCGCCGCGCTGTGGAGGCCGGAGTCCTTGAGGTTCGCGCCGGTGAGGCCGGCGCCTCTCAGATTGGCTCCCTTGAGCGCGGCTCCTTCGAGGTTCGCTCCGTACAGCCGCGCGCCTTCCAGGTTGGCGCCCCAGAGGACCGTGTCGTTGAGGTCCGCGAGCAGCAGCCCGGCGCCCCTCATGTTCGCTGCCTCGAGGTCGGCCGCCTTGAGGTTGGCCTTGAACAGGTCGGCGCCTTCGAGGTTCGCTCCGCTGAGGAGCGCGCCCTCGAGCTGCGCCCCGGTCAGCATCGCCCCGGCCAGGGCGGTGTGGGGGAGGCCGATTGGGGCCTCGGTGTCGTGGGCGAGGGTGCGCCGCCCGAGGATCGTGACGGCCGCCTGGACGTCGGTGGCCGGGCGGGCCTGGTGCTCGCTCCCGTGCGCGCCACGGGCGTGGCCGTCGCCGTCCCCGGAGCGCGCTCCCGCTCTCACGGGCCAGGGCGCGTGCTCGCGAACGAACGCCGCGAGGATCTCGATGATCGGCCCGTGATCATCGGGCGACTCCTGCGCGAGCCGCTCGAGCGAATAGATGCCGCCGAGACGGACATCGAGGGCCGGATGGCCGAGCTGGTCGATCGCGCGCATGAACCGCTCCGACAGCTGCCGTTCGGTGTGCTCGACCCGTCGGTCGCGCGAGAACGAGCGGAACGCATAGATGGCGACGGCGGCGACGAGCGCCGCGACCACGATCAGCACCAGTGCGACGCGGATCCGGTTCAGCTCGTTGAGCCGGGCGGTCCCGGTGAGGCCGTTGGTCGACACGAGCCACGGTGGGGCGAACCTGATCACGAGCGCGCTGACGCCGGCCACTGCGAGCAGGGCCAGGATCACCAGCAGGAAGCCGCCGAGCCTCCTCCTCCAGCGTGACGAGCGCTTCATCGGTGGGCTGGAACTATGGCTCATGATCCGGCTGAGGCCTGGGGCTGCATCAGCTATTGCACGGGGGACCTGGCACCCGCCAGCGCCCGTTGGGCCCGCCGCCGGGCGCTGCCGTCGACCCGACGGCTGCCCATTGATTACGGGCTGACCGCGCTGGTTTAATCGCCGCCGTGGAATCGGACACGGAACACCCGGTCGCGCCGGAGCACGCCGAGGCCATCGATCGGATCGAGGCCGCCCAGGAGAGCGACGTGGTCGAGCGGGCGCTGACCGCCGCGCGCGAGCGACTGGGCATGGACGCCGCTTATGTCACGACGATCGATCCGCAAGTCCAGACGCTCCACGCGATCGTCGGCGAGGCCGACATCGTGAACGCCTACCAGGGGTCTGTGATCCCCGTCGAGCACACGTTCTGCCAGCGGATGCTGAACGGAGAGATCCCGAACGTCGTGCCCGACACTCGGGCCGAGCCGGCCATGCGCGATCTCGCGGCGACCCGCGAGTTCGGTGCCTACATCGGGGTGCCGGTACGGCTCTCCGACGGCCGCATTCACGGGACTCTCTGTTGCGTCAGCCGGGAGCCGAAGTTCGACATCGGTTCCGAGGACCTGCGCTTCATGCAGGTGCTGGCGGGCATCATCGCCGCCCGCGTCGAGCAGGCGCGGGGCGACATGGCGCGGCTGACCGCGCGGTTCGGGGCCGGCTGAGGATCGCCCCGACCCCTCGACCGCGAGGCCGGGCAACTTCGACATCCAGACCGGAAAATTCCTCGACCTGCACACCGGAAAGGGATCTAATGCGCGCAGTGAAAGCCGGGGTCCCTTCCGAGTACGCCGATGCCGTGCGTCAGATCAAAGCCGCGCGGGAGGTCGACGTCCTCGAGCGGGCGCTTCGCGCTGCGCGCGAGGAGCTCGGGATGGACGCCGCCTACATCGCGACCGTCGACTCCCAGAAGCAGACGATCGAGGCGATGGTCGGGAGGACCAACTCGGACGTGCTCGTGCCGGGCGCGTGCACGGCAGCCTGTGCTGCGCGAGCAACGAGCCCCGCCCCGGACTCGGCGAGCCCGAGCTCCGCTTCATGCAGGGTTCTCGCCGGGATCGTGGCTGCCCGCATCGAGCGCGCGCACGGAAGCATGATCCGCCTGACGAAGCGGTTCGCCGCCGGGCAGCCTGACGCGTGACCGCGGGGCGCTACGGTGGCGCGAGCAGGACGCTGAGTGACGTCCCGCTTGCCTGCTCGTGCAAGAAGCTCTCGTTGCTCGTGTTCTCGAGCAGGCGCCGAACGAGGTACGCCATCCCGGCCACGAGGTCGCCCACCGGGCAGTAGGTCCGCACCCGCAGGCCGCGCGACGCGAGCGCGTCCTGGAGCTGGTCGCCGAGTCCCCGGAGCACCTGGAGCTCGAGGTCGCGATCCTCGCCGCCCGACAACCGGTTGTAGGCGATCGCGTGTGATACCGAGCGCAGGTTGTGCGATGCCACCGCGACCCGCACCGCCGGCCGGGCGTCGAGCAGCCTCGCGGTGAGCGCCTCGAAGTTCCGGTCGCAGTCGGCCCTGACGTCGAACACCGGCGTCGGCCAGCCGTGCTGGCTGGCCTGGACCAGTTCGTGGTCCCAGTAGGCGCCCTTGACCAGCCGCACGGTCAGAGGCGGGGTGCGACCGGACGCCCGCGCCCACTCCAGGATCCGCTCGAGCTGCTCGGGCGAGTCGCGGAGGTAGGCCTGGAGCACCATCCCCGCGGACGGGCCGGTCGCGAACTCGTCCTCGGACAGCACCTCGAGCACGAGATCGAACACCGCCTCGCGCGAGTCGAGCGATTCCATGTCGATGTGTATGTGTGCTCCGAGCTCGTTCGCACGACGGAGCAGCGGCCGCAGGCGCGCGGCCGCATCGCGCCGCCCCAGCTCGGGCGCGTCGGGCCGAAGCAGCGGCGTGAGCGCCGAGATCTTCACCGAGACGTTCGTTCGCGGGATCGCGCCGGCGCTGTCCCGCTCGAGCACGTCGCGGCCGGGCCAGCCGCGCTGGGCCCGGGCGAGCTCGGTGAGCGCGTCCTCGCAGCGAGCCGCGTACCGGTCGGCCTCGGGCTGGGTGACGGTCGCCTCGCCGAGCAGGTCGACCGAGCTCGTCACGCCGTCCTTCCACAGATCGCGGAGCACGCCGAGCGCCGACGCCGGCGTCTCGCCGACGATGAAGCGGTGGGCCATGTGCTTCACCCCGGCCGCCGCGGCGGCGCCGATCGCGGTTCGCGCGGCCTTGTTATCGGCCATCCGCATCGCCGCGGCGAGTGGCGGCGGTGCGTCGGGAACCTCGCGCAGGAACTCGCGCAGGTGCCTCGCGAGATCGTCGAGCGATCGGCAGGCGGGGGTCACGTCGACGAACCGGAACAGTGCGGCCCTTAGCTCCTGGTCGGCCGAGGCGAGGTCCATCGCCCGCTGGTCGAGCGCTCTTAGCGGATGCCGGGCGCCGGATGGGAACGCGGACGCAAGGTCCGTGCCGATCTCCTGGATCGAGCGCTCGAGCGCCTCGCGGTCAGGAGTGATGAGCTGCGTGTTCGCCATCGCCGTCACGCCAGGATGTTGACGGCGCGGGCAACGACCAATCCGACCGTCACCAACGAGCCGAGCGACTGTGCCGCCATCATCCACTTTGCGGTCGGCGTCAGCGGCATCGTGTCGGTGGGGCTGAACGCGGTTGCGTTGGTGAACGAAACGTAGAGATAGTCGACCAGCCTGGGCATCCATCCTTCCGGCGCCCAGCGCGGGTCGGTCATCTGCGGAAACAGGAAATCCGGGTAGTCGCGTAGGCCGCAGTCGCGCGCGACCGGGCCTCCTCGGTCGACCTCCCAATACCACAGCCCGAACAGCAGCACGTTCGTACACCACAGGACGATCCCCGACAGGATCAGCTCATGCCCGTTCTCCTTGCCGCCGCGGAGCAACTGGTGGCACAGCAGCACGAGCGAGATGATGTTGGCGAGGCTGACGAACCCGATCATTGCGATCGCAACGTGGCGACGCAATGGCGAGTGGCGCGATTTCGGGTGCGGGGAGGCGATGACAAGGCCGATCAGCAGGGCGCCCTCGAGCGCCGGTAGCAGCCAGGACGGGCCGATCGTGACCTGCTCTGACAGCGTCAGCTGGAGCGCGATCGCGCAGGCGACGACCAGCTGCGGCTCCCAGAACGGCAGGTAGTGCTCGAGCCTGACCAGAAACGCGTTCCGGGGTGGGCGATGCGGCGTCTGTCGGAGCTCCTCGCTACGGTCCATGTCTGCGTCCGGGATACTGGCACGCACCTGGGGTCCGGAGAAATTGGGTGCCCGCCCGCCCACCCGCCCACGAAGGACCTGAAATGTCAATGCCAGAACACAGCCGCATGAAACGGTCGCTCCTGCCGGTCACGATCGTCGTGCTCGGCGCCCTGGCCCTAAGCGCATGCGGGAGCTCGGGCGGGACGCCGGCGGCCTCGACCGGCACCACCTCCACCGCGAGCTCGCAGCCCGCGAGCACCGCCAGCACCGCCGACGCCACCACGATCTCCTCGACGCCGACGACCACGACCGCAAGCGCCACGACGAGCACGAGCACGACCACGTCCGCGGCGTCCTCGGGCGAGCCACCGTGCCGGGCCGCCGCGCTGTCGCTGTCGTTCCTCGGTCAGCAGGGCGGGATGGGCCACGGCGAGATCGGCTTCGTGCTCAAGAACACCAGCAACGTGAGCTGCCGCACGTACGGCTATCCCGGCATCCTGTTCCTCGACGAGAACGGTCACCCGCTCCCGACGATCCCGCACCACACGACCAGCGACTTCTTCGGCTCCAGTTCGGCGGTGCCGCTCGTGATCGCGCCCGGAGGAAGCGCCTCGTTCCGGCTCGACGTCGGCCACGGAGTGGCGACGTCCGCCGGCTGCGCGACCGCCTACGCGCTCCAGGTGATCCCGCCCAACGACACGTCGACCCTGAAGACCACGATCCCGAACGGCGCGTACGAGTGCAAGGACGCGAACGTCTCTCCGCTTCGCGCCGGCGCAGCGGCGTATCCGTAGGCGGGAAATCCGCCTCGTCCAGTTACGCGCCGCGAACGTCGGTGCGGCGGATTTCCGTGACGGAATCCGGCTTACGCGCGTTCGTGTGACGACTGCTCCTGGCCCGGATTCCGCGCTCCGGGAAATCCGTCTCGTCCGGTTACGCGCCGCGAATGTCGGTGCGGCGGATTTCCGTGACGGAATCCGGCTTACGCGCGTTCGTGTGACGACTGCTCCTGGGCCGGATTCCGCGCTCCGGGAAATCCGTCTCGTCCGGTTACGCGCCGCGAATGTCGGTGCGGCGGATTTCCGTGACGGAATCCGGCTTACGCGCGTTCGTGTGACGACTGCTCCTGGGCCGGATTCCGCGCTCCGGGAAATCCGTCTCGTCCGGTTACGCGCCGCGAATGTCGGTGCGGCGGATTTCCGTGACGGAATCCGGCTTACGCGCGTTCGTGTGACGACTGCTCCTGGGCCGGATTCCGCGCTCCGGGAAATCCGTCTCGTCCGGTTACGCGCCGCGAATGTCGGTGCGGCGGATTTCCGTGACGGAATCCGGCTTACGCGCGTTCGTGTGACGACTGCTCCTGGGCCGGATTCCGCGCTATCTAGGCCCGGCAGACGGCAGCCAGAGCGGTCCGTTCTCGAGTGCGTCGGTGATCTCGAGCGCCGGGACCGCGCCAGAGAAGTGAAAGCCCTGGGCCAGCGTGCAACCGAGCCGGCTCAGCTCGTTGACCTGCTCCGAGGTCTCGACGCCCTCGGCCACCACATCGAGCGACAGCGCCCGGGACATCGCGATGATCGTCTCGGTGATCGCGGTGTCGCGCGGCTCGTTCCCGAGCCCGTCGACGAACGAGCGATCGACCTTCAGCACGTCGAGCGGCAGCCGCGTCAGGTAGCTGAGTGACGAGTAACCGGTGCCGAAGTCGTCGAGCACGAGGCGCACGCCGAGAGCCTTGAGCGCGCGCAGGATCTCCGTCAGCGCCTCGGCATCCCGGACCATCACTGTCTCGGTGATCTCGAGGCTGAGGCAGGCGGGATCGAGCCCGGTGCTGCTGAGCGCGGCGGCGACGACGTCGGGCAGCGTCCTGCGCGCCACCTGCACGGCCGACAGGTTCACCGAGATCGCGATCGGCGCCGAATCCGGCCTCGCGGAGTACCACTGAGCGGCCTGGCGGCATGCGTTCTCGAGCACCCAACGGCCGATCGGCTCTATCAGCCCGTTCTCTTCGGCGATCGGGATGAACTCCGAGGGTGCGATCTCGCCGCGGTCGGGGTGGTGCCAGCGGAGCAGCGCCTCGACTCCGACGATCGCGAAGTTCGTGAGCGAGACGACCGGCTGGTATTCGAGCCGGAGTTGATCGCGCTCGAGCGCGCGGCGCAGATCGTTCTCCATCCGCAGGCGCGCGATCGCCCGGCCGCGCATGCCCTCGTCGAACACCTCGTACCGGGCGCGGCCTCGGTCCTTGGCCCGGTACATCGCCGCGTCCGCGTCGCGGATCAGCTCATCCGCGCGCTCCCCGCCGGTGGCGAGCGCGATCCCGATGCTGGTCGTGACGAAATGCTCGCTTCCCGAGAGCACGAACGGACGCGCGAACGTAGCCGCGATCCGCTCCGCGGTGTCGATCGCGTCGCGCTCGGAGGCAATGTCCTCGAGCAGGATTCCGAACTCATCGCCCCCGAATCGCGCCACCGTGTCGCTCCCGCGCAGCGCATGCTTGAGGCGAGGCGCCGCGGCCGCCAGCAGCTCGTCTCCGACGTGATGGCCGAGGCTGTCGTTGACCAGCTTGAAGTGGTCGAGGTCGAGGAACAGGATCGCGGCCAGCGACCGCTGACGGCCCAGGCGCGCGAGCGCGTGCTCGAGGCGGTCGACAAACAACACCCGGTTCGGGAGCCCGGTCAGCGGGTCGTGCACTGCCCGTTCGCGGATCGCGTCCTCGACCGCCTGGCGCTCGAGCGCGTCGGCCAGCACGTTCGCGAGCGACTGGAGGAAGTCGATATCGCCGGCGGCGAATTTCCGCGGTCGCATCGACTGGATCACCAGGACCCCGAACGGCCCGCGCGACCCGCCCTCGATCTTGACCGAGAGCCCGGCGCCCGTCCGCCGGCCTCGGAAGTTCGGCTGCTCGAAGCGGCGCTCGGCGTCCCAGTCCTCAACCACCACCGGCGCCCGGCTCAGCAGCGTGTATCCCGCCTGCGATCCCTCGCCGGCCGGGTACCGCAGCGATCCGATCTCGGTCTCGGGCCACCCGATCCCGCTGCGGAGAACCAGGCAGTCCTCGTCGGGGAGGAACTCCCACACCGCCGAGATCTCGGCACCGAGCATGCGAGCGGCCCCGTTCACCGCCTCGTCCATCAGATCGATCGTGCTCGCTCCCTCCAGGGCGTGCTCGCCGAGCAACGCCACCGCCGCCTGCTGCGCCGCGCGCCGCTCTAGCTCGTCCTCGACCCCCTTGCGGTCGGTGATGTCGTAGAGCATGCCGTGCCAGCGGATCTCGCCGTCCTCGGCCTGCGCGAGCACTGCGTCGTCGCGGATCCAGACCGTATGTCCGTCGCGACGAACCATCCGGTACTCGAGCGCGACGTCGTCGGGCTCGACGCCTCCGAGCCCGTCCTCGCGCGCCAGGACCCAGTCGCGGTCCTCAGGGTGCAGCCGCTCGGCCCACAGCCCGGGGTTGGCACACCATTCGTCGGCGGAGTACCCGAGGATCTGCTCGATCTGCGGGCTCACGTAGTGCCAGCGCCCCTCTCCACCCATGTCGGCGACGTAGATGATCGCGGGCACTCGCTCGAGTAGCTTCGGGTGCTCCGAAGCCGCGACTCCGCATCCTTGCGGTTTCATAACTCGCGCCCCAGGCATGCTGCCGGTGTCGCTGTCGCCGACCATGTCCCCTGCTAATCGGCATTCTTGGCGCTATCGATAGGGGCTCTGGACGTTTCCGTGTCTGCAGTGTTACAGCGGTTGCAGTAGTCCGGGGCACGCCCGGCCGGGCGGCTACAGCGCCTCGAATACCGCGATCCTGTCGCGGTCGCGCTCGGCGACCTGCCCCGATTCGACCAGCAGGTCGAGGTGGCCGAGCACCTCCGAGAGCGTCAGATAGGCCTGCGTTACCGCCACGTTTCCCCACATCCGCAGCGCGATCTCGTAGGCCGTGAGCGGCTGGGCATCGAGGATGTGCACGATCCGATCGGCCCGCCGGCGGTGCATCCGTAACCGCTCGTCGATCAGCTCGGCGTGTTCGAGGATGGGGTCTCCGTGGCCCGAGAGGACGAGCCGGGCCGGCAGCTCGCGGGTGAGGCGCATCGAGTCGATGTACTGGAGGAGCGCCCGCGGGCGAGGCTCCTCAGCGCCGCCCGCAAGTGGCCGCGAGATGAGCGGATTCGACGAAATGTTCGCGAGCAGGTGGTCGCCGGCGATCAGCATCTCGCGATCCTCGTCAGCGAAGATCGTGTCCGACGGACTGTGACCGGGCCGGTGGTGGACCTTCAGCGTCCTGTCCCTGAACTGGAGCTCGTCGCCGTCGCGGAGCTCGCGCGTCACCTGACCGCTCGATCCGAACGCCCTGAACGCCGCGGCCAGCGACCCGAGCACCGTGGCCAGATCGTCCGGTACCCCGTGGCGGCGCATGACCGTCTGCGCGAACTCGTCATCGGCCGCGGCGCTGCGCGAGAAGTCCGCCAGGTACGGCCCGAGCAGGTGAAACGACGCGACCTCGGCGCCGGAGCGGCGGGCCAGGATCTCGAGCAGCCCCAGGTGATCCATGTGCTGGTGGGTGAGCACGATCAGCTCGAGGTCCTCAATCCGGCGGCCATGCCCGGCGAGCGCGCGCTCGAGATCGTCCAGCGACTTGCCCGAGTTCGGCCCCGTGTCGATCAGCGTCAGCGGCTCGTCCTCGATCAGGTAGCAGTTGACCCTGCCGACCAGGAACGGGGTTGGCAGCGCGATCCGGTGGATCCCGGCCCGTTGCGCCAGCGCCAGGGCGTCCTCGGCGCTAGTGGCGCGCCGGTCGGGCGTGGTCACGAACGGATCACTGCCAGCACCTCGTCACGCCGACGCTTCATGTCCTCGTGTGAGCGCAGTGACTCCAGGCACAGGCGAAGCAGCGGCTCGGTGTTCGACGGCCGGACGTTGAAATGCCAGTCGTCGTACTCGACCGAAATGCCGTCCAGGCGGTACTGCCTGCCGTCTTCGTAGCGGGATGCGAGCTCGTTCATCTTGGCGTCCTGATCGGTGACTTCGGAGTTGATCTCGCCCGAGATGAAGTATCGCGACCGGTACGGCTCGAGCAGCTCGGACATACGGGCGCCCCGCTCTGAGAGCAGCTCCAGGAGCAGCAGCGCCGGGATCGTCCCCGAGTCCGCGCAATAAAAGTCGCGGAAGTAGTAGTGGCCGGACACCTCGCCGCCGAAGATCGCGCTCTCCTCGCGCATCCGGGTCTTGAAGAACGCGTGCCCGACACGGTTCATCAAGGCGCGGCCGCCGCGGTTCTCGGTGGCGTCCGCCACCGCCCGGCTCGCGCGGACGTCGTACAGGATCGTCGGGGTGGGTGGGCCTGGGTTCTTGCTTAGCATCGACTCCGCCAGTAGCGCGGTCAGGAAGTCGCCGTCGACGAACGTCCCGCGATCGTCGATGAAGAAGCAGCGGTCCGCATCGCCGTCCCAGGCGATACCGAGGTCCGCCTTCTGGCGGACGACCTCGCGCATGATGAACTCGCGGTTCTCGGGCAGCAGCGGATTGGGCTCGTGGTCGGGAAAGTGGCCGTTGGGCTCCCAGTAGCTCTCGATCAGGTCGAGTCCCAGTTCTCGCAGCAGCGGTCCGACCATCGGTCCGGCCATCCCGTTGCCGCCGTCGACGACCACGCGCATCGGCTTGACGGCGTCCGGCTCGATGAACTCGAGCGCGGCCGCCTGAAACTCCTCGTAGAGCGGGATGCTCTCTACCGACCCACCGCCGGGAGAGCCGTCGAGGCCGGCCTCGATCTTCGCCCGCACCTCGCCGATCCCGGCGTCGCCCGAGAGCGCGATCGCCCCGCGCCGGACCAGCTTGGCGCCCGTGTAGCGCTTGGGGTTGTGGGAGGCGGTGCACATCAGGCCGCCGTCGAGGTCGCGCGAGCCGACGAGGTAATAGAGCATCTCGGTCCCGACCTCGCCCGCGTCGAGCACGGTCGCGCCCTCGGTGCACATCCCCCGGCAGTACGCGCTCGCCAGCTCGGGCGCGGTCAGGCGCATGTCCCGTCCCAGCCCGAGGCGCAACTCGGTCGTCGGCTTGTCCTCGAACTCGGCGATGACCCGGGCGAATGCCCGGCCGATCAGCTCGGCCGCGCCGGCGTCGATGTCGCTGCCGTACAGGCCCCGGATGTCGTAGGCCTTGAAGATGCCCGGATGGGCGACGGTGCTCATCGCGGCTGATGCTACCCACGGGAGGCTCGGGGAATAATGCGATCGCTGTGCACGCGGACAAGCCAACCGTCGTGATTCTGTGCGGCGGACGCGGGACCCGCCTACAGGAGCGCGGCTCGTCTTTGCCCAAGCCGCTGGTTGAGATCGGCGGTCGCCCGATCCTCTGGCACGTGATCACGATCTACCTGGCCCAGGGGTTCCGGCGGTTCCTGCTGCTGACCGGGTACCGCGGCGAGGAGGTCGAGGCGTTCGTGTCCGGCGAGAGCTGGCCGGACGATGCCGAGATCACGTGCCTGGAGACCGGGGTCGACACGCCGACCGGGGGGCGCGTCCATCGGGCTGCGGCGGCTCTGGACGAGCAGCGGTTCTGCCTCGCCTACGCCGACGGGGTGGCCGACATCGACCTCGGTGCGCTGCTCGCCCATCACGGCGAGCACGGCGCCGGCGCGACGATGGCGGTCGTCCAGCCCCGGCTCCCGTTCGGCGTGGCGCGCCTCAACGGTGACGGGTCGGTGCTCGGGTTCACCGAGAAGCCGCGAAGCGACCTTTGGGTGAACGCCGGGTTCTTCTGCTTCGAGCCGTCCGTGCTCGCGTTGCTCACGCCCGACAGCGTGCTGGAGCGCGAGCCGCTCGAACGATTGGCGGCGGCGGGGCAGCTGCGCGCGTTCCGCCACGAGCGCTTCTGGCAGTGCATGGACACCTACAAGGACGCGATCACGCTCAACGACCTGTGGGCCGAGGGCCGCGCGCCGTGGAAGCTGTGGGAATGAGCTCCGCGGTGCTGGTGACCGGGGGGGACGGGCTCGTGGGCGCGTGGCTGGTCAAAGTGCTGCTCGAGCGCGGCGGTCGGGTCGTCGTGATCCGTCGGGACACAATGGCGGTGTCCGCCCTTGCGCAGCTCGGCCTGGAAGGGTCGGTCGACATCGTGCACGGCGACATCTGCGCGGACGGGCTGGTCGGCCGCGTGCTCAACGAGTACGGGGTCCAGGGCGTCTTCCATCTCGCGGCGCAGACCCAGGTCGGGCCCGCCAACCGTTCGCCGGTGCCGACGTTCGAGACCAACATCCGCGGGAGCTGGCTGGTGCTCGAGGCATGCCGGCTGCACGAGGTGGATCGGGTTGTGGTCGCCTCCTCGGACAAGGCGTACGGCCGCCAGGCGGACCTGCCCTACCGCGAGACCCACCCGCTCCGGCCGCTATTCCCCTACGACGTCTCCAAGGCCGCCTGTGACCTGCTGGCGCGCTCCTACTGGCACACGTTCGGTCTGCCGGTGGCGGTCACGCGCCTGGCCAACGTATACGGCGGCGCAGACCTGAACCGTGCCCGGCTCATCCCAGAGGCCGTGTGCGCTGCCCTCGCCGGCGAGCCGCCGGTCGTGCGCTCGGACGGCTCGCCCGAGCGCGACTTCTTGTACGTCGAGGACGCCGTGGGCGCGTATCTGGCGGTCTGGGACGCGCTCGGGCGCGGAGCGGGGCGCGGTGAGGCGTTCAACGCGGGCGGCGGCGAGCCCCATCGCGTGCTCGACGTGGTCGAGCTGATCTGCCGCCTGGCCGGCGCCTCGGTCGTCCCGGAGATCCGCGGCGAGGGCGTGCCGCATGGCGAGATCGACCGCCAGTGGCTCGACTCGAGCCGGCTAGGCGAGCTGACGGGCTGGCGCCCGGAGGTGGCGCTCGAGGAGGGCCTGCGGCGGACGATCGAGTGGTACCGCGAGCACCCGGCGGCGCGGACTCGCTAGATCTGGCCGCCGGCGCCCGGCGCTGACCCGGGGCATCCGAAAATCACCTGCATAACCCGTCAATTCAGCCCCGAGCCGGGGACCGTGGCGGGGTATGCACGTGGGACATGCGCCTAACGCCACGGCCCGGCCGAAGCTCCGCGATTGTCAGGTTATGCATGCCGGCGGTGCCGCGGAACCGACCAGGGACGCCGCACCCACGCTCAGGTGCCCGGCTTTGTCCGGGGCCCGGTGCTAACGCCGTTTCGGCACCACTATCGAGGCGGTTCGCGTCCTAAACTGAACGCGCATGTCTGGGCATTCCAAATGGGCTTCGATCAAGCACAAGAAGGCCGTCGTCGACGCGCGACGGGGCCAGCACTTCACCAAGCTGGCGCGGGCGATCACGGTCGCCGCGCGCGAGGGTGGCGGCGATCCGAACGGGAACTCGGGTCTCGCGCTGGCGATCCAGAAGGCGCGCGACGCCTCGATGCCGAAGGACAACATCGAGCGGGCGATCGCCAAGGGAACCGGCGAGGGCGCCGACGCCGAGCAGATCGAGACGGTCCTCTACGAGGGCTACGGCCCGGGCGGGGTCGCCCTGCTGATCGAGGCGCTGACCGACAACCGCAACCGGACCGGCGCCGAGATGCGCCATGTGCTCGGCAAGCACGGGGGAACCCTCGGCGAGCCCGGCTCGGTCTCATACCTGTTCGACAAGCGCGGCGTGATCGTCGTCGACGCCAACCGCTACAGCGAGGATGACCTGATGCCGGCGATCGACGCCGGAGCGGAGGACATCGCGCTCGACGAGGACGTGTACGAAGTGATCACCGAGCCGGCTGACCTCGCCGCGGCGCGCGACGCGCTCACCGAGGCGGGCGTCGAGATCGAGAGCGCCGACGTCACGCAGCGGCCAAAGGCCCGCGTGCCGGTCGATGAGAGCGACGCCGGGAAGCTGCTGAAGCTGATCGACGCGCTCGAGGAGAACGACGACGTGAACGCGGTCCACGCGAACTTCGACGTCGACAGCGCCGTGCTCGAACGCGTCGCCCAGTGACTGCGACTCCGCGAATGTCCTTCGCACATGAGCCACACCCCGGAGCCGGGGTTATTAGCCGTTTCTTCGACAAGACTCGCTAGCCTCACACGCCGATGTCGAAACGAGGACTCCTCACGCCGGCGTTCGCGGCGGCCGCCCTCGCGCTCGGGCTCGCCGCCTGCGGCTCGAGCTCCAAGGCGTCGGGCGTCGAGCTCGCGCCCTCCGGCGGATCGACCCAGGCCGCGGTCACGACCACGCCCAAGCCGCCGCCGGCGATCTCCAAGAAGCCGGTCGTCACCGTGCCGACGGGGCCGGCGCCGACGAAGCTGGTCACGAAGGACCTCGTCACCGGCACCGGCCAGACGGCCAAGGCGGGGGACACCGTCACCGTCAACTACGTCGGCGTCCTCTACAAGACCGGCAAGGAGTTCGACTCCTCCTGGAGCCGCAACCAGCCGTTCACCACGGCGCTTTCGAACGGCAGCGTGATCCCGGGCTGGGTGCAGGGAATCCCCGGCATGAAGGTCGGCGGCCGCCGCGAGCTGATCATCCCGGCGAGCCTCGCGTACGGCAAGCAGGGCAGCCCCCCGACGATCCCGCCTAACTCGCCGCTCGTGTTCGTCGTCGATCTGCTTTCGGTTTCTTCTTCTTAGCCGTCTCCGGGTCCTCGGTGCCGGCGAGACGCCGCGCCCGGTAGAGCGAAACCGGCTCCGGCATTCCCTTGAGCTTGTGCTTGCGCGCGTATGACCAGTCGAACCGGTCGGGCGTGGCGTCCCGCACCTCCTTTGTGCACAGGACGCTGCCTGGACGAGCGGCACCGGTGACCCGGCTGGCCAGGTTGACGGCGTGGCCGTAGTAGTCGCCGGCGCGCTGCAGCGCCGGCCCGGACGCGACGCCGGCGCGCAGGCTGGGCAGATCGGCCGCCTCCACTGCCTCGAGCAGTGACAGCGCGACCGACACGAGCGCTCCGGGGTCGGGGCTGACGAACATCGCGGCGTCGCCGATCGTCTTCACCAGTCGCACCGGTGGCTCGGTCACCTCGGTCGCCAGCTCGGCGAGCTTGCTCGCGAGGCTGCCGAGCTCCCGGGCCTCGATCTCGGCGCCGAGGCGTGTGAACCCGACCATGTCCACGAAGCAGACCGTGATCTCCTGGGCGCCGCCCGCCTCGCCGGCTTCGCGGTCGGCGGGGCTGAGCATCCCGCGGCGCACGCTCTCGGCGAGATGCTGCCTGTATGCCGCCCGGAGCACCGGATCGATCGCGGGGGCGAGCTGCTCGGCGTGCGTCGCGAACCGCTCGGCCACCTCGTCCTCGCTGTCGCCGGGCTCGAGGAACGCCTCGACGAATGCCGCCGCGGTGGTGGCGGCCAGCCGCGCCATCCCCTCGCCGAGCACCCGCGTGATCTCGGCGATCGCTTCCTCGTCGAGACCCGACTCGAGGAACAGGCTGATCGACTTGGCGGCGTCGATCTCTTCCTCGCCGAACACGTGGTCCTCCGGCGAGGGCTCGGGCAGCCCTAGCAGACGCCGGATCCGCAGCATCTGCGATGCCGGGAGCCCGCTTCGCTCCTCGAGCTCCTGGGCGGTGTAGCGGCCGCCGAGCACGCGCTCGACCAGTAGCAGCGCGAGCCGGTCCTCCTCGATCGCGGCCCTCAGCTCCTCCAGCGTGTAGCCCTCGCCCGCGAGCCGCTCGAGCAATCGGCGGCGGGCGGCGCGGTCCTCGCCCTCGAGTCCGTCGAGCAGCCCTTCGAAATCCACCGCGGCATCCTTTCGCAAATCGCCCTGTTGCTCTACCGCCCGACCGATCGGCTAGCATCGTCGGCCCTCGTGGGTGCGGTTCCGGTCGGTGCTGCACATCGCCGTCGCCGGCGCGCCCGCTTAATCTCGCCCCCGCCCACCCAAACGCCAACATGCTGTCGATCCTGATGCCGGTCTACAACGAGCGCGAGCGCGTCGAGCGTGCGATCGCCGAGGTCCTCGACACGCCGCTCCCGACGCAGTTCGAGCTGATCGTCGTCGACGACGGCTCCACCGACGGGACTCGGGACATCCTGCGGAACCTGATATCGAATACCCACCCGCCCAACCGAGTTCGTCTGTTCGAGCATCCGGAGAACCGGGGAAAGGGGGCCGCGGTTCAGACTGCGCTTTCGCACGCGCAGGGCGAATTCTCCGCGATCTTCGACGCGGATCTCGAATACGACCCGACCGATCTCGGGCTGCTGATGCCGCCGCTGCTCGACGGCCGCACCAACGCCAGCTTCGGCGTGCGAGCATTCGATGGGTACACGAGCCACTCGTTTCTGTTCGTGGCCGGCAACAAGGGCGTGACGTTTGCCTGCAACGTGCTGTTCAACGTGTACCTGCACGACATCATGACCTGTCACAAGATGATCCGGACCGAAGTCTTCCGCAGCCTGCCGCTCCGCTCGCCCGGCTTTGCGATCGAGCCGGAGATCACCGCGCGGCTGGTGCAGCGCGGGGAGCGGATTTTCGAGGTCCCGGTGCATTACCGGGCGCGCGCCACGAACGAGGGCAAGAAGCTGACCGCGCTCGACGGCTTCCGGGTGCTCGGGACGCTGCTGCGCTGCCGCTTCTCCGAGGGGTAGGCTGCCGGTCGGGTGGAGGGTCAGGTCCTCACGCAGACGCCCGCGGTCTCGCGCTCGGACTCGGCGTCGACTCGCGAGCGCCGTCTTCCGGACTGGCACGGGCTGTGGTACGGGCCGTTTCTGTGGTCGGCGCTGGGGTGCCTCGTGCTCGCGGCGATCTCCGCCGCGGTTCTGCCGACGGTCCCGAGCTATGACCCGTGGGCGTGGATCTCCTGGGGCCGCGAGGTCACCGATCCCCACCTGAGCTTCGCGATCAGCGGCGGGCCGTCGTGGAAGCCGCTGCCGGTGATGTTCACGACGGTCTGGGCGCTGTTCGGGAGCGCGGCGGCGCCGACCCTGTGGGTGATCACCGCCCGCGCCGGCGGCCTGCTCGGAATCGTGGCCGCCTACCTGCTCGCGTCGCGGCTGATCCGCGGCCCACGCTGGGCCAAGGTGGCGGCCGGGCTGATCGCCGGCGCCGGCATCGTCATCACCCAGGCGTGGTGGGACGAGATGTTCCGGGGGACGTCCGAGCCGATGCTGATCGCGACCGCGCTGTGGGCGGTGCTGGCCCACCTCGACGGCCGGCGCGGCTGGGCCTTTTCGCTCGGCGTCGCGACGTCGCTGATCCGCCCCGAGGCGTGGCCGTTGATCATCGTCTACGCCGCGTGGCTGTGGTGGAAGGAGCCGCGGCTGCGGGTGCTGGTCGTGCTCGGGCTGTTCTCGATCCCGTTCTTCTGGTTCCTCCCGCCGTGGGTCGGCTCCGGGCAGCCGTTCCTGGCCGCGGTCCATGCCGAGGAGTACAACGGCGACCTCGGCAAGCATCCGTTGTTCACCGTGCTCGGACGCGGCGTGGACATCCAGCTGCTGCCGGTGCTGCTTGCCGGCGTGGTGGCGGTCGTGTTCGCGTGGTTCGACAAGCCTCGCGACCGGCTGCTCTTGGCGCTCGCCGGCGGCACGGTGGTGTGGTGGGTGATCGTGGTCGGGATGACGCTCGACGGCTATCCCGGCCTCGAGCGGTTCTATCTGCCGGCCGCCGGGATGACCTGCGTGCTCGCCGGCGTCGGAATCGTTCGCCTGGGACTGCTCGGCGCGCGCGTGGTTCCGAGGGGCCGAGGCGCGACCGCGGTCGCGATCGGGCTGACCGCGGTCCTCGTCGCGATCACGATTCCGTTCGTGGGCGGGCGGATCAACCAGGCCGGCGCGGAGAAGAAGATCGCCTCGCAGGCGGTCACGCGTCTGGACCAGATGACCGCGGCCGTCGCCGCGGTCGGCGGCCACCACGGCGTGTTCCCGTGCAAGTCGAGCTTCGCGGCGGTCAACCACAGCGTCCAGACCGCGCTGGCGTGGAAGCTCCACGTGACGCTCGGCCGCGTCGGCACCTCGATGCGCCACCAGGGCGTGATGTTCGTCGGACCGCACGACTCGATCGACGGGATCGCGCCACCGATCGACCCGCGGCTCACGCAGAAGCAGCTGATCGCCCAGGTCGGGGCCTGGAAGATGTACCGGATGACCGCCCCGAACTCGGATTACCGCTGCGTGGGGCGCTGATGGGCCGCGCTGGCGCGGCCCAAACACACCGCCATGAGTGACGAGCCGCACGGTCCGAGGCGGTCCGCCGACTCGATCCGCTGCTCGTTCTGCGGCAAGGCCCGCAGCCAGGTGGCGTCGATCGTCGCCGGGCCGACGCCGGCGATCGCGATTTGCAACGAGTGCGTCGAGCTGTGTGCGGAGATCGTCGCCGAGCAACGAGCCCCGCTGCCGCCCAACGGACCGCTCCCTCCGGGGGGTCAGGCGGCGTAGCGCCCGGGGACGCGCTGGGGAGGCGTCCGGCTCCGGACGCAGAATGGTGATCCATGATCGTCGTTGGAATCGACCCGGGCACCGCGAGCACCGGCTACGGCGTCGTCGAGGGCTCCGGATCGACGCTGAGCATGCTCGGCGCCGGCGTGATCGAGACGCCCGCCGGCGTCCGGCTCGAGCGCCGCCTGGCCGAGATCCACGGCCACGTGGTCGAGCTGCTCGACGGCTACCGGCCGGACGCGGTGGCGATCGAGGAGCTGTACTTCGGCGCCAACGCCAGGACGGCGTTCGCGGTCGGCCAGGCACGCGGCGTGGTGCTGCTGGCCTCCGGCCAGCGCGGCATCCCGACGCGCTCGTACACCCCCCAGCAGGTCAAGGGGGCGGTGTGCGGCAACGGTCGCGCCGGCAAGGATCAGGTCGGGCGCATGGTCGCGCGGCTGCTCGGCCTGTCCGAGTCGCCCTCGCCCGACCACGCCGCCGACGCGCTCGCGGTGGCGATCTGCGAGTGCAACCGCTCGCCGCTCGAGCGGGCGCTGGCCCGTACCGGAGCGCGGGCATGATCGCGATCGTGTCCGGAACCGTGGCCGTCCGCCGCACCGATCACGTCGTCGTCGACTGCGGCGGCGTCGGCTACCGGCTCGCGGTGTCGGGCGAGACGCTCCGGCACGTGCCCGCGGTCGGCAAGAGCGTGGTCCTGCACAGCCATCTCGTGGTCCGCGACGACGCCCTCGCGCTGTACGGGTTCGCGACCGAGGAGGAACGCGAGCTGTTCCTGATGCTGATCGCGGTGCAGTCGGTCGGCCCCAAGGTGGCGCTGGCGGTGCTGTCGGGCGGGCCGCCGCGCGACCTGCTCGCGGCGCTCGCGGCAGGCGACACCGCGCGGCTACAGGCCGCACCCGGGGTCGGCAAGCGGACCGCGGAGCGGATCATCGTCGAGCTGCGCGAAAAGGTCGGCGCCAGCGCCACCGTGCCGCCCGTCCTCGCCGCGGTCCGCAGCGAGGATCCGCGCGCGCTGGCTCGCGACGGGCTGCTCGGCCTAGGCTATTCGGTGGTGGAGGTCGACGAGCTGCTCAGCGGCGCGGAGGGGGACCGGCCCGAGGACCTGATCGCCCACGCCCTCCGGACAGCGCGCCGATGAGCCCGATGCGGGGGATTGGTGATCCCACCCACCCACCCCCGACCCACCTCGACCGGCCGGGCGGGCGGGACCGTATCCACGATCCCCAGGAGCTGCCCGACGAGGACCTCGACCGATCGCTCCGTCCCCGCCGACTCGGTGACTTCGTCGGCCAGGCGGCGGTCAAGGATCAGCTCGCGGTCTCGATCGAGGCCGCCGCCAGCCGCGGCGAGGCACTCGATCATGTGCTGTTCGCCGGGCCGCCCGGGCTCGGCAAGACGTCGCTCGCGCAGATCGTCGCCGCCGAGCTCGGCGTCCCGTTCGTGCAGACGGCGGGCCCCGCACTCGAGCGCAAGGGCGACGTCGCGGCGTTCCTGACGGCGCTCGAGCCCCGCGCCGTGTTCTTCGTCGACGAGATCCACCGTCTGCCCCGCGCGCTCGAAGAGACCTTCTACCCGGCGATGGAGGACGGCTGCCTGCCGATCACGATCGGCCAGGGCGCGGGGGCGAGCGTGGTCACGATCCCGCTGCCACCGTTCACCCTGATCGGAGCGACGACCCGGGCCGGGCTGATCACCACGCCGCTCCGCGACCGCTTCGGGATCCAGCATCGCCTCGAGCACTACGACGTCGACGACCTGGCGACGATCGTCCGGCGGTCCGCGCGGCTGCTCGACGTCGCGATCGAGGACGGCGGCGGGCGCGCGATCGCAGACCGAAGCCGGGGCACCCCGCGCGTTTCCAACCGGCTGCTCAAGCGGGTACGCGACTACGTCGAGGTGCGCGGGACCGGGGTCGTCACACGCGAGATGGCGATCGAGGCGCTCGACCTGCTCGGAGTCGACCACGCCGGCCTCGACCGGCTCGATCGCGAGATCCTCCGCGCGATCTGCGAGAGGTTCGGCGGAGGGCCGGTCGGCCTGTCGACGCTGGCGGTCGCGGTCGGCGAGGAGCAGGACACGATCGAGGACGTGTACGAGCCGTACCTGCTCCAGCGGGGTCTGATCGAGCGCACGCCGCGGGGTCGCGCCGCGACCCGGCGCGCCTTCGAGCACCTCGGCATGAACCCCCCCGGTCCGATGTCCCTCCTATAGGGCCCCTTAAATGTTCGTGAAGAGCCGCGGGGGAGCGGCGGGCCCTCCGGCTATCCTCAGGGCGCCGTGAGTCACGAGCACTATTTCATCTGCCCCCACTGCGGAAACCGGTCGATGGGGACCGATCGCAACGCGGGCTTCACGCGTGAGGCGCGCGGATGCGAGAAATGCGGGTTCGCGTACCTATACGAGCTGCTCGACGACTACTACCCTGCCCCGAACGCGGCGTTCTTCGCCTGCGACGGGGACGGCAGGATCGTCGATTGCGGCCGCGGGTCGTTCGAGCTGACAGGCCTGAAGACCGAGCAGGTGATCGGGCGCCCCGTCGGCGATGTCCTCGGGCTTCGCTTCGAGGACGGCACCGACCATGTAGGTACCGCGCTCGAGTGGGAGGTCCGCGTCAAGAGCAAGCCGGTGGAGGTCCATGCCGAGCGCGATCTGCCCGCCAAGGCGGTCGCCGACATCTTCCCGGCGTACGATGACGAGGATGGTGGGGTGCTGGTGGTGCTCACGCCAACCAACCACCGTTGAGAGCCAATCCGGCTCCGCCGCCACCGTCCACGCTCTAGCATCCACCACGACTGATGACTGATCGCCAGCGAAATGGCTTCGTCCTGCTCATCGTCGTCGGGCTGCTGATCGGCTCTCTGATCGTGATCGCCGGCGTTCCCGGCGCAGTGAAGTCCAAGAAGACCGTTCTCGGCCTCGACCTCAAGGGCGGCGTCGAGCTCGTCTACCAGGGTCTCCCGAGCCCTCAGACGCCGAAGGTGACCCCGGACGCTCTTCAGCGGGCGGTCGACATCATGCGCAACCGCGTCGACCAGCTGGGCGTCGCCGAGCCGGAGATCCAGACCTCGGGCGACAACCAGATCACGGTTGGCCTGCCGAACGTGAGTGACACGGGGCGGGCCGAGCGCGAGGTCGGAACGACTGCCCAGCTGCTGTTCTACGACTGGGAAGCGAACGTCATCACGCCGAACGGCAAGACGGTCGCCAGCCAGCTCCAGACCCAGGATCCGACCGCCACCGAGATCAGCCAGGGGAGCGGGACGAACGGGGCGCCGGGCCAGCCGGGTGCGGGGAGCATGAATCTGTACGACGCGGTGCAGCTGGCGTCCAAGCAGCCGGAGAGCTCGAGCGCCGCGAACTCGCGGCTCGGCCCCGAGTACTACATGTTCGGGGCGCCGGGAAGCGCGGCGTGCGCGGCCGCGGCCAAGGCGAACGGCACGGTGCCTGCGGCCGGCCAGCACTGCCTGCTCAACGGGCCCGACGACAACAAGTCGGACCTGCTGTCGGGGTTGCCGGCGGGCGTGAGCGCGTCCGAGGGCGAGATCGTGACCGTGCCTCAGGGAACGGTCGTGCTGCAGGCGATCCCGCAGAACTTCTCCAAGCCGACGCCGATCGGCGATCCGAACGCGCAGTTCTTCGTGCTCAAGGATGACGTCGCGCTCCGCGGCAGCGACATCAGCAATCCCCAGCAGAGCACGGATCCCAACACCAGTGAGCCCGACGTTACGTTCGGGTTCAGCGGCAAGGGGAAGGGCGAGTTCCAGAACGTCACGGCGAACATCGCCCATCGTGGAGACCTCGTCAGCGGCCTTGGGCAGACGCTCAACCAGCACTTCGCGGTCGCGCTCGACAACCAGCTGATCACGGTCCCGTTCATCGACTTCAAGCAGTACCCCGACGGGATCAACGGCGACAACGGAGCCGACATCAGCGGCAGCTTCACGATCACCTCCGCCCAGGACCTCGCCAACGAGCTGCGCCTGGGCGCGCTGCCGATCAAGCTGAAGCTGATCTCCGAGTCGCAGGTGTCGGCGACGCTCGGCAAGCAGGCGCTGCACAACGGACTGACCGCCGGCCTGATCGGTCTGCTCGTCGTCGTGATCTTCCTGGTCGCGTACTACCGGGTGCTCGGCGTCATCGCGACGTTCGGGCTGCTGATCTACGGGATCTACTTCTACGCGCTGATCAAGCTGATCCCGATCACGCTGACGCTGCCCGGGATCGCGGGCTTGATCCTGACGATCGGCGTCTGCGCCGACGCGAACATCGTGATCTTCGAACGCGTCAAGGAGGAGATCCGCGGCGGCAGGTCGATCCGCCAGGGGATCGTGACCGGGTACAAGAAGGGTCTGAGCGCGATCATCGACGCGAACGTGGTGACGATCATGACCGCGTTCATCTTGTTCGTGCTCGCCACCTCCGACGTCCAGGGGTTCGCGTTCACACTCGGGATCGGCACGTTCGTCTCGCTGTTCACGGCGGTGATGGCGACGCAGGCGATCCTGAGCACGATGGGCAGCTCGCGGATGATCTCGAGCCCGTCGATGCTCGGCGCGGGCGGCGAGAAACGCACCTGGAAGTTCGACTTCATGGGCGCGTCGAGGTACTTCTTCTCGATGTCCGGCGTGATTCTGCTGATCGGGGCGCTCGCGATCGGCGGCAAGGGCCTGAATCTCGGCATCGACTTCACCTCGGGGACGAGGATCGTGGTCGGCCTCGAGCACGCCGCCAGCCAGCAGCAGGTGACGAATCTGCTGACCTCGGAGGGCGTATCCGACCCAACGGTCCAGAGGGTGACCGGCGACAAGACGCTCGGTCCCAACGCGTATCAGATCTCGTTCAAGACGCTTCCTGCCGGCGGACGGGAAAAGGTCCAGACGGCGATCCAGAACAAGTTCGGGATCGCCGACAACGGCAAGAACTTCGATTACACCTCGGTGGGTCCGACCTTCGGCAGGACGGTCGCCAACAGCGCGATCGTCGCGATCATCGCTTCGCTGCTGGTGATCGCCGCCTACGTCGCGCTGCGGTTCGAATGGAAGTTCTCGATCCCGGTGATGATCGCCCTCGCGCACGACCTCCTGATCACGAGCGGCGTGTACGCGCTCACCGGCCGCCAGGTGACGACGGCGACGGTCGCGGCGCTGCTGACGATCCTCGGCTATTCGATGTACGACACGATCATCGTGTTCGACCGAGTCCGAGAAAACATCCCGCGGATGCCGCGGGCCGCGTTCTCGCAGATCGTGAACCGGTCGATGTCCGAGGTGCTCACCCGGTCAATCGCCACGACGTCGTGCACGCTGATGCCGATCATCGCGCTGCTCCTGTTCGGCGGCACGGCCGGCTCGACCGAGCTGACCGACTTCGCGTTCGCGCTGCTGGTCGGCGTCGCGTCCGGCGCATACTCGTCGATCTTCATCGCCTCGCCGGTGCTCACTCACTGGAAGGAGCGCGAGTCCCAGTACCGGCACCGCCGCGAGCGGATCGAGTCCGAGTTCGGCTACGTGCCCGCCTACGCCACGACCGCGGCCGACGTCGAGCCGGTGCCGCGCCGGGGCCGGCGCGGCGGTCGCCTGACCGAGCCCTCGCCCGAGGGAGTGTCGGCAGCCGAGTTCGAGCAGATGAAGCGCGACCTCGAGCTCGACCTCGAAGACACGGACCGTGGTGGTCATCGTACCTCGACGCTGACCAAGCGCCTCGCCCGCACGGCGGCATCGGACGCGCCCGCGCCAGACGCACAGGAGCCGCGCTCGCAGTCGTCGATCACACGCCGCTCCAAGCGGTCCGACGGCGCCCAGGTACGCGACCGATCCGAGCGCGCCGGGAATGGAGCCCCGCCCACCCCGCAGCCGGCCCCGCCGCCCGAGGCCGAGGTCGAGCCCACCGACGAGGTCAGGCCGGCGCCCGACGTCGCCGAGAACGAAGGCGTCGCTCCGACCACGCCCAAGCGGCCGTCGAAGCCCAGGAACCGTAACCGACGTCACGGGAGACGCCGCTGATGATCGGCGCCTGCGACTGCATCGTCCACCCCGACCGACGCGGAGCCCGCTGATGGCCATGCTCGCCTGGGCCATGATGGGCCTCGCCATCTGGCACTTCACGATCTGGCTGCCCGACCGATTCTGGGGCGGGATCGTCGGAGCCCTGATCGGAGCGCTCATCGGCGCCATCGTGGTGGCGTGGATCTTGCACGGCTTCTCTGTCCCGTCGCGCCGTGACACCGACCTGGCCACCGCGCTCGAGGCGATTCCGGGGGCGCTGATCGGCCTCGCCGCGATCTGGTTCGAGGGCGTGCGGCGCGAACGCGCGACCGGCATCGGGCCGGAAATGGCATAACCGGCGGTCTGCGCCGGGGGCCTGACCGGCGGTCTGCGCCGGGGGCCTAACCGGCGGTCTGCGCCGGGGGCCTGACCGGCGGTCTGCGCCGGAGGCATAACCGGCGGTCTGCGCCGGGGGCCTGACCGGCCTCCCTCTCCCATCGGCCGCAGGTCGCGCAGCCGCGCGCCGGGGGCCTGACCGGCGGTCTGCGCCGGGGGCCTGACCGGCTCCCGCCACCCGGAAAGTGTTCCAATTCTCCGACGCCGTGTAACGGCTTAGTCGCGGTTCGGACCCTGTTCGCCCGGTTCTGTCGGGGGCGGCCCATACCCTGCCCGCGATGCCCGAGGCAGCAGCCATACTTCGCCCGGATGCCGGCGAGCCGCCCCGGTCGGAGCCCGCGCTCCATGCGGTTCCCGACCCGGCGCCGCCGACGCCGCGGCTCGAGATCCCCGGGTACGACCTGAACGCCGCGCTCGAGCTCGAGCGCGAGCTCGGCGTGAGCCATGTGCTCGCGCAGGTGCTCGTCCGCCGGGGGCTCTCCGACGCTTCCGCCGCCCGCGCGTTCCTGGAGCCGAGCGAGGCGCACCATCCGAGCGCGTTCGCGGGGATCGACCGCGCGCTCGCGGTGATCGAGCGCCACATCCGGGGCGGCACCCGGATCGTCGTGCACGGCGACTACGACGTCGACGGCGTGTGCGCCACCGCGACGATGGTCCGCGCGCTGCGCGCGCTCGGGGCGGAGGTCGGCTGGTACCTGCCCGACCGGCTCACCGACGGGTACGGACTGTCGCTCGAAACGGTCCACCGCCTGGCCGCTCGCGACACGGCGCTGCTGGTAACGGTCGACTGCGCGATCACCGCGGTAGACGAGGTCGCCGCTGCGCGCGCGGCCGGCGTCGACGTGGTCGTCTGCGACCACCACGCGCCCCGGGCGGACGGGCGGCTGCCCGACTGCGAGATCGTCCATCCGGCGGTGTGCGGGTATCCGTGCGTGGATCTGTGCGGCACCGCGGTCGCCTACAAGGTCGCGCAGGCGCTCGGCGCGCCGGGCGTCGAAGATGATCTCGAGCTGGTGGCGCTGGCCACGGTCGCCGACCTGATGCCGCTCGCCGGCGAGAACCGGAGGCTCGTGCGCGAGGGCCTGGTGGCGCTGTCGCGCACCTCACGGCCGGGCCTGCGGGCGCTGATGACGGTCTCGAAGGCAGATCCGAGCGCACTCGACACCGGGGCGCTTGCGTTCAGGCTGGCGCCGCGGATCAACGCCGCTGGCAGGCTCCGCCGCGCCGACGCCGGCCTCGAGCTGCTGCTCACCGGCGACGAGCGCCGCGCAGCCGAGATCGCGAGTGAGCTCGACCGGGTCAATGCCGAGCGCAGGGCGGTCGAGCAGCGGATCGTGTGGGAGGCCGAAGCCCAGGTCGCCGAGCTGGGCGAGCGCCGCTCGTACGTGCTCGCCGGCGAGGGCTGGCACCCCGGGGTCGTCGGGATCGTCGCCTCGCGGATCGTTGAGCGCCATCACCGCCCCGTGGTCGTGGTCGCGCTCGACGGCGACGTGGGCTCGGGGTCTGCTAGGAGCATCCCCGGGTTCGACCTGTTGGGGGCGCTGCATGCGACGGCCGAGCACCTCGATCGCTACGGCGGCCACCGCGCCGCCGCGGGGATGGCGATCGGGCGCGACCGGATCGGGCCGTTCCGGGAAGCGTTCGAGGGTCACGCCGCCGAGGTGCTGCTCCCCGAGATGCTGGTCCCGCGCGAGCGCGTCGACGCGGTCGCCTCGGGCTGCGAGCTCGGCCTCGAGCTCGCCGAGGAGCTCGAGCTCCTCGAGCCGTGCGGGATGGGCAACCCCCGCAGCCGACTGCTGGTCCCCGGCGCGCGGCTGCGCGACCTGCGGCCGATGGGAGAGGGACGCCATCTTCGGTTCGTCGTCGGCTCGGGCGGAACCAGCGCGCGCGCGGTCGCGTTCGGGTGCGGGGGGAAGCTGGGCGTCGAGCCCGACGAGCCGGTCGACGCGACGTTCCGCCTCGAGCGGAACTTCTGGAACGGAGCGGTCGAGCCGCGGCTCGTGCTCGGCCACGCGCGGCCATGCGCCGCGGCGGGCATCGACGTGCTGGGGGAGCCGGACGACTACCTTCGGGCGGCGCTCGAGGTGTCGGATCTCGATCCTTTGCCGGCGCCGGCGATCGCGGAGGTGCGGACCCTGCTGGACCGCCGTGGACAGAGTCCGCTCGCGGTGCTCCGCGACGCGGTCACGGCCGGTGGCGACGTGCTCGCGGTGTGCGCCGACGCGCGGCGCCGGCAGAGCGGTCTCGCCGCGCGGACCGGCGGGTTTGCGCTGATCTCCCACCACGGGCTCGCACGCGACCCGCGGATCGGCGAGCGGTTCGCCCAGCTCGTCGCGCTCGACCCGCCGGCGAGCGCGGACGGCGCGGCCATGCTGCGCGCAGGCTGCGGGTTTACCCACTTGGCGTGGGGCGAGCCTGAGCTACGCTTTGCGCAGCAGATGCACGAGCTGGAGTACGGTCTCCGTGCTTCGCTCGTAGCTTTCTACCGCAGCCTCAGGCTGCGGGGGAGGGCGTCCGGCGAGGAGCTCGAGCACCTGCTTCGCGGAGACGGTCCGCACGGTCGCCCGGCAAGCCTGGCGGCACGGCTGATAAGGGTCCTCGCGGAGCTAGAGCTCGTCAGCCTCGACCGGGACCTGCCGGCCCTCGCGATCGCGGGCGCGGCGCCGACGGCGCTGGAGCGCTCGTCGGCGTACAGGGTCTACGCTCAGCGGTACGAGGATGGTCGACGATTCCTGAGCAGCGCAAATCATCTCCCAGGAGGTTGAGCCGGGCCCGCCAGAAGGACGGGGAAAGCTCGAACGGCCGTGACACGCCGGGCTCGCCGGTGTTCCCGGGCTCGCGGTCGCCGATCGACCGGGTCGCGCGCCCCGATGAGCAGGGGGAGGTCGTCGAGCGCTCCGAGCTGACGCCGGCCGAGCGCCGACTGCTCGGCGACCTGTTCGCGATCGTCGAGGAGCACGCGCACGAGGCGGCGGCCGTGATCGACCGCGACCGCGTCGAGGAGGCGTTCGTGTACGCATGCGTGCACCACGCCGATCAGCGCCGGCAATCCGGTGAGGATTTCATTGTCCATCCCGTCGGCGTGGCCAAGATCTGCGCGGGGATGCGACTCGACACCGACACGCTGTGCGCGGCGCTCCTGCACGACACGGTCGAGGACACCTCGGCGTCGCTCGAGGAGGTGCGCGACGCGTTCGGCGAGGAGATCGCCGGCCTCGTCGACGGCGTCACCAAGCTCACCGGCCTGACGTTCCAGTCGCGCGACGAGGCGCAGGCGGAGAACTACCGCAAGATGATGGTCGCGATGGCCACGGACATCCGGGTCATCCTGATCAAGCTCGCCGACCGCCTGCACAACATGCGGACGATCTCGGCCATGACCAAGCAGAAGCAGATAGAGAAGGCCCGCGAGACGCTCGACATCTACGCGCCGATCGCGCACCGGCTCGGCATTCACGCGATCAAGTGGGAGCTCGAGGATCTCGCGTTCCAGACGCTCCACCCGCGCAAGTACAACGAGATCAAGGGGCTCGTGGCCCAGCAGCGGGCCGAGCGGGAGCGCTACGTCAACCAGGCCGCCGGCTACGTCAGCAAGGAGCTCGAGGAGCTGGGGATCCACGCGGAGATCTCGGGCCGCGCCAAGCACTTCTACTCGATCTACGCGAAGATGACCAAGAAGGGGCGCGAGTTCAACGAGATCTACGACCTGACCGCGATGAGGGTGATCGTCGGCTCGGTCAAGGACTGTTACGGCGCCGTCGGCGTGATCCACTCGCTCTGGAAGCCGCTGCCGGGACGCTTCAAGGACTTCGTGGCGATGCCCAAGTTCAACATGTACCAGTCACTCCACACGACCGTGATCGGGCCGGAGGGCCGGCCGCTCGAGATCCAGATCCGCACCCGGGAGATGCACGACCTCGCCGAATACGGGATCGCCGCGCACTGGATGTACAAGGAGACCGCCGGCCGCGGCGACGGTCCGGCGGGCCCGCCGGCGTCGGAGACCAAGCTCAAGTGGCTGCGCTCCCTGCTCGACTGGCAGCAGGAGGAAGCGGACCCGCGCGAGTTCATGGAGACGCTCAAGGTCGACCTGTTCGAGGACGAGGTGTTCGTGTTCACGCCGAAGGGCGAGGTCAAGTCGCTGGCCTCCGGCGCGACCCCGCTCGACTTCGCCTATGAGATCCACACCGACGTCGGCCACAGGTGCGTCGGCGCCAAGGTCAACGGGAAGATCGTCCCGCTGTCCTATCAGCTGCGCTCTGGCGACATCGTCGAGGTGCTGACCTCCAAGCGGGAGCGTGGACCCTCACGGGACTGGTTGGCGCTGGTCAAGACGACGCGGGCGCGGAACAAGATCAAGGCATGGTTCAAGGCCGAGTCGCGTAAGGACTCCGAGCACACCGGCCGCGAGCAGTTGCAGGACGCGCTGCGAAAGCAGGGGCTGCCTGCCCAGAAGATCGTCGGCTCGCCGCTGCTGGCCGACGTGATCCGCGAGATGGGCTTCCGCAAGGCGGATGACTTCTACATCGCGCTCGGCGGGGCGAAGATCTCGGCCAAGGTCGTCGTCAACAAGATCATGCAGCGCCTCAAACAGGGCGAGACCGCCGAGTCCGAGCCGACCGCGGCCGACGACCTGCTGAAGACGCGCCGGCGCCGCTCGCGCGCCACCACGACCTCCTCGCGCTTCGGCATCTCGGTCGAGGGCATCGACGAGGTCATGCTGCGACTGGCCAAGTGCTGCCGGCCGGTCCCGGGCGACCCGATCGTCGGCTACATCTCGCTCGGGCGCGGGATCACGATCCACCGGGAGGACTGCCCCAACGTCGCCGTGCTGAAGAAGGACCCGGAGCGGTTCACGCCGGTGTCGTGGGACGGCGACCCGGAGACCTCATTCCGGGTCGAGATCGAGGTCGACGGCTGGGATCGCCACCGGCTACTCGAGGACATGTCGAGGACGTTCGCCGAGGCCGGCATCAACATCCTCGAGGCCCGCTGCATCGTCAACCACCCGATGGTCAAGAACCGGTTCGTGGTCGAGGTCGGAGACACGCGGTCGCTGGACCAGGCGATCAACCGGCTGCGCAACATCGACGCCGTGTTCGACGCCTACCGGGTGACGCCGGCGGCCGCTTAGTCCACCGCGGAGTGGCGCCGTGGGCGTGATCCATCGTCGCTCGGGATCGTCGCAGTGGGAGGGGGTCGCGCCGCAGGCGTATGACGATCCGTCGCTCGCGGGGGTCCGCAAGCATGAGCTGATCGGCGAGGCCGAGGGCGCGACCCAGTATCGAATGCGCTACTTCGAGGTTCCGGCGGGCGGCCGGACCGCGCGCGAGCGCCACTCCCACGACCACGGCGTGATGATCGTCTCCGGACGGGCGCGGGTCACGCTCGGCGAGGAGGAGTACGAGGTCGGGGAGGGCGACGTGGTGTACGTCGCCGGCGACGAGCTGCATTGCTTTGAGGCGCTCGGCGAGACGCCGCTCGGTTTCGTCTGTGTAATCGGTCCCCGCCCAACCCCGCGGACAGCGTCGTAGCCCGGTCAGCGGCCGAGCTCGGGTGGCGAGCGCCGCGGTGGCGGGGCGATCCGCACGGTGCGCGGCTTGGCCCCCCGGATCTTCGAGATCACGACCGCTTCGCCGGTCCGCAGACCCTTGATCTCGTTCGGGTGGACGATGAACTCCTCGACCTGGCGGCGAGTGCCGCGGTTCCCGCCACCGAACGGCCACCCCCCGATCTGATGGGTCACGTCCCACACCCACTCGGTCCCCGCCATCTGCGCGATCGTGTGCGCCGAGGCGGGGACCTCCTGGCGGTGGGCGATCTTGATCGCGGTGACGCCGAGCACCTGGTCCTTCAGGCCCGTAGCGGCTCGGTCGAGGTCGGCGAGCTCCTGGGTAGCGACGAGAACGGTCATGCCCGATTCCCGTCCGCGGGCGAGCAGCGCGATGACGTGATCGGCCCCGAGCGCCGAGAACTCATCGATTGCGATCACAGCCTGTTCGGCGGAGCGGCCGCGGGAGCGCTCGATCAGACGGTCGCCCGATGCCGCGACCAGGTCCTGGACCGCGAGCGTCCCTATCTGCGATGCGAGCCTCCCGTATTTGCTCGAGTTCAGGCTGAATAGCACGACGTCGGGGCCACGCAGCGCCTCGCGGAGGTCGATCGTCTCGTCCCCGGTCGGTCCCTGTGGCGTTGTCAGGTAGGGAGCGGTATGCGACTCGGTCAGCACCGCCAGCCGGGTCTGTAGACCGAGTGTCGCGCTGTGCTGATCGTGGGTGAGGCCCGCGAGGTAGTCCTGCACCCGTTCGCGGTGGTGCCGATCAAGGCTTCTGAGCGCGGTTGCGAGTCGGCGCGGGTCCATCAGTGCGACGACTTCGTGAAGCGTCGGCGGCTGGTCGGGATGGGCCTGCGCAAGCACCTGGAGGACGGTCTGTACGTAGCGTTCGGCTGCCCGCTGGTAATGCGGCTCGGTGAACCGCTCGGTCGCCATCAGCTTGTCCTTGAGCTCGGTTGCGTTGCCGTGCGCCAGTGGGTTCCAGCGTGCGCCGCCGTCGATCGTCCACACCTTGATCGGGCGCCCTGCGGCGGCGGCCGCTGCGGCCAGCTCGGCCGCGAACGCCGGCGAGCCCTTCATGTCGATCGCGATCACCGGCCGTCCCCGACCGATCTGGTCGCTCAGGATCTTGAGCAGCGTCGTGGTCTTGCCGGCGCCGCTCGCGCCCAGGATCAGTCCGTGGGCCGACAACTCATCGTCGCCGAGGCGGACGACTTTGCCGCGCCTGTCAACGCCGAGCACGATCTCCCCCGCGCGGGCGCGGGAGGATCGCGGGCGGGTCAGGAGCCGGGCACCGCGCGCCGCCGAAACCGTGAGCATCGCCGCGACCGCTGCCAGAGCCACGGTGGTCGGAACGAGGATCAGAGCGCCGAATGCGGCGAGCGTGAGCGCCCGCCGCAGCGCTCCGGTCCCCCGCCGCGACCTCATCTGACCGCCTCGGGTGTGCGCTTGCGCTGGCCGGTCGGCGGGGTGCGCTCCGCGGCCCGGGCCGCCGCCGACGCGGTTCTGGAAACGGTCATACGGACACGCTGCAGGTGGACACGCTCCGGGATTCCGACCCTCCGCGCCGCCGCATGCACTCCCCGCGCGACCGTCGCGCTCTGGACCAGGTAGACGACGCCGTCGAACCGCGGATCAGCGCCGTAGCCGGCGAGGATCGTCTCGAGGCGGGTCCGGCTCTTCGGGGTCAGCTCGAGCTCGAGCGCGACCCGCCGGCGGTCGGCGGTCCGGAGGACCAGGTCCGGATAGTGAAGCCTCTCACGGCCGTGCGGGCCGAACCCGCCCAACCTGACCCCCACCGGCTCGGCGTCCGGATGATCGCGGGCGCCGTCGTCCGAGCGAAGCCGGCGCTCTCCGGTGATCTCCTGAACGGCCCCGAAGGTTCCGCCGCGGGCGGCCAGCCACAGCCACGCGAGGCCGATGTCGTGCTCGTATGCGCGCACGTCGACCCGAGGCGTCGGGAGGTGGCTGCCGATGTAAGCCAGGCCGGTGCGGGTGATCTGGTACGAGTGCGGCTCACCTGGGAAGGGGGCCTCACGCTTCAGGAGGCCGGTGTCCGCGAGCTTGTTCAGCCGCGTTGTCGCGGCCGCGGCCGAGGTGCGGAGGAGCGCGGCGACGTGCGCAGGCAGGGCCAACCGGTGCTCGGCGAGGAACGCCAGGAGCTCGAGGTCGTGATCGGTGAGCCGATAGCCCACGACACCTAGAGCCTCGAGCCGGGTTGCGTTCACCCCCCGGTGGGGAGGTCGCCTACAGCCCGGGGTGCGGGAGCGAGCTCGTGTCGACGACCTGGAAGTCCTTCCCGGTCAGCCGGTCGAGCAGGTGCAGCGCGTCGTTGTTCCAGCCCTTGTTGGGGGCGCCCGAGATGTACCAGGGCGAGCCGTTGTCGGCCAGGATCATCCCGTACCGCTTGAGCGCCTCCGCGACCACGCGCGCTTGATACGGCAGACCCGAGATGTTGACGCCGGCCTTGAGGCGGACGCGCAGGCCCATCGGCGGCAGGTTCGCGCCGTGGCAGGTGGAGGCCTCGTGGCGAGCCGGGTACACGTACCTCGGGGCCGTGCACGGCGCGGTGAACCGGAGCGCGTGGTCGATCGACCCGGCGGCGACCTCGTCGTAGCGGGCGAGGCCGGGGAGGATCGGCAGGCCGGCTGCGTCGGACGAGGTCCAGCCGGCGGGCCGAAGGTGATTCGAGCGCAGGTTGAAGATCGCACCCGAGCCCGCGGTCCAGCGCTTACCGCCGTCGTGCGGGTACGCGGCGAACAGCTCGTAGTCGGTGCACGTGTCGCGGTCGACGACGATCACGTGCCGGTCACCGGTCGAGCCGTAGCCCCCCTCGACCGGGACGCCGCGCGGCAGCGGGTACGGCCCCTTGTCCGATTCGGAGGCGTACTGGAACGTGACCGGTACCTTGCGCGTGCTCGATCCGACGACCGCGAACGGGATCCCGATCGGCTCGCCGTCGTACAACCCCGAGCCGAAGTCTGGGTGGACCGGATCGTTCAGGCTGATGCTGGCGATGATCGCGGCCGAGTTCTTGGCGACCGGGAGCCGGTCGACCCGCTGGTTCCATGGGTTGTTCACGGGGAACACCGGGCAGTTCGGGGCGCCCGGAAGCGGGTGCGCGAACACGAGCGCGGGCACCGTGAGCGCCGCGATCGCGGCGCTCAACGACAGGCACGCCAGTGCGAGTTTGAAGCGGCGCACGACTCAGGAGACCACGGAAATCCCGCGCGTGGTCACCCCGAACACGGCCTCGTCGACCTCGCCGAGGTAGTCGCCGTCGACCTGGAGCGGCAGCGCCCGCTCGTCGCGCGATCTGACCCGGAGCCGATCGACGCCGGAGAACCAATGCACGTGATGGTGGCGGCTGACCTTGAGGCGACTCGACAGGGCCCGCCCGAGGATCGTCGGGACGTCGGTCGGCCGGGCGCGATCGAGCACGACGCAGGCGAGGTCGCCGCTCGTCAGCGTCGCGCCGTCGGCCATCTCGACCGGCTTGTCCCCGAAGTAGGTGTACGGCGTCGAGTTCTGAACGATCACGGTGACGCCCGAGATCGTCTCTCCGGCGATCTGCGCCTCGAGCCGCGGCGGGTGCACGAGATAGCGCCGCGTGAACGTGCCGACGCCGGTCAGCGTGTAGTACCACTCGCCGTACCGGGCCTTGAGGTGCGGGTGGGCGTCGACCCGCTCGACCACGCTGGCGTCGAGCCCGACGCCGGCGGAGAACAGGAACAACCGTCCGTTGACCGAGCCGGCGTCCACGCGTGTCGGGTGCCAGTCGTCGGCCATCAGCAGCAGGTGCTCGGTCGCGTCGACGACGTCGGTCGGGATTCCCAGCATCCGGCAGTAGACGTTCGCGCGACCACCGGGCAGGCAGCACAGTGGCGTGTCTGACCCGGCGAGCCCGTTCGCGGCCTCGTTCACGGTGCCGTCCCCGCCGAACGCGACGACCACGTCGTAGCCCTCGCGCGCCGCCTCCCGGGACAGCTCGGTGGCGTGGTCGCGAGAGTCCGTGTCGATCGCGTCGACTTGGTAGCGGCCGCGCAGCGCGTATACGACGAGGTTCTTCAGCCGGTCCGAGACGGTGGTGGCGTACGGGTTGACAATGATCAGCATGCGCCTGCTGGGCGCGCTCGTCCCAACGGCGAGCGCCGCCTCGAGGCGTTCGAGCGGATCAGCTGATGTGGCGGCCATGCCGACGCTTCAACACCGGGCGGGGAGGATCGTTACGCGCTCGCGGGGACGCTGCGACACCGTTCCCGCTCAAGACGGCTCGAACTCTGGCGATCGTCTGCATATAATTCGCAGCACATAGCAGTACGCATCAAGAGGGGTGGAGGGACTGGCCCTGTGAAACCCCGGCAACCTCCCGCAAGGGAAAGGTGCCAATTCCATCAGGCTCCAACAACAAGCCTGGGAGATGTGGATAGGGCAGGTTTCCCAGACCTCCGACCCGGACCACTGACCCCGGCGGAGGTTTTTCATATGCCGCCAGAGTCTCTTCGTTGCAAGGAATGTGAGACGACTTACCCGCTCGACGCGCGCTACGTGTGCGAGCGCTGCTTCGGACCGCTCGAGGTCGCGTACGCGCCGCGGACTTCGTCCGACCCGGCCGAGCTTCGGCGCAGGATCCAAGCCGGACCGCACTCGCTGTGGCGCTACAGCGACTTCCTGCCCGTGCAGGCGCCGCCGCGCGGCACGTTGCCGGCGGGCTGGACGCCGCTGCTGAGGGCCGACCGGCTCGCCGAGCAGCTCGGCCTGGACGAGGTCTGGGTCAAGAACGACGCGGCCAACCCGACGCACTCGTTCAAGGACCGCGTCGTGTCGGTCGCGATCGCTCGCGCGCGCGAGCTTGGCTTTCAGACGATTGCGTGCGCGTCGACGGGCAATCTGGCCAACGCGGTGGCGGCCCACGCGGCGGCCGCCGGGCTCGAGTCCTACGTGTTCATCCCGCACGACCTCGAGGAGCAGAAGGTGCTCGCGACCGGGATTTACGGCACCAACCTCGTGTCGGTGCGCGGCAACTACGACGCCGTCAACCGCCTGTGCACCGAGCTGTCGGCCGAGCACGACTGGGCGTTCGTGAACATCAACATGCGGCCGTATTACTCGCAGGGGTCGAAGACGCTTGCCTTCGAGACCGCCGAGCAGCTCGGGTTCGAGCTGCCCGACCGCGTGGTCGCCCCGATCGCTTCGGGGTCGCTGTTCACGAAGATCGCGCGCGGATTCGAGGAATGGATCGACGCCGGGCTGCTGACCGGCGAGTTGCCGACGTTCCACGGCGCCCAGGCGCGTGGCTGCTCTCCGGTCGCCACCGCGTACGAGGCCGGGCAAGACTTCTGCCGCCCGGTCAAGCCCGACACGATCGCGAAGTCCCTGGCGATCGGCAATCCGGCCGACGGTCCGTACGCGCTCGATCTGGCCCGCCGCACCGGGGGCTCGATCGAGGCCGTGAGCGACGACGAGATCCGCGAGGGGATCAAGCTGCTGGCGCGGACGACCGGGATCTTCACCGAGACCGCCGGCGGCGTCACGGTGGCGGTGCTGGCCAAGCTCGCGGCCCGGGGCGAGATCGATCCCGGCGACCGGGTCGTCGCGTACATCACCGGCGAGGGGCTCAAGACCCTCGACGTCGCGCGCGGGACGTTCGAGGCCTGGGAGATCGAGCCGACGCTCGACTCGTTCGAGCAGGCAAGGGAACGAGTCGTCGCGGTGGCGTGATATGACTGCGGAAATGGCAGTCACGGTCAAGATCCCAACGCAGCTGCGGGCCGCAACCGACGGCGAGGCGACGGCGAAAGTCTCCGGCTCGACGGTCGGCGAGGTCCTCGACGCTCTATACGACCGCTACGGTGAGTTGCGCCACCGCATCGCCGAGGACGGCGGCCTGCGCCGTTTCGTCAACGTCTACGTCGGCGGCGAGGACATCCGCTTCCTCGACGGGCTCGAGACGCCCGTCGCCGACGGCGACGAGGTGACGATCCTGCCGGCGGTCGCCGGCGGCTGACCGCCGCCGCGGTTCGTTTGCGCGGATAGCGCGCCACTCTCCACCCGGATCAGGGAGAGTGGCGCGCTATCGGCCCCCTGGCAGTCAGTCGCTAATCGCCGGGCGTCGTCGCCACGGCCGTCGCAGGAGCGGCGGTCGCCGGCGCGCCGGCGGCGCTCGCGCCGATCCCGGACGGGGCAGCTGACGCCGGTCCCGCCGAGCCCGCAGTACCCCCACGGGTTCTTCTCGAGGTACTGCTGGTGGTAGTCCTCGGCGTAGTAGAACGGGCCGGCCTTGGCGATCTCGGTCGTGATCTCGCCGTACCCGGCCTGGCGCAGGCGCTCTTGGAACGCGTCTTCGCTCGCCTCGGCGATCCGGTGCTGTTCCTCGGTCGTCCAGTAGATCGCCGACCGGTACTGCGTGCCGACGTCGTTGCCCTGGCGCATGCCCTGCGTCGGGTCATGGTTCTCCCAGAACAGCCTCAGGATCTCCTCGTAGCTCGTCTTGCCCGGGTCGAACACGACCAGCACCACCTCGGCATGACCGGTGCGAGCCGAGCAGACCTCCTCGTAGCCGGGATTCGGCGTGATCCCGCCCGCGTAGCCGACCGCGGTCGTGTAGACGCCGGGCGCCTGCCAGAAGACGCGCTCAGCGCCCCAGAAGCATCCCATCCCGACGATCGCCTGCTCCAAGCCCTCCGGGAACGGAGGCTTCAGCGGCGTTCCCAGGACCGCGTGGCGCGCGGGGACCGGCATCTCGCTCTCGCGCCCGGGAAGGGCCCGGTCCGGCTCGACCATCGTCATCTTGCTCCGTAATCCGAACATGCTCACAGGGTACTCGGCGCCCCTCGCCCGACTGATGAATTCCTGCTGAAACCTGCTGTAACGTTGCCCGCATGGGCGGTGAACACGGCGGTCGCCGACGGCTTGCGTCCCGCCGGGCATTGCTGGTGAGCCTTGCGATTCTCGTGCCGGGCATCCCGATCGCGGTCGGGATCGCGGTCGGCTTGCAGAAGCCCGCGGCCGGCGCAGCCGCCACCACGACGGAGACGCTCAAGCCGGTGGCGCCGGCCACCGTCGGCGGGGCCGCCCCCGCCACGCAAGTCACTCCGACCGTCCCAGCCATACCCGGCGGCTCGGGCGCGCTGGTCGCGCTGCTGCTGCACCCGACAAACCTCCGCGCCTCGCCGGGCGGCCACTCGATCGCCCAGCTCGGTACGAAGACCGAGTTCGGCTCGCCGGAGATGCTTTGGGTGGTCAGGCACGTCCCGGGCTGGCTCGGCGTGATGACCCCCCAGGCCGGCAACGGGCGGGTCGCATGGATAGCGCAGAGCGCTACCACGCTCAGCCGCGTCTCATGGGAGCTCAAGGTGTCGCTCGCTGCGCGCCGGCTGACCGTGCTCGACCACGGGCGCGTGGTCGAGCGGTACACGGTGGCGATCGGAACGCCCGGGGCGCCTACGCCCACGGGCCGCTTCGCGGTCACCGACCGTCTCGTCACCAACGACCCGGGCGGTCCCTACGGCTGCTGCATTGTCGCGCTCTCGGCTCACGCGCCGCACGCGATCCAGGGGTGGACGGGCGGGACCCGGATCGCGATCCACTCGACCCCCGAGACCGGAAGCATCGGCGAGGCCGCGAGCCACGGCTGCGTTCGGGTCACGCTCGCCGAGGGGCGGTGGCTGCTCGCTCACATCCCGCTCGGGACCCCGACGCTGATCAGCAGCTGAGGCGCCTCACGCCCGCGTGTTTCACGCCCGGAACGCGCTGGGTAGCCGAAAAGAACACTGAACGAACGAAACGAAAGGAGCCGTGGCATGGCCAACGAGCTCAAAGGCAAGCGTGTGGCGTTCCTGTTCACCGACGGCGCGGAGCAGAGCGAAGTGACCGCGCCGCTCGACGCGGTCCGCAAGGCGGGCGCCGACACCGAGATCATCTCGCTCGAGAAGGGCGACGTCGAGATGTGGAAGCACTTCGACAAGGGCGACAAGATCACCGCCGACAAGGCGGTCGCGGACGCCGACCCGTCCGACTACGACGGACTCGTACTGCCGGGCGGCGTGGCCAACCCTGACCAGTTGCGCGCCAACAAGGACGCGGTCAAGTTCGTCCGCACGTTCTTCGAGCAGGACAAGCCCGTCGGAGTGATCTGCCACGGGCCGTGGATGCTCGTCGAGACCGGCGTCGCCAAGGGCCGCAAGGTCACGTCATGGCCAAGCCTCCGGACCGACCTGCGCAATGCCGGCGCGGAGTGGGTCGACGCGGAGGTCGTGGTCGACAACGGCCTTGTCACGAGCCGCAAGCCCGACGACCTGCCGGCGTTCTGCGCGAAGGTGATCGAGGAGATCGCGTAGCTCCGGTACGTGTCCGCACCGGGTGCCCGTGCGCCGCCATCCCGGGTCTCTTGGCCGCTGGATCGGGCGCGAGGCACCCGGGTGGGACACGCACCTGCGCAGTGTGGCGACCTGCATAACACGTCATCAGCCGAGCCCCGGCGACCGTGACGACTCAAGCATGTGGGGCACGCGTTACACGACACGGTGTCGCCGAAGCTCGGCAATTGTCGTGCTACGCATGCTCAGGCCCACCGTGTCGCGCCACGCTCCGGCCGTCGGCTCCTTTCCGGGCGCCGCCCCGCTTCCCTCGGGCGCCGCCCTTCGCGGCGCCGGCAGACCCGCCAGGAGCCATCGACCAGTCCCGGTCGGCGCCGGGAGGATTTCCCTTTACTTAAGTATTTACTTGTGCTATGCTTGCATTCGTAAGCAAACAAAGGAGTAAATACATGGAGTCGAATATCACTCCCAACACGCAGTACACGCAGGTCACAGTCGACGTGCCGGAGGATCGGGTGGCCGAGTTCCACGCGTTCTTCGCACGGTTCCTCGCGGGCCCCGGTGGCCGTCGGCGGGGTGGACGCCACGGACGTCACGCTCACGGGCACGGGCATCATGGCCGCGGATGCGGTCGGCCCGGCGAAAGCGCCGAGCGGTCCGAGCCGAGCGCCGAGACGACTGAGATCTAATGGCCGACAAGCAGGTCACGGTGGCCGTACCCGAGGAGCGGGTGCCGGAGTTCTACGCCTGGTTCGCGCAATTTCTTGCGTCCGAGCCGGGCGCTCCGCCCCCGTTCGGCGGCCGCGGTCGCCGTGGCCGGCGCGGCATCCGCCGGCACGACGAGGACGCTCTGCCCTGGTCGGCCGACGACGCCGAGACGGCGGCCTGGCTCTACCGGAAGCTGGCCCCGCCGGCGCGCGAGCTGTTCGACCTGCTGGCGGACAGCCCGGGCGCGCGGGTCGGAGGCGAGCAGGTGGCCAGGCAACTCGGGCTCGACAAGGGAGCCCATGGCGTCGCCGGCATCCTCGCGTGGCCCGGCCGGTACTCCCGCCACCTCGGCCGCGTGCTGCCGATCGCGACCGAGGGTCGCGCCGACGGCGGCACCGACTACTACATGGACCCCGAGACCGCGGCTCTGTTCAAGGCCGCCCGCGAGCGCTCGAGCCGCTAAAGCCTCTCGAAGAAATCCGCGAGCTCCGACGCGACCTCCTCGGGGCGGTCTTCTACGAGGAAGTGCGACGCCTCGACCCCGCGGCCGCGCACGTCGCGCGCCCACGATCGCCACACGTCGAGGACGTCGCCGTAGAGCGGTCCGAGCGCGCCCCGGGTCCCCCACAGCGCCAGCACCGGGCATTCGATCAGCCGTCCCCGGTCGGCTTCGTCGAGTTGACGGTCGATGGTCGCGCCCGCGCGGTAGTCCTCGCAGATCGCCTGCACGGCGGCCGGATCCCGTAGCCGGGCCCGGTATGCCGCGATCACCTTGTCCGGATAACGGCCGGGCTCGCCATCGAGCCCGATCGAGCGCAGGTGGTACTCGAAGTAGGCGTCGGGGTCGCCGGCGATCAACCGCTCGGGCAGCGGAGCCGGTTGGGCGAGGAATCCCCAGTGCCAGTAGACGAGCGCCAGGCGGTCGTCGGCGCGCCCCCACACCTCTGCGGTCGGCACGATGTCGAGCACCGCGAGCGCGGTGACGCGATCGGGATGGTCGAGCACCATGCGATAGGCGACGCGACCTCCACGATCGTGGCCGGCGACGGCGAAGCGCTCGTAGCCGAGCGCCGCCATCGCCCGGATCTGGTCGAGAGCCATCGCGCGCTTCGAGTGCGGCGCGTGGTCGGCGGCTGGAGCCGGCCGCAGCGAGTCGCCGTAGCCCGACAGGTCGGCCGCCACGACCGTGAATCGGTCGGTCAACAGCGGCGCGGCCGCGTGCCACATCAGGTGGGTCTCCGGATAGCCGTGCAGGAGCAGCAGCGGCGGGCCGCTGCCGGCGACCCGGGCGTGGATCGCGCCCCGCTCGGTCGCCAGCTCGCGAATGGAAAAGCCTTCGAACATCAGGCCGCCGGGAGATCCTCGTCGCGGAGCGCCGGCGTTCCGCCGACCAGGAGCGTCATCGCGTCCGGTCGGGTCAGGCGGGCGGGGGAGGGGTCGGCGGCGGCCTGGGCGGCGATGCGGTCGAGATCCAGGTCGGCAACCGTGCCGGCGAGGATCGTGTTGCCGGCGCGGACCCCGAGCGCCCACACCCGCGGATACGCCGTCGCCAGCCCCGCGCCGATCGTGCGCACGTCGCGGGCGGCTCGGTTGTCGAGGACGTTGATCAGCGCCAGCGGCGCCACCCGCGCGACGTCGGCCAGCGCCTCCACCGTGACCAGCCGGCGGGGCACGGTCGCGGCCACGAACGCATCGACGACGACCGCGTCCCAGGTCGCGCTGCCCTGGCCGGCGACGAACGCCCGCCCCTCGGCCACGCGCACCCTCAGCCCCGGGGCTCGTCGCAGCCCGAGATGCTCGCGGGCGAGCGCGAGCACGCCGGCGTCGATCTCGCAGACCTCCTGGCGGCCGCCCGGATCCTCCGCCGCAAGCGACCGCGCCAGCGCACAGGCCCCGCCGCCGACGTGCACGACCCGGCGTACGCCGGCCGCGCGCAGCACGATCCTGATCCAGCGCAGATAGTCGAACTCCAGGTGCGAGGGGTCGGCGAGATCTACGTAGGAGGCGTCCATGTCGCCCTGGCGGAGAAGGCGTCCGGCCGGCCGCAGCGGGTCGCGCTCGGCGACAAGATCGCCGGACCGGGCGAGCGCCAGCTGCCGAGTTCGCAGGCGGGACACCGGCATAGGCTGTCACGCCGGTCGACCCATCAATGGTAGACGTGCACCGATACGGGGCAGCCTTGGGATGTGATGTCCGATTCCAAGGTCACCTCCGGGGTCGTCTACAAGGCGGTGCTGCTCGCGTTCGGGTTGGTGATCGGCGCGATGATCTTCCACGCGCTGACCAGCCTGGTGCTCGGCGTATTGATCGTCGTGATCATCGCCACGCCGCTGGCGGCCTTCGCCGACATGCTCCAGCGCCGGCATGTTCCCCGGGCGATCGGCGCCACGCTCGGGCTGCTGCTCGGCTTGGCCGCGCTCGCCGGTCTGGTGGCGTTGATCGTGCCCGTGTTCACACGTGAGGTGAACCACTTCGCGGCGTCGTTGCCGGCGATCGGCGATTCGCTCAGCCGTCGGCTCGGGCATCTGACCGGGTCATCGCCCGGTCACATCACCGCGCAGGTCCAGCATTTCGTGACCGGCTACACGCACGATCCATCCAAGCTGCTGGGGCCAGTGGCATCGTTCGGGGCGAGCGTCGCCGCCGCGGTCGCGGCGATCATCGTCGTGCTCCTGACCGCTTTGTACACGGCGATCCACCCCGAGCCGCTGGTCAACGGGTTCATCCGCATGTTTCCGATTCCGCGGCGGCCGCAGGTCCATCACATCCTGCTGCGGCTGCGGACGGCATACATCGCCTGGCTGCGCGGGCTGCTCGTCGGCATGGTCGTGCTCGGCACCCTGACGTACATCGGCCTCGAGCTCGTCGGCTTGCCGTTCGCCGCCTTCTTTGCGGTGTTCACGGCGATCGCGATGATCGTCCCGTACTTCGGGGCGCTGGCAAGCTCGATCCCTCCGATCGCGTTCGCGCTGACGATCTCGACCAAGGAAGCGGTCCTGGTCGCGCTGATCTACATCGTCGCCCACCAGGTCGAGAGCAACGTGATCCAGCCACTCGTCGTGGCACGGACCGTGAAGCTCCACCCCGCGTTGGTCGCGATCGGCGTGGTCGCGGTCGACCAGCTATTCGGCTTCATCGGGCTCCTGATCGCGGTGCCGCTGATCGCGACCGTCAGCGTCCTGCTCGACGAGCTGTGGGTCAAACCGCTGGAGCGGGGGACCGAACGGGCCCCGCTGGAGCAGGTCCGGCGCTCGGCCGCCGAGGGGCTCACGGTCAGAGCGCGCCGCTGAGCGTCGGGTTGTGCGGGGCCGGCACGTGTGCGACAAGCCCGGCTTGGGTAGCCCGGTCCCATGAGGGACACAGAAGCCAGAGAACTCGCCGACCGCCTCGACGAAGAGGCCGATGACCTCGAGCACCGCAGCGAGAAGCTCGAGCAGCGCACCAAAGACGTCTCCCGGGAGTGGGCTCAGAAGCGCTCTGACCCGAAGGTGCCGGGCGCTCCGCCCGAGGACGACGACGACGAGGGTGACGACGACGAGGGGTGGGACGACCCCGACGAGGACGAGGACGAAGACGAAGACGAGGACGAGGACGAGGACGACGAGTAGCCGGCCGGTCCCGGGTCGCCTACGGCTGGCCCCGCGTTCCGCTCAGATCCCGCTCGCGGTCGATCAGCACCACGCGGAGCAGCTCGGAGTGTTCGAGTTGCTCGAATGCGATCTCGTCGGCGAGCTCTGCCACTGAGTGGTCGTTGCCGGCGTCCGGATCGATCGCCTGAAGCCGCTCGCCGGTGCCGACGCCCAGCGGGCCGATCGTCAACTCGAGTCGCTGGTCGCGCGCGGCCAGCGAGAAGGTGACGCGGGAGCTGCTGGCGGCGGTACGCACGTGCTTGCAGACCGCGCGGGTGACGATGTAGACGTCGGAGAACCGCTCAAGCGAGAACCGCGACCTCGCGGCCAGCGCGCTGGTCAGCGGCTCGAGCACGTTCGGGAGCAGAGCTTGTGCCAGCAGCGTCACGACTACGTCACCAGCGAGACCGTGGCGCCACGGCAGCCACCACTCGAGGTCCTCCGCGTCCTCCAGGTGCACGAGCGTGTCGGTCCGGCGGGGATCGTGGCGCAGATCGAAGCCCATCCTGACTTCGGTGCCGCTTCCAGGGGCAGTCAGGAACTCCGCCCGGTCCGCGAGCGTGTTGATCAGCGGCAGGCCGGCCCGTAGACGGTCGCCGGCGGGTGCCAGCTGCTGAAACCCGCCGCCCCAGTCGCGGACCGTCACCTCGATCTCCTCGAGCTGGATGTCCACGCGGACGCCTATCGCGCCGCTCTCGCCGCGATAGGCGTGGTCGACGGCGTTGTTGCAGGCCTCGCTGACGACCGTCTTGAGGTCGTTCACCAGCTCCGGCGCAGCGCGAACGGCTTGGCGATGCCGCCGAGCACCGCCCGAACCAGCCCCGCGGTATCGGGCCTGCTGTTAAGGCGCAGGTTGAGCACACTTGGTCTCCCGCTGACCACGTCCAGATGGATTCCCCCTACCGGCCCGGCGAAAACAGCGCAACGAAATGCGGAGTGAGCGTCCGCCTCGGCGGCCGTGTCGTTCCTGCCGGTGCCCAGCGTGCCGCTACGTCACCTGCGTCCGGCGTGCGATCCCGCCGCTGGGGGTCCCGAGGCGAGTCGACGCGGGAATCCCCACGGCGACGCACAGGATGCACGCGAGCAGCATCGCGTCGTGCACCGTTGATGCGTCGGTACCACCCGCAAGCGCCACGCCGCCCAGCCCGGCGCCGAGGCCGGCGCCGACCAGCCGGCCCACCGACAGGACCGCCGAGGTGCGGCCGTGCGAGGCCTGCGGCGTCGCGTTCAGCGCTGCGCGCGAGGTGGGCACGAACAGCATCCCGAGCCCGAAGCCGACGGGGATCAGCGGCAGGATCGTGACCAGGCTGGAGAGCGGCATGCCCGGGATCGCGAGCACCGCGAGACCACCTCCGGCGAGCACGAAGCCGAGAATCGCCGGGAGCCGCTCACCGTGCTCGTCGACGAGGCGACCGGCGATCGGGGCCGCCGCCCCTACAAGAAACGCGACGATCACGAGCGCGCTCGAGGCGCCGAGCGCCGAGTAGCCGGCGTCGCGCTGGAGGTACTGCGAGGCGAGGTAGAAGCAGCCGATCATCACCGCGAAAGTGAGCGCGGCGATGAGCGTGGCGGCGTACACCACGCGGTTCAGGGTGTACCCGTCGGCCCCGCCCTTCTCGCCGTGCACTACGGCGGGCACCCATCGGACGATCCCCGCCGCGGCGATCAGCGCGAGCGGCACGAGCGCCCACCAGTTCGCGCGCCACCCGAGCGCGACCGTCAGCAGCCCGCCGAGCAGCGGCCCGAGCAGGTTGGCGACGCCCGCGGACGCCCCCCAGATCCCGAGCGCTCCACCGCGCCGCTCGGGCGGAAAGCCGCTGACGGCGCCGGCAAGCGCCGCCGGGCTGACCAGCCCCGCACCGGCTCCCTGCACGACGCGGGTTGCGATCAGCGCGCCGATGCTCGAGACGAGCGCTCCGGCGCCGGCGCCGACGGCGAACACCGCAAGGCCGATCAGCGCCAGGCGACGCGCGCCAAACCGGTCCACCAGCACGCCGGCTGGGAGGAGCACAATCGCGTAGGCGCCGAAGTAGGCGCTCAGAATCGCGGCCGTCGAAGCGCTCGAGACGTTCAGGCCGTGCGCGACCGACGGCAACGCCACGGTGATCAACGTCCCGTCGAGCTGCAGCAAGGCGGCCGCGCCCGTGCATGCGGCCAGACGCATCCAGGCTTCGCGTGAAACCTCGCCGCGCGGATCAGGGCCTTCGGCTCGGGAGCGGCGGCGCATTCGCCTGCCCACGATAGCGACGCTTCGCTAGTCGACCGAGCTCGGGTGCCGAGCCCCTGTAGCGGGCGCGGTCCCATCCGGCGCCCCTGGCGCTTCAGCGATGCGTCGCCGGCGAGAGGGAGCGGAACCCGATCGGGGTAGACACCTTCCGTGTCCGACGCCGATGACTACCCGCCGATCGCCGACTACGCGCTGATCGGCGACTGCCACACCGCGGCGCTCGTGTCGCGAGACGGCTCGATCGATTGGTGCTGCCTCCCGCGGTTCGACTCCGGAAGCGCATTCGGCCGCCTGCTCGACCGGGGAGGCGGCGGGAATTGCTCGATCAGGCCGACCGGGGACGGCCCGTTCGAGTACGTGCGCTCCTACCTCGACGACACGCTCGTGCTCGAGACCAAGCTCGTCGGCCCCGCCGGCGAGGCGAGGGTGCTCGACTGCTTCTTGGTCTGTGACACGGCGCTCGGCACCGACGAGCGGCAGATCCTGCGTGTGATCGAAGGGGTGCGCGGCTCGGTCGAGCTCGAGGTGCGAGTCGCGCCCCGGTTTGACTACGGCCAGGTCCGGCCGTGGATTCGGCGCCACGGACACCGCTTCCACAGCACGATCGGCGGGAACGATGCGGTGCTCGTGTGGTGCGAGCACGAGCTCACCGAGGACCCCGAGCACGAGCTCGTCGGCCGTTTCGCGGTCGGAACCGGGGACCGCGTGCGGCTTGCGCTCACCTATTGCGCACCGGAGCACGTTGACGCGGGCCCTCCGGAGGAGCCGAGTGCGGCGAGCCTCGACGAGCTGCTCGAGGGCACGCTCAGCTGGTGGCGCGGGTGGGCCGAGACGCTGCGGCTAGACAGCCGGGACGAGCCCGCCGCGCGGCGGTCGGGGATCGTCCTGAAGGCGCTCACACACGCCCCGACCGGAGCGATCGTGGCCGCCCCGACGACGTCGCTGCCCGAGGCCATGGGCGAAGAGCGGAATTGGGACTACCGCTACGCCTGGGTTCGCGACTCGAGCTTCAGCTCTCGCGCCCTCGCCGAGCTCGGCGCCGTCGAGGAGGCCGACGCGTTCCGTGCGTTCATCATGCGCTCGGCCGCCGGCCATGCGGAAGATCTCCAGATCGTCTACGGGGTGGCCGGCGAGCGGCGGCTGCGCGGCGACGTGGTCGAACCGCTCGACGGGTACCGCGGGTCGCGGCCGGTACGGCTCGGCAACGACGCGGCCGAGCAGCTCCAGCTCGACGCCTACGGAGAGCTCGTCAACCTGACGTGGCGCTGGCACCGCCGGGGCCACTCGCCGAGCGACGACGACTGGCGGTTCCTCGTGTCCCTGATCGATCACGCGGCCGAGCGATGGACCGAGCCGGATTGCGGGATCTGGGAATGGGCGGGCGGGCCCGATCACTTCGTTCACTCGAAGGTCCTGTGCTGGTCGGCGCTCGATCGCGGGATCCGGCTCGCGGACGAGTGCATGCGGCGGGCGCCGGTGCGGCGGTGGAAGCGCGTCCGCGACGAACTGCGCGAGACGATCGAACGGCGCGGATATGACCGCAGGCGCGGCGTCTACGTGCAGGCGTTCGGCCGCAACGACATGGACGCGGCGCTGCTGTTGCTGCCGACGGTGGAGTACGTCGCCTGGGACGACGAGCGCATGCTGCGGACGGTGGCGGCCGTGCGCGAGGAGCTCGACGCCGGCGGCGGGCTGCTCTACCGCTACCGGCGCGAGGACGGGCTCGACGGCGACGAAGGTGCGTTCCTGTGCTGCTCGTTTTGGCTGGCCGAGTGCCTGGCCGAGGCCGGCGACCTCGGCGAAGCGCGGGTCGTGTTCGACCAGGCGGTCGCCCGGGCCAACGACCTCGGGCTGTTCCCGGAGGAGATCGACCCGAAGACCGGCGAGATGCTCGGCAACTTCCCGCAGGGCCTCACGCACCTCGCGCACATCGACGCGGCGGTCGCGCTCGCGAAGGCCGAGGACCGGCTGTAGGGGCCCGTACGCCGTCAGTTTCTCCCGCCCGCGCCCGGGTAGCCGGATTAAAGGCTTAGCGAGGAAAGGAACTGAGACGGCATGAGCGACACAGTTGGCGACTATCTGCTGGAGCGCCTCTCGACATGGGGCATCAGACGGATCTACGGCTATCCCGGCGACGGGATCAACGGGATCATGGGCGCGTTCACGCGCTCGAGCAACGGGCACGGCCGGCGTCCTGAGTTCATTCAGGTCCGCCACGAGGAGATGGCCGCGTTCATGGCGTGCGCTCACGCCAAGTTCACCGGTGAGGTCGGCGTCTGCATGGCGACCTCCGGTCCGGGAGCCGTCCACCTGCTCAACGGGCTCTACGACGCCAAGCTCGATCATCACCCGGTAGTGGCGATCGTCGGCCAGCAGGCCCGCGCCGGCATCGGGGGCAACTATCAGCAGGAGATCGACCTGGTCTCCCTGTTCAAGGACGTCGCCCACGAGTACGTGGAGATGGCAATGGCGCCGGCGCAGATCCGCCACCTCGTGGACCGGGCGATTCGGATCGCCCTATCCGAGCGTACGGTGACCGCAATCGTCATCCCGAACGACGTCCAGGAGGCCGATGCGGTGCCGACACCGCCGCACAAGCACGGCACCGTCCACTCCGGCCCTGGCTACAGCCCCCCGCGGATCATCCCCACGGACGCCGACCTCGATCGCGCCGCGGAGGTCCTGAACGCGGGCCAGCGCGTGGCGATGCTCGTGGGCGCGGGAGCGCTGCATGCGTCAGACGAGGTCGCCGCCGTCGCCGAGAAGCTCGGCGCGGGCGTGGCCAAGGCGCTGCTCGGCAAGGCCGTTCTGCCCGACGATCTTCCCTACGTGACCGGCTCGATCGGTCTGCTGGGCACCAAGCCAAGCTGGACGATGATGCAGGAATGCGACACCCTGCTGATGGTCGGCTCGAGCTTCCCCTATTCGGAGTTCCTGCCCGAGGAGGGGAAGGCGCGCGGCGTTCAGATCGACCACGACGGCAAGATGATCGGGATCCGCTACCCGATGGAGGTCAATCTGATCGGCGACAGCGCCGAGACCTTGCGTGCGCTGATCCCCCGCCTGCAGCGCAATGCGGATCGCTCTTGGCGCGAGAAGATCGAGGGCGAGGTCAGCGAGTGGTGGAACCTGATCGATCATCGCGCCGAGCTCGAGGCCAACCCGATCAACCCGCAGCTGGTCTTCCGCGAGCTCTCCAAGCGCCTGCCGGACGGCGCGATCATCAGCTCGGACTCGGGCTCGTCGGCCAACTGGTACGCCCGCGACATCAAGCTCCGCAAGGGGATGATGGCCTCGCTCTCGGGCACCCTGGCCACGATGGGGCCGGGCGTCCCGTACGCGATCGCGGCGAAGTTCGCCTATCCCTCCCGCCCCGTGCTTGCCCTTGTCGGCGACGGCGCGATGCAGATGAACGGGATCAACGAGCTGATCACGATCGCCAAGTACCGCCATCAGTGGGCAGACCAGCGGCTGATCGTGCTCGTGCTCAACAACCGTGACCTCAACCAGGTCACCTGGGAGCAGCGGGCGATGGAGGGCGACCCGAAGTTCGAGGGGTCCCAGGACCTTCCGGACTTCCCGTACGCCAGCTACGCCGAGATGCTCGGTCTGAAGGGAATTCGCGTCGATTCGCCCGAGCGGGTGGGCCTGGCCTGGGACGAGGCGCTGGCCTCGGATCGTCCGGTGGTGTACGAGGCGGTGACCGATCCTGAGGTGCCCCCGCTGCCGCCGCACATCACGATCGAGCAGGCCAAGGCGCTGACCTCGGCGCTGCTCAAGGGCGATCCGGCCTCAGGCGAGATCATCCGGCAGTCGTTCAAGCAGAAGGTCGAAGAGTTCCTCCCCGGACGATGATCGCCACCGCTTCGGCAACCCGCGCGGAGGTCCCGATCGACGAGCTCGAGGTCGGCGCGTACACGATCCCGACCGACGCGCCAGAGGCGGACGGCACGCTCGCATGGGATGCGACGACGATCGTGGTCGTGCACGCGCATGGCGGCGGGGAATCCGGACTCGGCTACACCTACGCGGACGTCTCGACCGCCAAGCTGATCGCGTCCAAGCTGGCCGGCGTGATCCGCGGCCGCGACGCGATGGCGCCACCGGCGGCGTGGGAGGCAATGGTCGAGCAGACCCGGAATCTCGGCCGGCCGGGGATCACGTCGATGGGTATCGCGGCGGTCGACCTGGCGGCGTGGGACCTGAAGGCGCGCCTGCTGGGGCTGCCGCTATGCAGTCTGCTCGGGAGGGGGCGTGACCGGGTCCCCGTGTACGGGTCGGGAGGATTCACCGCTTACTCGCCGCAGCGACTCGCAGAGCAGCTCGGCGGATGGGTCGACCAGGGCATCCCGCGCGTGAAAATGAAGGTCGGATCCTCGCATGAGGAGGATCCGCGGCGGGTGATGCTCGCGCGCGAGACGATCGGATCGGCAGCCGAATTGTTCGTCGACGCCAACGGCGCGTACTCGCGCAAGCAGGCTCTCCAGCTCGCCGAAACGTTCCGGGCGGACGCGCAGGTGAGCTGGTTCGAGGAGCCGGTGTCCTCCGACGACCTCGAGGGGCTCCGGCTCCTGCGCGATCGGGCGCCGGCCGGAATGGCGGTCGCGGCCGGGGAGTACGGCTACGACGCGGTCTACTTCAGGCGGATGCTCGAGTCCGGCGCGGTCGACGTGCTCCAGGCCGACGTCACCCGCTGCGCCGGCATCACCGAGCTGTTGCGGGTCGGGGCGCTGTGCCGGGCGCATGGCGTGCCGCTGTCGCTTCATTGCGGACCGTCGATCCATCTGCACCCGGCGGCCGCGCTCGAGAGCTTCGTCCACCTCGAGTACTTCCACGACCACGTACGGATCGAGCACATGCTCTTCGACGGCGTCGTGGACCCGGTCGACGGCGCGCTGATGCCCGATCTCGATCGACCCGGGATCGGACTCGAGCTCAAACGCGGGGAGGCCGAGCGCTTTGCGGCCGCTTAGCGTGCGCCGGGTGCGACGCACGACCGTTCCGGAGCGGGCGGCCGAACGCTGGTGGCGAAACGTCCGGAGCGGCCGGATGCAGCGGACGCTGGCCGCCGCCACCGCGTTCAGCGCGCTCCCGCTCGGACTCGAGATCTACTTCGAGCACTTCAAGGGGTCGTTCGGCGACAAGTGGATGTGGACGCCGGTGGCGCTGTCGCCGGCGTTGACCGCGGCGGGAGTGGCAGGCGTCCGCTCCGAGCGCGCGGCCCGGACCTGGCTGCCGGCGCTGTCGGCGCTGTACTGCCTGGACGGCCTGATCGGCGTGGTCACTCACGTACGCGGCGTCGCGCGCAAGCCGGGAGGGTTCGACGAGCCGCTGTTCAACCTCGTGATGGGACCGCCGCTGCTCGCGCCCGGCTCGCTCGCGCTGGTCGGCGGCCTCGGCCTGGCGGCGGCCGCGTTCGGACGCGAGCACTGAATGCCCCCCGACGTCCCTGAGCAGCGCAAAGGGGTCACTCCGCAGATGCGCGGCCGGTATCCCGACTACGACGTCCTCGACCAGGCGGATCATTGGGACGAGGTCACGAGACGGCTCGTGCTCGACCGGGTCGAGAACGTCCCGCGGCTTCGATTCTTCACCGGAGCGGAAGCTTTGACTCTCGGCGCGTTCTGCGATCTCGTCCTGGCCCAGGACGACGAGCCGAAGATCCCGGTGCTGAACATGGTCGACGCCAAGCTGTTCGCCGGCGAGCTCGACGGCTTTCGCTACGCGGACATGCCCGATGACCGCGAGACGTGGCGCCGGGTCGCGCGCGGCCTCGACGCGGCCGCGCGCCAGCACGGAGCGATTGAGTTCGTGAACGCCCCCGAGCCCGTCCGGGAGCACGTCGTCGAGGCGTTCGCCGCCGGTGAGCTGCGCGGCGAGGTCTGGAACGAGCTGCCGCCGGCGCGCACCTGGAAGGTCGTGACGCGCGCGATCCTGAGCGCCTTCTATTCGCATCCGTGGGCCTGGAACGAGATCGGCTTCGGCGGCCCCGCCTATCCGCGGGGGTACGCCCGGATCGGAGCCGGCCAGCGTGAGAGCTGGGAAGCCGCTGCGGCGCTCGAACGAGATCCGGTCAAGGACACCGAGCGCCACGGGGTGCAGGGGACGTGAAATCGGCTGCGCCGATTCCATTGGGCGTTTGCTGCGCAAACTCCGGGTGTAGAGGTAGCTCGTGAGTGTGCGCCACGGGCTGCGGACGGTGCTGCGGGGCGCTCTCCGTCCGCCCGCCAACGACTCTGCGTTCCTGCTCGATGTCCATCGCCGCGCCGTACCGCAGGAGCGGATGGCCCGCTACGACGACGCCTACCCCGTCGATCTGGTGATCGTCGGCGCCGGCGCAGGGGGAGGGACGCTGGCACAGCGCCTCGCGCGCCGGGGCTGGAAGGTCGTGGTGCTCGAGGCCGGTCCGTTCTGGGATCCGGACGAGGACTGGGTGTCCGACGAGGCGGGCTCGCACCGGCTGTACTGGACCGAGGAGCGGATCATCGGCGGATCTGACCCGGTCGAGCTCGGCAAGAACAACTCCGGCCACGGCGTCGGCGGCTCGATGGTCCACTACGCCGGGTACTGCCCCCGCTTTCACCCGTCCGATTTCGAGGTCCGCACGCGCGACGGGGTGGGGGAGGACTGGCCGATCTCCTACGAGGATCTGAAGCCGCACTACGAGCGGCTCGAGCTGGAGCTGCCAGTTGCCGGCGACTACTGGCCCTGGGGCGATCCGCACCGCTACCCGCACACCGCCCACCCGATCGCCGGCGGCGCCGACGTGGCTCGGGGCGGCGCCCGCAAGCTCGGGATCGAGATGCGCGTGGGTCCGGTCGGGATCACCAACGGCGCGTTCGGCAACCGCCCCCACTGCATCTACCGCGGCTTCTGCCTGCAGGGGTGCAAGGTCAACGCCAAGGCATCGCCGCTCGTCACCCACATCCCCGACGCGATCGAGCACGGCGCGGAGATCCGGGCTGATTGCATGGCGATCGACGTCGAGGTCGACGACTCGAGCGGCCGGGTGACCGGCGTCCGCTACATACGTGACGGCGGCGAGCGCTTCCAGCGGGCCGACGCCGTCGCCGTCGCCGGCTACTCGATCGAGACCCCGCGGCTGCTGCTGAACTCGGTCAGCCGCCGGTTCCCGCATGGCCTGGCCAACGGCAACGATCAGGTCGGCCGGTACGTGATGGTGCAGGGCGCGCCTCAGGTGGCCGGGCGGTTTTCGGACGAGCTGCGGATGTACAAGGCGCCGCCCCCGGAGATCTCCTCCGAGCAGTTCTACGAGACTGATCCTACGCGCGGCTTCGCGCGCGGCTTCTCGATCCAGACGGTCGGGCCGCTGCCGATCGAGCACGCCATGCACGTGCTCGGCCACGGGCACTGGGGCCAGGCGCTGCGCGAGTACATGCGCGATTACAACCACTGGTACACGCTCGGGATCCTGTCCGAGCTGCTCCCGATCGCGGACAACCGAGTGACGGTCGTCACCGGCGTCACGGACCGGAACGGGGTCCCGGTGGCTCGGATGGACTACTCGCAGTGCGAGAACGACCGCAACAACATCGCGTTCGCCAAGCGCAAGCTGCACGACATATTCGAGGCCGGCGGAGCCGAGGACGTGCTGGTCACCGACCGCTACGCCCACCTCGTCGGGGGCTGCCGGATGGGCACGGACCCCGAGCGCAGCGTGGTCGACGCCGATCACCGCGCGTGGGGTATTCCGAACCTGTTCATCGCCGACGGAAGCGTGATGCCGACGCAGGGGTCCGCGAACCCGGCGCTGACGATCATGGCGCTCGCGTCGCGGCTTGCGGAACGCCTGACGCTCAAGCGTGCCGGCGAGTCAGGAGTGCGGCAGCGCCGCCGGCAACGGCCGCCGCGGCCAGCACCGAGCCGAGCCGGTGCCGGCTGAGCCACGCCTGCTCGCTCCGCCGGTGGGACTGGTCGTCGAAGATGCCTCGCGAGCCCTCGTCGTGGTCGGCGTCGACCGGCTCGAACAGGTTCGCCGCCGCGGCGCCGTCGAAGCGCTGATCGGTCTGCTGGCCGTCGACCGCCGTCCGGGCCAGGTATCGCTCGGCCAGCCATGGCGCGAGCTTGTTGCCGAGGATCGTGTAGACGGTGGGGAAGCCCACGTACAGCTCACGCCGGCGGTGGTGTGCCGACCAGTACACGGCGCGGGCGGCGACCTCGGGCTCGTAGATCGGCGGGACCGGCATCGGGTGGCGCGGCATCTTGCTCAGGCAGTGGTCGAACTGGGGTGTGTTCATCCCGGGCAGCTGGACCATCGTCACGTGGACGCCCGAGCCGCGGTGGCGCAGCTCGCACCGGAGCGATTCGAACATCCCCTTCATCGCGTGCTTGGCGCCGCAGTAGGGCGCCTGGAGCGGGATCCCGCGATAGGCCAGCGCCGAGCCGACCTGGACGATCGTGCCGCGATCGCGCGGCATCATCCGCGCGAGGGCGGCCTTTGTCCCCCACACGGCTCCGAGATAGGTGACGCGAGTGGCGCGCTCGAACTCGCGCGGATCGACGTCGTCGAGGAACGCGAACACGGTCGTCATCGCGTTGTTGATCCATATGTCGATCGGCCCGAGCCGTTCCTCAATTGTGCCCGCGGCCGCGTTGACCGCGTCGAAGTCCGCGACGTCGGCTTGGTAGGCGAACGGGACGCCGCCGAGATCCGACACGTCTCGCGCCGCCGCGTCGAGGCCTGCCTTTCCCCGCGCGATCAGGCCCACGGCTGCGCCGTGCTTGGCGAACTCCCGGGCGACTGCGCGACCGACGCCGCCCGAGGCCCCGGTGACGACGACTACCTCGCGCTCAGCCATTTGACGACCTCCCTCAAGTCGGTGACGAATTGCTCCATCGCCTGGTCGCGGTCCTCGTCGGGCGTCCTCAGAATCGCGGACGGGTGGGTGGTCAGCGTGACCAGCTCGGCCAGATCGGAATCGAAGCGCTTCCCGCGATCGCGCCCGATCCTGACGTCGGGACCTAGGAGCGCCTGGCCCGCCACCAAGCCCATGCACACGAGCGCACGTGGCCGCACGACCTTGATCTCGGCCTCGAGCCATGGACGGCATGCCGTCGCCTGCCAGCGGTCAGGGGTCTGATGGATCCGCCGCTTGCCCCGGAGCTTGTAGCGGAAGTGCTTGACGGCGTTCGTGAGGTACACATCGTCGCGCGAGATGCCGACGCGCTCCAGGCCCCGATCGAGCACCCCTCCGGCGGGGCCGACGAACGGATGACCCTCGAGGTCCTCGCGATCCCCCGGCGTCTCGCCCACGAGCATCAGCTCCGCGTGCCGGGGGCCCTCGCCCATCACCGCTTGCGTCGCGGCTTCCCACAGATCGCAGGCGCGGCACCCGGGCACGGCCTTGCGCAGCTTCGCGAGGCTGGGGCGCTGCGGGATCGGGGCGGCGGGGCGGTCTGCTTGAGCTGCGGGGATCATCCTGTCCGACCCCTACCCGCCCGATGAAGCGGGTACGCATTGGCTGTTCGGGCTGGATGTACGACGACTGGCGCGGGCGACTCTACCCCGAGCGCACCCCCAAACGCCGCTGGCTCGAGGTGTACGCAGAGCATTTCGACACGGTCGAGGTCAACTCGACCTTCTACCGCCTCGCGCGCCGCGATGCGGTCGCCGGCTGGGTGGAGCAGACGCCCGCGGAGTTCCTGTTCGCGGTCAAGGCGAGCCGGTACCTGACCCACGTCAAGCGGCTGCTCGACGTACGCGATTCGGTAGCCCGCTTCTACGAGCCGCTCGAGCCGATGCGCGACGCCGGCAAGCTCGGTCCCGTCCTGTGGCAGCTGCCCGAGAACTTCCACCGCGACGATCAGCGCCTCGCCGGCTGGCTCGAGCTGCTGCCCTCCGGAATGCACGCGATCGAGTTCCGCCACGAGAGCTGGTTCGCCCCGGAGGTGCTCGCCGCGTTGCGGTCGCGGGGGGTCGCGCTCGTGATCGGCGATCATCCCGAGCGGACGTTCCAGACCTACGACGCGACGGCTTCCTGGAGGTTCATCCGCTTCCACTACGGCTCGCGGGGCCGCGCCGGCAACTACTCCGCCACCGAGATCGAAACGTGGGCGCGACGGATCGCGCAGTGGCGCAGACGCGAGGAGATATACGCGTACTTCAACAACGACTGGCGCGGGTTCGCGCCCGCCAACGCCAAGCAGCTGGCGGCGCGGCTTGGCGACGGCTAGACGACGGCGTGGTCGACGGGCCGGCCGAAGCGCGCGGCGAGCTCGTCCCGATCGACGTCCTCGCGGTAGCGCTGATCCTCTCCCTCGTGGGAGAAGACCACGATCCGGTCGGCATCGAACGTCCTGAGTGCATCCTCGATCGCGTTGTGAGGATCGGCCTCGCCCGTGTCGCCGACGGCGGGAATCCCCGCCTCGCCAAGCTCCTGCACGCTCTCCCGTCGCACCGCATCGGCCTTCGCGATCGCCTCGTCGGCGTCGGACATCCAAAACCTGAGCGCGCTTTGCGCGAACGCCGGCGCCACCACCATCACCTCGGCTTGCGCCGGGTCGGTGTCGGTTCCGAGCGCGTCGCGGAGTTGAACGCTGGTTATCGGTTCGCTGGTGAGGACGAGAAGTTTCATTACTCCGCGTCTACCCATGGCCACCGCCAGGTAACCGAGCGCTGGGTGGGACGGTCACGGTGTCGTCGAGCTCGCGGTTCGGCTCGCCGACGGGCTCCGTCCGCAGGTGAGGTCCGCGCCGCCGGATCTCGGGGCCGGAGCGGTTCGTGGAGGAGCTCGAGCGAATCAAGCGGACTCGCTGAGCGTCCAAAGAGTTGCGCTGCCGCCGCGCGGAGGACTAGCGTTCCCTCCAGCTTCGCACCCGAGGCGCCAAAACGAGGAGGGGGTCATGTCAACAGGCGCGTACACCCAGACAGGTAGAGCGACCGGTCCACGCTCCGGGTTCTGGCGCCGGTTTGGCGCCGTCTTCATCGACGGGATCCTGCTCAGCATCGTCACCGCCATCCTCATCGAGATCCTCCACGGCGCCGGCGGCTACGCGATCGGCGTCATCGTCGCGGTCTCGTACTACACGTATTTCGAGGGCGGGCCGACAGGGCAGACGCTCGGCAAACGTGCCCTCGGCATCAGAGTGATCGATTTCGACAGCGGCGCCAGCATCGGCTACTCGCGCGCGGCAATCCGGTACGTCACGAGCATCCTGTCCGCGCTGATCATCTACATCGGCTATCTGTGGATGCTCTGGGACCGCGAGAAGCAGTGCTGGCACGACAAGACCGCGAACTCATTGGTCGTGCCCGAGTCCGCCTATCCGGTCAGGTGAGCACGAGGTCGGGTCAGGCGCGGTCGGCGAATCGCATGATCGCCTCGGTCATCTGACGCAGTCCCGCGAGCGACGTGACCGGATCGCCGGGAACCTCGAGCACGTGATCGGCGCCGGGTAACTCGACTAAGCCGATGTCGCGCTCCCGCGGCAGTACGTCCGGGCGCCAGGTGGGGTCCTCGCCGCCACCGACGAGCAGCGCGGGGCGCCGCGCGCGGGTGAGACCGTCGATCACCGAAGGCTCGTTCAGGAGCGGCGTCAGCCACACGGCGGGGAGATCGCGGTCGCTGATGTCGACGGCGAGCAGGCTGGCCAGCGACTTGCCGATCACCAGCACCCGTGCCGGGCTCGCGGCCTCGATCGCGCGCTCGGCACACCACCGCTCCCACGTCAGCGGATCCTCGTGCTCTCCAGGCTCGCCCAGCACCTCGAGTGCGCTCCAGCCCCGGGCCATCGCCGCCTCGCGCGCGAACCAGAGAGCCGGCGCCCGCGTCGGATAGAACTGCCCCGGGAGCAGTACGGCGACGCGAGCGGCGTCGCCCTCGTGGCGGATCGCCCGGCATGGACCAAGGTCGACTCGCTCCATCGCCGGGGAGCCTAGCGACCGGGGGTTCAGCGTCGCCTGGGTCGACGAACATCTCCCGAAGCTGATCCCGGCGTGGACGCGCGCTAAAGACCGGGCAGATCCGGGCGAGGTATTGACCGTGGGCAGGGTCATCACTGTCGCGACGGTTCTGGTCGCCCTGATCTTCGCGGCGTCCGCGTCGGCGCTGATGCGCGCACCGGCCAAGTCCGGCCGCATGCACGGAGCGCTCGGACCCGCAACCTGTCCCGCGGGCGTCCCCACGCAGGCGATCACGGTCGTCGATCAGGCGCGCGTCAAACCCGCCGTGCTCGCCGGGTTGACGCGGGCGATCACCGCTCAGTCGATGCAGCTCCGCACGGCATGGGGCACTCCGTGCGTCACGTTCGGTCCCGGCGGGTGGCGCCTGTATCTCAAGGTCGGCGGCCAGCCACACGGCGTCCACCTGTGGTTCGGCCAGCCCTTCGCGCTCGTCTGGACCGGGGGCGGCACGGTCGAGTCCTGGTCCCGGGACTTCTCCCACGAGATCCTCGAGATGCTCGTCGACCCCGAGACGAATCGGTCCGTGTACCACGACGGCGTCGGGCGGATCGTCGAGGTGGCCGACCCGGTCGAGTGGGACGGGTACCGATTGGATGGGGTGTTCGTCAGCGACTTCGTGCTGCCGGCATGGTTCGCCGGCGCGACCACCGGAGACCCCACCTGCGTCGGCACCTCATGCTCCTTCCCCGGCCCCGAGCTCGCATCAGCGGACTCCGCGGGCCCGTACGACGAGATGCGCCTGCTCGGCGCGCCGTGGCAGGGCGCGGACTCGTCCTGAGTGGGGTCAATGCGATCACGCAACTGCACTAGTGACTTCCGGCCAGTGCAGTAACTGCGGGCGGAAAGCTGTGCCACTCGCACACGTAGCTGGAGTCGCACGGAGCGAGGGCCGAGACACGGTCGAACCGTCCATGAGGTCGTCGAGCCTCCTGCCGGCGCTCGCGGCCCGAACGTCCGATTGGGAGTCAGATGGAAGAAGTTGCCTATTGCCGTGCGGCGACGGCTCTGCAGCTGGATGCCGAGCGGTGTCGTCTCGTAGAGGGTCATGTTCGCCTCGCCGAGAAGATCGCGCTCAAGCGTTGCCGTTGGGGGTTGGAGGATCCCGACGACACACGTTCGGACGCGTTGTGGGGTCTGATGCTCGCGGGTCGCGCGTTCGACGCCGGCCGCGGGAGCTTCCCCGCGTACGCCGCGTTACGGATCGAAGGCGCGATCCGGCGCGGACGACAGATACGGAGCGGGCTTCCGCGCACACTCTGGGAGCAGGGCGACCGTCCTCACGCTCGTATCGCTCAACGTTCTGGTCGGGGAGGGCGACGCCGAGCTGCTCGACGTGCTCCCTGCCCCGTCCGGCGGCGAGGACGAGTGGCTGGCTGACGCAGTCCGACGGCTGCCCGCGCTCGACCGCCTCGTGCTGAGGCTCCGCTACTACCACGGTCTCCCGCAGTCGGATATCGCGCCGATCCTCGGACGCAGCCAGATGCAGGTCTCGCGGATCGAGCGGGCGGCTCTGGCGAAGCTGCGCGCCTCCGCAAGCGTCGCGGCGTAGCACGTCCGGGGCGGCGACAGACGCCCTACTGTCAACGCGCCCGGCAGGATTTGAACCTGCGACCTTTCGCTCCGGAGGCGAACGCTCTATCCCCTGAGCTACGGGCGCGTGGGATTCCGAGGACCATCTCGGAACAGGAGGAGCTTACCTTGCGGATCGCCGTCATCTCGGACACGCACCTGCCGCGCGGAGCCAGGCGGCTGCCCGAGGCATGCGTGCAGCGGCTCCGGGCGGCCGATCTGATCGTCCACGCCGGCGACCTCGTGCGCCTGCCTGTGCTGCGCGAGCTCGAGTCCTACGGGCCGGTTGTCGCCGTCCATGGCAACGTCGACGACGTCGAGGTGCGGGCGGCGCTGCCGGCGGCGGCGTCGGTCGGAGCCGGCCGGCTGACGATCGGGGTCGTTCACGACGCCGGCCCGGAGAAAGGGCGGTTGGCCCGGCTCCGCCGGCGGTTCCCGGACGCCGATGCCGTCGTGTTCGGCCATTCGCACGTACCCCTGCACGAACAGGCCCCAGACGGATTTCAGATCTTCAACCCCGGCAGCCCGACCCAGCGCCGGCGCGCGCCCGCGCACACGATGGGGATCGCGACCGTGACCGGCGGGCGGCTGACGTTCGAGCTCATCGTCGTCGACTGACAGACTGGACCCGATGGACCTCTCGGTCTTCTTCGCCGGCACCGCCGGATCGATCCCGACCGCGCGGCGCGGGTTGCCGGCGGTGCTGGTCCGCCGCGGCGGCGACCGCATCCTGTTCGACTGCGGCGAGGGGACGCAGCGACAGCTCGTGCAGTCGGTCGGGCTGACCGAGCTGACCGAGGTGTTCCTGACCCACTTCCACGCCGACCACTGGCTGGGCCTCCCGGGTCTGCTCAAGACGTTCGACCTCCGCGCACGCGAGCGGCCGCTCGCGATCCACGGCCCCCCGGGCCTCCGAGAGCTGCTCACGCTCGCCCTGCGCGCCGCCGGGCGGGTCCGTTACCAGCTCGAGCTGATCGAGCTTGCGCCCGGCGACCTGCTCGAGCGCGACGGCTACAAGATCGCGCCGGTCCCGGTCAACCACCGGGTCGGCAACGCGTTCGGGTACGTCATCTACGAGGACACGCGCCCCGGAGAGTTCGATCCGGACGCCGCCACCGCGCTCGGGATCGTCCCCGGCCCCGAGTTCGGGCGCCTCCAGCGCGGCGAGACGATCAGGGGCGTGCGCCCCGAGCAGGTGCTCGGGCCGGCTCGCGCGGGCCGCAAGATCGTCATCTCCGGCGACACGTCTCCGTGCCAGACGCTCGCCGTGGCGAGCCACGAAGCCGACCTGCTGCTCCACGAGGCGACGTTCGCCGAGGAGGAGCACGACCGCGCGGCCGAGACGGGCCACTCGACCGCGGCACAGGCGGCGACGCTCGCGCGGGACGCCGGCGTGACGATGCTCGCGTTGACACACTTCTCGACCCGTTATCCGGTTGGCGTCCTCCGCGACGAGGCGCGCGCGATCTTCCCGCGGACCGTGCTCCCGCGCGACTTCGACTCGATCGAGATCCCGTTCCCCGAGCGAGGCGAGCCGGAGCTGGTCAGGTGGGAGGACCGGCAGCCGGCCGAGGACGAGGAGGCCGCGGCGATCGCGGACTCGGCCGGATGAGCACCGGCACGGTCGACCGGCTCGAGACCTCCCGGATGGTCCTGGAGCGCTTGGCGCCCGAGCACGCTGCCGACGAGCGCCGGCTGCTGCTCGATCCCCGGGTCGGCGCCACGCTGTGGTCCAGGCCGGAGCCGCCGACCGAGGCCGAGATCATCGACGGCCTCGCCGCGAAGACCGACCACTGGGACCGGCACGGCTTCGGCCTGTGGCTGTTGCGCGACCGCGGAACGGGCGTGGCGGTGGGGCGGGGCGGCCTCCAGTACACCTACACCGCCGGTCTCCACGACGTCGAGGCCGCCTGGGCGATCGTCCCGGAACGGTGGGGGCAGGGGCTCGCCACCGAGCTCGCGTTTGCGTGCGTCGAGGTCGGCTTCGAGCAACTCCGGCTGCGCCAGATCGTCGCGTTCACGTTGCCGGACAACGTCGCCTCGCGGCGGGTGATGGAGAAGACCGGCTTCGAGTACGAGCGCGACATCCTGCACGTCGGGCTGGCGCACGTTCTGTACGTGCGGCGGGCGCCGGCGTAGGGGGCGGCTTCTCGTCGACGGGCCCGCGGGGCTGGTTGCCGGCGCGGGTCGCAGCGGGCTGCGCGACCGGCCCGGGGCCCGAACGGCGGGCACCTGGGGGAGGGCGAGGAGTCGTTGCCGGCGCCAGGCGCTTACGGTGCCCGCAGACCATGCATGACCTGCCATTTGGCGCCGGCAATCCGGACCGTGGCATCCCAGGCATGTGGGGCATGCGCGGTCTGCCACGGTCCCGGCTTGGCGCCTCCGTTGGCAGGTTGTGCAGGTGGTCGCGGCGCGATCCGCGCCTGTGAGTGGGGGCGCGGGGGCGGGTGCAGCCGTCGAGAACCTGCACGACGCGCCAATGGACGCGCTTGGCGCGGACCGTGGCGCGTCGTGCATGCGTCACGTGCATCCTGCGCCGCAGTCCCCGGGTGGAGGCCCAATTGGCGCACTATGCAGGTTGTCGGGCGCGGCTGGCTGGCAAGCGCCGGCGGCCCGGGTCCACCATGGCGCAACAGCCACCATCTCCAGGTGCTCGCCGTTCGTACCGCGACCAGCGCCGGCAAGCCCGCACCGCGACCGCCGCGGCCTCCTAGCCGACCGAGCACTCCACCGCCACCGACCATCGCCACCGACCACCGCCACGCCACCGTCCGCCGTACCCCCTGTTACCCTCACTCGAGTCGGCCCCTTTAACCCGGTCCAGTGAGGCCAGGAAGGAGCGCGTTTAGATGGCAACGGTCGTGCTCGACCGCGATGACATGCGCCGCACGCTCGTGCGGATCGCACACGAGATTGTTGAGAAGAACCCGGACGGCGCGGTGGCGCTCGTCGGTATCCACCGGCGCGGTGCGGTGCTCGCGAAACGCCTCCAGGCGCTGACCAGCGAGTTGCTCGAACCGGCGGTGCCGCTCGGCGATGTGGACATCTCGTTCTACCGAGACGACATCGCGACGCGCCCCGGCGCGCCGGTCGTCCACTCCACCCACCTCGACTTCCGCGTCGATCACCGCACGATCGTGATCGTCGACGACGTCCTCTACACCGGCCGCACCGTGCGCGCCGCGATCGACGCGATCTTCGACTACGGCCGGCCGGCGCGAGTCCAGCTCGCCGTGCTGATCGACCGCGGTCACCGCGAGCTGCCGATCCGGCCCGACTACGTGGGCAAGAACATCCCGACCTCGCAGGAGGAGCGGGTGTACGTGTGCGTCGACGAGGTCGACGGCGAAGACGAAGTGAAGATCGGACCAGCACCTGAACCAACCGACTTATCACCCGCCCACCCACCCCCAAACCACCGGAAGGCGGCATGAATCGAATCGGACGGCATCTGCTCTCGATCGACGACCTCGATCGCTCCTCGATCGAGCGGATCCTCGACCGCGCCGAGTCCTTCGACGAGGTCTCCGGCCGCGAGATCAAGAAGGTGCCGGCGCTCCGCGGCCGCACCATCGTGAACCTCTTCTACGAATCCAGTACCCGCACGAGCTCGAGCTTCGAGCTCGCGGCCAAGCGGCTGAGCGCCGACGTCGTCTCGATCCGCTCGCAGGGGTCGGCGGTGGACAAGGGCGAGTCGCTCAAGGACACCGTGCAGACGCTTTCGGCGTACGACCCCGCGGCGATCGTGATCCGCTCGCCCCACGCCGGCGCGGCCGGGCTGGTGGCGCGCTGGACCCCCGCCGCGGTCATCAACGCCGGCGACGGCAAGCGCGAGCACCCGACCCAGGCGCTGCTCGACGTGTTCACGCTCCGGCGGCGGCTCGGCTCGCTCGACGGCGCCAACATCTGGATCGTCGGCGACGTGCTCCACTCGCGGGTGGCGCGCTCGAACATCCTCGCGTTCACGCAGATGGGCGCGACCGTGACCGTGTGCGGACCGCCGACGCTGATCCCGCGGGAGATCGAGGCGCTGGGCTGCGAGTCGACGTCCACGCTCGACAACCTGGGCGACGCCGACGTGGTCTACGTCCTGCGGATGCAGCACGAGCGGATGCGCGACTCGTTCGTGCCGTCGCTCCGCGAGTACGCCGATCGCTACCAGATCACCACCGCGCGACTACACCCGGGGCAGCTGCTGATGCATCCCGGGCCGGTCAACCGGGGGGTCGAGCTGTCCGGAGAGGCGATCGACTCGCCGCAGGCGCTGATCGGAGCGCAGGTGAGAGCCGGGGTAGCGGTGAGGATGGCGGTGCTGTACGAGTTACTCGTCGGAGCTCCGAGCTTGGCGGCGGTGGCGTGATGAGCGACGACTGCAAGCGCCTCTTCCACCGCGACGGCCAGCCGGCGGAGCTGCTGATCGCCGGCGCCCACGTGCTCGACCCCCGCACCGGGCTCGACGAGCCGCGCGACATCCTGATTCGCGACGGTGTGGTCGCCGAACTCGGCGAGCCGGGGTCGCTCGAAGCCCCCGAGAACGGCGACACGCTCGACGCCGAGGGCATCCACGCCTTCCCCGGGTTCGTCGACCCGCACGTGCACCTGCGCACGCCGGGCCAGGAGTACAAGGAGGATCTCGAGACCGGAACGGCCGCCGCGGCGGCCGGTGGGTTCTGCGCGGTCATCGCAATGCCCAACACCGACCCCGTAGTCGATGATGCGTCGGTCCTGAGAGCGCTGACCGAGGCAGCAGGCAGACAGGCGAGCGTCCCGGTCGGGTTCCTGGCGGCAATCACGAGAAACCTCAAGGGCGAGGAGCTGACCGAGATGGCCGAGCTCCGCGATGCCGGCGCGCTCGGGTTCACCGACGACGGCAAGCCGGTCGTGCACGCGGGAACGCTGCGCAAGGCGCTCCAGTACCAGCGGCTGTGCGGCGGGGTGGTCGCGCTCCACGAGGAGGACCCGGGACTGTCGGGCGAGGGCGCGATGCACGAGGGCGCGGTGTCGGCGCGGCTCGGCATCGCCGGGATCCCGTCGCTGGCGGAGTCGACGATGATCGCGCGGGACGCGGCGCTCGCCGCCTACGAGGACGCCCGCGTCCACTTCCAGCACCTCTCCTGCGTCGAGTCGGTCGAGGCGCTCGAGCAGGCCAAGAGCAAGGGGATCCGGGTCAGCGCCGAGGTCTGCCCGCACCACCTGACGCTGACCGACGACATGGTCCGCACGCTCGACAGCCGGTTCAAGATGAACCCGCCGCTGCGCGCCGATCGTGACCGCCGCGCGCTCGTCAGCGCGCTCCGGAGCGGCCTGATCGACTGCGTCGCCACCGATCACGCGCCGCACGCGAGCCACGAGAAGGAGGTGCCGTTCGAGCAGGCTCCGATGGGGACCACCGGCCTCGAGACGGCATTCGCCGCGCTGTTCACCGAGCTGGTGCTTCCAGGCGAGCTCGAGCTCGAGGTGGTGGTGGAGCGGCTGTCCGCGGGCGCCGCGCTGTACGGGCTGCCGGTCCCGCGGATCGAGCCTGGCCAGCCCGCCAACCTGTGCCTGGTCGACCTCGACGCTCGCTTCGACGTCGGCGCGAACGGCTACTTCAGCCGCTCGGACAACTGCTGCTTCCACGGGCGGATGCTCCAGGGCAAGGTGCTGTTGACGCTCGCGGCGGGAACCGTGGCGTTCAGGGAGCGGATGCGCGCGCACGCCCCGGCGGTTTCGTGACGGCCGCCACCGCCTACGTCCTGCTCGAGGACGGGACCCGCTTCGACGGGCTCGCCTGCGCCGCCGACGCCCACGCAGTCGGCGAGATCGTGTTCACGACCTCGATGTCCGGCTACCAGGAGGCGATCACCGACCCGAGCTACGCCGGCCAGCTGATCACGTTCACGTACCCCCAGATCGGGAACTACGGGGTGTCGGCCGAGGCGATGGAGTCAGACCGGGTTCACGCCTGCGCCGCGATCATGCGCGCCGCGGTCGACCGCGCGGACGCCGCCCACGCGACCGAGGGATGGCTCAGCTGGCTGGCCAGCGAGGGCATTCCGGCGATCACCGACCTGGACACGCGCGCGCTCGTGCGCCACATCCGCGACCTGGGCGCGATGCGCGGCGGCGTATTCCCCGCCGGGCTCTCCGAGGGCGAGGCCCGTGCGTTGATCGACGCCGAGCCGGCGATGACCGGCCGAGACCTGGTTCGGGAGGTGACGCCCAGGCGCATGACGGTGCTCAAGCCCGCCACAAGCTCGCCGCCAGGCGAACTTGCAAGCGATTCTGGGCCGGGTGCGATCCGGTCTCGAATCGCAGATGGGCCCAGAATCGCCATCATCGACACCGGCGTGAAGAGCTCGATCGTCCGCAACCTGATCGAGCGCGGCGCCACCGTCGAGCTCCACCCCTGCACGGCCAACGCGAACGACCTCCTCCACAACGACCCGGACGCGATTTTCCTCGCCAACGGCCCCGGCGACCCGGCATCGCTCGACTACATCGTGCAAACCGTGCGCCACCTGATCGGCAAGCGCCCGGTGTACGGCATCTGCCTCGGCCATCAGCTGCTGTGCCGTGCGGTCGGCCTCGAGACTTACAAGCTGCCGTTCGGCCACCACGGCGCGAACCACCCGGTCAAGGACCTGACGACCGGCGTCGTCGAGATCACCAGCCAGAACCACGGCTTCGCGGTCCTCGGTCCGAACGGGGCCAGGACGATCGACCGCGACGAGGCGGTGCGGTGGGAGACCGACTTCGGCGCCGCCGAGCTGACTCACATCAACCTCTACGACCGCACGGTCGAAGGGCTCGCCCTCAAGGACGTGCAGGGCGCCACCGTCCAGTACCACCCCGAGGCCGGACCCGGCCCGAACGATGCGCTCCATCTGCTCGACCGGTTCGTCGCGGAAATCCGAGAAGCCGCCTGACATGCCGCGCCGCGACGACCTCCACAAGATCCTCCTGATCGGCTCGGGCCCGATCGTGATCGGCCAGGCTGCCGAGTTCGACTACTCGGGTACCCAGGCCTGCCGGGTGCTGATGGAGGAGGGCTACGAGGTCGTGCTCGTCAACTCCAACCCGGCGACGATCATGACCGACCCCGAGGTCGCCACGACCACCTACATCGAGCCGCTGCTGGCCGGCCCGGTGCGGCAGGTGATCGAGCGCGAGCGTCCCGATGCGCTGCTGCCGACGCTCGGCGGGCAGACCGCGCTCAACCTGGCCAAGGCGCTGCACGAGGACGGCACGCTCGAGCGCCACGGCGTCGAATTGATCGGCGCCGACTACGACGCGATCGAACGGGCCGAGGACCGCGAGATCTTCCGGGCGACGATGCAACGGGCCGGGCTGCGCGTGCCCCGGAGCGCGATCGCCCACACCGTGGACGACGCGCGCGCCGCCGTCGGGCAGGTCGGGCTGCCGTTCATCGTCAGGCCCGCGTTCACGCTCGGGGGCAAGGGCGGGGGCGTCGTGCGCAGCGAATATGACCTCGACCACGTAGTGGGTCGTGGCCTGAGCGCATCGCCGATCTCGCAGGTCCTGCTCGAGGAGTCCGTGCTCGGGTGGGGCGAGTTCGAGCTCGAGGTGATGCGCGACCGGGCCGACAACGTGGTGATCGTCTGCTCGATCGAGAACCTCGACCCGATGGGCGTGCACACCGGCGACAGCGTGTGCGTCGCCCCTCAGCAGACGCTCACCGACAAGCAGTACCAGAAGCTGCGCGACCAGGCAATCGCCGCGATCCGCGCGGTCGGCGTCGAGACCGGCGGGTCCAACGTGCAGTTCGCGGTCAACCGCGCCACCGACGAGATCGTGGTGATCGAGATGAACCCGCGGGTGTCGCGCTCGAGCGCGCTCGCGAGCAAGGCCACGGGATTTCCGATCGCGAAGATCGCGGCCCGCCTCGCCGTCGGTTACACGCTGCAGGAGATTCCGAACGACATCACGAAGGCCACGCCGGCGAGCTTTGAGCCCACGGTCGATTACTGCGTGATCAAATGGCCCCGGTTCGCGTTCGAGAAGTTCCCGGGCGCCGAAGCCGATCTCACGACCCACATGAAGTCCGTGGGCGAGGCGATGGCGATCGGGCGCACGTTCAAGCAGGCGTTCGCCAAGGCGCTCCGCTCGCGCGAGCTCGACTCGAAACCACGCCACCCGGACGACGAAGACGCCCTGCTGGCAGCCCTCGAGCAACCGGGCGCCGAGCGATTCGACCACCTGCTCGAGGCGCTCCGCCGCGGTCTCCCGATAGGAGAGATCCACCGGCGCACGAGCATCGACCCATGGTTCCTGCGCGAGCTTGGGGAGTTGGCTGGCGCCAACTCCCTTGCGAGTTCGCCTGACGGCGAACTCGGGAAGGTCCGGACGTACAAGTCGGTCGACACGTGCGCGGCCGAGTTCGCCGCGCGCACCCCGTACTACTACTCGGCTTGGGAGCGCGCTGGCAACACCGAGGTGGACCGCGGCGAGCGTCCGAGCGTCGTGATCCTCGGCTCGGGGCCGAACCGGATCGGCCAGGGGATCGAGTTCGACTACTGCTGCGTGCACGCCGCCGAGACCGTCCGAGAGCAGGGCCGCGACGCGGTCATGATCAACTGCAATCCAGAGACGGTCTCGACCGACTACGACACCTCCGACCGCCTGTACTTCGAGCCGCTGACGCTCGAGGACGTGCTCGCGGTGTGCGAGCAGGAAGACCCCGCGGGGGTGATCGTCCAGTTCGGCGGCCAGACCCCGCTGAAGCTCGCCGCCGGCCTGAAGCGCGCCGGCGTGCCGATCCTCGGCACGACCGTCGAGGCGATCGACCTCGCCGAGGATCGCTCGCGGTTCGGGCCGCTGCTCGACGAGCTCGGCTACAAGGCGCCCCCGTACGCGACCGCGATGTCCCCCGACGACGCCCTCGACAAAGCGCGAGATGTCGGCTTCCCGCTGCTCGTCCGCCCGAGCTACGTGCTCGGCGGCCGCGCGATGGAGATCGTCTACAGCAGCGACGGCCTCGCCGACTATCTGAGCCGGGTTGCGCCCGAACCGGGAGCCAAGATCTACCTCGACCGGTTCCTCGAGGATTCGATCGAGGTCGACGTCGACGCCGTGTCCGACGGAACCGATGTGTGGATCGCCGGGGTCATGCAGCACGTCGAGGAGGCGGGGATCCACTCGGGCGACTCCGCGTGCGTCCTGCCGCCGCACACGCTCGGCAGCGAGATGCTTTCGCAGATCCGCGCCCAGACCGAGGGGATCGCGCGAGCGCTCGAGGTGGTCGGCCTGCTCAACGTCCAGTTCGCGATCCGCGAGGACGTGCTGTACGTGATCGAGGCGAATCCGCGCGCGTCTCGCACGGTGCCGTTCGTGTCCAAAGCGATCGGTCTGCCCGTGGCCAAGCTCGCCTGCCGGGTGCTCCTGGGCGAGCGGCTCGCCGACCTCGACCTGCCGCCGGACACGATCAACGACCACGTTTGCGTCAAGGAGGTCGTACTCCCGTTCGATCGTTTTGCCGGCGCCGACTCGCTGCTCGGTCCCGAGATGCGGTCGACCGGCGAGGTGATGGGGATCGCGCGCGACTTCCCGACCGCGTTCGCCAAGGCGCAGGCGGCCGCCGGAGCCCAGCTCCCGAGCGGCGGCCGGGCGTTCATCACGGTGGCCGACGGCGACAAGCCGGCCGCGACCGGCGTGGCCACGATCCTGCACGACCTCGGCTTCGAGATCGTCGCCACCCGGGGCACGGCCCAGGCGATCCGCAAGATGGGCATCCCGGCCGAGACCATCAACAAGATCGGCGAAGGCTCGCCGCACGTGGTCGACTGGATCGAGCGCGGCGAGGTCGATCTCGTGATCAACACGCCGGTTGGCACCGGCGCGCGCGCCGACGGCTGGGAGATCCGGTCGGCCGCGATCGCCCGGGGAATCCCGTGCGTCACGACGATGACCGGCGGCATGGCGGCCGCGCGCGCGATCGCCGCCGCGCGTCGCGGCGAGCCCGAGGTGATCTCCCTGCAAGAGATCCACGCCAAGGCGCACGAGGTCTCGTGAATCGCGTTATCGCTCCGTTCGGCCGCCGCGCGGCGACCGCAACCGCGCGGGACGAACACGGCTCCTACGTGGTCATCCGCTGCCGCGATCGGGGCGGCCCGACGCCGCGGGCCGGACAGTTCTACATGCTGACCGCCGCCGAGCGGTGGGGCGGAGGAGCGGGCGAGCGGCCGTTCCTCCCGCGCGCGTTCAGCGTGCTTCGCGCCGACGCCGGCGAGCTCCAGTTCCTGATTGAGGACGTCGGTCCCGGCACGAGGAGGCTGTGCGAGCTCCGCCCCGGGGACGGCCTCCTTCTGGTGGGCCCGCTCGGGAACGGCTTCTCGCCCCCGCGCGACGGCCGCGCCCCGCTGCTCGTCGGCGGCGGTGTGGGCATCGCGCCGCTCGCAATCTGGCAGGACGAGCTAGGGGGGGAGGCGACCACGCTGCTGGGGTTCCGCGACGAGCGCCATGCCGCCGGGGCGGGGCTCCTCAAACGCGCGTCGGTCGCCACCGACGACGGAAGCGTCGGCCACCACGGCCTCGTCACCGAGCTGCTCGAGGACGAGCTAGACGCACGCGCCGAGGACGTCGAGGTGTACGCCTGCGGCCCGCCCCCGATGCTCGAGGCGGTCAGGGAGCTGTGCAGCGACCACAAGGTCCCTGTTCAGCTGGCGCTCGAGTCCGGCATGGCGTGCGGCTTCGGCGCCTGCTTCGGGTGCGTGGTGCCGACCAATGATGGCTACGTCAGGCTGTGCGTCGACGGTCCCGTGTTGGACGCGGTGGAACTCGCTGGCGCGAGTTCCATTGGGAGTTCCGCTGGCGCGGAGCTCCCGGGAGCCGTGGACCGATGACCGTCGACTTCTGCGGGCTCGAGCTCGGTCACCCGATTATCAACGGGTCGGGGACGTTTGACGCGATCGCCGCCCACCGCGCGTTCGGGGACGAGCTGCTCGAACGGTTCCCGTTCGCGGCGTTCGTCTCCAAGACGGTGACGCTCGAGCCCCGTCAGGGCAACCCGCCGCCGCGGCTGTGGGAGGTGGCCGGCGGGCTGATGAACTCGATCGGCCTGCCCAACAAGGGCCTCGACGGCTACCTCGAGCACGATCTGCCGTTCCTGGCCGCGCTCCCGGTGCCGCTGATCGTCAACGTCATGGGCTTCAGCCGCGAGCAGGTCGCCCAGCTCGTCGAGGCGTTCGCCGAGCGTTCCGAGGTGAGCGCGCTCGAGCTGAACGTGTCGTGTCCGAACGTCGAGACGGGGCTCGTGATGGGTGCCGACCCCGACGAAACAGCCCGGCTGATGAACCGGGTCAGACCTCTGACCGGCAAGCCGCTGATCGTGAAGCTGACCCCCAACGCCAGCGATGTCCCAGCAGTGGCGGCCGCCGCGCAGGACGCCGGCGCCGACGCGCTGTCGCTGATCAACACGCTCCGTGGGATGGCGCTCGACCCCCGCACGGGCAAGCCATGGTTCGGCGGCGTCACCGGCGGCGTCTCCGGACCCGCGGTGCGCGCGATCGCCTTGGCTCAGGTACACGCGGTCGCGCAGGCCGTGGAGATCCCGATCGTCGGCATGGGCGGGGTGCAGAGCGGGCGCGACGCCCGAGATCTGATCGAGGTCGGCGCAACCCTCGTGGCCGTCGGCACCGAGAGTTTTCGCGATCCGGCGGCGGGCATCCGGGTCGCGTCGGAGCTCTCAGAACTTCTCGCAAATACCGTCGTGTAGTAGCCGGCGACAGCGGGTGTCCACGTCCGGCGGCGCGCGCCGGCAAGCGAGCGCTGTTCGCACTGTGAACATTTTGGGTTCAGTGAAAAACCCCCTGCAAACTCAGGGTATTGCCCAAACCATCCTCGACAATGCTCTAGCTCAGCTTGAGGTCGAGTCGAATATGGGCGATTTGGCTTGATCGCCCTGCGCCAAGATGTATAGTCGCCGCCCATGCCGCCGGTCAGCGAATCGCTCTCCAAACCCACCGCGGCGCCGGAGCGTTCTCTAGTGCAACGTATGGAGGCGCTTCAGCGCGCCAACGACATCCGTACCCGCCGCGCCCAGCTCAAGCGCGACCTGAAGGCCGGCCGCCAGCCGATCGACAGGCTCCTGCTCGAGCCGCCGGATTACCTGGCCACCGCCAAGGTGTTCGATCTGCTGCTGGCCGTGCCCAAGTACGGCCGCGTGAAGGTGAACAAGATCCTGGGCCAGTGCAAGATCTCGCCGAGCAAGACGGTCGGCGGTCTGTCTGAGCGCCAGCGGCGGGAGCTGGTTGCGCTCATGCGGCGGCGCTGACCAATAGCCGCTGACCGACTGCGACCCGTGGGGACCACGGTGGTTCCCGCCATAGATCGTCGCATGGCACATTTCTGCGGTGGGAACCAGTAGCAAGGTCTTCGTGATCACCGGCCCCTCCGGCGTCGGCAAGGGCACGCTGATCCGCGGCCTGCTCGAGCGGATGCCCGAGCTCGAGCTGTCGGTGTCGGCGACCACCCGCGCCCCGCGACCCGGGGAGCAGGACGGCGTCGAATATCACTTCCTCACGCCCGAGCAATTCGAGGCGCGTGTCGCGGCTCGTGATTTCGTCGAGCACGCCGACTACTCCGGCAACCGCTACGGGACGCTGCGCTCCGAGCTCGAGCGCCGGCTGGCGCAGGGCGCCGGCGTGGTGCTCGAGATCGAGGTCCAGGGCGCCCGCCAGGTGCGCGGTGCGATGCCCGAGGCCGTGGCGGTGTTCATCGCGCCGCCGTCCGAGGCCGCCCTGCGGGCCCGGCTCATCGGGAGGGGAACCGACAGCCCCGAGCAGGTCGATCAGCGGCTACGCACCGCCGAGCGGGAGCTCGAGGCCCAGCCCGAGTTTGCCCACGTCGTCGTCAACGACCGGCTCGAGCAGGCCACGGAGGCGCTCGTGTCGATCGTCCGCAGCGCGATGGGCCCGGCCACGGACTCGTAGGCGCTCGCGTCGCGTAATGCCCGCAAAGGCAGCGGAAGCTGCTGCCCGGGCTGGGTCCCCCCGCTAACCTGTGCCGAACACACTTCTGGGAAGGACGGAAAACCTTGATCTCACCCCGCATCGACAAGCTGCTCGAGCATGTCGACTCCGATTACGCGAGCGTGATCGTCGCCGCCAAGCGCGCACGCCAGATCAACTCCTACTACCACAACTTGGGCGAGGGCACGTTCGACGAGTTCCCGCCGCCGATGGTCGAGACGCGGTCGAAGAACTACCTGACGATCGCGCTCGAAGAGGTCGCACAGGGCAAGCTCAAGTACCACTACCGGTGAGGTCGGGCGGAGCCTGACCCTAGATGGCGCGGTTGCTCCTCGGCGTGAGCGGCGGGATCGCGGCCTACAAGACGCTCGAGGCGGCGCGGCTCGCGGTCAAGCGTGGTCACGCCGTGCGGGTGATCCAAACGCCCGCAAGCGAGCAGTTCGTCGGCCGCGCGTCGTTTGAGGGGATCACCGGGGCGCCCGTGCTCACGAGCGAGTTCGAGCCCGACCCCGCGCGCGGCTCCTATCCCGGCGAGGCGCTGCCCGAACGGGCGCCGATCAGCCATCTCGCACTGGTCGAGCGCGCCGACGTGTACCTGATCGCGCCGGCGACCGCGAACACGCTGGCAAAGCTCGCCCACGGCCACGCCGACAACCTCGTGAGCACCGCGGTGCTCGCCGCCGCCTGCCCGGTCGCGGTCGCGCCGGCGATGAACAACCGGATGTACCTGAGCCCGGCCACCCAGGCGAACCTCGAACTGCTTCGCTCCCGCGGCGTCACGGTGATCCCGCCCGGCGAGGGCGCGCTGGCCTCGCACGGCGAACACGGGATCGGACGGCTGGCCGAGCCGGCCGAGCTGCTCGAGGTGTGCGAGTCGCTCCTCACCCAGCCATCGCTCAAGGGGCTTCGCGTACTGGTGACGGCAGGAGGGACGCGAGAGCCGATCGACAGCGTCCGCTATGTCGGCAACCGGTCGTCGGGGCGGATGGGGTACGCGCTCGCGCGCGAGGCAGCTCGTCGGGGCGCCGAGGTCACGGTAGTGGCCGCGAACGTCGGGCTCGAGCCGCCGCCCGGGGCTCGCGTCATCCCGGTGCGCACCGCGGCCGAGCTGGACGCCGCGTGCCGGGGCGAGCTGGCCGGCTGCGACGTGCTCCTGATGAGCGCCGCCGTCGCCGACTTCCGTCCCGCGGGCCCGGTCGACCGCAAGCTCAAGAAGGAGGACGGCGTCCCGAAGATCGAGCTCGAGCCGACCGCGGACGTGTTGAGCGCGCTGGCCAAGCTCCGGCGCGAGGATCAGACGCTCGTAGGGTTCGCCGCCGAGCACGGCGAGGGCGCGGTCGAGCGCGGTCGGGGCAAGCTCGCGCGCAAGCGACTCGACGCGGTGGTGGTCAACGACGTCGCCGACGCGGGCATCGGTTTCGAGTCCGAGGAGAACGAGGTCACGATCGTGACGGCCGATGGGGTCGAGCGGCACGTGCCGCGGGACAGGAAGGAACGGGTCGCTCAGGCGGTCCTTGACGAAGTCGAGCGACTACGTACGACCGGGGGTGGGACGGATGGAGCCCGAGCAGACACCCGTAGCCCAGCACGAGTGTGAGGCATACGCCGCGCTGGCGCGGCGGCTCGCGGGCAACATCGCGAATGCGGTGCAGGTGCGCACCGAGACGCTGACGCATCTGATGGTGGCCCTGTTGGCCGAGGGCCACGTGTTGATCGAGGACTATCCCGGCGTGGGCAAGACCGCGCTCGCGCGGGCGCTGGCGCGGTCGATCGACTGCCAGTTCGCGCGCGTGCAGTGCACGTCGGACCTGCTCCCGGCCGACGTCGTCGGGACGAATGTCTACGACCAGCGCGAGTCGCGGTTCGAGTTTCGCCCCGGTCCCGTGTTCGCGAACGTCGTGCTGGTCGACGAGATCAACCGCGCGTCGCCCAAGACCCAATCCGGCCTGCTCGAGTGCATGCAGGAGCGGCGCGTGACCGTCGACGTGCATACCCACGAGCTGGCTCGTCCGTTCATCGTGCTCGCCACCCAGAACCCGATCGAATACGAGGGCACATACCCGTTGCCCGAGGCTCAGGTCGACCGGTTCATGATCCGGATCTCGCTCGGCTACCCCTCGCGCGGCGCCGAGGCCGGGATGCTCGCCGACCACGAGGCCGGCGACCGCGTGCTGACGCTTTCGCCGGTGGCGACCGCGGCCGAGGTGCTGGCCGCCCAGGACGCGGCCAAGCGCGTTCGCGCCTCGGAGCCGCTGCGCGACTACATCGTGCGCGTCCTGTGGCGCACCCGCGAGGACCCCCGCGTCGACCTCGGCGCGAGCCCCCGCGCCGGCCTGCTGCTGCTGCGCGCGGCCAAGGCCTACGCGATGATGCAGGGCCGCGACCACGCGCTCCCGGACGACGTCCAGGCGCTGGCCCCAACCGTGCTCTCCCACCGGCTCGTACTCGCCCCCGAGTCCGCGAGACGGGCGGCGGCGGACGTTGTGAGCGATGCCGTCTCGTCGGTGAGAGCGTTGTGATCGCCGTGCCCGTGTCTGCTCGCGCCCCAGCCGAGGAGGAGCGTCTGCGGTGAGACGGGCGGCGGCGGTCGTGGTCGCCGGGCTCGCGCTGATCCTGGTCGCGCTGCTGTTCGACGCCGCTCCGCTGTTCGTCCCCGGGGTTGCGGTCATCCTGCTCGGAGCGGTCGCGCCCGTCTGGGTCGCGCTCGCCGCCCAGGGCGCGACGATTGAGCGCACGCTCGAGTCCGGGCGGGTCGTCGAGGACGAGCCGATCGAGGCGACGATCGAGGTCAGGCGCGGACCCTGGGGCCTGCCCGGCGCGACCGTCTTGGATCCGCTCGCCGGCGAGCCGGTGTCGATCCGCTCGCCGATGTCGATCGTCTCGGGAGCCAGCAGCGCCAGCGTCCGGATCGTCGCCTCGTTCCCGCGGCGCGGGATCAGGCGGATCGAGCCGCCGACGCTGGTCGTCTCGGACGCGCTCGAGCTCGCGCGCGTCGTGCGCGAGAGTCCGTCGCCCGCGCAGGAGCTGCTCGTGCTGCCACGCACCGAGCGCGTCAAATGGGTTCCCGGGGCGGGCGAGAAGTGGCGCCGCGCCACCGGGGCGGCGGCGCTGGAGCCGTTCGGTGCCACCGAGGTCGACGGCCTGCGGCCCTACCGCCAGGGCACGCCGGCGTCCCGAATCCACTGGCCGGCGCTCGCGCGCGGGGCCGGATTGCTCGAGCGACGGCTGCGCGCGGACACCGAGACGCGCCCGCTCGTCGTGGTCGACGCCCGGACGGCCGGAGCCGACCACGAGCCCGAACATCTCGACGCGGCGGTCAGGGCCGCCGCCTCGCTCGTGCTCGAGCTCGGAACCCGCACGGGCTGTGGCCTGCTGCTTCCGGGCGAGTTCCGCCCGCTCGAGATCGAGCAGGACCTGATCGCGTGGCCCATCGCCCACGCCAGGCTCGCGCTGGTGGAGGGCGGGCCCGGGACGAGAGCCCCGGGGCTCGCGCCCGGTGCCCGCTCCGCCCAGGTCCTGTACGTCGCGGCGACGCCGCAGGCGCGCCTGCCCGTCGGGTTGGCGGGCGCGGGCGTCAGGGCCGCAATTTTGGTGGTACCGAAGGCGCTGGCGACGCAGCCGCGCCATGAGGCCAGCTTCGAGGTGGCCGGCTGCCTGGGGTTCGTGGTCGGCGCCGGCCGCCGCGTGGGGGAACGAGCGGCGTGAGGGGGGATAAGGGGTGACAACCAACACGCAGGTCGCGGTGCTCGCGCCGCTGCGCAAGGACGCCGGACCGCGTCGCCGCGGGGCTGCGCGGGCGAGCGACCGCCCGGTGATCAGGCTCGTGGCGTTGGGCGCGCTCGGCTTGTACGGGGTGTTGCGCTGGGGGACGATGATGCACCCGGCGCCGACCTGGCGGCTGCTGGGGCTGCTCGCGGTGGCGCTCCTCCTGGCCGGCCTCGCGCCGGTCCTCCTCGAGCGGGAGCGCACGGTGGCGGCCCTCCAGGGCCGAGCCGAGCCGCTGAGCGTCGTCGGCGGGCCGCTGGCGCTGATTGCGATCCTGGCCGCGTTCCCGATCGCGGGGGTGCCGCTCGAGTGGACGACCCACTTGCGCGTGTCGGTCACCGCCAACGGAATCGGCGAGGGTCTCTCCGCGCTGCCGGGCGTCCTCGTGCCCTACAACGGGATCAACGAATGGGTCAGGACCGTGATCCTGCTCGGGGCGGCGGTGCTGCTGTTCGACGCCGCGCTGCTGCTCGCGTTCGCGCCGCCGGCGCTCGGCGACGTCCGCCGGGCCGGGGCGGCGCTTCCGCTGATCGCGCTCGTGGTCGTGCCGGCGACGCTCGTCCACCCGAAGTTTCCGTACCTGCAGGGCCTGCTGCTGTTCGCGCTGCTGGCGTTCTTCATGTGGGGCGAGCGGGTGCCGTCCGACCGGCGCGGCGGGGTGCTGCTCGCCTGCGCGGCGACGGGCGCGATCGCGATGGCGGTCGCCCCCGCGCTCGACCAGCACTCGCCCTGGATCAATTACGAGGCGCTGACGCGCGGCTTCACGCCTTCGCGCGTGGACCGATTCGACTGGACGCAGCGATACGGGCCGTTGATCTGGCCGCGGAACGGCGACACGGTCCTCGACGTCCAGGCCTCCCCGAAGGCGTTCCCCGGGGAGTACTGGAAGGCGGAGAACCTCGACACGTTCGACGGGGTGGGCTGGGCCGCGGGTGGCGTCAGCACCGGCGGCGGGCTCGAGGGGGTGAGCGCCCGCACGCTCGACCGCTACACCCAGAACGTCACGGTCACCATCGGCAAGATGAACACCACCGACGTGATCGCCGCCGGGTACGCGGTGAGCTCGCCGGCCCATCTGACCACCGTGCCGCAGCCTGGAGACAGCGCGGGGACCTGGGCGACCTCGAGTCCGCTCGGTCCCGGCGACTCCTACACGGTGTCGGTATACGCCCCGCATCCGAGCGCCGCGCTGCTCCGCAAGGCGGGCACGAACTATCCGGTCGACATCGCGCAGTCGGATCTCGCGGTGACGATGCCACAGAACCCGCCGTCGGACGGCGTCGCCCCCCAGACGGTCCTCCTCCCGACCTTCGGCAGCCATGGCGCCCCGCAGGACCAGACCAACCCGACGAGCTTCACGGGCATCTCGGCGATCCGGAGCTCGCCGTATTGGCAGGTGTACACGCTGGCTCAGTCGCTCGCGCGCAAGGCGAACTCACCGTACGCGTTCGTGGCGCGGGTGATGAGCTACCTCTCGCCGTCCAACGGGTTCAGCTACAACGAGTTCCCGCCGCCGACCGCCGATCCGCTGGTCACGTTCCTGCTCCTGAACAAGCTCGGCTACTGCCAGCAGTTCGCCGGGGCAATGGCGCTGCTGCTCCGGATGGGCGGGATACCGGCGCGCGTCGCAACCGGGTTCACGACGGGCACCTACGACCAGGCCACGAAGCGCTGGGTCGTCACCGACGTCGACGCGCACGCCTGGGTCGAGGCCTGGTTCCCTCACTACGGCTGGGTCACGTTCGACCCGACGCCGGCCGCGGCCCCGGCGCGCGGCGGCAGCCCCCCGATCTCGTCGATCGGGTCGTTCAACAGCTCGGGCGAGCTGCTGCATCCAAACCGGCATGTGGACTCCGCGGGCGGCGCGGTGGGCGGCGGTACCCGGAGCACGAGCTCGGGCTCGGCGGGCGTGGTCCTCCCGGTGACGCTCGGGGTGCTGGCCGTGTTGTTCGGTGCCGCATTCGTGGCCTGGCGCCGCACCGCGCCGCTCGGTCCCGAAGGGCTGCTCGCCGAGCTCGAGCGGGCGCTCGCGCGAAGCGGGCGCCCGATCACCAAGGGCGTCACCCTAGTGGCGGTCGAGCGCCGGTTCCGCACCTCCCCGGAGGCGTCGGCGTACGTGCGCAAGCTGCGCCTCGTCCGGTACGGGGGCGCGACGGAGATGCCGACGCTCGGGCAACGGCGGGCCCTGCGCGCGCAACTCCGGGCCGGGCTCGGCTTCGGTGGCGCAGTGCGCGCCCTGTGGGCGCTGCCGCCGCGTCCGCAGCGCCACCGAGGGCGCCCCGCTCGCCGCGCGCCGTCCTAAAATAGGCGTTCATGGACGACGTGTACGAGCTGTTCATACGGGGCACCGAGTTGCTCGAGGCGGGGCACAACCATCAGGCGACGATCCCGCTGCAGCGCGCGCGCGACCTCGCCCCCGACAAGACCTCGATCCGGGAGGCGCTGGGCCGGGCGCTGTTCGGCGCCCAGCGCTACGAGCAGGCGGCGGAAGAGTTCCAGGCGGTGATCGACCGCGCGCCCACGAACGACTACGCGCTGTTCTGCCTCGGCCGTTCGCTGCAGATGCTCGGGCGCCACGCGGAGGCGCGCCAACCGCTGGCGCAGGCGGCGGGCATGGCGCCCGGCCGTCACGACTACCGCATCTACCGCGACCGCGCCCGAGCCCGCGCCGGCTCCGGGGAGTTCGGCTCCGAACCGGATTCGCCGCCGTTACGTGGCGGAGCCGAATTCCCTTAAGGGAATCCCGGCAGGGGGCGATTCGAGACGCCTAGGGCATCGAGCCGGATTCCCCACGGGCCAGCCTCAAAACGAGGCGCCGCACGAAGGGGAGGGCACCCGGAGCGGGCGCGCGACGCTGGCGTCTCGGACAGGGCGCGGGCCTCGACACGCGTCGGCGCCCACTCGCGTGAAGCGCGATATGCCCACGAGAGCGATAACTCCGAGCGGGGCGCCGAGGTGTGTCAGGCCCGCGTCCCGGTGCTAATCTGAAACCTGAAGTCAAGCGTCGGCATTGTCCGGCGGCAGTACCCAAAGTGGGCGCTGAGAGCGCCCTTTTTTATGAGCTTTGCGATGGAGGAGACCCGAAGTGCAGCCCGATGACCGCCACCTCCAAATGGAGATCGAAGGCCGGCTCGCCGCCAGCGAGCCGGAGGTCGAGGTGCTGCTCGCCGAGGTCGTCTCACCCGCCACGCTGCGGCTGTTCATCGATCATCCCGAGGGCGTGTCGCTAGCTCTGTGCGAGCGGGTCTCGACGCTCCTGAACGACTACCGAGACCGCTACTCGCTCGAGGTGTCCTCACCGGGCCAGGACCGTCCGCTGACCAAGCCCCAGCACTACACCCGCTTCCTCGGCCGTCATGCGCGCGTGCGCCTGCGGGAGTCCCGGGACGGCCACAAGAGCCTGACCGGGGAACTGGTCGGCGCATCTGACAGCGATGTGACGATCGCGGCACCGGAGGGCGTGGTCACGATTCCCTACGAGCAAATCGCCCGCTCCAACCTCGTACCTGGAGACTGAAGCCATGTCGAGAGAGATCGTCGAGGCCGTTCGCGGCCTCGCCGCCGAGAAGAACATCTCGTCCGAGAAGCTGATGGAGGCGCTCGAAGATGCGCTCTTGTCGGCGTACAAGAAGACGCCTGAAGCGGCGCGCTATGCAAAGGTCGAAATGGATCGCGACAGCGGCGACTTCAAGGTCTGGGAATTGAAGATCCCGCCCGAGCTCGAGGAGCAGCTCCTCGTCGAGGCGACGCCCGACCAGCAGCCGACCGTCGACCCCGAGACCGGCGAGATGCGCGAGCCGCCCGAGCCCGAGATCGATCTCGAGAAGCTCAAGGAGTACGAGGACCAGATCGAGACCGAGGACGTCACCCCGCACGACTTCGGACGGATCGCGGCGCAGACCGCCAAGCAGGTGATCCTCCAGCGGATCCGCGAGGCCGAGCGCGACATGATGTTCGAGGAGTACCGCGACCGCGTCGGCGAGCTGATCACCGGCATCGTGCAGCAGTCGGACTCGCGCTACACGCTCGTGCAGCTGCGCGAGCGGGTCGAGGCGCTGCTGCCGAAGTCAGAGCAGGTCGAGGGCGAGCGCTACGACCACTCCCAGCGGATCAAGGCCGTGATCAAGGACGTCTCGAACTCGACCAAGGGCCCCAGCATCATCGTCTCCCGGCGCGACCCCGAGCTGATCAAGCAGCTGTTCGAGCTCGAGGTGCCGGAGATCGCCGACGGGCTGGTGGAGATCACGAACGTCGCGCGCGAGCCCGGCTACCGCTCGAAGATCGCGGTCGTCTCGCACGTCGATGGCGTCGACCCGGTCGGCGCCTGCGTCGGCCCGCGCGGATCGCGGGTGCGGATGGTCGTGTCCGAGCTCCGCGGCGAGAAGATCGACATCATCCCCTACAACGACGAGCCTGCCCGGTTCGTGGCCAAGGCGCTGTCGCCCGCGCGCGTGCGCGAGGTGCTCGTCGACGACGCCGGCAAGCAGGCGACCGTGATCGTCCCCGACGACCAGCTGTCGCTGGCGATCGGGCGCGAGGGCCAGAACGCCCGGCTCGCGGCGCGGCTGACGGGCTGGCGGATCGACATCCGCTCGGAGACCGAGTTCGCCGCCGAGGAGGCCGAGCACGGCTACGAGCAGGAAGAGGCGCAGGGACGCTGCGCCGCGATCCTGTCCAACGGCCGCCGGTGCCCGAACGCGGCGCTGCCCGGCTCACGCTACTGCGGGATCGAGGCCCACCAGGCGCTCGAGAGCAAGGGCACCAATCAGGGCGAGGCCGCGTGAAATCGCGGCGACTAGGCGCCTACACTGGATGTAGATGAACAAGCGAGTGCATCAGATCGCCAAGGAGCACGGGCTCGCCACCAAGGAGGTGCTTGCGCGGCTTCGGGCGGGCGGCCTGGAAGTGAAGGCCGCCTCCTCGTCGGTCGACGAGGACGCGGCGCGGCGCGTGCTCGCGGACGGCGACGGGGCCCCTCGCGAAGCCGGCTCCGCGACCCCGAAGCAAGCTCCCGGTGACGGCGACGGCGCTCGTGCCCGCTCGGGCGACGGGCCCGGGCGCAGGCGCAGCGAGCCGCCGGCTCGCGAGCGCAGCGATGCGCCGGCACCGGCGCAGGGCGAGGCGAACGGCCAGGCCGGCGGCGGAGGTGCGCAGGCAAGCGCCGGCGACGGCGCGCGAAGCGGTGGCGACGGAGGGGCCTCCGGCGCCGAGACCGCGCACAAGCGCCCGACCCGGGACTCGCTCCAGGGCGAGCGCGCGCCCGGCAACGCCGGCGGCCGCCGGCGTGTGGTGATCGACTCCCAAGCTTCCCGCCGCAACACCGGCGGCCCCCCGGCCCAGACCAACCAGCCGCCGCGCCGTCAGCGGCGCGGTCGTCGGCGCCGCGGCGTGTACGACGAGGAGGCGGAGTCCCGTCCGTCGACGTCGCAGTCCGCGCTGGCCGAGCCCGACGCGGTCCGCATCAACTCGGGGTCGACGGTCAAGGACGTCGCCGAATACCTCGGCGTCCCGGTCCCCGAGATCATGAAGCAGCTGATGGCGCTCGGCGAGATGAAGACGCTGACGCAGACGCTGTCCGACGAAGCGATCCAGGTGCTCGCCGCCGAGCTCGGCAAGACCGTCGAGGTCGTCCACTCCGAGGACGAGACGATTGCCGAGCCCGTGTTCGACGACGCCGAGGAGACGCTCGTCGAGCGCGCCCCCGTCGTGACGATCATGGGTCACGTCGACCACGGCAAGACGTCGCTCCTCGACGCGATCCGTCAGACGCAGGTGGCCGCCGGCGAGGCCGGCGGCATCACCCAGCACATCGGCGCGTATCAGGTCCAGCAGGACGGCAGGCTGATCACTTTCCTCGACACGCCCGGTCACGAGGCGTTCACCGCGATGCGCGCCCGCGGCGCCAAGGTGACCGATATCGCCGTGATCGTGGTCGCCGCCGACGACGGCGTGAAGCCCCAGACCCAGGAGGCGGTCGATCACGCCAAGGAAGCCGGCGTGCCGATGCTGGTGGCGGTCAACAAGATCGACAAGGAGGGCGCGCAGCCCGACCGCGTCCGTGCTGAGATGGCCCAACTGGGATTGCAGCCGGTCGAGTGGGGCGGCGAGACCGAGTTTGTGAACGTCTCCGCCAAGACCAAGGAGGGCCTCGAGGACCTGCTCGAGACGATCCTGGTGATGGCCGAGGTCGAGGAGCTCCGGGCCAACCCGGAGGCCCCGGCGTCCGGGAGCGTGATCGAGTCCAAGCTCGATCCGGGGCGCGGCCCGGTGGTGACGATCCTGATCGGCCGCGGCACGCTCGAGGTCGGCGACGCGCTGGTCGCGGGCGCGCACTGGGGCCGGGTGCGGGCGATGCACGACTTCCTCGGCCAGCGGGTCAACGCGGCATTGCCCGGGGAGCCCGTCGAGGTTCTCGGGTTCGACGGCGTGCCCGAGGCCGGCGAGCACGTTCGCGCGGTCGAGAATGAGCGGCGCGCCCGCCAGCTCGCGGGCGAGCGGGCCACGCGCCTGAAGGCCGAGGCGCTGGCGCGGCGCTCGGGCAAGAAGGTCTCGCTCGAGGACATCTTCAAGAGCGGCGTCCAGGAGCTGAACCTGGTGCTCAAATCCGATGTGGCCGGCTCGCTCGAGGCGATCGAGGACGAGATCGCCAAGCTGCCGCAGGACGAGGTCTCGGTCAACGTGATCCGCGGTGCGGTCGGCGCCGTGACCGAGTCCGACGTGATGCTCGCCTCCGCGTCTGACGCGGTGATCCTCTCCTTCAACGTCCGGCCGGTCGGCGACGCCAGGCAGGTGGCCGACCGAGAGGGCGTCGAGATCCGTCACTACTCGGTGATTTACCGCGCGATCGAGGAGCTCCGCGACGCCATGCAGGGCATGCTCGCCCCGGAGGAGGTCGAGGAGGCACTCGGCTCGGTCGAGGTGCGCCAGATCTTTCGGGCCTCGCGCGTGGGTACGATCGCCGGCTGCCACGTCACCGAGGGCAGGATCACGCGCGGGTCGAAGGTGCGCCTGGTCCGCGACGGCACGGTCGTCTACGACGGCGAGATCCAGAGCCTGCGCCGCTTCAACGAGGACGTGCGCGAGGTCGCGGCCGGCTACGACTGCGGGATCGTCCTCAGGGACTTCGCCGATGTCAAAGAAGGCGACGTGCTCGAGACCTACGCCACGCGCCAGGTCGAACGCGAGCTCGTCTAGTCGTTAGGGTGGTCGGCGATGTCGGACAGCGGCTTCGTCGCGGTGCTCGTGATCGATCTGCATTTCCCGGACGCCGGAAGCCTGAAGGGCAAGCGCAAGGAGCTGTCGTCGATCAAGGCCCAGCTCCACGGCCGGCTGGGGGCCGCGGTGGCGGAGGTCGATCACCAGGATCTGTGGCAGCGAGCGAGGCTGACCGCGGCTCTGACCGGCGGCTCGCTCGCCGTGCTGAGCGCGGCGGCCGACAACGTCGAGCGGTGGCTCGACGCCCGGTGGCCCGACAACGTTCGAATTCAACGCATCCTCACCTCTGTGGAGGATTTGTGCGAGTGAGCGCTAACACCGTCGTTACTCGATCACCGGGGAGTGAGTAGGATGCCCGACGGCCGGATGCGCCGCGTCGACGAGGCCGTGAGGGCGGTTCTCAGCGATGCGATCGCCAAGGATCTCCAGGATCCACGCGTGGGATTCGTGACCGTGACCGCAGTCAAGACCAGCCCCGATCTGCGCCATGCGCGCGTCTACGTCAGCGTGCTCGGGGACGAGCAGGCGCGGTCCGAGACGCTCGAAGGACTGCGGTCGGCGCACGGCTTCCTGCAGGGGCGGGTCGCAGCCGAGCTGTCGCTCAAGCACACGCCCACGATCACGTTCGTGTATGACGAGTCGATCGATCGAGGCATGCGGATCACGCAGCTGATCGACCAAGGACAGGGGCCGGATGAGTGACAACGGAGCTCGTGCAAGCCGCGACGAAGTGCTGGCGGAGCTCCGCTCTGCCGAGAAGCTGATCGTCGTCACCCACGAGAATCCCGACGGCGATGCCCTCGGTTCGCTGATCGCGACGCAGGAGATCCTGACCCTTACGGGCAGCGATTGCCTGATGTTCATCGACGCGCGCGAGTTTCCGCTGCCGCACGAATACCGGTTCTTCGAGCTCTCGGGCCTGGTCAGCGCGCCGCCCGACGACCTCGACGAGCGCACGATCGTGTTCCTCGACTGCGGCAACCTCGAGCGCAACCCGGCCGTGGCGTTCCGCCGGCCGGGAGCGCACACCGTCAACATCGATCATCACCACGACAACACGCTGTTCGGCACGGTCAACTACGTGCTGCCCGAGGCGTCGTGCACGGCCGAGATCGTGTGGGACCTGATGCACGGACTGGGCGTGAAGCCGACGCTCCAGATCGCCGAGGCGCTGTACGTGGGCTTGATCACCGACACCGGGCGGTTCATGTACGAGAACACGGGTCCGCGCGCACACGAGATGGCCGCCGACCTGATCGAGGCGGGCGTCGACGTTCACGAGATCTACCGGCGCGTCTACGAGGGCGTCCCGTACGGCAAGCTCGCGCTGCTTGCCCGTGGCCTGGCGAAGATCCACCGCTACGACGGCGGACGGCTGACGGTCACCGAGCTCGACGCCCGCGACTTCGCCGAGTCCGGCGCGGAGGAGAGCTACTCCGAAGGGGTGATCGACCACCTGCGCTCGGTCGAGGGAACGGCGGTGGCGGCCCTGATCCGCGAGCGGACCGGGAACTCCGACGGCGGCCGGGCCCGCAAGGTGTCGCTCCGCGCCAGCGACGAGCGCGTCGACGTCTCGGCGATCGCGCGCGTCCAGGGCGGCGGGGGCCACCGTCAGGCGGCGGGCTTCTCGACGTCGCTGGAATGGGATGAGCTGGTCGCCTTCCTGCGCGAGGAAGTCGCCCAGCAGCTGTCGACGTGAGAGTCGACCCGGTTTCCGAGTGAGCCCCGACCCGCCGCCCGACGGCGTCGTCCTGTACGACAAGCCGGCCGGCATCACCTCTCATGATGTGGTCGCGCGGATGCGGCGCGCGCTCGGCCGGCGCAAGATCGGTCACGCGGGCACGCTCGATCCGTTCGCGACCGGGTTGCTGCTGATCTTGGTCGGTCGCGCCACGCGCGTGCAGCGGTTCCTGATGGCGCTGCCCAAGCGTTACGAGGCGGTCGCGCGGTTCGGGGCGGTCTCATCGACCGGTGACCCGGAGGGCGAGATCGTGCAGACCGGCGTGGTTCCCACGGCAGACCTGGAGCTGCCGACGGGCCGTGTTCGCCAGCGCCCGCCGGCGTTCTCGGCGGTCAAGGTCGGCGGCCGGCGCGCATACGCGCTCGCCCGCGCCGGGGAGGAAGTGGAGCTCGCCCAGCGCGACGTCGAGGTCTACCGGTTCGAGGAGCGGTGGCGAGACGGGGACCGGCGCGCGTTCGTGATCGAGTGCTCATCGGGGACGTACGTGCGCAGCCTGATCGCGGACCTCGGAGATGCGTACTGCAACGAGCTCCGAAGGACCGCGATCGGTCGGTTCTCGGTCGAGGACGCCGATCCCGAGCGGATCATGGGCCTCGACGATGCGCTGTCGTTCATGCCCGAGGTCCGGCTCGATCCCGAGGGCGCGCGGCGAGCCGGGCACGGTGGCGCGGTGGCGGGCGACGCCGGCGCGGCCGAGGTGGTCCGGCTCACCGACGGTCGCGGCCTGATCGCGCTGGCCGAACCGCGACCGGGCGGGATGCTCGCGCCGGTTGTCGGGCTCCGAGGCTGATCCGAGACCACTAGCCTTCCGCGCCGATGCGAGTAACGATGCTCTCCGAGGTCCGGGAGCGGCCGCGGCGAGTGGCGGTCGGCGAGTTCGACGGCGTCCACCTGGGGCACCGGGAGGTGATCCGCGGCAGCGACACCGTGCTCACGTTCGAGCCGCACCCCCTGCGGGTGGTCCGCCCCGAGGCCGCGCCGAAGCTGCTCACGAGCCTCGAGGCCAAGGTCGAGCTGGTGCAGGCGCTCGGTGTCGACGAGCTCGTCGTGATCCCGTTCGACGAGGGGTTCGCCCATCAGACCGCGGCGGAGTTCGTCGACCACATCCTGGTCGAGCGGCTGCGCGCGACGCACGTGTCGGTCGGGGAGAACTTCCGGTTCGGGCATCGGGCGGCCGGCGACCCGGAGATGCTGGCCGCCGACGGGCGGTTCGAGACGCGGGTCGTGCCGCTCGTCGAGGTCGACGGCGAGATCGTTTCCTCGAGCCACATCCGCGGGCTCGTCTTGGCCGGCGAGGTCGAGACCGCCACGCGATTCCTCGGCGCGCCCTTCCAGCTGCGCGGCGAGGTCATCAAGGGCGATCAGCGCGGCCGCACGCTCGGGTTCCCGACCGCCAACATCGTCCCCGACGAGGCGCTCGTGTGCCCGGGCCACGGGATCTACGCCGCCCGCACCGCCGAGGCGTGCGCCGCGGTCAGCATCGGCGTGCGGCCGACGTTCGGGACCGGCCGGGCGCTGCTCGTGGAGGCGTACCTGCTCGACTTCGACGGGGATCTGTACGGGCGGACGCTGCGGATCGACTTCCTCGCGCGCCTGCGCGGGGAGCGCCGGTTCGAGTCGCCCGAGGCCCTGGTCGAGCAGATGAGCCGCGACGTCGAGCGGACTCGTCAGCTGTGCCAACGACCGGCCTGCTAGCCTCATCGAGCCGATGGCCATCACCCAAGAACGCAAGCAGGAGCTGACCGCCCAGTACGGCGACACCCCTGCCGACACCGGTAAGACCGAGGTCCAGATCGCGGTGCTGACCGAGCGGATCAACGACCTCAACGTGCACCTGCGCGAGCACCGCAAGGATCACCATTCGCGTCGCGGGCTGCTGATGCTCGTCGGTCGCCGCCGCCGGCTTCTGAACTACCTGCGGCACGAGGACCTCGAGCGCTACCGCACGATCCTGCGCGAGCTCGGCCTCCGACGGTGAGCGAACCCTCCGCCGGCGGGCCGCTCCAGGCCGGGACCCCGGCCCCCGAGTTCACGCTCATGCGCGAGGACGGGACCGAGTTCACGCGCGCCGACCTCGAGGGCAACACGACCGTGCTCGTGTTCTATCCGTTCGCGTTCAGCCCGGTGTGCACCGATCAGATCGGGCTCTACGAGGAGGTGCTAGGCGACTATCTGCCCAAGCGCGGCGCCACCATGTACGGCGTCTCCTGTGACGCGCGCTGGTCGCAGACGGCGTTTCGGGAGAAGCTCGGCGTGGGCATCCCGCAGCTGTCGGATTTCGAGCCCAAGGGGGCGGCTTGCCGCGCCTTCGGCGTGTATCACCCCGGCGGCTTCCCGCAGCGCGCGCTGGTGATCGTCGGACCCGACGCCGTGGTGGCGTGGAGCTATCAGGCCCCGTCGCCGGCCGAGCTGCCCGGGGCCAACCTGATCTTCGACGGCCTCGACGCGGTCGCCGCCGGATCCGGGAAGGCCTGACCGCCGGAACCCCGGTTAAGGCTTGAGCGACCTCAGCTCGGCTCCGCTTCCCGGACTGCTCGAACAGGACCACGTGAGGGGGCCCGACGACGCCCCGCTCGTGATCGTCTACGCCGACTTCGAGTGCCCGTACTGCGCCGCCGCCGAGGTCAAGCTCAGAGGCGCACGACTGCGGATCGCGTTCCGACACTTTCCCGTTCGCTCGAGCCATCCCCGGGCCTGGCCGGCGGCCTGCGCGGCCGAGGCGGCCGCGCTCCAGGGCCGCTTCTGGGAGATGCACGACCTGTTGTTCGACGATCAGGGACGGCTCGAGGATCCGCACCTGTGGGCGAGGGCGCGGACGCTCGGGCTAGACGTCGAGCGGTTCGACGCCGACCGCCGCAGCCCGTCGGTCGCGGGGCGCATCCGGCGCGACTTCGAATCAGGGGTGAGGGGCGGTGTCGTGACGACGCCGACGCTGGTGGCGAACGGCGCCCTCCACACCGGCCAGATCGATGTCCATTCGCTCGAGCAGCTCGGCGCCGGCGGGGGCTGAGCGCAGCCCGTTCGCGCCGACCGGCGTGCTCAGCGCCCCGTGGGCGGCTTGGGCGCCGGTCGCGAACGCCGGCAGCCGCAGCGCGAAGATCGAGCCGTGTCCCGTGTTCTGAACGGTGCAGCTCCCGCCGTGGGCCTTCGCGATCGCGTCGACGATCGCCAGACCGAGCCCGACGCCGCCCGCCGAGCGCGTCCGAGCCGCGTCGGCCCGGGCGAAGCGGTCGAAGATCCGCGCCAGCGCCTCCTCGTGCACCCCGCATCCCTCGTCCTCGACCTCGATCAGCAGCTGCCCCGCGCCGTCGCTGACCGCTCGCAGTTCGATCGCATCGCTTTTGCGCGTGTACTTGATCGCGTTCTCGACGAGTGCGTCGAGCGCCGCCCGCAACCGGTCCGGGTCGACCGCGACCGTCCCGGGCGCGAGCGGACCAAGCCGCCACGCCCGCGGTGCCACCTCCGACCACCGCATGAACACGTCCTCGAGGAACGGCTCGATCTCGACCTCCTCGACCCCCAGGAAGTCGGGCTGGCCGGCGGTCGCGAGCAGCAGCAGGCGGTCGATGATCCCATCGATCCGCGCGAGCTCATCGAGCGCGATGTCGAGCTCGGCGTCGGACCCGTTGCCGAGCAGCAGCTCGAGATGGCCGCGGGCGATCGTCACCGGCGTCCTCAGCTCGTGCGAAGCGTCGTGCATGAACCGCTGCTGGCGCTCGAGAATCGAGCGGCTCTGCTCGGCGCGCCCCTCGGCGATCCGCTGCGCCTCCACCCGGCGCCGCGCGTGCCACACGACGGTCAGGAACAGCATCGCCATCAGCGGAACCCGGGCCAGCTTCTCCGGCGCCTGTTGTCCGTTGATGACCTGGTCGATGTGCGGCAGACCGGTCAGCGCCAGCGTCGCCACCAGCACGACCAACGTCGGCCCGAGCGGCCAGACACGGATCCCGTAGAGCAGGGTCAGGCTGATCCAGGTCAGGTAGAAGGGGACGGTCCCCCAAGCGGGCCAGACCAGCATCGCGGCGTAGTTCGCGACAGCGAATGCCGCCCACAGCAACTCCAGGCGGTAGCGCAGCACGAGCGTGCGCGCGTCGGACAGGGAGACGGTCAACGGGGCGCGGCGAACCCACGCGCCGGCGTCAGGCAGCCGCACGGTAGCCCGCATTGCGCACCGTCTCGATTGGCGCATCCGGCCCCAACCGCCCCCGCAGCCGCCGGACGCACACGTCGACGACATTCGATCTCGGATCGAAGTCGTATCCCCACACCTCCGCCAGTAGACGCTCCCGGCTGACCACCTGTCCGACGTGCTGCATCAGGAAGTGCAGCAGGCGGAACTCACGGTCGGACAGATCGGCGACCTTGTCGCCGACGCGGGCCTGACGGCGAGTCAGATCGAGCGCCAGAGCGCCGACGCGGATGATCGTTCCCTCATCGGCCACGCGCGCGCGGCGGAGCTGGACCCGCGCCCGCGCCAGGAGCTCGTCGAGCGAGAACGGCTTGGCGACGTAGTCGACGGCACCCAGCTCGAAGCTCTGCAGCTTGATCGGAAGATCGCTACGCGCCGACAGGATCAGCACCGGGAGATCCGACTTCGCGCGGTGAAGCTCCCGCAGGGCGTCTAGGCCACTGAGACCCGGCAGCATCAGGTCGAGGATCACCAGGTCGTACTGGCCCGCAACCGCACGCGCGAGCCCGAGCTCGCCGTCGCCGACCACATCAACGCCGAATCCTTCGGCCTCGAACGCGCGCGCGAGAAACGCCCGAATCCTCGCCTCATCCTCCACAATCAATATGCGCATCTGCTCTTTCGAGCCCCCACGTTTGCGCCGAGACAATACCTCTCAAAAGATGACCTGTAAATGACGGCCAAATGACATCGCTGTCATCTTTGCCCCTGCCGCTGCTCGGAAACCTATGACACGACCCGAGGTCGTGCTGCGATGCGTGCGGACTGGTGCCCCGGGTGGGCCGAGTACGCCGCCAACCGCGCATGCAAGGGCGTCAGACCCGGCAGCTGAGCATCCGATGCGCGGGTCGCTCGTACTTGCGGATTGGCGCTCCGCTGTTCGCCTTGACGGTCTGGGGATCGATGGGCTATAAGTCCGGGCCCCTCGCAGGCGAGGCCGTCGGAGCCACCTGAGTTCGTAGGCAAGGTGGCCTCGACACCGGCCGCGACGAGAGGAAACGTGTTCTCATCGTGAGCACCGACCCTTTGGCGACACTCCGCCCTTCGGACTTCGCGCCCTGGACCGTGCGAGGTCTGATCGCGTCCCACAAGATGGCTTCACTGGTCATCGCCGGCCTGTGCGCCGCGACCGTGGCGGTTCTTCTGCTGGTCGCTCTCGGCCCGAAGGCCGGCGCGGTGACGGACAGCACCACGTGCGCGCAGTGGGGCTCGACGAACGTGAACGCGCAGGAGGCCTACGCGAGCCTGTACATCAGGGAGCACGGTCCGGTTTCGCCAGGCTGGGGGCCCGTGCGGCAGGGTGTGATCAACGCGATCAACGCCGGCTGCTATCAGGCGTTCGGTGAGGACGTGTCCGACACGGCGACCGTAGTCCAGGCGATCTCGCGCAGCTTCTGAGAATCAGTGCCGCGCCCGAGCGGTCGCGGTGAGCGCGCAGCCCGAGCGCCCGCGCGAGACCGATCTCGCCATCGCCGACCACCTCGACCGGGAAGCCTCGCTCTCGAATGCCCAGGGCCGGAGATGACTTGCAAATGACAGCTTGATGACATTCCCGTCATCTGCTCTCGAAGCCGCCGCCGGGCGATGTATAACACCGCGCCGAGGAGACGGACGGACATGACTGCGGCTGGCAAACGAATCGCCGGAATTACGATCTTCACCGCAATCGTTTGCGTCCTGATCGGGCTCTACATCGGCCTCTACCTCGTCAACGTGCCCGGCTCGGTGGCGGCGACCCAGACGTCCTCAGGGGCTCAGCTGTATCTGGCGACCGTCCCGGCCGCGTCCCTGACCGATCCGCACCCGACCTGGGTCTCTTATTACGCGGTCGACGCCAACTCGCAGAACTGGCAGCACAAGACGACGTATGTGCTGCCGGCGAACACGCTCGTGCGCGTGACGATCTTCAACTACGACGGCGTTTCAGGGCTGCGCAACAACTGGTTCGGCCAGTCCACCGGAACGGTCGGCGGCGTGATCACGCTCGACGGCAAGACGACGCCGGGGATCGATCCCGACAACGCCTCGCACGTGTTCTCGATCCCGCAAATTGGCCTGGCGGTGCCGCTCGAGGGCGTACCCGCCACCGCGAAGAACCCCTGCAGCAACGCGCCCTGCAGCCTCTCGTACAACCACACCACGACCACGTTCACATTCCGCACGCCCGGCAAGGGCCTGTACCGCTGGCAGTGCTTCGTGCCGTGCGCCGCCGGGTACATCGCTGGGTTCGGCGGCCCGATGCAGACCGTCGGATACATGGACGGCTTTATCAAGGTCGTATGAGCGAGCCGGCGGGACGTTGAACATGGAAGGAACACGCCATTGGCGCAACGTCGTGGTGCTGTGGCTGATCGCCAGCGTGATCATGACGCCGATCGTGATCTTCGTGATCGGCCCGGGCCTTCCGCCCGGTAACGGAAGCGTCGAGGCGTCCGGGCAGGTCACCGACAACACCGTGCTGCTCGCCACCGCGACGCCGGTCGCGCTCGCGGTGCTCGTCTACCTGGGATACGTACTGTGGGCGTTTCGCGAGCGCACTCCGGAGGTTGTGGTCGACGGACCGCCGATTCGCGGCAATTCGAGCGTCCAGTTTTGGTGGCTGGTCGTCACGACGACGCTCGTGCTGTTCCTGGCCGGCTATGGCACGGTCAGGCTGTTGGCCGATGGATCCGGCGGGGGTCAGGGTCCCAACCCGATCGCTGTCCCCGCGACGCCGGCGGGCGGAAAGCGGCTGGTGGTGCAGGTGGTCGCGCAGCAGTGGCAGTTCAACTATCGCTTCCCGGGCTATGGAGGAGTCGAGACCAACCAGATCGAGCTGCCCGAGAACACGCTGGTGCAGTTCAACGTGACCTCGCTCGACGTGATCCACTCGTTCTGGGCCTATGAGCTCGGCGTAAAGGCGGACGCGAATCCGGGCGTCAACAACGTCGCCTACGTGACCACGAAGGGACCGCTGATCTTCCACGTGCGCTGCGCCGAGCTGTGCGGCGTGTGGCACGGCTACATGTTCAACCAGGGCCGCGTCGTTCCGAAGGCGCAGTTCGCAGCGTGGATCACGCAGCAGAGGGTCAAGTTCGCGCCGGCGACCAAGACCCTGCCGCCGTACTCGAAGACCTACTTCCCGCAACCCCTGAGGAGAGGCGGATGAGCGCGATTGCAGTGTCGGCGCAGACCCCCCGCACCGGGTGGCGAAAGCTGATCGGCTTCAACATGCTGACCGGGATCCTGCTGGGGATCGTCGGGTGGCTCGTCGGACACTGGATCGGCGATCGCATCACCGGCGCGAACGTCGCGTACTACTCGGCGGAGGCGGGCGAGAACGACATCGCGATCATGCTCGGCTACTTCCTCGGCGTGGTCGGCTTCCTCGTCGGCTTGGGCTTCGCCAACTACCCGGTCAAGCGGCTGCTCGGCCATCCGCCGTCGCTGGCCGAGCGCGAGTCAGAGGAGGAGGGCCTCTTCCGGTACTTCACGCTGTCGACCGACCACAAGGTGGTCGCCAAGCAGTACATGGTGGGGATCGGGCTGTTCTTCTTCGTCGCCGGGCTGAACGCGATGCTGATCCGGACCGAGCTGCTCCAGCCCAACGTGCACGTGTTCGGCGCCAACCAGTACCTGACGCTGGTCGGCATGCACGGGTCGATGATGATGGGGACCATGACCTCGGGGCTGCTGGGGCCGTTTGCCACATTCCTGGTGCCGTTGATGATCGGCTCGCGGCGGATGGCCTTCTCGCGGCTTTCGGCGTTCACGTTCTGGCTGCTGATGGCCGGCGAGGTGATCCTGCTCACGACGATCTTCTTTGGCGGCTTCCAGACCGGCTGGACGGGCTACCAGCCGCTGGGCGCCCAGGGGACCGCCGGCTACGACGCCTACATCGGCTTCTTCGCGCTGGTCGGGCTCTCGATGTGCCTGTTCGGGTTCAACCTGGTCGTGACCATCACCACCATGCGCTCCCCGGGGATGACCTGGTCGCGGCTGCCGATCTTCGTGTGGGGGGCGTACGCGACCGCGTGGCTGATGCTGCTGGCGGCGCCGATGCTGATCGCCGCGCTGCTGATGGCGGCGAGCGACCGCACCGTGCAGACCGCGTTCTACATCCCCGGGCAGGGCGGCAGCGCTTACCTGTTCCAGAATCTGTTCTGGGTGTTCGGCCACCCCGAGGTGTACATCCTGGCGCTGCCCGGCATGGGGATCGTGCTCGAGCTGATGCCGGTATTCGCCCGAAAACCGCTGTGGGGCTACCGGCTGGCCGTGGCGGGGCTGCTCGGTATCTCGTTCCTCAGCTTTTTCGTGTGGCAGCACCACCTGTTCGTATCGGGCATCAACGCCGATCTGCGGCCGTTCTACATGCTCTCCACCGAGCTGATCTCGCTGCCGACGGGATTCATCTTCCTGTGCGCGATGGGGACCCTGTGGCGCGGGCGAATACGGCTGACGGTGCCGATGTTGTTCTGCCTGGCCTGGATGTTCAACTTCCTGTGGGGCGGGATCTCGGGAGTGTTCAATTCCGACGTCCCCAGCGACGTCACCACGCACGGCAGCTTCTTCGTGATGGCGCACTTCCACTACACGATCATGGGCGGCCTGATCTTCGCGTTCTTCGCCGGGATCTACTACTGGGTGCCGAAGATGTACGGCTTCAATCTCAACGAGCGCCTGGGCAAGATCCACTTCTGGACGCTGTTCATCGCCTTCAACTCGACCTTCGCGCCGCTGTTCGCGCTCGGCTTCATGGGAATGCCGCGCAGGGTTGTCACCTACAACCCTGCATGGCAGGGGCTGAATGACTGGGTGTCGATCTCGGCCTACGTGATCGGACTCTCGATGCTGGTGTTCCTGTTCAACGTCGTGTGGTCGTTGCTGATCAAGCGCGAACCGGCCGCGATCAACCCGTGGCACGCCAAGAGCATCGAGTGGTCGCTGCCGACGCCGGTGCCCGTGCACGACTTCGACCGGGTCCCCGTTTTCGACGCGGACCCGTACCCCTACGGGGTCGAGTCGGTGCCGGCCGGGGCGCCGGGGTTCGCGCCCGCCCGGGGGAGTGCATAGGCCATGGAAGCCTCAGCCTCCGCTCCCGTCGGCGATCACATCGAACCCGAGCCCCCGGAGTGGCAGCCCCGCGCGATCTGGGTCGGCGGGCGGCTCCTGTGCGGCGCGATCTCGTTCTTCTTCGCCTCGTTCGTGTTCGCCTTCTTCTACCTGAAGGCGCTCGACACCAACCACAGCTGGAAGATCGGCCGTGTAGTGCCCGACGGGGGCTTCGGCATCGCGATCGCGGCCCTGTTCCTGTTCAGCGCCGTGATCTACCGGCTGGCGGCGAGGCGTCCGGCCGGCGACTCGATGGCGGCCGGGATGATCGCCGTTCTCATGGGTGTCGCCGCCGTCGTGCTTCAGTTCGTCGAGTACACGGTCCTCGATTTCGGCGCGTCCCAAGGCGGCTACGCCGCGGTGTTCTTCGGATGGACGGCGACGTACGCGATCGTGGCACTGATGGGCCTGTACTGGATCGAGATTCAGGTGGCGAGCCTGTGGCGGGTGCGTCGAGAGGGCGAGATGCGCGAAATCGAAGTGCCCACGAGTGAGAGTGCGCTGCTCCTGGTCGGGATCGAGGCTTCGTCGTTCTACTGGGCGTTCTTCGTCGCGATCGGCGTGCTCGCCTACGTCCTCCTGTACCTCGTCGGCTGACCATGCCTCTGACGCCCTGGTCGCTGGACCCGTCGCTGGTATACGTCGGGCTGGCCGCCGGGCTCTACGTACTCGGCAGCCGGGGGCGGGATCGGCCTCGGCCACTGCAGGCGCTCGCGTTCTCCGCGAGCCTGCTGACGATTGTGATCGCGCTTGACTCGCCGATCGACTATTACGCCGACCAGCTGTTCTGGGTCCACATGCTGCAGCACATCCTGCTGCTCACCGTCGCCCCGCCGCTGTTGCTGCTCGGAAGGCCGTGGCCGCGAATGTGGCGCGCGCTGCCGCTCGAGCCACGGACGAAGGTCGCCCGGACGATCGCTCATTCGCGTTGGGTGGCACCCGTCCGGACGCTCGCCCAGCCGCTCCCGGCGTGGATCCTGTTCAACGCCACGATCATCGGCTGGCACATCCCTGCCGCGTATGACGCCACCCTGACATCCGGCGTGATCCATGCATTAGAGCACGCGATGTTCTTCTTCATCGGGCTGCTGTTCTGGGCGCGCGTGATCGATCCCGGGCCGCTGCGCCCGCGGCTGGTCTGGCCGGTGCGGATCGCCTATACGGGCAGCGCGATGGTCGTGGGCTGGCTGCTGGCGATCACGCTGGTCATCGTGCCGCACCCGATCTACGGTTACTACGCGGCGCTCCAGACCCGGCCCGGCGGGATCAGCGCCTTGGCCGATCAGCAGCTCGCTGCCGGCATGATGTGGGTGCCTGGGTCGCTTGCCTACACGATCACGTTCATCATCGGCTTCTATCGGTGGCTGGAGCCGGACCGCTCGACTAGCTCAGCCTCGGCGGCGTTCACGACCTGAGGAGGAAACAGACTTGCCTTTTGTTCCGATCGCAACCTTCCTCGCCGGCTCGCTGCTCACGCTCCTGCTGCCGATCGCGCTCCTGATCGCGCTCGTGGTGTGGTACTGGCAGTTCTCCGTACGGGTGCCTGAAACCGCCGATGTGTCCGAACACCGCGCGGAACCGGCTGCGGCGAATCCGGGGCCGAGCGTCCCCGAGGACCTCCCGCCAGAGCCCGGGGCGTAATGAAGGCGGGTGCGGGGACTCTGTGGGCTTCGCGGCCCGCGATGCTGCGCCCCGCCCGGATCGCCCGGTCTCTGCTCGTCGCCATCATTCTGGGGCTGGGCGTGGGGTTTGGGGTGCATCGGCTCACGGCCGGCACCGCCGCCGCGCCCGCGACGGTCTCCACTCGCTTCGGCATGCACGGCGAGGCGGCCTGGGCCGAAGGGACACAGCCGGCGCCGATGATCGACACCTTGCGCGACCAAACCGGGCAGCTGTTCTCGCTGGCCTCGCTGCGCGGCCGCTCCGTCGCGATCGTGTTCTTTGACTCCCATTGCCTCCAGGAGTGCCCGCTCGAGGGACGTGAGCTGGCGGCGGCTGAGCAATCGCTCCCGCCCGTCAAGCGGCCCGTGCTGGTGGCGGTAAGCGTCAACCCGCTCGATACGCCGGCGAGTGCGACGAGCGCCGCGAAAGCGTGGGGCCTCGCCGCGGTCGCGCCCTGGCACTGGCTGATGGGCACGCGCAAGCAACTGGCTCCCGTGTGGGCGGCGTACCACATCTATGTCTCGCCGCATCCGATCGATGGTGATATCGAGCACACCGAGGCCGTCTATCTGGTTGACCGGCGCGGCTACCTGCGGTCGGGCTACATGTATCCGTTCCGGTCCCGGTTCGTGACCAGCGACCTGCGTACGATGGCCGCCGGTAGGGGAGCGTGAGGGTGGCGGTCAGCGATTTCGTGGAGACGCTGCCCGCCCGGGTGCCCGTACGGGTTGGCCGTGCGAGCCGGGCGTGGCGCGATTACGTGACGCTGACCAAGCCCAGGATCATGTCGCTGCTGGTGCTGACCGCGGTGTGCGCGATGGTCGCCGCCGCCGGGGGCTCTCCGGCGCTCGTGCAATTGATGGCGCTGGTGATCGGCGGCGGGCTCGCGTGCGGCGGGGCGAGCGCGCTGAACCACGTGATCGACCGCGACATCGATCGGCTGATGGGCCCGCGGACGGCGTCCCGCCCGGTCGCCGCCGGCCGGATCAGCCCCCAGCGGGCCGTCGCGTTTGCCGTGGTGCTGCTGGCGTTGTCGTTCGGCGTGATGGCGGCGTTCGACAACGTGCTCGCCGCGGCGCTCGCGCTCAGCGGCGGCGCGTACTACGTGCTCGTGTACACGCTGTGGTTGAAGCGGACGACGCCGCAGAACATCGTCATCGGCGGGGCCGCCGGCGCGATCCCGACCTTGTCGGGGTGGGCGGCCGCGAACGGGCACCTCGGCCTCGGCGCGGTCTTCCTGTTCTCGATCGTGCTCCTGTGGACGCCGCCGCACTTCTGGGCCCTCGCGCTGCTGCTCGAGCGCCAATACGCGGCGGCGCGGATCCCGATGCTGCCGGTCGTCCGCGGGGCGCGCGCGACCGCGTTCCAGGTTCTCGCGTATTCGCTGGTGCTCGTGGCGGTGACGCTTGTCCCGGGCGTGATCGGGACGTTCGGAGTTGCGTACCTGGGAGCTGCGTTCGCGCTCGGCATCGTCTTCATCGCGCTCGCGTGGCGGCTGTGGCGGAACGTCAGCCCCGCCCGCTCCGGCGTGCTGTTCCATTTCTCGCTGCTCTACCTCGCGCTGCTGTTCGTAGCGGTTGCGCTCGATGCCGCGTTGCACTGAGTCCGGCGCGCAGCGAGACGGCGGCGGAATGGGCCGCGCTAATCGGCGCGGCCCTCCTTGTTTGAGAGCGATGGTCGGGACGGCGGCGCGCCGCCGCCGGAGAGCCACGTAGAGCCATGGGCGCGCGCGCACTGGTCGTCGAGGACGATCGCGCCACTAGACAGGCGATAACCGCCCACCTCCGCCGCGAGGGGTTCCAGGTGCTGGAGACCGGCAGCGGCCTCGAAGCGCTCTCGCTCCTTCGCCGCGGGGCCGTCGACATCGCGCTTGTCGATGCCGTCCTCCCCGAGATCGACGGGCTCGAGCTCGTCCGCCGCGTCCGCCGCGAATCGATCGTGCCGATCATCATGCTGACCGCGCGCGGGCGCGAGGCATCGCGCATCGCCGGGCTCGAGGCGGGCGCCGACGACTACGTCGCGAGGCCGTTTTCGCTGCCCGAGGTGACCGCTCGGATGCGCGCCCAGCTTCGCCGCGCGCGCGGGTTCGTCACCGAGGAGACCGTGCTGCGCACCGGCGAGGTCGAGCTCGACCTCGGCGCGCGACGCTGCACGATCCACGGAACCGAGGTGGGCCTGACGCGCCGTGAGTTCGACCTGCTCGGCGCGCTGCTGCGCTACCCGGGCCGGATCCACACGCGCGAGCAGCTGCTGGGGCTCGTGTGGGGAGCCGACGACATCACGCCGAAGACCGTCGACGTCCATGTCGCTGCGCTTCGGCGCAAGCTCGGCTCGGCGGTCAGCATCGCCACGCTCCGCGGGGTCGGCTACCGGCTCGATCCGGCGTCGGCTACGGGGCGGTCGATGCGTGGGTGACCGCCGGCCGTCGTGGGTCGCGAGCGCCTACGCGGTCGACGCGGGGGTGACCGCCGGCGCCGGCTCGGCACCCGCAACCGCCTCCACGCTCGCGCGCGCGACCCGCTCGACGTCCTCGAGCGTCGGAGCCCGTCCGCGCAGCGCCAGCTGCGCCGGGTCTGCCCTCAGCGCGGCCCGCAGCAGATCGAGGTGGCGCGGGACGATCTCGGAGTCGATGTGCGAGAACGCGCACGCGGTCTCGCACACGCCCTTGAACAGCATCAGCACGTCCATCGCGCCGATGTCCTCGCGGACGGCGCCCGCCTCCTGCGCGCGCCCGAGCAGGTCTCCGACCACCCCGACGACGCCGGCGTGAGCCGCCCGGATCTCGTCGTTGGCGAGCCAGATGTCCCCGACCGCCTCGAACAGTGCCCGGTCGAGCTGCTGGCGGCCGGCGATCTCGGCGAGGAACTCGAACAGAGCCTCGCCGGGATCGGGAGCGTCGAGCAGCGTCCGTCCCCGGTCGACCGCCTCGCCCATCCGCTCGACCACGATCGCCGCGATCAGGTCCTCCTTGGAGGGGAAGTTGCGGAACAGCGTGCCCCGGCCGACGCCGGCCCGCTCCGCGATCTCGGCGACGCCGACGTCGAGGCCGCGCTCGCTGAACAGCTCCTGCGCGGCGTCCAACAACCGACCGCGATTGCGCTCGGCGTCGGCACGGAGGGCTCGTTCCCCAGGCGTCATCGCGACAGATTCTCCTACGCCGCGGCGGCGGAAGGCGCGAGCTCGAGGTCGATGTTCTCCAGGTCGCGGCGTCGCACCGTCGCCGCCAGGATCACGCCGCCGGCGGCCAGCATCACCGCAGCCGCCGTGAACGCGACCTGATAACCCGACACCTTCGCGGCGTTGGTCGCGACCGTTGACACGCTCGCGTGGACGCCGTTGAGGACACTTGAGGTCTTGCTCGCGGCGAGCGTCGACAGGATCGCCAGGCCGAGCGACCCGCCGACCTGCTGCGCCGTGTTGAACAGGCCCGAGGCCAGGCCCGCGTCGTTGGCGTCGACGCCACCTGTCGCCATCAGCGTGATCGGCACGAACACGAGCCCCATCCCGATGCTCATGGGCAGCAGGCCGGGAAGCAGGTTCCCGGCGTACGTGCCGTGCACCGGCACCTGGGACAGCACCACCATGCCAATGGTGGCGAGCACGATTCCGATCAACGCCACGTTGCGAACGCCCACGCGCTTGACCAAGGGCTGGGCTATACCCGCGCCGACGATGATGCCGCCGGTCACGGGCAGGAACGCCAGCCCGGCCTGCAGCGGGCTGTAGCCGAGGATGTCCTGCACGTACAGCGACGCGAAGAAGAACATCCCGAACAGACCCGAGGCAACGAGCAGCAGTACGACGTCGGCGACCGTCAGCGTCTTGACGCGGAAGATGCTGAGGCGGATCAGCGGAGCGACGCTTCGTCCCTCGATCGCGACAAACGCCGCGAGGAGCACCAAGGCGCCGGCAATCAGTCCGATCGTCCGCGCCGACCCCCATCCGAACGATTGGGCCTTGACGATCGCGTACACGAGCACGACCAGGCCGGCGGTGACCGTGACGGCGCCCGCGAGGTCGAACGTGCGGTGCTTGAGGTCCGCGCGGGATTCGGGGACGTACCGCAAGGTGGCGAGGACGGTCGCGACGCCCACCGGGACGTTGACGATGAAGATCCACTCCCACGACGCCAGCTGCGTCAGCGCGCCGCCCAGGATCAAGCCGACGGCGCCACCGCCGGCGGCGATCGCGCTCCATACGCCGAGTGCCTTGGTCCGCTCACTGTGGTCGGTGAAGGTCGTGGTGATGATCGACAGGGCGGCGGGGGACAGGAGCGCGCCACCGAGGCCCTGGAGGCCGCGGCCGACGATCAGCATCTCCGACGACTGCGCGAGCCCGTTCAGCAGCGAAGCGCCCGCGAACACCGCGGTGCCGAGCAGGAACATCCGCTTCCGGCCGAGCAGGTCGCCGGCGCGCCCGCCGAGCAGCAGGAATCCGCCGAAGACCAGCGTGTAGGCGTTCACGACCCACGGAAGGCTCGACGACGAGAAGTGCAGGCCCCGCTGGATCGAGGGCAGCGCCACGTTGACCACGGTGGCGTCCAGCACGACCATGAACTGCGCGAGGCACGCGATCACGAGGATCAGCCAGCGGTTCGAGTTCCGAGGGTCGTGCGCACTCGGCTGCGTCTGGGTCGGGTCCGGGCCCGACTGCATCTGGGCCGGGCCCGTGTTCGGCTGCGTCTGGGCCGGGTCCGGCTGAGTCTGGGCCAGGGCCTTGGTCCGGCTATCGGCGTGGCCTGAGCCTGGCGGCGAATTCAGGTCCGGACGCCCGTTGGAGCGGCCGGCGGACGCGATCTCGGTCATCGGTGGACTCCCTGTCGACGTGATAATCTGGACTACGCGGTCCGGTTAGGTTATCACAATCGGACCCACCGGTCCGCTTACGGGTTTGGGGGCGTCAGGGAGGGGCGGGGCGTCCCTTACACAGGTCCTACGCTCGGCTGACGCTTCTCTTTCGCCTGGTGGGAAGGATGAATTCATCCCAACCGCACCAGCTACGAAAGAGAGACCCTAATGACCACTGCCCTCATCGTCTTCTTGAACGTGTTCTTCATCGCGTTCGTCCTGGTCACGGTTCTTGGACTGCTGGCCTGGGGAATCGTCTCCGACAGGACCATCACGGCCTCGATCGCCGATCAGCGCGCGCGCTTGCGGACCGCGTTGCAGCGCCGCGCCCCGCGCCAGGCGGCGCCGGCACGCCGTCAGCCGCGCCGCGCCCTCGATCTCGGCGCGTGAGCTTCTCGTAGACGGTCGGTTTGGTCAGGGCCGCCGTGCCTTCGGGCGCGGCGGCCCTTTTCGTCTGCCGGCCCGCGCCGGCCGGTGGGTACGCGTGCTCGGTGAGTTGCCGGCGCCCCGCGGGAACGGCGGGGTCCTGAGGGGCGGGGACCGGACTGCCGGGAGCGCGCCGGTTCTGCTGGGAACGGCGGGCGCCTGAGGGGCGGGGACCGTGACTGCCGCGGCCGGGCCGGCGTCCCCCCGGATCTCGCGCCCGCGTGCGGGGACTCGCGCCGGCGCCCGGGATCTCGAACTGCTCGCCTCAACGCCCGAGTGATCCGAACCGGATCCGCTCAGGCCGCCAGAACCCGATCAAGAGTCCAACCGGCCCGCCGGCCTTCTCCGACCGACGCGGACAGGAGCAGCCACGCTGACAACAACATCAAAACCCAACTTCAAAACCGCGAAACTGAACGTGTTGCGCTGACCCCCTGACCCGAAGATGCCTACCACGCCACGGTCCGCACCACGCGGCTCAATTGTCGTGTTCCGCAGGTCCGGGGACCCGAGACACCGCTGGCGCCGGCGCGGGACCCTGTAAAACGCGCCAAGGTGGCCCAAGGACCGCTCGCCGAGCGCACATAAGCACCCCCCACATGCTTATGTGCGCTCGGCTCTCGGTGGACCGGCGCTTTGGCACGTTATCCATGGAGCCGCTCGCCACGCGCCCGCCGTGCCCCGGTCGCCCGTCACCGCGAACCTCGCATGCCACCGCGCGAAGCGACCACCGCGCGACCAGCGTCGCGACCACCGCGCGACCCACCGCCCTCGGACCGCGACCGCCGGCGCGCCACCGCGACCACACAGAAGCGTCGATCGCCGCCGCCCCGCTACCATCACTGCCGTTCGGAAATAACGATGAGAACGAGAAGGACTCCGCCGACCGAAGGGCGGGGTGGAAGGGAATTTAATATGTCTGACGCCGTTACGCGCGTGTCCGTCGAGATCGAAGGTAGGGAGATCTCGTTCGAGACCGGCAAGCTGGCCAAGCAGGCCTCCGGCGCCGTCGTCGTCCGCTCGGGCGACACCATGGTCCTCTGTACCGCCACCGCGGGCAATCTGCGCGATGTCGACTTTCTGCCGCTGACCGTCGACGTCGAGGAGCGGATGTACGCCGCGGGCAAGATCCCCGGTTCATTCTTCAAGCGCGAAGGGCGCGCCGGCGAGAAGGCGACGCTGACCGCGCGCCTGATCGACCGCCCGATCCGGCCGCTGTTCCCCAAGGGCTGGCGATTTGAGACGCAGCTGGTCGCGCTCCCCATCAGCGTCGACCACGTCAACCCCTACGACATCCTTGCGATGAACGGCGCGTCGGCTGCGCTGATGATCTCCAACATCCCGTTCCCGACGCCGGTCGGCGCGGTGCGGATCGGCAAGGTCGACGGCAACTTCGTGGTCAACCCAAACGAGGAGGACCTGGTCGACAACACCGACCTCGACCTGATCGTGGCCGGCACCGACGAGGCGATCCTGATGGTCGAGGCCGGCGCCAGCGAGATCCCCGAGGCTGAGATCCTCGACGCGCTCGACATCGCCCACGGCGAGATCAAGAAGCTGTGCGCGCTCCAGCGCGAGCTCGCCGAGCGCGCCGGTAAAGAGAAGACCGTGGTCGAGATCCCCGCGGTCAGCTCGGACCTGTACGAGCAGATCAAGGCTTCGCACGGCGCAGCGCTCGACGCGGCGACCCAGGTCGTCGACAAGCTCGAGCGACAGGATGCCTGCAAGGCCGTCGAGGAGCACGTGATCACCCAGTACGCCGGCGATCCCGAGGCCGCGACCTATCCCGAGTACCGGGACAACGCCCAGCGCGCGTTCGACAAGCTCGAGAAGACCCTGATCCGAGAGCGGATCGCGGTCCAGAAGAAGCGTCCCGACGGCCGCACCTCCGATGAGATCCGACCGATCTCGATCGAGGTGGGCGTGAGCCCGCGGGCCCACGGCTCGGCCCTGTTCACGCGAGGCCAGACGCAGGCTCTGAGCGTTGTCGCGCTCGGTACCACGCGCGAGGAGATGCGGCTCGACACACTCGGGCTGGAGACCGCCAAGCGGTACTTCCACCACTACAACTTCCCCGGATTCTCGGTCGGCGAGGCCGGCCCGATGCGCGGCCCCAAGCGGCGTGACATCGGCCACGGCGCGCTCGCAGAGCGCGCTCTGGTCCCGATGATCCCGAGCCAGGAGGAGTTCCCGTACACGATCCGCGTGGTCTCGGACATCCTCGAGTCCAACGGGTCGTCGTCCATGGCGAGCGTCTGTGGATCCTCATTGAGCCTGATGGATGCCGGCGTGCCGCTTCCAAGACCAGTCGCGGGCATCGCGATGGGGCTGATCAAGGAGGGTGACGACTACATCATCCTCACGGACATCGCCGGCGTCGAGGACCACCTCGGCGACATGGACTTCAAGGTCGCCGGCACCGAGAACGGCATCACGGCGCTCCAGATGGACATCAAGATCACCGGTGTCACGTTCGAGATCATGCGCGACGCGCTGACCCAGGCGAAGTCCGCCCGTACCTTCATCCTGGGCGAGATGGCGAAGGTCATCGATGCGCCGCGGTCGGAGCTCTCCAAGTACGCGCCGGGCATCTCCTCGGTCCAGATCGACCCGGAGAAGATCGGCCTGCTGATCGGCAAGGGCGGCGAGACGATCCGCGCGCTCCAGGAGGAGTTCGAGGCCCAGATCGACGTCAACGACGAAGGCATGGTGCTGGTGTATGCGGCCGACCGGGAGCGCGGCGACGCGCTTGTCGACCGGATCCGTTCGATGACCAAGGAGGTCGAGGTCGGCGACGAGTTCACCGGCAAGGTCGTCAAGACGACCGCGTTCGGGGCGTTCGTCGAACTCTCAAAGGGAACGGACGGGCTGCTCCACATCTCCAACGTCGCGCCCGGCCGGCGGATCGCGTCGGTCGAAGAGGTGCTCAACAAGGGCGACGAGCTCGACGTGCGCGTGGTCGAGGTCGATCGCGAGCGCGGCCGGATCGGCCTGCGGCTGGCGAACGATCCCGACATCGTGGGCAAGAGCGTCGAGGAGCTTGCTGCCGTCGGGACCGGCGACAGCGGACCGCCGCGCCGCGAGCGCAGCGATCGCGGAGGTCGCGACGGGCGCGACCGTGGTGGCCGCGGACCCCGCGACCGCGATCGCCCCCGCGATGGCGACCGGGCCCGCGATAGTGACCGCGGACGCGTGCGCGACCGCGATCCCGAGCGCCGCTAAGCAGCGACACGTGCTCCAGCGGCACAAGCTGACCACGCTCGATTCGGGCGTGCGGGTCGTGACCGAGGCGATGCCCTCGGTCCGATCCGTGTCGGTCGGGTTCTGGATCGGCACCGGCTCGCGGACCGAGGACGACCAGCACGCCGGGCTGTCGCACCTGCTCGAGCATCTCCTGTTCAAGGGCACGGAGAAGTACGGCTCGCTCGAGATCGACCAGATCTTCGACGGGATGGGTGCCGAGCTGAACGCCGGCACCGGCAAGGAGACGACCTCGGTGTACGCGCGCGTGATCGACGACCACGTGGCCGAGGCGTTCGACGTGATGGCCGACATGGTCTTCCGTCCGACGCTCAAGGAGATCGACTCCGAGCGCGCCGTGATCCTCGAGGAGATCGCGATGTACGAGGACGACCCGCAGGAGAAGGTCTTCGACCTCCTCGGCGAGGCGGTGTTCGGAGACCATCCGCTCGGCCGCGCGATCATCGGCCGGGCGTCGGTGATCGCGGAGACCCCGCCTGAGGAGATCGCCCGCTTCCACGCCCACCGCTACGGACCCGAGAACGTCGTGATCGCGGCGGCCGGCGCGGTCGACCACGACGCCTTCGTCGAGCTCGCGGCCAGTTCGATCGTCGACAAGACGCGCGGCGTCTCACCCGTGGCGTCACCCGCCCCCTCACCGGGGGCGGCCAGGCGCCGTTTCGAGCGCAAGGACACCGAGCAGTACCACGTGTGCCTCGGCGGCCCCGGCCTCGCGCGCCACGACGAGCGCCGGTTCGCGCTACGGGTGCTCGACAACGTGTTCGGGGGTACGTCCTCCTCGCGACTGTTCCAGGAGGTCCGTGAGCGGCGCGGCCTTGCCTACGCCGTGTACTCGTTCACAAGCGCCTACCACGACACGGGCCAGGTCGGGCTGTACATCGGTACCCGGCCCGACAACGTCGGCGAAGGGCTCGCGGTGGTGGGCGCGGAACTCGCGCGGATCCGCGAGGAGCCGGCCACGCCGGAGGAGCTCGAGCGCGCCAAGGAGAACCTCAAGGGCCGGGTCGTGCTCGCGCTCGAGTCGACCGGCGCCCGCATGAACCGCCTCGGCTCGGAGATCCTGGCGGGCATGCCGCTGCTCTCGCTCGACGAGACCGTCGAGCGGATCGACGCCGTGACACTCGACGACCTGGCTGGGCTCGTGGATGAGCTGTGGTCGCCCGACCGGCTGTCCGCGGCGGGCATCGGGCCCGACGAGGAGCGCTTCGACGACGCGCTGGCCGCGATCGGGCCCGCCCTGGTGGAGACGACTTAGTGCCCCCGATCCGGGTCGCCGTCGCCGGCGCCGCCGGACGGATGGGACAGACGGTCTGCAAGGCCGTCGAGCAGGCGCCGGACATGGAGCTGACCGGCCGCGCCGACCCCGCGCTGAATACGCCGCTGGCCGAGGTCCTCCCGAACGCCGACGTGCTCGTCGACTTCACGCTCCCGACGAGCGCCGTCGCCAACGCTCGCGAGGCCGTCGAGGCCGGCGTTCACGTCGTGATCGGAACGACCGGCTTCGACCCCAGCGAGCTCGACGACCTGGACAACGCCAACGCCAACGTGTTCATCGCGCCGAACTTCGCGATCGGGGCGGTGCTGATGATGCAGTTCGCCGCCCAGGCGGCCAAGCATATGGCGAGCGCCGAGATCATCGAGCTTCACCACAACACCAAGGTCGACGCGCCGAGCGGCACCGCGGCTCGGACAGCAAGACTGATGGCGGCTGCCTCGCAAACTGGCGCAGCCCCGCCGATCCACTCGGTTCGCCTCCCGGGGCTCGTCGCCCATCAGGAGGTGATCCTCGGCGACGTCGGCCAGACGCTGACGATCCGTCACGACTCGACCGACCGCGAGTCGTTCATGCCCGGCGTGCTGCTCGCGGTTCGCAAGGTCGGCGACCTGACCGAGTCGCCCACGGTGGGCCTCGAACGACTGCTCGGCTTGACGAGCTGACCTGACGCCGGACGAGCTACCCGAGTTACCCGGATGCCCGGCTCGGGCCGGTGAGCACTGCCTGCACCACGGCGTAGTACGAGGCCGCGACCTCGTCGCGCTCAACCTCCGGATGGTCGAGCCACCAGTTCGCCAGCGACTCGCCGGCGCCGACGAGCGCGTGCGCGATCGCATCAGAGGCCGGCGGCGGGTAGCCCGGCCATGACCCGGCACCGGCCTCGATCATGCGGCGGATCGCGTCGGCGATCTGCTCGCGCAGCACCGCGACGTTCTCGGCGAGCGGACGGCTCGAGCCGACCTCGCCGAACAGCACCTTCCAGCCGTCGCCGTGCTCCTCGACGAACGACAGGAACTCGGTGATCCGGGCCCGCAGGCTTGCCCCGGGCCCGGCGTCCCGGGGCCGGGCCGACACGAGCCGCTCGAGCAGCTCACCGCCGGCGCGCTTGATGTAGGCGAGGTACAGCCCTTCCTTGGAGCCGAAGTATGCGTACACCATCGGCTTGGACACGCCCGCGGAATCGGCGATCTCGTCCATCGAGGCGGAGTGGTAGCCGGCGCGCGCGAAGATCGCGCCCGCCACGTCGAGGATCTGCTGCTCGCGCCGCTCGCGCGGCACGCCGCGGGTTCCGCTTCTTCCGCGCACCCGCGTCGCGGAGGCCGCTGCTGTCCCGGAATTTTGTGGCACGGAGGGTTTGGACAGTACCGATCTGGATATTACTCATGAGTAGATGCCCGAAAGAGGTGCCGCCCCAAACGTCCATCCGATCCAGCGGCGGGTGCTGAAGGCGCTCGAGTCGCTGAGCGCGCCGCTGCTGCCCGACGACTACCTCGAGCTGGTCAACCCGCTGTGGTCGACGCGCGAGCTGCGCGGGCGGATCGAGGAGGTCAGGCATGAGACCGCGCAGGCGGCGACGGTCCTGATCAAGCCGGGCTACCGGTGGCCGGGTCACAAGCCCGGGCAGTTCGTGAGAATCGGGATCGACATCGACGGCGTCCGGCACTGGCGCGCGTACTCGCTGACCTCGGACCCGCATCGCGAGGACGGCCTGATCAGCATCACGCCCAAGCGCGTCGACGAGGGCAAGGTCTCGCCGTACCTGGTGGACGGGGCCAGGCCGGGCACGATCGTCTCGCTGTCGAAGATCGAGGGCGAGTTCGTGCTTCCCGACCCCGCCCCGACCAGGCTGCTGTTCATCAGCGCCGGCAGCGGGATCACGCCGATCATGAGCATGCTGCGCCACCTCGATCACGCCGGCGAGATGCCCGACGTGGTCGTGCTGCACTCCGCCCGCGAGCTCGACGAGGTGATCTTCGGAGACGACCTCCGGCGCCTCGCCGGAAAGCACGACCGTTTCCACCTCCACGAGCAGCTGACACGCGAGAACGGGCGGATGGGGCCTGGAGACCTGGCCCGCCTGTGCCCGGACTGGCGCGAGCGCGAGGCTTACATCTCCGGCCCTAACGACATGCTCGACGCGTTCGCCGAGCACTTCAACGAGCACGCCGACTCCGACCGCCTCCACGTGGAGCGCTTCCAGCCCAAGCTCGGGCTCGGCCGCGGCGGCGAGGGCGACGGCGGCACGATCAAGTTCTGCATGTCCGAGTGCGAGGCCGAGTCCGACGGCAGCATGCCGATCCTCGTCGCCGGCGAGGAGGCGGGCCTCGAGTTGCCCTACGGCTGCCGCGAGGGCATCTGCCACACCTGCGTCGGCGAGCTGCGCAGCGGGCAGGTCCGAGACCTGCGGACCGGCAAGGTCTACGGCCAGGAGGGCGAGGTGATCAGGATCTGCATCAGCGCGCCCGAAGGCCCGGTCGAGATCGATCTGTAATCAACGACAGGGAGAGCAATGGCGACCGCCACCCACCACGGCCACCAGACAAACGGACACGTCACGATCGACGATCCGAAGAACCCGCTGCAACGCCTCACCCCCGAGCAGATCGAGGCGATCGGGCGCGAGTTCGACGAGCTCCACGAGCAGGTCAAGGACAGCCTGGGGGAGCGCGACGCCCGCTACATCCGCTCGGTGATCGCGCTCCAGCGCCGGCTGGCGCTGCTCGGTCGCCTCGAGCTGATCGCCTCGCGCTGGCGGATCCCGTGGGCGGTCGGGGCGGGGACCCTCGGTCTGGCCAAGATCCTCGAGAACATGGAGATCGGCCACAACGTCCTCCACGGTCAGTGGGACTGGATGAACGATCCCGTGATCAATTCGCGGGCGTGGGACTGGGACACCGCCTCGACCGCCGAGGCGTGGCGCCATTCGCACAACTTCATCCACCACACGTACACGAACATCCTCGGCAAGGACCGCGACCTCGGCTACGAGATCATGCGGATCGACCCCGAGCAGAAGTGGCACCCGGTCTACCTGCTCCAGCCCTTCTACAACGTCCTGCTCGCGATGCTGTTCGAGTGGGGCGTCGCCGTCCACGACCTCAACTTCGAGGCGATCCGCAAGGGCGAGAAGGACAAGAAGCAGCTTCGCAAGGAGCTGAAGGGGATCGCCGGCAAGGCCCGGACCCAGATCCAGAAGGACTACGTCGCCTGGCCTCTGATCAGCGGGATCGTGATGACGCTGGTCGAGCTCGCGTACTTCAGCGCGAAGGAGGAGGCCGAGCGCCGGCGCGAGCGCGGCGGGGCGATCAAGAACGGGCTGAAGAAGGTCCGCCGCTCGCGCGCCCAGTCGAGCACCAACGTCGTCAAGCGCCTCGTCGAACGGCGCTCGTTCCGCGAGCCGTTCCGTCGCACGCTGACCGCCGACATCGCCGCCAACCTGATCCGCAACGTGTGGTCGTACGCGATCATCTTCTGCGGTCATTTCCCTGACCAGACGTACACGTTCACCCAGGAGGAGACCGGGAACGAGAGCCGCGGCGCCTGGTACGTGCGCCAGCTCACGGGCGCGGCCAACATCGACGGCGGACCGCTGTTCCACGTGATCAGCGGCAACCTCGGCTACCAGGTCGAGCACCACCTGTTCCCGGACATGCCGAGCACCCGCTACGGCGAGATCGCGCCCAAGGTGCGGGAGATCTGCCAGCGCTACGGGCTCCCGTACAACTCTGGACCGTTCCACCAGCAGTTGGGGATGGTGCAGCGAACGATCATCCGGCTCGCGTTCCCCGGCGGCAAGCACCGCCCGAAGCCCGGCGCCTACGAAGGCCCGCTGGTTCGCGGGAAGGGCGAGAGGCCGGCTACCACGGTCGGGGGCTAGGGGTCCCGCTGGGAATCCGGTTCGACACCCCGCGCCGCTCGAACGTCGATGGACCGGATTCCCTTAAGGAAATTCGGCTCGGTCCCGAGACTCCTGGCGAGACGTCATTGAGCCGAATTTCCCACGCTCGACGTCCCTGGGGCCATTCCGCCAAGGGAATTCGGCTCGACTCCCATCGTTCCCCGGCCGTGCCTCAGCCGAATTCCCCGCGTCCGTGCCGGGCGGGCGCGGTCCCTTTCCGGATGGGGCACAGGGCCCCACGGACGCCCTCGGGCGCTGGCCCGCTCGGCATCCGGCCTTGGCAAGGCCGGGCCGCGCCCGAGTCATCCGGCGGCGGCCCATTCATCCACGTGGCACAACCGACCCGCGTCGGTCTGTCCACCTGGCGCTTGCCAGCGCTGGTCGGCGCGCTATCTTGGATAGTGGTCTATCGCACAAGGACAAGGGAGGTCGTCATTGACGTGGAAACGGAGCTTTCTCGTGGTGGCAAACGTGACCGCGGCCTCCGACGAATTGATTGACGCACTCAGGACCCGGGCGCAGGAGGAGACCTGCAGCTTCACCCTCGTGGTCCCCGCCACGCCGTTCGGCGGGGGGCGCGCGGCGGCTATCGAGATGCTGGGCGACGCCCTCGAGCAACTGCGCGAGGCCGGCCTCGAGGCCGACGGCAGCGTCGGCAATGCCGATCCGATCCTGGCCGTCACCGACGCCTGGGACCCGAAGAAGTACGACGAGATCATCGTCTCGACGCTGCCGATGCGGTTCTCGAAGTGGCTGCACGCGGGGCTGCCCGAGCGGATCTCGAAGCTGACCGACGCCCCGGTCACCCACGTGGTCTCCCAGCCGCCGAAGCCTGCACCCGAGGTCGCCCCGCCGCCCGAGCATCACGACAACGGCATGGGGCCGCTCCAGGTACTGAGCTGGGGCGCCCGCAGAGAGCACTGACCGTCCCGCAAACTGCGCGCGGAGATCCCCGGCGGCCTGCCGGGCCGCTGCTGGCCCTGCGATAATCGGTCGATGGCTGAGAACCTCGGCTCAATCCTGACTGCGATGGTCACCCCGTTCGACTCCGGCGGGAACGTCGACGAGGAAGCGGCCGTCGCACTGATGCACCACCTGGTGGAGCACGGCTCGGAGGGGCTCGTGATCTGCGGCACCACCGGCGAAGCGTCGACGCTCGACGACGAGGAGCACCTCGGGATGATCCGCCTCGCCGTGGAGGAGATGCGCGGTGAGTGCACGATCGTCGCGGGCGTGGGGTCCAACGACACGCGCCATGCGATCTACTTGACCGAGCGCGCCACCGAGATCGGCCCCGATGCGCTGCTGCACGTCAATCCGTACTACAACCGGCCGAGCCGGCGCGGGATCGTCCGCCACTACGAGGAGGTCTGCCGCGCCACCGACCTGCCGATCCTGCTCTACAACATCCCCCAGCGGACCGGCTCGGACATGTCCAACGATCTGCTGGCCGAGCTCGCGCAGCTCGACAACATCTTCGGGGTCAAGCAGGCCAACGCCGCCAACCTGGCCAAGATCGACGGCATGCAGATCTACGCCGGCAACGATGACCTGCTCGCCGACGTCCTCGACATGGGCGAGCCCGGGGGAGTGCTGGTTGCCAGCCACTTGTTCGGCGAGGAGATGCACCGGATGGTCGACGAGCCGGAGCGCCGGCGGGAGATCGACGCCGGCCTCAAGGACGTCTACGCCGACATGCCGGTGGCACCGCTGGCGTGCGCGACGAAGGCGGCTCTTCACCTGCTCGGGATCCTGCCCTACGCCATGCCTCGCCTGCCGTACGTGGAGCTCGACGAACAAGAGCTCGACGTGATTCGAGCGATGCTCGAGCGCCACCTGTTGCTCCAAGCCAGCCGGGCGTGAACGGAACGCTCCGGGTCCTGCCGCTCGGCGGCCTGGGCGAGATCGGCAAGAACATGACCGTCGTCGAGTACGACGGGCGGATCGTCGTCGTCGACACTGGGCTTCGGTTCCCGACCACCGACATGCTCGGGATCGACCTGGTCCTGCCGGACTTCAGCTACATCCGCGACCGGGTGGACGACATCGAGGCGATCGTCGTCACGCACGGTCACGAGGATCACCTGGGCGCGCTGCCGTGGGTGGTGCGTGAGCTCGGTGTGTGCCCCCCCGTGTACGGCGGACGGCTGACGGTCGCGATGGCGCGCTCCAAGCTCGACGAGCACAAGCTGCGCGACCACGAGCTCGAGGACCTGCGGCCCGGACAACAGCTGGAGCTCGGCCCGTTCAGGCTCGAGCTCGTGCACATGACGCACTCGATCCCTGACTCGTGTGCGGTGGCGCTCACGACCGAGCTCGGCACGATCGTCGTAACGGGCGACTACAAGTTCGACCAGACCCCGGTCGACGGCCTGCCGGCCGACATATCGAGGCTCGCGGAGCTCGGTCGGGAAGGCGTGCTGCTGCTGTGCGGCGATTCCACCAATGCCGACCGGCCGGGGTTCTCGCCTTCCGAGCGCGACGTCGGTCCGCATCTCCAGGAGGTGTTCGCGCGGGCCGAGGGACGGATCATCGTGACCAGCTTTGCCTCGAACATCCATCGCGTGCAGCAGGTGATCGACGCGGCTGCCGAGCTCGGGCGCAAGGTTTCGCTGGTCGGGCGGTCGATGCGCAAGAACGTCAACATCGGACGTTCGCTCGGCCACATCGAGTTCCCCGAGGGGACGCTGATCCCGCCTCAGGAGGTTGAGGACTGGCCGGACGAGAAGATCGTGGTGATCTCGACGGGCTCCCAAGGGCGAGCCGCTGTCGGCGCTGCGCCGGATGGCGCACAGCGACCACCGGATGATCAAGCTGCACCCCGGCGACACGGTCGTGTTCTCGGCCACTCCGATCCCGGGCAACGAACGCGCGGTCAACGAGACCGTCGACCGGCTGTTCCACATCGGTTGCGAGGTGATCACTCCGCGCGAGGCGCCGATTCACGCCTCCGGGCACGGCTACGCGGAGGAGCTGAAGCTGATGCTGAACCTGCTCAAGCCGCACTACGTGATGCCCATGCACGGCGACTACAAGCGGATCCGCCTGCACGCCGAGCTCGCCGACGCGGTCGGGATCGAACCCGAGGACGTGTTCCAGGGCGAGAACGGGCTGCCGCTCGAGCTCGACGAGGGCAGCGCCCGCTGGGGCGAGCCCGAGCAGTCCGGGATGATCTTTGTCGATGGCGTCGACATTGGCGACCCGGCCGACGTCGCGCTGCGCGACCGCCGGATGCTGTCCGGCGACGGGATCTTCATCGTGGTCGCGACCGTGTCCGAGCAGAGCGGAGAGTCCGTGGTGCCGCCCGAGGTCATCTTCCGCGGCGTCCCGTTCGTCGAGCAGGCCGACAGCCTCGTCGAGGAGATCCGCGAGGAGGTCGAGCGCTCGCTGGCCAGCGCCGCCCGCGACGGCGTCCGCGAGATCGACATGCTCCAGCAGGAGCTGCACGACGATCTGGCGGCGTTTGTGTACGACCGGCTGAGGCGCCGGCCGATGGTGCTGCCGGTCGTGGTCGAGGTCTAAGGCGCCGCCGTCAAATCTGCGAAGGCGCCGCCGTCGGGCGCCGCCGATAAATCTGCGAAGGCGCCGCCGTCAGGCGCCGCCGACAAATAATCTGAGATGCCCGCCTACCCCGACGGCCGCACGAGTCCAGTCTCGTAGGCGAACACGACGATCTGCACCCGGTCCCGCAGGCCCAGCTTGCCGAGGATCCGCCCGACGTGCGTCTTGACCGTGGCCTCGGAGACGACGAGGCGCTCGGCGATCTCCGCATTCGACAGGCCACGGGCGACCTCGATCAGCAACTCGCGCTCGCGCGGAGTCAGCGATTCCACGCGCGCATCGGTCGCGGCGGTCGGATTCTGCGGATCGGGGAGGCGGTGCGCGAACTGCGACAGCAGTCGCCGGGTCACGCTCGGCGCGACGACGGCATCGCCGCTCGCGACCGCGCGGATCGCCGACAGCATGTCCGGAGGCGGAGCGTCCTTGAGCAGGAACCCGCTGGCCCCGGCGCGCAGCGCCCCGTAGGCGTACTCGTCGAGGTCGAAGGTCGTGAGGATGATGATCTTCGAATCGCTGCCGGACGCGACGATGCGCTCGGTCGCCTGCACCCCGTCGAGGCCGGGCATGCGCACGTCCATCAACACGACGGTCGGCTCGAGGCTCGCGGCGAGGTCGATCGCCTCGAGCCCGTTCTTGGCCTCCCCGACGACGTTCATGTCGGGCTGGGCGTCGAGGATCATCCGGTAGCCCATACGCAGCATCGGCTGATCGTCGACGAGGAGGATGGTGGTGGTGGGCGAGATTGGAGAATTGTCGGCGGCGCCTGACGGCGGCGCCTTATCGCTCATACGCGCTCGTGCGCCTTCTCGATCTCGGGCAAGGGCAGCCGGGCGGCGACCCGCCATCCGCCCTCCGGGCGCGGACCGGCTTCGACGACTCCGCTGTAGACCGACGCTCGCTCTCGCATTCCGCGCAGCCCCGCCCCGCCGTTTCCGGTCGCAGGCGCCGACAGCTCTGGCCCGGTGTCGGCGACCGACACGGTGACGTCCGCTCCGTTCGCGGCCAGCTCGACTTCCGCCGTGGCCGACGGCCCGGCGTGCTTGAGGGTGTTCGTCAACGCCTCCTGGACGATCCGGAACAGCGTCAGCTGGATCCCCTCTGGCAGGGCGCGGGCGCTGGGCGAGACGCGATAGCTCACCGGAAGGCCGGCCGCGCGGACCTGCTCGACGAGCCGGTCGATCTCCGGCACGCCGGGCTGCGGGTCTCGCTCCGGGGTGCGCGCGTCGGAGTCCTCGCGGAGCACGCCGAGCAGGCGCCGCATCTCGGCCAGCGCGAGCCGTCCCGTGCGCGACGCGGTGTCGAGCGCCCGCTCGGCCTCGTCGGGATCGTCGCGGAGCGCGTAGCCGGCCCCGTCCGACAGCGCGATCATCACCGTGAGGTTGTGCGCGACGACGTCGTGGAGCTCGCGCGCGATCCGGGCCCGCTCCGCCGCAGCCGAGAGCTTGCCCTGCTGGTCTCGCTCGAGCTCGAGCCGGGCGGCCCGTTCCTCCAGCTCAGCGAGCAGCCGCCGGCGGTGGCGGACGTTCTGCCCGAGGATGCCGGCGGCTGCGACCAGCGCGGTCAGCCCGATGAAGCTCCGGATATGGGCGTCGTGAAACCACCGGGCGAGTGCCAGGATGACCCCGACCTCGAGGATCGCCGCGGCGGTGAGCGCGGTGCGCCTGTCCTCGCGGCTGGCGACGGTGTAGAACGCGATCAGCAGCGCAACGTCGCCGAGCACTCGCATCCCGGTGATCCACTGGACGAACGCGATCCCCGCGGTGACGAGGAACACCGGGAACGGCCAGCGCGAGCGCCACACCAGCGGAATGGCAAAGGCCAGGTCGAACGCGACGCTGGCCGGGCCGCCGTGCCGCGGCTTGAGTTCGGGCAGCACCAGCAGCACGACGACCGCGGCGCTTATCGCATCCCAGCGCCGCGGTCGCAGGCTTCGCAGCAGGTTCGCGCTGCCGGCAGGCGCGGCCTCGCGCATGCCGCTCACTGTAGACGGACCTCGGTTATGCGTCGCGCCGCCTCATCAGGATCGCGGCGACGATCAGTGCGACAACCGTGTAGCCGCAGAACAGCGCGAAGCCGCCCCAGGGCGAGAACGTGTAGGCGTCGCGGCTGCCCGACAGGATCCCCGTGCCCGCGACCGACGGCAGGTACGGGTTGATCGCGTTCTGGGTGCTGGTGGGCAGGATCGCCGCGAGGCCCGGGACGACAAAGAGAAGGCCGGCGAACAGGGCGATCCCGCCGGCGGTGTTGCGGACGATCGCGCCGAGGCTGAGCGCGAGCACGCCAAGCACCGCCAGGTACAGCGCGGCGCCAACCCACGAGCGCAGCGCGGGCGCGTGTCCGAGCGTGGTCTGCACGTGATGCTGGGTGAGGATGCTCTGCGAGGCGAGGAACGCGATCAGCCCCGAAATCAGCATCAGCACGAACGTCACTGCGGCGAACGTCCCCGCCTTCGCCCACAGCACCGGCAAGCGCTTCGGCACTGCCATGAACGACGAGCGGATCTGACCGGTGCTGTACTCGCCGGTCAAGACCAGGACGCCGAGCACGCCGATCGCCAGCTGGGCGAAGTGGTAGCCGCCCAGCCCGGTGTTGATCGGATTGAAGTGGAGCCGGTCGCCCGGTCCCAGGTGGCCCCAGCGGTTCATCTGGACCGTCGCGATCAGCGGGCCGAGGCCGGCCATCCCGAGAATCGCGACCAGCAGCGTCCAGCGGGTCGAGCGCAGCGACCAGAGCTTGGTCCACTCCGAGCGGATTACGCGGGCTTGCGTTACGCGCTCGCGCGTAACGGCGGCGCGGACGGGGGCTTCGAGGGTGGCGGATGTGGCGCTCATGCGGCGGCTCGCAGGGTCGTATCGTCATCGGTGTCGGTGGAAGCAGCGTGGTATTCGACGGTCTCGCCCGTCAGTTGCATGAAGGCCTGCTCGAGCGAGGCCTGGAGCGGGGTCAGCTCGGCCAGCACGATCTGCTCGGCCAGGGCGATCTCGCCGATCTGCTGGCCGGTGAGGCCGTGGACCTCGAGCACGCCTCGTTCGACGCTGTCGACGCGCGCGTCGTGCGCGGCGAGCGCGTCGCGCAGCGCGGTCGCTTGCTCGGACACGACACGGACCGCGGCGCCGGTCGACGCGCGCTGGACGAAGTCATCGACGGTCGTGTCGGCGATCAGGCGGCCCCGCCCGATGACCACGAGGTGGTCGGCGGTCTGGGCCATCTCGGACATCAGGTGCGAGGACAGGAACACGGTCCTGCCCTCCTTGGCCAGCCGCTTGAGGAGCGTTCGGATCCAGAGAATCCCCTCGGGGTCGAGGCCGTTGGCGGGCTCGTCGAGGATCAGCACGCCCGGGTCGCCGAGCAGCGCAGCCGCGACGCCGAGTCGCTGGCCCATGCCGAGCGAGAAGCCGCCCACGCGCTTGCGGGCGACGGTCTGGATGCCGACGAGCTCAATCACCTCGTTCACGCGGGAGCGCCCGATGCCGTGGGTCTGGGCGAGTGCGAGCAGGTGGTTGTAGGCCGATCGGCCGGTGTGGATCGCCCGCGCCTCGAGCATCGCGCCGACCTCGTGGAGCGGCGCGGGGAGATCTGCGTAGGAGCGCCCATCGAGGGTGACCGTGCCCGAGGTGGGCGCGTCGAGCCCGAGGATCAGACGCATGGTGGTTGACTTGCCGGCGCCGTTGGGGCCGAGGAAGCCGGTGACGATCCCGGGCTTCACCCCGAAGGTGAGATCGTCGACCGCGACCTTGTCCCCATAGCGCTTGGTGACGTTTTCGACCGTGATCATGCGATCAGTATCGGACGCCGGCGTACCGGTGACCATCGGTCGCGGGAGCGATCTTTGAGGCCACGGATCAGACTCAAGTAGTACGCCCGGCCACGCTGACCTCGGCCGGAGTGCGCACGCCTTGGCGGCGGCGGGGGAGGCCGCGCAGGGTGGCGAGACCGGCGAGCGCGACCACGAAGCAGGTGATCGCGCCGACGCCGAGGCCGGCGCGGGCGCCGGCGACCGCCATCAGCCAGCCGACGATCGGCCCGCCGATCGGGGTCGATCCCTGGAAGGAGACGAACCACAGCGACATCACCCGGCCACGCATCCCGGGCTCGGCGGTCAGCTGCAGCGTCGAGTTCCCCATCGACATAAACGAGATGCTCGTCCAACCGACGAACATGAGCGCGATCAGCTCGAACGGGAGGCTCGGCGCGAGCGTCGCCAACGACATCGTCACGCCGAAGCCGGCGGCCGCGGCCACGAGCGGCGCGGTACCGGTCTTCCCGCGCGCGGCCACGAGCAGGCCGCCGAGCACCGCGCCGAACCCCATCGCGGCGGTCATGAACCCGAAGCCGGTGGCGCCGACGCGCAGTCCGCGGCTGGCCATCACCGGCAGGGACACCTGGAACTCGTAGGTCAGGCAGCCCACCGCGGCCATCATCAGCAGCGGCACCGCCAGCTCGGGCGTGTTGCGGACGTAGCGGAGGCCCTCGCGGAGCTGGCCGCGAGCGCGCGGGGTGGGGTCGGTGGGATTGAGCGCCGAGAGATCCAGCGTGACCAGTGAGCCGACCACCGCGACGAAGCTGGCCGCGTTGACGAGGAAACAGACGCCCTCGCCGACGGTGGCGATCAGGATCCCCGCGACCGCGGGACCGATCATGCGAGCGGTGTTGGCGAGGACCGAGTTGAGGCTGACCGCGTTGCGAAGGTGCTCGGGGCCGACCATCTCGAGCATGAACGACTGGCGCGCCGGATTCTCGAACGCGTTGTTGAGGCCGAGTAGGGCCGCGAGGATGCCGATCTGCCAGACCTGCACCTCGCCGGTGACGGTGAGCACGCCGAGGATCAGCGCTTGTATCCCCATCGCGGTCTGGAGCGCGATCGTCAGCCGGCGCTTGTCGACACGGTCGGCGACCACGCCGCCGTAGGGGCCGAGCAGCAGCACCGGCAGCGTCTGGAGGGCGACGATCAGCCCGAGCGCCGTGCTCGAGTGCGTGAGGCTCAGGACCAGCCAGGCCTGTGCCGTCATCTGCATCCAGGTGCCGATCAGCGAGATCGCCTGGCCGCCGTAGTAGCGACGGTAATTCGGGACCGACAATGCGGCGAAAGTTACGCGGCCGGCGCGGATCATCCGCGTCAAGACCGCTCTCCTACCCGAAGCTGCTCGGCGAGGCGTTCGAGCGCCGGCAGGGCAGCCTCGATCTGGCTCCGCTCGCGCTCGTCGAGGCCTTCGAGGGCCAGGTTCAGCGCGTCGGTCCGCTCGCTGCGGATCCGGTCGGCCAGCTTGCGGCCGCCCGCTGTCGCTTCGACCAGCGCCGCGCGGCGGTCACCCGGATCGATGGCACGCCTAACTAGTCCCGCGTCAGCCAGATCGGCGATCACCCGCGACATCATCGTCGGGTTGATCCCTTCCGCATCCGACAGCTCCGACAGCCGAATCTGACCGGCGCGGGCCACGTGCAGGAGCACGGAGACCCGAGTCGGGGTCAGGCCCCCGGCAACGGCGGCGGCGGTGGGTCGGAGGCGCCGCGACAGCCTGCCGATCACCGCCCGCAGACGAGGCGTGGTTTCGGTGTCGAGTGTGGCGAGCAGGGGGGACAAGTTGTTTGGCGCTTCCTAAATACTTGCTTGCTGGCAAGCAAGATGTTAGCACCCAGGGCGCTCATCAGCGCCGTCGATGGTCGGGCCGGGCCGCTACGCGCGATTGCGGGGGCGGCTCGCGACCGGCTCGGGCGCGGGACGAAGGCCGGCCGTCGGATCGCGCGGAATCGCGATCACGAACCGCGCGCCCGGACCGGTCTCGGGTCGCTCGAGCGTGACCGTGCCGCCGTGCGACTCGGCGACCGCGCGCACGATCGCCAGGCCGAGGCCCGATCCGCGGGTCCCGGGGGCGCCGCGGACGAAGCGGTCGAACACGCGCGACCCGAGCTCGGGTGGGATCCCGGGCCCGTCGTCCTCGACGGTGAGAACCGCCATGCCATTCTGCACCGAGGTGGCCGCGCGAATGTGGGTGCCGGGGGGCGTGTGACGGGCCGCGTTCTCGATCAGGTTGAGCGTCAGGCGATGGAGGTCGTCGCGCACGCCGGGCACGACCGCCGGCTGGGCCTCGATCGAGAGCTCGTGGTCCTCGGCCATCGGCCCGAGCTCGGAGGCCGCCTCGAGCAGCACGTCGGCGATGTCGGTCGGACCGCGCGACTGGCCGCGGCGCGCGTCGGCACGCGCGAGCAGCAGCAGGTCGCCGACGAGCCGGCGCATCCGCCTGGCGGAGCGCAGTGCGGCCTCGGCGGTGTCGGCCTGCTCTCCGTCGAGCTCCTCGGCAAGCAGCTCGAGGTTCGCGAGCAAGCTGGTCAGCGGCGTGCGCAGCTCGTGCGACGCGTCGGCGACGAACTCCCGCTGGCGCTCGAGCGAGGCGTGCGTCTCGCCACGCGCAGCGTCGAGCGACCCGAGCATCCCCTCTACGGTGCGTGCCAGCTCCGCGACCTCGTCGTCGGCCTCCGGGTGAGGCAGGTGCAACGTGGGATCGCGCGTGCGCTCGATCTCGCGCGCGGCCTCTGTCAGCTGCACGATCGGGCGCATCGCGCGCGCGGCGGTGGCGAGACCGCCCAGCAGCGCGAGGATGGTGCCGCCCAGCACCCCGAGCAGCAGGATCACCTGCACGCGCGCGATCGTATGGTCGACGTCCGAGAGCGGCCGGGCGTACAGGAACCACACTGGGCTTGCGTCGACGTTCAGCTGCCTGGCGAACACCTGGTAGCCCTGCTCTTGGTAGATGCCTTCCTTCGACGGCAGCGCGAACGCCGGCGTCGTCGTCGGGAACTTGACCCCTTTGACCTTCACGTCCTTCTGCGTGCACAGCAGCAGGCCGGCCTGGTTGAAGATCCTGATCTGGACGTGCTCGGCGCTCGTGTAGTCCTTGAGTGAGACAGGCTGGCTGTTGCAGTTCAGCGAGCCGAGGTTGCTGACCCACTTGAGGCGCATCTCGCCGGCGAGCTGGTCGGAGTTGCTGCGCACGTCATCGTTGAACTGCCCGCGCAGCTGGTGGTCGGTCAGCACCCCGACGATCGCGGCGAAGCTCGCGAGGATCACGCAGGTCAGCATTGCCGAGCCGCCGGCCAGCCGCCAGCGGATCGGGATCGACCTATACGCGGAGAACGTACCCCGCACCGCGGATCGTATGTAAGAGCCTGGGCTCGCCACCGGCTTCCAGCTTCCTCCGAAGGTTCGACACGAACACTTCGATCGTATTGGTCATCGAGAACGGGTCATAGCCCCACACCTCGTCTAGCAACCTTTGGCGAGAGATCACGATCCGCTCGTTGCGCATCATGTACTCGAGCAACTCGAACTCGCGCTGGGTCAGGTCGATGGTCCGGCCGGACCTCGTGACCTCGTGCGTGTCCGGGTTGAGCTTGAGGTCGCTCATGGTCAGCGTCGCCTGGCCTCTCGGCGGGCGGCGTCTCAGCAGAGCGCGGAGGCGCGCCAGGAGTTCCTGGCGCTCGAACGGCTTGACGAGGTAATCGTCGGCGCCGGCGTCGAGCCCCTCGACCCGTGCCTCGACGCCGTCGCGGGCGGTCAGCACGAGGATCGGAACGTCGTCGCCGGCCTGGCGGAGAGTCTTGGCCACCTCGACGCCGTCCATGCCGGGGAGCCCGAGATCGAGGATCAGCAGGTCGGGCAGGAACCCATGGGCCTCGTCCAGCGCCGTGGTTCCGTTGCCGGCGATCCGCACCTCGTACCCCTCCATGCGCAGCGAGCGCTGGAGGACCTGCGCGATCGCATCGTCGTCCTCGACGACGAGAACACGAGGTGTGCGTTCGTACTCCGCCATTTCTGTATGCAGATGGTACGGCGGCGAATTGGAGTCCTCCACTCGTCTGCCTGCCCGGTCACTCGTCGGCTTGCCGTGCCAGGGGAGCGGGGCAGGAAGTGGGCCTGGCGCGTCGAAGCCAGTTCCTCCGAAATGGCCACCCGTAAGCGAAAGAAGCCGCCGCCCAGGCGCGCGACGCGCTCGCTGCTGGCTGGCCGGCCATCGCTGCGGCTGCCGCACATCGAGTTCGAGCCGCACCACGTCGACATCCTCGGGCTCGGGCTGATCGCGGTCGGGATCCTGCTCGGGGGGGTGGCTTATGGCAGTTGGAACGGCGGCACGCTCGGGAACGGCGCGGTCACCGGCATGCGGTTCCTGTTCGGGGCGCTTGGGTACGTCGTCCCGGCCGCATTGGTGGTCGCCGGGGCGCTCGTGTTGATGCGTGAACTCCGCCCTCCCACCCGACCGCTGCGGACCGGGGTCGTCTGCCTGACGTGCTCGATCACGCTCGCGCTGGCCGCCGGGACCCTTGGGGTCGGCCCAGGTCCGGTGCCGAGCGCCGTCTACTGGACGCCGGCGGCGTTCGAGAGGCGCGGGGGTGTGGTCGGGCAGGCGGAGCTGTGGGTGACCTCGCATCTGATCTCGACGGCCGGCGCCGACATCCTCGCGGTGTTCCTATTCGCGGCCGGCCTGATCCTGGTCACCGGCGCGACGCTCGCGGGAATCGTGCGGGCGACCGGCGCCGGGGTGGCCGGGACGACCCGCGTGCTGCGGCGCTCGACCGAGACCGTGGCAGCGACCCGCGTGCGCCGGCCGTCCACCGAGGCGGCGAAGGCCAGGGTCGCGGGGTCGGGGCGGTCAGGCCGGTCGGAGCCGGTCTCGGAGGCGGTCGAGCCGTTGCTACCCCCGGAGCCGGATACCTCGGAGCTCGTGGTCCGCGCGACCCACGTGGAAGCTCCGCCGCCCGGCCCGATCGACGACGATGACGTGCCGGAATATCGGCCGCCGGGTCGCGGCGCGGCCGATCAACGCGAAGCGCCGGTCGCGCCGGAGGGCGAAGAGCGGCCCGAGCGCCCGGATCCTAATCCCGAGGACCTCACCCCGCAGGGTCGCTACCGCGCGAGCATCACCGACGATCCGAGCTTCGAATGGCACGTGCCGCGGGCACGCTTCCTGGTGCGCTCGACCGGCGAAGCCGCCAAGCCGGACACCGCCGGCCAGGAGCAGGTGGCCGCCACGCTGCTCGAGACGCTCGGCCACTTCGGGATCGAGGCGAAGGTGATCGGCCGCGTCACCGGTCCGCACATCACCCGCTACGAGCTGCGGCTGGCGCCGGGCACGAAGGTGGCCAAGGTCGCGCAGCTCAAGGACGATCTCGCGTACGCCCTGGCCGCGACCGAGATCCGGATCCTGGCGCCGATCCCGGGCAAGCAGGCGGTCGGGGTCGAGGTCCCGAATGCGCGCCGGCGGATCGTCCACCTCGGCGACGTGTTCCAGGACCCTCCGCCCGACTGGTCGCCATTGACGGTCTGGCTCGGCAAGGACATCGCGGGGCGGGCGATCGGCGCCGACCTCGCGAAGATGCCACACCTGCTCGTCGCCGGCACGACCGGCGCCGGGAAGTCGGCGTGCGTCAACGCGATGCTGTGCAGCATCCTGCTTCGCGCGACGCCGCACGAGGTGAGGTTGGTCCTGGTCGACCCCAAGCAGGTCGAGCTGAACCACTACGAGAGCATCCCGCACCTTTTGACGCCGGTGATCACCAGCCCTCGGATGGCGGCCAACGCCTTGCAGAACCTCGTCAAGGAGATGGAGCAGCGGTACGGGACGATGTCGCTCGCCCGCACCCGCTCGCTGCCCGAGCTGAATCGTGCGCGTGAGAAGCGGGGGGAGCCGCCGCTGCCCTACATCCTGTGCGTGATCGACGAGCTCGCGGACCTGATGATGGTCGCGCCCGCGGATGTGGAGGACTCGGTCATCCGGTTGGCGCAGAAGGCGCGGGCCGTTGGCATTCATTTGGTGCTCGCGACTCAGTCTCCGCGCGTGGACGTGATCACCGGGATGATCAAGGCGAACGTGCCATCGCGGATCGCGTTCGCTGTGAGTTCCCAGACCGACTCCCGTGTGATCCTCGATCACAACGGCGCCGAGTCGCTGCTCGGGCAGGGCGACATGCTGTTCTCGCCGGTCGGGTCGAGCAAGCTTCAGCGGATCCAGGGCGCCTACATCGACGAGGAGCAGATCGCCGAGCTGACCGAGGCGTGGCGGCGGCAGGGCGAGCCGGAGTTCCACGATGAACTGCTCGAGGAGGTCGAATCCTCGGATTCGGGCGACGGCTCTGGCGAGGCGGAGTTCAGCCCCGACGAGGACCCGCTGCTCGAGGAGGCGATCGCGCTGGTGGCGCAGATGGGCACCGCCTCGACGTCGATGCTCCAGCGCCGGCTGCGGCTCGGCTACACGCGCGCCGGTCGGCTGATCGACATGCTCGAACGCCGCGGGATCATCTCCGGCTACGAGGGATCCAAGCCGCGGCAGGTGCTGATCACCGAGGCCGACGTGCCTCGAATCCTGTCCCATCTCGCCGAGGCCGAGGGCCCCGCCATGCCGCCGCCGGTCCGCGTACCCGACGACGCCGACGAAGAGCAGTAGTCCCTTGCGCGGCGAGCGCGAGCGGCGGAAAAGTCCTGCTGTCGAAGCGCCGTCCGCCGCTAGCCTTCGGAGGGGGATGGCCGACATCGGCACCACACTGAGAGAGGCGCGGATCCGCGCGCGGATCGATATAAGCGAAGTGGAGGCGCGCACCAAGATCCGCGCCAAGTACCTGCGCGCGATCGAGAACGAGGAGTGGGATCTGCTCCCCGGGCCCGTCTACGTGAAGAGCTTCCTGCGCACGTACGGCGACTTCCTCGGGGTGGACAGCCGGCTCCTCGTCGACGAGTACAAGCGCCGCTACGAGCGCCCCGCGGATCAGGACCTGCGGCCGATCAGCGCGCGTTCGCGTGAGCGCGAACGCAAGCGCCGGCGCCCCCGGCTGGGACCCGTGGCCGCGGTCGTGCTCGTGCTGGTCGTGGTCGTCGCGGCGCTGTTCGTGGTCGGCAGCATCAACAAGAACAGCTCGACTTCGTCGACAACGCCGCCCACCGCCGCCGCTTCGAAGTCGACGACGACCACGCACACCGCCACGACCCACCACCGCCACCACAAGCCTGCTCCGCCCAAGCCGACCACCGTGACGCTGAAGCTGGTGCCCACGAGCTCGGTTTACGTGTGCGTGGAGGACGGCACCGGCAAGAAGCTGATCCCAGGGTTGATCTTCGCCGTCGGCCAGACGATCCCGACCGAGACGGCGAGCAAGCTCAAGGTGACGCTCGGCAACCCCTCGGTGCAGATGAAGGTCAACGGGAAGACCGTGACCGTTGCGAACTCGTCACCGATCGGATACGAGCTGACGCCCGGGAAGACGACTCCGCTGCCGGCGGGCCAGCTGCCGACCTGCACATGAGCGATTCTCCCCGCGCCGGGATCCTCGTTACCGGTACCGAGGTCCTCACCGGGATCATCTCCGACCGCAACGGACCCTGGCTGTCCGAGCGACTGTCCGAGGTCGGCGTGGACGCGGCGATGATCCAGATCGTCGGCGACCGCCCCGACGACCTGCTCGCGGGCTTGCGGTACATGGCGGATGAGGGGATGGCGCTGATCGTGACGAGCGGCGGCCTTGGCCCGACCGCAGACGATCTGACCGCCGAGGTCGTCGGCAGGTTCGCCGGTCGCGAGATGGTGCTCGACGAAGCGCTCGAGGAGCGGATCGCCGAGATCCTCAGGCCGCTGATGCACCGCTGGCGGGATCTCGACCCCGACGCGATCCGAGAAGCGAACCGCAAGCAGGCGGTGGTGCCCGCCGGAGCCACGGTTCTCGATCCGGTGGGAACCGCGCCCGGGCTGGTCGTGCCGCCCGCTTCCGGACCCGGCCCGACGGTCGTGGTCCTGCCGGGCCCGCCACGCGAACTCCACGAGATGTGGGAGCTGGCGCGCTCGACCGACGCTTTCCGCGCCGCGATCGCCGGCGCCACTTCGTATCGCCGCGGGATCTTGCGCCTGTACGGGCTCCCCGAGTCCGAGATCGCCAACACCCTGCGTGCGGCCGAGGAGGCCGGCGTGCCGCTCGAGCCACTCGAGATCACGACCTGTCTGCGCCGCGGCGAGATCGAGGTCGCGACTCGGTACGAGCCCTCCGGCGAATCGGCGTACGAGTCGCTGACCGACTTCATCGCCGAGCGCCACGGCGATCAACTGTTCTCGCGCGACGGATCGACGGTCGACTCGCAGGTGGCTTCGTTGCTCTCGGGCCGGATGGTCGCGGTCGCCGAGTCGTGCACAGGCGGCCTGATGTCGGCGCGGCTCACCGAGCTGCCCGGGTCGTCCGCGTACTTCGCCGGTGGGGTCGTCGTGTATTCGAACGAGGCCAAGACGGCGCTGGCGGCCGTCGATCCGGACCTGATCGCGCGGTTTGGGGCAGTGTCGACCGAGGTCGCGGAGGCGCTGGCCTCCGGGGCCGTGTCGCGGTTCGACGCGGACGCCGGCATCGGGATCACCGGGATCGCCGGCCCGGATGGCGGAACCGAGGACAAGCCGGTCGGCACGGTGTGCTTCTCGGTGTGCCTCAGAGACGGGGCGCGGATCACGCGGCGAACGCTGCTTCCCGGGAGCCGGTCCGACGTCCGCGACCGCTCGACGACGGTTGGCATGCACCTGCTCCGGCGGCTGCTGGAGGATGCCTTCGGGGCGGTGCCCGAGGCGGGCGCCCGGGCCGAGCACGCGTGAGCGACGCGGGCGTCACCGCCCGACTGTTCGTTGCACTCGAGCTGCCCTCGGCGGCGCAGGAGGCATTGGTTCAGTGGCGATCGGAGGTCGCCCGCGAGGTTTCGGGGCTGCGTCTCGTACGGCCCGAGGATCTTCACGCGACGCTGTGCTTTCTGGGCTCGCGCCCGGTCGGCGAGATAGAAGCGATCTCCGCGGCCTGTGGGGTGGTCGCGGGCGAGCCCGTCGTGGGCTCGGCGTTCGGCGAGGGGTTGTGGTTGCCGGCGCGGCGGCCCCGCGTGCTCGCGGTCTCGCTTGTCGATGACGGCGGCGCGCTGGCGCGGATCCAGTCCGCGTTGTCCGGTGCGCTGGCCGCGGGCGGCTGGTACGGGCCGGAATCGCGACCGTTCCTCGCCCATGTCACGGTGGCGCGCGTCGGTCGCGATGCGCGGATCCGGCGGGTCGAGCTGCCCGCGCCACCGGAGTCCGCGGTGCGCTGCTCGCGAGTGACGCTTTTGCGGTCGCGGCTCGGGTCCGGGGGCGCGAGGTACGAGCCGCTCGCGTCGGTCGAGCTCGGCTCGGCACCGGGTGCGGCCGACCCGATGTCGGTGGTGCGGCGGTTCCATGCGGTCCAGGCGAAGGTCTACGCCGCCGGCTCCTCCTCCTCCTCCTCCTCCTCGGACTCGGATTTGGGCTCGATGCGGGATGTCCTTAGTGAGGACGTGGTCTGGCACGTGCCGGGGGCGAGCGCCATCGCCGGGGAGCACCGTGGCGTCGACGCGGTGCTCGAGTACCTGGACACGCGTCGGCGGATGACCGACTCCACGTTCCGCGTGACCGTTCACGGCATGGCGATGATCGCCGGGCGCGTCGTCCAGCTCGCCGGCGGGCAGGCCTCGCGTGAGGGCCGGGAGGTGTGTTGGGAGACCGTGGGTGTCTTCCGGGTGACTGACGGGCGGATCGCCGAATGCTGGCTGGTGCCGTTCGACCAGGAGGAGTTCGACGCGATCTGGTCGTAGCGCCGGCGGGCCGGCTCGGCGCGCCGCGACACGGATCGCTGGCATCCGGCAAGCTTCGAACCATGCGCGTCGTCGTCAGCGGAGCCACCGGCACGATCGGTCGAGCCCTCGTGGGTGCCCTGCTGGCCCGCAGGGAAGAGGTCGTCGCGCTCTCCCGCGATACCGGCCGGGCTCGCCAGGCGCTCGGAGATGAGGTCGAGCCGCACGCCTGGCCGAGGCCGACGGAGGCGCCACCGCCGGAGGCCGCGCTCGCCGGCGCAGACGCGGTCGTGCACCTGCTCGGCGAGCCGATCGCGCAGCGATGGACCGACGAGTCGAAGGAGGCCATTCGCGAGTCCCGTGTGCGCTCGACGCGAGCACTCGTCGAAGGGCTGCTCGCGCTCGCACCCGACCAGCGCCCGCGAACGCTCGTCTCTCAGTCCGCCGTCGGCTTCTACGGCCCGCACGGCGACGAGAAGCTCGACGAGGACGCGCCGGCCGGGAGCGACTTCCTGGCCGGGGTCGTCGCCGCCTGGGAGCACGAGGCGCTCGCCGCCGCCTCGTCGAGCGTTCGCGTCGTGGTCACGCGCACCGGCGTGGTGCTGTCTCCCTCGGGTGGGGCGCTCGCCAAGATGCTCCCGTTCTTCCGTCTCGGGATCGGCGGACCCGTCGCCGGCGGCCGCCAGTACGTCCCGTGGGTGCACCTCGACGACGTCGTGGGCGCGATGCTCTTCTGCGCCGGCAGGCCCGAGGCGACCGGGCCGGTCAACCTGACCGCGCCCAATCCGGTGACCAACGCAGAGCTCTCGAAGGTCCTCGGGCGCGTGTTGAAGCGGCCGGCGTTCCTGCCGGTGCCGGGGCTGGCGGTCAAGTCGCTCTACGGCGAGATGGCCGAGATCGTGATCACGGGCCAGCGCGCGGTGCCGGCCGTGCTCGAGCGGCTCGGCTACGGCTTCCGCCACCCGGACCTCGAGGTGGCGCTGCGAGACGTGCTGAATCGGCCTGGCTGAGGCGCGGCGGCGCCAACCGTGCGCGGCCCGCGTCATCTGCCCAGGTTACGCCGGCGATTCGCCCGGTTCTCGCACACGCCGCTCGCGGCGATTCGCCCCGGTTCTCGCACGCGCCGCTCGAGGCGGCGCCCCGCTCGCGGCGGCGCCCGCTCGCGCCGGCGCCGGTCCCCGAAGAGCACCCGCGCCGGCATCCCGCGACCTGCATAACACGCCAATTCAGCGATGAACCGGGGATCGTGGCGGACTATTCATGTGGGGCATGCGCGACACGCCACGGTTCGGCCAAAGGTCCGCAATTGTCGTATTACGCATGCTCTGGCTCCGCTGCGCCGCGCTTCCGGCGTCGACCCTCCTGGGCGACGGCTCTTCTCGGGGTCGCCGGCTCCTCTCCGGGCGCCAGCCACGCTCTCTCAGGTGCCGCCTTCCCCGGCGCCGGCGACTCCGCGCCGAACCCCAGCCATCCGACCCGCGACAGCCGTGACCTCCTGCCGTCCGACCCTCGCCGCACAATTGGCCCGAAGTTGTTTGCGTTCTGAAACGAACGCGCCTTGTTCCGTTTCAGTCGGCGGCTCTAGCGTGCCGGTTCCGTCCGCCACCCCGCCTACCGTGGTGAAGCAAAGTGCATGAGACAAGGAGCCGAACGGAGATGAGCGAGCAAGACAAGGCCGGCCTGAAGCCGGGGGCCACGTCCGATCCGAAGGCGGATGCCAAGCGCCAGGCGGCGCTCCAGGGCGCTCTGACGCAGATCGAGCGGCAGTTCGGGAAGGGCACCGTCATGCGCATGGGCGACCCGGGCGCACGCGTGGCCGTCGATGCGATCCCGACCGGCGCCTTGCCGCTGGACCTGGCGCTTGGGATCGGCGGCGTCCCGCGCGGGCGGATCATCGAGATCTTCGGCCCGGAGTCGTCCGGTAAGACCACGCTCGTCTACCACATCCTCGCCGAGGCCCAGAAGCTCGGTGGCGTGTGCGCGTTCATCGATGCCGAGCATGCGATGGACCCGCTGTACGCCCAGCAGATCGGCGTCGACATCGACGAGCTGCTGGTCTCTCAGCCCGACTATGGCGAGCAGGCACTCGAGATCGTCGACATGCTGATCCGCTCGGGAGCCGTCGACGTGATCTCGATCGACTCGGTTGCGGCGCTCACCCCGCGCGCAGAGCTGGAAGGTCAGATGGGGGATCAGAGCGTCGGCGTGCAGGCGCGCATGATGTCGCAGGCTATGCGCAAGATCACCGGCGGCCTCAACCGCACCCAGACGCTGTGCGTGTTCACGAATCAGATCCGGGAGAAGGTGGGCGTGATGTTCGGCTCGCCCGAGACCCAGCCCGGCGGTCGCGCGCTGAAGTTCTATTCCTCCCAGCGGCTGGACATCCGCCGCATCGAGACGATCAAGGACGGCACCGAGGCGGTCGGCAACCGCGTCCGGGTGAAGGTCGTCAAGAACAAGGTGGCGGCGCCGTTCAAGCAGGCCGAGTTCGACATCGAGTTCGGCAAGGGCATCTCGACCTCCGGGTGCCTGCTCGACTACGGCATCGAGCACAACATCATCACGAAGTCCGGCTCGTTCTTCTCGTATGGCGAGGAACGGCTCGGTCAGGGGCGCGGCAACGCCAAGGCGTTCCTCGACGAGCACCCCGACACGGCCAAGGAGATCGAATCCAAGATCTACACGGCCCTCGGGCTCAACCGCGATCTGGTCAAGACGATCGAGCGTGACGGGCCGGCGCTCCAAGCCGTAGACGCGGAGGCGGCCGCCGAGGGTCGCGCCGCGTAGCGCGTGCTCGACGCCGACTCGGGCCTCGAGCGGCCGCTCCACGCCGACGTGCGGCCGCTCCACGCCGACGGCGATCTCGACGGGTCGCTTCACGCTGACGCCGGCCTCGAGCGGGCGCTCGCGCTTGCGTACCGTTATCTGAACGCCCGGGAGCGCACGCAGGCGGAGATGCGCCGCCACCTCCTCAGCAAGGGGATCGCTCCGCGCGACGTCGAGCGAGCGGTCCAGGCGCTCGGCGACCAAGGGCACCTGGACGACGCCCGTTTCGCACGCCTGTTCGTCCAGGACAAGCGCGAGCTCGACGAGTGGGGCGCCGATCGGGTCAGGCAGGCTCTGCTTGCCCGCGGCGTCGATCGTGACGTGGCCGCCGACGCGCTCGCTGAGCACGAGCAGCGTTCGGACGACGGCGAAATCGATCGCGCACTCGCGGTCCTGCGCCGTCGGTTCCCCTCGCCGGCGGGAGATCGCCGGGAGCGGGAGCGGGCGCTCGGCGTGCTGTTGCGCAAGGGTTACGACACGGATCTCGCGCTCGAGGCGATCACCGCCCACATGCGCGATCCGGACCTCGGCTAGCCGCCAAATCCTCCCAACGACATCTGGACGGCTTCGCACCGTCGGGGGCGCCGATAGCCCCTGCGGCTGACCGGGACGATGCGTCGTTGCGCCCGAGGTCCGCCGGTACTACGATCCTGTTAGCGAACGAAGGGCCCACGGGCCACAAAGAACACCAGCAAATTCCGTATATCTTGGATTCCGGACTCAGTGTTGACGGCAAACACCATCGGGCCGCCTGGTCCATTCAGACAAGACCCAGAACCCGCCACGTAGCCGCCTACTGAAGGCAGGGCCAGTCGCCATTCCGGCATCCGTTCGTGCAGCCACGCGCGGGCCGATCGGTCGCTCCAAAAACCAAAGCTTTGAAGTAGGTCCGGCAATACGCCGGAACCGCACGGAGAGGATCGACCATGGAAATCATCGGGGCCGCAGCGCTGATCGCGGTGGGAATCGTGGTTGCGGCCATCATCTACGGTCGGATGCACGGCACCCGGACGCTCGCCGTCGCCAGCCCGACCCCGAGCGTGCCTGTCGTCGAAACGGCGCCCGCCAGTCCGCGGCCCCCCGACGCCGAACTGCTCGAGCGCACGGCGGCGGTCACCCGCCGCGAGGAGGCGCTGTCACGCAAGGAGGCGGAGCTCGAGAAGGAGCGGGCGGCGCTCAGCGAATCTCGTCAGGACCTCGAGCGCTCGCTGGAGCAGATCTCGGGCCTGTCCGCCGGCCGCGCCAAGCAGCTGCTCCTCAAGGAGGTGGAGGAGCAGGCCAGGCACGACGCCGCTCGTCGCATCCGTCAGATCGAGGAGGAGACCAAGCGCGAGGCCGAGCGTCGGGTTCGAAACATCCTGTCGGTGTGCATGCAGCGTCTGGCGGCGGGACACGCCGCGGAGACCACCGTGTCGGTCGTGCAGCTCTCGGCCGACGACATGAAGGGCCGGATCATCGGCCGCGAAGGGCGCAACATCCGCGCCCTGGAGAACCTCACCGGCGTCGACTTCATCATCGATGACACCCCCGGCGCCGTCGTCCTGTCCGGGTTCGACGGCGTGCGGCGCGAGATCGCGCGGCTGACACTCGAGAAGCTCCTACAGGACGGCCGTATCCATCCAGCGCGGATCGAGGAGATGTACTACCAGGCGAAGTCCGAGCTCGACGGCCATATCGTCGAGATGGGGGAGCAGGCAGTGTTCGACGCGGGCGTTCAGGGGGTCCATCCGGAGCTGATCAAGCTGCTCGGGCGGCTCAGGTTCCGGACGAGCTACGGCCAGAACGTCCTCGCGCACTCGATCGAGGTCTCGCAGCTGGCGGCGATGATGGCCGAGGAGCTGGGAGCGAGCGCGCGGACCGCTCGGCGGGCCGCGTTGCTGCACGACATCGGCAAGGCGGTGACGCACGAGGTCGAGGGACCGCACGCGCTGGTCGGAGGCGAGCTCGCGCGCAAGTACGGCGAGTCCGAAGCGGTGGCGCACGCGATGGAGGCACACCACAACGAGGTCGAGCCGCAGACGATCGAGGCGGTGATCGTGCAGGCCGCCGATGCGTTGTCAGGCGCCCGCCCGGGAGCCCGCGGAGAATCGCTCGAGCAATACGTCAAGCGCCTGCGAGATCTGGAGCAGATCGCTACCCGCCACAAGGGGGTGGACAAGGTCTACGCGATGCAAGCCGGTCGCGAGATCCGCGTGATGGTCGCACCCGGTGATATCGACGACGACGCCGCGACCACGCTCTCCTATGAGATCGCGCGGGAGATAGAGAAAGAGCTCGAGTACCCCGGACAGATCAAGGTGACCGTGATCCGGGAGTCGCGCGCGGTCGAGTACGCGCGCTGACACTCCGCACACTCACTCGCGACGCGCACCCTCCAGCGGGTCCGGCGCGTGCGTGAGAGTGACGGGTGGAAATACTGCAGACGGGGTACACCTCCGACCGACGGGTCGTACTAGCGGGAGGCTGGCGGCTTTGACCCGCAAGTCGCCGAGAAACGGACCTCGATGAGTCGGAGGTTGCTGTGCCTTGGCGCGGTCAGGCGCCTGGCGGTTGTTCTGACTGTGTCGCTTGCGACCTGTGCGGTGGCGGCCGCGAGTGCCTCGGCGGGGCTCACATCCCACGGCCAGCTGCTGCGCCTCGCGCCACATCTGCGGTCGAACACGAACTCGAGCAGCAACTGGTTCGGGTACAACCAGGGGACGCTCGAGCAGGGAACCAAGCTGTTCAACTCGATCACGGGGGACTCGACCGTGCCGACGGCGACCCAGCACACCGCCGGCCAGGCCGAGGACTCCTCGGACTGGATCGGGATCGGCGGGGGCTGCATCGACGCCGGTTGCACGGCGACCGACTCGACGTTGATCCAGACCGGAACCGAGCAGGACGTCGACTCCACCGGAGCCGCGTCGTACACGGCGTGGTGGGAGCTCGTGCCCGCGCCGTCGCTGACTATCAGCAACATGACGGTTGAGCCGGGTGACCACATGCACGCATCGATCTCCGAGGTCGTGCCCGAGTCTGACGTATGGACGATCACGATCGAGGATGTGACGCGCGGCGAGTCGTTCACTCAGACCGCGCCGTACCCGTCCACTCACGCCACCGCTGAGTCGATCGAGGAGACCCCGCTCGAGATCGGTACCGATGCCGGCTTCGCGTCATTGCCGAACCTGACGAACCCGGCGTTCACGTCGGCCACGACCAACGGCGCCCCGGCGGGCCTGAAGGCCTCCGAGGAGCTCGACCTCACGGACTCGAGCGGGAACGTGATTGGTGCCCCCTCGGCGCCGAACTCGACGGCGGACGGGTTCGACGACTGCGCCTGGGCTGCCGAGTGCAGCTAGCGCCGAGCTGACGCACGAGCAATTACCAGGGCCCGTCGCACGTCCGCGCGGTGGGCCCGTGTGCGTCATGGGCCGGCGGTCACCGCTGGCGTACCTCGCGCGCCGCGATCAGTGGTGGTGATGATGGTGCAGGAACGCGGAGTGGGCGGTCCAGGCCGCGAACTCGGGGATCAGCACCACCGCGAGCACCAGGCCGCCCACCATCGCGCCGGTGAGCGCGATCCACCGGCCGGCGGTCCCGGGAGTTCCCCCAACCCGCTGCGTCTCGTTACGGCCGCCGAGCCCGAGTGCCCGTGCCACGGCCGGGAGGTGGCCGAGCACGTGGAGGCTCATGAACACCACCCAGACGATGAAAGTCACCTTGTGCAACAGCAGCATCGGGTTCCGATCGGTCGGGCCGACGATCAGCAGCCCGATGCCGGTGACGAGCACCCCGATCGTGGAGAGCACCACGATCGGCGCGATCAGGCGCAGGGCGATCTCGGGTGGGCCCTTGCGCCGGTATTCGGCGTTGCGCGTGTAGTAGCGGACGAACCTGTAGCCGGTACTGGCCATCTTGAGCGCCACCGGTCCGATCAGCAATAGTCCGACGAACAGATGCACCCAGATGAACTGGCGCAGCTGCGGAATCGTGAAGCCGATGATTGCCAGCAGCACGATCAGGATTGCGCCTGTGACCGTCGTCAGCTGCTCGTTCCCGTCGGAGCCGCCGCCGGTGAGCGAGTCGGCATGGCGCAGTCGCGTGATCGTCGCGCGTGCCGCCAGGCGCTCGTGCTCTCGCCGCGGGATCATGACATCGTCGCTCGTCCCCATCTGAACGAAATAATCGGCGGCGAAGCGAAGTTTCGCGTGAGCTGACGATGAGAAAGCTCTTTGCCACGTCAGACGGGCCTGGGGCCCGGCCGTATCATCGGCCGATGCATGCGGCTGGAGCCGGGGGCAAGTTGCCATGCCCGGATTGATCCAAGTAATCGAAGACGAACCGGGCATCGTCGACTTCCTGGAACGAGGCCTCCGCGCCCAGGGGTTCGACGTGATCTCGTCGACCGACGGCGTCAGTGGGGAAGTAACGGCGATCAACGAGGAAGTCGATCTCGTGGTGCTCGATCTGATGCTTCCCGGCCGCAGCGGGCTCGACGTGCTCGCGACCCTGCAGGAAGCCAAGCCGGGACTGCCGGTGATCGTGCTCACCGCACTCGGCGAAGTCGAGCACCGCGTCGCCGGCCTCGACGCCGGCGCGGTCGACTACCTCACCAAGCCGTTCTCGCTGACCGAGCTCGCGGCGCGGATCCGTGCCCAGCTGCGCGCCGCCGCCCACTCACCACGTACCACGCTGAGCGCCGGCGACATCGAGGTGAACCTGCTGACGCGCGAGGTCCGCCGCGGCGGCGAGCTCGTCCGGCTGTCGACGACCGAGTTCGAGCTGCTGGCATACCTGATGCACAACCGAGGTCACGTCCTGTCCAGGGAGCAGATCCTCCGCGCGGTTTGGGGCTACGAATACGACCCCGGTACGAACGTCGTCGACGTCTACATCGGGTACCTGCGCCGGAAGCTTCGCCGGCAGGGCACTAATCCGCCCATCGTCACCGTCCGCTCGGTCGGCTACCGGCTCGAAGCGAGCGCTTAGAGCCCGGTTCGGGCCGATACTGTCGCTGTGCGCGCGCGACTGCATTCGGTGCTTCCGTCCGGACTTCGGTGGCGGCTGACGGCATGGGTGGCCGGCGTGATGGTCGTGTCGGCCGCGGTCGTGTTCCTGGTCGTCTACCAGGACACGGGCACGCAGCTGAGAACCGAGATCGACCAGGACATCAGCGGCGACGCGACCCAGATGCTCCAGTCCGTGGAGGCGCTGAGCGGCCAAAGCCCGGAGCGAATCACGTCCGCGGCCACGCGATACATCCTCGCGCAGCCGTACGACGCGACGTCAACGCTGCTGTTCGTGTTGCTGCCCGACGGGCAGCACGCGAGCAACCATCTCGAGGTGTTCGGGGGCGGCGCCCCCGACGAGGGTGAGACCGAGGCACAGCAGCAGGTCGAGAACGTCGAAGGGCGCAAGCTGCTCATGCCGCACCTCGGATACTCGACCGTGCAGGTTCCCGACGTCGGCCGGATGCGGATCTTCGAGCGCCGCGCGGATCTGGGGGATGTGCCGGTCGTCGCGGGCGCGGGCGAGCCGCTCGCTCTGGTCGAGCGCGCCCAGCACGGAGTGGCCCGCGCATTCGTGCTGGCGGGGGCGGTCGTGCTGCTTCTCGCGCTGGTCGCGTCGTACCTCGCCGGCGCACGCGTGTCGGCTCCGCTTCGAGGGATGGCGCAAGTCGCAACGCGCGTCGACGCCGGCGACCTTGGTCCGCGCATGGAGATCTCCGGCGACCGGCGTGACGAGGTCAGGGTGCTGGCAGACGCGTTCAACCGCATGCTCGACCGGCTCTCCGAGGCCTTCGCCAGTCAGCGGGAGTTCGTCGCCGATGCATCGCATGAGCTGCGCACGCCGCTCACGGTGATTCGCGGCCAGCTCGAGGTTCTTGCCGCCCAGGACAATCCGTCGAGCGCCGAGGTCACGCGCGTCGAGCACCTCGTGCAGGCGGAGATCACGCGGGTATCGAGGCTCGTCGACGATCTGCTCGTGCTCGCTCAGGCGGAGCGGACCGACTTCCTGCGTGCGGAGACGATCGACGTGCGTCCGTTCGTGACCGAGCTGTGGGACGGGATGAGCTTGACCGCCGATCGCAGGTTCGAGCTTGGGACGATCGTGGATGGATCCCTTCAGGCCGATCCGGACCGGCTCGCCCAAGCGCTGCGGAACCTCGCGCGCAATGCGATCGAACACACCGATGAGCAGGACGGCCTCGTACACCTCGATGTGACCCAGCCCGCGCCTGACCGGATCCGCTTTGCCGTCCTCGACGACGGCCCGGGGATCCCGGAGGACGAGCGCGAGCGCGTGTTCGAGCGGTTTCACCGAACCGACAGCGGCCGAAGTCGAACGACCAGCAGCGGCGCCGGGTTGGGTCTCGCGATCGTGCGCGCGATCGCTGAAGCGCACAAGGGCACGGTTCGCGTGGAGGATTCGCAAAACGGGCGCGGGGTCGCGATAGAGATCGTGCTGCCCGGGTTCCGGCCGAATTGAGATCGTCAGCGGTTGGTGGCCGTGAACACGTCCGAGCCGAACGTCGCCGGATCGGGGCGGCGTCGGCCAGACGAGGGAGGCCGAACAGCGTCTCCCAGCTCGCCAACGACGAGTAGTGGTTGTAAGGCGTCGCTGACGGCTTCCCCGTTTTCCGCTGAAGCCTGTTAGAAATCGGCTAACCGGGAGGGGTTGCGGTAGCCGGGCGTGGGTGGGGGCTAGTCTAGGCGGGCGATGCGCAGTTACCACGTCACGACGTTCGGCTGTCAAATGAACGAGCACGATTCCGAACGTATGAAAGGAATGCTGGAGTCGCTCGGTTACGCCGAGGCGCCGGCGCGTGACCAGGCCGATCTGATCCTGTTCAACACGTGCTCGATCCGCGAGAAGGCGGATAGCCGGTTCGTGGCTCACCTCGGCGAGGCCAAACGGCTGAAGTCCGAACGCCCGGATGTGGTCGTCGGCGTCGGCGGTTGCTGGGCGCAGTCAGTAAAGGAGGAGGTGTTCACGAGGTTCCCGTTCGTGGACGTGGCCTTCGGACCCGGGCAGGTGCACAAGCTCGCCGAGTTCCTGGTGAGCGACTCGCTGACCGCGCAGGGCTACTTCGAGTTCGAAGGGTTCACCGGGCACCTGCCGGCAAAGCGGGCACGCGATCACCACGCGTGGGTCCAGATCAGCGTCGGCTGCAACTGCGTGTGCTCCTACTGCATCGTGCCGTCGACCCGTGGTCGCGAGGTCAGCCGACCGGCTGACGAGCTCGTGGACGAGGTTCGTGCCCTGGCCGGAGACGGGGTGCGCGAGGTGACGCTGCTCGGTCAGAACGTGAACTCCTACGGACGCGACCTGCCGCGCGAGCAGCGCACGGCGTTCGCGGACCTGCTCGGCCGGATCGACTCCGTCGACGGGATCGACCGGATCCGCTACACCAGCCCGCACCCAAAGGACATGCGCGAGGACGTGATCCGCGCCCACGCGGAGCTGCCCGCGCTGTGCGAGCACATCCACCTGCCGGTCCAGTCCGGGTCAAGCGCCGTGCTCAAGCGCATGCGCCGGACCTACACGCGCGAGCGCTACCTCGACCGCGTGGCGATGATCCGGGAGCACGTGCCGGACTGCGCGCTGACCACCGACATCATCGTCGGCTTCCCCGGCGAGACCGAGGCGGACTTCAAGCAGACGCTCGAGCTGGCCGAGGAGGTCGGCTACGACGGAGCGTTCACGTTCATCTACTCGCCGCGGCGCGGCACCGAGGCCGCGAGCCTGCCGGATCAGGTGCCGCACGAGGTCAAGGTGGAGCGCCTGCAGCGCCTCGTGGAGGTCGTCCAGGGACGGGCGCTCGAGCGCGCCCAGCGATTCGTCGGGCGGACGCTCGAGGTGCTCGTTGAAGGCCCGTCGCGCACCGATCCATCCCGTCTGCGAGGACGCTCGCGGCACAACAAGGTCGTGAACTTCACCGGCCTCGGGGCTCCCGGAGAGCTCGTCGAAGTCGAGATCCTCGATGCCACCAGCCAGACGCTGACCGGTCAGGAATCGATCCTGAGCCGGGCCGCCGGTTGACCATTCGTCCAGTTTCGCCCCCACGGTGAAGTGGACATCCGTCCAGACGCCGCTACGGCAGCGTTTTCGGGCTCCCGGCGCGCCGAAACGCTGTCTGTGGGAGCGATCCACGGATCTGTGGAGCGGTGATGGCCACCCTTGCGGCGGTTACGAATATGCCCGCTCTCGCGCTGCTTGGCGAAGAAGGCATGCTCGAGCAGAGCACCGAACCTTTTCGTCGCTGGTACAAGGACAAAGAGGAGCTGTGCAAGGAGTCCCTCGAGCTCCGGCGCGTCCTCGACGGACAGGCTAACGCCGCGGTCCTGAAGCTCGACGGGATCGCCGTCGATATCGCGGCCGTGTCGGACCGTGGTGGGGCTCGACATGTCCTGCTGACGCTCCCGACCGACGAGCTGCCGTCGCTCGGCGATGCCGGCGGCGCGCTGCTCGACGGTGCACTCGACGAGAGCCCAGCGATCGTTTGGCTGAAAGACCTCGACGGCCGCTATGTCCGTGTCAACTCCCGCTTCACGACGTTCCTCGACACCACCGAGGAGAAACTGCTCGGCCGTACTGACGCGGAGCTCCCACCCGCCGAGACGGTCGACGGCCCTCGCCTGCAGGAACGCGAGGGCGACATCGAGGAGCCCCTCCAGCTGGAGTACGTAGTCAGTCCCTACCAGGGGCGCGATGCGCTGGTGGTCCTCCGATTCCCGGTCGGCGACGCGAAGGGCGTGCCGACGCTGGTGTGCGGCGTGGCGGCGCCGTCCTCAGACGCGAACGTGGCCCGCAGCGAAGCCGCCCGTTTGCTGCGGATCGAACGGTGGAGCCGGCTCGACGCGGAGAGCGTGCGCGCCGAGATGCTCGCGGAGTGGGGCGTCCTCCCAGACGCGCGCGGACGGTCGGCGCCGACGACCATCAGCGCCGAACCAGGGTCGGGGGCGCCCGACCGCGAGCAGCAGGCGGCGGTCGCCGAGGCGCGAGCGGAGCGGGCGACCGCGGTCGCCGAGCGCGACGCGGCGCTGAGCGCGAACGACGAGCTCGCGGTGGAGCTGAAAGGCGCGCAGGCCCGTCTGACCGAGCTCGAGCGGACCATTGCCGCAGGCGACGCCGAGCGCGGGGACGCCGAGGTCGCGTTGGCCGCGCAGGCGGCGGACCTAGAGCGTGCCCTGGGCCGCGAGCGCGACCGGGCCGAGGAGCTCGAGCGGACGCTCACGCTCGTCCGGGAGCGGCTTAGTGACGATGCCGAAGCCGCGCGGACCGAGGTCAAGCGCGCTCGCGCCGACGCCGATGCGGCGAGGACCGAGGTGGAGCGTGCTCGCGCCGACGCCGACGCGGCCCACGCCGATCTGGAGAGCGCGCGAGCCGAGGCGCACGACGCCCGGGCAGAGGTCGCCGCCGAGCGCGAGGTGGCGTCGAACGCAACGGCGGCGCTCGAGCTCGAGGTCAAGCAGGCCCTCGAGCAGGTGGCCAAGCTCGAGCGGCGGCACAGCTCGGACGACTCGGGCGCCCAGCTGATTCAGGCCGAGAAGGCGCGTGCCGCAGCGGATGCCGCGCTGGCGGAGGCGGTCGCCGAGCGCGACGCGACGCTCAAGGAAAAGGCGGCTCTGACCGGCGAGCTCGGCCAGGAGCGAAAGCAGGTGGCCGCGCTAAAGGAAAGCGCGGCGGCCGCTGAGGAGCGGATCCGGGAGCTCGCCGGCGACGTCGAGCGAGAGCGAGTCCGCGTGGCCGGACTCGACCAGGCACAGGCGCGGGTTCACGAGCTCGAGGGCGAGCTGCGCGCGTCGATCGCGCGGGCCGACAAGGCCGAGCGAGAGGTCGAATTCGCCGCGACCGAGGCCGACAAGGCAGAGAACCAGCTCCGTTTTGCCGAGGCGCGGGCCGACAAGGCCGACGGGGAGCTCCGGCTGGCGGTGGTGCGGGCGGACAAGGCCGAGGGCGAGCTCAAGCTCGCGATGGCCCGGGTGGTCAAAGCCGAGAGCGACACGCAGGCCGCGGTCAGCCGCGCCAGCAAGGCAGAGGGCGAAGTCGAGCGGTGGCGCGCTCGCGTCGACAAAGTCGAGGGCGAGGTCGAGCAGTGGCGAGCTCGGGTCGACAGGGCTGAGGGCGAGGTCGAGCAGTGGCGGGCCCGGGTCGACAGGGCTGAGGGCGAGGGCGAGCAGTGGCGGGCGCGGGCTCTGGAGGCGGAGACCGAGCTCGTGCGCGGGACCGCGCGGGTCGAGAGCCTCGACACCGAGCTGGCGCGCGGGCAAAGCCGTGTCGAGCAGCTCGAGGCCGAGCTGCGACTTGCCGGCGAGCGCGCCGAAGCCGCCGAGCGTGAGGTCCAGCTGGGAGAGGCGCGGGTCATGGAGCTCGAGAGCGAGGTCGAGCTCGGTCGGGCGCGGATCGTCGAGCTCGAGAGCGAGGTCGAGAGTGGTCGCGCCAAGGCAGAGGAGGCGGATGATGCGATCGCCGAGCTCGAGGAGCCGATCGACGAACGCGAGTCCGAGCCCGCACCTGCCGCCAAAGCCGAAGACACCGACACGAACGACGGCGACGACGATCCGGAGACGGCGGTGCCCGCGGCGGAGCTTGCCAGGCTCGACGCCGTCGGCGACGGGCCCCACGCGCAGAACGGCTCCGGGGTCAGCTGGCACCCGACCGCCAAACGGACGCTGGCCGCCTCGCTCGCCCGCGAGTCGGTGTGGCGGAACGTGCTGAAGGAGACCGTCCAGGTCCTCGGGTCAGAGGGCGGGTGGGACACGGTGACGGCATGGCTTCCCGATGAGTCGGATGGCCTGGGGTGCGCGGCCACGTGGACCGCGCACCGCGGGCTCGACCGCTTCGAGGCGCTGACCTGGGACGCGGCTCCCAAGCGCAACGGCACTCTGCTCGACCAGGCGCTGCAGGCGCCGCACCTGACGTGGCTCACGGACATCGACGCCGTCGACGACGAGCGGCTCCAGACCGCCGCCGCACACGGCATGAGCTCGGCGCTGCTGCTTCCGGTCCGCAACGGTGCGTCGACGATCGGACTGCTCGAGCTGCTCACACACGACAGCATCGAGCCGGACGCGCAGATCGCGCTCTCGCTGGAGGCCTCCGCGCTCCAGCTGGGCCGATTCGGTCACCTGCTCAGCCTCGGCAAGTAGCCGCGCGCACTGGAGACCTCGGTCGGCTTCTGTGTCCCGCCGGCGCGCGGCACCCCGTCGCGAATGTCCGTCCGAGGCCCGTGCGAACATGTGTTCGTGCGATGGAGCAACCTGGAAGCTGAGGTGGAGGAGCGGGCTCGCCTTCCCGGCTACCGGGAGGAGGCGGTGGTGCGCCACTTCGACGCGCCCGAGGCGGTCGAGACGCGGTTCTACGAGGTCCGGGCCAAGTCGATCCTGAACCGAGTCCCGGAAGCGTCGCAGATGCCGTTCCGGTGGACGATCAACGTCTATCGGGGCTGTACGCACGCGTGTACGTACTGCCTGGGGTCCGAGACGCCGGTTCTGACCGCCGACGGGCGCCATAAGCCGATAGCCGAACTGGAGTTGGGGGAGGCCGTCTACGGGACGCGGGTGGCTGCATCCGGCTACCGGCACTACGTCCGCACGACCGTCCTCGACAAGTGGATCACGGTCAAGCCGGCATACCGGCTCACGCTCGAGGGCGGGACCGAGCTGATTCTCAGCGGGGATCACCGAGTGCTGAGCAATCGAGGCTGGAGGCACCTGCTGGGTAGTCCGCTGGGACAGCCTGACCGTCCGTTTCTGACCACCCGCGACCGACTTGCGGGGACCGGGCCGTCAGCGGCGCAGCCGGCGCACGACGCCGAGTACCGCCTGGGATATTTGTGCGGGATCATCCGCGGAGGCGGCTTGCCCCGTTCCGACGACGGCCGGTGGGCATGTGACGGGCGGTGCACGGGCGATCGTCTCCGGCTCGCGCTCGCCGACTCCGAGGCGCTTCGCCGGGTTCGAGGCTTCCTGGCATCGGTCGATGTCGCCACGGGCGAGCGTGTGTTGCAGCTCGTCGCGGCCGGGCACCGGCAGATGACCGCAACATCCGCACACACGGCGACGTCATTCGAGCGGGTCAGCGAGCTGGTCGAGTGGCCGATCCTTCCGAGCCTGCAGTGGTGTAGAGGGTTCCTGGCCGGGCTCTTCGATGCCGAAGGATCCCGGAGCGACTTTGCGCTGAGGATCGCCGGCAGCGATCCGGAGATCCTCGGGTGGGCGGAGGCATGCTCGCGCCGGCTCGGGTTCGACGTCGTCCTCGATCGAACGAACAATGGGAACGGCCTGAAGAACATCCGCATCCGTGGTGGCCTGTCCGAGCACCTCCGGTTCTTCCATCTGACGGATCCGGCAGTCTCCCGCAAGCGCGACATCGAAGGTCAGATGGTCAAGACGTTCGCGAATCTCAGGGTGGCCGAGATCGAGCCGCTGGGGCGGGCGATGCCGCTGTACGACATCACGACCGGAACGGGCGACTTCATCGCCAACGGGGTCGTGAGCCACAACTGCTTCGCCCGTCCGACGCACAAGTACCTGGACTTCAACGCCGGCCGGGACTTCGAGCGCGAGATCGTGGTCAAGGTCAACGCGCCCGAGCTGCTGCGGGCGGAGCTGGGGCGGGCGAAGTGGACGCGCGAGCACGTGGCGCTCGGGACCAACACCGATCCATATCAGTGGGTCGAAGGGCGCTACAAGCTGATGCCCGGCATCTGGCAGGCGATGCGCGACGCGGCCAATCCCTGTTCTGTGCTCACCAAGTCTCCGCTGCTGTTGCGAGACCTGCCGCTTATGAAGCAGATCGCCGAGCGGACGGAGTTCAGCGCCGCGCTGTCGGTGCCGACGCTCGACGAGCGCGCGTGGAGGGCCACTGAGCCGCATTCGCCAAACCCAAGGGCGCGGCTCGAGGCTGTAGCGGAGCTGACCCGCGCCGGCATCAGAACGGGAGTATTGGTGGCGCCGCTGATGCCGGGGATCAACGACGCGCCCGAGCAGGTCGCAAAGATCCTGGAACTGGCGTCGGAGGCGGGCGCGGCGTACGTGAGCGGGATCGCACTCCACCTCCGTGGCGAGGTGCGGGGCCTGTTCTTCGAATGGCTTCAGAGCCATCGTCCGGATCTGGTCGAGCGCTACAAACAGCTGTACAAGCGGGGCGCGTACGCGCATCCGGACGAGCGCAAGCGGCTGAGCGAGCTCGTCCGGGGCCCCGATCGGCCGCCGGGGGAGCGGATGCGAGGCCGATATCGGTCGCCGGCGGCGGATCAGGAGGACGGAACGTCCGGCCGAAATGAACCGGTATGGCTACCGGAGCAGGGTCGCCTATTCTGATCGAGGTGAAACCCGCGCCGCCCGGCGGTGATAGGTAGTCGGCACGGCGACAGCTCCCACGAGACAGATGCCACAACGCTTCAAGAAGCCATCGAGGCCAGATTTCCGGCTCGACCAGATGTTCGACACTCACAGCGAGGAGTGGGAGCGCGTCGGCCTGGCCGTCGACTTCGACGAGAAGAGCCTGCGAAGCGCCCGGCGCCGCGTGGCGGTTCTGGTGCCGCTGTTCATAGCGGTCATCGTTGTTTACAGCAACTACCAGAGCTGGTTCGGCAAGCCCGACGGTCAGTGGGAGACGCCGATCCAGATCGTGACGGTGCTGGCGCTGCTCGCGCTGGGCTGGGCGATCGCCCGGGACATCGGCCGCGTGGCCGGTCCGACGTTCTTCCGCCGAATGGATCCGGGCACCGCCGGAACGGTCGGCTTCCTCGTCCGCCTCGTGACCGTCGGGATCACGCTTCTCGTGGCGCTCGAGATTGCCGGCGTGAGCGCGGCTTCGCTCGTCGCGACAAGCGCGTTCACCGCCGTGATCCTCGGTCTCGCCGCGCAGCAGACGCTCGGCAACCTGTTCGCCGGGATGGTTCTGCTCAGCGCGCGACCGTTCCGGGTCGGCGAGCGCGTCCGGTTCCAGGCCGGTGCCGTCGGCGGACAGATCGAAGGGATCGTGAGCTCGCTTGGCCTGCTCTACACGACGCTCGCCCAGGGCGAGGACCGCATCATGGTGCCGAACAACGTCGTGCTGTCTGCCGTGGTGGTCCCAATCCGGGAGCCCGACTCGGTCGACGTGAAGGTCCGGCTCGGCACCGGTATCCGCGTGTCTCAGGTCCAGGCGCTCCTCGACGATAAGGTCAAGACTCCGACGCGGCGCTCGGCGACGGTCCTGCTCGAGCAGCTCGACGGGGACGACGTCGTCGTGAGGGTCCAGGCGACGCCCGATCGACCGGACGACGGCGCGCGGCTGGCCGACGAGATCATCGACGCGCTGGCGTCGGTGACCGGCGAGCACCCCGTGGTCAAGGACGACTCCGAGCCCGCGCCCGAGGAAGTGGGCGCGGCGCCTCGTCCTCGCTGACGGGTCGACGCGCGGCCGAGCGAGTGGGCGCGGCGCCTCGTCCTCGCTGACGGGTCGACGCGCGCGCAAATCGGCCCGGGCAAGGTCGCGGGCGCTACCCGGGCGCTGAGGGTCGACTGCCTTACGCGCCGGCGGGCGCTCGCACCAGGTCCTGGGCGGCCGCGACGATCGCGTCGGCGTCGATGCCGTAGGCGTGGATCAGCTCCTCCGGCTTTCCGGACCCTGGCATTTCGGTGACCGCGAGCTTGCGCACGCGAACGCCGTCGACCTCCGCCAACGCGGCGAGCACCGCGTCGCCGAGACCGCCCTCGGGCCAGTGATCCTCGACGGTGACGATCGCACCGGTGTCGGCGGCCGCCTGGCGCACGGTGTCCTCGTCGACGGGCTTGACCGAGTAGAGATCGATCACCCGCGCAGCAACGCCCTGCGCGCTGAGTTCGTCAGCGGCCTTCAGCGCCTCGTGGAGCGTGACGCCGGCGCCGATCAGCGTGACCTGGTCCTCCTCGGAGGAACGCAGAACGCTCGAGCCGCCGATCTCGAACGGGTCGTCCGGCCCGTAGATCGTCGGGGTGGCGCCGCGGCTCGTTCGCATGTAGGCGATCCCCGGATAGTCGGCCATCAACCGAACGAGTGCGGCCGCCTGATTCGGATCCGAGGGGTACAGGACCACGCTCGAGTGGACGGCGCGGAACATCGCAAGGTCCTCGAGCGCCATCTGCGACGGTCCGTCCTCGCCGATCGCCACGCCGGCGTGCGAGCCGGCCAGACACATGCGGGCCCGGCTGATCGCCGCCATCCGCACGAAGTCATAGGCACGGGTGAAGAACGCCGCGAACGTCGACGCGAACGGCCGGTAGCCACGCACCTGCAGGCCGACCGCTGCGGCGACCATCTGCTGCTCGGCGATGAACATCTCGAAGTAGCGCTCGGGGTGCGCCTTGGCGAACAGCTCGGAGAACGTCGAGTTCGAAACCTCGCCGTCGAGCGCGACGACGTCGGCGCGCTCGGACCCGAGCGCCGCAAGCGCGTCGCCGTAGGCCCGCCGGGTCGCGACCTTGTCGTCAGCGCCCCAGCGCGGCCACTGCACGCCCTGACCCAGGTCGATCTTCCGAGGCGCACCGTCGCCTTCGGGCTTTGCCACCTCGACGCGCAGCGAGCGCACGCCGCCGAGCTCCTCAATCGCCTTCTCAGGGTCGGACAGGGGCTTGCCGTGCTTGCCCTCGAGATCCTCGACCTCGCTGGCTCCCTTTCCCTTCTTGGTCCTGGCCACGACGACGGTCGGGCGGCCTTCCATGTGCGACGCCTCCGCGAACGCACCGTCGATCTCCTCGACGTCGTGACCGTCGATCTCGATCGCGTGCCAGCCGAAGGCGCGAGCACGCTCGGCGTAGGAGTCGAGATCCCAGCCATGCATCGTCTGGCGCGTCTGGCCGAGACGGTTCACGTCGATGATCGCCGTGAGGTTGTCGAGCCCGTTGTAAGCCGCGTGCTCGAACGCCTCCCAGATAGACCCCTCCGCCATCTCGCTGTCGCCGCACAGCACCCAAACGCGGTAAGGCAGATGGTCGAGTCGCTTGCCGGCGAGCGCGACGCCGACGCCGATCGGCAGGCCCTGGCCGAGCGACCCGGTCGCGACGTCCACCCACGGCAGCACCGGTGTGGGGTGGCCCTCGAAGCGGCTCCCGAGCTTGCGGAACGTGAGCAGGTCCTCGTCGGTGATCGCGCCCGCAGCCTTGAGAAAGCTGTAGTACAGGGGAGAGGCGTGACCCTTGGAGAAGATCAGATGGTCGTTGCGGGGGTCTTCGGGACGTCCGAAGTCGTAGTGCAGGTGTTTGGCGAGCAGTACGGCGATGAGGTCGGCGGCGGACATCGAAGACGTCGGATGGCCCGACCCTGCGGCATCGCTTGCCCTGATCGAGTCGACGCGGAGCTGCTGTCCGAGTTCGCGCCAGAAGGCGGCATCGTTCATATCGCGATCGTACCCCCGATCGGCCGCGGCCAACATGCTGCGGCATGCCAGGATCGCCGGCGCCGAACACGCCGCGGTCTATCGGGACCGCCGACTATCGCTTGTCGCGCTGACCGGCGGCGATATCGGCGGCGATCCGCTCGCTCCCGAGCAACCGGCTGAACGCGGAAGCGACCGCCGGCGCCGCGCCCCCGATCGTCGCCCCGAGCCGCATCGAGAGTGGAGCGACCACGACCTCGGAGCGGTTTCGGTCGATCGCGGAGATCACCGCACGGGCCACCTCCTCAGGCGATCGCGTGCCCACCCCGGGCGGCAGCGTGGCGCGCGAGTCCGCGAACATCCCCGCCTCGCGGATGAAGCCGGGAAGGATCACGGAGACGCCCACGCCCTTGGGACGCAGGTCCTCGCGCAGCCCGAGCGCAAATCCCCGCAGCCCGAACTTCGTCGCCGAGTAGACCGACGACGCGGGCGACGCGGTCTTGCCCGACAGCGATGAGATGAACGCGAGGTGGCCCCGGCGGCGCTGCACCATTCCGGGCGCGAGCGCCCGGGCGAGCGCGATGGGAGCCCGGAGGTTGACCTCGAGCATGCGGTCGATCTCCGCCTGCGACAGGTCGAGGAGCAAGCCCGAGGCCGGCAGCGCGGCGTTCGCGATCAGCACGTCGACCCTGCCGGCCTGGTCGACCAGCCGCTCGACGTCGGCTCGGCGGGCGAGGTCGCACGCGACGACGCGAGCGCCAAGGTCGGCCGCGAGCGGTTCGAGCACCTCGGTTCGGCGCGCGGTCACGATCAGATCGGCGGTCCGGGGGGCGATCGCCCGCGCAATTGCGTGGCCGATACCGCCGCTGGCACCGGTGAGCAGTACGTTGCCGCCCAGCCGGCTCATGAAACCCGCGGGAACACCGCCAGCGTCGCCGTGAAGCCGTGCAGGAAGCTGCGGCCTCCAACCGGACCGATCTCCCCGGCCGCGAAGAACCCCGCGGAGGGCGCCCCTCTGAGCTCGCGCTCGATCGCCTCGGCATCGTGGTCGGCGATGCCGAACATCGCGCTGCCGCGGCCGTTGCACGAGAACACCAGCGCGCCGGCAGGCCGCTCCCCGGCGAGCGCCTTGATACGGAGCTTGAGTGCCTCCCGGAGGTCCTCATCGGCCGAGCGCGCGTCGCGGGCGTGCAGCCGCACCACCTGCCCCGGCGTGACCTGGGTGCCGACGACGAGCGCGCCCGTCTCGCTGTCGGCCCCGAGCACGCCGCGCACGAGGAAATCGCCCTGCTTGTACTCGGGCTTGCCGCCGTCAATCACCACGCCGATCAGCAATCCACCCGCGACCAGCCCGCGCTCGCGGGGCTCGAGCTCGGAGATGATCTGCTCGACGGTCTGGAGCGCGGGCCGCCCGGCGAGCTCGTTGATGACGTTCCCGTCCGCGGCGGTGATCGTGACCTCTCGGCCGAGCGGCGCCGCGCCCTGCGAGACGCACGGGAGCATCTCGACGCCCTGCATGGTGACGCCGACGGCGCCGCCGTCGTAGACGCGATCCCCGAAGAACAGGGCTCCGTCGCCCTCCGCGGTGCGGCCGCTCGCGAGCCCGCCGAGCACGGGGACCGCGGGCGCGTGTTCGGAGAGCATCTCCAGCACGGCGTCGGTCGGGAACGAGTAGGGGTCCGAGAGCATCAGCATCCCGCTCGAACCGTCGAGGTCCGGAAGCCCGACGATGCGGTGCTCGTCCTCCTCCTCCTCGATCGTGGCGTGGAACGCGGACGCCCCGCCGTCGCCCTCGAACGCGGCCGCCCACACCGCCAGCGCCGTGCCGGACTCGAGCTCGCGCCCGGAGCCAAGCACGCCGCCCGCGCCGCAGCCGACGAGTGCGTCCGGGGCGAGCACCGCGTGCACGCCCTCGAGCGTGGCTTCGGGGGCGACCAGATGCGAGCCGCTGGCGAACACCACCACAAGATCGGCCCGAGCGCCGCCGAGCCCCGAGGCTGCCGACCGCGCCGCGACCGTCCCCGCCTCGAGCGGGTCGCGCTCGGTCGAGATTCCAGTACCGATCCTGATCGCTCCACGATACTCCGGCCAATGCCGCGCGCGGAGGTCATCGCCCTGTTCGGCCCGACCGGTGTCGGCAAGACCGATGTCGCGATCGAGCTCGGCCGGCGTCTGCGGGAGCTGGGGGAGCGGCCGGTCGCGGTGTCGGCGGACGCGCTCCAGGTCTACCAGGGGCTCGAGACGCTGACCGGAGCCGCCACCCCGGACGAGCGCAAACAGCTCGAGCACCGTCTGATTTCGTTCCTGCCCGTCGACGCCAGCTTCAGCGCCGGCCAGTACGCCGAGCTCGCGCACGCGGAGATCGACGCGCTTCTCGGCGCCGGCGAGCGACCGATCGTGGTCGGCGGGACGGGGCTGTACCTGCGCGCCGCGCTGGCCGAACTCAGCCTTCGTCCGCCGCCGCCCGAGGGCGCGCGTGAGTACTGGGTGGCCGAGCTCGAGCGGCGGGGAGCTCCGGCGCTGCACGGTGTCCTGCGCGAGCGCGCGCCCTGGGCCGCGGCCGAGATCGATCCCGGCGACCGGCAGCGGATCGTCCGGGCGCTCGAGCTGCTCGACGCCGGCGAGCTCGATCGTCATGCCCACGATTCCGAGCTGTGGACCAACGAGGTGCGCCACGGCACTTTGCTGGTCGGGCTGGTGCTCGAGCGCCAGCAGCTCTACGAGAAGATCGACGCCCGCGTGGACGCGATGGTCGCCGCCGGCGCGCAGGATGAGGTACGGCGCGCCTACGCCGCCGGAGCTTCGGCCACCGCGCGCAAGGCGCTCGGGTTCGAGGAGCTGCTGACGGGGGACGTCGATTCGATGAAACGGCGAACCCGCAACTACGCCCGCCGCCAGCTCACGTGGATGCGGAAGCTCGCGGACGTGCACACGCTCGACACGACCGGCCGTTCGGCGGCGGACACGGCCGGCGAAGTGCTCGCGATCTGGCTCGGCTAGCGGGTGTCACACGGACGAGGTCTCGCGCAAAGTCTGTTGATGAGATGCCACTCGACCGCGAGCGAACCGACGGCGAGCTGCTGACCGCGGTGGTGGACGGCGACGGAGCGGCGTTTGCGACGTTCTACCGGCGCCACCTCCCGACGGTGGTCGGGTTCCTGCTGCGCGAGACGGGCGATCGCGAGGCGACCGCCGACCTCACGGCCGAGGTGTTCGCCGCGATCTTCCTGGTCGCCCGGCGCTTCCGCCCGCGCGCTGCCGGCTCGGCGCGCCCGTGGGTGCTGGGGATCGCCCGGAACAAGCTGCTCGAGAGCCGCCGCCGCGGCCGGGTCGAGGATCGCGCTCGCCGGCGGCTGGCGTTCGAGCCCGAGGTGCTCGACGACGACGACCTCGCCCGGGTCGACGAGCTCGCCGCCGCGCCCGAGCACGGGTTGCTGGAGCTCGTCGAACAGCTGCCCGAGGGGCAGCGCGACGCGGTCCGCTCCCGGGTGCTCGAGGACCGCGAGTACGGCGAGATCGCGCGGGACCTGAACTGCTCGGAGCTGGTGGCCCGCCAGCGAGTCAGTCGTGGCCTCTCGAAGCTGAGAGATCGAATGACGGAGCGTGAGCAGTGAGCGACTATTTCGACCGCGTCGAGCGACAGATCGTGCGTAACGTGGAAGCGGGGATGCCGCGATCGCCGCGCCTACCCGCGGCACTCCGATACCTGGCGTCCGCGGCCGCCGTCCTGGTCGTGATCGTCGTCGCCGGCGTGTTCCTGCTCGCGCGCGGGTCGACCCCGGCCCCGGCCCCCGCGCCGGCCACCGGTCACACCGCAACCGTCACGTTCACCGCGTCCACGATCGATCCGCTGGCCTCGCTCGGAGCGGCGATCGACCGGTCGATCCCGATCCTGCGAGCGCGCCTCGGCTCTGACTTTCCGGGTGTCCGGGTCTCGCGCGCCGGCAACGAAATCGTCGTCACCGCCCGGAACGCGAACGCAGACGCGCGCGCCAGGATCCTCGCCCTGGTCGGCACGACGCCGCGGCTCGCGTTCTATGACTGGGAGGCGAACGTCATCACGCCGAACGGCAAGACGGTCGCCAGCCAGCTCCAGACTCAGGATCCGACCGCGACCGAGATCAGCCAGGGAGGCACGAGCCAGGCCCCCGGCTCGCCTGGTGCGGGCAGCATGAGCCTCTACGACGCGGTGCAGCTCGCGTCCAAGCAGCCGGAGAGCTCGAGCCCCGCGAACTCGCGGCTCGGCCCGCAGTACTACATGTTCGGCGCGCCCGGGAGCGCCGCGTGCCAGGTGGCGGCGAACGCCAACGGCACGGTGCCGGCGGCGGGTCAGCATTGTCTGCTGTCAGGCCCCGACGACAGCAAGGCGGATCTGCTGTCGGGGTTGCCGGCGGGCGTGAGCGCGTCCGAGGGTCAGATCGTGACCGTGCCTCAGGGAACGGTCGTGCTGCAGGCGATCCCGCAGGACTTCTCCAAGCCGACGCCGGTCGGCGACCCGAGCGCCCAGTTCTTCGTGCTCAAGGACAACGCCGCGCTCCGCGGCAGCGACATCACGAACCCTCAGCAGAGCACCGATCCCAACACGCCCCAGCCCGACGTCACGTTTGGGTTCAGCAGCGAGGGCAAGAGCGAGTTCCAGAACGTCACCGCGAACATCGCTCACCGTGGGGACTTGGTCAGCGGCCTCGGGCAGACGCTCAATCAGCATTTCGCGGTCGCGCTCGACAACCAGCTGATCACGGTCCCGTTCATCGACTTCAAGCAGTACCCGGACGGGATCAACGGCGACAACGGAGCCGACATCAGCGGGAGCTTCACGATCCCTTCCGCGCGGGCTCTCGCCAACCAGCTGCGCCTGAGCGCGCTCGCCGTCAGCCTCAGGGCAACGGGGTGAACGGGTACATCACGACGACCGCGGCGAACACGGTCGCCATCCACGCGATGCAGACGATGCGTCCTGCCCCGATCTGCCTGATCAGGTCGGCGACCGCGATGTACACCCCCGGCATCACGATCACCATGTAATAGAGGTAGCTGGTGCGGCTCTCGAGCAGGCTGAGCAGCACGAACGGCACATACGTCCCCAGGAACCACGCGAGGCCGACGATCCCCACCTCGTCCCGCGGCCTGAACCGGCGTCCGGTCGCACTGATCGCGGCGAACAGCATCGCGGGAATCAGGAGCAGGAGGATCGGGGGGCTGATCATCCCGAGGAAGTGGACCGCCGGCTCGATCTGGTTGAGCTGCGCGGTCGGGTGCCCCGGGTCGATCCGCAGATATGTGATCGGCTTGACGTCGACCAGCCAGTCCCACGGATACGAGGCGATCCCCTTCGGCCCGTGCGGACTCGTCTGATGCGAGGCGTAGGTGAGGATGCGCCAAACCTCGCCGAACGGGAGGTCGGACACGAGCTTGCCCGTCTGCGGGTCGTACGGCGCAACGATCTGCTCGAGGGCGGCGAGCAGCCCGATGAAGGTGGCCGCCGACGCGACCACGCACCATCCGAGGCGCCGTAGAGCTGCGACCGCCCCCGCCCGCCGGCGCAGCCACCGGAGCAGTTCGAGCACGATCAGCACGAGCAGCACGTACGGCGTGACCTCCTTGGCACACGCACCGACGCCGACGACCACTCCCGCCAGGATCGGCCGGCCGCGCAGGTACAGCGCCGCCGCCCAGATCATCGCTGCGGTCGCGTAGATGTCGAGCGTCCCGATCCGGCTGTGGACGAGCAGCAGGTTGTCCGCGGCCATCAGCGCCGCCGCACCCAGCGCCGTCCAGGTCCCTCCGCCCGCCGCGCGGACGAGCGCGAACAGCCCGAGGATCGCCACCGTCCCCAGGAGCACGCTGGGCAGCCGCCAGGCGATCGGTCCATCCCCGAACAGCTCGATCCCGCCGGCGATGATCAGCTTGGCGAGCGGCGGGTGCTCGGAGTTCGGATCGGTCCCGAGCGGCGAGTTCGCGTACGGGGCGCCGTTCGGCGGCTGGATCCGGTCGATCACGCGCGCCGCGTTGACGTAGTAGTCCTCGTCGAAGATCAGGATGTGGTCGGTCGAGGAGCGGCATGGCGCACGGCACGGCTCGGCGATCCATGCCAGCCGGGCCACGGTCGACACCAGCAGCAGGGCGCCGAGCAGCCATAGCGGCAATGCGGGCCGCCGGCGGGCCCAGGCTTGCAGCCGCTTCACCATTGCGCGCGCGACGGTACAGGGATTGATGCTGGTCGGCGGCGCCTGACGGCGGCGCCTTAGATCGATGGTCGGCGGCGCCTGACGGCGGCGCCTTAGATCGATGGTCGGCGGCGCCTGACGGCGGCGCCTTAGACTGGCGCCCCGTGGAGTTCGAGAAGTGGCATGCGCTCGGGAACGACTACGTGATCGTCGAGGCGGCGGACCTGCCGTTCGAGCTGACCGCTGCGCGAATCCAGGCGATCTGTGCCTCGCACACGGGCGTGTCCGCCGACGGGATCCTGCTCCTGTCCAAACCGGAGCAGTCCGGGTACGTAGCTCGCCTGCGGATCTTCAACCCGGACGGGTCGGAGGCTGAGCTGTCCGGGAACGGGGCCCGCGAGGCGGTCATGTACCTGCGCCGGCACCGCTGGACGGACGACGGCTCGTTCGCGATCCAAACGGCCGCTGGGGACATCCACTCGCGGATCACCTCCGAGACTGAGTGCACAGTCGACATGGGCCGCGCGCACGTCCAGAGCTCCGGCTATCCGTCCGGGCCCGAAGACGGCCGGGGCGAGCTCGTAGCCGGCGGGCGCACGTGGCGCTTCCAGCACGTCCAGGTCGGCAACCCCCAGTGCGCGATCCGCGTCACCGACGAGCGCGAGCTCGCAACGCTCGACATCCGCGCGACCGGACCGGAGATCGAGCACCATGACCTGTTCCCGAACCGGACCAACGTGTCGTGGTTTGCCGAGCTCGATTCGGATCCCGCCCACCCCGGGGTGGGCGGGGCCCGAATCCGCGCCCGGATCTTCGAGCGCGGCGTGGGGGAGACCTCGGCCAGCGGCACCGGCGCAACGGGCGCCGCGGTGGCCTACGTCCTCGACGGTGGCGGCTCGCCGGTCACCGTCGTGCTGGACGGCGGCGAGCTTCGGGTCGAGGTGGGTGACGAACTGGAGATCAAGCTCTCGGGCTGGGCCGTCCCGGTGTATCGGGGCATGCTCGCCGAGGCGTTCATAGAGGAGCTGCATGCGACGGAGTAGCCGCCTGGACCGGATCCCCCCGTACATGTTCGCCGAGCTCGAGCGGAAGGTTCGACTCAAGCGCGCGCATGGGGTCGACGTGATCAGCCTCGGGATCGGCGATCCCGACACGCCCACGTACCCGCCGATCGTCGCCGCGGCGCAGCGTGCGGTCGCGGATCCCAGCACGCATCAGTATCCGAGCAACCGGGGGCGGCAGGAGTTCCGCGAGGCGGTGTCCGCGTTCTACTCGAGACGCTTCGGGGTCGAGCTCGACCCGGAGACCGAGGTGATGCCGGCGATCGGCGCCAAGGAGTGCATCTTCAACCTGAATCTGGCGTTCCTCGATGACGGCGACGTCACGCTCGCCTCCGACCCGGGCTACCCCGTGTACACCGGCGGCCCGCTGTTGGCCGGCGGCAGGCCGGTGCTGCTTCCCCTGCGCCCTGACCGCGGGTTCGCCCCCGATCTCGAAGCCGTCACCGATGACGACCGGCAGCGCGCCCGGCTGATGTTCCTCAACTACCCGAACAACCCCACCGGGGCGACCGTTCCCGATGGACTGTTCGAGGAGGTCGTCGAGTTCTCGCGGCGACACGAGATCCTCGCCGTGCACGACAACGCCTACAGCGAGACGACCTTCGACGGGTACGTGGCCCCATCGTTCCTCCAGACCGAGGGCGCCAAGGAGGTCGGGGTCGAGGTGTTCTCGCTGTCCAAGGGCTACAACATGACCGGCTGGCGTTGCGCCGCGATCGTCGGGAACGCCGAGGCGATCGCGTCCTACTGGCATCTGAAGTCGAATATCGACTCCGGCAATTTCGAGGCCGTCCAGCTCGCCGGCGCGGCCGCGCTCGCCCCCGAGCTCGACGCGGACAAGCGCGAGATGAACGCGGTCTACCAGCGCCGGCGCGATCTGGTGTGCGACGCGCTCGCCCAGGCGGGAGTCGAGGTCACGCCGCCGAAGGGGACGATCTACATCTGGGCGCCGATCCCGTCCGGCTTCGAGTCCTCCGCCGCGTACTGCGAGCACGTGCTCGAGCAGGCGGCGGTGGTCATCTCGCCCGGCGGCGCGTACGGCCCGAGCGGCGAGGGCTACTTCAGGATCTCGCTCACGACTCCGGACGAGCGGCTGCTCGAGGCGGTCGAGCGGATCCGCCGTTTGTAGCCGTCCGGCGCAGCCTTAACACTGCCCCTACCGAGATCGAGCCCGTCTCAGGGTAAAAGATTAGGGTTGCAGGGCCGCAGCTACCATCAGCTTTAGTGCAAAACCACCAAACGCAAGCGCAGGGGCCAGGGTCGGGAGTGAATGGACAACGGCCGCGCGGCCGCGCTCGCCAGCGCGCTTTTCTGGTCGCGGTCGTCCCGGACGGCGGCGAGGAGCAGCTCGCGGAGCTGCGTGAGCTGCTCAAGACCGCGGGGGTGGCCGACGTCGGGGAGCTCGTGCAGCGGCGCGATCACCCGCACCCGAACACGTACCTCGGTTCCGGCAAGATCGACGAGCTGAAGGCCGAGCTCGCCGCCTCGGACGCGAACCTCGTCGCCTGCGACGACGAGCTGTCGCCGCGCCAGGAGCGCAACCTGGAGGCGGCGCTGGGGCTCCCGGTGATCGACCGTACCGCGATCATCCTCGACATCTTCGCCTCGCACGCGCACACCGCGGAGGGCAAGCTCCAGGTCGAGCTCGCCCAGCTCGAGTACAACCTCGCGCGGATGCGAGGGCTGTGGTCGCACCTGGAGCGGCTCGGCGCCGGGCGAATCGACGGCGGAATCGGTACCCGCGGACCCGGTGAGACTCAGATCGAGACCGACCGCCGGCTCGCGCGCGACCGGATCTCGGCCCTGAAGCGCAAGCTCGGCCACGTGCGCTCGAGCCGCTCGGTGATGCGCGCCGAGCGAGAGCGCACGCAGCTGCCCTCGGTCGCGCTCGCCGGATACACCAACGCGGGGAAGTCGACGCTGCTGAACGCGCTGACCGGTTCGAGTGTCGGCGTTCGCGACAGCCTGTTCCACACGCTCGATCCGACGACCCGACTGCTCCGCACGGGCGGCCGCGACTACCTCGTGACCGACACCGTCGGCTTCATTCGCAAGCTTCCCCACCAGCTCGTCGAGGCGTTCGGCGCGACGCTCGAGGAGACGCGGCTGGCGGACCTGATCCTGCACGTTGTAGACGCCTCGGTTGACGAGGAGGAGCTGGTGGCGATGACGCGCGCGGTCGAGGACGTGCTGCTCGAGATCGGCGCCGACGCGGTGCCGCAGATCCTCGTCCTGGCCAAGGCCGACCGGATCGACGACGAGCGCCGCGCGGAGCTCGAGCACCGGCATCCCAACGCGGTGCTGATCTCGGCGGTGACCGGTGAGGGGGTCGAGGCGCTCGAGCAGCGGATCGAGGTGGAGTTCGCCCGCACCCTCGAGGACGTCGAGCTCCTGATCCCCTACGACGCCGGCGCGCGACTCGCGGAGCTGCACGCGCTCGCCGGCGACCTCGAGCGCGAGGACACGCCCGACGGCGTGCGGGTGCTCGCCCGGCTGCCCGCGCCCGTCGCCGCGCGATACCAGGGGTTCGCGCTCAGCCGCCCGTTCGTGTGACCGCGCCGACCGAGCTCGGTCGAGGACGCCTGCACGTCCGGCGGCTCGACGATCGTGCACTGCTCCCGACCCGGGCGTATCCCGGCGATGCCGGTCTCGACCTTTACGCGCTCGAGGAGGCCACGCTCGCGCCGGGGGAGCGAGCGTCGATCGGCACGGGGGTCGCGGTCGAGATCCCCGACGGCCAGGCTGGGCTCGTGCTGCCGCGCTCGGGGCTCGCGACTCGGCACGGGATCGCGCTCGTGAACGCGCCTGGCCTGATCGACTCGGGCTACCGGGGCGAGCTTCGAGTGCTGTTGCTGAATACCGATCGCGACGAGCCGTTCACGGTCGTCCGCGGTGAGCGGATCGCTCAGCTCGTGCTGGTGCGAATCGAGACGCCGGACGTCATCGAGGTCGACGAACTCGCCACCTCGGAGCGCGGCGCCGGCGGGTTCGGCTCGAGCGGCTAGCCGAGCCAGCCGAGCTAGCCGCCGGACGAGGGCGGTGGCAGAACGTCATTCGCCTGCAGGAACTGGGTCGCGACGTTCGCGGGATTTTGGCCCTCGAGCTCGACCGAGGCGTTCAGCTCGCGCATCGCCGACAACGTCAGCAGCGCGCTGACGCGGTTGATCGTGGCCTCGAACGCCGGGCCTTCGGCGTCCAGCGCGCGGACGGACGCCACCGGCACGACGTTGCCCCAGCCGAACATGTCCTCGGGGTCGCGCAGCAGCGGATAGCTACCGCTCAGTAACTGCGGATCCGTCGTCTGGACGACGGCCGCCTGGACGGTTCCCTGGTCCAGCGCCTGGTACTGCGAGCCCAGCTCGAGCGGCTTGAACGCCGACGGAACCACCCCGTAGGTGCTCTCGAGCGCCGGCAGTCCGGTCGGGCTCTGCTGAAACTGCGGTGGACCTCCAAGCGTGAGCTGGTTGGACATCTTGATCAGGTCGGGGATCGACTGAAGCTCGTTCTCGACGGCGTAGTCGAACGTCACCGCGACCGCGTCCGTGTCGCTGAACGGCGTTGCGTTGAGCAGCGCGAGGCCATGTTTGAGCGCGTAGTGCTGGCCGGCCAGGTACGCGTCATTGCGCGACCGGAAGCCGTGCTGGATCCCGGCGACGTTCGTGTCCCACGCGTCCAGGTACTCGGGATACATCGCGAGCTGGCCGTTGGCCAGAGCCTGCTGAATCACCTCGGTGGGGCCGATGCTCTGGTTGAGCGAGACCGAGAAGCCGGCGGCCTTCAGCGCCTGGTAGTAGAGCTGCCCGAGCAGGAACTGCTCGGGGGTGTTCTCGTCGCCGATCGTCACCGGCGGCTTCCCCGTCCCGGGAAGCGAGATCGTCGTCGTGGTCGTCGCCGTCGTCGTGGTGGTCGCGGTGGTCGTCGCGGTCGTCGTCGCGGTCGTCGTGACCGTGGTGACGCTCGGCACGGCCGCGGTCGCCGGCCGCGAGCCGGCGCCGCACCCACCGAGCCCCATTGCGGCGAGCACGCACGTCACCACCGACCCGATCGAGCCGATGAACCTTGCCCCGCGCGACATCGCCCTCAGACTCTCAGATTCCCGCCGCGCGGCGCGCGTCGGCGTGGGCATCGGCCTCGAGGCGGTCGTCGAGCGGCTCGAGCGGCTCATCGACGCCGAGCGCGGTCCGTATCAGCCAGTCGGCGAACCACGCGTTCTTGGGGAGCAGCGGCCCGTGCAGGTAGGTGCCGATCACGTTCCCGTGGCGGACGCCCTCGTGACCGTCGACGCCGTTGTTCCCGTGACCTTTCAGCACTCGGCCGAGCGCGGTCGCGTCCGGGCCGAGATTTGTGCGACCGCCATGGTTCTCGAACCCGGCCAGTACTCGCCGAACGTTGGGGTCCAGCTCCACCTCGATCGCGACGTTGCCGATCAGCCGGGGCTCGTCCGAGCGCACGGTGACGAGATCGAGCAGCCCGACACCGGGCAGGGTCGCGTCCCCGAGTTGGTAGGAGTGTCCGAGCAGCTGATATCCGCCACACACCGCGAGGATTACGGCTCCTCGAGCCGCCGCCGCGTGGAGGGCGTCGCGCTTGACCTCGGCTAGATCGAGCGCGCACAGCTCCTGGTCGCGGTCCTGGCCGCCTCCGATGTAGAACAGGTCCGCGCCATCGGGGTCGAGCCGCTCGCCGAGACCGCTCGCCGTGACGCTGAAGTCGATTCCCCGCCATCGGCAACGCCGCTCGAGCAGGAGCAGGTTGCCGCGGTCGGCGTAGATGTTCATCAGATCCGGATACAGCGCGCACACGCGCAGGGTTGCGGTGCCGCCTCGGCCGCTACGGAGCACGGAGGATCACCACCTCGCTGCCAACGTAATCGGCGGTTTCCCGGACTCTCGCCCGCTGCACACGGGCAAACCCGGCGGCGCGGCCCTCGCGCTCGAGGCCCCGCGCGGTCAGACGGTCGAGGCGAATCAGGTCGCGCTCGACCGTCCGCTCACCCGCGACCGCGACCGTCTCCCGCCGGCGCTCGAGCACGAATCCGCCGCGCTCGGCACGGACCGCGATCGGCTGGCTCGAGTACACGATCCCGTCGACCTCGCGGATGTCGGGCAGCGGATAGTGAACGCCGTCGGTCGCGTCGTACAGGTCGAGCGCTTCGGCGATCGCGATCGCGACCGCCCCGCCGGACCGAAGGTGGCGGAGCGCGCAGCCCAGGAACGCGGCCCGACCGTCCGGTCCTCCTAGCAGCTGGATCGTCTGCATCGGCACGATGCACAGGGGATAGCGCTCGGGCAGGTCGAAGTCGCGCGCGTCGGCGACCACGGTGGTCACGAGGGCTTGGGAAGAAACTGGCTCCATGCTGAAGTTTCTTCCCGAAGCGCGCTGCGCGAGCGCCTCTAGCAGCTCTGGATCTCGGTCGAGAGCCGTGACGCGATGTCCGGCGTGGGCGAGATCCAGAGTGACGCGGCCCGTCCCGGCGCCCACGTCGAGCACGGGGTCACCGTGCTCGGCCGCGAGCGCCCGCCACAGCGGCAGGTCCTCGGCGTAGGCGCCGCACTCGAGGTCGTGCCAGATGACGCTCATCGACTGTTCACCGGCGCGGGTTCCCAGAACCGGACGGCGTACCCCCGGGCCGCCAGCTCCTGCCGGAGCTCGAGCAGCGCGGTGTACGTCGGCAACGCGTACAGGTGCCCGGACTCGACCGCGCCGAGGGCCTCGTCGAGCGCGGGCGCGAGCTCGGGTGTGACGTGCAGGCGCTCGGTCGGGACACCGGCGTACTTCAGGCGCACGGCGAGCTCGGCGGCGCGCGTGCCGGCGCAGGTGACCCGTCGGACCCGTCCGGCGAGCATCTCGAAGTCGGCGTCCCACACCCACGAGACGTCGCGACCGTCGGCGGTGCGGTCGTTGAGGACCGCCAGCAGGTCGAGCTCCTCGTGCTCGAGCACCAGCGTCCGCAGCACCTCGTTCGCGCCGGCCGGATTCTTGATCAGCAGCACCTGGAGCTCGACGTCGCCGATCGCGATCCGCTCCGCGCGCCCGAACACGGCCCGGACGTCGTGCAGGCCTGCCGCCACGTCCTCGAGCGGGACGTCGAGCCCGAGGCACAGCGCTGCGGCGCCGAGCGCGTTGTAGACGTTGTAGAGCCCCGGAAGCGGCAGCTCGACCGTGGCACTCCCGGCTGGCGTGGTCAGCTCGAACCTCAAGCGCCGCGTGCCGTCGAGCTCGATCCGCTCGGCAGCGACCGCCGGCGCGGGCCGCTCCTGCCCGCACGACGGGCAGCGGTAGCGGCCGAGGTGGCCCAGGTAGATCGCGTCGTACACGTATGCCGCGCCGCACCGGCGGCAGTGCTTGGAGTCCGACGCATGCTGCATCTCGGGGATCGCCACCGACGGGTCCTCGACCCCGAAGTAGGTCACGTTCGGCGCCTCACGCCCGAGGTCGGCGATCAGGGGATCGTCCGCGTTCAGCACGAGCCGCGCGCCGGTTGCGGACGCCGCGGACGCCACCGCCGCCCAGCGGTCGGCGATCGTCTCGAGCTCGCCGTAGCGGTCGAGCTGATCGCGGAACAGATTGCCCAGCAGGATCCCGCGCGGCCTGAGCTCAGGGGTGATCCGGTCGAGCCAGAACTCGTCGATCTCGAACAGCCCGAGCTCGCCGTCGATCCGCCGGCCGCCGCGCGCCGCGGCGAGCAGCGTCGACGCGACGCCGCCGGCCATGTTCGCGCCCGCGCGGTTGTGGACCACCGGAATGCCGGCGCGCCCGAGCACCGAGGCGACCATCGCGGCGGTGGTGGTCTTGCCGTTCGTCGCCGAGACCACCACGGAGCCGCGCGGCAGCCGGGCCGACAGCTCCGCGATCGCGCCCGGCTCGAGCGCCATCAGCACCTTGCCGGGCAGGCTCGTCCCGCCGCCGCGGCCCGCGCGGCGGGCAAGCTCCCCAACGGCACGTGCGGCCGCGATCTTGGCGCCGAGCATCGTCATGCCGGCACGATCATCCGGACCGCCCCCGGTAGCACGCGAATCGTGACCGGCAGCTCCGCGATCGCCTCGCCGTCGGCGTACAGGACGAACGGCTCCGACGCGCTGATGTGCACCTCGCGCCCGCGGAGCACGTCGACACCGCGCTTGCGGATGTGCCGGCCGCGGAACACCGTCGGCGCAAGCGCCAAGAAGCGAAGCTTTGCCATGTCCTCGATGATGACCACATCGAGCAGGCCGTCGGTTAGGGAGGCGTTCGGCGCGAGCAGCATCCCGCCGCCGAACTGCTTCGAGTTGGCGGCCGCCACCGAATAGCCGGTGAACCGCCGTGGCACCCCGTTGTCGATCGTGACCTCGAACGCCGCGGACCGCCAGCGAGGCAGCGCTCGTACGAGTGCCAGCGCGTACACAGGGCTCCCGCGAACGACGCGGGTGTCGTTGGCGATCTCGTTGACGACCGAGTCGAAGCCGCAGCTGGCGATGCCGGCGAAGGTGCGCTCGCCGGCCTCGCCGAGATCGAGCTCCCGCACGGGCCCGGAGGCCAGCACCGCGCATGCTGCCACGGGCTTGCGCGGAATCCCGAGCGCACGGCACAGGTCGTTGCCCCGTCCGCCCGGCAGGATCCCGACGATCGCATCGGTGTGCTTGACCGCGCCCGCGACGGCGCCGATCAGACCGTCGCCCCCGAACGCGACCGCCACCTCGCCGTTCCCGACGGCTTCCAGCGCGAGCGCGCGAGCATGCTCCAGGCTCTTCGTGTACTCGAAGCGGTGCACGAGTCCCTTCGCCGTGAGCGCCGCCTCGACGTCGGGCAACGCGCGGGCGGGGCGGCCGCCGCCGGCCACCGGATTGACGATCAACGCAAGTTTGCGCACGGGGGAGATCATGCCGAACCGAGCTTGGTACCCTTCTCCACGGAATGGCGCTCCGCCTCGATCTCCGACTTCTCCTCCTCCCCCCTCGGGGGGAATAGCGCGTGGGCGGCCGCACGTAGCCGCGAAACCAGCACCGAGAGAAGACACCGAGATCGAGACACCGAGGAGTGACAATGCCCCAGTCCGAAGACCCAAGCCCTAAGGCGCCGCCGTCAGGCGCCGCCGACAATTCTCAAACGGCGCCGCCGTCAGGCGCCGCCGACAATTCTCAAACGGCGCCGCCGTCAGGCGCCGCCGACAATTCTCAAACGGCGCCGCCGTCAGGCGCCGCCGACAATTCCAAGGTACTTATCTTCGACACGACGCTGCGTGACGGGGAGCAGTCGCCCGGCATCTCGCTGAACACGCAGGAGAAGCTGGAGATCGCCCAGCAGCTCGCCCGGCTGGGCGTCGACGTGATCGAGGCGGGCTTCCCGATCACGTCGCCGGGCGACTTCGAGGCCGTGCAGGCGATTTCCCGCACGGTCGAAGGACCGGTCATCGCCGGCCTGGCGCGGACCCACGTGGCGGACATCGACGCCGCCTGGAACGCGGTCAAGGACGGGCAGCGGCCGCGCATCCACACGTTTATCTCCACCTCCGACATCCACATCCAGTACCAGCTCCAGACAACGCGCGAGGACGTCAAGGGGCAGGCCCGGGCGGCGGTCGCGCACGCCAAGCAGTACGTGGACGACGTCGAGTTCTCGCCGATGGACGCGACCCGCGCCGACATCGAGTTCACCGCGGAGGTGTGCCAGATCGCGATCGCCGAGGGCGCGACCACGATCAACATCCCCGACACCGTCGGCTACACGATGCCGCACGAGTACACGGCCTACCTCGAGCGGCTGTACGAGCTGGTTCCGGACCTGCGCGACATCGTGCTGTCGGTCCACTGCCACGACGACCTGGGCCTGGCCGTCGCCAACTCGTTCGCGGGGCTGCTCGCCGGCGCGCGTCAGGTCGAGTGCGCGATCAACGGGATCGGCGAGCGCGCCGGCAACGCGTCGCTCGAGGAGATCGTGATGCTGCTCCACACGCGTTCGGCGGACATCGGGCTGCACTCGGGGATCGTGACTCGGGAGATTGCGCGCACCTCGCGAATGGTCTCCCGGCTGACCGGGTACCCGGTGCAGCCGAACAAGGCGGTGGTCGGCCGCAATGCGTTCGCGCACGAGTCCGGCATCCACCAGGACGGCGTGCTCAAGGAGCGGACCACCTACGAGATCATGGACGCGACCACCGTCGGTCTCGAGGCCAACTCGATCGTGCTCGGCAAGCATTCGGGCCGTCACGCGCTGCAGCAGGCGCTCTCCGACCTGGGGTTTGAGCTTTCCGGGCAGGGTCTGAACACCGCGTTCAGGCGCTTCAAGGAGATCGCGGACAAGAAGAAGCACGTGACCGCGATGGATCTCGAGGCGCTGGTCACCGACGAGTTGCGTGAGGAGATCGCGGCCTACCAACTCGAGTGGTTCGATGTCGAGGCGTCCACCCGCCGGCCCCCGCACGCGACGGTCGGCATCCGGACGCCTGACGGCGACGAGGTCACCGGCTCGTTCACCGGCGACGGCCCGGTCGACGCGATCTTCCGCGCGATCAACGCCGCCACGGGCTCGGACGCCCGGCTCCGGGAGTTCCGCGTCGACGCGGTGACCGGCGGCCAGGACGCGCTCGGCGAGACCTCGGTGGTGCTCGAGGTCGGCGGGGTCAGCGGCTCGGGTCAGGGTGTCTCGACCGACATCCTTGAGGCGGCCGCTCGCGCGTACGTGCGTGCGCTTTCGAATGCGCGCCGGCGCCGCGACGTCATGGCCGAGGCACAGGAAGCAACGGCTGTGGCGGCCTCGAGGCAACCGGTGCGGACGCCGTGACCAGCGCCAGCCCCTGCCGGTAGCCCGCCGCGAGGACCCGGCCGCTCGGCTCGCGGTCCATGAAGTTGGTCCCCATCACCTCGGCGCATTCGGCGTTCGGCGCCACCATGCGCACCGCCGCGCCGCGGCGGCGGAGCACGAGCGCCTCGACCGAGACCGCCGTGCGCGACACGCTGCGGACCACCGAGAGCACGTTCGACGAGGCCGGGATGTTCGCGGTCGGGTTCAGGCAAAGGACGTGCGTGTCGCGGCCGGCGGGCGCGGCGTCGAGGTTGGTCGGACTCCACACGCCACCATCGACGTACTCGCGGTCGCCGATCGTGACCGGCGCGAACAGCCACGGCACCGTACAGGAAGCGGCGACGGCCTCAGCGACGGTCGCGCGCGGCGCGCCGGGGCTGCCGAAGACGACGCGGCGACCGTTCCGGCGATCGACGGCCACGATCCGCAGGCGACCGTCGAACCTCGGGTCGAGCCGCTCGACCGTCGCCCGGAGCCGGGCGAGCGTGTCGGTCGGGCGGGGTAGACGGCGGAGCATCACCGCCCGCGCCACCGCCCCGCCGGGAGCGGCCAGGCCGAGCGCCATCGGCGCGAACGTGGCGCCGGCGGCGAGCGCCCACGCTCCGGCGCGCCGGGCGGCGGCGAGCCCCGCGGCCGCCAGACCGTCCGCGGGCCGTGGCTCGGCCGGAGGCTCGAGGTCGGACCCGATCGACGACGGGCGGCGAGGCGACTGGCCGGCCACGAGGTGCGCGGCGACGATCGCGCCGGCGGACGTCCCGACGTAATACTCGCAGTCGCGCAGGTCGAAGCCGGTGCCGTCCTCGATCCCGGCCAGGACGCCCATCATCCAGGCCTCACCGAGGACCCCACCGCCGCCGAGGACGAGCACGTCGGGTCGTGAGCGCATGGCCACTCAGGCTAGCGGCGGACCCTGGAAGCGCGGCCGTATGTGATAGCGTACGCTCGTATGTCATCTACCGCAGCCGCCGACGGCAGCCTCGGGTCGCGGGTGAGAGCTCTGCGCGAGGCGATGGACCTCTCTCTCCGTGACCTCGCCGAGCGCTCGGGGGTGAGCGCGCCGATGCTCTCGCAGGTCGAGCGCGGCGAGACCAGCCCGACTCTCCAGGTCGCCAAGCGCATCGCCACCGGGCTCGAGCTGCGGCTCTCGCAGCTCCTGAGGCTCGACGAGGACGGCGCGGTCAGCGTCGTCCGCGCCGGCGAGAGGCGGAAGGGGCCGAGTGCGGTGGATGGCCACAGCTACGAGATCCTCACCCCGCCGCTGCCCGGCCAGCGCGCGGAGCTCTCGCGCCACACCCTCGCTCCCGGAGCGGTCACCGGCGGACCCGGGGACCCGCCGATGCACGAGCCAGGCAGCCGGGAGACCGCTCTCGTCGAGCGCGGGAGGGTCGTCCTGCACTGCGACTCTCAGCGGTACGAGTTGCGCGATGGCGACTGCGTCACCTTCGACGCAGACCTGAATCATCATTTTGAAAATCCAGGCCCCGAGGAAGCCGTGCTGCTTGCGGTCCTCAGCGCCGGACTGCGGAGGAGCTGATGCCAGAGACGCTGTTCGACAAGATCTGGGACGCCCACGAGGTCGGGGGGGCGGGATCCAATCTCATCTACATCGACCTGCATCTGGTCCACGAGGTCACGAGCCCGCAGGCCTTCGACGGGCTCCGGCTCGCCGGGCGCAAGGTACGCCGGCCCGACCGGACGCTGGCCACGGCCGACCACAACGTGCCCACCGACGGCACTCCCGTGGCGGCCAGGATCCGCGACGAGCTCTCGCGCGTGCAGGTGGAGACGCTCGAGCGCAATTGCGAGGAGTTCGGCTTACCGCTGTTCTCGCTCGGATCCGACCATCAGGGGATCGTCCACGTGATCGGGCCCGAGCTCGGGGTCACGCAGCCGGGGATGACGATCGTGTGCGGCGACTCGCACACCGCCACCCACGGGGCGTTTGGCGCGCTCGCGTTCGGCATCGGCACCAGCGAGGTCGAGCACGTGCTCGCCACCCAATGCCTGGTTCAGTCAAAGCCCCGCTCGATGCGCATCCTCTACCACGGGTCGCTCGGGTTCGGCGTTACGGCCAAGGATCTGATCCTGGCCACGATCGGTCAGATCGGAGTGGACGGAGCGGTGGGGCACGTCGTCGAGTACGCCGGGCCCGCGATCGAGACGCTGTCGATGGAGGGGCGCATGACCGTCTGCAACATGACGATCGAGGGCGGCGGTCGCGCCGGGATGATCGCTCCTGACGACACGACTTTCGATTGGGTGATCGGCCGCGCCGCGGCGCCGGATTCGGTCCCGGACGCCTGGCGGGATCTTCGGACCGAGGAGGGAGCGGCGTTCGACAAGCAGGTCGACGTCGACGCGTCCGCGATCAGCCCGATGGTCACCTGGGGCACGACGCCGGCCATGGTTTCGGCCGTCACGGGCGCGGTGCCCGAGCCGCACTCCGATCAGGATGAGCGCGCGCTCGAGTACATGGCGCTCGAGCCGGGGACCCCGATCGGCGAGATCAAGCTCGACCGCGTGTTCATCGGCTCCTGCACGAACTCGCGGATCGGCGACCTGCGCGCCGCCGCCGACGTCGTCAAGGGCCACACGGTCGCCGACAGCGTGTACGCGATGGTCGTCCCGGGCTCGCAGCAGGTCAAGGTGCAGGCCGAGCGGGAGGGGCTCGACGATGTCTTCCGGCGCGCCGGGTTCGACTGGCGCGGAGCGGGGTGCTCGATGTGCCTCGGGATGAACCCCGACATCGCCGCGCCGGGCGAGCGGGTCGCGTCGACCTCGAACCGGAACTTCGAGGGCCGGCAGGGACGCGGGGCCAGGTCGCATCTCGTCTCGCCACAGATGGCGGCGGCCGCCGCGATCGAAGGACGCTTCGTAGACATCCGGAACTGGTTCCCGCCCACCCACCCACCCACCCACGGGCAATGAGAGCGATCGAGACGATCACCGGCCCGGTGTCGGTGCTGAACCGCGACGATGTCGACACCGACCAGATCATCCCCAAGCAGTTCCTCAAGCGCGTCGAGCGCACCGGGTTCGGCGAGTTCCTGTTCTTCGACTGGGCCAAGCAGCCGGGCTGGGATCTGCCGAGCAACCCGATCCTCGTTGCGGGCCGCAACTTCGGCTGCGGCTCGAGCCGCGAGCACGCTCCCTGGGCGCTCGAGGACTACGGCTTTCAGGCGATCATCGCGCCGAGCTTCGCCGACATCTTCCGCTCGAACTGCACGAAGATCGGGTTGCTCCCGGTCGTGCTGAGTGCCGAGGAGTGTGCCTCGATCGCCGACGCCGGCCAGGCGCAGGTCGATCTCGCCGCGCAGGAGGTGCGGTGGCCGGGAGGCACGGCGAGCTTCGAGATCGATCCCGACATCAAGCGCCGGCTGCTCGGCGGCCTCGACGACATCGCGCTCACGCTCGAGGAGGACGAGGCGATCGCCGCCTACGAGCGCGATCGCGAGCGTCCCGGTCCGATCACGACGGCGCTATGACCGGGTTCGCCGCAGGCGAACCCGGAAGCCAATCGCCCTCAGGGCGATTGGCCAGAGCCGCAGGCAAACCCGCAAGCGAATCGCCCCCTGGGCGATTCGCCAGGGACTGGGACGCGGCCACCTACGACCGCGTCTCCGACCCCCAGCTGGCCTGGGCGCGCGAGCAACTCGAGCGGCTCGACCTGAATGGCGACGAGGTGGTGTTGGATGCCGGTTGCGGGTCGGGACGGGTGACGGCACTGCTGGCCGACCTGGTTCCGCGCGGCCGCGTGTACGCGGTCGACGTAGCGCCGTCGATGGTGGCGCACGCCCGCGAAGCGCTCGGCGACCGCGCCACCGTGTTCTGTCAGGACCTGGTCGAGCTGGAGTTGCCCGAGCGAGTCGACGCGATCTTCTCGAACGCCACTTTCCATTGGATCCACGACCACGACGCGCTGTTTGCGGCGCTGCACCGGGCGCTCGAGCCCGGCGGCCAGCTCGTCGCACAGTGCGGCGGGCGCGGCAACATCGACGCGTTTCGCACGCTCGCCGACGCGGTCGCGGGGGAGGAGCCGTTTGCGCTGTACTTCGCCGACTGGCAGCGACCCTGGAACTACGCCACCGATGACGAGACGGCCGAGCGGCTGCGGTGTGCCGGCTTCACCGAGGTGGCGTGCTGGCTCGAGCCCAAGTCGGTGACGCCCGAGGAGCCGCGGACGTTCATCCGGACCGTCTGCCTCGTCCGCCATCTCGACCCGCTCCCATCCGAGTTACGAGGGCCGTTCGTCGACCGCGTACTCGAGCGGGCCCGGGAGCCGTTCGTGCTCGAGTACGTGCGGCTGAACATGACCGCCCGCCGTTCGTTGTCGTGAGCCGAGGGCTCACCCGCGGTACCGCGTCCTGAGACGTGAAGGAGGCCCGACTAGGCGGGCCTCTCTTCACCGATGGGCCTTCAGCGGAACGATTGCATCGGGCCCATCACCCCCAAACTGTGATGGCGAGATCACGGGCAGTCTCATCGGACCGCTCCGTAATTACTCAAAAACCTGATCGAAAATTGGCTCGAGTCAAGCTGCGCGTGCTGACGCACAGTAACCCGGCCCTGACTCCCCTAGCTGTTCGTTTTGCCCCCATGGTGCTCCACTCATTGCCCTAATGCACCTTCGAGGACATTAGGGACACCCGCAATGTACCCACAACAGCGTCGGGTGTGGTCCGGGTCCACCCGTTCGGGTAGTCCGAGGTACTCGGGATGGGCAGGATGTAGCGGATCAAGTGACGGTTTCAAGTTCTTCGGGCGGGGCGCGAGCGTCAACGTACTCCCGGTGGCGAGTGGGTTGCCTCCGCGCCACCGCGTGCGGTGAGCATACGGGCCGCCGCCATGCGATTGCGGACCCCAAGGCGCATGTAGATCGAGCGCAGATGGAACTTCACGGTGTTCGCGCTGATGAACAGCCGGACCCCGATCTCCTCGTACGAGCAGCCCTCTGCGACCAAGGTGAGCACCTCGAGCTGCCGCTCACTCAGCGAGTCGATTGGATCATCACGGTGATTCGCGAGAACGGCGTGCCAATTGGCCGGTAGCACAGCGTGACCGCTCGCGACTCGGTCCAGGCAGGCGGCGAGATCGGCCGGCGGTGTATCGCTGAGGATCAGCCCGTTGAGGCGATGCTCGAGCACGAACTTCACCAGCTCCGGGGTGAGGACGTCCGCGACGAGGACGATCTCTAAGTTCAGAGCGATACGGCGGAGCGACCGGACCAAGTCGAAGGCTTCGCTCGGGTCAGCGCCGATCCCGACGAGCAGTACGTCCGGATGCCGGGCGACGATTGCGGGGAGCGCCACCGTTCCATCGAAGACCTCGACCAATTCGAGGCCGTCCATGGTGGCCACAAGCGCCCCCAGCGCCTCGGCGATGAGCTCGCGCGCGTCCGCCACGGCGAGCCGGATCGCCGCGCGCGTCTGAGTATCCGCTGGTTCGCGGGCGTGGCTCGTCATCTGGCTGACGCTCCCACGGGAACGCCGATGACCGGCCCTGGATAGGCCGCGTTGAGGCAGCAGCTAGGCACTGCAACACGCCAAGTGATCAGCCGACTTTGAAGACCCTGCGCGCTCAACGATGGCCCTCAGAGCGCGCCCGGCAGTGAGGAACCAGTCCTCGTTTTTAAACGTAGCTACAACGAAGAATATTGTCAAACTGGTAACTCAGCTGAGGTAGATGCAGCGTTGGGCAAACGCCTTAGATCCATGAGGCTCGGTATGGCGGTGCAATGCGGCAAGCGTGTGAAACGCCGACGTTGCGCCTGCGTAGAAATGTGAAGACGGCCGACGATGCGGCGTTCAGCGTGGCGGCGCGATGCCGTGCTCGTAGGCAAAGATCACAGCTTGGACGCGGTCGCGGAGGCCGAGCTTCATCAGGATTCGCTTGACATGCGTCTTGACGGTCGACTCCTCAATTATCAACTCGGCGGCAATCTCGGCATTGGACAATCCGCTCGCGAGGAGCACCAGCACCTCGCCCTCGCGCGGTGTGAGTAACTCGAGGTTGGACGCACCCGCCTGAGGCGCCGGCTGGCGGGCCATGCGGTCGATCACGCGTCGGGTCACCGACGGCGACAACAGCGACTCGCCGGCCGCGACCGTGTGGACCGCTCGGATCAGCTCCTCGGCGGGGGTGCGCTTGAGCAAGAAGCCCGAGGCGCCGGCGCGCAGCCCTCCGAAGATGTAGTCGTCCTCCTCGAACGTGGTCAGGATCAGCACGCGGGCCGCCGGCGCAGCGCTGGTCAGTTCGCGGGTGGCGGCGATCCCGTCAAGGTCGGGCATCTGCACGTCCATCAGTACGACGTCGGGCTCGCGGCGGCGGGTGAGCGCGATCGCCTCGCGTCCGGTCGAGGCCTGACCGATCACCTCGATCTGATCGTCGCTCTCGAGCACGGCGGCGAGGCCGGCGCGCATCAGGTGATCGTCGTCGGCGATCAGGACCGTGGTCACGGCCCGGCCCCTGTGGTCATCGGTTCTCCCCGTAGGGCAGGCGGGCGCGGACGCGGAAGGCTCCGTTGTCGCGCCCGGCCTCGACGTCGCCACCGAGCAGCGCGGCGCGCTCGCGCATCCCCACGAGTCCATGGCCGCCGTTCGCGCGTCCGGGCGCGTCGTCGCTGACCGCGTTCGAGACGGTCAGCTCGAGGTCGTCGTCTCCGAACGCGAGCTCGACGCGGGCGCTCCCGGCGCCGTGCCGGGCACAATTCGTGAGCGCCTCCTGGAGGATCCTGTAAGCGGCCCGATCAACGGGTCCCGGGAGCGGCTTGCGCTCGCCGGCGGTGGCGACGGTCACCGCCAGGCCGGCGGCGTCGTGCTGGGCGAGCAGCGAGTCGAGCGCCGCGAGCCCGGCGGGAGGTTCGACCTTGTCCGTCGGAGGAGCTTCCTCGCGCAGCGAGTGGACGATCTGGTCAATCTCGGCGACGGTACGGTGGGCGACCGCCTCGATCGTCTCGAGCGCCGCTCGCGACCGGGCAGGATCCTGCTCCTGCCACAGGCGTGCCGCGCCCGCTTGGACCGCGATCACGTTGATCGCGTGTGCCGCAGAGTCGTGCAGGTCGCGTGCGATCCGGGTGCGCTCCTCGGCGAGCGCGAGGCGGCGATCCTGGAGCGCGTCCCGCTCGGCCTGGATCGCGCGCTGCTCGAGCTCCTCGATCTCCTGCCGCCGCAGGCGCGTGCGCTCGCCGGCGAACCACGCCAGGGCCCACACGAGCGCGCCGACCGCGACCTGAATCTCCGGCAGCTGCCCGTGGCCGAGGGCGAACGCCAGGATGTGCACGCAGAACATGCCGACGACGATCGCCGTGGTCTGGCGCGTCCACGGCCGGCCGGCGTCGCGGCTCGCCGCCAGCAGGTACAGCGCGATCGTCGGCCCGACCGGTGGCCCCGCCGGGTAGCCGCGGGCCATCAGCACCGCGCTGGCCGACGTGGCGACCACGAATACCGCCAGCGGCGCGCGCCGCCACATGACCAGCGGGAGCGACGTGCAGCCGGCGAGCACGACGCCGATCGGGTCGAGCCGGTGCGCGACGCTGCCCGAGCTTCCGAGCCCGTGCGCCTCGAGCGCGATGGTCCCACCGAACGCTGCGAGCGCGAGCAGGCCGTCGAGCAGCCATTGCCGGGTGGTGGTCGGCCCCCGGGAAATGTTGGCTGCATGCACGGCGAATTCAGGGTAGCGGCGGAAGGGGTGGCGATCGTCCCCCTGAAGGAGGATCCGCAACCGGGAAGGTTCCGCCGGCGTTGGCCGTCTGGGAGCACGATGACGAACAGGCGTGTGGTCGCGGTCGGGCTGCTTCTGGCGGCCGTGATCGCGTCCGGGTGCGTGTCCGGGTGCGCCGGGGGAGAGAGCGCGCACCGGAGCGCCGGCAACCCACCGGCGTTCGCCTGGCTGCGCCCGGCGCCACCGCCCTCGGCGTGGCCGCTGGCGCGGCTGAGCGGCACCGTCGCGATGGCCTACCCGCCGTCGTGGCACCGGATCGAATCGGACCCTGGAACCGTGTCCTCGGCATTGGTCGTGGCGCGCACCGGCTTGATCACCGAGTACCTGAACGCCACCCCGAAGCAGGCTCACGAGACGCTCCGGAACTGGCCCAGCTTCCGCACGGCTCACAACCGGGAAGAGGGCGACAGCCAGGAGCAGGTGCTCGCGGCGGCACGCGGCCTGCGCTTCCGCGACGGCCGTGGCTCGTGCGTGATCGACCGCTACCGAACCGCCCGGACCCGCTATGAGGAGATCGCCTGCCTGGTCCAGGCGCCTGCCGGCGAGACCGTGATCGTCGCCGCGGCGCTCGCATCTCGGTGGGGCCGGGATGCGCCCGCGCTCGAGCGCGCGGTATCGGGGTTCGTCGCCTAGATCCCCCCAGCGGGCGACCATCGATGTCCCCCGCAAGGGGGACGACAGATCCGGCCGCCGTGCCGACCATTACCCCATGAACAGATTCTCGATCGACAAGACCTTCGAGACACTGGCGAGAGGGGTCGTGCGCTTCCGCTGGCTCGTGGTCGCGTTCTGGCTCGTCGTGGCAATCGTGGTCAGCGGCGCGTTCCCCTCGCTCGGGAGCGAGGTCGACAACGACAACAGCGCGTTCCTGCGCGCGAGTGCGCCCAGCACGAAGGCCGCGAACCTGGCCGCTCCGCTCCTCGGCGGCGGTGCCGGCAAGACGAGCCAGATCATCGTCGTGGCCTCGCGCGACGGCAAGCTGACCCCCGCTGACCTAAGCGCGATCCAGCGCGAGGCCGCCGCGGTTCGGAAGGTCAACGGCGTGCTCGGGATCCAGGGAGTCGAGGTCTCCTCGGACGGCCAGGCGGTGCAGCTGAGGGTGCGCGTGAACGCGGCCCGCAACGACATCGGAAGCGACAAGACGATCGTCGAACCGCTCGAGAACACGTTCACCACCGTGGGCGCGCCGGCCGGGCTTCAGCTCCACCTCGCCGGCCAGATCGCGACCGCGGTCGCCAACCAGGCGAGCTCGAATCGGTCGGGCAAGCAGGTGCAGCTGTTCTCGTTCCTGTTCATCATCGTCCTGCTGCTGCTCGTGTTCCGGGCGCCGCTCGCGGCGATCATCACCCTGCTGCCGAGCGGCCTCGCGCTGCTGATCTCGCTGCGGGTGATCGGCGAGCTGGGCGCTCACGGCCTCGAGATCTCCTCGATCACGCAGGTACTGCTGATCGTCCTCCTGCTGGGCGCCGGCACCGACTACGGCCTGTTCCTGGTCTTCCGCGTGCGCGAGGAGATACGCGAGGGCCACAGCGGTCACGACGCCGTCGTCCGCGCGCTCGTCCGCGTCGGCGAGTCGATTACGGCGTCGGCGGGGACGGTGATCCTGGCGCTGCTCACGCTGTTGCTCGCGACGTTCGGGCTGTACCACGACCTCGGGCTGCCGCTGGCGATCGGGATGGCCATCATGCTCTCGCTCGGGCTGACGCTGCTGCCGGCGTTACTGGCGATCTTCGGCCGGGCCGTGTTCTGGCCGTCGAAGATCAAGCCAGGCCCGCAGCGCGACGGGCTGTGGGCGCGCATCGCCGCCCGTCTCGTACGCCGCCCGGCGCTCACGCTCGGCGTCGGCGCGGTCGTGTTCCTGGCACTGGCGGCGGTCGCCCTCGGCTACAGCTCATCGGGCTTCGGCGGCGCGACCAGCGCACCCTCGGGCTCCGACCCGGCCGCCGGCAACACCGCGCTCGCGGCACACTTCCCGCAGACGAGCAGCAACCCCGCGAACCTCGTGTTCGAGTATCCGGATTCGGTCGTCGGCGACCCGAGCGCCCTCGTCACCGCGCAGGACTCGCTGCGCTCCTCAGGGCAGTTCGCCGCGATCTCCGGCCCGCTCAACCCGAACGGGACCACGCTCACGCCGGCGCGATATGCGCAGCTGCAAGCCGAGCTCGGGCCCCCAGGGGGGCTGCCGGTCCGGGAGCCGGTCTCGCTGAACGTGCCGCGCTCTGACTACAACGCGTACCGAGCCTCGTCGCAGTTCATCTCGGCTGACGGCAAGGTCGTCCAGTTCGAGGCGTCGCTGACCGCCGGCTCCCAGCAGTCGACGCAGGCGATGAGCGCCACGCCGACGATCCGGGACGTGGTCACGCAGGCCGCGAACCGTTCCGGGGCGGTGCAGAGCGGCGTCGCCGGCGAGGCGGCCGCCTCGTACGACATCAGCACGACCGCCAACCACGACCTGCGGCTGATCGTGCCGATCGCGATCGTCGCGATCGGCTTGCTGCTCGCGCTCGTGCTGCGCAGCCTGGTCGCGCCGCTGTATCTGATCGTCAGCGTGCTGCTGTCCTACCTGGCGGCGCTCGGCGTCGCGACGCTCGTGTTCATCGACGTCGGCGGCGACAGCGGGGTCAGCTTCTTCCTGCCGTTCCTGATGTTCGTGTTCCTGTTCGCGCTCGGCGAGGACTACAACATCCTCGTGATGACCCGCATCCGCGAGGAGGCGCGGCGGCTGCCGCTGCGCGAGGCGGTCGTGCGCGCGGTGGGGCGGACCGGGTCCACCGTCACCTCGGCCGGGCTGATCCTCGGCGGCACGTTCATCGTGCTGACCGTCGCCAGCTCGGGCGCCGAGGCCAGCCAGATCCGCGCGATCGGCCTCGGCCTGGCCGCGGGGATCCTGATGGACACGTTCCTGGTGCGCACGCTGCTCGTGCCCGCCACCGTGATCCTGCTGGGGCGGCGGAACTGGTGGCCGTCGCGGATGGGGCGCGAGGTCGCGCCACACCGCGCCGACGCCCATCCACGCGGGGCGGCCGATCCGTCGGAGGTGACGCCATGAGCGCGATGACGGCGCCGCGCCCGCCGTCAAGTCAGCTGTCGACCGGCGATCGCCGGCTCGCGGCGCTGATGGCGTTCGAGGCGGCCACGCTCGCGGTGTTCGCGGTGCTGCACCTGTCGGGCGTGCTTCACCCCGGGTCGGGTGCGGCGAACGGATATGGGGCGGGGTTCGCCGAGGCGATCATCTGCCTGGCGCTCGTCCTCGGGCTGCGGGCGTTCGTGCGCTCGCCGGCCCGGGGACGGCTTACCGCGCTGGCGGCGACCGTGTTCGCGATCCTCGGCTTCATCGTCGGCCTAACGTTCACCGTCCATGGCGGCGCCCCGATCGACCTGATCTACCACGCCACGATGTTCCCGGTTCTGATCGTGACCGCGCTGATGCTCGGGCGCGGGGCGGGGGCCGCCGCGCTCGGTGGCGGCCGCCGCGACTGAGCCGGCCCGGTTGGCCACCGATTGGTAGCGTGCCGCGCCACCATGGCCCCGCGCGTCGTCCTTCTCCCCGGTGACGGAATCGGTCCCGAGATCACCACCCCGACCCTCGACGTCCTGAAGGCCGCCGGCGCGGAGCTCGACTACGAGGAGCGCGTGTTCGGTGGCGCGTCAATAGACGCCCACGGCACCGCGCTCACCGACGAGACCCTCGCGGCGTGCAAGAACGCCGACGCGGTCCTGCTGGCCGCGGTCGGCGGCCCGAAATGGGACACCACCGACCCCAACAAGCCTCGCCCCGAGCAGGGCCTGCTCGGCCTGCGCAAGGGCCTCGGCCTGTTCGCCAACCTCAGGCCAGTCAGACCGCTCCCTGCTCTCTACGACGCGAGCCCGCTCAAGCGCGACCTGATCGAGGGGACCGACATGATCGTGATCCGCGAGCTGACCGGCGGCATCTACTTCGGCGACAAGACCCGCACGGCCGACCGCGCGTCCGACGATTGCGTGTACACGCGCGAGGAGATCGAGCGGATCGCGCGCGTCGCGTTCAACACCGCGAAGTCGCGGGTCACCAGCGTCGACAAGGCAAACGTGCTCGAGACGAGCCGGCTGTGGCGCGAGGTCGTGCGCGAGATCCACGCCACGGAATTCCCGAACGTCGAGCTCGAGCACCTACTCGTCGACAACGCCGCGATGAAGCTGATCGCCGCGCCCCGCCACTTCGAGGTGATCCTCACCGAGAACATGTTCGGTGACATCCTCAGCGACGAGGCGGCAATGCTGACCGGCTCGATCGGGATGCTACCGAGCGCCTCGCTCGGGGGCGACGGTCCCGGCGTGTTCGAGCCCGTGCACGGCTCGGCCCCCGACATCGCGGGTACCGGAGCGGCCAATCCGCTGGCGATGTTCCTGTCGGCGGCGATGATGCTGCGCCACGGACTCGGCATGGAGGCCCAGGCGGCGGCGGTAGAATCGGCCGTCGAGCGAGCGCTGGCCGAGGGGCTGCGCACGCCCGACCTGGGGGGCACGGCAACGACGTCAGAGGCCACCCAGGCAGTCCTCAAACACCTATAAGGCGCCGCCGTCAGGCGCCGGCCGACAATTCGAATAAGGAGTCAGTCGTGCAACAAGCGGACCTCATCTGGCACAACGGAGAAATGGTTGCCTGGGAGGACGCGAAGGTTCACGTACTGACGCACGGTCTGCACTACGGGACGGGGGTGTTCGAGGGAATCCGCGCCTACGAGACCGCCAAGGGAACGGCGATCTTCCGCCACCACGATCACCTCGACCGCCTGTTCAGGTCGGCCGAGCTGTACTACATGCCGATCCCGTACACGCTCGCGGAGCTGCGCTCGGCCACACACGAGCTGATCGCCGCCAACGAGCTGCGCGAGTGCTACATCCGCCCGATCGCGTTCCGCGGCTACGGACAGATGGGCCTGTACCCGCTCGACGCCCCCGTCGAGGTCTCGATCGCCGCGTGGCCTTGGGGCGCCTATCTCGGCGAGGAGGGCAAGGCCAGCGGCATCCGCGCCAAGGTGTCGAGCTGGCGGCGGATCCCGCACGACGCGCTGATCCCGCACGCGAAGGCCTCTGGGCAGTACCTCAACAGCGTGCTCGCGAAGATCGAGGCGTCGAAGGCCGGCTATCAGGAGGCGATCCTGCTCGACCATCACGGGTTCGTGTGCGAGGGCTCCGGCGAGAACATCTATGTCGTGCGCGACGGCCAGATCCTCACGCCCCCACACACCGCCGGGATCCTCGATGGGATCAGCCGCAAATCGATCATCCAGATCGCCCGCGACCTCGGCCACGAGGTCGTCGAGCGCGACGTGGCCCGCGCCGAGCTGTATCTCGCCGACGAGGTGTTTCTCACCGGCACGGCGGCTGAGCTCGTTCCGGTGCGGGAGATCGACGATCACACGATCGGCTCCGGCGAGCCCGGGGGCGGGGTGGGACCGATCACCCGCGAGATCGGGCGCGTGTTCGACGACGCGCTCCACGGCCGCGACCCGCGCTACGCCAAGTGGCTCGACGTGGTCGAGGTCCCAAGCCGAACCGCAGCCGGCTGAGGCGCTGCCCAAGGCGCCGCCGTAAGGCGCCGCCGGTGAACTAAATGAATCAGATCGCCGCCGACAAACTCACATGACTCACATCGAGCTCTACGACACCACCCTCCGCGACGGCATGCAGGGGGAGGGCATGTCACTGTCCGCACAGGAGAAGCTACGGGTCGCGCACCGTCTGGACGAGCTCGGCATCGACGTGATCGAGGCGGGGTTCCCGAGCTCGAACCCCAAGGAGCTCGAGCTGTTCGGCCTGCTCGCGGGCGAGTCGTTCCGCCACGCACAGGTCGCCGCGTTCGGGATGACCCGGCGGCGCGACACCCGCCCGGACGCCGACCCGGGGCTGCGGGTGCTCGCCGAGTCGGGCGCGCCCGTGTGCACGATCGTCGGCAAGACCTGGGGTCTGCACCTCGAGAAGGTCGTCAAGGTCGATCGCGACGAGAACGTGCGGATGATCTCCGAGTCGGTCGCGTTCCTGGTCGGGGAGGGCAAGCGCGTGATCTACGACGCCGAGCATTTCTTCGACGGGTTCGCGGACGACCCGGCGTACGCGCTCCGTTGCGTTCTCGCCGCGGCCGAGGCGGGCGCCGACACGGTCACCTGCTGCGACACGAACGGCGGCACGCTTCCGCACCGGATCGATGCCGCCGTGACGGACGTTGTCGCGGCGCTTGCTCCCACCGGCGCTCGCATGGGGATCCACTGCCACGACGACTCCGGTTGCGGCGTCGCGTGCACGCTCGCCGCGGTCGAGCAGGGAGCGGTTCACGTTCAGGGGACGATGAACGGGTACGGCGAGCGATGCGGGAACGCGAACCTGGTCACGATCATCCCCAATCTTCAGCTGAAGCTCGGCTACGAGTGCGTGACCACCGAGCAGCTCGCCTCGCTCGCCCAGGCCGCGCACTTCTTCGACGAGATCCTCAACTTCACCCCCGATCCCGACCAGCCGTACGTCGGCCGCAACGCGTTCGCCCACAAGGGCGGCATGCACGTGGCGGGCGTTAACGTCGACCCGGCCACGTTCGAGCACATCGACCCCGACGTCGTCGGCAACCGGCGCGAGCTGCTGATCTCCGAGCTGTCGGGCAAGGGCACCGTCTATGCGCGCGCCCGCGACGCGGGGATCTCGCTCGGCGACGGCGAGGCCGGGCGGCTGGTCGAGCGAGTCAAGGAGCTCGAGCACCGCGGCTACCACTTCGAGGCCGCCGACGGGTCGTTCGAGCTGCTGCTGCGCCGGGAGACCGGCGACTACGAGCCGCTGTTCGTCCTGGAATCCTGGCGCGTGATCGTCGAGAAGCGCGCCGACGGCCGCGTCGAGACCGAGGCGACGATAAAAATTTGGACCCCGCCCGGGGACGGGCGGGGACCGAATTCCGAGCGCTACGTGCGGACCGCCGAGGGCAACGGCCCCGTGAACGCGCTCGACCGCGCGCTCCGAGACGCGCTCGCCGAGATCCACCCCCACCTGCGCGATATCGATCTCGTCAACTTCAAGGTCCGGATCCTGGACGAGACCAAGGGCACCGGCGCGGTCACCCGGGTGCTGCTCGACGCCTCCGACGGCGACCAGGTGTGGGGATCGATCGGGGTGTCCGAGAACGTCATCGAGGCGTCCTGGGAGGCGCTGGTCGACTCGCTCGAGTACGGGATGCGGATATCGAGCCCGCCCACCCGGCGGGCGCCCGACGAGGCCGCCTCCGCCCCGAGCTCGTGACCGTTCGCGCCGTGCATGAGGCGATCCCGCTCGCCCGTCCCGTGCTGGGCGAGGCCGAGGAGCAGCGCGTGCTCGAGGTGCTGCGCTCCGGCCGCCTGTCGCTTGGTCCGCTGCTGGGCGAGTTCGAGCGCGCGTTCGCCCAGCGAGTCGGAGCTCAGTACGCCAGCGCGGTATCGAGTGGGACGGCCGGGCTGCACCTCGCGCTGCGGGCCGTGGGCGTCGGCGACGGCGATGAGGTGATCACCAGCCCGTTCTCGTTCGTGGCCAGCGCGAACGTGATCGTCTACGAGCGGGCTCGCGCAGTCTTTGCCGACATCGACCCCGTCACGTTCAACCTCGACCCCGACGCGACCGCGGCGGCCGTCACCGAGCGGACCACCGCGCTGCTGCCGGTGCACATCTTCGGTTACCCGGTCGACCTCGCCGCGTTTGAGCGGCTGGGGCTGCCGATCGTCGAGGACGCGTGCGAGGCCCTCGGTGCCGTCGATGCCGATGGGCTGCCGGTCGGCGGCCGCGGCCATCCGGCGGTGTTCGGCTTCTACGCGAACAAGCAGCTCACCACCGGTGAAGGCGGCATGGTGACAGTCGCCGACCCCGCGCTCAAGGAGCGAATCGACTCCGAGCGGAACCAGGGCCGCGCGCCCAACATGGACTGGCTTGACCACGACCGCCTCGGCTTCAACTATCGGCTGTCCGATCTTGCGTGTGCCCTCGGGCTCGCCCAGCTCGACCGCCTGGACGAGATGCTGACCGGGCGGGCCCAGGTCGCCGAGTGGTATCGCGCGGCGCTCGGCGGGCTCGAGGACCTCGATCTGCCCTGCCAGGACGCCGGCCGGGCGCGCCGCGGCTGGTTCGTGTACGTGGTCCAGCTACCACGGGACGTCGACCGCGACTCGATCGTTCGCGCGTTGGCCGAGCGCGGCATCCCGAGCAAGCCCTATTTCCCGGCGGTTCACCTGATGAGCTACTACCGCGAGCGGTTCGGGCACCGGGAGGGCGAGTTCCCGGTGTGCGAGGACGTCGCCGCGCGGTCGATCGCGCTGCCGTTCTTTCCCGAGATGACCGAGTCCCAGGTGGAGCAGGTAGCCGAGTCGCTGCGCGAAGTTCTTGGAATGGTCGGCGGCGCCTGACGGCGGCGGCAGACCGGCGTTCTTCGGCGGCGCCTGACGGCGGCGCCTTAGCGGGCGATAATCCGCGCTCGATGTCTCGTTTCGCCGAGCCTCAAGACGCCGCGTTCCGCGCGCTCAACGACTCGCTGTCGTTCGACTGGCGCCTCGGCCCCTACGACGTCCAGCAGTCGCGCGCGCACGCGTCGATGCTCGCGGCGCAGGGGATCATCTCCGAGGGCGAGCGCGACGAGCTGCACGTCGCGCTCGACCAGGTCGAGCGCGAGCTCGGCGAGGGTAGCTTCCCGTTCGCCGACGGCGACGAGGACATCCACATGGCGATCGAGCGGCGCGTCACCGAGGTCGCCGGCCGGGTCGGCGGGAAGCTCCATACCGCGCGCTCGCGCAACGACCAGGTGGCGACCGATGTCGCGATGTTCGTCCGCACCCACGCTCAGATGGCCTGCGAGCGGACGGCGAAGCTGGCCCGGACGCTCGTCGACGTCGCGGAGGAGCATCTTGACTGGCCGATGCCGGGATACACCCATCTGCAGCGCGCCCAGCCGGTCTACCTGAGCCACCACCTGCTCGCGTACTGCTGGATGCTGATCCGCGATCGCGCCCGGTTCGCCGGAGTGGTGGCCGCCACCGCCTCGCTGCCGCTCGGAGCGGGGGCGCTAGCCGGCGTCAACTTCGACACGGATCGCGAGCTGGTGGCGCGGGAGCTCGGCTTTGAATCGGTGGCCGAGAACTCGATCGACGCCGTCTCCAACCGCGACTTCGTGCTCGACTACCTCGCGGCCGCCGCCACCTGCGCGACCCACCTGTCCCGGCTCGGCGGCGAGATCGTGCTGTGGTCGAGCGAGGAGTTCGGCTTCTGCGAGGTCGCGGACGCGTGGGCCTCGGGGTCCTCGATCATGCCCCAGAAGAAGAACCCCGACGCCGCCGAGCTTCTGCGCGCCAAGGCGCCCCGCGTGGCCGCTCATCTGGTCGCGCTCCACGGCGTGCTCCACGGCCTGCCTCTGACGTACAACAAGGACATGCAGGAGGACAAGGAGCACCTGTTCGACGCGGCCGACACGGTCGAGCTGTGCCTTGACGCGGCCGACGGGATGGTCTCGTCGACCACGTTCCGGCGCGACCGGCTGGCCGGGGCGGCGGCGGACGAGCTGCTGGCGGCGACCGACGTTGCCGACCTGCTCGTCCGGCGGGGGCTGCCATTTCGCGAGGCCCACGGCGTCGTGGCGGGCCTCGTGCGGAGCGCGATCGACCAGGGCAAGCCCCTGTCGGCGCTCACGCGGGACGAGCTCGCGCGCCAGTCGCCGCTGCTCGACGAGGAGTTCTATGCGCTCCTGCGCGACGGCGCGTGGCTCGAGACCAAGCGCTCGCAGGGTGGGACGAGCCTGCCGCGTGTCCGCGAGCAGCTCGCCCGTGCCCGGGCCGCGCTCGGATGAAGCGCGCCTTCTACGATCGACCCGTGCTGGACGTCGCGCAGGACCTGATCGGGTGCGCGGTCTCGCACGCCGGCAGCTCGGGAGTGATCGTCGAAACCGAGGCGTATCACCATTCCGAGCCCGCCTCCCACGCGTTCGTCGGTCTGACCAATCGCACGCGAGTTCTGTTCGGGCCGCCGGGGTACGCCTACCTGTACCGCTCCTACGGGATCCACGCGTGCCTGAACGCGGTGTGCGAGCCGGAGGGCGTCGGCGCCGCCGTCCTGATCCGGGCGCTCGAGCCAGTCGAGGGGATCGAGCTGATGCGTGCGCGCCGCGGCCTCGAGCGCGTCGAGGACTTGTGCTCGGGTCCCGGCAAGCTCACGCAGGCGTTGGGGATCGGGCTCGACCTCAACGGTTCCGACCTGATCCGGGGACCGATCGTGATCGCCCGCCCGCAGTCGGCGTGGCGGGATGTCGAGGTCGTCGCGAGCAAGCGGATCGGAATCACGAAGGCCGCCGAGTTGCCCTGGCGCTTCTCGGCGCTCGGCAGCCGGTACCTGTCCAGGCCGGCGCTCTCGCGGGCGTAGGGGTCCCGTCGGCACCGACCCGGGCCACAAGAAGGAGGGCCCGCCGAAGCGGCCTCCTGTCATCGATCAGGGCCGTTGTGCCCCTCTCGGAAGCACTGCTAACGCGGCATCTCGGCGATCCGGACCTTGCTGCTGAGCGGGATTCGCCAGCCTCAGGGCCCCGGGTCCGCCTTCACGATGGCGTAGAAAGCCGCAGCGCGGTGAGTGGCGGCGAAGCGCGCCGTCCTGTACTACGACGCCGGCGGCCCGAAGGGGGACGGAAGCTCGCGACAGGGGCCGAGCATCCGTCGTCAGCCGCCTCCGAGGCCGGCGCCACCTGATCCGGACCCGCCGCCTCCAGTGGTGCCGCCGCCGCCTCCGCCGCCGCCGCCACCCGTCGCGCCGCCGCCGCCACCACCGGTCGCGCCCCCACCGCCGCCGGTCGCGCCGGTGCCTCCGCCGCCGCCTGCGCCGGTCGTGCCGCCACCGCCGCCGGTCGCGCCGCCCGCGCCCGCGCCTCCATTGCCCGTCGCGCCGCCACCGGTCCCAGCCGTACCGCCGCCGGTGGTTCCGCCGGTCGCGCCGCCCGTCGGGGTCGCCGCCGACGTCGAGGTGGCGGTTTCACCGGAGCCCGATCCGCTCGACACGCCGGCGGGAGCGCTGGTCGTGTCGGTCGTCGTCGATGTCGTGATCTTCTGGTGCGGGTTTTCACTCGCGAGGATCTGCAGCGCCTGGACCATGAAGTTGTGCCAGATGATCGCCGGGTAGGTTCCGCCCTCGACCGGCGCCCCGTTGTAATCGGTTGTCATCGGCACCAGCTTGTTCGGATAGCCGACCCACACCGCCGTTGTCAGCTGCGGCGTCCAGCCGACGAACCAGGCGTCGGCGTAGTTCGTGGTGGTGCCGGTCTTGCCGGCCACGTCCACGCCCGAGATCGCGGCCGAGGTGCCGGTACCGGACTGCACGACCCCGGTCAGCATCTGGTGGACCACCGCCGCGATCGAAGCCGGAAGCACCCGCTCGTACTCCGGCGTGTCGACCATGTTCTTCCGCGGGCAGACCTTCGGGCAGTAGATCTGGGCGATCCCGGTCGGGCCTTTGTTCGGGGCCCCGAGCACGGGGTCGTAGACCCTCCGGCCGCCCTCGGCGAACGTCTCGTAGGCGTGGGCCATATCAAGCGGCGAGACCCCGATCCTGAGCCCGCCGAGGATCATCGCGTAGTTGTCCGAGACCGGGGTGCGGATCCCGGCGCGCCTGGCGAAGTGGGCGATCTTCTTTGTCCCGACGCTGATTCCGACCTGCGAGTACACGGTGTTGTCCGAAATGTCCGTGGCATCTTGCAGCGTGATCGGGCCCGAGTACGTGTCGCCGAAGTTGCGGACGATGAAGTGCTCCTTGCCGCCGCTGTTCGGGACGATGAAGTTCTGCGGGGCGGAGTCGATGATCGAGTCCGGCCCGTACTTTCCGGACTCGAGCGCCATCGCCAGCGTGAACGGCTTGAACGCCGAGCCGGGCTGGCGCTCAGCCTCCGTGGCGAGGTTGAACGGGAACTGGCTGTAGTCCTCCTGCCCGTTCACGATCGGGCCGCCGACCATCGCCCTGACCTCTCCGGTCTTGTTGTCGATCGCGACGAGCGAGGCACTGGGGAGGCCGGAGCCGGACGGAAGCTCCTCCGAGATGGCCTGATCGGCCGCCTGTTCCATCCCGAGGTCGATCGTGGTGCGGATCTTGAGCCCGCCGTAGTAGGCGCGGTACTCGGCGACGCTGTCCGGGACTCCGGGCTGGCCGAGCCCCATCGACGCGAGGATCTGCGGACGCAGCCAGCTCGTGAAGTACGGCGCCGCGGCGGGCTCCTGGGGCTGCTGGATCAGCGCCGCGGTGGGGAGCGGCTGGCGCTTCCCGTAGACGTACTGCTGCTCGGTGATGTAGTGCTGCTCGAGCATGTCCTCGAGGACCCGGTTGCGGCGTTGCATCGCCGCGTGGGGGTGGAGCAAGGGATCGAACGCTGTGGGGTCGGCGACCATGCCGGCGAGCAGCGCCGCCTCCCACGGCTCGAGGACAGACGCACACGGGGATCGCGGCGCGTCGCCGCACCCCGAGCTGGCCTGGCTAGAGGAAGAGGAGACGGCGGAGTTGTAGCCGTGGACCTTGCCGAAGTAGACGCGCGCCGCCGACTCGACTCCGTAGGCGCCGTTCCCGAAGTAGATCGAGTTCAGATACTGCCTCATGATCTCCTGCTTGGGCCACCTGCGAGTGAGGTGGTAGGCGAGCGCCGCCTCGCGCAACTTCTCGAAGATCGTGCGGTTGTCCTGCTCGGACAGCGCGTTCTTGACGAACTGCTCGGCGATCGTCGACGCGCCCTGCTTGGATCCGCCGGTGACGTCCGAAAGGACCGCGCGCGCGATCCCTCGCAGGTCGACCCCCGGGTCGGTCCAGAACCGCCGGTCCTCGACCGACACGATTGCGCGCCGCATCCATGGCGAGATCTGCTGGAAGCCGTCGATGACCTCGTGATTGGGCGGCGCGAACTGCCCGATCAGGTGCCAGTGGTCGTCGTATAGGTACGAGTTCGCCGCCGCCCGGTACACCTGCCGGTTCTCGATCTGCGGGAGGTCAGAGGCGACCGCCATCATCATCCCGAACACGGTCGAGACGACCGCGAGCGCGCCCAGGCCGATTAGGATCAGAAGCAGCCGCAGCTTGCGGACCCGCGGCTTCATGCGAGGCCCCCGGCGCCGGCGCCAGAACCGGCCGCGAGGTGAGCCGCGTCGGCCCCCGTTCCCGTTCCCGCGTCTGCCGCCATTCCCGCCGCGGCGCCCGTTCCAACCGCGCGAGGGCTCCGATGGCCTCGGAGCCTGCGGCTGATCGCCGTGTGTCGGGATTTCGACGTCGTCGATCATGCAGATCGGGGTCTTCGCGAGGGGCCAGTCCGACGGCCTCGGCGCGTCGCGGGACGTGGCGGCAACAGGGGTCCCGCGGCGGCGAGAGTCTAGCATTGGCCCGCATGGAGTCCGAGGTCCAGACGGAGCCCGCGTTGCTGCCTGAACCATCTCGCTCGCGTCCCTCCGAGGAGGCAGCGTGGCTAACCCGCAACGCCGTGGACTGCCTACCCGAGGGGGCGCTCGAGCGGAAGCTCGCAGAGGGCCGCCCGTTGCGGGTCAAGCTCGGGATCGACCCGACCGCGCCTGACATACACCTCGGGTTCACCGTCGTCCTCCAGAAGCTCCGGGAGTTCCAGGATCTCGGCCACGTCGTCGTGCTGATCGTCGGGGACTACACGGCCCGCGTCGGGGATCCCAGCGGCCGTTCCACGACGCGCCCCGTCCTGTCGCCGGCCGAGATCGACGCAAACGCTCAGACCTTCCGGCAGCAGGCGTTGAAGGTGCTCGACTCAGACCGTCTCGAGGTCCGCTTCAACGGGGAGTGGCTGGACATGACGATGGGGGAGCTTTTCACGCTGGCGCGAACGACGACCGTGGCCCAGCTGCTCGAACGCGACGACTTCGCCAAGCGTTTCGCGGCGCGGGAGCCGATCTCGGTACTCGAGCTGCTGTATCCGCTGCTTCAGGGATACGACTCGGTGGCGGTCCAAGCCGATGTCGAGCTCGGCGGCACCGACCAGAAGTTCAACCTGCTGCTGGGGCGCCACATCCAGCGGCTGTACGGACAGCCCGAACAGGTGATCCTCACCATGCCGCTGCTGGTCGGGACCGACGGCGAGCGCAAGATGGCCAAGTCGGTCGGCAACTACATCGGCGTCACCGAGCCGCCCGACGAGATCTACGGCAAGACGCTGAGCATCCCCGACGGGGCGCTGAGGGCGTGGTACGAGCTGCTCCTTGGAACGGAGCCTCCGCCCGAGCTCGGCCCGCGCGACGCCAAGCGGGCCTTGGCCCGGGCCCTCGTCGCTCGGTTCCATGGCGCGGCCGCCGCGCACGAGGCCGAGCGGGAATTCGACCGGGTCCACATCGAGCGGCAGGCTCCCGAGGAGATGGCGACCGTGACCTGGCCGGCGGAACAGCCCGACGTGCATCTGCCGGCGCTGCTGGCGACCGCCTTCGGGATCTCGACCTCCGAGGCGCGCCGCGCGCTCGCCCAGGGCGGCGTCAAGCTCGACGGACAGCCAGTCGGCGACGGAGCCCTCGACGTGCCGGCCGTCGACGTCGACGGCAAGATCTTGCAGCTCGGCAAGCGGCGGTTCGCGCGCGTGCGCGTGGAATGAGCGGCCCGCGGTCGCGCGCTGTATTGCCGGGCGGTTCGCGGCCGGGGCGACCGTGACCGTGGAGGGCGGTCCGGCGGCGATGACGGTCCACGGCGGTCTGCGGCGGTGACGGTCCAGGGCGGTCTGCTCCGGATGGAGACGCCGGGCAACGGGCACATCGTCGACATCACCGCCGGCATCGTGAGCGTGGTCAACACGGCCGGCGTCGAACGAGGCGTGGTGACCGTGTTCGCCACCGGGTCGACCGTCGCCGTGACCACGATGGAGTACGAGCCCGGCGGCGTCCACGACCTCCAGGAGCTCCTCGACCGCCTGATCCCGAGCGTCGGCGACTACGAGCACAATCGTCTCAACCACGACACGAACTCCCACGCTCACCTGCGGGCAGCCGTCATCGGGCCTTCTGAGACGATCCCGATCGTCGACGGCCAGCTCCAGCTCGGCACCTGGCAGCAGGTCGTCCTGATCGATTTCGACGACCGGCCGCGCCGGCGGACCGTGACCGTGCAGGTCCTGTCCTAGGCGTGCTGGCTCGCCGGCGTCGTGTTGCGCGCTCGGTCGGCTGCTCGGCCACCCGTCTCGCCCGTCGCCGGCTCAAGCTTCCCCGAGCGCCGGCCGAAACGGGCCCAACCGCCGTTCGGGGCAGGGAACGGCCGAGTTGGCGCAGCCACGGGCAACTGCCCGCTCCGGCCACCGGCAGACGTCCCTCCCCCCGCGCGGCGGAACGGGCGCTATACTCATCGGTCCGCTCCGAGATCGGAAGCATTCTCGGGCGCGCCCTGGAAAGGAAACCTCTTTCCGACGAGGTGCGACGGTCTTTGAAAACTCAACAGCATGCGCACCCTTCGACCGAACCCTCGGTCGAGGAGTGTGTCCAGGTTCGACGCCGTCGCATCGACCGGTCCCCTCGGGGGCCGGCGCGATCGGCGACGGTGCCAGATTGAGAACCCCGTCTTGCGTCCCGGGATCCGTTGGTGTACATCGGATCCCCTCGTGAGGACGCAGGGCCTGGTCCCACCAGGGACAGGCCCGGGTCCGCCCACCGCGCTAGGTGGAGCGCGGACCTTGACACTCTTTGTGAAGCGGGTTGCCTTTGGCGGCCCGTATCAGTAGTTCTTCACGGAGAGTTTGATCCTGGCTCAGGACGAACGCTGGCGGCGTGCCTAACACATGCAAGTGGAGCGACGAACCAGGCTTCGGCCTGGGGCAAAGCCGCGAACGGGTGAGTAACACGTGGGTAACCTGCCCCGATGATTGGGACAACCCGAGGAAACTCGGGCTAATACCGAATGTGCCCTCCGGCCATAAGGCCGCTGGGGAAAGGAAGCTTCGGCCTCCGCATCGGGATGGGCCCGCGGCCCATTAGCTTGTTGGTGAGGTAACGGCTCACCAAGGCGACGATGGGTAGCTGGTCTGAGAGGACGATCAGCCACACTGGGACTGAGACACGGCCCAGACTCCTACGGGAGGCAGCAGTGGGGAATCTTGCGCAATGCGCGAAAGCGTGACGCAGCAACGCCGCGTGGGGGAAGAAGGCCTTCGGGTTGTAAACCCCTTTCAGTTGGGACGAAGCTTCGCCGGTGAATAGCCGGCTGGAGTGACGGTACCTTCAGAAGAAGCCCCGGCTAACTACGTGCCAGCAGCCGCGGTAATACGTAGGGGGCAAGCGTTGTCCGGAATCATTGGGCGTAAAGAGCGTGTAGGCGGCTCGGTAAGTCCGCTGTAAAAGTCCAGGGCTCAACCCTGGAAAGCCGGTGGAAACTGTCGGGCTAGAGTCCGGAAGAGGCGAGTGGAATTCCTGGTGTAGCGGTGAAATGCGCAGATATCAGGAGGAACACCAATGGCGAAGGCAGCTCGCTGGGACGGTACTGACGCTGAGACGCGAAAGCGTGGGGAGCAAACAGGATTAGATACCCTGGTAGTCCACGCTGTAAACGATGGGCACTAGGTGTGGGGGGTGTCGACTCCCTCCGTGCCGACGCTAACGCATTAAGTGCCCCGCCTGGGGAGTACGGCCGCAAGGCTAAAACTCAAAGGAATTGACGGGGGCCCGCACAAGCAGCGGAGCATGTGGTTTAATTCGACGCAACGCGAAGAACCTTACCTGGGCTTGACATGTTCCTGACAGCCGTGGAAACACGGTCTCCCTTCGGGGCAGGATCACAGGTGGTGCATGGCTGTCGTCAGCTCGTGTCGTGAGATGTTGGGTTAAGTCCCGCAACGAGCGCAACCCCCGTCGCATGTTGCCAGCATTTAGTTGGGGACTCATGCGAGACCGCCGGTGACAAACCGGAGGAAGGTGGGGATGACGTCAAGTCATCATGCCCCTTATGTCCAGGGCTACACACGTGCTACATTGGCGCGTACAGAGGGTTGCGATACCGCGAGGTGGAGCGAATCCCTTAAAGCGCGTCTCGGTTCGGATTGCAGGCTGAAACCCGCCTGCATGAAGGCGGAGTTGCTAGTAATCGCGGATCAGCACTGCCGCGGTGAATACGTTCCCGGGCCTTGTACACACCGCCCGTCACACCATGGGAGTGAGCAACACCCGAAGCCGGTGGCCTAACCCTTTTGGGAGGGAGCCGTCGAAGGTGGGGCTCGCGACTGGGGTGAAGTCGTAACAAGGTAGCCGTAGCGGAAGCTGCGGCTGGATCACCTCCTTTCTAGGGAGCCCTTTATGGGCAGCGACCGCCTCGAGCGGTCAGCTCTAGCATGTCGACCGGACCTGGCAGGCTGCGCGCCTGGGCTTCGTGCCCTGACGATGCGGCTCGCATGCTGTTGAGTTTTGAGAGACCGGCTCGTCGCCGGCACTCGTGGACCTCGGTCCGCGGGCATCGGCGTCGAGCGCGCCTCTTCTCGAACCTTGAAAACTGCACAGTAGCCAATGACACGGGTATCATCGGGTAAACGCCTGACGGCGTTTACCTATGGAGAAATCCTTGCGGATTTCTCCGAGCGGGAAGAGTCCGGACTGACCCACGGAGAAATCGCAAGATTTCTCCAAGGGAAAAGTCTTCCAGGACTTTTCCCCGATCACCGTCAAGATATTAAGGGCACACGGTGGATGCCTTGGCACCAAGAGTCGATGAAGGGCGTGAACGGCTGCGATAAGCCGCGGTGAGGCGCTGAATGGCCAGTGACCCGCGGATGCCCGAATGGGGAAACCCAACGTCGGTAATGCGACGTTATCCCGCGCTGAACACATAGGCGCGGCGAAGACAAGCGGGGGAAGTGAAACATCTCAGTACCCCGAGGAAAGGAAATCAACAGAGACTCCCTGAGTAGTGGCGAGCGAAAAGGGAAGAGCCCAAACCTGGCGTGTGTAAGCGGCCACGCGTTGCACGTCGGGGGTTGTAGGGCGCCTGGTCCGGATCGTGGCCGATCCGGCAGAAGTAACAAAATCGCGTGATAGTCGAAGCGTGTGGAACCACGCACCACAGAGGGCAATCGTCCCGTAGACGAAATCGCGCGGTCTTCTGCAGGCGTTCCTGAGTAAGTCCGCTCCCGTGAAACGCGGACTGAAGCTGGGGGGACCACCCTCCAAGGCTAAGTACTCCTTGGTGACCGATAGCGGACTAGTACCGTGAGGGAAAGGTGAAAAGTACCCCGGAAGGGGAGTGAAATAGTACCTGAAACCGCGTGCCTACAAGCGGTGGGAGCGGCCTTGTGCCGTGACCGCGTGCTTTTTGCATAACGAGCCGGCGAGTTACTCGTCTGCGGCAAGGTTAAGCGATGAGCGGAGCCGTAGCGAAAGCGAGTCCGAATAGGGCGATTTAGTCGTAGGCGGTAGACCCGAAGCTGAGCGAGCTACCCATGGGCAGGTTGAAGCGGGGGTAAGACCTCGTGGAGGACCGAACCGACCTAGGTTGAAAACTGGGCGGATGACCTGTGGGTCGGAGTGAAAGGCTAATCAAGCTCAGTGATATCTGGTTCTCTCCGAAATATATTTAGGTATAGCCTCGGATCAATTCCGTGGCGGCCGTAGAGCACTGTTTGGACTAGGGGCCCTACCAGGTTACCGACTTCAGGCAAACTCCGAAGACCGTCACGGTTACTCCGGGAGTCAGTTGCTGGGGGATAAACTTCAGCGTCAAAAGGGAAACAGCCCAGACCGCCAGCTAAGGTCCCTAAGTACTAGCTAAGTGGGAAACGATGTTCGAATGCAGAGACAACCAGGAGGTTGGCTTAGAGGCAGCCATCCTTGAAAGAATGCGTAACAGCTCACTGGTCAAGTGTTCGAGCGCGGACAATGTAACGGGGCTCAAGCTAGTCACCGAAGCTGCGGGTGTGAGAGGTCTTCGGACCTCTTGCGCGGTAGGAGAGCGTTCCGGCGCCAGTGAAGCGGCGGCGTAAGCCAGCCGTGGAGGCGGCGGAAGTGAGAATGCCGGCATGAGTAACGAAAGAGGGGTGAGAATCCCCTCCGCCGATTGCCCAAGGGTTCCTGAGTAAAGTTCGTCTGCTCAGGGTCAGTCGGGACCTAAGGCGAGGCCGAAAGGCGTAGTCGATGGCTAACGGGTTGATATTCCCGTACCACGTCGCTTTCGTTTGACCGATGGGGGGACGAGGAAGGCTATGGGATCCCAGGCGATGGTCGTCCTGGGCTAAGCATGTAGGGGTGGCTCTAGGCAAATCCGGAGCCGCATAACCTGAGGTGCGAATGCAGCTGGCTCTAAGCCGGCGAGTCCCGGAAGCCCTGCCTCCGAGAAAAGCCTCTAGGGAGAAAGCGCGTGCCCGTACCAAAACCGACACAGGTGGGCAAGTGGAGAACACTAAGGTGATCGAGATAACCCTCGTTAAGGAACTCGGCAAAATCGCCCCGTAACTTCGGGATAAGGGGCGCCCCAGTAGGGTGAACCTCCTCGCGAGGGGAGCCCGAGAGGGCCGCAGTGAATAGGTTCAAGCGACTGTTTACCAAAAACACAGGTCTCTGCTAAGTCGTAAGACGACGTATAGGGGCTGACGCCTGCCCGGTGCCGGAAGGTTACGTGGAGGTGTTAGGGCTTAGGCCCGAAGCACCGAAGCTAAGCCCCGGTAAACGGCGGCCGTAACTATCAACCGAGGTAGTTATAAAACTCGGCTATATGCTGGAAACTCCGAGTATCCCGCACTACTAGTTCCGTCCGAAGTGGGCGGTACAGTGACAATGTGACGGGTGCGGACAATCAGCAGGAAAGGCCGTGCGACGCAGTGTCGCGCGGAATCCTCAGAGACTATACGCCGAGCTCGGCACCCAATCGGGAGCTGAGATGAGATAGTCCGATCTCATGGGCGACCATGAGAGCTGACCAGAAATGTGTCAGCCGCGCGCAGCCGATTTGGTTGTGCGGAGTAACAAAAATGAACGGTCCTAAGGTAGCGAAATTCCTTGTCGGGTAAGAATTACTTGCCCCGCCGCTCCGTGAGGAGCGGCCGAGTACCGGCTCATATCGGGGAAGCCCTCCCGCCTCTGGCGAAGGGTAATCCCGAGGGAAGTCCTAGTGACCCCGTAACGACTGATCCGAAAGGAGAGGCGGGTCGAAGCGCCGCTCGGCGGCGAGAAGGATCGACCTGCAATACGCCGGCCCTCATCACGACAAGGGCAGCCTATGGAGAAAGAGTTCCGCTGGACCCGTGGTTCGTCAGCGGCTTGTCGGAGGGCGAAGGATGCTTTTGCGTGTCCTTTGCCTTGCGGCCGAAGCTGCGGACCGGGCTCGAGGTTCGTCCATCGTTCTCGCTATCGCTGAACGAGAAGGACCTGGAGCTCCTACGGGATCTACAAGCGTTCTTCGGATGCGGATGGATCCGAGAGTCGAAGACCGATCGCACCTTCAAATTTGAGGCGCGGGCGGTTAGCGATCTTCTCGATCCGATCATTCCGCACTTCGAGCGCCATCCCCTCCGGGGAGCCAAAGCGCGTAGCTTTGCGGCGTTCGCGGACGTTTGCCGGATGATTGAGCAAGGCGATCATCTGCGGCGGGACGGCCTGCGCAGGATCATCGACATCGCCTACGAGATGAATCTCGGAAAGCGGCGTCTGGCGCGGGACGATCTCCTAAGGGCGCTGATGAGGTGAAGGGATAGTCTGCCCTCTCTGGAAACAGGGAGATTGGCGAAGTTCCGACCTGCACGAATGGCGTAACGACTTGAACGCTGTCTCAACGAGGGGCTCGGTGAAATTGCAGTCTCGGTGAAGATGCCGAGTACCCGCGGCTAGACGGAAAGACCCCGTGAACCTTTACTACAACCTGGTATTGGGGTTCGATGCATCTCGCTCAGGATAGGTGGGAGCCTTGGAAGCACCGGCTGCGGCTGGTGTGGAGGCAACCTTGAGATACCACCCTTGGTGTATTGGATCTCTAACAGTGCGCCGTGAATCCGGGCGCTGGACAGTGACAGGCGGGTAGTTTGACTGGGGCGGTCGCCTCCCAAAATGTAACGGAGGCGCGCAAAGGTTCCCTCAGCACGGTCGGAAATCGTGCGTAGAGTGTAAAGGCAGCAAGGGAGCTTGACTGCGAGACTGACAGGTCGAGCAGGTGCGAAAGCAGGCCTTAGTGATCCGGCGGTAGCAAGTGGAAGCGCCGTCGCTCAACGGACAAAAGGTACTCCGGGGATAACAGGCTTATCGGGCCCAAGAGTCCACATCGACGGCCCGGTTTGGCACCTCGATGTCGGCTCGTCGCATCCTGGGGCTGAAGTAGGTCCCAAGGGTTGGGCTGTTCGCCCATTAAAGCGGTACGCGAGCTGGGTTCAGAACGTCGTGAGACAGTTCGGTCCCTATCTGCCGTGGGCGTTGGAGAGTTGAGAGGATTCGTCCCTAGTACGAGAGGACCGGGACGAACGCACCTCTGGTGTATCTGTTGTCCTGCCAAGGGCACCGCAGGTTAGCTACGTGCGGATCGGATAACCGCTGAAAGCATCTAAGCGGGAAGCCGGCCTCAAGATGAGCTCTCCCATCCCCTTGAGGGAGTAAGACCCCTGGAAGATCACCAGGTTGATAGGCCGGATCTGGAAGAGTGGTGACACTCGTAGGAGACCGGTACTAATGGGTCGAGGGCTTGACGGATATTTTGATATCCGTGCATTGGCACTGTGTGGTTTTGAAGGCCCGGGGAGGGCGGGAGAAATCTCTGATTTCTCCTGAGGCTAAGCCGCTTGCGGCTTAGCCCGGTCTCTACCAGTTTCCGGTGGCTATGGCGAGGGGGAAACACCTCTTCCCATTCCGAACAGAGCAGTTAAGCCCCTCAGCGCCGATGGTACTTGGCCCGCAAGGGCCTGGGAGAGTAGGTCGCCGCCGGTTTATCTTTACAACAGTAGGTAGCGCGAAGCAGCGGAACGAGCAGATGCAGGCAGTGATCAAGTTCCTCCGCGCCAACCCGCAGGTGCTGGTCCTGCTCATCATCTGCATCGTGCTCGGACTGGGTACGTTCATCGCGGTCATCATCGGTCTCGTGACCGCGCCGACCGACCAGACGACGGGCGAGCCGAGCGGGGCGATCCTCGGTGCCCACGCGGCCGCACACGCCCTGCGGGCGGCAGCCGCCGGGGCACGTGCCGCCTAGCCGCCGGCGTGACGGCCCGGTGGGCGAAGGGGCAGCAGGACGCCGGGGAAGGCCGGCGCTGTCGGAGGCGATGACCGAGGAGCAGTTCGAGAACGGTGTACTGGTACGCCACCGAGCTGCGCGACTTCGCACGGGAGCTGGGGATCCCGTCGGCCCCGAAACTGCGAAAGGACGAGCTCGAGCGCGCCGTGCGGCAGCTTGCTGTTCCTCGCACCGGACGAGGTCGCCGACCTTGGCCTCGGCCAGGCAGGAGAACTCCTCGACGTCCAGCAGCTCATCACGCACTCGCGAGTGGAACGATTCGACGTAACGGGTTCTGCCACGGCGAGCCCGAGTCGTGTACGCGTGCCGTCGAGAAGTCCGGCACTCCGGAGCGCGTGCGCGGTCAGTTCCGAGCCGTTGTCCATTCTCAGGTGCTTGGGCGCGCCGCGCTCGGCCACCAGACGCTCGAGCGTGGCCACCGTCTGTCGGCGTCGACGACGGGCTCACCGCCTCTGATCTCCTCGTGAGGCACTCGTCACACGAGCAACAAGCGACACACGACCGTCGGCGGTCTGCTCGTGCTGGAAGGCTAAGCGCCATACGTGGTTCGGCCGCTCGGCGCGCAGCCGCTCGGCCGGCACCGTCGACTCGCCCAGCCGCCGGCGCTTGCGCCGCCGCACGGGCACTCGCAGGCCCTCCTCGCGCCAGAGCCGCTGCACCCGCTTGCGGTTGACCTCCCAGCCCTCCTCGCGCAGCCTGTGGTGCGCTCGACGGTACCCCCACCGCGGCCGCCCGCCGAGATCTCCCGCAGCCTCGGCGAACGAAGGACTTCATCCAGCGTGATGGCTCGCGCTCGAAGATCGATCCGGCCTTCACACCGAAGCCCGGCACGCGCTACCTGCTGAAGCCGATGGCGGGAGGAGCAGCTGGCGAGCGCGCGGCGCCGGCGGGCTGGGCCTACCAGTTTCCCTTCGCGATCTCCTTCAGCGCCCGCACCTCGAGCGCCTGGTCAGCCACGATCGCCTTCAATTGAGCGTTCTCACGCTCAAGCTCCTTCAGCCGCTAACCTCATCGGCCTTCATCCCCCCGTACTGGTTACGCCACCGATGAAACGTCGCCTCCGAGACCCCAGCTCCTTGGTCACCTCGGGGATCTGCCTGCCCTCGCCGAGCATCCGCTCGGCCTCCCGCAACTTGCGGATGATCGCTCCGGCGTATGCCTGCGTCGCTTCATCGTGGAGTTCCTTCCTCGCCCATGATCCAGGGCGCGAGAAACTCTCACGGTGTCGGACGATCCTCGTTGTCAGGCCAGCCAGTTTGCACTGAAAAAGCGTAAGACGCGGTGCTCGCTGAGCAGTTGGGCCTAACGGTCGATCACAACTTTCAGTGCCCCGGTCTCCGCGGCCCTCCCGAATCGAGTCATGCCCGTCGAGCATCTCATCTAGCTGAAGTGGTGAGTCGCGAAGTTGTCGACGTTCAGCTTGCCGCGGGCGACCAGCTAGAGCAGCATCGGCGTCGTATTGGCGTTGACAAGCCCCATCGAGATCGTGATGTTGTGGATCCAAAGATCCTGCAGTTGCAGCTCGACCGGCTTGCCGTGCACGCCGACGTTCGCGACGCGCTCGCCTGGCCGCACGATCTGGGTGCACATCTGAAACGTGTCCGGAACGTCGACGGCCTCGACGCGACGTCCACGCCCCAGCCGTCGGTTAGCGCCAGCACCTGGTCCTTCCAGTTGGCGGCGGCTGGATCGACGCCGTCGGTCGCCCCGAATTTCTTCGCCTCCGCGACGCGGTTGGCATCGAGGTCGATCGCGATGATCCGCGAGGCGCCGTACAGCCCGGCGGTCGACATCACCGACAGTCCGACCGGACCGGCGCCGATGACCGCGACCACGTCGCCGGGCTTGACGCCACCGTACTGGACCCCGATCTCAAACCCCGTCGGGAGGATGTCCGACAGCATCACGCCCTGCGCGTTGCTGACCGTGTCGGGCACCTTGTACAGCGACGTTTCGGCGTACGGCACGCGCACGAACTCGGCCTGGGTGCCGTCGATCAGGTGACCGAACACCCAGCCAATCCCCGACGCGCCCTCGTTGCCGAGGCAGTGGGCGAAGATCCCCTGCTGGCAGAAGCTGCAGCGGCCGCACGACTTGATGCACGAGATAATCACCTTGTCGCCGACCGCGAACTGGGTCACGTCGCTGCCGAGCTCGACGATCTCCCCGACGCCCTCGTGGCCGAGGATCCGACCCGGCGTCACGGCCGGCACGTCCCCCTTCATGATGTGCAGGTCGGTGCCGCAGATCGTCGTCGTGTCGATCCTGACGACGGCGTCCGTCGGCCTTTGGATCTGCGGTTCAGGCATGTCCTGCCAGGACTTCTCGCCGGGAGCGTGATACACAAGCGCTTTCATGGCGTCCTCTCCTAATCGAGATCGCGGTGAGCGGTGGACGCGACTCTATGGCCAAGACGACGGTCGTGGGAGAAAGAACCGGATGTCTGCGGTGGCGGTGGGCGCATCCCAGACCTGGCGCTCACGGCGCTAGTGTGCCTAACTGACCCCATCCCAGCGCCTCGCCGCCGAACCAGCGGCGATGCCCCAACGGCAGCGTTCCGGCTAACGCTTGGCCCCAACGGCAGCGTTCCGACCAACGCTTGGCGTCAGAGCGCGCAGGCTTGGCTGTACAGAGACCTTGGATTCGCCGCTCGTTGACCGGACATTTCACCGGGCGGATCCCACGGGATACTCCCAGCGCTGCAGCCTGGACTGCGGCGGGGGCCCGGTAGGGCGCTCGGACCACACGAGCCTTGCCGACACCGTTCGCGTTGCTGCGTTTCGCGATAAGCGCAGCCGTCGGTGGTCGCCTACGGTCGCCCCCTTGCTCCTGGAACCCCTAGTCGTGACCGCTCCGCCTGGCGGGCCGTGCCGCAGCTCCCCCTCGGCCCGTGCGCTGCGCCACCCACCCGAGGCCGGGCGACCCACGCCCGGTTGGGACGCGCGCGCGTCAGACCTCCCAAGCACGGCGTGCCGTGGCGAGGGCCTCCTCGGCCTCGTGATAGGTGTCTAAACGCCTCACAGCGGGCTTACGACGGCCTCGCTGCGGGCTTCCAGGCCCGTTGGGGGAACCGGGCTCTAAGGCGTGCCGGCCGACTGCTCACCAACTACCGCATCACCTCGCTTCGTCCCCCGAAGTCCGGCGTGGTCCGGACCGGGGATAGGCAATGCGCGGGAGGGGGTGGCACGCTGCCGGCGCGCCGCCTTCGCTCCCACCGGAGCGGGCGGCGATGGGGGTGCGTAGCCCAAGGCTCGGGATCGTGGTGCGCGTCAGCCGGCGGGTCGCCGAGGAAGTCGTCGACGACCGCGAACCAGGCGCGCAGGCGGTTGGCTGAAGACTGGAACATATGTTCGTGACCCTAGGGGGCGGCTCGGACGGAATGGGCGCGCGCTTGCAACGGCCGTGTTGGTCGAACGAGCGGTCTCGTGGAACGCTCCATAACGTCGCCGGCGGAGGCCGCGTGGTCGCGGTGGGGGGGCGATCGCGGGCGGGTGGCGCGAGCGGAGTGGTCGGCGGTGGGGGGGCGATCGCGGGCGGTGGCGCGAGGGGAGTGGTCGGCGGTGGCGGGGCGATCGCGGGCGGTGGCGCGAGGGGAATGAGCGCCGGTGGCGGGGCGATCGCGGGCGGTGGCGCGAGGGGAATGAGCGCCGGTGGCGGAGGGAATCCGGGCCCAGGATCGCCCCGACGCGACTCAGTGCGGCGGGCTCGGATGCTTGGGCTCGTATAGCCCCAGCTCGCCGCCGCCGGGAAGCGCGATCGTGATGACCGAGCCCCAGCGCTCCTCGGCGATCGGACGGCTGAACTCGACGCCCTTGCCCTCGAGTTCGGCCACCGTCGCGTGAATGTCGTCGCACATCAGGTACAGCTCGTGATGGCCGGCGCCGTCCGTGGGGTGGGCGGCGACTTCGGCGGGAGGCAAGGCGAAGATCAGCCAGCCATGGCCAGCATCCACAGAGGGGAGCTCGAGCACCTCGTCGAGGAACGCGCGGACGCTGTCCGCGTCCTGGGTGTAGATGATCGCGTGCGCGCCGGTGATCACGTGCTCGCGCAGGTAGACGCGCGGTTCACGCCGCCGAACCGAGCGATGACCACACCTCGATCTTCGTCCTGACCCGGTTGACCACCTCGGTCGTGAACTCGGTGGTGGTGGCGTTGCCGCCGAGGTCGGGCGTCTTGCATCCCGACCCGATCGCCTCGAGCGCGGCTTCGTAGACCGCTCGCGACGCGCGCTCGGCCGCCGCACCGCGCCGGTCGGCGGCGTGGCGGAGCAGCGCACCGCAGGCGAGGATCATCGCCAGGGGATTGGCGAGGTCCTTGCCCTCGAGCGCCGGCGCGGTCCCGTGGGGCGCCTCGGCCATTGCGACGGTCGTCGCGTAGGTCTCGTTGTCGAACGCGAGCAGAACGGACTCGGCGCCGGCGATCGAGCCGAACATCGGCAGCACCAGATCGGACAAGCAGTCGCCATCGCGGTTGAGCGCCGGGATCACCAGCGGAGCATCGGTCGCACCCGACATCAGGCCGGCGTAGGTGGCGTCGATCAGGACCGGCTCGTAGGCGGTCTCAGGATGCCGGGCGGCGGCGCCGTCGAGCTCCTCCTTCAGCATCCCCTCGTACACCGGCGACACCGTCCACTTCGGGCCGCCGTAGACCCGCGCGTTCATCTTCTCCGCGGTCCGGAACGCGTACTCGGCGACGGCGCGGCACGTGGAGCGGGTGATCTTCTCAGTTCGATAGGCGATCTCCGACGGATCTCCTGGGTCGCCCTCGCGCCACTGCTTGGCTCCGTACGCATCGTCGACCGCCATCCGCACGACCGAGATCGGATAGTGCACGCCGGCAATCGGCGCCACGCCGGGGAGCCGGCGTCCGGTCCGGACGATCACCTTCCCGTCGACCTCCTCGCGCAGAAGGCGGTTCGGCGAGCCGACGTCGTCCTTGCCCTCGGGGGTGATCGTGGCCGCCTTGAGCCCCAGGCCGGCTTCGCACATCGCCCTGGCGGCGTCGGTCACGACCCCGTTGGCGGTGGCCCGCCGATGCTCGAGCGATAGGTCGAACCGTTGGAGCTCCAGGTCGAGCCCGAGGAGCGCCGGGTCGAGCAGCCGCAACGACTGCTCGAGCAACTCCTGACCGGTCTGGTCGCCCTCTAGGACGACGATCTTGATCGCCTCGGGCACGGCGGCGGACCATAGCCGAAGGGGCGGATTCGGGCCGGGTACGGACGTTGTCCGCAAGCACACAGGAGTGTCCGGATTCAGACGTACGCGCGCGTACCAACGAGGCCGCCGGCAGGCCGCCGCCGTGCGAACGCCAGCTACCTTCCCCGGGCGTCTCGCCGTGCTGTCTGGCAAGCGAGACGCCCAGTCTCCGAGCAGACACGAGGTCACTGCCGGACGAGATGCACGAGCCCGAGGAAATAGCTGCCACCCGCGAGCCGGGACTGCCCGGTCAGCTGACGGTCGAGGTGCGAGACGAGCCAGAAGCCGCGTTCGTGGCGGTCGCCGGCGAGGTCGATCTGCTGACCGCCCCGCGCCTGGACGCGGCGCTCGACGAGATCCTGCGCGCAGACGCGCGACGTATCGCGATCGACCTGACGGAGACCACGTTCATGGACTCGGCCGGGATCCACGCCGTCCTACACGCGCAGCAGCGCGCGGGGCGGCACGTCGCGGTCATCTGTGGGCCGGGCCCCGTGCTGCGGGCGCTCGAGTTGCTTGGCCTCACCGAGCCGCTCAACGTCGTGTCCAGCCTCGAGGATTGCAAGCAGCGCAGATCGGGGTCATGAGGTGCGCAAAGGCCGATACACCGAGTTTTGGTGCCGAACTCCGGGGGGATCATGTCGGAACGGAGTGCGGTGCCGATGAGCCGACCCGCAGACCACGCGACGCTTGGGCGTTCCTTACGCCCACGGGGGCCGATTGAGTTTGCGCTGAGCACGCAGGAGGGCTCGGAGGCGACAGTGGTCACGGTCACCGGCGAGCTCGACGTCCTCACCGCCCGGAAGCTGATGCCCCAGCTCGATGACGTCGTTCGCCGTCGCCAGGGTGACGCGGTCATCGACCTGAGCCGGGCCGAGTTCATCGACTCGTTCGGTCTCACGGTCCTCCTCAATACGCAGCGCCGGCTGGCCCGTCAGGGGCGAGATCTGACCGTGATCTGCGTCGAGGGGCCGGTGCGGCGGGCAATCGAGTTCGCGCGGCTGATCGAGCCGCTCGGGGTGGTTCCGAGCCTCGCCGAATACGAACGGCGCCGCGCGAGCGCCTAAGCCAGTGGGTCTTCGCCGGAACCGGAGCCGGCGGCCTCTGAGCCGCCCCCGTCCCCGTCCCCGTCACCCGAACCGGCGGGCATCAGCTCATCCTGCTTCTCGGCCAGCGCCGCGATCACGATCGTCAGGTGCTCGTCGAAGTCCACCCCGAGCTCCTCGGCTCCGTGTCGGAGCTCGTCGCGATCGACCGCGGCCGCGAAGCTCGGCTGCTTGAGCTTCTTCTTGACCGACTTGGGCGTCATCCCCTGCAACTTCTCCGGCCGCACGTAGGCGCACGCCAAAACAAACCCCGACAGCTCATCGACCGCGAACAGCGTCTTCTCCATTGGCGAGTCGCGCGACACGCCGAGGAAGTCGGCGTGAGAGGCCACCGCCCGGACCAACTCGGGCGGATAGCCGCGGGCTTCGAGCTCGCGGAGCGCGTAGCGCGGGTGGCCATCCTCGAGATTGGGGTAGCGCTCGTAGTCGAGGTCGTGTAGCAGCCCGGTCAGCCCCCAGAGCTCGACGTCGCCGTCGAACCGCGGCGCGTAGGCGCGCATCGCGGCCTCGACGGCCAGCATGTGGCGCCGGAGCGAGTCAGAAGAAGTCCATTCACAAAGGAGGTCCCACGACTCGTCTCGCGAAAGCTGAACCTGCATGGACGGTACCCTAGCTGAGCGGATCCGGATCCTCGACGCTCGCGACACCGACTCGGTAGCGAGCCGCACCAAATCCACTCGCAAGCAGGGCAAAACGCCGTCGAGCACGGGTCTCGCCACGCGAGAAGGTACGCTCCGGCCCCCTATGGAAAAGTTCGTAATCGAAGGCGGGCGGCCCTTGTCGGGCACGATCACTCCCGCCGGCAACAAGAACGGCGCGCTCCCGATCCTGGCGGCGTGCCTGCTCACAGACGACGAAGTGATCCTCCGCAACGTCCCCCGGATCAGGGATGTGGAGGCGATGACTCTGCTCCTCGAGCAGCTCGGAGCCCGAGTTCAGTGGCTCGGCCCCGGCGAGATCTCGATCGACGCCTCGAGCGTCGACAGCTGCGAGGTCGATCGCGAGCTGTCGGAGCGCATCCGCGCCTCGTTCCTGCTCGCGGGTCCGCTGCTGGCTCGGTTCGGCCGGGCCCACATGCCGCCTCCGGGCGGCGATGTGATCGGTCGCCGGCGCCTCGACCCGCACCTGGACGCGTTTCGCGCACTCGGTGCCTCCGTGGACGACGACCGGGGCGAGATCAGGCTCGAGGCCCCGACCGGGCTCAGGCCGTGCGACTTCCTGATGGACGAGCCATCGGTGATGGCCACCGAGAACGCGCTGATGGCCGCCTCGCTGACGCGAGGGCCGACCGTGATCCGGAACGCCGCTTCTGAGCCGCACGTCCAGGACCTGGCCCGGATGCTGGTCGCGATGGGCGCCCAGATCGACGGGATCGGCTCGAACGTGATGACCGTCCACGGCGTCGGCAGCCTCAGGGGCTGTACGCACGGGATCGCCCCCGATCACATCGAGATCGGATCATTCATGGCCCTGGCCGGGGTCACCGGCGGCGAGCTCGTGGTCAGGGACACGGTTCCCGAGGACCTGCGGATGATCCGCCTCGTGTTCGACCGTCTGGGCCTGCGCACCGAGGTGCGCGGCGCGGACATCATCGTCCCCGCCAACCAGCAGCTCGTGGTCCGTAACGACAAGGGCGACCATACCCCGAAGGTGCAGGATGGCCCGTGGCCCGCGTTCCCCGCTGACCTGACGAGCGTCGCACTGGCGCTGGCCACACAGGCCCAAGGGTCGGTGATGATCCACGAGTGGATGTTCGAGAACCGCCTGTTCTTCGTCGACAAGCTCGTCCTGATGGGCGCCTCCATAACGATCTGTGATCCGCACCGCGCGATGGTGGTGGGGCCGCGCCGACTGCACGGCCAGCGAGTCGACTCGCCCGACATCCGCGCCGGCATGGCCATGCTGATCGCCGCGTTCGCGGCCGACGGCGTCACCGAGATCGGCAACGTGCGCCACATCGACCGCGGCTACGAGCGCATCGACGAGCGACTCCGTGACCTCGGCGCGCGGATCGAGCGCGAGGATGACGTGCCCGTCTCGGTCTGACCGAGCCGCCCCCGCGAGCCGTAACTGACACAGTCCCGGGCGATGGTCGATCGCATTCCCAGCGGGACGCGAGACTTTCTGCCCGACGAGATGCGCGAGCTTCGCGCGATGACCGATCGCGTCCGCACCGTATTCGAGCGGGCCGACTACGGCGAGGTCTACACGCCCGCGCTCGAGTACGAGGGGACGTTCGACCGCGCCGATATGAACGCGAGCCGCCCCGCGTACCGGATGTTCGACGAGCAGGGCAACGTGCTCGTGCTCAGATCGGACATGACGGTCCCGATCGCGCGGCTGGTGGCGACCCGCTACCGCGACGCCGAGCCGCCGTTGCGCTTCTGCTATTTCGCCCACGCCTACCGGGGCGTCCGCCCGCAGCGGGGCCAATCGCGGGAGTTCCTCCAGGCCGGAGTCGAGCTGATCGGCGCAGGCTCGCCGGAGGGCACCGCCGAGGTCCTGCGGGTGCTGTGCGCGGCGCTCGACGCGGCCGGCCTCGAGACGTATCGGGTCGGGCTCGGCGACGCGTCGCTGTATCCGACTCTGCTCGATGGTCTACAGGTCGACCCCGCCCGGCGCGATCACATTCTCACCGAGCTCGTCGACGGAGATTTCGTAGGCCTTGAGCGCGAGGTCAAATCCCTGGGTGTCGATCCCGCCGACGCCGACCTGCTCCTGCGCGCGCCGCAGACGCGAGGTGGGCCCGAGGTGCTCGAGGATCTCGAGGGCCCGCTGCACACCGCGGTCACCGGGATGCGGGCGGTCCACGCGCTGCTCGCGCCGAACGTCGCGGACCGGATCATCTTCGACCTCGGCCTGATCCGAAGCCTCGGCTACTACACGGGCGCGATCTTCCAGGTCTACGACCCCGCGTACGGCGTCCCGATCGGGATCGGCGGACGCTACGACGAGCTGCTGGGACAGTTCGGGCGCCCGCTCCCTGCGGTCGGGTTCGCGCTCAACGTCGAGCGGCTGCACATCGCGCTGACGAGCGAGGAGCGGGGCAGGGGGAGGCTGACGTGAGCACGACGCCGGCGGCGGTTGACACGAGCACGAGGCCGGGGGGGTCTCCGTGACCCCGCTGCGCATGGCGGTCCCGCGAGGGGCTCTGTTCGACGAGACACTTGACCTGCTCGACCGACTCGGGCTCGATACGCGCGAGGTACGCGACAACGACCGAAAGCTGTTGTTCGAGGACGCCGGCATCATCACAATGCGGCCCTCCGACGTGCCCACCTACGTGGAGGCTGGCGCCGCCGACCTCGGGATCACCGGCAAGGACGTGCTCATGGAGCAGTTCGAGCGGGAGCTGTACGAGCTCGTCGACCTCGACTACGGACACTGCACGATGGTGCTCGCGACCGTGGAGGGCGAGGACCCGGCGGCCGAGGCGCTCCGGCGGCTCGGCGTGGTCCGGATCGCCACCAAGTACCCGCGGATCGCCACGCGCTACTTCCTCGAGACCGGTCGGCAGGCGGAGATCGTCGAGGTCAAGGGGTCGGTCGAGCTGGCGCCGCTGACCGGGCTGGCCGAGGGCATCGTGGATCTCACCGCCAGCGGTACGACATTGCGCGAGAACGGGCTCGTCGTCCGCGAGGAGATCGCGCGGAGCACCGCGCGGCTGATCGCCAACCCGGTGGCGCACAAGCTCAAGGCGCCGGCGATCGACGCGCTGCTGGAGCGGATCGATGCGGTGTGAACGGCTTGCGCTGGGGGGCGACGACGCCGCAGGCGTTGCGGCCGACATCCGTAAGCTCGTGCCGCCTCCGGAGTCGGTCCGCGACGGGGTGGCGCTGATCATCGCCACGGTGCGCGCGGGCGGTGACCGGGCCGTCCGCGACTACTCCCGAACGCTCGACACCGGCGGGCGGGAACCGCGGGCGCTGGCGGTCTCGGACGACGAGCTCGAGGCGGCCGTGGCCGCGCTCGATCCGGCGGTCCGCCACGGGATCGAGCGCGCGATCGAGAACGTCGAGGCGGTGGCGGCCACGCCCGATCCCGGCGGGGTGGGCGCGGTGGGCGGGGCCCAAGTCACTCAGCTCGGCGACAACCGCGTCACCCACCGCCGCGCCGCCGTCGAGCGCGCCGCGATCTACGTTCCGGGCGGAAGGGCCCCTTATCCGAGCACAGTCGTGATGGGTGCCGTGCCCGCGAGACTTGCCGGGGTCGGACGGATCGCCGTCTGTTCTCCGCCGCGCGAGGACGGAGACCTCGACCCGGTGGTGCTGGCGGCGTGCCGGCTCGCCGGCGTGCACGCCGTCTACCGGATGGGGGGCGCCCATGCGATCGCGGCGCTCGCCTACGGAACCAAGTCCGTTCCCGCCGTGGACGTGATCGTCGGGCCCGGGAACCTGTACGTGCAGGAGGCCAAGCGCCAGGTGTTCGGGCAGGTGGGCATCGACGGGTTCGCCGGTCCTAGCGACCTGCTCGTGGTCGCCACCGGCGACGTCGACCCCGAGCCGCTCGCGCTCGATCTGCTGGCGCAGGCCGAGCATGGCCCCGGGACACTCGTGGTCGCGGCCTCCGATGCGCCCGACGTCCTCGACGCGTTCGAGGAGCGCCTTACCCAAGGGGCCGACACAGGCGCAATCGCGTGTCTGGTGGCCTCCGCCGGCCCAGAGCACCTCCTCGCGCTCGCGCAGGCGTTCGCCCCCGAGCACCTCCAGCTGGTCGGGGCCGAGGCCGAGGCGCTGGCCGATCGCGTCACCCGGGCCGGGTGCGTGTTCGTCGGCGCCGGCGCCGGCACCGCGTTCGGCGACTACATCGCCGGCTCCAATCACATCCTGCCCACGAACGGCGCCGCTCGCTTCGCCTCCGGCGTCTCGCCCGAGCACTTCCTGCGCCGGTTCAGCGAGGTCCGCATCGGGGCGCCGGCGGAGCTCGCGCGCGCAGCGGCGCCGCTCGCCCGGGCCGAGGGCTTCGAGTTGCACGCGCGGTCGATGGAGGCACGCATAAAGAGAGAATCGACGGCGGCGCCTGGCGGCGGCGCCTTTGGGGAGAATGGGAGCCGATGACCCGCATCGGCCTGATCGAGCGGAAGACCGCTGAGACCGAGATAAAGGTGAGCCTCTCGCTCGACGGCCACGGCGCCGGCGACCGCGACACCGGCGTCGGCTTCTTCGACCACATGCTCGACCTCCTGGCCCGGCACGGCCGCCTCGACCTGGGCGTGGAGGCGCGCGGCGATCTCGAGACCGGCGCGCACCACACCGTCGAGGACGTCGGGATCTGCATCGGCCAGGCGCTCGACGAGGCGCTCGGCGACCGCTCGGGCATCGCGCGCTACGGGCAGGCCACGATCCCGATGGACGAGGCCCGCGCGTCGTGCGCGATCGACGTCTCCGGGCGTGGCCTGTGCGCGTTCGAGGCGGCGCTCCCGCCCGGCGCGATCGGCAACTTCGACCACGAGCTGGTCGAGGAGTTCTTTCGCGCGCTGGCGCTGAACGCAAAGCTGACCCTGCACCTCACGGTCGAGCGCGGCACGAACGCCCATCACGTGATCGAGGCGTCGTTCAAGGCGGCCGCGCGGGCGCTCCGGGCGGCGGTCGCGCTCGATGCGAGCGAGCTCGGCGTCCCGAGCACGAAGGGGACGCTGACATGAAGGGGACGCTGACATGACGCCCGTGGCTTGCATCGGCGTGATCGACTACGGGATGGGGAACCGCCGCTCGGTGGAGAAGGCGCTCGAGCACGTCGGCGCCGGCGTGTCGCTCACCGGCGATCATCACGAGCTGGAACGGTGCGACGGGCTGGTGCTGCCGGGCGTGGGGGCGTTTCCGAAGGCGATGCGCAACCTGCGGGAGCTCGGTCTGGTGGAGTTGATCCAGTCGCGCGTCGAGCAGGGCGCGCCGTTGCTGGGGATCTGCCTGGGGATGCAGCTGCTGTTCGAGCACTCCGACGAGCTGGCGCCAACACACGGACTCGGGCTGATCCCCGGCGAGGTCACGCGCCTGGAAGCGGGAAGCCTTCGCGTCCCGCACATCGGCTGGAATGAAGTCCGCTTCGAGCGCGCCTCGAGTCTGACGGCGGAGCTGCCGCAATCGGGTTGTCCCTTCTACCACGTGCATTCGTTCGTGGCGCGGCCGAGCGACCCCGACACCGTTATCGGCACGACGGAGTACGGCGAACGGTTCTCCACGGTCGTCGGCCGCGGCTCGGTGTTCGGCGTCCAGTTCCACCCCGAGAAATCCTCGCGGCACGGGCTGAGCATGCTCCACAGCTTCGTAGAGGTATGCGTGGGTCTCGCCGGCGCGCGCGCATGATCCTGCTCCCGGCCATCGACATCCTCGAGGGCAAGGCCGTGCGGCTAACCCGGGGCGAGTTCGACCAGCGGACCGTCTACGACGCAGATCCGCTCGACGCCGCGCGGCGCTGGGTGCAGGACGGCGCGCGCAGATTGCACGTAGTCGATCTCGACGGCGCGCGCAGCGGCGCCCCCGTGAACCTCGAGCAGGTCCGCCGGATCGCATCCGGGGTGGAGGTACCGGTCCAGGTCGGCGGCGGCTTGAGAACGATCGAGTCCGTTCGAGAGGTAATGCGGGCGGGGGCCACGCGGGTTGTGATCGGGACCGCCGCCTACACCGACATCGACTTCCTCGATGAAGCGGTCGCCGAGTTCGAGGATCGCGTGGTTGTCTCAATCGACGCACGCGCCGGCAAGCTCGCCGGTGCCGGCTGGACCGAGCAGACCGAGATCCCGATCGACGCGGTGATCGAACAGCTGGGCGCTCGCGGGGTGCAGCGGTACGTCTACTCGAGCATCGACCGCGACGGCATGCTCGAGGGTCCCGACCTCGACGGCGCCCGGCGCGTCGCCGAGGCCGTGCGCGGCACCTACGCTTACTCGGGAGGGGTCTCCACGCTGGAGGACCTGCGAGCGCTGGTCGAGCTCCGGCAGGTCAACCTCCGCGCGGTGATCGTCGGCAAGGCCCTGTACGAGGGGCGGTTCACGGTCGCCGAGGCACAGGCCGTGCTCGACGAGTGACGCACTACAAGCGCGTGATCCCCTGCCTCGACGTCGACCGCGGTCGCGTGGTCAAGGGCGTCGGGTTCGTCGACCTGCGCGATGCCGGCGACCCGGTGGAGCTGGCCTGCCGCTACGACGCCGCGGGCGCGGACGAGCTCGTATTCCTCGACATCACCGCGACGTCCGATAAGCGCGAGACGGTCGTCGACTTGGCGCGGCGCACCGCCGACGACGTGTTCGTCCCGTTCACGATCGGCGGTGGGATCCGTTCGCTCGACGACGCACAGGCCGTGCTGGACGCCGGCGCCGACAAGGTCTCGATCAACTCGGCCGCGCTGGCGCGACCGGAGCTGATCGACGAGCTGGCGGCCACGTTCGGAGCCCAGTGCGTGGTGCTCGCGATCGATGCGAAGGCTCGCGGGGACTCGGGCTGGGAGGCGTTCGTCGCCGGCGGCCGGACCCCGACCGGCCGCGACGCCGTCCAGTGGGCCCGCGAGGGGGTTGAGCGCGGGGCCGGGGAGATCCTCCTGACCAGTATGGACCGCGACGGTACGAACTCCGGCTACGACCTCGGGCTCACCTCAGCGGTCTCCGGCGTGGTGGGCGTCCCGGTGATCGCGTCCGGCGGCGCGGGAGCGCTCGAGCACCTGACCGACGCGCTCGGCGCCGGGGCCGACGCCGTGCTGTGCGCCTCGATCTTCCACTACGGGCAGCACACGGTGGCGGAGGTCAAGGCATCGCTCGCCCGCGACGGGGTATCGGTCCGACCGGTCGATTAGGGGGCCTCGCTGGGGAATCCGCGCGACGCGTTACGCGCTGCGGACGTGGATGCGGCGGATTCCCTTACGGGAATTCGGCTCCGTCACGTTATTGGACCCGTTACGTCGCGCCGCCGAATTCCCCGGGCTCGGCGTCCGTGGGACCACGTTCCCCGTCCGGACAGCACCCGTCGGCCCTCGACCGAGCTACGAGCGAGGCTGAGACGCCTGGCCCGCCGCCCTCGCGCCCGATCCGATCGTACTGCGACAACAAACCGGAAGCGCGCCGGGCGGCGGGACGCGCGATCAGCCGAAGCGGGGCCGCGGAATCCCGCGGCCTCACTCGGCGAACCTTCAGATGTTTATGTCGGCCCGGTTGAAGGCGACCGCGTTACGCGGCCTCTTCCACGTATCCGGCGGCGGCGCATGCATCGCAATACGCAGCAGGCGGAACGCGGGGCTCATAACAGCCAGGGCGGCAGCAAGTCGAGGACCGCTTAGGCCGACCACGACCGATACGGGCTGCCGCGGCATCCTTCAGCTCCTCGCGCATGCGATCGAGCTCCGCCGCGTGCTCCTCGCAGAACCTACGGCCCGGCATGGTCGGCTCCTGGCAATGACTTCCACTACGACAACGCATAGACCTAAGAGGATAGCAAGAAGCGCTCGAACGCACGTTCCATGCGACCTTCATTGCACGGCTTGTGCGGGGATTTTGTGAGCGCGGAAGACCGCTGTATGCACTTTTTGTGAGTGCGCTACGAGCGCTATGTAGCGATTACGTTAGCGCGATCTGCTCAGCGGTGATTGGGGAGCATCTGGTACAGCATCGTGTACCCGCTCAGGTAGATCGTGCTGTTGTCGGACACGACCGGGTTGAACGCGCCGTCGGGGAACGAGAACACCTGCCGGCCGCTGCGTACGTCGAGGCCGGTGGTGGTCTTCGTGCCGAGGTCCGAGTAGTAGACGACGTTGCCGACGATCGTGGCCGACCCCGAGATCTTGCCGCCCGCCGGGTGCTTCCATCTGATCGCGCCCGACTTGGCGTCGAAGGCGTAGAAGTTGCCGTCATAGGACCCGAGGTAGATCGTCGGGCCGAGCCCCGGGGTGTTGTCGACCGCGGCCGAGGCGTACACGTACGCGCCCGTGCCGGTGGCCCACGCGAGCTTGCCGGTCTTGGCCGCGAACGAGTAGACGCGCCCGTCGGTGTTGCCCATGTAGACGCGTCCGAACGCTACCGCGGGCGTCGAGTAGAAGTTGCCCGAGCCGAACCCGAAGTCGGCGCCGGCGGTGTTCACGGCCCAGACCTGGTGCCCGGTGGCGGCGTTCACCGCGTAGGCGCGCCCGGAGTAATCGCCGACGTACACAATGCCGTTCGAGATCGCCGGACCGCCCTTGACGGCGGCACTCGCGTGGTAGGTCCAGTTGGTGTGCCCCGTGGTCGCGTTGAGCGAGTACACGTTCCCGGCCTGGTCTCCGAAGTACACCGAGTCGCCGACCGCGATCGGCGAGGACTCGGTGCCGGCCGGGATGACCTTCGACCAGACGATCCGGCCGGTCTTCATCGACAGCGCTAGGAACCGCCCGTCGCCGGGCGAATGGCCATGTGCGGACAGCACCGAGACGTACAGCAGGCCCTGCTTGACCCCCAATGCCGGCGAGGCGGCCGCGAGCGTGCCGACCTTGGTCTCCCACACCTTGTGGCCAGTCTTGCCGTCGAGCTCCTTCGCCGAGCCGTCGTCATCCATCAAGTAGAGGCCATTCCCATAGATCACCGGCGGGAATTCGAGCAGCGCGTAGTCCTGGAAGCGCCAGCCGACGTGGAGCGGCGGCTCGGGGACGTTGCCGGCGGCGAAGGCGCGAGTGCGCCCGGCGTCGTAGCCGTACCACGGCCACACGAAGTTGTCGACCGCGGCCTTCTTCTTGGGCGGCGCGGCTGCCACTGTGGTCGGCGCCGTGAACTCGACGTTGGGATGGGAGACGTTGTGCGGCGAATGGGCGAGGACGAACGCCACCGCGCCTCCGACCGCGACCAACACGACCACGACGGCGGCGAGCCCATACCGCAGCCACCGTCGCGAACCGGGACTCGGCATTGGGAGCATGCTAGCCAGCGGTCCCAACGGACCCGCCAACGCGCCCTCCGGGACCGCTTGGGAAGAAACTATGACTATGTCCGAGTTTCTTCCCAAGCTACTCGAGCGAGCGATCGCGCTCCCGGCAGCGCGACCACTGATCTCGCGCCCGCCGTCCGCGCCGAGTGTGTGGCTGGTTGGCGGGGCGGTGCGCGATCTGCTGCTCGGAGGCACCCCGTTCGACCTCGATCTGGTGGTCGAGGGCGACGCGGCCGCCCTCGCGACCTCGCTGGGGGGAGATGCCCGGATCCACGACCGGTTTGGGACCTCGACCGTGACGCTCGACGGATTCACGTACGACATCGCTCGCACCCGCCGCGAGACGTACGCGCAGCCGGGCGCGCTCCCCGACGTGGAGCCGGCGTCGCTGGCGGAGGACCTCAACCGGCGGGATTTCACGGTCAACGCGATCGCGCTCGCGCTCGCCGGCGACGCTGCCGGCGAGCTCAGCGCGGTGCCGGCGGCACTCGAGGATCTCGACGCGCGCCGGTTGCGTGTACTCCACGACCGCAGCTTCATCGACGACCCCACCCGACTGCTCAGGCTCGTCCGCTACGCTACCCGGCTCGGGTTCGAGATCGAGCCGCACACCCGCGCGCTCGCGGACGGAGCGATCTCGGGCGGAGCGCTGCGCACGGTCAGCGGACCGAGGGTCGGCGCGGAGCTGCGCTTGCTCGCGCGCGAGCCTGACCCCGTCCGGGCGCTGCGCGGGCTGGGCGAGCTCGGCCTCGACGCCGCGATCCATCCTGGCTTCAGCCTCGACGACGGGGACCTGGCCCGGCGCGCGCTGGCGCTCCTGCCCGCCGACGGGCGGCGGGACCGGCTGGCGCTGGCGGTGGCCGCGCGAGGGGTGCCGGGCCAGGAGCTCGCCGCGTTGCTCGACGCGCTCGCGTTCGAGGCTGAGGACCGTGACGTGATCGTGGCCGCGGCGACCCACGCCGGCGGGGTCGCGAGCGCCCTTCATGCGGCGAGCGCGCCGTCGGAGATCGCGGCCGCGGTGAGCGGGGTGGCGCCGGAGGTAGTGGCGCTGGCGGGTGCACTTGGCGCCGAGCCCCAGGCGCGCGACTGGCTCGAGCGACTGCGCCACGTTCGCCTGGAGATCGACGGCCGCGACCTTCTCGCCGCCGGCGTGCCCGAAGGCCCGGCGATCGGGCGCGGACTCCGTGCGGCGCTCGGCGCCAAGCTCGATCGGCGGGCGTCCGGACGCGATCAGGAGCTCGCCGAAGCGCTCGACGCGGTGGGCCCGTCCGAGTAGCCGGCGTCACCGGTTGCTACAAAAAGCGTGATGAGGTTGCCGGCGCCGTTCTACGCCTGGGACGAGCACGTGGGCATCGACCTGTCCGGCGCGCGGGCGGTGTTCACGACCCGCCGCGGCGGGTTCTCCGAAGGCCCGTTCGCGAGCCTCAACCTCGGCCGCCTGACCGATGACCGTCCCGACGCGGTGCGGCACAACCGGGCCAGGCTCCAGGCGCTCGTCGGGGCGAGGCCGGCTCACATCCGGCAGGTCCACGGGACGGCCGTGCGGACGGTCACCGACACGACTGATCCGTTCGTCGCGCCTCTGCCCGAGGAGGGAATCGAGCTGCCCGAGGCCGATGGCCAGGCGACCCGCCTGCGCGACGTGGCGCCGATGGTGCTCACCGCGGACTGCGTGCCGATCGCGCTCGCCGGCGGCGGGCGGCCCGGTGCGACGGGCGGCACGGCGGTGGCGATGCTGCACGCCGGCTGGCGCGGTCTCGCCGGCGGGATCGTGGCCGAGGGCGTACGCGCAATCCGCGAGCTCGGCGCCGACGGCCCACTCGAGGCGGCGATCGGCCCCGGCGCGGGCGGCTGCTGCTACGAGGTCGGCGAGGAGGTGCACGAGGTGTTCGCTGCTCACGGCGATCGCGTTCGGCACGGGCGGAACATCGACCTCAAGGCGATCGCGCGCGACCAGCTCGTGCAGGCCGGCGTTCAGACCGTGCACGACGTCGAGCTGTGCACGATCTGCTCGGATGAGGTTTTGTTCTTCTCCCACCGCCGCGATCGCGGCGTCACCGGGCGGCAGGCCGGGCTGGTGTGGTTGAGCTGATCCGGGGTCTTCGGGCTGACGAGGTCAGGGCGAACCTCGAGCGGGTCCGGGAGGAGATCGCCGCCGTCGGACGCGACCCGTCCGAGGTGCAGATCCTCGCCGCGGTCAAGTACGTGCCGGTCGAGGAGCTCGAGGTGCTCGCCGAGGCCGGCGTCGAGCTCGTCGGCGAGAACCGCGCTCAGGATCTCGTGGCCAAGGCAGAGGCCTATCCGGGCACGTTCACCTGGGACTTCATCGGCCATCTCCAGAGCCGCAAGGTCCGCCAGCTCCTCCCGCACGTTCGCTACATCGAGTCGGTCGGCAGCGAGTCGGCGCTCGAGCAGCTCGGGCGCCACGGGACACCCGCCACCGAGATCCTGATCGAGGTCAACGTCGCCGGCGAGGCCGGCAAGAGCGGGATCGCCCCGTCGGAGCTGCCGGCATACCTCGAGCTCTCCCCGGTGACGGTCGTGGGGCTGATGACGATGCCGCCGCTCGCGCCGGCGCCGGAGGCGAGCCGCGAGCATTTCGCGGCGCTGCGCGAGCTCGCCGCCGAGCACGGCCTGCGCCACCTTTCGATGGGAACCAGCCAGGACTATCTGATCGCGGTGCAGGAGGGCGCAACGATTGTGCGACTCGGCACGAGCCTGTACCGATCCGGCGCGTCATAATCACAGCAGGGAATTACGCGCTCCCACCGAAACATCGATTCCGAGATGGCCTTACGAGATACCTGGCACCGCACGCTCATGTACTTCGGGCTGGCGGATGACGAGGACTACGAGGAAGACGTCGAGCCGTACAACGAACCGGAGGCGGAGGCCCAGGACGCGTATCGCGATCGCCCGAATGTACGGCGCCTCAGTTCGCGGCGCCGGCGGGACGAGTTCGACGACATCTTCGCCGACGATCCCGAGGCCGACCGGCGCACGTCGTCGCTCCGGCCCGTGAGCGGCGGCCGCGGAAACGGGCGCGGAGGAGCCGATCGGGTCCACTTCGTCGAGCCCAAGAACTTCAACGAGGTCCAGGACGTTGCCGACAAGTTCAAGGACTCGATCCCGGTGATCCTCAACCTGCAGAAGACCGATCACGACCTCTCCAAGCGACTCATCGACTTTTCAAGCGGGCTCACTTACGCGCTCGACGGAGGCATGCAGCGGATCGCCGACAAGGTGTTCCTGCTCACTCCGCGCAACGTCGAGGTGTCGGCGGAAGAGCGAGCCAGGCTGCTCGAGAAGGGCTTCTTCAACCAGAGCTGAACCCTGGCGCGCTCGCGTGCCGTCGCCGCATCTGGCGATCGGGCTCAGCACCGGTAGATTTCCTCACATGCACGTCGGACTAATCGGCGCTGGCAACATGGCGCGTGCGCTCGCACGCGGCTGGGGTGAGCCGGTGCTCGTCTCCGACGGCGGCTCGGGCAGGGCGACGCAGCTGGCCGAAGAGCTCGGAGGCGAGGCGCTCGTCTCGAACGTCGACGTCGCCGACCGGGCCGATCTCGTCGTGCTCTGTCACAAGCCGGCGCAATTCGAGAAGGTCGCCGCGGAGCTCCGCGGACACGCGAAGGCGGTCGCGTCGGTCGTCGGCGGCGTAGACGCGTCGGCGTTGCACGATGCCTACGGCGTTCCCGTGTTCCGATTCATGCCAAACACCCCAGTCGAGGTCCGCCGCGGCGTCATGTACTACTCGCCCGAGCCCGACGTCGACCCGCGGCTCGAAGCCGACGTGCTCGAGCTGTTCGGGCGGCTCGGCACCGTGGTCAAGGTCCCGGAGAGGCTGATGAGCGCGGCCGGCGCGGTGATGGGGGTCGGGCCCGCCTATCACGCCCTGCTCGTCGAGGCCCAAGTCGACGCTGCGGTTCGCCACGGCCTCGCGCCGGGGCTGGCGGCGCTCGAGCGCGGTGGCGTGCGACCGGCGTTTCAGGACGCGTTCGACGCGGTCGTGGGGTGGGCCAGATGACCGTGATCGCGGCGCTCACCCGGGGCGACATCGCCAACTACGTGCAGGCGCTGTTCCTCGTCTACATCCTGCTGATCTTCGTGTACATCTTGCTCAACATGGTGTTCTCGCTGGGGCTGCGCCCGCCGTATTCGCGGTACATGGACGCCGTCATGAACTTCCTGCGGGACGTCTGCGAGCCTTATCTGAAGATCTTCCGCCGGTTCATCCCGCCGATCGGCATGTTCGACCTCACCCCGATGATCGCGATCATCGTCCTGTACATCGTGCAGTACATCGTCGTCAAGCTGATCAACGGCTGATGCGCGGGATTGTGGTTGCGGGCTGACCGCCCGCGTGAGATGACTCAGACGTCAGCATCGGTCCGGGTCGCGGCCTTCGCGCGGGCGGCAGTGGTTGCGGCCGTCGTAGTGATCCTCGACCAGGTGACCAAGAGCCTCGTTCGGTCCAACATCGAGCTCGGCGATCACGACAAATTCCTGCCGGGTGTGACGCTCGTGCACGATCAGAACACCGGTGTCGCCTTCTCGCTGTTCGCGGGCGGCGGCGCGCTCGTGCTCGTGTTCACGCTGGCGGCGCTCGCGTTGCTGGTCGGGTACCTCGCGATGCGACCCGATCGGCAGCTGCTGTGGCTGCCGACCGGGATGCTGGTCGGCGGCGCGATCGGCAACCTGATCGACCGGATCTCGAGTGGAGGGGTGACCGACTTCATCAAGCTCCCGCACTGGCCGGCGTTCAACGTCGCCGACATGTCGATCACGTTCGGCGTCCTGACGCTCCTCTGGGTGCTCGAGGGCCGGCGCGAGCGGTGAGCGCCGGTACGCGCATCGAGCTGCGCGTGCCCGATGCGGCGGCCGGCACGCGGTTGGACCGGTTTCTCGCGGTTCCGCTCGGATCGCGCGCGCGAGCGCAGTCGCTTATCGACTCCGGTCACGTGCGGGTCGACGGCTCGCTCAGGCCCAAGCGCCACCTCGTCCAATCGGGTGAGGCGATCGAGATCCACGATCCCGCCGTTACGCCGGGCGAGGCACTGGCGGCGGAGCCGCAGGCCGAGTTCGGCATCGCCTATGAGGACGAGTACCTGCTCGTGGTCGACAAGCCGGCTGGCGTGGTCGTGCACCCCGCCCGAGGTCACTGGTCCGGGACGCTCGCGCAGGCGCTCGAGGGGCGGGCCGCCGGCGGCGAGGAGCAGTGGCGGGCCGGGATCGTCCATCGCCTCGATCGCGACACGTCGGGGCTGCTCGTCGTCGCCAAGAACAACGCGGTTCATCGCGCGCTGAAGTCGCTGCTGTCTGCTCGCCGGCTGCAACGCGAGTACCTAACGCTGGTCGACGGCCATCCGTCGGCACGAACCGGAACCATCGATGCGCCGATCGGGCGCCACCGGCGCGACAGAAAGCTGATGTCGATCGACAGCGAGGAGCCGCGCGAGGCGCGCACCCACTTCGAGATCGAGCGGCTGCTCCCGGCCACTTCGCTTCTTCGCGTAGTGCTCGAGACCGGTCGCACGCACCAGATCCGCGTCCACCTGGCGGCGATCGGCCATCCGGTGTGTGGTGACCCGCAGTACGGGACGCCCGGCCAGTTGGGTCTCGACCGCCAGTTTCTGCACGCGGCGCGGCTCGGGTTCGAGCACCCGGTCACCGGGGAGGCTGTGGACGTGTCCTCGCCGTTGCCGGATGATCTGCTGGCGGCGCTGAGGGAGGCCGAGCGTGACGAGGGTCAAGCTACGCATGAGCGACCGGTGCGCGCCTGAAAGGGCGGGCAGCGGATGCGCGTCTGGCAGCACTCGCGCGAACCGCGGCCCCGGCGGCCAACCAAGACGTTCGCGGCTGCCAGACGCGCGCCGCCGACCGCCCCTCAACGCGACGCACGATCGCGAAAAAAAGGGCGGGGCGGCCCGTCCACAGCCGCCCCGCCTAACGTTGCGAACCGAGCCACCGGAGGTAGGGGAAGGGAGGTTCGGCCCGCGCGCGAGCCACCGCTGAAGGTAGGGGAAGCGAATGGCCCGCTACACCTGAAAACGTAGCGGCGCACCAAAACTTGCGTAAACTCAGAACAAGACCGTCCCCGATCCCGTTCGCGTGGATCGCGCCCTGCCTCGACTAAGTGGTCGAGGTCCGCGAGCGCACGCGACCGGGCTGAAGTTCAAACCAAACACAAGGGAGTAGACCTAGTGGCTCAGATAGGTATCAAGGAGCTGCTGGAGGCCGGCGTCCATTTCGGCCACCAGACCCGTCGATGGAACCCCAAGATGCGCCGCTTTATCTTCGGCGAGCGCGACGGGAACTACATCATCGACCTCCTCCAGACGCAGGTCCTGTTGGAAGACGCGCGCCAGTTCGCCTCGGACGTGTCGCGTCGCGGCGGGTCCGTTCTGTTCGTCGGAACCAAGAAGCAGGCGCGCGACACGATCCGTGAGAACGCGGAATCCGCCGACATGCCGTACGTCAACCACCGCTGGCTCGGCGGCCTACTGACGAACTTCCAGACGATCTCGCTGCGGATCAAGCGGCTGCACGACCTCGAGCGCTACGAGGCCGAGGGCCAGCTTCAGCTGCTGCCCACGCGCGAGCGGATGGCCGCGCACGCGGACCTCGAGAAGCTGCGCGCGAACCTCGGTGGCGTCAAGAACATGCAGCGCTTGCCCGACGCGGTGTTCGTGATCGACCTGAAGACCGAGGCGATCGCGGTCCGCGAGGCGCAGCGTCTGCGGATACCGATCATCGGGCTCGTCGACACCAACTGCGATCCCGACGGGATCGACTACGTGGTCCCGGGCAACGACGATGCGATCCGCTCGTGCGCGCTGATCACCAGGGCGATCGGCGACGTCGTCACGCAGGGCCACAACGTGTTCCGCGAGGAGGAGGAGCGCGCGCGGCTCGAGCGCGAGCGCCTCGAGGCGGAGGAACGAGCACGGCAGGAAGCCGAGGAGAGGGCGCGGCAGGAGGCCGAGGAGCAGGCCCGGCTCGAGCGCGAGCGCCGGGAGGCGGAAGAGCGGGAGCGGCAGGAGGCCGAGGAGCGAGCGCGGCAGGAGGCGGCGGCGGCAGAGGCCGCGCAGGCCGCGCCGGCGGCTGCAGAGGCGCCAGCGCCGTCAGCAGCCGAGGAGGCGCCGGCAGCAGCCGCACCCGTCGAGGAGGCCCCCGCGGCCGTCGAGGAGGCCCCCGCGGCCGTCGAGGAGGCCCCGGCGGCGCCCGCGAGCGAGGCGCCGCCAACAGTCGAGGAGACCCCGCCGGCCGAGGAGCCCGCCGCGCCACAGCCCGAGCCGGAGCCAGAGCCGCAGGCCGAAGCCCCGCCACCACCCGAAGCGCCCCCGGCGCAGCCCGAGGCCGCCACGGCGCCTGCAGAGCCCGAGACCTCCGAAGCAGCCGCTGAGCCGGAGGCCTCGGAAGCCGCCGCAGAGCCCGAGTCCGCAGAGGCAGCCGCGGAGCCGGAGGCCTCGAAAGCAGCCGCAGAGCCCGAGTCCGCAGAGGCGGCCGCTGCGCCGGAGGCCTCGGAAGCCGCCGCAGAGCCCGAGTCCGCAGAGGCAGCCCCGGAGCCGGAGGCCTCGAAAGCAGCCGCTGAGCCCGAAGCCGCGGCGACCGAGCAGAATCCCGAGCCAGCCGCCGCCGAGGAGAACTCATGAGTGCGATCAGCGCTAAGGAAGTCAAGGCCCTCCGCGACCGCACGGGCGCGGGCGTGCTCGCCTGCCGCGAGGCCCTGAGCGAGGCGGACGGCGACGTCGAGCGTGCCGTCGAGATCCTCCGCGCCAGGGGTCAGGCCCAGGCGGCCAAGCGCGCCGGCGCCGAGGCGAGCGAGGGTGTGGTCCAGAGCTACATCCACGCCGGCAACAAGATCGGCGTGCTCGTCGAGGTCGACTGCGAGACGGACTTCGTCGCGCGCAACGACAACTTCGTCGAGTTCGCCCGGGATCTCGCGCTGCACATCGCGGCGGCCGCTCCGATCGCGGTCCGCGACGAGGACGTTCCTGCCGAGGAGCGCGAGCGCGAGGAGCGGATCGCGGTCGAGCAGGCCGCCGACCGGCCCGAGAACGTCCGCGAACGGATCGTCAGCGGCAAGATCGACAAGTGGCTCGACGACGTGGTCCTGCTCCGACAGAAGCACGTCAACGAGGACAAGCACGGCGGCAAGACGATCGAGGAGTTGCGTGCCGAGCTTGCCAGCGAGACCGGGGAGAACGTCGTGGTCCGCCGGTTCAGCCGCTTCTCTGTGGGCAGTTGAGCTCCCCGAACGTCATCCCTCACCCGTCGAGCCATCCCGCCGTCTACCGGCGGATCCTGCTGAAGCTGTCGGGCGAGGCGCTGATGGGGGATCTGGAGTACGGGACCGACCCCGAGCGCGTCCACCAGATCGCAGCCCAGATCGCGGCGGTCCACCGACGCAACGTGGAGGTCGCGGTCGTCGTCGGCGGCGGCAACATCTACCGTGGGCTTGCGGCCGCCGCCAAGGGCATGGACCGCGCCACCGGCGACTACATGGGGATGCTCGCGACCGTGCTGAACGCCCTGGCTCTTCAGGACGCGCTCGAGAAGGAGGACGTGCAGACCCGGGTGCAGTCGGCGATCACGATCTCGGAGGTGGCCGAGCCGTACATCCGCCGGCGCGCGATGCGGCACCTCGAGAAGGGCCGGATCGTGATCTTCGCCGCTGGCACCGGCAACCCGTTCTTCTCCACCGACACTGCCGCGGCGCTGCGGGCAGCGGAGCTGCACGCCGAGATCATCCTGATGGCCAAGAACCGGGTCGAGGGCGTCTATACGGCCGATCCACGCACGGACCCAAACGCCGAGTTCATCCCCGAGATCACGCACAAGGACGCGCTCACCCGCGGCCTGCAGGTGATGGACTCGACGGCGTTCGCCCTCTGCATGGACAACAATCTCCCGATCATCGTCTTCAACATGGCGGACGAGCGGAACATCGACAAGATAGTGTCCGGAGAACGCGTGGGAACGCTGGTGAGAACATGACCACGGACATGATCGACGAGCTCCTGGCCGATGCGCGGGAGCGCATGCACAAGTCGGTCGAGTCGATCAAGGTCGAGTTTGGTTCAGTCCGCACGGGGCGAGCCAGCCCCGCACTGCTCGATCGGATCTCGGTCGATTACTACGGAACGGCCACGCCGCTCAAGCAGCTGGCCACGATCAGCGCGCCCGAGGCGCGGCTGCTGACGATCCAGCCGTACGACAAGAGCTCGATCAAGGCGATCGAGCGGGCGATCCTCGAGTCGGACGTCGGCTTGACCCCCAACAACGACGGCAACCTGATCCGCCTCGGCGTCCCCGAGCTCACCGAGGAGCGGCGCAAGCAGCTGGTCAAGGTGGTCCGGCACATCGCCGAGGAGGGCAGGGTCGCGATCCGCAACATCCGCCGCGACGTCATGCACGACCTCCGCGAGCTCAAGGAGGAGGGCGAAGCGGGGTCCGACGACGAGCACCGCGCGGAGGTCGAGCTCCAGAAGGTCACCGACCTGCGGATCAGCGAGCTCGACGAAGCGCTGAAGCACAAGGAAGCAGAGATCCTGGAGGTGTAGGTGGTCTCGCCGAGTGAGCGAGAAACCGCCCACGACGCCGGTGAACGACGGGCTCGCTACGTCGCGATCATCACCGACGGGAACGGCCGGTGGGCGGCGCGCCGGGGACTGCCGGCGCTGGCCGGCCACGAGGCGGGCGCCGATGCGGTCAAGGCCCGGCTGCGCGACGCGGTCGACCTCGGCGTCCACGAGCTGACAGTCTTCTCGTTCTCGACCGAGAACTGGATCCGGCCGCGCGACGAGGTCCAGGGGCTGATGGCAATGATGGCTCGCAGGATCGGGCTCGAGACGCCGGAATTGCACGAGGAAGGCGTCCGGATGCGATTCATCGGGCGCCGCAGCGACCCGGTTCCGCCCGAGCTGGTGGAGCGGATGGCGTGGGCCGAGCAGCTGACCGAGGACAACGATCGGATCACGCTGTTCGTGGCGTTCAACTACGGCGGCAGGGCGGAAATCGTCGATGCAGCGCGAACTTTCACCTCAGGCACCGAAGAGGACTTCCGCGCCCACCTGTACGCACCGGACATGCACGATCCCGACCTGATCATCCGCACCAGCGGCGAGCGGCGGATCTCGAACTACCTGCTGTGGCAGGGGGCATACTCGGAATGGGTGTTCCGCGACGAGCTGTGGCCGGACTTCTCCCGGGAGTCACTCGAGGAGAGCCTCGAGGACTTCGCCGCGCGCAGCCGTCGTTTCGGGGGCCGCTAGCGGTGCCCCAAGCGCGCTCTCGCCCCAGATCGTCGTCCCGACAGCGGCGAGCGCCGCGCGAGGAGCCGGCCAAGAAGCCGCGCCGGCGATCTGATCTGTTCACGCGGATTCTGGTGGCGGTGCCGCTGGCGATCGCCACGATCATCTTCAACAACATCGGCGGGCTGCCGTTCGCGCTGTTCGTCATCGCCGCCGGTCTGATCTGCATGCACGAGGCCTACGGGTTGTTGTCGATCTGGCGGCCGGTCGCAGCGGTCGGGTTCGCCGCCGTCGTGGCGATGGTGCTCGTCGCCCGCTCCGGCAACCAGGGCCACGTCCTCGAGGTCGCGATGGCGGCGGTCCCGGTGGTCGTCCTAGCCGTGATGTTGAGCGACCGGCGCCGTCCGACCGTCGCGATCGCCGGCACGCTCCTCGGCGTCTACTGGGTCGGGTTCGCGTTCGCGCATGCCGAGCTCCTGCGCGAGCTGCCGCATGGAAACGGCGTGTTCCTCGACGTCCTGATCGGAACGTTCGTGGGGGACACTGGGGCTTACTTCGGCGGGCGGCTGTTCGGTCGCCGTCCGCTGGCACCCATCGTCTCGCCGAACAAGACGGTCGAGGGCCTGTTCTGCGGGATGCTGTTCGCGGTCCTCGCGGTCTTCCTGGCCGGCCTGTACCAGACGTGGCTGAGTCAAGGCCACGCGCTGCTGCTTGGCGTGGGGGTGGCGGCGCTGGGGCCGCTCGGCGACCTGTTCGAGTCCCTGGTCAAGCGCGATGCGGGCGTCAAGGACTCGGGCAGCGTGTTCGGGCCCCACGGCGGCGCGCTCGACCGGCTGGACGGCGCCCTGTTCACGGTCGTCGTCGGCTACTACATCTGGCTCGCCGTCCACTAGCGGTGGGCGTTTCCGAGCCGCCACGACCGCGCCCCTAGACTGGGGCTGTGCCCCGCCGTCTCGCGATCCTCGGCTCGACCGGGTCGATCGGCTGCCAGGCCCTCGACGTGGTTTCGCGCTCGCCGGACCTAACGGTCGTGGCGCTTAGTGCCGCGGCCTCGTGGGAACCGCTGCTCGTGCAGGCCCGCGAGCACGGCGTCCGGAAGGTCGCGGTCACCGATGCCGATGCGGCCGCGCGGGCCAGCGAGGCCTGGACCGACGGCGAGGTGCTGGCGGGGCCGGACGGCGTCGTCCGGCTGATCACCGAGTGCGAGTGCGACATGGTGCTGAACGCGATCGTCGGGTCGGCGGGCCTGCTGCCAACCGTCGCGACGCTCGCCGAGGGGATCGACCTCGCGCTCGCCAACAAGGAGTCGCTGGTCGTCGGCGGCGAGCTCGTGACCGCGCTCGCGCAGGCGACCGGCGCCGCGATGATTCCCGTCGACTCCGAGCATTCAGCCCTGCACCAGCTCCTCGCCGCCGAGCGGCCCGGAACGGTCGACCGCCTGATCCTGACCGCGTCGGGCGGCCCGTTCCGCGGGATGCGGCGGGAGGATCTCGAGCAGGTCACCACCGAGCAGGCGCTCGCCCATCCGACGTGGGCGATGGGCGGCAAGATCACGATCGATTCCGCCACCCTGATGAACAAGGGGCTCGAGCTGATCGAGGCGCATCACCTGTTCGGCACGCCGTACGAGCAAATCGAGATCGTCGTCCACCGGCAATCGATAATCCACAGCCTGATCCAGCTGTGCGACGGCGCCACGCTCGCGCACCTCGGGTACCCGGACATGCGGGTGCCGATCTCATACGCGCTGCATCACCCCGAGCGGGTCGACGTCCCCGTCCGCCCGCTCGACCTGGTCGAGCTCGGCAGCCTCACGTTCGAGCCGGTCGACGAGGAGACGTTCAGCTGCGTGCGGATTGCCCGCGATGCGGCTCGCGCCGGCGGCACCGCGACGTGCACGATGAACGCCGCCAACGAGGTCGCCGTCCACGCCTTCCTCGGTGGGCGGCTGCGGTTCCTCGACATCGCGGCGGTGATCGAAGAGACGCTCGAGCAGTTGCCGTCGCAGCCGGTCCACTCGTTCGACGCGCTCGGTGAGGCCGACGCCGAGGCGCGCAGGGTCGCCGGCGAGCTGGTGGCCGAACGGGCCGTGGCGTAGCGGCGCGTCCGCGCCCGGATCATCCCCACACGCAGAACCGCGCCCAGCGCCTCTGATCGCGTTCTTACGAACAAGGTCAGAACGCCTGCCACACTGGGTGCGTGTCCTACGTCCTGGCCTTCCTGGGGTTCGTCGCGCTGATCATCCTGCACGAAGCGGGGCACTTCACCGCCGCCAAGGCCGTGGGTATGCGCGTCGAGCGCTTCTCGCTGTTCATGGGCCCGCTACTTGTCAAGTTCCGCCGCGGCGAGACGGAGTACGGCATCGGACCGTTCCCGCTGGGCGGCTACGTCCGTATCACCGGGATGAACCCGCACGAGGACATTCCGCCCGAGGTCGTCCACCGGGCCTACTACAACCAGAAGGTGTGGAAACGGATCGTCGTGATCCTGGCCGGACCGGCGGTGAACCTGCTGATCGCGTTCTTGATCTTCTGGGGCATCGCGCTCTCGCAGGGCCAATCCGTCGCGAACACAAACGTCGCGACGATCGAGAAGGGGTCGGCGTCTGCGGCCGTCCTGCGCCCCGGTGACCACGTCGTCTCGGTCGACGGCGTCGGCGGCTCGGAGAACGCGATCCGGAACCAGATCGGCACCCATCGGTGCGCGGGCGCGCAGGTGAACAACTGTGTCGCTGCCACCCCCGCCCGTGTCGTCGTCCGCCGGGACGGGGAGCTCATGGCGTTCGAGATCAGGCCGAGGTACAGCACCGTCGACGGCGAGAACCGGCCACTGCTCGGCGTCAGCTTCGGCTCGACCCAGCAACCGATCGGCGTCGCCAAGGGGGCGTCGCTGTCCGGCAGCAACATGTGGTATGTCACCACGCGCACCGTCTCGGTCGTCGCGCGCATCTTCGAGCCGCAGGAGCGAAAGCAGCTACACAGCATCGTCTACGGCTACACGGCCACCCAGGAGTCGTTCGCGACCAGCACGACCCAGGCGTTCTACGTGCTCGGCCTTATCTCGCTGTCGCTGGCGATCATCAACCTGTTCCCGTTCCTCCCGCTTGACGGGGGCCACGTGTTCTGGGCGGTCGCGGAGAAGGTCAGGGGGAAGCGGATCCCGTTCGAGGTCATGGAACGCGCCGGCGTGGTCGGGTTTGTCCTGATCCTGCTGGTGTTCGTGATCGGCCTCTCCAACGACATCTCGGCGCTCTCCGGTCCCGGATTCGGCATCCACTAGCGCTCGCACGAATGAACCCCGGGAGCAAGGCGAGCGTGCCCTGGCAGTCGGTGGCTCGCTCTGCCGCGCAGCGCGCGGGTTTGGATCCGCGGTATCTGCGGCGAGTCAGGTGGCTGCACAAGGCGCGCGCGGTGCAGCGGAGCGGTCACTCGATCAGGAGACACTGGCAGCTCGTGCTGACCTCACCGGAGCCTGACAACTACACGTACGAGATCGCGAACGAGTCCGACCTCGCGGTGTGGGCGGCAGCCGTGATTCGTTGCGACATCGAGGCCGCGCGGGCGATCATTCAGGAGCCGCATCGGGACGTCGAGCTGGCCGCCAGGCTGCGGAACGCGACTGCTGGTCACTGGTTTTGGACCAAGCGATTGCCGCCGTTTGGCAAACGGCTCGGCTGGTATGCGCTCGTGAGGGCGTTGCGTCCCCGATTTGTGATCGAGGTCGGCGCACACGACGGGCTGGGCTCGCTGCTGGTGCTGCGTGCACTCGAGCTGAATGGGCGGGAGGGCTCTCCCGGCGAGCTCTTGTCGTTCGACGTGAACGGCTCCGCCGGATGGCTGGTGGGCAACCATCCTCTCTGGGAATTGCGAATCCAGTCCTCACACGAGGGAATGACGGAGGTCCTGTCCGCCAGGGGTCCACTCGACATGTTCATCTATGACGGGTGGCACACACATGAAGCGGAGTACGCGGACCTTGAGGTAGCGGCTGCGCATCTGTCCAGTGACGGCGTGCTCATCAGCGATGACGCCCAAGTAACGCGTGCCTTGAGCGACCTCTGCGAGCGACTCGGCTTCGGCTATTTCGAGTTTCAAGAGGTGCCGGTGGAGCACTTCTACCCAGGGGCGGTTCTGGGCGCAGGGCGCCCGCCTGCCCGCGCGGTCAACTAGGCCGTCGACGCCGTCCGTCAGAAGGCCGCTGATAGCGTTGGGCTACTTTGGGACACCCACGGTGGAGGAACATGCATGGAGAGCGGTAGCACGATCTCGCCGGCGGCGGGGCGAGCGGTTGACGCCCCGACGCTGACCGAGGCGCTTCGGCGCACCGCGGCCAACCATCCGGAGATCGTCGCGGTCCGGACTCCCGACGACAGCGTCTCCCTGACGTGGGCGGAGCTGCTGCGCCGCGTCGAGGCGGTGGCGGGAGGCCTGGCGAAACTCGGGGTCGGGCGGGGCGACACGGTCGCGATCATGCTCGCCAACCGCCCGGAGTTTCACATCGTCGACCTCGCGGCGGCGATGCTCGGCGCCACGCCGTTCTCGATCTACCTGACCTATCCGCCCGCCGAGATCGAGTACCTCCTCAGCGACTCGGCGACCAGGGTGGCGATCGTCGAGCAGGCGCACATGGGCCCGCTGCTCGAGGCGCGCAAAGAGGTGCCCAGGCTCGAGCACGTGATCCTGGTTGACGGTGACGCCCCCGAGAACACTCTGTCGCTCGCGGACGTCGAGGGCTCGAACCCTGAGTTCGTCCCGGAAAAATCACTCGCTGACATCGGCCCGGACGACCTCGTGACGCTGATCTACACCTCGGGCACGACCGGGCCGCCGAAGGGCGTGCAGCTCACCCACCACAACATCATGTCCGGGGCGAAGGCGGTCGAGGGGGTCATCCAGTTCGACGCGGGGTCGAAGGTGATGTCGTGGCTACCGGCGGCGCACATCGCCGAGCGGATGGCCCATCACTACATCCCGGTGGTCTACGCGGGCACGATCACCTGCTGCCCTAACCCGCGCGAGGTGCTCTCGTACCTGCCCCAGGTCCGGCCCACGTGGTTCTTCGCGGTGCCCCGCATCTGGGAGAAGCTCAAGGCCGGGCTCGAGACGATGCAGGCGGCCCAGCCCGAGGAGCAGCGGCGTCCGGTGCAGGAGGCCGTCGCGGCGGCCATTCAGCGCGTGCGGTTGCGCCAGCGCGGCGAGCCCGTGCCGGCCGAGCTCGAGGCGAAGGTCGCCCAGGCCGACGAGCAGATGTTCTCCAAGCTGCGCGAGATGCTCGGCCTCGACCAGGCGATCGCGGTCAACGTCGGCGCCGCACCGACTCCCGTTGAGGTGCTCGAGTTCTTCCACGCGCTCGGGATCGAGCTGGCGGAGCTGTGGGGGATGTCCGAGACGTGCGGGGTCGGCACGTGCAACCGGCCCGGGGAAGTGAAGATCGGCACGGTCGGGCCGGCCGAGCCGGGCGTCGAGATCAAGATCGCCGACGACGGCGAGCTGCTCGTCCGCGGCGATTGCGTGATGACGAGCTACCGAAACGCGCCGGACAAGACGGCCGAGGCGATCGACGCCGACGGCTGGCTCCACACCGGGGACATCGGGTCGATCGACGAGGACGGCTTCCTTCGGATCGTCGACCGCAAGAAGGAGATCATCATCAATGCGGCCGGCAAGAACATGTCGCCGGCCAACATCGAGGCCGCGATCAAGTCGGCGAGCCCGCTGATCGGGCAGGCGGTCTGTGTCGGCGACGCTCGGCGCTACAACACCGCGCTGATCGTCCTCGACGCCGACTTTGCGCCGCAGTGGGCGAGCGGCCAGGGAATCGAGGCCGGCACGCTCGAGGAGCTCCCGCACGACGAGCGGATGCACGCGGCCGTCGAGCAGGCGATCGAGCAGGCCAACGAGCACCTGTCGCGGGTCGAGCAGATCAAGAGCTTCACGATCGTCCCGGGGGACTGGCTCCCGGGCGGCGACGAGCTGACGCCGACGATGAAGCTCAAGCGGCGTCTGATCGAGGCCAAGTACGAGGCCGAGATCGACGCGATGTACGCGGGGTAGCCCTTGGATTCTCTGAAGTGGCATGAGCCGGCGGGGCCCCTCCGCAGGCGCAATCGACGGTCGGACGGCTTTGAACGGCGGGCATATCGCTCCGGTGACGCGTTGTGCAGGTCGCCGGCGCGATCGCCCTCCTGCAGGTGCCCGGCCGTTGGCTCTAGCGGAGCTTGATCGAGACCGACCGGCTGTACGCGGTGGCGCCATCGACCGCCGGCGGGAACATCAGCAGCGGGTTGGTCGGGTACGTGTAGGCCAGCCTGACCGTGCCGCTCGCGGGGAACTTCATCCGGACATCGAAATAGCAATTATTTGGGTTGCCGATCGTCACCGTCCTCAGCGTCGTGAACGTTCCCGACCCGCCTCGGGCGAACTGGATGTGCGCGGTCTGTGGCCGGCCCGGCGCGGAGGTCTCCGATCCGCCGGCGCCGAGGATCGCGTAGCGCGCCGGCCGCACGCAGCCCCAGACCTCGAGCGAGCGTCCGCGCCGTGACGAGGTCACCGGCAGGTACAGCGGCAGGCGGTAGGCGGCGTACACCGGCTTGGGCTTGCCGTTCGAGAACAGCAGACCGCTCGCGAAGCCGCCGTCGCGGGTGAATAGCGGGTCGTACAGCAGGTACTGCATGGTGGTGGCGATCCTTGCCTGCTTCCAGCTCAGGTACTCGGCCCAGTTGATGTAGTACGCGGCGGTGGCGGGCGAGACGAAATCGCTTGAGGTGCGGTTCGGGGGGTTCGTGATGTAGCCGTATTCGGTGTTGTAGATAGGGAAGCGTTTGCTCGAGCCGTAGAGGCGCTGCAGCCGGTCCAGCGCGCGCTCGAGATTGGGGATCCGCGGGAACGGCGCGATGTCGGGATCCTTCGAGGGCTCGATCGTCGGGGGAGAGTTCTGCGGATACGGGTGGTCGGCGAAGCCGGAAGCGTTGAACAGCGCCGGGTTCTGCTTGCGGAAGCTTCGCGAGGCCGCGGCTGTCGCCGGGCAGCCGACTGAACGGGCGGCGCGCCCGCGCAGCTCACGGTAGTTCGAGTCGACGCAGTACAGCGTGCGCAGGAACTGCAGCGGCTTGGTCTGCCCGAAGTTCCCGGGCAGTCCCTGGGGATGGCCGGGCCCCGCGCTGCCGCTCAGCCCAAGCGGCGCGAACTCGCCGATCAGGATCGTGTCGTGCCCGTGTCCGGTCGCCTGGAGCGCGTTCCACATCTGGCTCGCGAGCGCGCGATACATTCCCGGGGCCACCGACACCGTCGAGCCGTTGACCGCCTGCGGTCCGAGGTCCTCGCCGAAGTTGGGCTCGTTCCAGATGGCCCAGAAGCTCGCGCGCGGCAGCGAGGACGTCTGTCCCGGCGGGGTGTAGGTGCCGCTGTAGCGCTCGCCGACGGCGCGGGCGAACTGGCCGAACGCCTGCGCCGACGGTCGCCACGCCCAGTACTGGTTGTCGAGCGCCGCGAGGGGGATCCCCGGGCCCTCGGCCCACCTAGGCGCACCGCCGCTCAGCGTCACGTCGACGCCGAGCCCGTCGGCGTGCGCCAGCTGGATCATCTGGTCGTACGGCGCCCAATTCACCGCGGGATAGGAGGCCGGATCCGCGGCGTCGAAGCCCCGCGGCGCAGTGCGGGCTTGCGGCCCAGGAGCTACCTGCGCCCAAACGACGACGATCCGCACCGTCCGGACGCCGAGCGCGCGGAACGTGCTCATCGTCCCGGCCGGGTCGGTCAGCGTCCAGGTTGGGTCCTGGATAATCGATAGCTGGCTCGTCGAAGCGAGCGCCACCGGCACGAGCGCGAGGCTGCCCGCGGTGACCGCGGCCGCGAGGAGGACGGCCACCAGTAGGCGTGCTCTCATTTGCGGAGGGTTACCTTCACGGAACGGCTGACGACCTGGTCGCTGTCGGCTGGCAGCAGCGGGTCGAGCGCCGGATAGCCGAAACCGATACGTACGGCCCCGCTCCCGGGGAACTTCACGCGCACGTCGAAATAGCAGCTGCCCGGGTCACTCAGCGTCACCGTCCGGATCGTCGTGAACGTCGCCGAGCCGCTCTGGGCGAACTGGATCTGAGCCGTCTGCGCCGTCCCCGTATCGTGCGCCGCGTCCTGCGCCGGGCGTACACACCCCCAGACTTGGACCGCCTGTCCGGCGCGCGCCGTCGTCACGGGAAGGTAGAGCGGGAGGCGCCAGGCGTTGTAGGTGGCCTTGGGAACGCCCTTCCAGCCGAGCAGTCCGCTCGCGAAACCACCCCAGTCGTTGGATGCCAGCGGACGCAACGGGTCGTAGATGAGGTACTGCGCGAACGACCTTACGCGAGGGTTGCGCCAGCTGAGGTATTCGGCCCAGTTCATGTAGAGTGCCGCGGTCGTCGGGGAGACGTACACGACCTTCCCATGGGATCCCGGATCCGGGCTCCGCTTGGGCGGGCTCGTGATGTAGCCGAATTCGGTGTCGAAGATCGGCAAGCTCCTGTGCGACCCGTACGCCCGCTGCAGCCGATCGAGTGCACGGCCGAGATTGCCGATCACGCCGAGCGTCGTGTAGTCGGCGGTTGATGAGCCATTGGTCGGGTCCGGATTGACCTCGTCGTTCGGCGCGTACCACCGCATGTAGGGGTGGTCGGACACACCGCTGGCGGCGAACAGTGCGGGATGCTGGGCCGGGAAGCGGCGCGAGCCAGCCGCCGTCGTCGGGCAGCCCCTGATCTGCGCCGCCGTACCGCGGAGTTCCCGGTAGGAGGAGTCCACGCAATACAGCGCCCGCAGGAACACGAGCGGCTTCATGCCCGAGAACACGCCCCAGCGGTTCTCCCCGCGCGGCGCGAGCTCGCCGAACAGGATCGTGTCGGTGGCGGGTACGTGTCCCGTGGCCTGGAGCGCCGACCATCCGGCGTCGAGCAGCCTGCGATACATCCGCGGGCTGTCCTCGACGGTCAGATCGCCGGGGACGCCCTGCGGCGCGAGGCTCGGGCCGTAGTCGGGCTCGTTCCAGATCGTCCAGAAACTGACCCGCGGAAGGTCACTGGGGTCGCCGGGGACAAGAGCCTGCGCGCCCGGATCGTAGTTGCCGCTGTAACGCGTCGCGACGGCTTGGACGAATTGCCCGTACGCCGCCGGCGACGGCTCCCAGTTCGGGTTGCTGTTGCCCTTGGGCCGGCCAGGTCCCAGCGCCCATCGCGGTGCGCCGCCCATGACATCGAGGTCGACCGTGATCCCGTCGCGTCGTGCGTCGGTCACGATGGTGTCCCAGACCCGCCAGTTCGCGGCCGGATACGCCGCCGGGTCCGACGCGTCGAAGTTGCGCGGTACGTGCGCGGAGCGCGGGGCAGGGGCGATCATCTGCCAGGGCATCGACACGCGGACGACGTCGGCCCCGAGCGCGCGCATCTGCTCGAGCGTTCCTGCCGGATCGGCCTGCAGATGCGTATCGTCCTCGATCACCGAGAGCTGGCTCGACGATCCGAGCGCCTCCGCCGCCGGAATGAGGATCACCGCCGCCCCGAGTACCACGGAGCCGAGCAGCAGCGCCGCGATACCTCCGCGGATCCTGTGCATCTAATCCACCGTCACCTTCACCGATCGGCTGTAGATGGTGTCCGGGTCGCCCGGCGTCGTCAGGCTGGGAGTCAGCAGCGGGTCGTTCGCCGGATACGACCACGCCAGCCTCACGGTGCCGCTGGCCGGGAACGCCATTCGCAGGTCGAAATAGCCGCGCGGGCTCGTGATCGTCACGGTTCGCAGCGTGGTGAAGGCGCCGCGAGACCCCGGCTGAAACTGGATCCGCACCTGCTGCGGGGTGCCGCCGGCGTCGAGGCTCGCGAAGTGCGCCGGCCTGACGCACCCCCAGACCTCGAGCGAACGCCCGCGCCGCGTCGAGGTGACCGGCAGGAACACCGGCATCCTGTAGGCGTTGTATCCAGGCTTCCGTCCGCCGCCGTAAAAGATCAGGCCGCTGGCGAAGCCACCGAACTCCGGCGCGTTGCGGGGATTCGGGTCGTACAGCAGGTACTGCATCGTCGAGGCGATTCGCGGGTTGCGCCACGACAGGTATTCCGCCCAATTGATGTAGGTCGCCGCGGTGGCCGGCGAGAGAAAATGGCTCGAGCTGTTGTTCGGCGGGTTCGTGATGTAGCCGTACTCGTTGTTGTAGATCGGAAAGCGCGTGCCCGAGCCGTAGATTTGCTGGATCCGGTCGAGGATGCCGGCGAGCCGCGGCAGCTCTGAGAACTCGACGTAGTCGGGATCGGTGGAGCTGGCCTTGGTTGGCGGCAGGTTGACCGGGTACGGATGGTCTGCGAATCCTGATGCCCGGAACAGAGCCGGATGGGCGGCCTTGAACTGTCGCGAGCCGGCGGCGGTCGTCGGGCAGCCGACGGCCGCGGCCGCGGCGCCGCGAAGCTCGTTGTACGTCGGGCTAACGCAGTAGAGGGTGCGGATGAACTGCAGCGGCTTGGTCGCCCCGAAGTTGCCTGGAAGGCCCTGTGGATGACCCGGGCCGGCTTTCCCGTTCGCTCCGCGGGCATCGAGATTGCCGATCACGATCGTGTCCCGGCCGTGCCCGGTCAGTCCCAAGCCGCGCCAGCCGGCGTCGAGGAGGCCGCGATACGCGGACGCAGACGCCGGCACCGTCGAGCCCTTGATCGCCTGCGGCGCCAGGTCCATCCCGAAATTCGGCTCGTTCCACAGCTCCCAGAAGCTCACTCGCGGCAGGTCGTCGGAGTCGCCGTGAGCGATCTCGTCAAGCGTGGGGTCGTAGCTGCCGCTGTAGCGGGTGGCGACAGCCTCCACGAACTGGCCGAACGCCGTCGCCGAGGGCTTCCACTCGCCGTAGTTCCCGGGCGCGGGCTGGCCACCGCCCGCCGCCCACGGTGGCGCCGGCCCGGTCAGCGAGAAATCGACGGCGATGCCGTCGGCGTGCGCATCGCGAACTATCTGGTCGTAGATGCTCCAGTTCGCGGGCGGATAGGACGCGGGGAGCACTGGGTTGAAGCCGGACGGGCGCTTTGCCGGCGCCACCGTGTTCCAGGCGAGCGTGACGCGCACGACGCCGACGCCGAGCTCGCGCAGCGTGTGAAGCGTCGGCCCGGGCGCGTCCAGCATCTGCGTGTCGTCCTGGAACATGCCGAGCTGACTCGTCTGCGCGAGGGCCTGGCCCGGAAGGGGAAGGAGCGCCAGCCCAGTCGCCACCGCGGCGACGGACATCGTGATCCCGAGTCGCCTCATCAGTTGCATCGCAGAAGACAACAGACCTGTCGCGAGGAAGTTGCGCCTTGGGCCCCGGACGCGGCCCTAGCTGATCGTCACCGGCGCGACCCGGCTGTAGTGGAGCCCGCCGGGCCCAGACCATGCGATCCGGACCGAGCCGCTCGCGGGGAACGTCACGGACGCGGTGAAGTATCCGTAGGCGTCGGTGATCGTTACGCGCTGAATGGTCTTGAACGCGCCACCGCTCGAGGGCTTGAACTGGATGCTCGCGACCTGCGGTGCCTTCGACGCAAGCATCGCGAAGTGCGCCGGCCGCACGCAGCCCCACACCACCAGGGACTGGCCCTGCTTAGCCGTCGCTTGCGGCAGGTAGAGCGGGATCCGGAACGCGTCGTACATCGGGTCTTTGGGGGTCCCGTTGGCGAACTCGAGCCCGGTGTCGAAGTTGCTGGATGGCGGCGGGTCGGTCAGGAGGTACTGGTCCCACGACGCGACCCGGGGGTCGCTCCAGCTGATGTACTCGGCCCAGTTCATGTAGTACGCCGCCAGCGTCGGGTTGATCGCCCGCGCGATCTTCTCGGGCGGATTGGTCTGGTAGCCGAACTCGGTGTCGTAGAGCGGGAACTTGATCGTCAGTCCGTACGCGGCGATCGCCCCATCGAGCGTCGCCTCGAGGCTCGGGAGCTTCGGCAGGTCGGCGTAATCGGGTTCGTTTGGGGTGGCGACGTTCGGCGTCACCTGACCCTGCGGATATGGATGGATGGCGAATCCGGTGGCGTGGAACAGCCCGGGGTGCTCGCTCGGAAACGCCTTCGATGCCGACGCCGTCGCCGGACAGCCCCGCTGCGTCGCGGCGGTCCCCTGCAACGGGTGCAGCGAGCTGTCGACGCAGTAGAGCGCGCGGATGAAGCGCAACGGCACCATTCCCGAGAAGTTCCCCGGCTGACCGTTGGTCGTCTGCCCGCGCGGGGCGACCTCGCCGATCAGGATCTTGTCGCCTCCGTGTCCGGTCTGCCCGAGCGCCGTCCATGCGGCGTCGAGAAGCTCCCGGTACAACAGCGGCGAGATCTCGACCGTCGAGTTGTCGACCGCCTGTGGCGCGAGCTGCTGGCCGTAGTTCGGCTCGTTCCAGATCGACCAGAACCGGATGGGCGGGAGCGGAGCACTCTCGCCGGGCGGCGTGTAATGACCGTTGTACCGCCTGCCGACGGCCTTCACGAACAGCCCAAACTGCTTCGCCGAGGGCTCCCACGACCCGACGAAGCCGGGTGCGGTCCCTGGCGGCACGCCCGGCGCGGTGGCCCACAGCGGCGCCGGGGCCTCGAGCGCAAGGTCAACGCCGACGCCGCGTGCCGCGGCCGCCCGGACGATTGCGTCGAACGGCGCCCACGCCGCCGCCGGGTACTCGGCCGGATTCGAGGCGTCGAAGCCCGCCGGACGGGTGTGCGATAGCGAATCGGGGGTCATTGAGCCCCAGGACATGAACACCTTGACGTCGTCGACGCCTAGCCGCTTGAGCAGATCGAGCGTTGGTCCCGGGCTGGTGGACAGCTCGGACGGCGCCTCGAAGATCGTCTCCAATGGCGGTCGCTCGGAAGCGTGCGCGGTCGGATGCGAGGACCCGCCGCCGCACGCGCTGAGCGCCAGCGCCACCCCGGCGGCAAGCGCGGTCGCGGACAGCCTGAGCGCCCGCGCTGTGCGAGGCAACCGGGGAACGGTGGGCGCGAGGATTCGTCTCAAGAGCTTGCGCGGTTGGTTCCGGAGGCCGGCCGGTGGCGAAGGATCGGCGCCCGGTCCCGCTCTACAATGCGCGCGGATGCTTGTCCCGGCCCGCTCGGACGCCGCAGTGGCGGCCCGGACCTCCAGGGCGCTGAGGGTAGCAAGCGAGTCGGTTGAGGCGTGGCTTCTCGCCGGCGTGACCGCGGTTGGGGCGCTGCTTCGGTTCGCGACCCTGGGCGCGCAGAGCTACTGGTTCGACGAGGCTCAGGCCGCTCACGAGCTGCACCTGTCGTTCGGGTCGATGGTCAGCTCGATGGTCCTCCACGAGACCAACCCGCCGTTGTACTTCGCGCTCGGATGGCTGTGGGCGCGTGTGTTCGGGACGGGCGAAGTCGGGCTCCGGTCGCTGTCGGCGCTCGTCGGAACGGCCGTGATCCCGATCGCCTACCTGTGCGGACGCGAGCTCGTCTCGCGCCGGGCCGGGCTCGTGGCGGCCGCGTTCGCGGCGCTCAGCCCGTTCATGATCTGGTACTCCCAGGAGGCCAGGGAGTACATGCTGCTGGTAGCCCTCTCCGGCGCCTCGTTGCTGTACTTCGCGAAGGCCTGGAACGCGCCATCGACGCGGAGGATCGTCCTGTGGGGCGTGTTCTCGGCGCTGGCCGTGTTGACCCATTTCTTCGCGGGCTTCCTCGTCGCGCCCGAGGCCCTGTGGCTGCTGTACGTGATCCGAAACCGAGCGATCGCGATCGGGGTCGGCGCAGTCGCAGCCGTGCAGCTTGCGCTCCTCCCATTGTTGTTCTCACAGGCAGAAAACTCGCTGTTGGGCTTCATCACCGGCACGAGATTGGGCACGAGGATCCAGCAGGTGCCGGTCGCGTTCGGACTCGGCAACCTCTACCAGAGCCCGGGCGCGCGCTACGGGCTGCTCGGAGCGGCGGTACTGGCAGGGGCCGTGATCGTGCTGCTGGTGATCGGGTCCGACTCGCGGGAGCTTCGCGGTGCGGGCGCCGCCGCAGCGCTCGCGGCGGTGGTGCTGCTGCTTCCGCTTGTGCTCGCGCTCGTTGGGGAGGACTACTACATACCGCGCGCGCTGATGCCCGCCTGGATTCCGCTCGCGGTCGTGGTCGCCGCCGCGTGCACGGCGCCGCGGGTCCGGGTGGCGGGCGCGGTGCTCGCACTGATCCTGCTGGCGAGCTTCGTGTACGCGCAGGTGAAGGTGAGCAACAGCCCGCAGTATCAGCGCCCCGATTGGCGTGGCGTGGCCAGAGCGCTCGGCGCCACGAGCGGCACGCGTGCGATCGTCGCCTACGACGGGTCGCTCGCCACCGATCCGCTCGCCACTTATCTACCGCGCGTCCCGTGGACCGAGCCAAGCAACGGTGCGGTCACCGTCGGCGAGGTCGACATCGTCGGCTACCGGTGGCAGACGCTCGGACGGCCGCTACCCCGCGGCGCACGCTTGATCTCGACGAAGACCGTCGACGACTTCGTGGTCGATCGGTTCTCGATCGATCCCTCACAGAGGCTGACCAGGGCGCAGATTGCCGCCACGGCCGGCTCGCTCCTCGGCCCTTCCGTCGTCGGAGCGGCGGTGCTCGTTCAGAACTCCACCACGGCGCGCTGACGCGCGACCCGGGCGTGATCCTGCTCCTGCACAACCGCTACCGGACGACCGGTGGGGAGGAGCGCGCCGTCGCCGAGCTCGCGGCGCTGCTGAGCCGCCGCGGCCACGCCGTCGAGGTGCTCGAGCGCTCGAGTGACGCGATCGGGCGCGGGCGGGCCGCGCTCGGCCTGCTCGGCGGCGGGCTCGATCCCGACGCCGTCGGCGAGACCGTGCGCCGTCTCGGTGCGGAGGTCGTCCATGCTCACAACATCCATCCGACGCTCGGTTGGCGCGCACTCGCCGCCGCCCGGGCCGCGGGCGCGCGGACGCTGCTCCATCTCCACAACTACCGGCTGTTCTGCGCGATCGGCATCTCCTACCGGGACGGCGCGCCGTGCTTCCGCTGCCGCGGTACCAGCACGTTCCCGGGCGTGCGTCTGCGCTGCCGCGGTTCGCTGACCGAGGCGGTCGTCTACGCGGCGGCCCTGCACCGGCAGCAGCCCCGGCTGTACGAGCACGTCGACAAGTTCGTTGCGGTCAGCGAGTCGACGGCGGCGCATCTGCGCGACTTGGGACTGCCGGCCTCGTTAACTGCCACGTTGCCGAACTTCGTGCCCAACGACGAGTTCTCATCGCAGTCGTGCGCCAGGGCGGGGGAGTTCGCACTGGCCGCCGGGCGCCTGACCGAGGAGAAGGGGTTCGACACGGCGATCGCCGCCGCGCGGGACGCGGATGTGCCGCTCGTGATCGCCGGGACGGGGCCTGACGAGGGGCGGCTGCGGGAGCTCGCCGCCGGCACCGATGTCCGCTTCACGGGCCTCCTCGACGCCGTCGCGCTCGCCGAAGTGCGTACGCGCGCCGCGGTCATGCTCGCGCCCTCCCGCTGGGAGGAACCATGCCCGTATTCGGTGCTCGAGGCGCTCGCGGCCGGCGTGCCGGTGCTGGCGTCCGACCGAGGCGGACTGCCGGAGCTCGTCGGCGAGGGCGCGACACTGCCGGCCACCGATCAAGGGGCGTGGTCGGACGCGCTCTCGGAGCTGTGGCAGAACCCCGGCTTGCGGGCGAAACGGGGCGACGCGGCGCTCGCCCGTGCGCACGAGCGGTTTGGCGAGGATCGCTTCTACGACCGGCTGATGACGCTGTATGGCGCCGTTTCCTCATAAGCTTGCGCCGATGCTGCGACGGCTGATGACCTCGCTTGTGATCGTGTGCGCCCTGTCGGCGGCCGCTCCGGCGGTTGTGGCCGCCCAGTCGGGCGGCACTGCCTCGCAGGCGATCACCGACTGCAACGACCACGGCACGCTCACCGGTCACTACTCGGCGGACGTGCTGCGCAACGCGCTCGCGACCATGCCCGCGGACGTCCGCGAATACACCGACTGCTACGACGTCATCGAGAAGCAGCTGTTCGCCGAGCTCGGAACGAGCTCGAGCAGTGGCACTGGCGGCTCCGGCTCGAGCTCGGGCGGGTCCGTGCTCCCGACCTGGCTCGTGATCGTGATCGTCGTGCTCGCGCTCGCGGCGCTGACGTTCGGCGCGCTCGCGATCCGGCGCCGGCAGCTCGAGGCCAAGGGCGGTCCGGGGTCGCCGGACGGCGGCGGTCCCGACGCGCCCGGTCAGAGCGGACCGAGCGATCCTGGCCCGCCGCCAGGCGAGCCAGGATCTGAGGATCCGGGCGGGTCAGGCCGGTCGGCGGGGCCCCAATAAGACGCCTGACCGCGCCCGGATCGAATCTGCCTACTTGACCGTGATCTTCTGCGTCCGGCTGAACACGGTCCCGCCGCTCAGCAGCGGGTCACCGGTCGGATAGGTCCACGCGAGCCTCACCGAGCCGCTGCTCGGGAAGGCCAGGTGGACGTCGAAGTAGCCGCGTGCGTTCGTGAGCGGGACGGTTGCGATCGTCGTCCACGCGCCCTTCGACCCGGCCTCGAACTGGACGAGAACGCTCTGCGCCTTTCCGGTGTCCAGCTTGGCGAGGACCGCCGGGCGCACCCCGCCCCAGACTTCGAGCTTGCGACCCTTCCGGGTCGACGTGCTCGGCAGCCACAGCGGCATACGGTACGCCGCGTATCCCGGCTTCGGGCTTCCGTTCGGGTTCAACAGGCCGGTGTCGAAGTACGCCGGCGGCGGCTGATCGATCAGCCCGTACTGCGAGTAGCTGAACAGACGCGACTGCTTGTAGCTCAGGTACTCGGCCTCGTTCATGTAGATAGCCGCGTTCGCCTGGCTGACGCCCTCGCTCGGGTCAGGCGGCCGGGTCCGGAAGCCGTACTCCGTGCTCCACACCGGGAAATGCGTGTGCGAGCCGTAGATCCCGTTCAACCGGTCGAGCGTGCGCTCGAGCCGCGGAACCTCGGGCAAGTCGGCGAAGTCGGGGTCGCTTGGGGCCCCGGCGCACAGCTTGCTCCCGCACAGGTGGGTCGGCTCGTTCGGCGGCGATGCCTCCTCGTAGGGATGGGCGGCGAACGCGCTGGCGGAGAACAGCGCCGGATTCTGCTTGCGGAAGCTGCGCGAGCCGGCGGCCGTCGTCGGGCAGCCCTGGGCTCTTGCCGCCGAGCCGCGCAGCTCGCGGTAGCTCGAATCGACGCAGTACAGCGACCGCAGGAAGATCAGCGGCTTCATGTTGGCGAACACGCCAAAGGTGTTGTTCCCGTGCGGCGTTACCTCGCCGAACAGGATCTTGTCCGTCCGGGTGCTGTGGCCTGTGGCGTTCAGCGAGCCCCAGGCGGCGTCGACGAGGCCTCGGTAGATATGAGGACTGTTCGGCGTGGATTGGTTTCGCCCGGTTCCCTGCGGGGCGATGTCGTAGCCGTAGTTCGGCTCGTTCCAGATCGACCAGAAGCTCACCCGCGGTAGCGCGGTGGCCGAGCCGGCGGGCTTGTAGGAGCCGCTGTACCGGGTGCCGACGGCCTTGACGAAGTATCCGTACTCCTTCGCCGACGGCTCCCAGTCCGCGCGGAAGTAGCCGGTGGTTCCCTTTGGCACCCCGGAGCCCGTGGCCCACAGCGGCGCGGGACCGTTGATCGTGAAGTCGACCGCGATGTGGTCGGCCGTGGCGACACGTACGACGGCGTCGTAGGGCGCCCATCCGCCGGCCGGATAGGCCGCCGGGTTGGTGGCGTCGAAGCCCGCCGGGCGGTGGGTCGAGTTCGCCGACGGCGCGATCTGGTTCCAGGTGAGGTTGACCCGGACCATCCCGACGCCCAGGTCGCGGAGCGTCTGGAGGGTTCCGGTCGGATTGCCCAATACCTGGGGATCGGCCTGGAACACCGACACCTGCGTGGTCGATGCGGCGGCGGGTGCTGCATGGATCGCCGCGACGCTGAGGAGCAGCGCGGCTATGGGGAGATGGCGTCTGATTCTTGGCACGTAAGAAGACAACTAATCGGGTCCTCCGAAGTTGCGCCGCGATGGTTGAGGCTGCAACGTCCCGCCCGGCGCGCGGTGCGGCGCTGAATTCCCGCACCGGGGCTCAATTCGAGGCTAGCTGGCCCGTCAGACGCACAGGTGTGCACATACCGCAAACGTGCCACCTCTACACTGGCCGTGTGGCTTCAGAGCGGCAGATTCACGTGGGCGGCGTGCCGATCGGGGGCGGCGCCCCGGTCGCGGTCCAGACCATGACCAAGACCGAGACCGCCGACCTGCGCGCGACGATGGACCAGATCCGCACCGTCGCCGAGGCCGGCGCCGACATCGTCCGCGTCGCGGTACCACGCGATCAAGACGTCGAGGCGCTGAAGACGATCGTCCGCGACTCGCCGATCCCGGTGATCGCCGACATCCACTTCAACTACACGCTCGCTTTGAAGGCCCTTGACGCGGGCGCGCACTGCGTGCGGCTCAACCCGGGCAACATCGGCGGTCCGGACAAGGTCGCGCTTGTGACCAAGCGCGCCAACGAGCTCGGGACGCCGCTGCGCATCGGCGTCAACTCCGGGTCGCTCCCGGCCCACCTGCGCGAGCTTGAGTTCGAGAACCCCGTCGAGGCGCTCGTCACCGCCGCGGTCGAGTTCGTCGAGCTCATGGAGCGGCTTGAGTTCACGAACTTCAAGGTCTCGATGAAGTCGACCAGCGTGCCGAACACGATCGCCTCGAACCGGCTCCTGTCCGAGCGCATCCCGTATCCGCTGCACTTGGGGATCACCGAGGCCGGCACGAAGTGGTCGGGCTCGCTGAAATCCGCGGTCGGCCTCGGGACGCTGCTGGCCGACGGGATCGGAGACACGATCCGGATCTCGCTCTCGACCTTCCACGCCGAGGAGGAGGTCAAGGTTGCCTGGGAGATCCTCAAGGCGCTGAAGCTCCGCGAGCGCGGGCCGGTGTTGATCGCGTGCCCCACCTGCGGCCGCCTCCAGTTCGATATGGACACGGTGGTGGCCGAGGTCGAGCGCCGGCTCGAGGCCTACGACGACGCGATCGAGGTGTCGGTGCTCGGCTGCGCGGTCAACGGGATCGGCGAGGCCCGGCACGCCCACTTCGGGATCACCGGCGCCAAGGACGCCGGCGCGATCTACTCGAAGGGCAAGATGATCCGCAAGGTCAAGACCGAGAACCTCGTCGACGAGCTGTTCGCCGAGATCGACAAGTACTACGCCTCCGGCAAGCAGGTCCTCCGCGACGAGCGTGCCGCCGCCGAGGCCGAACAGTGGCTGGCCGAGAACGAGGACGACACCGCGATGACCCCGGAGCGCATGGCGGCGATGGAGGCCGCGGCGGTCGCGCTCAACGAAGAGACCTCACCGGTCGCGGGCCGGCGCTTCACCCGGGCCTGAACTCGGGGGTACGCGAAAAAGCGAACCTGGGGTTCGCTTTTTCACGCAGGCTCCCCCAAGTGGTCGGTCAAGCGACCGCTGCGAACCCCTCGGCCACCTTCGGCCAGTTGACGACGTTCCACCAGGCGTCGAGGTAGTCCGGGCGGCGGTTCTGGTAGGTGATGTAGTAGGCGTGCTCCCAGACGTCGTTGCCGAGCAGCGGCGTCTTGCCGTCTGAGATCGGGCTGTCCTGATTCGCCGTCGAGAGGAGCGCCAGCCCCGAGCCGTCGTGGACGAGCCACGTCCAGCCCGAGCCGAAGCGCTTGACGCCGTTGTCCTTGAACTGCGCCTTGAAGTCGTCGAACGAGCCGAACGCCGCATCGATCGCCGCGCGCAGAGCGCCGTCGGGCTCACCGCCGCCGTTCGGCGACATCCACTCCCAGAACAGCGAGTGGTTGTAGTGGCCGCCGGCCTGGTTGCGGACGCCGGTCTGCTTGTCGCTGGGCAGCGAGCCCAGGTTCTTCAGGACCTCCTCGACGGGCTTGTCAGCCCACTCCGTGCCCTCGAGCAGGCCGTTGGCGGCGTTCACGTAAGCCTGGTGGTGCTTGTCGTGATGCAGGTGCATCGTCTGCTCGTCGATCGTCGGCGCGAGCGCGTCATAGTCGTACGGCAGCGGCGGAACTTCGTAAGCCATCGCGTGCTCCTTGCATAAGGTTCTGCGGGACGGCTTTCTTCTATCACGCCCGGGTACGCTGCGCGTGTTGTGACGCTGCTTTCCACGTACTTCCTCCCGACCGAGCGCGAGCCGCCCGCCGACGCCGAGGCGCTGTCGCACAAGCTGATGGTGCGCGCCGGCCTTATCCGGCAGGTCGGATCAGGGCTGTGGTCGTGGCTGCCGGCCGGCTATCGCGTGCACCAGCGGGTCGTTCAGATCGTCCGCGAGGAGATGAACGCGATCGGCGGCCACGAGATGCTGATGCCAGTGCTCCAACCCGCCGAGCTGTGGCGCCGAACCGGGCGCTACGGCATCGAGGAGCTGTTCAAGCTCAAGGACCGCCGCGGCGCCGACCTGGTGCTGGCGATGACCCACGAGGAGGTCGTCACAACGCACGTCGCTGCCGCGGTCAAGTCCTATCGCGAGCTCCCGCTGATCCTCTACCACTTCCAGGTCAAGGAGCGCGACGAGCCCCGGCCGCGCGCCGGCGTGCTCCGGACGCGGGAATTCATCATGAAGGACTCATACAGCTTCGACCGCGACCCGGCGGGGCTCGAGGAGTCCTACCAGAAGCACGTCGTGGCCTACGACCGGATGATGGACCGCTGCGGGCTCGAGTGGTACCGGGTCGAGGCCGACGTCGGGATGATGGGCGGGAGCGGGGCTCACGAGTACATGGCGCCCTGCCCGGCGGGGGAGAATGAGGTCGCCGTGGCCGCCGGCTACGCCGCCAACGTCGAGGTGGCGAGCGCCGAGCCTCAGCCGGTGACGCTCGAGCCCGCCCTTGCCGCTCCTCTCCTCGTCCCGACGCCCGGGATGACCACGATCGATGCCGTAGCCACCGAGCTCAGCGTGCCCGCGGGCGCGCTGCTCAAGGCGTTCCCGGTGATCGTCGATGGCGACGCGATGAAGCTCGTGGTCGTCCGCGGCGACCATCGGGTCAACGAGATCAAGCTCGCGGGCGCGCTCGGGACCGAGTTCCGCCCCGCCCATCCCGACGAGGTGGCGGCGCGGCTCGGTCCGCCCGGCTACATCGGCCCGGTGGGCGCGCAGATGCCGATCCTGCTCGACTCCGGCGTTGGGGATGGCGGGTACGTGGTCGGCGCCAACGAGCCGGATGCCCACCTGCGCGGGGTCGAGCCGGGCCGCGACTTCCCGTTCGAGCGCGTCGACGTGCGCACTGTGATGGCCGGGGACACGGTCAACGGCAGCGCTATCCGGATCGAGCCGGCGATCGAGGTCGGCAACATCTTCAAGCTCGGGACCCGCTACTCCCAGCCGCTCGGCGCCCGCTATCTCGACGAGTCGGGCAAGGAGCAGCTGATGTTCATGGGGTGCTACGGGTTCGGCCCGGCGCGTGCGGCTGCCGCGGCCGTCGAGCAGTACGCCGACGAGCAGGGGATCTCCTGGCCCCGCGCGATCGCGCCGTTCGACGTCGAGCTGGTCACGCTCGGCAAGCAGGGGAGCGAGGAGCGCGAGTTCTCGGACCGTCTCTACAAGGGGCTCCGTGAAGTCGGCCTCGACACGCTCTACGACGAGCGCGACGCCGGTCCGGGGGAGAAGTTCACCGACGCCGAGCTGCTCGGGTGCCCGCTGCGGGTGACGGTCGGGCGCCGCACGCTCTCATCCGGCGAGGTCGAGGTGCAGATCCGACGGGGCCGGGAGTCGCGCGCGGTCCCGGTGGACGGCACCGCCGAGGCGGTCGCCGAGCTCTGGCGCGGGCTGCCGTGAGCCTTCGGCCTGCGGGACGGTGAGTGGGCGGGTGGGCCCCAATATCACCAAGCGGCGCCTGAGCGGGATCGACCGGTCGGGGCCGGCGCCCGAGGCGACGCTGTCGGGCCACCCCCTGAACCCGTGGACGGTCCCGAACGCGATCGACTTCATCCGGCTCGCCGCGATTCCGGTGTTCCTGGTGATCGCGCTGTCGAGCGACGACGGCCAGGACGCGCTCGCGGTCGTGCTGTTCGCGGTGATCGGCTGGTCGGATTACCTCGACGGCTTCGCCGCGCGCCTGACCGGCCAGTACAGCCGCCTCGGCGCGCTGCTCGATCCGCTCGTCGACCGGCTCCTGATCGTCTCGGGGATGGTCGTCTGCTGGCACTTCTCGCTGCTTCCGCGGTGGGCGATCGCGATCGTGATCGCGCGCGAGTTGTTCATGCTGGTCGCGAGTCGCTACGCGCTGAAGCATGGCATCGAGATCCAGATCAACTGGGCAGGGCGGATCGGTGTCGCCCCGATCGCCGGCGCGCCGTTCTTCGCGATGGCTGGCGTCCACTGGCTGGCGTTGATCATGCTGTACGTCGGCATGGCGTTCGGACTGACCGCGACCGTGCTGTACGTGCGACGCGGGGCACAGGTGCTGCGCGCTCGCCGCGCCGCCGAGGAGGACCCGGGCCAACTCTCAAGTTGAGCTTGAGCCTCCGAGTTTGCAAGGCTATACTGCCAGCTTCGCGCACTCCGACCCGGAAGCACCCGGAGGATCTGATCTACATGGACACGTTTCCCGACCTGGGCTCACTGACCGATCAGGAGCTCAAGGAGCTCATCAAGCAGCTCACTGACGAGGAGATGGAGATCTCCTACCGACGCCGGATCCTGCACGGGAAGATCGACATCCTCCGCGCCGAGTTGGTCAACCGGCTGCGCAAGAAGGACGAGACCGGGGAGCTGGTGATCACCGGAGCGGATGTCCAGCAGCTGACCGACATCCTGGCCGGCCGCGTCCCGGGGTCCGAGTCCGAATAGCCGGCGTCGGTGGCCCAGCACTGCCCAGAGTGCGGCTTTGCCAACGACGACGGCGCCAACTACTGCCAGCGGTGTGGCGCGTTCCTGGCGCACTCCGATCCGCCGCCCGGAACGACCACCGCCACCTACAAGCTCGGCGAGACCGGCGAGCTCGAGGAGGTCGAGTTGGACGATGTCATCGAGCGAGGCCCGGCGCTCGTGATCCGCGCCGGCGGTGGGCGAGCGGGCGAGAGCTTTCCGCTCGGTGCGGGACGGGTCACGATCGGCCGCCGGCCGGTCAGCGACATCTTCCTCGACGACGTCACGGTCTCGCGTGACCACGCGATCCTCGTGCGCCGCGGCAACGAGTACTTCCTCGACGACTGCGGCTCACTCAACGGGACCTACGTCAACCGCCGGCGGATCGAGTCCCATCGCCTCGTCGACGGCGACGAGCTCCAGATCGGCAAGTACAAGCTCGCGTTCCTGAGGCGCTGATGGCAACTCCTGAAACCCGCGACCCCGCCGCCGTCGAGATTCCCGACCCGACCGTTCACGATCCAGAGCGGCCCCGCCAGAAGGCGGTCACGATCGGGACCGTGTGCAAGGCGCTGCAGCAGGAGTTCCCCGACATCTCGATCTCGAAGATCCGCTATCTGGAGGACCAGAAGCTGCTGTCGCCCCGCCGCACCCAGGGCGGCTACCGGCTCTATACCCAGACCGACATACAGCGGCTTCGGACGATCCTGCGACTTCAGCGGGACGAGTTCCTCCCGCTCCGGGTGATTCGCCAGGAGCTCGCGGGCGGTCGAGCCGAGCGCGAGGTCACCGCCCCGTCCCCGGCCGCTGACGGCCGCTCGATGCGGCGCGCGCTCGTCTCCACGCGCGACCCGGGCGCGCTGTACTCGCTCGAGGACGTCGTCGAGGAGACCGGAGCGGATGCGGGGCTGGTCCGCGAGCTGGTGGAGTTCGGGGTGATCAAAGGCGAGCTGCGCGCTGGCGTGCGCTACTACGACGAGACCGAACGCGAGATCGTCCGGGCGGTCTCGGAGCTCGCCAGGTACGGCGTAGGGGGCCGCAACCTCCGGGTGTTCCGCAGCTCGGCCGACCGCGAGGCGCAGCTGCTCCAGAGCATCCTCGCGCCGGCCCTGCGCTCCCGAAATCCCGAGCGCCGGCGGGAGGCGATCGAGGCGCTCGAGAACCTCGCGTCGGTGACGTCTCATTTGAAGCACCTGCTCCTGATCCGCGATCTGCGCAAGATCGCTACCTAGGACTTGTGTTCCCACCCTCCCGCGACATGAGCGCGGACGAACTGCGGGCTCTGATCCGCGACATCCCGGACTTTCCCAAGCCCGGGATCATGTTCAAGGACATCACGCCGCTGCTGCTCGACCCAGCGGCCCTCGACGCGTCGGTGTCACTGCTGGCGGCGTTCGCGCGACCGCTCGGAGTCGACCTCGTCGTCACGGCCGAGGCCCGGGGGTTCATGCTCGGCGGGGCGCTCGCGCGGGAACTCGGCGCCGGCTTCGTCCCGGCGCGCAAGCGCGGCAAGCTTCCGTCCGAGACGGTCAGCGTCGAGTACCTGCTCGAGTACGGGGTCGACGTGCTCGAGGTCCACGCCGATGCCTTCGCCGACGGGGCCCGGGTGCTCGTGCACGACGATCTGCTCGCCACCGGCGGGACCGCGCGCGGTGTCTGCGATCTCGTCGCCGGACTCGGGGCCGAGGTGGTCGGCTGCGTCTTCCTGGTGGAGCTGAGCTTCCTCGGGGGCCGCGCGCGGCTCGATCCATTTCCGGTCCACGCCGTGCTCGAATACTCGTCGTGAGCCTGTTCGACTCTCGCTTCATGCCTGGGCGTCGCCGCCTTTCGCGCGCCGAGCGAGGCCGCCTGCTGCTGGCCACACCCGCGGCGGTGTGGGGGCTGATCGCGGACCCCTTCCAGATGACGCGCTGGTGGCCGGACGTGGCACGAGTCGAGGGCGTCGAGGAGGACCGGTTCACGCTGGTGTTCCAGTCCAAGCGCAAGCGGCCGGTCCGGATGGACTTCCGCGTGCTCACCTCGGATGCTCCCGGCACGGGGGGCGAGCCGTCCGGTCACCGCGCCTGGGAGCAGGAGGTGCAGGGCACGCCGTTCGAGCGCGTGCTCGACAGTTCGATCACCGAGGTGCTGCTCGACCCGGCGCACGGCGGGACGACGCAGGTCACGATCGCACAGGCTCAGAGGCTCCGCGGCTACTCGAGGACGGGTGCGCTGCCGTTGCGTCGGGCGACGGAGAAGCGCCTCGGTGAGGCGCTCGACGCGCTCGAGCAGATCGTGGGCGGCTAGGGGAGCTTGAAGGCTCCCTGGAGGACCACCGGACCGGGGGTCTTCGGGTTGTTCTGCGTTTCGAGCGTGAGCAGCAATTCCTTGAAGCGCGCGGCGTTGGCCGGCAGCGGACCGCCGGTCTCGAGCTTGCCGTTCTTGCCCACCGCCTGGTTCACGAACCCGACCCGCGTGCTGTCGGTCGGCGTATTCGACAGCCATACCGCGTACGCGTTGTGGGAGTTCGGCGCGAGCCCCGAGGCTTGGATGATCACGCCGAAGGCGTTGCTCGCCTGGACGATGACCGCGATCCCCTTCGCCGCGCCGGTGCCGCTCGGTGGGTTCAGGTTGATCTGGCCGACGACCTTCGCCGCGTTGGTCGAGGTGGCGCTCGTGCCCGCGCCCGCGGCCGCGGTGGTTGAGGACCGCGTCGAGGTGCCCGACGCGGCCGCCGAGGCGCTCGAGGTGTGCTTGCTCGACGACCCGTTGCTCAGGATCGCGATCAACACGACCACGACCACGACCACGACGATCGCCCCGAGGATCAGGAAGATCGCGCCGCCGAGCCGCGAGCTCGGCCGGTCGCCCGGCCGGGGAAGCCGGGTCCGCTCGGGCTTCGGCTTGGGCGAGCGCGGCTCGGCTCCGGGGCGTTCCGGCGCTGGAGCTGGCGCCGATGCCGTGTCGTTCGCGGGCGGCTGCGCCTTCGCCCGCGCGGTGCCGTCGGGGATCTCGGGAAGCGGCTCGCTCGCCATCGGCTGGAGCTCGGAGGCGAGCACCCGCGCCCACGCACGCTCGTATGGCGACTCCGCGAGCCGGTCGCGCGTCTGCTCGGCGACCCGTTCCGGCAGCTGGCCGAGCAGGTAGTCGGTGATCAGCGCGCGGCTCTCGGGGGCGAGCCCCGTGTCCGGGCCGATTCCGTCGAACGCCGCGAGCGCCCGTGCCCGCACGGCTGCACGGTCGATCGCGAGCAGGCGCGCGATGTCGTCGTAGCTGCGGCCGCGCTTCAGCACGAGGTCGAGGACCGCGCGTTGGTCCGGGGGAAGCTCGTCGAGCGAGGCCATCGGACCGCTTAGCGTAGTAGGGCGCACGGCGATGTGCGGCGGCTGAGGAGGCCGCGCACACTGAAGTAAGGTCCCGCGCTCGCATGAGCTTCGACGCGCTCTACGGCCTCGAATTGACCGACTGCTCGGACTCGTTGGTCCGAGCGCTCGTCCCGGTGCGCGCGGAGCTGACGCAATCGGAGGGCCTCGTCCACGGCGGCGTGTACAGCGCGATCTCCGAGGCGCTGGCTGCGCGCGGTACCGAGGCCGCGGTCGGCCTCGAGGGTCAGGTCGCGGTCGGGCTTTCCAACCTCACGACGACGCTGCATCCGATCACGGATGGCACGATCCATGCGACCGCGGTCTGCCGGCATCGGGGGCGGACGACCTGGGTGTGGGAGGTCGAGCTGTCCGACGACGGTCAGCGCCCGTGCGCGGTAGCGCGCGTGACGATTGCTGTTCGGGACCCGTTGGCGAGGGGTACCGTTGCCGGCGTAGGGGAACCGTCCACATGATGCGCAGAGCCCTGTTGTCGGTGATGCTGCCGCTCGTAATGGTGCCGGCGGGCTGGCCCCACCACCTGGCGCTCGGGGTGAGCGACCCGCCGGGCGACGCGCAGGCGCTGCGCGCGCATGCTCCGGTCGACATCCGCTACCAGTACCTCGCAGGCGGCGTCAACACCGGCCACGGCTGGGCGACGTGGAACCCGAACGGGACCTTCGTCTCGATGTATGTGCGCGAATCGCTCGCGGCGCACATGATCCCGGTGTTTAGCTACTACCAGATGCTCCAGTCCTCGCCGTCGGTGGGCGCCACCGAGCAGGCCCGGGACCTCTCGAACATGCGCAACCCGGCGACGATGCGGGCGTACTGGGCCGACTACCGGCTGCTGCTGAGGCGCGTTGCCGCGGCGGCGGGGTCGTGGTTGGTCGTGATCCACGTCGAGCCCGATCTGTGGGGGTACCTGGAGCAGGCCCATGCGGTCGGGCTCGCCCGCGCGTTCGCGGACAAGCTGATTGCGCTCCGGGATCAGCTGGCGCCGCATGTCAAGCTCGCCTGGCACCTGAGCGTCTGGGGTACCGACGAGGACCCGACGTACTCCAAGCCGTCGCTGGCGCACATGGACCAGCTGGCGGCCGAGTCCGCGGCCTTCTACGAGTCGCTGCACGCCCACTTCGATCTCGTCTTCAACGACGTGACCGATCGCGACGCCGGCTACTACCAGGACGTCGAGGGCAACCCGCACACGTGGTGGGGGCCGGCCGACTTCGCGCGTGAGAACCGCTATATCGCGGGCTTCACCGCGCGGACGCACACCCCGGTCGTGCTCTGGCAGCTGCCGCTCGGCGACACGCACGAGAACAACACCTGGGACCACTACCAGGACAACCGCCTCCAATGGTGGCTCGGGCCGAGGTCTGCGGCGCACCTGCGGGCCACGCTCAAGTCCGGCGTGATCGGGTTGCTGTTCGGCGCCGGCGCATCGGGCAACACCACCCAGATCACCGACGGCGGGTTCTTCTACCGGCTGGCCCGGCGCTACGAGCAGCACCCGCTGTCGCTATCGCAGCCGCTCTAGCGCGGCGGCGCGGGTCCGTCACAACCGCACGCTCGGGGACCCTCCACGGCCCAGGTCGGCGAAATCATCCGTACGCGTGCCTGAATCCGCATTCGCCGCCGCGGGCCTGCCGAGTCGGGACTTGTGACCCGAGCAGGAGCCCGCACTAGCCCGAAGCGCCTCGGCCGAGCCAGAACGACACGAACTGGCCGAGCTGTGGGTCGGACGGACTGTTCACTCGCAGCAGGTGCGTCCAGGCGAGCGCGACCAGCCCCGCCGTGCCCGGCCGGCGGGCGAGGATCACGGCGTCGCCGGTGGCGGCGAGCGCCGACGTGAACGGTGGCGCCGCCGTGCTTGCGAACTTGGCCAGCCCCGGCGGCGGCTGTTTGGTGCCGTACACGATCACGATGTTCCCCAGCTGGAGTGCCTGGAGCAGCTGATCGTCGTTGAGCGTCGCGCCGTCGCCCACGACCGCCTCGGGGACGTGCGGGCCGCTCGTGGGCGGGTCGGAGTTGTAGCTCGGGCGGGGCTGGCCGGGCGACAGCGTGGCGTGACCGAGGTCGCTGAACGCCTGGCCGGGTCCGCTCGTGCCTCCCGACACGGCCGCCTGGTCGCGTCCGGCGAAGTACCCCGACAGCAGCAGGATCAGCCCGATCGACAGCACCAGCGACGCGACCCCGATCGCGATCCGCTCGACCACCCTGACCAGTCGTGACTCGCCGGGTCCGTGCGCGGACTGGCGAGCGGCCGGCGTCACCGCGCGGCGCGGGCCGGCCGCGTGGACGCGAGCGCCGATTCGCCGGCCGGCTCGGCGGCGGGGGCGCCCGCCGCCGCCGCGAGCTCGTCGATCGAGGACCGCAGCTCGTCCGCCAGCGTCTCGAGGTCGGCGAGCGCGTCGTAATCGCCCACGAGGCCGAAGTTGAGCTGCCCGTTGTAGCTGAGGATCGCGATCCCGAGCGCGGTGTTCTCGGCCAGCGGGACCATCGGGTAGATCGACTCGAGCTGGCGACCGAGCAGATACAGCGGGAATTGAGGTCCGGGGACGTTCGTCACCACGAGGTTGAAGAACCGCTGGCGAGCCTGAAGCCGTGCCGCTTGCGACATGATCGTCGGCGGGGCGAAGCCGGAGACCGCCGTGAGGATCTCGGCGCCAACCGCCTGGCCCGATTGCTTGACGCCGACCATCTCCTCGCTGATCGCTCGCAGCCGCTCGACGGGATCGGCGAGACCGACCGGCAGCGTCGCCCACATCGCCGCGACGCGGTTGCCGAGCGCCCCGCGCTCGATGTCGGCGCGGACCGACACCGGAACCATGGCCTTGAGCCCCACGCCCTCGGTGGACTGTCCGTGGAGCTGCATGTACCTGCCGAGCGCGCCGGCCACGACCGCCAGCACTACGTCGTTGACGGTCCCGCCGAGCGAGTTCTTGATCGCCTTGAACTGGCGGAGATCGGCTCTGACCCACGTGAATCGGCGATGGGGGCCGATTCGCTGGTTGAATTGGCTCGGGGGAGCCGCCTTCATCCCCGTCCAGGCCAGCGCACCGACGCTCCCGAGTGCCCTGCCGGCGCGTCTGGCCACCGTCCGCGGTCCGCGCAGCGTCGCGTGGACCCCGCGCATCACCTCGGCCGGCACCGTCGTGCGCTCGAGCAGCGAGTCGGCCAGCAGTTGGGCACGGCTGGGCAGCGGGCGCGCATGCCACTTCTGGTCGGGTGGCGCGACCGGTAGCGGGTCGGGCGAGGTATCGAACAGCACCGTCGCGATGTCGACTCCGGAGATCCCGTCGACGAGAGAATGATGAGTCTTGGTCAGCACCGCGAAGCGCCCGCCGGCGAGACCCTCGACCAGCCACAGCTCCCACAGCGGCCGGCTGCGATCGAGCGCTTGCGAGAACACGCGGCCCGCGAGCCGCTTCAGCTCGCTCTCGCCCCCTGGGCGCGGCAGCGCCGTATGGCGGACGTGGTAGCGCAAATTGAAATAGGGATCGTCGACCCAGACCGGGCGGCCCTGGCCGAGCGGCACGAACGCGAGCCGCTGTCGGTACCGGGGCACGAGGTGCAGCCGCACCCCGATCGCCTCGACCAGATCGTCGTACGGTGGCGCGGAGCCGGCGAACACGGCGCAGCCCGCGACGTGCATGTGGGCCGAGTCGCGCTCGAGATGCAGAAATGAGCTGTCGAGGCCGGTCAGCCTGTCCTTGTTCGCCACCGAGGGGATGGTAGTGGGCCGCCCGCAGGGGCCTCGCTCGTAACCAACGTCACAAGACGGCGAGTGTGACGGACCTCACAGTCAGATCCTCAAGGGGGCACCTAACCTGCCCGACTTATTGATTGACCTGCCGAATCGTCCTCGTTCGTTACGAGGGCGAACGGGGGACCCATTGCCAGGCGGATGCATGCCTGGCCGGGGCGAATCGACTTGCCCGGCACCAACGCGCCGGCTGCAGTCGTAGCGCCCGCCCGGTGAGCGCGCGGAGCGTGCTCGCGGTGGTGCGCGAGCCCGTCAGCTAACTCCGTAGGCGCCCGGTCGAAATCAAAGGAGGTCCTCGCCTTGAGGCCTGAATTAGCCATGCACAACTCGCGCCGCGGTCGGCTGGGCGTAGGCGCGCTGATGATCGGAATCCCAGCTTCGACCGCCGCACTGGTGGCGGCCGGCCAAGCGCTCGCTTCGCCGGCGCCGGCGCCCCCGCAGATCCACCCGCAGTCGCGTCAGATCGCCTACGGCCACGACGTGGTCGTCAGAGGCGCGGCGCCGGCCGCGGACGCCGGACACACCGTTGTCCTCGAGTTCGCGCGCCGGGGTGACACCGTCTGGAGCCAGCTCGGCTCGACGACGGTCGGCAGCACCGGCACGTTTCGGCTCGGCGGCCGGCTCCAGCAGTCGGGTACCGTGCGGGTCCTCGACACCTCGAGCGGCTCCCTGACGCCGTTCCTCGCTTCGGGCAGGACCGGCGGCGCCGCGGCGACGAGCAACCCGGTTCGCGTAGACGTCGCGGCCCGCGTCCGGGTCCCCGCGCGTACCGTCGACGTTCTCGCCGGCCAGGCGGTCCAGGTCCGCGGGCGGCTGCTGCCGGCGGTCGGGGGCCGCAAGATCGCCCTCCAGTCGCTCCAGAACGGTTCCTGGCACACGCTCACGACGGCGCGGACCAAGCCGGCGGGGCGGTTCGTGCTCCGCTATGCCGCCGGCAGCGCCGGTCAGCAGCTGATCCGCGTCCGCTTCGCCGGGGACCCCCTGAACGGCCGTTCCACGGCGCGGGCCGGTCGGATGACCGTGTTCCGCGCGGCCATCGCGTCCTGGTACAACGACGGCGGCAACACCGCCTGCGGCTTCCACGCCGGGGACGGCGTCGCCAACCGGACGCTTCCGTGCGGCACCAAGGTCGTGTTCCGCCACGGCGGCCGCACGATCACCGCGACCGTGGACGACCGCGGACCCTTCGTCGGCGGCCGTGACTGGGATCTGAACCAGGACACCGCGGCAGCGCTCGGGTTCGGCGGCGTCGGGCAGGTCTGGTCGAGCCAGTAGCGCTTGGCGCGGGCCGGGCGCGCCTCCCGTCTGAGGCGTGTCCAGTGGGGTGACCGGCGACTTTAGCCGCACAACACGGTGAATGGCGCCGGGAGCTCCACTAGCCTGCGGCCGATGGCGGTCCGCTGCGTCGCCCACCTCGACATGGATGCGTTCTACGTGTCCGTCGAGCTGCGGCGCCGGCCCGAGCTGCGTGGCCGGCCGGTGATCGTCGCCGGCAGCGGGCCGCGCGCGGTCGTGACCACCGCCTCGTACGAGGCCCGGCGGTTCGGCGTCGGCTCGGCGATGCCTGCGGCCCGAGCTCGACGCCTCTGCTCGCAGGCGGTGTTCCTCCCGCCCGACTTCGCGTACTACCGCGAGGCGTCGCGAGAGGTGATGGCGAGCGTGCGAGCGCTCGTCGACCCGGTCGAGGTCATCGGGCTCGACGAGGCCTACCTCGACCTCACCGGCCTCCCGGCGCCGCACGCCGCGATGCGCCGACTCGGCGCGCACATCGAGCGGACGACCGGGCTCGGCTGCTCGATCGGGATCGGGCCCAACAAGCTGGTGGCCAAGGTCGCCTCGGATGCAGAGAAGCCCCGCGGGTTCGTGGTGCTCACGCGCGCGCAGGCCTGCGAACGATTCGGGCCCTCGCGGTGTGCGCTGGTTCCGGGGATCGGCCCCAAGACCGCGGAGCGGCTACGCACGCTCGGGATCGAGACCCTTGCGGCGCTCGGGGCGGCGCCCTACGAGCAGCTGGCCCCGCACTTCGGCCCTCGGCTCGCCGCCGAGCTGCAGCGTCGCGCCCGGTTCGAGGACGAATCGCCGGTGACCGAGGAACGCAAGGTGGTGTCCGAGTCTCGTGAGCTCACGTTCGACGAGGACATCCGCGATCCCCAGCGGCTCGAAGCGATTCTCGACGACCTCGTCGAGCACCTGTGCGCGGGGCTCATGGCCCAACGCCGTCGCGGGCGGACGATCGGCATCAAGGTCCGGCTCGACGATTTCTCCACCCACACCCGCGCCCGGACGCTCGCCGAGCCCGTCTGCTCGGCCGACCGCGTCGGTCCGGTCGCGCTCGATCTCTTGCGCCGGTTCTCGCCGCCGAGGCCAGTCCGGCTCCTCGGCGTTCGCGTCGCCGGCCTCGAGCTGCCCGGCTCTGCCGCCGACGAGCAGCTCACGCTGGTCGTCTGATCGGCCCGGCTCTCGCCGGGGCCTGGCGTCTTGGCACGTGCTCGCGCCGCGTGAGAACATCCGGCTGTGGAGGGCAAGAAGCAGCGGCGCGCCGCCGCCAACGAGGCGGCGATCCGCGACGTGAACGAGGGCATTGAGCGCGGGCAGTGGCCCGGGGACGAGGACGCGCCGGTCGGCTTCCGGTGTGAGTGCGCTCGCCTTGGGTGCAACCAGCTCGTCGAGCTCACCGTTCGGGAGTACGAGGAGATCCGCTCACACCCACGTCGGTTCGTGGTGGCTCCCGGCCATCAGCTTCCGGACGTCGAGGCGATCGTCGCGACCAGGCCCGGCTATCTCATCGTGGAGAAGCGAGATCACGCCGGAGCGGTCGCCGAGCAAGCCGACCCTCGCGATTGACCACGCACGGCTCCGAGACTGCCGTGCGCAGGTCGAATCGCATCTGAACCTCGGTGCCGCCGGATCCACGCGTGACGATCGAGAAGTCGTCGCTGAGCCCGGAGATCAACGAGAGGCCAATCCCTAGGCCTTGACTGTCGTTCCAGGCGTGCAGGCCACGGCCGTCATCGCCGATGAGCACCCAGAGCTCGTCGGCGGCGACCGCTGCGGTCACGTGCAGTCGACCAGCCTCGTCGCCCCGATAGGCGTGAACGACCGCGTTGGTGAGTGCTTCTGAGACGGCGAGCCGGATCTCGTCGAGCCGGTCTCCGGCGGCGCCCGCGGCGGCCGCAACCGCCGCCAGAGCGCGCCGAGCCAGCGGCACCGCCTCCGGGACAGCCGGATACGACTCGTTCAGAGCTTCGCCACGGCTCACCTCGATTCACTCGAATACCCAGATGAGCGCGAAGTCATTCGCAGAAAGTTGCAGCTTTGACCGCGCAGAACAGCGTTGCCGCCCGTGCCGCGTCGACCGGCGTGCCCCTTTGGACAAGAGGCGTCCGGATCTCAGTACAGGGCAGAGGCGAGCCGGCGCCGTGCATCCCGCGCGAGCGGATGCGCCACGCCCAGCTCGTCCAGTACGCCGACGACCACGCGGCGCACGTCGTCGCGAGCCCCGTCGGCGTTCGGGAGCGCCTCGAGCAAAAGGTCGAGGGCGCGCTCTTGATCGCCGGCGTCAAGCGCCGCGAACGCCTCGCTGAGATCTGGCACCGGCGGCTGAGCGGAGTTCCGCGCCGCGGCCTCGAGCCCGATCCGCGCCGCCAGCCCGTCGGCGGCGAAGCTGCCGGGAACGCGGGCGAGCACCGCGAGCGCCTCGTCGGTCTCGCCGCGCTCGCGCAGAATCTTGGCCAGCGGGACCGCGGCGTCGGCTCGAGTCGGCTCGAGCTCGTGCGCCCGCCGTAGCGACGCCTCGTCGCCGAGCTCAACCAGCGCATCCGCCTCCGAGGGGAGCAGCGAGTCGAGGAATTGGTCGACCGCGGTCGGGGGCTGGGCGCCCACGAACTCGGCCGCGACCTGTCCGTCGCGAAACGCCTTGACCGCCGGGATCCCCTGGATCCCGAACGCCCGCGCCAGGCCAGGGTTGGCGTCCACGTCGACCTTAGCCAGCTCGAGCTTCCCCGCGCGCGCGTCGGCGGCTCGCTCAAGCACGGGCCCGAGCTGCCGGCACGGGCCGCACCAGCTCGCCCAGAAGTCGACGACCACGGGGACGGTGTGCGAGCGATCGATGACCGCGGACTGGAAGGTGCTTTCGGAGACGTCCATGGCTCTGATGGTAGCGGCGTCTCGGTAGCGGCTAATCTTACGTTCACGTCAAGTTCCACTGCGCCCATGCCTGGTCGTCATCGGCCTCTTCGGCGGCTTGGTCGCCGCCGCGACCAAGGCATATCCGCGCGCGGTCCTGTGATCGACACCGCGGCCGGCCGAGATGGCTGAGATCGCCATCGAGCGAGCCGGCGTCGAGTTGTCCGGCGACGAGACGGGGGAGGGAGTGCCGGTCGTCCTCCTGCATGGCCTGACCGCGACCCGCCGGTACGTCGTGATGGGGTCGAAGCACCTCGAGCGATCGGGCCATCGCGTGATCGCCTACGACGCCCGGGGTCACGGCCGGTCATCGCCCGCGCCCGTGTCCGCCGCGTACACCTACGACAACCTCGGCCACGACCTCGAGGCCGTGCTCGACGCGCGCGGAATCGAGCGGGCGGTGCTCGCGGGAGCGTCGATGGGCGCCCACACGGTGCTGTGGCTCGCGCTCCATGCCCCCGACCGCGTCGCCGGCATGGTTGTCATAACGCCGGCGTATGACCCCGCCTCGCATGACCGGGACGGACGCTTCGAGCACTGGGACGCGCTCGCGGACGCGCTCGAGCACGGTGGCGTCGAGGGGTTCATCGCCGCCTCGATGCGGCCCGACATCCCCGAGTCCTGGCAGGAGACAGTCGACAAGGTGACCCGCCAGCGCCTCTCGCAGCATCTGTATCTCGACGCCGTCGCGGACGCGCTCCGGGCGGTCCCGCGATCGCGCCCGTTCGGGGAGATCTCCGAGTTGGCGAGCATTGCCGTACCGGTGACGGTTGTGGCCAGCGCGGACGAGCCCGACCCGGGCCATCCCCAAGCGGTGGGGGAGGCGTACGCGGCGGCGATCCCCGGCGCTCGCCTCGTGCTCGACGAGCCCGAGCGCTCGCCGATCGCCTGGCAGGGCAGCCAGCTGTCCAGGCTGATCGCTGAGGTCGCGGCCGAGGCGGACGCGCGATGAGCGCCACGCGGAGCGCCGGCTACTCGGGGACGCCGCTGGCGCGTAAGCTCGGAATCAAGGCGGGGGCACGGTTGGCGCTGATCGGCGCGCCGGAAGGCTTCGACTCGACGCTCGGTGAATTGCCCGACGGGGTCGCCGTGCGCCGGCGGCTGGGCGGGGCGCCGGTCGACGTCATCGTCGCGTTCTTTTCGCGCCGCTCGTCGCTAGAGCGCCGGCTGCCAGCGCTCGCCGCGGCGCTTGTGCCGGCCGGCGGGCTGTGGATCGCGTGGCCGAAGCGCGCCTCCGGCGTGGCGACCGATTTGACCGACGACGTGGTCCGTACGCTCGGTCTCGCGGCGGGGCTCGTCGACAACAAGGTGTGCGCCATCGATGACGTCTGGTCCGGGCTACGGCTCGTCTACCGGCTGCGCGACCGCCCCGCGTAGAGGCGTCGCGACGCCTACCCGAGCGTGATCGTCTGGCCCGACGTCTTGTGCGGCGTCAGGTAGAAGTTTCCGAGGTAGTGGGCCACCACGGTGATCGCCACCGGCCCCGGGGTGTTGCCGGGATGCTTGTTGAACACGGTCTGGCCCGAGAACTTGCAGTCGGGTCCGAGCGGCACCAGCGTCGAACCGATCCGGCGCGAGCCGCGGAAGAACCGGATCGACACGTTCCCGCGGCAGTCGTAGATCGCCGGGATCCAGGACGGTCCGTGCACGGATCCGGTGGTGGTGAACACGAACGGCTTGCTTGCGTCGTGGAGCGGTTTTGTCCTGGCACGGATCTGCGGGACCGGCCGGTGCAGGGGGAGCGTCATGAACGTCGCGTCGCCTCCGGGCTGCGGGGCCGTGTTGCCGTGCAGCGCGACGATCCGGTAGTCGAAGATCGTCTGCGCCTCGAGGCCCTGGATGCTCGCGGTCACGGTCACCGGCACCGTTCCCGCGGGAACGGTCGCGGCGAGCGTCTGCGAGCCGTACGTGGTCGACGGCCCGTACTGGAAGTAGTAGGTGGTGGCCTGCTTGTTCGGGCTGACCTCCGCGGTCAGCGTGGCGCCGTTCTTGGTGATCTCCGTGGCCGGCCCGGTCGACACCCCCGGGGGCGGGTTCCCGGCGGTCTTGAACGTGTGGTCGGCGCCCGTTGCGCTGCCCGAGCCATTCGCGGCCACCAGCCGATAGTGATAGACCGTTCCTGGGATCAAGTCCGCCGCGGTCGTGCTGACCGACACGGGGCTGGTCCCGTGGCCGGCCGAGTGCTCGTGGCTGGCCACTCCGTACGCCGTCGTGAGTCCCCACTCGAAGTAGTAGGCGGTGGCGCTGCCGTTCGGATTGATCGTCCCGTGGAGCACCGCGCTCGTGTCGGTCACGTGTGAGTGCGTGCCGGTCGTCACCGCGGGCGACGAAGCCGCGACCGCGTCCGCTGCGGCACCGGCGACCAGAACCGCCGACAGCAGCAATGCCGGCACGAGCGTCTCGAGCTTGCGCTTCATCCTGCCTCCCTGGTTGGACGACCTCGAGAGCCATATACCCGCTCTCGCGGCTAAGTTGCGCATCGGCAAGCCGGGCCGGAGGCAGGCCTCGGCGGTGGGGTCAGCCGAGGTGGAACTGCCAGAGCCGGCCGAGCGGCCGGAAGCCGATCCGCGCGTACAGCTCCTTCGGCCAGTCGTTGTCATCGGCGTTGATGAAGATCAGATCGTGGCCGGCGTCGCGGGCGAGCTCGACCGCGCGTGTGACCACCGCGCGCCCGAATCCGCGGCGGCGGGCCTCGGGCGCCGTGTAGACGTCCTCGATCTGGGCGACGGCGCCGTCGCCGCGGAGCTTGCTGATCGCGACCAGCTGACCGTCGGAGCTTCTGACGCCGAGCAGCCGGTCACCGCAGGCGCGAGACTCGCGGCGGCTGAACTCGACAAGTTGGGCGAGTGCGCGCGGGTCCAGCTCGTCCTCGCCGTACCAGCGCCGCATCACCTCAGCCACCTCCGCGTCGCCGGCATCGATCACGACGCTCGTGTCGGCCTCGCGGTCGGGCGCGGCGGACAGAATCATCAGCAGCTCGCGCTCGGTCTTCCAGCTCGCCGCGCGGAACGCGTCCTCGAGCGTCGGCCCGGCGCCCTGGTTCTCGAGCACGATCTGCAGGTAGCGACAGCGTTGCATCTCCTCATCGGCGAGCTCGACCACCGACTCGAACCCGAGCGGCAGGGCGACCCGCAGGTGGTTGACGCTCCAGACCGCCGGCAGCGAGGGCGATCGCACCACGCAGCCCCCCTCGATCGGCCGAAGCTCGTCGGCGGTCCTGGCCAGATTTGCGCGCAGGAACGCGAGCACGCGAGCGAGCGACTCGACATCGGCGGCCGTGTTGACGCCATGAGGTGCTGCCGATCTGCCGGGCATCGCCATCGGGCTATCTTGCCAGCGCCGCGACCGTGTGTTCAGACTGCCGGTGTGATCCGGCATCACCAGCGGACTTCGACGCCGTAGTCGCTGAAGCGGGCGTCGGCGGTGACGATCGGCAGGCGCTCGGTAAGCGCCTGCGCGACGAGCAGGCGGTCGAACGGGTCGCGGTGGTGGCCAGGGAGATCGCGAACCTGCCAGGCGTGCATAGGGCTAATGGCCAGCCATAAGAAGCCTTCATCGACGATCCGGTCCGGCAGGTCGTCGGGTGCGGTGAGCTTACCGAGGGAACGTTTGATGGCGATCTCCCACAGCGTCGCGGCGCTGACGAGCGGCTCTTTGGCGGGATCGGCGAGAACTTCGCGCGCGGTCGGCGACAGCGCGCCGTCGTCCGTGAGCCACCACAGGAGCACGTGCGTGTCGACCAACAACCGACTCACGCGGTGTACTCGGCGAACTCGGCCGGCGTGTCGTCGAAATCATCGGCGATGACAATCTTTCCCTTCAGTGCTCCAGGGCGGCGCGGCGTCGTCGGGGCGTGGTAAGCGACGATCTTCGCCACCGGCGTGGCCCCGCGGCGCACCACGATCTCCTCGCCAGCCTCGGCTCGTGCCACCAGCCGCGAGAAATGCGTCTTCGCCTCGTGAATCGAAACAGCGTCCATACGCATCCAGGCTAGCGGACTTAGTCCGCTTAGTCCAGTACGGGCCACCCGGCAGAGGGTGATGCGAGAGGCGGGCCTGGAGCCGGGAGTGCAGCGGTCCAGCGGCCTCCGGACGCCTGCGGAGATCTCGCTCATCAACGCTCGATAATCGATCTTATGTCGACCACCATTCGCGCGAATTGTGCGCTGTCATAGCATCAGATAAATTGATGCTATGATGTAGCCCATTCGGACGACCGTGACTCTTGATCCCGATGTACGGCTCCTCATCGAGCGCGCGATGCGCGAGCGTGGACTGTCGTTCAAGGACGCGGTCAACGAGGCGATCCGTGCCGGCTTAGCGCCAGGCGACCGCGCTTCCGGCAGCTACACGACGCCGCGCTCCCTGGGCCCGGCCCGCGTGGACCTCGTCAAGGCGTTGAGCCTCGCCGGCGCACTTGAGGATGAGGCGCTCGCGCGACGCATCGCCGAAGGTCGCTGACCGCGGTGGTCATCGTCGACGCGAACGTGCTGCTTTACGCCGTCGATCTCGAGAGCGCTTACCACGAACGCTCGCGCTCATGGCTGGATACGTCGCTGGCGGGTGCTGAGGCGGTCGGGTTTGCATGGATCGCGCTCCTTGCGTTCATCCGTATCGGGACGAACGCATCGATCCTCGCCAACGCGATGACCGCCGATGAGGCGACCGGTCAGGTCGAGGCATGGCTCGCCGCGCCCGCCGCGGTGATCGCGCAACCGACCCCACGGCACTCGGCGCTGCTCCGCGGGCTGCTTCGCGACACCGGCACCGCCGGCAATCTGACGACCGACGCCCATCTGGCTGTCTTGGCGCTCGAGCACGGCGCGGACATCGTGTCCTACGATCGCGATTTCGCGCGGTACCCCGGGGTGAGCCATCGTCTCCCCGGATGAGCGGGCATTCGCGTGCCTCCAGAGCCCCGGCTCGGAGCTAGACTCCCATTCCGATGGCGAAGCAGCAGCGAACGATGCGGATCGAGCAGCGTGGCCAGATGGCCGCGATGGCGCAGCTCGAGAGCAAGAGTGACGAGGAGCTCGAGGCCGAGACCAAGTACAAGGCCGCAGCACAGGCGATCCTCGGGTACCGAGCTGCCGAGCGCTACGACGCCAAGGCGGCGCGCGCGCACTTCCAGCGGGCGCTCGCGGCGGCGCGGCCTCAAGAGCGTGTCGGCATTCGGCGGATGGCCGACGCGTCGCTCGCGCTCGCCGAACGTCGCCCCGACGATCTGAAGAAGGCGACCGAGCGGCTCGGCGTCGAGGCACCGAGCGCGGGACAGCTGCGAAGCCTCAGGTTCCTCGGGCTGATCGCCCCGCCGGCCAGCGCCGGAACCCTCATGCGGATTCGCGGCATCGTGATCGCGATTGTCTTGGTCATCGCGGTCCTTGCGCTCGGGTTCGGGATCGTCTACGGAATCGGGTCCGCGGCCGGCGGCATCTCGGTCGACACGGCGATCTTCTTCGGCTTCGTGCTCGTGTTGGTCGCGGTCGGCGTGATGGCGTTCGTCGGACGTCGGCGTCAGAAGCGCGCAAAAGCCAAGCGCGCGGAACAGATCGCCTCCGCATCCCAATCACGCTGACGTAGCACGGTGTGCGGGCGCTACACGCTGGCGACGCCGAACCCGGCTGACGTCCGGGGGCGCTTCCCGATCGGCGAGTCGGTAGAGATCCGCCGGCGCTACAACATCGCCCCGGGCGACGAGGTGCTCGCGGTGACGACCGACCGCGATGGCAACCCCCGTGGCGTGCTGCTCCGTTGGGGTCTGGTGCCCACGTGGGCCAAGAAGCCGGACACGGGGTTGAAGATGATCAACGCCAGGGTAGAGACGGTTGCCGAACGCCCCGCGTATCGTCGCGCCTTCGAGCGTTACCGCTGTCTGATCATCGCCGACGGCTTCTACGAGTGGCAGCGCCAGCCGGCCGGCCCCAAGCAGGCCTTCCACATCACGCGCACCGACGGCGGCATGTTCGCCTTCGCCGGTCTGTGGTCGATCTGGCACGACGACGAAATCGAGGGACGCACCTTGCGGACGTGCACGATTCTGACGACGGCCGCCAACCCGGCGATTGCGTCTCTGCACGACCGCATGCCGGTGATCCTCCCGCCCGGCGCCGAGTCCGCGTGGCTCGAGCGCTCACAGCCGTCCGAGCGTCTGCGCGACCTTCTAGCGGGCCTGAGCCGATCGGAGACCGCGCTCCGTCCGGTCGGCTCCGCCGTCAATGACGCTCGCTATGACGGACCCGAGTGCCTGGAGCCGCCGGTACCGGACGGCCAGGTCGCGTTGTTCTAGGCATGTCGGCTGACGACCCCGCCGGTGATGTCGCGTTCGTCCTCGGCGGAGGCGGACCGCTCGGCGCGCACGAGGTCGGCATGCTGCGCGCACTCGCCGAGCATGGCGTCAGACCGGACATGATTCTCGGGACATCCGTCGGCGCGATCAACGGGGCATTATTCGCGGCGGATCCGACGACGGCGGGGGTCGAGCGTTTAGCCGGGCTTTGGCGGGAGGCAAACCTGGATGGCCGGTCTTCGGGCGCGGTGCTTCGGCGAGCCACGACGCTCGCGCGCAGCGGCACCCATCTGCAGTCGCTGACCGAGCTTCGCGACCGGTTGGTGGCGGTGCTCCCGGTAACGCGCGTCGAGGAGCTTCTAGTGCGCTTCCAATGCGTCGCGGCGTCGATCGAGCGGGCCGCCGAGCACTGGTTCGACCGAGGACCCCTGGCGGACGTCGTGCTCGCCTCCTGCGCAGTGCCCGGCATCCTGCCGCCCGTGAGAATCGATGACGAGCACTTCATCGACGGCGGCATCGTCAATTCGATTCCGGTGAGCCGTGCAGTGACGCTCGGCGCGAAGACGATCTACGTGTTGCAGGTCGGACGGCTGGAGCGGTCCCTCAAGCCGCCGCGATGGCCTTGGGAGGTCGGCCTCGTGGCGTTCGAGGTGGCACGCCGCCACCGCTTCGCTCACGATCTCACCTCGCTGCCCGAAGACATCCAGCTTCACGTCCTCCCCACCGGTGGCTCGCAGGCGCCGGCCTACAACGACGTCTCCGGCCATTTGCGACCGGGACGGATCGCCCGCACCGTCAAGCGACAAATGGATTTGTCTTACCAAGCCTCACTTCGTTACCTGGAGCAGGCGTGATCCCGCGCGCTGCCATCCGACGGCCCGTGACCGTGACGGTCTGGCTCATCGTGTCGGCTGCGGTCGTGCTCGCGTCTCCGCTCTTGCTCGCTATGGGCAAGCTGGCGAGCATGCTGACTCGACGCGAGCGACCCCTGATCGCGGCGCGTCTGATCGTCGCCTACTTCAGCCACGAACTCGGTGTGCTCGTCGCATGTGGCGCATTGTGGCTCGGTACGGGTGGCGGACGCCTGATCGGCACGCGCCGATCGCAGACGCTCCACTGGCGGCTGTTGCGCTGGTTCTTCGGCGGACTTGCCGCCGCAGGACGAAGGACGCTCGAGATCGACATCGACCCGGGACCAACGACCGACGCGGCCCAAGCGCTGGAGTCCGATCGGCCGCTGATTGTCCTGAGCCGCCACGCCGGGCCTGGTGACACGGTCTTCATCGTCGACCAGCTGATGTCGGTCTTCCACCGGCGGCCAAGCGTCGTGTTCAAGGAAAGCCTCGCGCTCGACCCCTCGGTCGACCTCCTCGCGCATCGGCTCCCCCACGGGATGCTCGACACGTCCGACCGTGAGGAGAGCGAGGCGACCATAGAGCGGATCACCGCGGCCCTCGGGCCGCGCGGGGTGTTGCTGCTGTTTCCCGAGGGGGGCAACTTCACGCCTGAGCGACGCCGGTTGGCGCTGCGGCGCCTTCGGCACAGCGGCAAGCATCGTTCAGCCGACCACGGCGAGCGCATGTCGCACGTCATGCCGCCCCAGCCGTCCGGCGCGCTCGCTGCAATTCGAGCCAGGCGGGACGCCGACGTGATCTTTTCGGCCCACACCGGACTCGGGCTTGCGGCCTACCCCAGCCAGTTTTGGCGCGACATGCCGATCGGTCGGACGCTGCATACGCGCATGTGGCTGGTGCCGGCCGCCGACGTCCCCGCAACGACCGATGAGCAGGTCGCGTGGCTCTCCGATTGGTGGAAGCGAATCGACGAGTGGATCGACGCGCAGCCAGGCGATGGCAGCGCCCGCGGTCCCAGGTCGATCAGGCCGCTGCCGCGCGCTCAGTCGGCCCGAACGGCTGCTCGGGGGCCGCGATCGTGAGGCCGATCCACTTGTTGAATGCCTCGGGCGACAACGGCTTGCTGAAGTGGTAGCCCTGCGCGAGGTCGCAGCCCAACCCTTCGAGGCGGTGCAGCGTGGCCTCGTCCTCTACTCCTTCGGCGACGACCGTCAGCCCGAGATCGTGGCCCAGGTTGATCGTCGAGCGAACGATGATCAGGTCGCTCTCATCACTCAGCATCGGTGAGACGAACGAGCGGTCGATCTTGAGCTCGTCGATCGGGAGGCGCCGAAGGTTCGCGAGCGATGAGTAGCCGGTGCCGTAGTCATCGACCGAAAGGCCGACGCCGAGCTGGCTGAGCCGCGTCAGCGTAACTAGCGAACGGTCGGGGTCGGACATCAGCATGCTTTCGGTGATCTCGAGCTCGAGCGCCGCGGGAGTCAACCGGTAGATCTTGAGGAGATCCGAGATCAGCGACGCCAGCTCGGGATCGAGCAGGTTGCGGACCGAGAGGTTGACCGACACCGTCAGGTCCTGGCCGGCTTGCCGCCAGGCCGCGCACTGCGCCACCGCGCGCTCGAGCACGTGACGGGTCAACGGCCCGATCAGCCCGGTCTGCTCGACGATCGGCATGAAGTCCGACGGCGGCAGGAGCCCCAGGTCGGGGTGCTGCCAACGCACTAGTGCCTCGGCTCCGTGCACGCGATTGCCGTTCATCTGCATGATCGGCTGGTAGAAGACAACGATCTCGTCGGCGTCGAGCGCGCGGCGGAAGTCGCTCAGCACACTCAGGCGGCGCACCGAGTGGCGGTCGAGCGCAGCCGCGTAGACCTTGCACCCCGCGTGCGCCTCCTTCGCCGCGTACATCGCCACGTCGGCGCTCCGGAGCAGCGAGTGCGGATCCTCGCCGTCGCGCGGGAACCGGGCGATCCCGATGCTCACCCCCACCTCGAGCAGCATCTCGTCAACGCCGACGGGCTGCTGTACGCACGCGGTCAGCCGTCCGGCGATCGCCTCGAGCTCATCGGCGTCCGCGGTGTTCTCGCCCGGGAGCACCGCGAACTCGTCGCCGCCGAGCCGAGCCACCAGGCCGTGGGGCCCGATCGCCTCCGCGAGTCGCGGGCCGAGATCCCGCAGCAGCTCGTCCCCGAACTGGTGGCCAAGTGTGTCGTTGATCTCCTTGAACCGGTCGAGATCGCACAACATCACACCGAAATTCTCGTCGCTCGCTCTCGCGGCCGCGATCCGCTCATCGAGCCGTGCTCGGAACCGCTCTCGGTTCGCTAGCCCGGTCAGCTCGTCGGTTGTGGCGATCCGGTGGAGCTCGTCACCGCGATGCTTTGACTTGAGGAGCTCGGAGATGAGGTACTGGAAGACCAAGAGAACGAGAGCGGTCAGTGCGACCCCAACTGAACCAGTCTGCACCGCCACAAAGACAGCTCCCATCGTCAGTAGGCCTGACGCGAGCTGCGCCGACATCAGCGGCAGGACGAACTCACGCACGCTCCGAACAATCGACTCGCCGTAGAGGTAACGCCTGTAACCAAACACGCCAATGATGTTCAGCGCGAGAGCGACGAAGTACGCCACGAAAACGACTAGGTAGTACGCGACCGTGTCGGCCGACAAGTGGGCGAGCCGAACAGTTGCCTGGAACTGGACACCGGCCACTAGCGGAAACCACGCGAAGGTAGCGAGGTTCGCCAGCAGGAAATGCCGTGCGGGCCGCCTACGCACCCACGAGGCCACCTGCGTCGCGACGCTGAGTGCCGCCGCAGGGCCTGGGCCGAACAGGACGGCCACCTCTATCAACCCGATCAGCGTTGCAGCGACCCGGAGCTTGTTCGGACCGGCCGCGAGGTCCGCGAGAGCGCTCACGATCGTGAATGCGCTAAGCAGCAGCAGCGGCGTGATGCTCAACTGATCCAGGCTGCTGGTCGACCAAGCGAGGATCGCCGCGCCGACCATTGCAAGCGCGTGGAGCAGCAGAACGCCGCGGCCTGGTTGCCGTTCGCGTGTGTTGCCAGCCGTGGCAGCTTTTTCGCGGTCCATCGCCCCTTATTCATCGGCTGCCCTTCCGGAATACTCAATCCCGAAGGTGTCCAGACATGCCTGGACGACACTAAAGCTCACGCCCGGTGCTGCCGATGAGCGACTCACAACGCCACAAAACGAAGCGGAGGGGTCGCAGGATTGCGAACCCCTCCGAAAAGCGGCCTAGCCGTGGTTCCAGAGCATGGCCCATGCCCCTTTCGTTGGCGATATCCAAACGGCACCTGCCGGCAGCCCTACCTCTCACAGTGCGCTGCCTGCGCACCAGCCGTTTGCCTTGTGCTGTGGGGACTGCACCCCGTCTGCCTCGCAAAAGGTACCGGGGTTCGCAGTCTCCGCAATCGGACGTTTGTCCAGTTGCGTCCAACAGGGCTAAAGTCGCCTGCAAGACCTGCCGAATTTGGGCTCCCGATTGGGCTCGTGGTCGGCTACGGATGTGCTCTACCTCGTCCAGAACTGAGCAGCAGTGAAGTGGCTCGCCCCGCTGCGTTAGGACGCACGCCTAGGCCGCGCGGGGCGAACATAGCTGCGCGCTCCCTGGCCGGTGCTCAGGACGCCGACAAGCGTCCCCTTGCGTACTGCGGGCTGCGCAGGAGCATTCGTGGCTCGCGAGCCGCCATGACCGCGACCCTCCCGGCCTAGTCTTCGAGCCCGTACAGCGCGGCCGCATTCCCCCACAGCACGCGCCGGCGCTCGTCCTCACTCAGCTGATCGAGCAGAAGCGACATGCCATCGCCGTGGTCGTGCGGGTAGTCCGACGCGTAGGCGAGCAGCCCGGGCGCGTCCATCATCTCCAGAAGCTGGCCTACCGCAACCCCGTCGTCGGGGAGATGCGCCGGTGCAGTCGTAAAGCAAAAGTGCTCGACGACGTACTCGGACGGCCGCCGCTTCAGCCACGGCACCTCGCGCCACACGCCCTTCCAGTCCTTGTCGAACCGCCAGAGCAGTGGCGCCAGCCAGGCAAACCCGCATTCGGTAAGCACGACGCGCAAATCCGGGAACCGCTCGAACACGCCCTCGCACACGAAGCTGAGAACTTGCGCTTGGGCGATCGGCTGGTTCCCCACGTAGTCCTCGAGGTAGGTGGTCGTGAACCCGCTCGGAGTCGCCGCCTTACCCGCGCGACCCCAGGCATGGAGACCGACTTGCAACCCCGCACCCCGCGCCGCCGCGAAGATCGGATGGTTGATCTTGTGACCCCAGGGCAGGTCGCCGCGCACCGGCAGGAGCACCTGGACGAACCGGGGGTCATCGCCCAAGCGCTCGATCTCGCCCACGGCATCCTCGGTCGAGACCGTCGACACCACGAGGCTCGCCCGTAGACGGTCATCGCGGGCGAGCATCTCGTCGCGCATCCAGTCGTTGATCGCGGAGGCAACGGCGGCTGAGAAGTACGGGTTGCGGTGTGTCTCGAACCCAGTCAGACAGTTGAGCACGACCAGCCGCGGCGCCGCGGCACCTTCGAGCACGCGCGAAGCCAGCTCCTCGTAGCTGGACGGCGCGGCCCCCACCACACCGTGCGGATAGGCGTGCGCGACTCCGGTCAACCGGATCCCCGCCTCGGCGATGTACTGGGGCCAGTAGTCGCTCAGATACGGAAGCAGCGCGTCGTAGGACGCCGGCGCGCAGTGCACATCGCAGTCGATCGCGTCCATCGACTACGCCGGTCGCTCAGCGGGCAGCCCGTACAGCGCGAGCGCGTTGTCGCACATGATGGCCCGCCGCAACGATGGACCCAAGGCTCGTGGGAGCGCCTGCTTGGGCGAGTCGAAGTCCCAGTGCGGATAGTCGGTGGCGAACAGCAGCCGGTCGCCCAGCCGCGCTTGCTCGATCGCGTAGACAAGGTGCTGCGGGTCGTCGGGCTCCTCGATCGGCTGGGTCGTGAACCACACGTGCTCGTCGATGTACTCCGAGGGCTTCCGCTGCAACCGTGGATGGTCTTCGCGCATCAGCTCCCAGGCGGCGTCGAGCGACCAGCGCAACGCCGAGGCCCAGGCAACGCCGCATTCGGTCAGGATCACCCTGAGCCCCGGGATGGCCTCGAACATCCCACCCGCCACCATGCTCGCGAGCTGGGTCTGCATGACGATCCCGTTCCCGACGTGGTACTCGAGATAGAACGACGGATAGCCCGCCCCCCGGTGATCGACGTAGCCGCCGGTGTGGAATACGACCGGCCGGCCGTGTGCGGTCGCGGCCTCGTAGATCGGCCAGTACTTGGGGGCGCCGAGCTGCTCGGCGGCGCTGGCCGGCAGCAGCACCGCCAGGAACCGCTCGTCGCCGGCGCGCCGCTCGATCTCGGCGACCGCCAAATCCGGGTACTCGTGAGGCACGGCGATCGTCCCGCGGAACCTCGGGTCGAACTCCAGCCACTCGTCGAGCTGCCACTGGTTCACCGCGGAGTTCCACTCGGCGGCGAAGTCGGGGTGGTCATAGCAATCCTGGCCGCTGAGGACCTCGAGCACCGCGTAGTCGACATCGAACTCGTCGAGCAGCTGCTCGCGCGTCAGCTCGGGATCGCTGCCCCAGATATGGCCGGGCTTTCCCGGCCAGGCATCGACGCGCATACCGGAGTGACGGGCGCGCGGGTACCACTCGGTTACCCGCGGCGTGCGCCGGCCGTAGCGCTCGAGCATCCGCCGGGCGGCTGAGCTCAGATAGCGAGCGAGCATCGCTTCGGTTGCCTGCGCGTGCACATCGCAGTCGACCAGCTCCACCGCCCGCGCCGTCCCCGCAACAGCCTCAGAACGAGTCTCAACCTGAGAAGACATGGCTCACCTCACGCATGCAGCACCACATACTCATCTTCGACGTTGACCTCGAACGTCTCCGCGACATAGGGACCTGGCACCCGTTTCGCCGGCGCCCCGGTCCGGACGTCGCCGCCCAGCGACCCGCCGGGCGACAGCTCGACTCCGTAACTGCGAACGCCCGGCGCCACCGCGCCCATGAACGACTGACCGCTGTCCAGGTCGTACTCCCAGCCGTGCCAGGGGCACGCGATCCGGAGCGGATCCTCCGAGATCGTCGCTACGCCCGGAGTGTCTGCGACCGCGTCGCCGAGCAGATGACCGAGACACAAAGGCCCACCCTGGTGCGGGCAGCGGTTGCGGATGCCGTAGAAGCTCTCGCCGACGCGGAACACGCCGATTGACCGGCCGCCGACTTCGACGATGCGCCGCTCGCCGGGAGGAAAGCTGTGAAGGGGCGCGACGACAACCCTCATCGCTCCCCACTCTACCCAGCCCTATGCCCGGCTCAGCAGCCCGGATGGAATTAGTGCGCTGGCGAGCAAGGCCGCCACCAGCAGGCATCCGCCCGACACCAGCACCGCGTGATGCAGCCCGTCGACGAAGCGACCGACTGGGCTCCGTACAGCCGTACTCCCCCGGCGGCACCGCCCACGACTCCGGCGTAGACCAGCGACCGAGCACCGCCACTCCCAGCGCCTGCCCGACCTGGCGCATCGAGTTGTGCACCGCTGATGCCATGCCGGCGCGCTCGGAGCGGACCGCTGCCATCGCCGTCGCTGTCATCGGGGTGAGGCTGAGCCCGCCCCCGAACCCGACCGCGAGCAGATCCCACCAGATCCGCGAGATCGGCGAGTCCGAGCGCAACCGAAGCAACCCGATCATCGCGACACCACACCAGTCCCGAGCCCGACGACCACACTCCGATCGCCGTCGCGCGCTCGCGCGGGTCGTCGAAGGTCACGCGGATGATCGCGAGGCTCGTCGGCGTGACGGTCGCCGGGCCGAGTCCCTGGATCACGCGACCGCCGATCAGCCAGCCCACGGTCGGGGCGACCC
>CAWCMG010000022.1:0-44658 GCA_963796575.1 uncultured Solirubrobacterales bacterium | reverse complement strand
CGAGCCGATCGCAGAGATGACGGTTGACACGAATCAGAGCCCGGGTACGGCGATGCAGGACCGGAGCCCGATACTCGAGATATCGAACGCAATGGTGGGGCTCTACAAGGAGGCGTTCGGCCGCGGTCCGACCAAGGCCCGCGCGCAGTTTGCGGGGGCGGACACGCTCGTGGTCATCCTCGAAGCCAGCCTGACGGTGGCGGAACGTAACTTGGTCGCGATGGGCGAGCATCAGCGGCTGCGCGAGGCTCGCCTGTTCTTCACGTACGCGCTCGAGGATCAGTTCCGCAGGATCGTCGAGGAGGCGCTGGGCCGCCGCACGGTGGCGTTCGTGAGCGGCATCGACACGAGCCGGGACGTGGCGATCGAAGTGTTCACGCTCGAACCCGCGGCTGAGGACGGATCGAGATCGAGCGAGCCGTAGTCCGACGGCAACAGCGGCACCGACGCGCGCACTAAGACTCGTGCTGCCTTGCGTGCCGCGCCTGAATCTCGATCGCCCGGCGGTGCAGCGCCGCGGCGATGCGGTCGGTCTCCGCCTCGAGACGATGACTCGCGGCTAGTTCCGGGCTCGTGGCCTCCTCCGCTCTAAGGGTCGCCGCGCGCTCGTGAGCCAGCGCCCGAGCCTCGCGCTCTCGCGCGCGCTGCTCGCGGACCCTGGCGCCGATCGCCAACTCCTGATCGTTCATACTTGCGAAGTTCCCCGCGAGGCGTCGGTCGAATCTCATGTCGCCCACGCTCCGACCTTGATGCCTTCGAAAGACCGAGTTGAGCTGCTCGAGGCCAAGCTCGAGCTGACGCGCCACCTGGCTCCTGAGGAGCGTGCGGAGCTGAGCACCGTCACGCTGCCGGCCATCGAGCTCGCCACCGGGCCGCTCGAGCTCGAGGCGCTGTTCCTGACCCACAACGCCTTCGCCGCGGGCGTGGTCCATGGGATGGTGGTGCAGGCCATGCAGATCGGCGAGCAGTCCGGAGTCCAGCTGCTCGGCCCGGGCGATCTGCTCCTCCAGCCCGGCGCGGTTTCTCCGCCTTGGCTAGAGCGTGTCGAATTCCGGGCACCAGGTTCGGTGCGCCTCGCGATCCTCGGCGACGGCTTCCTCGGGGTGGCGCATCGCGCGCCCCGACTCATGTCGGCGCTCTACGAGTGCGTCGCCGATCAGATGCAACGGGTGACCGCGCAGCTCGTCATCTGTCAGCTTCCGCGCGTCGACCAGCGAGTGCTCGCGATCATGTGGCTGCTCGCGGAGTCCTGGGGCCAGGTCACTCCCGCCGGCGTGCGGTTGCCGCTAGCACTGACGCACGAGACCCTCGGCGCGATGGTCGGCGCGCGCCGGCCGACGGTGACGCTGGCGCTGCGCAAGCTCACCGAGCAAGGCTCGATCCTCCACCAGGATTCCGGCTGGCTGCTGTTGGAGCCTCCGCCCGAGGCTGGCCCCGTGCCCAAGGTGCTCGCACCCGAGTTCGCAGGCGTCTCGTTGTCGCGGTGGGCGGCGCCGCCCGAGCCGACGCCGGATCCCAGCGTCCTCTACGCGAACCTGAGGGAAACGGTCCGCCAGCTTCGCGAGCAGCACGCACAGGACCGCAAGCAGACCCGCGATCAGCTACGGCGGATCCGGACGGCTAGGGTGCGCATCAACGCGACGCGCCAGCGGATCACTCAGGACGCGCTGATGAGACGACGTCCTCCATCATCATGATCACCCCGGAGACGGCGCCGTCGCCGCTCTTCCCGAGCGGAAGCAGCGTGACGCGGCACGTGAACGGCTTGCCCCGCCGGTTGGTCGCCTCGACGATCACCTCCTCGCGTTGAGACCGCCCCGTTAGCGTGTCCCGGACCTGCTGACGAAGCTTGTCGACCGGGAGGCCGATGTCGAGCGCCAGCAGATGCTCGTCCTCGGCCTCTTCGGCCGTCAGGCCCCACAGCTCCCGGGCGTTGCCGTTCCAGACCTGCACGCGCTGGTTGCGGTCGAGCACGGCCACCGCGAGCCCGATCGTGGCCAGGATCGTTTCCAGGAAGGCGTTGGCGTCGTTGAGCTCCTCGGTGCGGTGCCGGAGCTCCTCGTTCATCGTCTCGAGCTCCTCGTTGGACGACTGGAGCTCCTCGTTCATCGTCTCGAGCTCCTCGTTCGTCGACTGGAGCTCCTCGTTCATCGTCTCGAGCTCCTCGTTGGCCGACTGGAGCTCCTCGTTGGTCGTCTCCAACTCCTCGACTGTCGACTGCAGCTCCTCATATGCCTGCTCCAGCTCCCGCTTCGAGCCCGCGAGCTGGTCCTGCAACCGGTGCGCCTCGGTCACGTCGATGTATGCGATGCTCGTCCCCATCGTCACCCCGTCGCTGATCAGAGGCGTCAGGCGGATGTCGAAGATCCGTTCGCTGTCGGGTGTCCGCCAGTGAACGGCCTTGATCTCGGACGGACGCATGTCGCGATCGACCGAGTCGAGGTGGCTGCGTAGCTCGATCGGACGATAGGACAGCTCGAGATCCTGGATCGGCTGGCCGAAGTCGGGGATGCCCAGACCGAACAGCCTCCGCGCCGCGTCATTGGCCATGATCATCGAGCGCTCGTGGTCGAGCACGATGTGCGCGGCACCGGCGATGTCGAAGGCTGCCTCGCGCAGGTTGTCGGCCTCGGCAACGGGTTGGCCGCGGGCGCCGTCGGTGGCCAGCACGCGGACACGGTCGCGGAGCGTCGGCTTGATTACCTTCCGGAATACCCGCCGCTTGAGCTCGACGGGCGCAAACAGCTCGGTGTGCGCGATGAGCATCTCGGACTTGCCGAGCACCAGGTATCCCTCGTCGTCGAGCCCGAAGTGGAAGCGCCGCAGAATCTGCGCCTGCGTCTCGGCGTTGAAGTACATGAGCGTGTTGCGGCACACGAGCAGATCGATGCGCGAGATTGGCGCGTCCTGGACCAGGTCGTTGCGGCCGAAGATGACACACCGGCGTAGGTCCTTTCGAAACACGTAGCGCTGGTCGGTGCGCTCGAAGAACCGCTCGAGCGCATCGTGGGGCACGTCCTCGATCTGGCGCGGCCCGTAGGCGCCGCGGCGAGCTTGATCCAGCGCCTCTTCATCGATGTCGGTGGCGTAGATCTTCACCCGCTCTCGGAAGCTCGGATCCCCCATCACGCTCGCGAGGACCATCGCGACCGTGTAGGGCTCCTCGCCTGACGCACAGCCGGCGCACCAGACGCGGAGCGCCGAGTCGGGCGGGCGTCCCGCCAGCAGCTGCGGGGCAATCTCGGCGGCGAGGAACTCCCACGTCGGCGGATCGCGGAAGAAGTCGGTCGTGTTGATCAACACCGTGTTGAACAGCTCGGCGAACTCTTCGGCATGGAGCTCCAGGTAGTCGACGTAGTCGTCATGGCGCTCGGCGCCAACCGCCGTCATGCGCTTGGCGAGCCGGCGCTGGATCGTCGACCGCTTGTAGCCCGTGAAGTCGAATCCCCGGGTGTCCCTGACGAACTCGAGCAGGGCGTCGAGCGTCATGTCCGGCTGGCGCCCGTTCACGCGGCACCCTCGCTCTCGGTGAGATGATCGTCTTCGTCGGCGTCAGACACCCGGCGAAGCGTTGTTCCAGCCCCGGTCAGCGCCTTGCGCACGATATCGGCCTCGTCAGAGGCAGATTGCGACTGGCGACCGAAACGCGGCGCCGACTCCGCTGTCTGCGCGCGCGTCGATCGGCGTGTCCGGGGAGTAACGATGCCCCACGCGGCACTCCCACTGACGCACGCCGGCCTCGGCCCGCTCGGTGAGCACTCCTCCACATTTGGGGCAGGCGGCGTCTACCAGCTCTCCCGGGGGCCGCTCCGGGTCGGGATCGTCGAGGCGGAGCCGGGGGGCGGCTCATCTCCCTTGACCATCGCAGCGATCGTACTCGCCACCAGCTCCGATGGCACGATCGCATCCACCGCCACGTGGGCGATCGCACTGGCCGGCATGCCGGCGTACATCGCCTCATTCGGATCCTGGACGATCGCAGCTCCGCCGCTCGCCTTGATCACCGCCAGACCCGCCGAGCCGTCGTCACGGGTCCCGGAAAGCACGACGCCGACCACGCGGCTGTCGAGCGCCGCCGCAGCCGACCGGAACAGGACGTCGATCGACGGCCGATGGCCGTTTTCGCGCGGGGCGACGGTGAGCCGGACGTGCCCATCCTCGATCTCGAGATGGTGGTCGGGCGGCGCGACGAGGATGACCCCTTGCCGGAGCCGCTCGCCGTCGGATGCGGGCCGGCACGGCAGCGGTCCCGCCCTATCGAGGATGTGCCCAAGCATGCTCGGGCTCCCCGGCGCGATGTGTAGCACGATGCAGACCGCCGCTTGCAGATCCGCCGGCAACCCCTTCACGACGCGGGTGAGGACCTCCACGCCACCGGCCGATGCACCGATCACGACCAGGTCGCGATGCCCGTCGAACTGCGCGTGAATTCGATCCCCTTCCACACGGACAGCGTACGCTCAGTCAGGGTCCCGCACCAGCCTTCCAGGCGTCATCCCAAGGGGATTTCCGCCCCGGCGATGAGTCTCGAGGGCGACGGAGGTCTTACCTGCATGAAGACCGATGCCGACTCGCCGACAAGGAGCCGACCGTGACCTCCGATAGCCGAAACCGCTGGATTGCGCTTGTCCTGCTGTGCATGGGCTTGCTGATGATCGTCCTCGACACGACGATCGTGAACGTCGCCCTGCCGTCGATTCGGGGCAGCCTCCACTTCTCCCAGACGTCGCTGGCCTGGGTGGTCAACGCGTACATGCTCACGTTCGGCGGCTTCCTCTTGCTCGGCGGACGGCTCGGCGATCACTTCGGTCACCGCCGCCTGTTCATCGGCGGGATCATGCTGTTCACGCTGGCATCGCTCGCGTGCGGGGTGTCGACGACGCAGGGCATTCTCGTCGCGGCCCGCGCGGTTCAGGGCTTCGGTGGCGCGATCGTGTCCGCAGTGTCGCTGTCGCTGATCGTGTCGCTGTTCGTCGAGCCCGCCGACCGCGTCAAGGCGATGGGCGTGTTCGGGTTCGTGGCCGCGGGCGGCGGCACGCTCGGCGTGCTGCTCGGCGGCGTCCTGACCGATCTGCTCACCTGGCACTGGATCTTCTTGGTCAACGTTCCGATCGGAATCGTGGTGTGCCTCCTGTCCACACGGGTGCTGCCGGTGAGCCGCGCGTCCGAGGCCGGCGGCCGCCTCGACGCCGCCGGTGCAGTGGTCGTGACCGCGGGCCTGATGCTCGCCGTGTACGCGATCGTCAACGGCAATCAGGTTGGGTGGCTGTCGGGCCGCACGGTTGGCCTGCTCGCCGCCTCGGCTGTGCTGCTGGTGGCGTTCCTCGTGGTCGAGTCGCGCGTGCGCTCGCCGCTGATGCCGCTCGGTCTGTTCCGGCGGCGGAACCTCGCGACCGCCAACGCGGTCGGCGTGCTGTGGGCGGCGGCGATGTTCGCGTGGTTCTTCCTCACTGCGCTGTATCTGCAGTTGGTTCTCGGGTACACCCCGCTTCAGGTCGGCCTCGCATTCCTGCCCGCGAACCTGATCATGGCTGCTCTGTCGCTCGGCCTGTCGGCGAAGCTCGTCATGCGCTTCGGGATCAAGCCCCCGCTCGTCGGTGGGCTCTCCCTGGCAGCGGTCGGGCTCGCGCTGCTGGCTCGGGCACCGGTGCACGGCCACTACCTGGTCAACCTGCTGCCGAGCATGATCCTGCTCGGGTTCGGCGCCGGCACAGCCTTCAATCCGTTGCTGATGGCGGCGATGGGCGACGTCGAGCAGAGCGAGGCGGGTCTGGCCTCTGGGATCGTCAACACCTCGTTCATGATGGGAGGCGCGCTCGGGCTCGCGATCCTCGCGAGCGTGGCCGCGTCGCGGACGAACCATCTGCTGGTCGCGGAAAGCCCGCATCTGGCGGCGCTCGTGGGCGGCTACCGGGTCGCGTTCATGATCGGCGCCGCGTTCGCCGTGCTGGCCGCCGGCTTGGCCGCGCAGATACTCCGGGCCGGTGCGATCGACGGCGCCACCGAGGCCGAGGCCGTCGCCCCGTCGCGCGAGCCGGCGCTGGCCGACGCGCGGCTGTGACTAACCTCCGGCGGGTGGCGCGCGCGTCGATAGACCAGATCGTCGGCGGGATCTACCGGATCTCGCTGTGGTCGCCACCCGGCGGGATCACGTTCAACCAGTTCCTGATCGATGACGAGGCGCCGACGCTCGTGCACACGGGAAGATATGACGACTACGAGGCCGTCGCCGCCGCGATCGGCGAGGTCCTCGACCCGGTGCGGCTGGCGAACATCGTGCTGCTGCATTGGGAGGGAGACGAGAACGGCGGCATGGACCGTTTCATGTCACAAGCCCCGGGCTCCGAGCTCATCGGCTCTGAGCTGTCGATCGCGCTGAACGCCACGGGGTTCGGGCTGCGCACCCGGACCCGAGGATTCCGGGACGGCGACACGCTTGACCTGGGCGTGCACAAGCTTCGCTTCCTGGAGACGCCGCACGTGCACCACTGGGATTCGATGATGGTCGTCGAGGAGACCACCGGCAGCCTGTTCCCGTCGGACCTGTACCTGCAGCCGGGCGACCAGCCCGCCGTGACGACCGAGAACCTGGCCGGCGAGATGTTGGGCGCGTACCGGACATTTGGGATCTTCGCCCACGAGGACCCGGTCCGAGCCGTGGCTCGGCGGATCGAGGAGCTGAAGCCGGCGTGGGTCCACGCGATGCACGGCGCGACGATCGCCGGCGAGGCACTGCCGTACTACACGAGGGCGCTGCTCGAGGAGCAGTTCGCCTATCGAGGCGGGTTCTTCGGCCGCTCGATCCCCGCGGAGCCGGCCCGGGTCGAATAGGAGACGCGCCCGCGGGTTTGGACGGGTGTAGGGCTGCCCGGGTCCTTCCTCAAGGTCCCGGCCCACCCCCCCGAAAGGCGTTACATGAGCCAGATCCGGCCGCGCCTGCCCGTCGTCGGCTTACTCGCACGTTCCGCGGTGATCCCGGCCGTTCTGTTGATCGCGACCAACATGGTCATGGTGATGTTCATCCCGGTGGTCCACATGGTGGTGGTCGGGGCCGCCGGTGTGCTCGCGGCGTCGTGCGCAATCGCGATGTCGGTCATCGCGGCGCGCCGGAACGACGGCCGCGCGGTATGGATCGGCATGGCCTTCTCGGTGATCGCCACGATGCTCGTGATCCACGGCCTTGCCACCCCCGGGGTGATTCTGCCCGACAACGGTCTCGTACAGGTGGCCGGCGCGCTGAACCTGCCAGTGTGCGGGGCGATCCTCGCCGCGTCCGGCCTGCCGATGTTGCGGCGGCCGCGCCGAGTGAGGCTGCTGCTGCGAATCCAATTCCTGGTGGTCGCCGCGCTGGCGATTGTGGGCGCGGCCGCGCTGGTGTTCGCGCAGCTGATTCCCGTGGTTCCGGACCCCTCGACCGTGACCGCCGAGCTCATCTTCGGCTTCGGCGCGATCCCGCTCGTGCTGCTGGCCTGGCGCGCGGGCCGGACGTATCTGCTGACCCGCCGGGTCTCGGACCTGATCGTGGTCGAGGGGATCGTCTGGCTGACCGCCGCCCAGTTCGGGCTCCTGAACTTCACGATGATGAACGCTGCCTGGTGGGCGGCGCACGGTCTCGAGGTCGGCGGCATCGGGATGGTCGCCATCCCGGTCGCGCTTGACCTCCGGCACGCCGTCGCCTCCCGTCCGCTGGTCGGCGATCTTCGTGCCGCCGATCTCGTGGAGCACGAGGAGGCGTTCCTCGGCGGCCGGGTCCGCGCACTGCTCGTCCGCCTCGGCGAGAAGGACCCGTCGACCGAGGGCCACACTCGCCGGGTGGCGACGCTCGCGGTCGCGATCGGCGAGCGGCTGGACCTCCCGGAGGGCCGGCTCCGTCAGCTCGCGTTGGGTGGCCTGCTGCACGACGTGGCAAGCTGTCGGTGCCCAACGAGATTCTGAACAAGCCGGGCCGGCTCACCGACGAGGAGTTCGACGAGATCCGCCGCCATCCCGGCGCCGGCCGGCGGCTCCTCACCGAGCTCGGAGGCTTCTCACCGTCGTGCTCGACCTCGTCGAGAGCCACCACGAGCGGCTGGACGCCGGCGGCTATCCCAACCGCGTGCCGGCCGGCGACCTCGCCCTCGAGGCCCGGATCCTCACCGTCGCCGACGTCTACGACGCACTCACCGCGGATCGCGTGTACCGCGAGGCTTGGCCGGCCGAGCGGGCGTTGGCCCTGCTCGACGACGAGACGGGCCGCGCCTTCGACCCCGAGTGCGTGGCCGCCCTCCGCTGGCTCGTTGCGTCCGAACAGCCTGCTCTCAGCCAGGCGCCGCCGCGCCGGGAGCCAGACCCCACGCCGCTTCGTACCCGGCCGGCCGCCGTGTTCGGCGAAGCGGCCGCGTAAGCGCCGCGCGTCGATCGATCACTGGCAGACGCCGAGCTCGACCTGTACCGCTCGTGGCAGCGACGTTACGCGACACGAGTGCTCGATTGCAAGCATTGCTGACCGCCACAGGCCATCGGCACGGTGGAGGATCGCGGTCGCAATCGCGTAGTGGCGCGCGCACGGGCTGGCGCGGTTGAAGTCCGGGCGTGCATAGGTGGGGTCGTTTCCGAGCATCGTGACGGCAGCGCAACGAGGCGGCAATCCGTACGTCGCCGCGACGCCGGGGGCTCCGCGGGCCCTCGGAGTCGGACCCGTTCGCGGCGTGGCCCCGCCACGACCGCCGGCGAGCGGACCCCCGAGGACCGCCAGCGCCGCCGCAACGACGACGGCAAGCCCGACCACCCGGCCCGCCCGCCGGGGCGTGAGGGCATCAAGCATGCGCGCGATCCGTGCTTTGAGTGGACGGGCGGCAGGGTCGGCCACGACCGTGATCTGAACGGTGGACGGCGCGTCCGCGACACCAGGCCGCGGTCCGAACCTCGTCTTGTCCGGCACACGAGCAGTATCGCGAACCCGGCAAGCCGGTAGGCTCGACCGCCGCCAGCCAACAAGGAGGAACCGATGGTGAAGTTCGTGGTCATGTACGGTCAGCCCGAGGACCCGACGACGTTCGACGCACACTACGCCGACACGCACGTTCCGCTCGTGGAGAAGATCCCGAACCTGCGCCGGTTCGAGGCGGGGAAGGTGCTCGGGACGCCCGACGGCGGTGCGCCCCCGTTTTATTACCTCGCCGAGCTGTGGTTCGACGATGCCGCCGGGATGCAGGCGGCGTTCGGGAGCCCGGAGGGACAGGCGGCGGGCGCCGACGTGGAGACGTTCGCCACCGGCGGGGCGACGGTCATGATCGCCGAAGCCTGAACGGTCGACTACGACATCGGCCTACCGGCGGGGCCCGGTCGTGCACGCCGGCACCGATCGAGCCGATCCACGGTGCATGAGCATCGGAGCAGTGAACGGAGCGCTCAGCGGGCTCGCCGCCGCGCAGTCGATGTTCGCTGTCACGGCGCAGGCCGCGGGGAGCGCGGGCTCTTCCGGTGCCGACGACAGTGACGGCGGGAGCAGCGCCTCGGCGGCAAACGTCGCCGAGCAGGCCAGCGTCGCCGTGCTTCGGATGGCGCTCGACCAGGAGCGCTCGCTCGTCAACATCCTCGCCTGAGCCCCCCGCGCTGAACCTACAGGTGCGGCAGGGTGTGCTCCGGTGATGCGTTGGTCCCGCCCTGGTGATCGTTCGACGACTGCGCCGCCCCCGGGTCGATTGCACCGGCGTAATCCTCGGCGTTGTCCACCGGCCGAAAGCCGAGCCGGTAACCGGGGGCGAGGTCCCACCAGCCGCGCGTGTTGGCCGAGACCGCGTAGAACGCCGCATATTTGACCCCGGGTGCGCGCATGGCCGCCAGAAACGCGGAGGCGCAGTCGCGCGGACTCAGCCACGTGCTGAGGTGTCGCCGGTCGAGCGGCGCGTCCTCGAAGCTGCCGATCCGGACCGAGACGAACGACAGGTCGAACTTGTCGGCATAGAGGCTTCCCAACGCCTCGCCCGCCACCTTGCTCACCGCGTACAGACTGTCGGGACGAGTCGGGACGTCGGGCCCAACGACCGCGCTCACGGGATAGAACCCGGTGACCCGATTGCTGCTGGCGTACACGAACCGCGCGACGCCAGCGCGCCGCGCCGCCTCGACGACGTTGAAGGTGCCGAGGATGTTGATCGCGCACAGATCGTCGAACGGAGCCTCGTCGGACAGGCCGCCGAGGTGCACCACGCCGTCGGCACCGGCGATCGCCTCGCTCGTGGCCGCGCGCTCGCGCAGGTCCGCGACTAATGACTCCTCGCCGTCGTACTCCGGCGTGACGGGCGCCCTATCGACGAGCCGGAGGCGCCCGACGTGCTCGGCGAGGGACGGCCGCAGGCTCGTGCCGATCCGGCCAGCCGCGCCGGTGAGGACCCATGTCTGGTCGGCGAGCACGGCGGCCATGGCGGGCACGGTATCGCGGCTCAGCCGCCGAGCGGACGATGCGGCGCGTGCACCGACTCCCACCGCTCGGGCACGAGCACGACGCGGAAACCGTCGGGGTCCTCGAACGTGATGCCGTGCTCGCCCCAGTAGGGGTTGGCCGGCACAACCGGCTCGCCGCCGAGCCGGGCCGACGTGGCGCGGACCGCCTCCTCGTCGCCGAGGTAGAACACGAGCAGCGATTCTGGATGCGGCACGGGAGCGCCGTGCCCTCCGCCCGCCGTCAGCTCGAGGTGGGCGCCGGTGCCCGGCACCGCGAGGAACACCCCGTCATAGCCATCGTGATCGCTGAAGCCGCCGAGCTCGGTCAGGCCGAGGCCGTCCCGGTAGAAGCGGACGAGCTCGTCGAGCCGCTCCGTGTGACGAGCCACGCGTAGCTGCATCGGGCGACCTTAGCGCGGGGTATTTTTGAGCGGACGTTCGGCTATCCTCAGCATGATGGCCCGCCCGCGCCAGTTCGATCCAGACCAGGTGCTCGATCGCTCGATGCGCGAGTTCTGGGAGCGCGGCTATCGCGACACCTCGGTCGACGATCTGGTGCAGGCGACCGGCGTGCGCCCGGGCAGCCTCTACAACGCGTTCCCCGGCGGCAAGCGCGGCCTCTTCCTGAAGACACTGGATCGGTATTCCAACCTGGTCGTTCCCGAGAAGCTGGGTGCGCTCGAGCGCCCCGGCGCCGGCCTGCCCGAGCTGCGCGCGTACTTCGACGGACTGGTCCGCGACCTCACCACACCCGAGGGACGGATGGGGTGCCTGATGGTGAACTCCGCCGTCGAGCTGGCGGCCGAGGACTCCGAGGTCGGAGAGCTCGTGCGTGGGCACATGGCGCGCCTGGAGCGAAACGCCGAGCGCGCGCTCCGGAACGCGAAGCGTCGGGGCGAGATCCCGTCGCACGTCAACCCGCGCGCCAAGGCGACCCAGCTGATGGCGACCGGGATGGGGCTGATGGTGGTCGGCAAGACCGACCCAGGGCGCAAGGTGCTCCAGACGATCGTAAGCGGCGCCTTCGCGGATATCGAGTGAAGTGACGGGCGTGGCGATTCCGATACCCGCTGAGGTACGCGAGCTGCTCGAGGCTCCCAACTACGTCCACCTATCGACGCTCCGCGCGGATGGCTCGCCGCGGAACTGGGTCGTGTGGGCCGGCGTCGAAGGCGATCACATCCTCGTCTGCACCTCGGAAGCGATCTGGAAGGCGAAGGACATGCGCCGTGACCCTCGTGTCGGCCTGTCGGTCACCGACCTCGAGAATCCCTACCGGATGGCGGCGATCCAGGGCCACGTGGTCGAGGTCCGCCCCGACCCGGATTGCGTCTATATGGACGTGCTCTCCCACAAGTACACGGGCGCGCCGTTCCCGCGTCGCGGGCCCGAGCGCGCGTGCTTCGTGATCGCGGTCGACAAGGCCGCCCAGCGAACCCTCGACTTCACTCACAAGCCGGGCTGACGCGCGCCCTCACTTTCCCGCGCCGGCCGGGTTGTTGAGCGAGCGTTCTGTTATGATCGTGCGGACGGCGGCCATTCGGCCGCCTCTTTTCAGCCCGATTTCTTGAACGATCACTAAAGAAATGTTCCACAAGGGTGAGCACGAGGTACAGCGTCGGGCCGGCGTTGAGCGGGTGGCGTCGCAGGTCGCTCGCCACAACATCACCCCGTGGATCCCACCCGAGTTCGCGCAGTTCCTCGCCCGTCAGCCGCTCGTCGTGATCGCGGGCGCGGACGGCGATCAGCGTATCTGGGCGTCGCCGCTGGCGGGGGGCGTCGGATTTGCCCGCGCCCTGGATGACCACCGGGTCATCCTCGCAGCCGATCCACCGGCCGGCGACCCCCTCGAGGCAGCGCTCGGGCATGTCCGGATCGGCCTCCTCGCGATCGAGTTCGCCACGCGGCTGAGGATCCGCCTGAACGGCGTCTCGGAGCGCACGCCGGAAGGCATCGTGCTCATTGTCGAGGAGGCATTCGGCAATTGCCCCAAGTTCATCCAGCGCCGACTTCCGACCGGGCGGCTCGAGCCCGCCGGCGAACCCCGGCACAAGGTCGGGAAGGCACTTCATGGGCACCAGGTGAGAATCGTCACCCGCGCCGACACATTCTTCATCGCGAGCGCGCATCCCGAGCGCGGCGCGGACGCGTCGCATCGCGGCGGTCGACCGGGATTCGTTGAGGTCTCGGCCGATGGGCGCGAGCTCGTGTTCCCCGACTACCCGGGCAACCGCATGTTCCAGACCCTCGGCAACCTGACCGTGGACCCGCGCGCGGGCCTGCTGTTCCTCGACTGGGAGACCGGCACCGCGCTCCAGCTGACCGGTCGCGCGGAGATCGTCTGGGACGAGGGCGAGGTCGGCGCGTGGCCCGGCGCCGAGCGGCTGGTGCGGATCGTGATCGACGCGGTCCAAGAGCGCGAGCACGCGATCCCGACGCGCTGGAACCTGATCGAGCCGTCCCGGCTGAACCCTCCAACCAAATCAGAACGGGCATGATCAAGCCGGTACAACCAGCCGACCGATAGTAGACCGGTGTCGATCAACGTTAGGCCGCTTATGTGCATCTCGCAGCCGCGCACCGACGTCGCTCTCGATCTCTAGGCCGGCGGCGTTACTCGGGGTCGCCCCGACTCGCGCGCATGGCTTTCGCCTCGCTCGCGCTCTCGAGCAGCTCGCCGGCCAGCGCGGGCTCGGGGTCGAGCTGCGTCGTGGCCATGATCCGGCCGACCATCATGTACTGCCCGATCACGAGCAGGAGATGCATGATCTCGCGCGGCGTGAACCGCCCGGTCATCGCGGCAAACGTCTCCTCGTCAGGAGTGGCGTCGCGCACGACCTCGGTCGTGAACCGGACCACCAGCCGCCCGTCGTCCCCGAGCGCGGGGGCATCGAGGTCGCCCCGCTCGATCGCGTTGAGCTGCTCCTGCGTCCCGCCCACGGCGAGCGTGATCGCCGCATGCTGGACCCACTCGTACTCGGCGCCCGGGGTCATCGCTGCGACCTGCATGATCGCGAGCTCGCGCAGCAGGTGGTCGAACTCGTCGCCGTCGAACAGCGTGCCGCCGAACCGCATCCACGCCGGGAACGCTCCCTGGGCGTTCGCGACCATCCGGAAGATGCCGAGGCCGGGCGATCTGGCGAGCACCGCGGCGACGCGCGCCTCCGCGGCGCCCGGGTCGAGGTATGGAAGCCGAGCCATCGTGCGGTGACCTTATAGGCTGCCGCCGCCAACGAGATCACAGGAGCGATGATCGTGAACGTTTCCTCGAGGTTCGACGTGGCCGGGTTCGGCGTGATCGTGACCGGCGGTGCCAGTGGCCTGGGACTCGCCTACGGAGAGGTGCTCGCCGCCCATGGCGCGCGAGTCACCTTGATCGACGTCGACGGCGAGGCGGTCGCGGCGCAGGCGGCGCGCCTCCAGGGCGAGGGACTCGACGTGCGCGGCGCGGTCGCGGATGTGACCGACCACGCGGTCCTCGATCGCGCGATCGACGAGGCAGCGGACACGTACGGCCGGCTCGACGTCGCGTTCGCCAACGCCGGCATCGATCCCGGCGTCGGCTTCGTCGGCGCCTGGGCCGGCGGCCAGCGCCCCCGCGTCGAGGAGGGTGCGATCGAGCGCTATACCGACGAGCGGTGGAACCGGGTGATCGACATCAACCTGAACGGGATCTTCGCCACCGCGCGGACGGCGGCGCGCCACATGCGCCCCCGCCGGTTCGGCCGCATCGTCGTGACAACATCGCTCGCGGCAACCAAGACCGAGCCCGCGATCGGCTCGGCGTACATGGCGGCGAAGGCCGGAGCGAGGCACCTGATGCACATGCTCGCGCTCGAACTGGCCGCCGACGGCATCACCGTGAACGCGATCGCGCCCGGGTTCTTCGTCACCAACATCGGCGGCGGCCACGCCCACAGCCCCGACGTACAGGCGGCGCTCGCCAAGGACATTCCGATGCATCGCGTCGGCTTCCCGGATGACATCAAGACGCTGGCCCTGTTCCTGGCCTCGCCCGCGTGCGAGTACATCACCGGACAGGAGATCGTGATCGACGGCGGCTGGGGGCTGGGAGTCGCCGACTGAGGGGATTCACCAGGCGGCTGACCGCGCGGTCTCGCTCGGTAGCCGCTGACGGGCGCGTCGGATCGCCTGACGCCGGCGCGTCCCGGCGGCTCTGTCCTCGTCGATCGCACCGAGCCCGAGCGCGCGCTCGCGCCCGGCCCGCCCAAGGTCGTAGTGGTCGTTCTCCGGGCGCCCGGGCTTGCACTGAAACCACTCCCGGCGCAAGCCGAGCCGCTGCGCAAACTCGTGCAGCTCCTGCACCGTGTCGGCCTGGAGGTGGCCGCCGCCGCTCCATCGCCCCCAGTCGCCGACCGCAAACGCGTTGTCCACGTACACGCTCAAGCGTTTCACCGTAGCGGCTCTGCGACGATCCACCTCCATGGACGAGCGAGTCTCCGATTCCGAACGCGAGCAGACGGTGGCCTCGCTCAAGGACGATCTGCTGTCCGGGCGGCTCACGCTCGAGGAGTTCTCCGAGCGGGTCGAGCACGCGTACGACGCCGTCGTCCACTCGGACCTCGACCGGGTTCGCTCGGGGCTGCCGGCGACTGACGCGCTTCCCGCCGAGCGCCCCAAGCGCCGCGCCACCCGGTTCACTGTCGCGCTGCTCGGCCATGCGGTCAAGCGCGGGCGTCTCAACCTCCGGCGCTGGACGTTCGCGGTCGGCGCGCTGTGCGATCTCGACCTCGATCTGCGCCAGGCCGAGATCCACGGCCAGAGAACCGCGCTCACCGTGCTCGTCGTCCTCGGCAACGTCGACGTGTACGTGCCCGAGAACGTCAACGTCACCGTGAGCGGGCTCGCTCTAGTCGGTCACCGGCGCGACTGGGGCGAGGACGTCGAACGGCCGCGGTCACCGGAGGTCTCGGTGCGTGTCATATCGCTGTTCGGGACGGTCGACGTGTGGCGCGTACCGGCGGACATGCCCGGCGATTATGGAGAGATCACACGCGGGCTCCAGGCCCGCGCGCGGGCGCTGCCGCCGTAGCCGCCCGCCGGCGACCCGCGGTCACAGCACTTACCGGCGAGGTAATGGCATTACCTACCGGGTAATCGACATTCCGCACGCCGGCCGTCACCGTGGCCGGCATGACTACGCAATCCAATTCATCCACATTGGCGGTCCCGGCGGGCGGCCGTGCCTTGCCGGCCGAGGCCACCCGCTGGGCGGCGCTTCCGGTGCTCCTGACCGGCACCTTCATGGTCGTCCTCGACTTCTTCATCGTGAACGTCGCGTTGCCCTCGATGCAGCGCGAACTGCACGCGGGCACCGGAGCGATCGAGTGGGTCGTCGCCGGGTTCGCTCTGACCTCGGCCGTGTTTCTGATCACCGCGGCGCGGCTGGGCGACCGGATCGGCCGCCGGCGCACCTTCTCGATCGGCCTCGGCGTGTTCACGCTGGCCTCCGCCGCATGCGGTGCGGCCGGCAGCCCGACCGCGCTCGTGGCAGCGCGGCTGGCCCAGGGCGTCGGCGCGGCACTGGTGATGCCGAACGTCCTGTCGATCATCAACGTGACCTACACCGGAGCCGATCTTCCCCGCGCGCTCGGTATCTACGGACTCGTGATGGGCCTGGCCGCGGCGTGCGGGCAGTTGATCGGCGGCGGCCTCATCCAGGCGGACGTCGCCGGCTCCGGCTGGCGCGCGTGCTTCCTGATCAACGTGCCCGTCGGCGTCGCGGCGCTGGCGCTCGCGCCACGGTTCGTGCCCGAGTCCCGTTCCGAGCGTCGCCCGCGGCTCGATCCGCTCGGGACGCTGCTGCTCACCGCCGGGCTTGCCGCGGTCGTGCTTCCGCTGGTCGAGGGCCGTCAGCACGGCTGGCCCTTCTGGACGTGGATCTCGTTGGGCGTCGCGCCGCTGCTGCTGCTGGCCTTCGCCTTCCATCAGCGCCGCCTCGCCCTCGGCGGCGGCGAGCCGCTGCTGGCGCCGGCGATGTTCCGGGACCGCTCGTTCACCGCCGGGCTGCTGACCCAACTCGCCTTCTGGTGCGGACAGGCATCGTTCTTCCTCGTGCTCGCGCTGTACCTCCAGCAGGGCCGTGGCCTGAGCGCGCTCGACGCCGGCCTGGTGTTCACGATCATGGCGGTGGCGTACGTGGCGGCGTCAGCGCAGGCGCCCGCGCTCGTGATGCGCTTCGGGCGGCGGCTGCTGGCGATCGGGGCGCTGGTGCTGGCGTCGGGCCACGGCCTGCTGCTCGCCGCGGTGGCGCACATCGGTGTCGGCGGCTCGATCATTCAGCTCTTCCCGGGCCTTGTGCTGATCGGCGCCGGCATGGGCCTGCTCCTGGTGCCGCTGACGACGACGATCCTTTCGAGCGTCGACACCCGGCATGCCGGCAGCGCCTCCGGAGCGGTGACCACCGTGCAGAACGTCGGCGGTGCGCTCGGCGTGGCGATCACGGGCGTGATCTTCTTCGGCGCATTGCACGGCGGCTACGCGCACGCGCTCGAACTGAGCCTCGCCGAGCTTAGTGCGCTGCTGCTCGGGGTGGCGGTCCTGACCCGCCTCCTGCCCGCGACGCCACGCAGCTAGGTGCGCGCCCCTGGTTCCGTCCTCCCCGGCGGCGTCCGTTCAGAGGACCCAGACGTCGTCGCGTAGGATCGGCGTGGCGTTCCCGGCGGCGTCGAGTCCGTCCGCGGCGATCTCAGGACCGCCGATCATGGTGTCCTGATGGATGCCGGACACGTTGAACCCGCGCTCGGCCCGCCCGTGGGTGTCGCCAGGGAGATCGGGCACCGTGAAGGCATAGCCGTTGCCGAGCGCGATGTGGCAGGTGGCGTTCTCGTCGAGTAGGATGTCGCTGAACACCCGTCCACTGCGGCCGACCGGCGAGGTCCCGTCGACGAGGGACACCTCGCCGAGACGGCCGGCGCCCGCGTCTGACTCGAGTCGTGAGCGAAGCGCGTCGGCGTTGCGGTCGGCGTCGACCTCGACGACCCGGCCGTCTTCGAACCGAAGTCGGAGCCCTTCCACGGTCGCGCCGCCGAGTAGCGGGATCGGCCGGGTGGCGGTCACCGTGCCCTCCGCGATCCGGTTGTCCAGCGTCGTGAACACCTCCTCGGTCGTCCCAGAGCGCGTCGACGTCGTCGGTGCCGAGTATCCGCTGTGCCGCTCCGCTCGATGGTGCCGGCACAACCGTCCAGTTCACCTCGCCACCGCCGTGCGCCGCGTGCATCGCCCCGGTCAGCGGCATCGTGTCGTGGCCGACGCGAGCGGGATCGACGTCCTCGAGCAGGCCGGGGCTGGGATCGCCCCACAGGACGATGTGCGCGCCACGCCGCTCGATCAGCTCCTCGATGTGGCGGTTCCACCACCCCGGCGTGTACCCGAGCGACTCCGGATCGCCGTGCAACAACCGCGATCGCTTCACGTGCCGGTCTCAGTACAGGACGCTCACATAGTGAGCGCCTGCTCGGTAGGCGACGTCGGCGACCTCACGCGCGAGCCCCGCGTGCTCGATATCGAAGGCCAGAACGACGACGTCCTGCCCCGGAGCGACGTTCGCGCCGAGACGGACCGCGAGCCTGGCAAGACCCCCTCGTTCGCTCGTGTGCGATCGACGACATGCGAGGCGCGCATCCTACGCGGTCGTTTACGTATGACGGCGTATGGCAAACCAGGCGCGCGGATGGACCGCCCGACGCGTACGTTGGCCGGTGAAGGCGACGAGCCCGCGCAGGCATGGAATCGTCCGATCGAAGCTGGCGCGACCGAACCTCGGATCGTGAAACGCGATCCCGACGATCATGCATGCCCGGGAATACACGGGCGTGGCCGCGGACGCCGATACGACGCGGGCCGGGCTGGGACTGCTCAAACGGCCGTGGTCGCCCCGGGCCGACCCGATTCGGCCACCCGGCAACATGACCCCTCCGGCCGCCGCGGTCACAATCGCCACGGCCGCGAGGCCCGCCATCGTGCGGGAACGGAGACGCGCACGAACGGCCGCGATCCGCTGCCTCGGGGTCGGGCCCCGAGGACCTGAGATCACCGTTACGCGGACGTCCGCTGGCGGCGCCCCGATCTGTCCCCAATCAGCATCCGCGCCCGGCTTGCGCATCACGTCAGAGCGGTCCCGCGCTAGGTCTCCGTCGCGCCCGCTTCGGGCTGAGCCTGCTCCTTGTGACGGCGGAACCCGAAGAAGTGCTCGGCCTCCTCGACCCCGTGCTCGGCCCGCTGCATCTCGAGTTCCGCTCCGGCGAGCGGCCCGAGCAGCTTCACCAGGTCCTGCATCGTGCCGGTGAGGCGGTCGACCGACTCGGTCAACGGGCCGACCGATGTGGCCAGCGTCTCGATCACCTCGACGTGATGCTCGATCGACTCGGTCGCACGCTCGAGCGCCTTCACGGCTTCGAGCGTCTGGTGCTCCGTCTGTTCGATCGGGCTCAGCGCGTCCTCGTTGACCGCGCGAACGAAGGACCGGACAGGCTTCAACACGAAGTCGAACACCGTCCGCGAATCCTACCGACGCTTATCGCTCTCGACCCCGGCGGCGGCGACAGACCGGGGACCGCTCGTCAGGCGAACAGCGCTTCCTGCGCGAAACCCGGCGCCCCTTCGATCTCGAGCATCCGGCGCTTGGTGGCGAGCCCGCCCGGAGCGGAGAACCCGTGCAGCGCGCCGGTGGCCGCAAGCACGCGGTGACAGGGCACGATTATCGGAAACGGATTCTGGGCGAGCGCCACGCCGACCTCCCGGGCCGCGCGCGGCTCGCCGATGGCCCGCGCGACTTCGCCGTAGCTGGCGGTCGAGCCGGGCTCGATCTCGCGGGTCGCGGCGTAGACCCGGCGCCGGAATGCGCCAACGTGGCGGTCATCGAGCGCGACCCAGCGCAGGTCTCGTCGCTCGCCGTCGAGGAGGGCCACCATGCCGGCGACCGCTCCCCCGATCGCCTCCGGCACGCCGCTCGAGGTCTCGAGCCGCTCCCCGAGGAGCCCCCGGCTGCGTGGCATCACCACCTCGGTGATCCCGGCCTCCGACCACCTCACGCCGCACTTTCCGATCGTGGTCTCGAACAGAAGCATCGCCATCGAGGATAGAAACGACCGGGGATGGTGAAGCGTGAGATCGACCCCGGCCCGGCAGCCCCGGTCGCGGTTCGTCGGCCTCAGGTCACGAGCTCAGGCCGGCTCACCGACTCAACGTTGGCTCGGACTCGGGGCTCGCTCGCGGGGCGACTTCCGCGAGGTCGCCGGCCTCGTGCGGAGCAAACGTGTCCGCCGGGCGACGGGGCGGGATGGCGAGGCCGGCGACGAACCCGAGCGCGAGCGCGAGCGCGCATGCCGCGAACGCGATCGTGAATCCGTCCGCGGACGGGTACCCGCCGGCTCCGACGGTCGACGCGAGGATCGAGGCGACGGCCGCGCCGCCGAACGCGCCGCCGACGGTTCTCGTCACGGTGTTCATGCCGGTCGCGACGCCCGTCTCGGTCGGCCCGACGTTCTCGATGATGAGGTTCACCATCGCCGCGAACGCGAACCCGATGCCGGCGCCGAGCAGGAGCGCCGCGATGTAGATCTCCCAACGTTCCGTCCGGCCCACCGCGAGCAGGATGTACGCCGCGCTCGTCAGTGCCGCGCCGGCAAGCAGGGGCGGCTTTGACCCGAACCGCTTCTCGAGCCTCCCCGTTTGCGCGCCGGCGAGCAGCATTGCGATCGTCGAGGGAACGAGGAACAGGCCCGCCCCGCTGACGGAGGCGCCGAACCCGTAGCCCGCGCGCGTCGGCGTCTCCACGTATTCCGGCAGCAGGATGAACGACGCGTACATGCCGAACCCGAGCAGCGCCGCCACCGCGTTGGTCGTCCACACGCCGCGGATCCGCATCATGCGCATGTCGACGAGCGGGTGGGGGCTGCGCGACTCGCTTTGCATCCACGCCGCCAGGAGCACGATGCCTACCGCGAACGCGATCAGCGTCCTGGCGGAGAGCCAGCCCCACACCGGCGCCTCGCTCACCGCGAGCAGGACCGCGGCGAGTCCCCCGGACATGAGCGCCGCCCCGACCCAGTTCACGCGGCCGGGCACCCGCACCGGCGACTCCGGTACGAACAGGTGCACGGCGAGCGTGGCCGGCACGAGCAGCACCAACGGAAACCAGAACAGATAGTGGATCGACAGGTTCTGGACGATCGGGCCGGCCAGCACGACGCCGGCGCCTCCACCCACGCCAAGCAGTGCCGACATCACCCCGACCGCTCCGGCGACCCGCTCGCGTGGGAATTCGTCGCGGATGATCCCGAACGCGAGCGGGAAGATCCCGCCGGCCGCGCCCTGCACGACTCGCCCTACGAGCATCACCCCCAGCGTCGTGGCGAGTGCCGAGACGACCGTCGCGACGCATAGCAGGACGAGCACGACCACGAGCAGCCGCGCCTTCCCGTACATGTCGCCGAGGCGCCCGATGACCGGCGTCGCGATCGAGGCGCTCAGCAGGTACGCGGTCAGGACCCAGCTGACACCGTTGACGGACGTGTGGAGGTTGCGCTGGATGTCCGGAAGCGCCGGCGCGACGAGCGACTGGAGCAGCGCATACGACACGCCCGCCAGCGCTAGCAGCGCAAACGTCACCTGATAGTGACGGCGCGCATGATCCGCGTGGTCCGCGATCTCGCTGTCGGCCATCTCCGGGACTCCCTCCTTCGGGTCGCCGCCCCGGGGGAAGTTACTAGGGCACCGAGCTCACCGGCGCGCGACGTTGGACCAACGGATACGCCACGCACGTCAGGAGGGCGAGCGCCGCCGCGAACGCGAGCGGGAGCACGGGCCCCGTCCTCAGCATCAGGGCGCCGGCGACTGCGCCCGCCAGCATCGCGACGACCGCGGAGGTGCGCCTCAGGCTGCCCTTCCCCGACCCGCCGGCGATCGTGGACTCGGCTGCCAGTGCGGTGAGGGTCATGGTCAAGACGGTGGTCGTGAGGTCAGGGACGGCAAGGCGGCGGACGGTGGCGTTTCGGATGCCCATGGCGGCCGCCATTAACGCGATCGTGGCGTCGGCGCCGAAGGTTCCCGGATGAGGGTGGGCTGCGGCGGCGACGACCGTCGCGCATACGAGCAGCGCCGTCTCGACGCCGAGGGCTGACGCGACGTGAGTCGGATGCCGGTCGGCGAGCCGGCGCGCCATCGCGCCCCCTACGCCGGATCCGACGAGAAACGCGGCCGTCGAGACGATCGGCGCGACGATGGGTAGTCCGCCGGCACCAGCGATTCCGAAGCCGAGCAGGACGACGTTGCCGGTCATGTTCGCGGTGAAGACGTGGCCGAAGCCGAGGTAGCTGACGGCATCGACGGTGCCCGTCGAGAAGGTCAGCGCAAGCAGGGTGAGTGACAGGGGATGGCGGAGGCTCGCCGCCGCCTGCTCGGAGAGCGGACGAGGCGTGGGCACCGACGAGGCCGCGCCGGAACTCATGGGGTGTCGCCCCACCGGGAGGGCCACTCGCTGAACGTCGTCGACGTGACGTCACGGAACCGGCCCTGCACGCCCTTGATGCTCACCTCGTAGCCGTGCCGCCGAGCTCCATGCCGACGGGACAAGGTACGCCCGGCCGGGGACGTTCATTTTGGGTCACGACGCTCGCCCGGCCGCCTGGGCAGTGGTAGCGTCGGCTCATGCACCCGGGCGTATCCGGCGTTGAACCGCTCGACGGAAACGCGATCGCCGGGAAGCTGTTCAACTTGTTTGGACGTGAGATGACGACCGTGGCCGGCGCGTGCGCCCATTGCGGCGCGGTCGCCCAGATCGCCGAGCTCCGCGTGTACGCACAGGCGCCGGGTGCAGTCGCCCGGTGCCGCCGTTGTGGCCAGGTCGTGTTCGTGGTCGTCGACATCCGCGGAGAGACGCGGATCGATCTCGATCAGTTCGAGCTCGAGTGGTCGAGCCGGTAGCGCCGCCGGCCGAGGGAGGGTCGGGGTGGAGTCCGCTGCGCTTCACCGGCTTCCGGCGGTGGTGGTTCGCGAACCTGACCTCGAACGTCGGCAGCTGAGCGGTCGGGATCGGAGCGCTGCTCGGTGCGACCTTCTCCCCGGCGATCCGCCGGGCGCTGTCGCCCCGAGCGCTGATGGCGGCGTGTCCGGCGGCGATCGTCGCGTGCGCGCTGGTGCTGGCCGTCTCGCACGTGGCGGTGCTCGACGGCGCGCTGCTTCGGATAGCCCCGGGCGCATTGCTGCGCCCGGGGCCTCCTAGGAACCGGACAGGCACCTTTCAGCGCATCCGGCTCGAGCAAGCCGTTGAGGTCCGACGGCGGGGCGTCGTACGATCCGCTCGCAATGCTGGAGCGTTTCTGTCCGCGGGTCCGTTCACCGCGGCGTGCGCCGCGGCGTCTAACTTGTCCGTTGGTGCTGGCGTCGTCGTCATCTTCTTCTCGCTGGCTCCTCACCTGACCGCGTCAGCGCGCTTTCGCGCCGGACCACAAGGGTCCGTATTCGGCCCGCGTTACGCGGGACGGCTGCCTGGAGGGGGCAACCATCGCTGTCCCGGTTTCCCGTTGCGTTTCCGCCGCCGACATTCGCTTCTCGGTCATCCGATGCCCGCCGAGGAGTTGGGCTCGTCCTCACGGTCGGCTTACCGGCCCGAAGGCCGGACCTCGACGGGGTTACCGCTTTCCGCACGCACGACGCTGCGGCCGGGGTGGGTGCCTCCGTATACTCCCGAGGACGGCGGTGCTCATCCCGGCCGAGGGACGTGCTCGGCCGGCGCCTGCCGCTCTGCCACGGCTAGTCCTTCGACCGCGCTTATACGCCCATCCGTCTTGCAGGGCTCCCTTTTACGAGGCATCAGTCGGAGGTTTAGGTTCTTCACCCGTCCGGCCTGCCCCTCGCCTGTGGCCCCCGGATGGGTCGGGCGCCCTTGGGCTTCCCCTGCGAGCTTCGCACCCCACCGTTACCGGCGGCGCACGTCGAGGGCGGGGCCAGGTCATCGGAGCACGGACCTGGAACTACGCGATCACATTAAGTTGATCCTCCAATCCGGTAGTTCACTCGTTGCGTGCTGACCGGCGTCGCACCGTCCTGTCGGGAACGGGGTGGATCCTCGCGCTCGGGCTGCTCAACGCGTCGTTCCAGTCGACGCTGCCGAGCTGGGTCAAGGCTCGCGGTATGGCGTTCTACACGGTCGCGTTCCAAGGAGCCACCGGGACCGGCGCGCTCACGCTCGGGGCGGTCGCCCAGGCCACCTCGCTGAACGACGGACTCGTCGTGCTCGCCGCCGGGCTCGCGATCGGGACCGCGGCGACGTTTCGCCTGGCCCTACCCAAGCCGGGCGAGATCGACGTCGCGCTTGCCGATGCGATGCCGCTCCCGGTCGTGCCCGAGGGCACCGTCGGCAGGGTATTCGTCACCGCGACCTACGACGTCGCCCCCGGTTCAGAAGACGCGTTCCTGGCGCGCTCGGACCGGCTGAAGCACTTCCGTCAGCGAACCGGGGCGATGGAATGGCGCCTGTTCGTCGACCAGGCTAGGCCCGGTCGTTACCTGGAGACGTTCCTGGTTGGTTCCTGGGAGGAGCACGAGCGACAGCACGCGCGCGTCACTCAACACGACCGGCAGCTACTCGAGGAGATCGACAGGCTGCTCGTGCCGGGAACCCACCGCGAGGGCCACCACTATCTGTCTACGCCCCCGCCAGCTTGAGCGGGACCTCCCCGTACGGGTCGATCCGGTACACCAATGACACCCGGTGATAGCCGTCGGCGATGTCCGCGCTCACCCCGTCGCTGACCACGAGCACCGGGCTGAGACGCGTTCCCTCGATCACCTTGATCAGGTCTTTCATGACGCCGGGATCGTCCAGGGGCGCGGGGCTCAGTCCGGCCGCACGCAGGATGTCGTTCGCGCGCCTTCGCGTAATTGGCACTTTGCGTAGGCGTTTGACGGCCTTACCGACGGCGTCGCTATCGAGCTTGAGCGACAGATACGCTTCGGCGGCAGCGTAGTCGTGCGCCGCGACGTGATCGCGCCACTTGATCTTCTCTGCCTCTTGCGCGTCGGGCGGGTCAGCTTTTTCTTTGGCCATCGGCTGATGATGGCAGCCCGTCAAGCTCCGCTACACGCGGGGGACCTCTCCGCACTTGCCGCAATGTGCTCGCCACGTGGTCGGGAGCACCTGGACGACGAGCTTGCGCCCGCAGTTGGTGCAGAAGCGCGGCGGGTCCGTCGCCCGTTGCCGCGCCTCGCACGCCGAGTGATCCCCTATATCGGCGGGCCGGCCGCAACCAGCGCAGTGCTTCACAACGTGTTCGAGAGCTGCTTGACCGGCATCTTCAGCTCGGCGAGCAGATCGAGGTCCTCCTGCGGGGAGCGGCCGAGCGTCGTCAGGTAGTTGCCGACGATCAGCGCGTTGACGCCGCCGAGCACTCCCTGCCGCGTGCCCAGGTCGCCGAGCGTTAGCTCGCGCCCACCGGCGAATCTGAGCACGGTTCTCGGCAGCGCGAGCCGGAACGCCGCGATCGCACGCAGCGCGTCCATCGTGCTGGGCGCGTCCAGGTCGCCGAACGGCGTCCCGGGTCGGGGATCGAGGAAGTTCAGCGGAACCTCGTCGGGGTCGAGCTCGCCGAGCTCGACGGCGAATTCAGCGCGCTGCTCGAGCGACTCTCCCATCCCGATGATGCCGCCACAGCAGACCTCCATGCCCATCTCCCGCACCAGCTGCAACGTTTCCCGGCGTTCGTCCCACGTGTGCGTGGTGACGACCTGCGGGAAGTGCGAGCGGGCGGTCTCGAGATTGTGGTTGTACCGGTGCACGCCGAGGTCCCGCAGATCCTCGGCCTGCGCGCGAGTGAGGATGCCCAGCGAGCAGGCGACGTTGATCTCGACCGTCTCCTTAATCGCCGCCACGCCCTCGCGGACCTGCGCCATCAGCCGCGCGTCGGGCCCCCGCACGGCGGCGACGATGCAGAACTCGGTAGCGCCTGTGGCGGCGGTCTCCCGGGCCGCCTCCACCAGCGACGGGATGTCCAGGCGAGCCGCGCGAACCGGAGTGTCGAACCGGCCCGACTGCGAGCAGAAATGACAGTCCTCGGGACAGCCCCCGGTCTTGACCGAGACGATCCCCTCAACCTCGACCTCGGGACCGCACCACCGCATCCGCACCTCGTGGGCCAGCGCGAGTGCCTCAGGCACGCGGTCGTCCGGCAGCTCGAGCACGGCCAGGACCTGCTCCCGGCTGAGCCTAAGGCCGTGCGTCCGGACCTGCCGGCGCGCCTCGTCGAGGATGTCGTCCGTCATAGATACACCTCCAGGTCGCTCGGCGGGGAAGCCTAACCGGCGGCGTACCATCCAGCTATGCGTCGCGTCGCAGCCCGCCGCGGCCGCGGGAGAGTTGCTGAACAGTTCGGGCTGCTAACGATGGCGGTCGCAACTGCCGTCGCGCTCGCGGGCTGCGGAGGCAGTGCCAAGACGCCACAACCTCACCCGCCGCCCCCGACGCACAAGGTCGCGGTGTCGCACGCTCCGCAGCTCGGCACGTCGCCCTCGACCGAGTACATCATCTTCACGCGCGGGAACGTGTTCGAAACCGCCAAGGGACGCGTGCCGCGCCAGCTCGCGGGCCTGACCAACATCCTGAGCGGGCTGATCAACCGTTACTCCTGGGCGTCCGGGAGCTGAGAGCTTCAGCCGGCCGCGGCCAGGCCCGGGATCTCGGGCCCCTTGCTCAGCGTTTCTTCGGCCTCCACGAGCGCCTTCTCGACCTTGCTGATCTCGAGGGTCAGCGCCATCCGCCGGCCGCGAATCGAGCTCAGGTCCGTCGTCTCCCTCGAGACCGTCGTGGTCAGGTCGCGGAGCTGCGCTTGAAGGTCCTGGAGCCGGCCACGCAGGCGCGCTGGAGCCCGGAGCTCGAGCTCGTAGACCCCGCTCTGGGTGCCACGACGTACCAGCGGGGAGCGAGAGAGCTGGGTCAGGAACACGGCCAGCGGATCCTTCCCCGCGACCGAGTAGCCCGCCTCTGTCAGGAGCTTGAACCACTGCCGATAGTGGAGAGCCTCGGGCCGGCGCGGATGCGCAAGCAGGACTCTGACCGCCGCGGCGCGGATCGCCGGGCCTCGGAGTACTGCGGCGGGCTCCGCGTCGGGAGAGTCCTGCTCGGTGTCGATGGGCGATGGTTGTCGTGGCTGGTTCTCGCCGGCGAGGCGGCCGATCAGCATCAGCCGTTCGTCCAGCTCGGCCACCGAGGCCTCGATCTCGTCGAGCTTTGCCTGCACCCGGCGACGCTGCTCCAGCAGCCCGTCTCGCCGGCGCTCCAGATCGCCGCGCTCGGCGGCGACGGCGCGCAGCAGGCGCGCGGACGGTGCGGAGGAGCGTCGGGTCATCGGTCGGAGCGGTTCTACACGAGGTGCCATGTACGGCGTCAGGATGACTTGTGGAGAAGATGTTCATACGTGGCCAGGCGTTGTTGACAACTGCCACGTGGCTGTGGACAAGGCGTTCAACCAGCCACGAAGATCCCGCATCAACCGGCGTTTTAACCCGCAAACTCGCCAATTTGCGAGGACATGCGGGGTCGGGGGCCGGTCGTAAATCCACCGCTTGGAAAGTTCCGTCCGGGCCATTCGCTCTCATACGCAGTGATCTGTAGCTCCGCCGTATGAGGAAAGGAACGCAAATGTCGGGAGCTCCCACCCCCCGCGCCGGCCGCGCTTGGCCACCTCCTCCCCGAGGATCGAAATCGTGGGCCCCTCGGACGCCCGGCCGGGTCCCCGCTGCGCCGCCAAGTGACGAGTTCGAGGCAAAGCTGGCCCGCGATCTCGCGGTCCTCATCGAGTGCGGTCTGGTCGTACCGATCTACGACCGCGGGACCATCCGCTACGCGCTCGCCGGGGACGCGGAGGAGGCGCCGGCGTGAGCGCAGGGCGGCGTCGACGTCAGCGGAGGAGGGGCCGTAGCCGTCGAGTGCGTCAAGAGAAGGATCGGGCCGTGGAAGCCTAAGGCTGATGCGAGACCACCCGCTCGAGCAGCCTGATCACCTCGCGGCGCTCCCTGGCTGACAGCGGCTCGAGCAGAGCCTTCTGAGCGGAGTCGCACGTTCAGCGGCACGGTGTCGCCCCGTGACGAGGAGGTGTTCAAGCTCACCGGCCGCCTCAGCGGCAAGCGAATCACCGGCTCGTTCACCGACGCGATCCCGATCGGACAGCTCACCTCCCACCCATTGACCTGCTCCTCGGGCAAGGTGAAATACCCCGCCACCCGCGGATAACGGGTACCGCGAGCCTCCGTCGCGTCTGGTAACGCCGGCGCCGTCCGACGCCCGCTACGCCTGCCGGACGGTCTCGTAGGTGAGGCGGGCGAGGCCGTCGCCGAAGGTCTTCGCATCGACCAGGCGCATGGGCTTTGGGTCGCTGGTTTCACCGAAGAGTCGCTCGCCGGCCCCGAGTATGACCGGGAAGACGAACAGACGCAGCTCGTCGACCAGGTCGTTCTCGATCAGCGTTCGCACGAGCTGATAGCTGGCGTAGACGACGATTTCGCCGTCTAGTTCCTGCTTGAGCTTCGAGACCTCGCCGATCACGTCGCCGTCGAGAACGGTCGCGTTGCTCCAGCGGGCACGGTCGAGGGACGAGGACACGACGTACTTCGACAGGCTGTTCAGCCTGTCGGCCCACTCGTCGCCCCTGGACAGCCACCGCTCGGCGAACCACTCGTCGCTGCGCCGGCCCAACAGGAGGGCTTCGGTGCCCAGCGCCTCCTCGAACTCCGCCTTGGCCCAGTGTTCGAGGTCCTTACCTCCAAACTGACCGAACCAGCCGCCCAGACTGAAGCCTTCCTTCCCGTCGGGGTCCTGGACCACGCCGTCGAGCGAGACGTTCGTGCTGATCACGATCTTTCCCATCTCGGTTCTCCTTTGATCGAACTTGTTGCCTGCTGCGTTCGTTGAGGCGTCCGCTGCGACGACAATTGAGCGGCGAATTTCGAGCCACCCTGATCGGACACGGATACTGCGAGATCCCCCTACGCTGACCAGCTGCCGTCAGAAACGCTCCGGCATCTGCTCGGCGCCCCGGCGGAACCAGTGCTCGACCAGGAAATACGAGATGGAGATCCCCGGCGGCAGCACCAGTTCGTCGCTCCGGCCCGCGAGGCCCTCACCAACCTCCTCGCGCGTGAACCATCGCACGTCCTCCAGCTCGCCATCGCGCGGAGCAGGCGTGCCGCCGTCGGACCGCGCCTCGAAACCCAGCATCACCGACAGCGGGAACGGCCACGGTTGCGACCCTACGAATCGCGGGTCATGGGCATCGATCCCCGACTCCTCCTTGACCTCGCGGATGACGGCGTCCTCGAGTGACTCCCCAGGTCCCACGAACCCGGCGAGCACCGAGTACTGCCCGCGCGGCCAGCCGGCCTGGCGACCGAGCAGGGCGCGACCTTCGTGCTCGACGAGCACGATCACGGCCGGGTCCGTACGCGGAAAATGCTGCGCACCACAGGCCGGACAGGTGCGCGAAAGCCCGGCATCGGTGATCTTCAGGAAGGCCCCGCACGCTGGGCAGAACCGGTGGCGGCGATGCCAGTTGAGCAACGCGACGAGGTAGGCGGCGAGACCGGCCTCGTGTGGTGCCAGCACCCGTCCAGCTTCGCGTAATGTCGCGATCCGGCCTTGCTCGCCCAGGCGCTGTCGCACATCCGGCGGCTGCGCGTCGAAGTCGACCGCAAACAGCGCGGCGCCGTCCTCGAGCCCGAGCATCACCGGCCAGGCCTCATCCACGGGGCGGTTTGCGCGAGCCGGCACCGGCACGCGGACCAGCGACACGGGTCGATCGCCGGTCACCAGCACTCCGTCGGCGCTCGCCACCACCGCACGGCTCGCGGGATCCTCGAGGCGCCCCGCGACCCAGAAGGGATCCAGCCGCTCCATCGCGGCGCGGTCAAGCGACATCCCCGAGAAGGTCAGCATCCGGCGGACGTTACGGCACCCGGCGTCTCCCGAAGGTCCAATCAGCGGCTACGCCGGCCTCACGGGGCAGCGCTGGAGCACGGGCCACCGTAGCGGCAGCTGACCAGGTTTGGTTGCTCCACGGGGCGTCCCGCGTCGATCGACCATGCCAACCGGATGAACTGAGCGTGGGTCCATCCAAGCGGGGTCGCGGAGCCGGTGCCGGTCCCGGGCAGGCGACCGTCGGTACCGGCCGGTGGATTGTCATCCCATACCTGCTCGGGGAGCATGAGCCCGTCGTTGGCGGTGTTCGCCATTGCGTCCAGGCGCTTCATCGCCGCCGCTCGGGCGGCCGCGACGTTCCCCGAGAGCTCGCCCGCAGCGAGTTCGTACTCGCCCCGCTCGCCCGCGAAGATCGGCCACAGGCGCCCGACGCCGTCGTTGTTTCCGAACGGTCCGCCGGTGAGCGACTCGCCATACCCGTCGTGGTTGTAGCGATGCCAGAACTCGCCGTTGGGGGTGTCGACGCCGAGCTCGCGATCGACCACGGGCAGCGTCGACAGGATCGCGGGGTTGTCGGCACGCAGTACGCCGAGCCGTACGAGCTCGAGGAAGCTCGGGTCGACGACCGTCCGCTGGTCGACCGTGGGGCCGCCGTCGGAGAGCGTGTAGGTGGTGCCCGCGTTCGCGTCGCCGTCGATGGTGAGTCGCAGGAAGTACGGGGACGAAGAGAGGGGCCCGTTTGTGGTCACGGTCCAGTGATCGAGCTGGGAGCGCCAGTCATCGGCGACGGCGCGGTACTGGGCTGCCGCGGCACCATCGCCGTTGTCCTGGGCGATTTGCGCCGCGCAGATGAGGCCGGCGATCTCCGCGCCGAGGCTCGCCGGCGAATACCCGATCTCGTTCTCCCACCGCTCCTGCGTGACCGGACCGTTGGCCAGGATGCAGCTCGCGGCTCGCTCCACGTGGCTCCAGGTGTCGGCGTCGGTGTGCCCGAGCTGCCACGCGAGGAGGATCGGGTCGGCGACCTCGTCGAGCTGCAGGCCGGTCCACACCGGGGTTCCGTCGACGTTCGAGTTCTGTGGGAAGCAGCCGTTGGGCTCCTGCTGCCGTGTCCATAGGTAACTGAGCGCTCGTCCTGCGGCCGCGCGATAACCGGCCGCGATCTCGGCGGTGGCCATCTCGTAGAGGTCGCGTGACCACACGAGGTGGTACGGGCCGTTGTAGCCGGGGATCTGGCCCCAGACCCAGGCCATCGTCGGCGAGGCGATGAACGCGCCGCGATAAGTCTTGTCCTCCGATGCACCGAGAACCATCAGCGAGACGTCGTAGAGCTCCTGATGGCCCGCGACGCTCCACGGGCGCGGGTGCCCGGCGAGGTACTGGTGCCACCCGGACTGGTACGCGCGCTCGACCGAGCCGAAGCCGCGACCGAGCGACGCGTTCGCGCTCGTCAGCGCCGCCGACGAGGTGGTGCCGAAGCCGAGCGCCATCGTGGCGTTCTGGCTGCCGGGCTTGCCGGTGAGCGGCATCGCAGCGGTCTGCACGACGTTGCCGTCGGGTGCCGAGGTGTAGTTCCAGTCCATCGAGTGATGGCTGCTCAAGTCGGTCCAGCCGTCGCTCGTGCCCAGGTAGCCGCTCGAGGTCTCGGTGAATGCCGGCGAGGAGACGAGCGCGCTGCCCGACTTCGTGTCCCAGGCGACGAGCGATCTGCCGACGGTCGAACCCGAGTCGTCGTCGCCGTTGCCCGACAGGCTGGGGTCGTAGAGCACGTACAGGTGCAGCGGCTCCCTGGTCAGCGACTCGAAGTGCACCCGCATCAACAGCACCGACCGGCTCGGATCCGTCGTGTACGTCTTGGTGATACGGAACCGCCCCTGCGAGTCCGTGTTGATCTGCTCGTAGGAGAGGCTACGGGAGTCCGTCAGCCTGATCGTGTGCTCGGTGCCGTCGGTCTCGCGCTCCACCCATGACTTGCCGTCGGTGACGACGAACTGCAGGTCGCGCACCGCAGGCGTGCTCAGATCTGGGTAGTACACCTCGGTCAGCTCACCGCCATTCAGCGTGTACCAGACCTTGCTGGCCAACGTGGTGGAGGTGCCGAATCCGTCCTTGTTGCCGGCCGTCCACAGGGCTCGCGCACCCGGCGCACCCGGGGCGACACCGGTCACAGCCCCCGCGGCGCCGGCTGGCACAGCGAGTGCAATCGCCGCGGCGAGTCCCACCAGTCGGGCAATGATTCCGTACCTCATGAATTCGCTCCTCCACCCGTTCGGCGAACCACTGCGGAGGTCCCGCTACCCGGTGCGGGGCGGTTCAACCAACGTCACGAACAACATGGGCATCGGGCGTCAAACCGCCGGGCCGGAGCAAGTGTCAACCCTGGCACTACCTACCGATCGGTGCGCTTTGCGCGAGTTTGCGGTTGTTTCCTCAGCCCACGTCGAGATCTCCTGAAGCACCCGCTCCGCGACACGGAACGACTCGAGCCCGGCGGGCATCCCGTAACAGCACCCAATACCGGAACCGAATCAGAACCCGACTGGGCACCGGGGTACTGGCGCTCAGCACGCTGATCGCGATCGGGCTCGCTGTCCATGTCCCTCACGCCAAACCGTCACCACCCACGCGAAGCGACCCCAGCGATCAGCGGCGCGGAACCACAATCCCAACGCGGCAACGGCTTCGCTTGTGACCGCGGCAACCCTCGCTCCCGCGGGCTACTTTCGCGACCCGGTGACGCACAAGCTTCTGCGCATCCCCGTAGCGCGCAAGCGCGATGCACACCTTCCACCCAGGCGGATGCTCGGTTTCGCCGGTGTGACCCGCCCGGCTCGAAGAAGGCGAGAGTTCTGCCCGTTCGTGGAAGCAGGCGAGGAAGGATCTAACCGACGAAGCGCGACCGGTTGGTGAGAGCCTCAGCTCGGAGGCTGGGCGCCGAGTGACACTGCTCGGTCACGCACCGGACCTCCAATAACGCCGAGAGCCACGCCGGCAAGCAGTGCGCGTGGGCCGAAGGTGCCTGAACCCGTAAGTCCAGGTAGTCGGATCCGTCGATCCGTGATCGATATTCAGCCTCGGTCACACGGCAGCGCCGCCGATGAAGCAGGACAAGTGTGCGCAGTAGCGCCGTCGGGCTGTCGGGGTCGAGCTCGAGCGTAAGCGTGAGCTCGACCTGGCCGTGTGGGTAGCGGGGCGGTGGCTGAGGTGACGGTGCGGTGGGCATGGGTTTCTCCGATTGAGGCCTGAGAAACCGAGCGACGCACGTCTGCCAGCTCGGCTCCTGAGAACCGGTCTGACCCGCAGGCTCGACATCGAGCGCGGGTCTAGCTGGTAATGACGGCGACGATGGCCGTCGGCAGACCACGAACGGCGGCGGTGCTGAGCGACGGTCGCATCATTGAGAGGCGAAGATTACAGCCTGGGCCATCGGTGCTCCCATATCCAAGCGGCGGCGGGCTGTTCACAGCACGAGCCGAGCTGGCGGAGTGGCGGGAGGTTGGCGACGAGCGTGGCGTCGGCGCTCGGGTCAGAGCTGATCTCCAGTCAGCGCGCATCCACGGCGCGAGGCCGTCGGCGATGAACCGGTTGTCGAGTTCATCCTCCGGTTGGTCGACGATCAGGAGCGCGGACTCCAGCAGCAGCAGCAGCAGCAGAAGAACAAGAAGAAGAAGAAGAAGAAGAAGAAGCACAGCGGTCGCCGTCTGGCCTGTGGAGAGGTCCTCCAGCGCGCGCCATGACTCGGGCGCCCCGGCCCTGATCGCGCATGTTGGCTGGGCGATCTTCGACCTTCATCCACGCCGAGTACTTCCACGATCCCATGCGGGTCGAGGGGATGCTGCTCGATGGTGTGGCGCCGGCGGCCCCGACGGAGCGATCCACACCGGCTCGAGACCCGGCACTGGCTCGCCGTCATCGCCGGCGAGGCCGTTGACGAACTCGATCCAGCGGGGCGCGTCGAGCGCGTCGATCCGCCACCAGCCGTAATGCATGAAGTTCTCGGGCCCGGTCATGTAGTAGCGGCACTGTCCGCCGGGCTCGAATTCGTAGCGTGTGAAGGTCGCCGGGTAAGGCGACGGACCCCACCAGCGCTCGAGCTGGCGCGGGCCCTCCCAAAGGTCCCACAGGCGCTCCGGTACGGCCTCGAATTCGGCGACCATCGTCATCGACAGGTCCTCCGCATTCCTGCCGCTGGTGATGACTGTCATCTTTATGCTCGTTCCTCCGCGAGGATTTCGGCGATCTTCATCGCCCTGTTGATCCACGGCTGCTCGAAGGCAGCGAGCAACGTCGCCGCCTTGCGCAACGTCTCCGGGTCGGCGGCCACGCGCTTCTCCCTCCCACTTCTCTGCTTGCTGACGAGTGCCGCCCGCTCGAGCACCGCCACGTGCTTTTGCACGGCCGTCAGGCTCATCTCATAGCGGCGCGCCAGCGCCGAGACAGACTGCTCGCGCTCGATCGCGCGGGCGAGGATGTCTCGTCTGGTCGCGTCGGCGAGCGCCCGGAAGACGCGGTCGGCCTCGGGCTCTGAGAGCGCTTCGCTGGTCAGCAGACCTACAACCATTTGGTTGTAGGTTACCGGCTATGGCCGACGGGCCCTAGAAGGGGCGTGGCCTCACCACTCTTGACCCTCAGTCTTCAGGGCACCTGCGGGCCAGCACTGTAAAGGCCACTTTTGAAGGGTCAGCGGTAAGGCTCTAGGATTGCGGCTGCACATCGAATTCTGAGGCCCACTGGGATGAGTTCAAGCGGCGAAGGGGAAACATTCACGATCGGTGGTCACGTTGACGCCACCGACGGGCGTTGCGGGAGCCTGGTCCGTGTGATCGTCGATCCAACTACCGAGTCGCTCACGCATCTTGCCGTTCAGCCCGCGCACCACGCGGAGCGTACGCGACTCGTTCCGGCCGATCTGGTGGCGGGCGTCGAGGACGAGGTGATCCGGCTCAGCTGCACCACGAAGCAGTTCGAGCAACTCGATGCCGCCGAGGACATCGAGCTTCTTTCCTCGGCTGATTTGGTCTCCACGCAGGTGAGCATCGGGGTCGCCCTGCCGCTCGGCCACCACTCTGAGCCAAGGCTCAGCGATGTTGTGCCGACCGGCGAGGTTGCGGTCCGTCGCGGCGATGCCGTGCATGCCAAGGATGGTTGGATCGGTGCGGTGGACGGCCTCGTGATCGACCCGGCCAGCAATCAGGTCACGCACCTGATCCTGCAGGAGGGCCACCTTTGGGGCCGCAAGCATGTCGCCATCCCGATCGGGGCTGCCAATCGTGTGGAGAACGAGATCCGGGTTGACCTCACCAAGAAAGAGATCGAAGCGCTTCCCCCGGTGAGTCACCGCTCCGGCCGCTGACGCCCCAAGCGCGTTGATCCTTACCGTCAACCCGACCGCGGTGACGATTCAGGCGTGCTGCTGCTTGCGAGCAGTTCGTTGAAGGCGGGGTCGTGGCGGATCGGATCGAGGTCGGAATCGCCTTCAAGGAACGGGCGGGTCCGCTCCGAGAGTTCGATCGCACGCCGAAGATGCGCGATGGCCTGGTCCTTCTGGCCGGCGAGGCTTTCGCAGCAGGCTACGTTGTAGAACAGGTCGGCATACGGTGGGTCGCCCGCCAGCAGCTCGCGTCCTCGATCCGCCGCCTCAGCGTAATCGCCCGCCTCGTAGAGCGGCCGCACTGGCGCAAACAGCTCCCAGCCTCCAGGCTCGTACGCCTTTCCGGGAACACCGCCCACCGCGATGATCGTCGTGTCGGGCTCCTCTGCGAACGCTGTACGTTTGACGCCGGGGCGCACAAAGACGAACGTTCCCGCGGGCGCGTCGACCGGCTCACCGTCGACCTCGAAGGATGCGCGCCCGCGTAGCACGAGATACAGCTCCTCGTTGGAATCCGGCTCGGATTCGTCGTGCTCGTTAATGATCCGAGCTCCCGCCTCACGGGCTATCCAAGCGTTGACACCGAAAGCCGTGATGCCGAAGTGGTGGCGCACCGCGCGCATCGGCGCACGGCCGTCATCCAGCTCCCCGATCTCGTCGACATGTGCCGCCGCGTAACCATCCATACATATCCCTTTCGCCCCGTTTGTCCACCGCGCAAGGCCTGGCGAGTCTAGTCCAGCTTCGAGCAGCGGCTCGGGCGAGCTCACGTCGCGGACCCTGACGCGAGCTTGGATGGCTCGGCTGCCATCCGAGCTCGTGCCTGGCCGTCGCGTTGCAGGGCGCCGCGGATCTCGGTCATCATCACCGCCCCGCCTCGCCCGCGAACATCCGCTCCGCGCATCTCGCCCGCTCTCCGGGCGTGGCTCATGGGCGTGGGAGCAGCGACGCCCGCCAAGGCCTCCCGCACGGCTGCGGTTGTCAGCCTTCGCTCGGCCGTCTTATCTAGGCGGCGTGGCTGGCTGTCCTTTGGGGGCTCAGCAGAGCAGTCATCGCCGGGTAGCGCTCCGCCGGCTCGGCACGATGCAACGTGAGGATGCCGTCGAGATGGTCGACCTCGTGCTGCATCAAGGAGGCCCCGAAGTCCTCGCATTCGAACTCGCGCTCGTTGCCCCCGCGTCGTATCCGACCACGCGGACCGCAAACGGCCGCCGCACTGCGACCAGCACGGCGTTGAAGCTCAGGCAACCCTCCGTGAACAGTTCGAGATGCTTCGACCGCCAGGCGACGCGGGGATTGACGAGCACGTCGGTTCTGTCCTCGGGGCGAAGTCGGAAGGCGAACATGCGCCGAAGCGAGCCGACCTGAGTCGCGGCCAAGCCTGCGCCGTCGGCGGCTTCGAGCCGACGGCGGAGCCGCGTGGCTTGAGCGCGGAGGAGGTCGTCGAAGACCTTGACGGGAGGCGCCTCCTCATAGAGCGCCGGGCTTCCCCACTGGAGGATGTAGTCATCGGGCATGCGCGCATCACACACGCTGCCCGACGGCTCGTCAAGCTCCGCGGCGTCGCGAACGTCCTGTCGGACATCGCCCTCGAGGCTCGGACTCGATCAGAGCGAGCGCTCACGTTTGTGGGTCGCCCCAGGGCACTGTGGATCTGGCCGTCCCTTTCAACCGGGAGCGGTATCGACGCTCACGTAACTGGTTCAGGCGTAATCCGGTCACGCATGTCCGCCAGCGCGTGTCGCGGCTCCATCGCCAACGCGGTCACCGGCACGAATTCGGCCAACGACCGCTCTTGGCGCCGAGTGGCCGCGACGATTCAGGCACTGATGACTGCGCCGGCGGCATTGCAGGTCTCGTGTCGCTGAAGTCGGCTTCCCTCGTATTCGCCAGCAGCAGGGCGGGGCTTCGTGGTCCGAGCGCCCCGAGGCTCGAGCATGTAGGAGAATGCGGAGATGGGTCACGAACGCCTACGTTCTGAAATCCGCGACGAACAAGAGCGGATCATCGCGGCCATTAGATCGGCAACCGATCACTGGGAGATGGCCAAGGCGGAAGACTCTTTCGCCGATTTGCTCGAACGGATGGCTGACGAGTTGGGGATGCGCTCGGCGCATGATCGTGGCCGCTTTCTAGCCGCAGCACATGCGCTCCGACGGTCGGCGGCGGTCAACGAGCATCGGTACGTCACCGGCCTCAGCCACTCAGACAGCGACTCCTAGCCCGGCTGCAGTCCTGCGGTGTGGAACAGCTCGCTGATGAGGGAGCGTCAGCGAGCCGTCGATGGCTCTGCTTCTCCCGACCAGTAACAACGTGCTAGGACAGTCCGCAGATGCTTTGGGCGCTTGCGATCTGTGCCGTGGCACCGATCGACGTGCGTCCAGACGAGGGCGATGCTTTACATCGCGGAGCTTCCGCTCTCCGCCGGATCGTTTCGGTACCGCGCTCGACCGCCGCGATGCTCGCGGCGCGGGCCAGGCTGACCGGCGCCAATTTCGCCAGCCTGGCCGCGGGCACCGTTCAGGTGCCACCCCGGCCGATCGTCGCGTGCCCATCAAGCGCGTGCCCCGGCCCGCGGAGCCGGATCGTTTGCTGATCGGCCCTCGGCCATCGACAGCTCGACTTTCCTAGGCATCGTGCTATTGCGGTGATATCATCGCGGCAGAAGGGCATCGCGATCGAAGGAGACGTAGCCGTGGACGAATTCGCGAACACGCTTGCGGTGGTGACAGGCGGTGGCTCGGGCATGGGTCGCGAGCTCGTTCGCCAGCTCGCGTCCGAGGGATGCTCGGTCGCCGCCTGCGACTGGAACGTCGATTCCGTCGCGGCTGCGGCGGCGACGGCACAGACGGGCGCCCCCGCCGGCGTCCTCGTCACCGGCCATGCCTGCGACGTGTCCGACGAGGCGCAGGTCCAGCGTTTCCGCGACGAGGTCGTGCATCAGCACGCTGCGGATCACGTCGACCTGGTGTTCAGCAACGCCGGCATCGGCGGCGGCCCCAGCTTCGTCGGTGGCGGCCGGGACGAGTGGGAGCGCACGTTCACGGTCAATTGGCGCGGGACGTATAACTGCGCCCGCACGTTTCTGCCGCTGCTGATCGGCAGCCGCGACGGTGTGCTGGTCAACACGAGCAGCGTGAACGGCTTCTGGGCAAGCCTCGGCCCGGGCATGCCGAACACCGCCTACGCCACGGCCAAGTTCGCGATCAAAGGCTTCACCGAGGCGCTCATCGAGGACCTGCGCACCAACGCCCCGCAGGTGCGGGTCGCACTCGTGATGCCCGGGCACGTGGGCACCGACATCATCGCGAACAGCCGCCGCGCCAACGGCATGCCCGAGCCGCTGGACATGAGCGACGCGCAGATCGAGGAGGTGATCCCCGCCGAAGCGCAGGCCGGCCTGATCAGCGCCGGCCTGTTGCCCAAGGGGGCCTCCGCCGATGACCTGCGCCGACTGCTCGCGCAGATAGAGCACGACTTTCGCGATAAGGCCCCGCTCACCGCGGCCGACGCGGCCACGATCATCCTCGACGGGGTCCGATCAGGCCAATGGCGGATCCTCGTCGGCGACGATGCCAAGATGCTCGACGCGGCGGTGCGCGGCACCCCTGAGGCCGCCTACGACTACCCCGAACTGGCCAAGGCAGCGGCACGAGCGCGAGCCAGTAGCCAGAACGCCAAGGAGACGGCCACCCCCGTGCGGTGATCCGCGGGTTGACTGCTCGTGCACCGATGAACAAGGACTCTGATCCACGTTCTCAGATGCCGCGCTCGCGGCGTAGCCGGCGAGTTGCCTGACCACGGGCGATCTAGCGTCCGTGCCACTGCGGGCTCCGGCGTTCGACCATCGCGAGCCGGGCTTCTCTGAAGTCCTCCGACTCGAGGCAGCTGATCTGGCCTTCGAGGGCCAATCTGAGGCTCCTCTCGGGATCGCTGTGCCAGGCCGCGTCGAGCGCCCGCCTGGCTCCGCGCACCGCAATCGGCGGCTGCCCCGCCAAGCGCCTGGCGAGCTCGTCCGCGGCGGCGTCGAGGTCCTCGTCGGCGACCACCCGATTTGCCAGCCCGATTCTTAGGGCCTCGGCAGCATCGACCACCTCTCCGAGCAGGATGAGCTCCCGCGCCCGGCTCTCGCCGACGATTCGCGGCAGCCGGACGGTGGCGCCCATATCGGGGAGCAATCCGTACCGCGTCTCGGTCAAACCGACCTTCGCGTCCTGCGCGAAGATCCGGAAGTCGCACGCCAGTGCCAGCTGCAGGCCGGCGCCGTACGCATGGCCGCGCACGGCGGCGACGCTGGCGCAGCCGAGCTCAGGGATCCAGCCGAACGTGCCCGCCACTTGCAGACCCATCGCAATCCGGTCTTCGTGCCCGGTCCGCTCGGCCAGGCCGGCCTGGATCTTGGCGAGGCCCTCGACCAGGTCGATCCCGGCCGAGAACGTCGGCCCCTCCCCGGCCACGACCAGGCATCGAAGCGTCTCGTCGCCCAGCAGCTCGGACCCGAGACGGATCAGCTCCTCCCACATCAGCGGGCTCTGGGCGTTGCGCTTGTCGGGACGAGCAAGCGTCAGGTGACCGATGTCACCGCTGCGGTCGTATCGAATCGTCTTGTAGGGCTCGGTCATTTTTGCTGCCTCCATGGCGTCGATGCGTTGCTCGACCACTCAGTTGACGTCAACATCGCTCGGCCGGCGCGGGTCATACCACGTAGACGGGCAACGCCGCCGCACCGTGACAACTGGACCTGCGCGAACTCAGCCGCGCGGAGGAAGACACGAGCGATGCCGTCACCTCACCACAGCCCTCACGTTCCGAGTCGCTCGAGGAGCTCTCGAGTTTTTGGGAGGGCCTCGGACTGATCACGATGATCGGCTTTCCATTCGCACTGCCGGCGATCGCGCTGACGTTGCTCGCCCTCACTCGTCGCGGTCCCGGCCGTTGCCGTCGGCCTGCTGGCCGCGGTTCTACTCGGGCCGGTGATGCTGCTGCGGCGGCTTCGTGCAAGCCGCCGACGCGAAGCAGAGGAGATTTGCTCTTGACACCTCCTGAGCCGATGCATAGGCTATCGAGGTATGCAGAGTTTCCAAGGACAGCTGGAGGGTCTTTTGTTGGCGATTCTTCAACAGGGTCCCCTGCACGGCTATGCCATCGCGTCCGAGCTGCGTGCTCGTTCGGGTGGCGCGCTTGAGGTTCCCGAGGGAACGCTGTATCCGGTCCTGCACAAGCTGGAGAAACAAGGGCTGGTACGCAGCAAATGGGAGAAGGTCGGCGGCCGGCGCAGGCGCGTCTACGCCGCGTCACCGAAGAGCCAGAATGCCCTCCGCGAGCGGTTTGAGAGCTGGCAGCGCCTGAGTCGCGCGATCGATTCCGTATTTGGACCCGCGCCCGAGGGGGCTGGAGATTAGCGGCGACCCCAGAGCTGAGTTCCTGGCCAGACTGGCGGGGTCGCTGGGCGGCGGATGGTTGGAGCGCCGCCGCTTCGTCAGGGAGCTTAAGCACCATCTCGAGGACTGCGTGGCTGATCTCAGGCAAGCCGGTGTGCCCGAGGACGCGGCGGTTCGCGATGCGATTGCGCGACTGGGCGATGTCGACACGATCGTCAGCGCAGCTCGAGCCACTCGTTCGCCTCGTCGTCTGTCCTGGCCGAGCGTCGCGCGCGTTCCAGTTGCCTGGATCGCTGTTGGCGCGATGTCGATCGTCACCCTTGCGGCGGCCGAGCTTCCCCAGGCATCCGGCGCGAAGGTGTCAGGGGTCCACGTCGCTCCTGCTACTCATGTCGGAGCTGGACAGGCGAGTAGGTTGCGGCATGAGCACAGCCGGACGCTCCACCAGGCGAAGAGCCGACCTCATCTGCACCTCACATGCGGGTGCTCTCGAGACCTCGCGCGCGATCGCTCGCGGAGCTGATCGCGACCGTACTGGTTGCGGTCGGACTTGCGATCGTGATCCAGGCCTGGGTTGTCAAGCCATACAAGATTCCCAGCGGCTCGATGGAACCGACGCTCGTACTCCGCCAGCGAGTATTAGTCGACCGCATCTTCAAGTCGCCGCACATCGGCCAAATCGTCGTGTTCCACCCACCGCAGGGCGCCGACAGCGAGCAATGCGGACGACCGCATCCAGCGACCGCCGTCTGCGACTGGCCAAATCCGGAATCCAGCCAGACCTATATCAAACGGATCGTCGCCGGACCCGGTGACGTCCTCACAATCCGAGACGGGCACGTGATCAGAAACGGGCACAGAGAAGCCGACCGCTACACCCGCCCCTGCTTCCCCGGGGACGCAGCCTGCACGTTTGCGACCCCGATCCGGGTCCCCCGCGGAATGTGGTTCGTGATGGGCGACAACCGAGGCGGGTCTGACGACAGCCGATTCTGGGGCCCCATCCCCGGAACCTGGATCATCGGAGACGCCTTCTTCACCTACTGGCCGCCCGACCGCATCGGCACCCTGTAGCTGACAAGGGTCGTTTGTTGCAAGCACCAGATCAGCCGTCGCGCTGCCTGCTGCTCGCCGAGGCTAAGCAGGCGTCGCGATCCTCCCGTCCACGCTGAGGGAGCCGTTCTCCACCCGCTCGCGGCGAGCGTGGCGGGAGGAAAGCTGGTCGTGGGTCAACCTTTTCGGGTTCTGGCGGGCTTATGCGGTTGATGGTCGATTCTTCGGGTTCCTCGGCAACGAGCCGGCGGCAGACCTCGTCGCCGTCCACGCCGGGAAAATCGCGGTCGAGGACATTCAGCCTCGTTTGCGGGGCGATCTGCTGCACGCTCGCGGTCACCGCATGCGGTTCCTCGAACACTCCGACGACCACCGGGTCATCGGCCACATCAGGTCCGCCGGCACTCGTGAAGTTCTCCGCGTGCGTGCGCTCTCACGCAGTGCCTGACTTTCCAGACCCCAGCACCAGCCAAGGACCGAACGCCTTTGGCATCGACGGCTACAGCTTCAACCTCCCCGCCAACCTCACCCCACAGTCACCCGCATACGAATCCGCCGACAAGGCGTGCGGGCACCTGATCAACGCCGGAAGCGGCGCTCCCCATAAGTTGCCAGCCAAGGCCAGACAAGCCGCGCTCGCCCACGCAGAATGCATGCGCCGGCACGGCGTCCCGAACTTCCCCGACCCCACCTTCAGCGCCGGCGCGCAGGGCATCACGGTCAGTTCCGGCGGCCGGGGAATCAACCCCCGGTCACCCGCCTTCCAACAAGCCCAGAAGATCTGCCAATCCAGCTGACCGAGCTTGGCCGCGCCCTCCTATTCACGAACCCCAGTGAAGACAGGCACGACGCGCCTCTGCGACCGAGAGCCGGCTTGGCTGCCGATCTCCTGCCCGCGTCGGACGAGGACCGCCGCCATCGCCATTACGCGCCGGACAGGCACGGCTCCCTGGTCGCTTTACACTCGTCCGGGGACGAACGCGATCGCGACATGTCTGTTCCGCCTTTTCAGGGCGGAACCGAACCGTGCGTTACTCGCCGACTGACGAGATCTCCCTGCAGAACCTCAGCAGACTTTGAACTTGACGGTCAGCGTCTTGTCGACAGTCTTCTTAGTCTTGTGGCCGTGTTTGATGACGGTCTCGATGTACGAGAGCGTCACCTTCAGCGTGTGCGGTCCGGAGTTCAGTCCGGTCAGCTTCAGGTTCGGCGAGGCCGGCAGCTTCTTCACGGTCGCGTTGGCCTTGTAGGTCGTGAGCGTGACCTTAACCTTTTTGCCGTGCCGGCGAACGCTCTTCGTAATCGTCTGCTTGACGCCCTTATCGATATAGAGGACGGCGTCCAAGAACTTCAGCTTCGCCTTCTTCGAGTTCCTGATCGCGGTCGAGTTCAGCATCGCCGCCAGCCTGCTCTTGCTCGCGGTACAGATCGAGGTCGCCGGTGTCGTCAGGGTGATCTGCTGGTTCCCGAGGGTCCCGGTCGTCTTCTGGACCGGCGGTGGCGGCGGCGAGGTCTTGAACGACTCGACCGCGCCGTCGGACGCGCCGGCGGAATTCGTCGCGACGACCCGGTAGTAGACCGTCGTGTTCGAGGGGAGGGCCCTGAGCACCCCGGTCACCGGTTGCTTGGTCCTGCCCGCCGCGAGCGACCCATCCGCGGCCGAGTAGCCGAGCGACGGACTCGTTCCGTACTGGATTGAAACCGCCGTGGTGTCGGCGAGCGGTGTGACCGACCCGCTGATTGTGGCCCCGGTAGTCGAAACGACGGTGGTCGGACCGGTGGTCGCGACCGGGGGAATGACGATTCGGCCGATGGCGTTCGGCGACCCACTGTCGGTGAACCACAACGCGCCGTTAGCGCCCGCGAGAACCGAGTCGCCGTCCCTGAGGCCCGTCGGGTTGACGCCGTTGGTGATCTCGGTGATCTGGCCGGCGGATGTGATCTCCGCAACCGCCGATGGCGTCATCGGGTCCATCGAGGCCTGCGGCACCCACAGGTTGCCGTCGGCGCCGGCGGTGATGTCGAGCGGGAGGTCGTCGTTCAGACCGTTCGTGAACTCGATGATCTGGCCTGACGGGGTGGCGCGTCCGATCGCCCGCTGATTGCCGTACTGGTCTGTGAACCAGACGTTGCCGTCCGGTCCCGGTGCGATCGCGTCCGGAACGGCACCGCTCTGCAGACCGCTCCTGAACTCCTGGATCGAGCCGCTCGTCGTGATCCGGCCGATCGCGCCGCTGTTGTCGGCAAACCACAGGTCTCCATCTGGGCCAACGGTGATGTTCGTCGGGATCGCGCCCATCGCCAGCGGATACTCGGTGATCGTTCCGTCCGGGGCGATCTTGCCGATCGACGTCGTCCCCATGTCCGAGAACCAGATCTCCCCGTCAGGACCGAGCACCATGTTGTCGGCGATCTCGCCGTGCATCGGCATCGGATAGGGGGTGAAGGTTCCGCCGGGGGTCATCTTGACGATCGCGGGGGTCGCACCGGCGCTGTAGAACCAGACGTTGCCGTCCGAGCCGGCGACGATCTGGAGCGGAACGTCACCTTCCCGGCGCCGGGAACTCATGGATCGCGCCGCTCGGCGTGATGTAGCCAACTCCCTTGGCGCCGTTGTCCGTGAACCACAGAACGCCGAGGGGGCCGTTGGTGAGATCGTACGGCGTAGCGCCGGAGTCGAGTCCGGCGGTGTAAGTCGTGACGTGACCGGAGGAGTCGATCTTGGCGATCCCGGCTCCGTTGATAAACCACACGTTGCCGTCCGAGCCGGTGACCATCGTCCCGGGGCTAGTGACACCGCTCGTGAACTCCGTGATCGATGCCGCTCGCGCGAGGCCCGGCGCCACCATCGCGACCGCGCTCGCCAACACCGACAGCATCACAATCTTCACGCCCCTACCAGTCATCTGAACCCCCCAGCGTCAGTGCTCGATCTTACGAGATCGGGTGAAGGTCGCGCGAACGCGCCGCGCCGCCTTCCCCGACCGAGCCAGTCTACGTTAGGGACCTTACCGGACGCTGAACGAGCTACTGCAACGCACGCCCGGAATCAAGGCGCAGACCCGGCGTCACGTCCGACAGCCGAATCGCACGCACCCGTCGACGCGCGAACGGCCACTGCGAGGGTCTCCACACCGGCGCGGCAAGACGTTTGCGGCTTCGATGGTCTCCTCGGAGCAAGCCCCCCCGGAAGTCCGAGTTCGCGTTGGGTGTGAGCCGGCGACCGTAAACGTCAGCTTGTGCGACGCTCCGGCCAACCCGGTGCCGTTCAGCGGGGTGAGGGTGATGACGTACGTCGCCGGTGCGAGGAGCGCGCCGGTGTCGAGGCGGCCTTCGAACGTGATGCTGTTCGGGCCCTTTTTACCGGCGACCGTCAGCCGTCCCGTCGGGACCGTGCGCGTGCACTGCGGCTTGCCGATGTTGCCGCGCGTCGGCGCTACGCACGCTCCGCGCGCCCGGCGGCCCGGGCGCTGGGCGGCAAAGCTGAGGGCAACGGTGGC
>CAWCMG010000021.1:0-30522 GCA_963796575.1 uncultured Solirubrobacterales bacterium | reverse complement strand
ACCGGCTGACGTCGCCGCGCTCGCCATCCACATCATGAGCAACACGGCTTTGACCGGCGCGACCTACACCATCGACGGGGGCCAGCGACTCGTGTCGGCCCAGCACAGCATGTTCTAAATGACCGGACGAGGCGCTGCCACTCGGCTCCGTCTGATCGACGAGTGGGCGGTGGGCCGGCCTCACGTCGTCGGACCTGACGTCGGCACCTCGGCAGCGCTGTTCGCGACGTTGCTGTCGCCGGCTCGTTGGCCGGTGGTCCCGCCGCGGTGAGCTGAGTCGTGCAGCTGTGCTGCAGGGTTGCGCCGAGCGCAGCGACCAGATCCTCGTTCGGGGCCGAGGCGAGCGCGTCGAAGGCCAGGGCGTAACGGGACAGACCAAACCCCAGGAGCTGCGAGGCAATCAACGCGGCCCGGAACTGCGGTCGGTCGGCGCCCACGCGCTCGACCATGGGCAGGGTGAGGTTGACGGTGATGAACTCGCGCAGGATCGCGGCGGCGGCGGGGTCCGCGAGCGCGGCGTGAATCAGGGAGATGATTGGGTTGCGGTGCTCGTCGCGATCCCAGTGGCTGATGAACATGCGTGCCGTGTACTCGCCGACCTGCTCGGCAGGGACCTCTCGGATCTGGGCACCGATCTGGGTCGCGTCGAACGGCCATTCGACGACGGCTCCGAACAAGCCCGCCTTCGATCCGAAGAACTGGACGATCAGTGACGGGTCGACGCCGGCGTCGCGAGCGATTCCGCGCAGCGAGGTCCCGGCGTAGCCGTTGGCGGTGAAGGCAACGCGGGCGACCTGAAGGATCTTCTGACGTGAGGAGCTGCTGCCGGGGCGGCGGCCACCGCGGCGGCGCGCCCCCGGGCCCAGCGAGTCCCGAGGTTGGTCGGTCATGAGTACAGTTTGATACATGTTGACTCAACGCGTAGAGTAAACGCGAGGAGTCGTTGGCAAGAGCCCGAAACGGATGGATACGCCTCATGAACGCGATACTGCAATCCCCCTTGGATCCCAACGCAGACCGTGCCCCCGCCCCGCCCGACAATCGGGTGCCGCCGCCGGGTCCGAGCCCACGACGACTGTTCGCGATCGCGGTTTTTGCCGCCGTGCTCGGGCTTGGAATCACCCTGTCGTTTGGCTATGCCGACCATGCCCCCAAGCCGCATGAGGTTCGGGTTGCCGTCGCCGCCGGACCGGCGGTACGCGCCAAGGTGGCGGCCGGCCTTCAGCACGCCGAACCGGGTGGCTTCGATCTCCTGAGCGTCCCCAGCGCCGGGGCTGCGACTCGGAGCGTGCGCTCGCAGACGAGCGCCGGAGCGTTGATCGTGCCCCCGAGCGGCGCGGTCACGATCGTGACAGCCGGCGCGGAAGGCGTCCTGCAGCAGCAGGCGATCACGGGTGCGCTCACCGCGGCGTCGAAGGCGATGCGTCGTCCAACGAAACTGGTCGACGTCGCCCCGCTGTCAAGCGGCGACCGCGCCGGGTTGTCGAGCTTCGTTTTCGGTCTCGGGCTGCTCATTCCCAGCGTGATCGGTTGCATCGCCTTCTTCCTGTTCGGCATGCGGCTCCGGTTGTGGTGGCGCGTCGCAGCCGCGACCCTGTTCGCGCTGCTGGTGGCGTGCGGCGGCGTGTTGGCCATGGACACAGTGCTCGGGGCCCTCACCGGCGCCGGCGCCGCGCTGATCGGCATCGGATTCCTCGGCGCGCTCTCGTTCGTGCTGTTCGTCGCGGCGCTGCAAGCGGTCGTCGGCCTGCCCGGCACCGCCCTGGCGGCAGTCGCGTTCATCTTCGTCGGCAACGCAGTCTCCGGTGGATCAGTGCCGATCGGCTTCCTGCCGGGCGGCTTCCGTCAGATCGCGCCATGGCTTCCAAACAATGCGATCGTCCGCGGCACGCGGGACGTCGTCTACTTCCATGGGCATGACCTCGCCCACCCACTGTTCGTGCTCGGCCTGTGGCCAGCTGTCGCACTGAGCGTCCTCGCGGTCGTCGACTTCATACATCTCTCGGAACGCCGCCGTCGGCCGCACAACACGCACGAGATCTACGGCACCCCCGCAGTCGTGCACGTGAGCCGACGGCTCAGGACCCGACGCCTTCGGGCCGAGGAGACGCCCGGCATGCCGCCTCCCCGCGACGCGGGCCCATCCTAAGCTTCCCGCCAGACTCGGACGTGGACCGCCGATTGCCAATGTGTGGCAGGCATCGACCGCTCGGTCGCGGTCGGCTGGTTCAGCATCACCCATCCGCTGTGGTCGCGACCGCGGGGTTAAGACTTGTAAGACGACGGCATCGACTCAGGGGAGCGCCTGTTCCAACCGTGAAACGACGAGTAGTCGCTCGCGTTCCATGCTTCGCGCAGCCCGGGCTTGCTTAGATCCCAGTCGGGGCGGATCTCGCTCGAGACGGTTCGTAGGTCGTGCCACAGATCCACGAAGGAGGGTCGTCCCCAGAACCAGTAGCCGTTGTAGATGCTGTGGATGACCAGCCCGGGCTTGAGCACGAGGGTGTGGGGGATCATCGGGTCGTGCTCGGGGTCGGTGTATTCCTGGATGTCGAGGTCCTTCTGGACGGTCCGCTCCGGGTCTGAGAGGAACGGCCACTGGGCGCCGACCGAGCCGCGGAACTCCTGGCTGGAGTGATGGGTGTCGGTCGAGATCGTCGCGATCTGTGTGTAGGCGACAGCGATCTTCGGGTAGTTGGCGGCGAGCTCGAGGTGCTGCTGGTGCTCCTTGGGGCAGTAGTTCCCGCGCGCGAGCGTGAGGATCAGGGGGTCGTCGCCCTGGATCTCGCTGAGCTTTCGCGGATGGTTCTCGTGATCGGGCAACTCGTAGTCGGGGAAGGTGCCGCCGGGGACGATGTCGCTGCGCATGATGTGCTCCTGTCGATCGTTGAGGAGGGACGAGGACGATGGCCGCCGTCCCGTAGACTCGCGCCGGGTGGTCCACGGGTCCGGACCCCGGTCCGCGGCACGGATGTGGACCAGTGTGAACCCGGGCGCCATAGGAGCCTTTCGGGTCCATATTGAGCCTAGTCAACCGGCGCCGCGGGCGCCAGAAAGGCGGCGATCCCAATGAGTGCCCACACGCCGGTGTGCGAGTTGCTGGGGATTGACCACCCGATCGTTGAGGCGCCGCTGTCGGCAGATCCCCGCCTGCCCGCCGCGGTCTCAAACGCGGGCGCGCTCGGCAGCGTGTCACTGTGGTGGGCTGATGACGCCGGAGATTGGGTCCGCGACACCGCAGCGCTCACCGACCGGCCCTTTGCCGGCAATTTTGTTCTCACTTCGGATCAGCACCATCGAGTCGATCAGGCCCTTTCCGCTGGTCTGCGGATCGTTTCGTTCCTCTTGGGCGATCCCGACGGCTATGTCGACTCGGTGCACGACGCCGGAGGGCTTGTTATGCACACAGTCGGGAGTGCGGAGGAAGCGCGGCGCGCAGTCGGATGTGGAGTCGACGTCATCGTTGCGCAGGGCTGGGAGGCCGGCGGGCACGTATGGGGTAGCGTGGCAACGCTCCCGCTGGTGCCGGCGGTAGTCGACGCGGTGGCACCGGTGCCGGTCATTGCGGCGGGTGGGATCGGCGACGCTCGAGGAGTCGCGGCCGTGCTCGCCCTCGGCGCGCAGGCCGCCTGGCTCGGCACCCGATTCCTGTTAGCCGACGAGATGCCCATTCACGAGGAGTATCGGCGCCGCCTGATAGACGCGACCGAGACCGACGCAGAGTGGTACCCCGACCTTTATTCGGTGGGATGGCCGGGGTCTCCCCACCGCGCCATCCACAACTCAACCGCGGAAATGTGGGAGGCCGCGGGCCGGCCGCCACTGGGTAGTCGACCGGGAGACGGGGAAGTCATAGCCCACTTCGCTTCGGGCGACCCGATCCTTCGATATTCTCCCGCGCCCCCGATGATTGGAACGACCGGCGAGATCGATGCGCTATCGCTGTGGGCCGGACAGAGCGTTGCGCTCGCCAAACAATCACAGCCTGCTGCGGAAATCGTGGCCGAACTCGTCTCGCGCTTGTAGCCGCCACCAGGTCAAGGCTTCGCCTCCGGGACGGCACTAGCCCAACGCGGGGTCCGCGTCGACGTGCGTGGACTCGCGCAACGCTGGGTCGAACCACCATCCGCGAGCCATTAGTGGTGGTCGCCCGGGACTCGTCTGTGTACGGGCGCGCGACCGGGCGGTTGCGTGGGTCGCTCGAGCGCCGGCGCGGGCGGGATCGCGCACCGCACCGGGCGATCGGTGGTCACGGTCACGGGCTCTCCGTGGTGCTCGATGTCAATTGGTTCGCCGATCAGCAGGGTATATGTGGCCTGGGTCGGCTCGACTTCGATCCGCAGCTGTGTGCTCTTGCGATAGCGGAGGCTGAACGCGAGGCGGGTCAGCGCCTGCGGGAGGCGGGGGGTGAAGCTGAGCATCCCGCTGTGGTCGCGGAGGCCGCCGAAGCCGGCGAGCCCGGCGATGCACGCCCCCGCGAGCGAGGCGATGTGAACGCCGTCGCGGGTGTTGTGCTCGAGGTCGTCGAGGTCAAGCAGCGCGGCTTCGGCGAAATAGTCGTAGGCCAGCTCGACGTGCCCGACCTCGGCGGCAACGATCGCTTGTATGCAGGCCGACAGCGATGAGTCCCGGACAGTCAACGGTTCGTAGTAGGCGAAGTCCCGCGCCTTCTCCTCCGCGGTGAACGCCTCGCCGGCAAAGAACAGTGCCATCACCAGGTCCGCCTGCTTGACGACCTGCTTGCGGTAGAGGTCGAAGTATGGGTAGTGCGTTAGCAGGGGATAGTTCTCGGGCGGGGTCGACTCGAAGTTCCAGACGTCGTGTTGGGTGAAGCCGTCCGCTTGGGGGTGGACCGCGAGTGAGTCGTCGTAGGGGATGAAGATCGCTGCGGCGGCGTCCCGCCAGCTCGCGGCCTCTTCGTCGTCGACGGACAGCTGCTTTGCCACGTCCGGGTGTCGCTCGACCGCGTCGGCGGCCGCGCTGAGGTTCCGCGCGGCCATCAGGTTCGTATAGACGTTGTTGTCGGCGATCGCGCTGTATTCGTCCGGGCCGGTTACGCCGTCGATGCGGAACTGGCCGGCAGCGTCATGGTGGCCGAGCGAGCGCCACAACCGGGCAGTCTCGACGAGCAGCTCGACGCCCGCCTCGCGCTCGAACGTCTCGTCCTGGGTGATCAGCTGGTAGCGCTCGACGGCGTTCGCGATCGCCGCGTTGATGTGGAACGCCGCCGTGCCCGCCGGCCAGTATCCCGAGCATTCCTCGCCGGCGATCGTTCGCCATGGAAACGCCGCGCCTCGCAGCCCGAGCGACCGCGCGCGCTCGCGCGCCAGGTCCAGCGTCTGGTGGCGCCAGCGCAACGCGTCCGAGACGGCGCGTGGCCGGAGGTAGGTGAGCAGCGGCAGTACGAACGCCTCGGTGTCCCAGAACGTGTGACCGTCGTAGCCGGGACCGGTCAGTCCCTTGGCCGGAATCGGGCGCCGCTCGCCCCGCGCACCCGCCTGGAGCGTGTGAAACATGGCGAAACGCACTGCCTGCTGAAGCTCCGCATCGCCGTCGATCTCGATATCGGCACCCGCCCAGAACCTGTCGAGATAGTCGCGCTGCTCCTGCAGCAGCCCCTCCCAACCCGTGTGCACGGCGCCCGCCAACGCGGCGGCGACCTGGTCGCGCACGGCCGGAACGGTGCGCGCGCCCGACCAGCTGTAGCCGACGAACTTCGTCACGCGGAGCGGCGCGCCCGGCGCCGCCGTCGCAGTGATCGTAAGTCGAGCGAGATCGGGACCGCACGTCATCGTGCTCCCGGTATCCGCGGGTCCATCGATCCGGTGATCCATCGCCGCGCCAACGGTCAGGCGGCTGGACCGCGTCGTGTGGACCAGAATCGCCTCGAGGTCCTGGCCATATGACATGTCAGAAACCAATGGCGAGCTGAGCGCCGCCGCCGCGCGCGGGTCCTGTTCGGTCACCGGCAACGTCTCGTTGGTGACGAGCTCGGACTGGACGACCACCTGCACCGCGTCATCGAGCGGCTCGACCTCATATGAGATCGCCGCAATCGAGCGCTGGGTGAACGAGACCAGTCGCGTCGAGGAAACGCGGACGAGACGCCCCGTCGGCGAGACCCACTCGGCCACACGGCGCAGCACACCCTCGCGCAGGTCGAGCACCCGGTCGTGGCTGCGCAGCTCGCCATAACGCAGGTCGAACGCTTCGTCCTCGACCAGCAGCCGGAGGATCTTGCCGTTCGTGACGTTGACCACGGTCTGCCCGTCCTCGGGATAGCCATACCCGGCCTCCGCGTACGGCAGCGGACGAGCCTCGTAGAACCCGGCCAGATAGGTGCCCGGCAGCCCGAACGGCTCCCCCTCGTCGAGGTTCGCCCGCATCCCGACGTGCCCATTGGCGAGCGCGAACACCGACTCGGTCTGCGCCAGCCGTTCGAGGTCAAGGGCAGTCTCGTGGACCGCCCACGGCTCAACCACGAATCCCTCGTTTTGGATCACGCCGCGTCCAGAAGCCCGACGAATCCGTGTGCGCAACGGGAGCCGGGCCGCGAGCCCCGAGCACCTCGTCCGGTCGGCGGAACAGCCCTCCTGCTGCAGTCCCGAACGCGGATGACCGGCTCACTTGACATCCAACCGTTTTCAGAGGCCGGCGTATCACCAACCTCCCGCGCCCGAGATTCTGGACCCGCTTCGTAACCACCGACCGAGTCGGCCGCAGCGCGTCCGCCCGCGCCCGGCAGGCTCGTGCCTTCGACCGCAGTCGCGCACGCCACCGGCGCGCCGCCCGCCAGAGGATTCACGTCCGACCGCAACCCCGGCATTCGCGCATTCCTACCACGAATGCATCATCCGCGCACCATGCAGCCCCACCTGCTCCCGGTGGCCGGCCATGGGAAAGCCGGCGGCTCGAACGCTGGATCGACTCTCTGGCCTGACCACCGCCGCGGTCGAGATGGCTGCTGGGAGGCGAACCGGCTGACCCCGGAACGTGCGAGGCCCCGAAGGCAGCGCGAGCGAAGCCAGGCCCGCCCCGGGTTCGTCGGGGCGGGCCTGGTCAGCGACAGCGGTCGTTCGCCACGAACGACCGCTGACGTGTCCTCAGGAGATTGTCACCGTCGAAGGTGCTGAGGCGATTCCGTTCGCGACCACGACCAAAGTGCTCCTGCCCTTGGGCGTGGACCTGGGGATTGTGAACTGGGTCGAGGAGCTGGCGCCTGGGGCAATCGACACCGAGCTCCAGTCGTGCGTCCGGGCGTATGTCACCACGCCTGTGGAGGAGTTCGTGATCCGTACCAGGGGGAAGTTGGTGTTGTCCTGGACGTCGTCACCGTAAGTGGCTCCCGGGTCAAGCCCGGCGAGCTGCTTTCCGGACAGGCTGTACGTGCTGCCTCGGGCGAGGTTGGTGGCGCTCAGCGATTTGATCGAGGGCGCCCACGCCGAGTTCGGGTTACCGCCCGCCGTGTACACCTCCATCTCGCTGCTGCCATCGTTGTACAACACCTGCCCGTTGGGCAGCACCAGCATGCGCGTTTGATACGAGGTGTCGTTCTCCGCGTTCGGCGCGTCCGGGATCTGCGTCAGCGTGTTCGAACTCGCGTTGTAGACGAAGAAGTGAGTCGGGATATTGTACGTGCACGCGCTCGCGTCGAACAGCACGTTCCCGTCGGGCAGCGTCGCCCCGGGCCCATCGGTGCTGGCGTACTCCTCGTTGTCGATGGTGGGGATCTCCGGCCCAGGGATCCACGTGCCCGCGGTCCCGGCCTTGTACTGATACAGCGCGGTCTGCGTCTCGGCGTCTGTGGTACAGGGTGATGGGGGCTGTTGCGTGCTCGTGCCGCCCCCGACTACGAACGTGTTGCCGCCCGGCATCTCGACCTGCGGTCCGAGCTCGACGACGGGCCACGGGTTGAGCGGGTTGCCATTCGGCGGCGTCGCCCCGGCGAAGCTCCAGGTGTCGCTGCGTGGGTTGAACAGCTCCGTGTTGCCCACCCCCCACGTGTCGACCGTCAGCAGCTGGCCGCTCGGCTCGAGGGTCCACCCTTCTTCGTCGTTGGGATCGTGCTTACCCGTTGCCGGGATCACCGTCCACGTCAGGTTCTTCGCGTTGAGCAACGCATCGTCGACGGTTAGATCCGGATTCGTCAGGCAAGTGTTGCACGGCTGCTGGAGCATGAAGGTGCCGTCGGCCAGGACGTCGCTTGCGGCGTCCCCCATGTTCGTCCAACCTCGTGGTGGTGCGACGGAAGCCCAGCTGTTAGTCACCGGGTTGTAAATCGCGCCCTGGTTGGACCACACCGCGTTCTCCCCGATGTATTCGCCGCCCTCGACGATCATCCGCCCATCGGGCAGGATCGCCGAGGCGAAATAAAGGGGGGTGTAGTCCGCCGGCATCGAGGCGATCTGGCTCCACGTCCCATCGACGTAGCTGCCGTTGGCATCCGGCGTGAGCCTCCACCATATGTTCGTGCCGCCGGTGGTGTCGTTGTCCGGCTCGTTGTGCACGAGCACCGTCCCGTCGCTCTCCAGCAGCATCGTGCCTGGCGTCCCGAACGGCGGCGGGTTCACGAGCGGCGTCCACAGTGACGCCGTCGCCGCCGGGCCGAACGTGGGGCTCACCCCCGACGCCGCCGAATGCCGGAAGGGCGTGAGGATCGGATGACCCGCGGACGCGGCCGGAATAGCGGCAAGCTGGGCCCGGCTGGCCCGGTGCGCGGCCGCCAGCGGCGCACTGGCAGTGACCAGCACGGCTAGCCCGGCAAGGCCGGCGACGCACGCAGCCGCGCCGACCAGGACGGCAAATCGACGACGTATGGAAGACAAAGTCCCCTCCCAGGAGTTCGTCCAGCGTTTTTCGGACGGCGGGACACTATCAGGGCTCGACGGGGCCCAGGTAACCCCTGCTTGGTAAGTCAGTCATCAGACACAGCGCAGGACTGGCATGGCTCTTGACAAAGGGGACCGCCGCGGGACAATGGCGAACGATTGGCGTGAGCGTCTGAGTTCACCTTGAGGGGAGGTGGCTGGTGTTTGCAAGCACGGCCAGGTTTTCGTCCGGAACCGCCGACCGCCGGGTTCAGCCTCGACGCTTGTGCGGCCTTCCTCCGATGCTCAGAGGCCGTCGACCCGCCGTGGTCGCTCTTCTGGTTCTTCTGGGCATGGCGGCGTTCGCCCCGGACGCGGCGGCACACGGCGGTCGCAGTCAGGACGCACCGCAGATGCAGTTCGGCGACCGGGTGGACGTCAACACGGTCTGCTTCAGCGTGACCAACCCGGCGGGCGGCCAGAGCACTCTGTACGGGTTGCGCTACATCGACCGGCGTGCCCGGGTCGATTCGCGAACGCCGGCGATCGTTCTGGTACACGGGATCGCGTCGTCGACCGAGAACTGGGATTTCTCGCCGACCTGGTCGGTGGCGCGGGGATTGGCCACGGCGGGCTACGTCGTCTATTCCTACGATCGTCTCGGCTACGCGAAGAGCAGCTACTTCAGCCAGCCCGGCGGAGGCCTCACGTTGACGACGGCGGCCCACCGGGCCGAGCTCCATCAGATCGTCGAGGAGGTGCAGAGCGGCAAGTTCACCAGCACAACGGGGAGCGACTGCTCAGCGCGGCAGAGGCCGAACAGGATCCGCAATCGCCACGTGGTGATCATCGGCCACAGCGCCGGCGGCTGGATAGTCGCGGGCTATCCCGGCACGTACCATGACGTCGCGGCGATGATCCAGGCGGACATCGATGGCTCGGGCGCGCAACCGCCGCCCGGCACCCCGACGCCTCCGCCGTCAGTAGGTGGCGGGTTCACCCCCGATCCCAACCATCCGGACTACTTCGAGTTCTTCCAAACGCGCCAGAACTGCGAGGACTTCAACACCTATCCGCCGGGCGAGGTGGCCTACGTCGTTCAAATTGCCTGCACTCCGCCGTTCCTCGATTCCCCGTTTGGTGAGATCGACGATCTCTCGGCTATGTTCGGCCAGAACGACGCCGCGATTGCCACGATCGGGCCGTCGACCCCAGTCCTGTTGACCTCAGGCGACCACGACACCACCGACCCGCCGGTCGACGCCGCCGCGGACTACGCGTACTACCAGCAGCACTGCGGCTGCGACGTGACCCAGCTGCTGCTGCCCAACACCGCCCATCTGTTCATGGTCCACCAATCGCTGCCGATATGGCTCAACTACGTCGTCGACTGGCTCAGCCGCCGGGGCTTGCAGCCGACTCGTCCGCTACCGCCCGTGCGGTGCACGGACTGCGTGGTTCCGTTCGTGCGCTGAGGACCGTCATCTCCGTCCGGCCGGTGCGCCGCAGGTGAACAGCAGCCGCGCGGCGATCCCGACCACCGGACGCGGCAAAGCCAGCGCCGCCGATGCTTGATCGCTCGCGGTGCTACTCGGCGGTGCCTTGCTCGATCCAGTCTCGGAAACGCTCGACGTTCTCCTTGGGCCAGGCGCCATCGCAGGGCATCGTCCCCTCGCTCAAGCGCTCGGCGATAGCGTCGGCGTGAGCGACGACGTCCGCGTAGGACCAGAGATCGAACGCTCGGCGCATCGCCTGTCGATCCTTCTCCCGGAACAGGGGCTTGATGTCGGCCTCGAATCCGAGCTTGGGTGATTCGGCTGTTCCCATGTCATACCTCCTCGGGGTGTAGACGCATAGCACGGTACGGCGGAACGGTCGGTTCTCCGGAGCGATTTGGGTCGGCGTGCGCGTTCGGCGTGGAGCACCGGGTGGCTCGGGGACCCCTACGGAGAGCCAGCGCCAGCGGTTGCCTCGGTGATACACGCTCCTTTCGTAAGTCGTGCTCAGGAACCCTCTCGCGTCACGCACGCCGTTGCAACCGTGCTTGCCCTGGTTCTCCGGCGCCGCCATATAGCTTCTGCTGGAGCGTGTATGCGGACCGGTCCGATGTCGATCCAAGATGACGCCGTGAGGAGGACCGCGGCCCTCGTCTACGAGCCGCTCCAGCTCCACGACGATCCGTACCCCCTGTACCGGCGCCTTCGTGACGAGGCGCCCGTGTACGCCGACCCCGCCGGACGGTTCTGGGCGCTGTCGCGGTATGCGGACGTGCAAGCGGCGGCGCGTGACTGGGAGACCTTCTCGAGCGCGGAGGGCAACGATCTTGACCAGACCGCGCTGCTGTTCGCCCCGGCCGGCGAGCTCACGCACGCCGATCCGCCGCTCCACACGCGGTTGCGTAACGCGATCAAGCGGGAATTCGGCGTAGGCGCGGTTCGGAATCGGCTGGAGGAGACCGTGCGCGCCGAGGTGCGCGATCGGATCGGCGCATTGCACGGACGCGATCGAGTCGACCTCGCTCGGGAGCTCGCGCTGCCGCTGCCGGCCGGGGTGATCTGTGGGTGGCTGGGCTTTCCGGCCGGCGACCACCGCCAGCTGATCCGCTGGTTTGAGGCGATGCTCGAACGAGCGCCGGGAAAGGTTGAGCTCCCGCCGGCCGCGTTGCTGGCGCGAGATGAAATGCGTGCCTACGTGAGACAGGCGATGGTCGCGCGCCGCGAACGGGAGCACAATGACCTTCTGGGCGTGTTCGCCCGCGCCCACGCCGCAAGCGCGTTGTCGGAAGACGAGGTCATCGGCGCGGCGATACTGCTGTTCTTCGCCGGCATCACGACCACGAGCGCATTGATTGCCAACTCGCTCCTGAACCTGCATAGGTTCGAGAGCGAGCGCCTGCTTATTCGCCGATCCCCCGAGCTGATCCCCGCGGCCGTCGAGGAGCTCCTGCGGTTCGACGCTCCGCTCCAGTGGCTGACGCGTGTCACCAGCCGCGACGTCGAGGTACGGAGTACAAGGATCCCCGCCGGTTCCCGCGTCATGCTCCTCTGGGGATCGGCCAACCGCGACGAGCGGCGTTGGCCGGAGCCCGACCAGCTTGTCGTGGCGCGCGAGCGCAAACGGCACATCTCGTTCGGCGAGGGAATCCACCACTGCCTAGGAGCGCCGCTCGCTCGCATGGAGGCGCGGATCGTGCTCGAGGAGCTGATGCCGTCGGTCAGCGAGTACCACCCGATCGGCCCGATCGACCGTCGCTACGCCCAGAGCGAGCGAACGATCGCCGGCCTCCCGGTGCACGTCACCTGGACTAGCCCTCGTCGGCGAGCGAACTAGGCTGAGGTCCGATCCGAGGGCCATCTCCAGCCGAGGTGGCGTTCGCTCAGAAGTCGGTCTACCAAACGGACGCTCGTAGCAGGATGCGCCCGCGACTATCTCTATGGGGTCGCACGTGAACGTGATCCCCGGCCGCCGGCACTTTCCAGGATGTCCGTCCGCGAGTTGACTGGGCCGAATCCGCGTCTATACGCTGGCCGGCCTTAGCCCGGTCACCCTCGTTCCAACAGGAGGCCCAACATGGCGGACAGCGTCTACCGCGTCACCGAGGTCATCGGCGTCAGCGGCGAGTCATGGGAAGCGGCGGCGCGCAATGCTGTGGAAACGGCGGCGAGGAGCGTCCGCGACCTCCGTGTGGCCGAGGTCATCCGCGAGGATGTGACGATCGAGAACGGCGCGGTGGTCAGCTACCGAGTCCGTCTCGGCATCTCGTTCAAGTTCGAAACCGGCGACTGACCGCCCTGGGCGGCGCCGACCGACACCGGTCGTGCCGCTACCGCGCCATCGCCCGTGCGATCACGACGCGCTGGATCTCGTTGGTCCCCTCGTAGATCTGGGTGATCTTCGCGTCGCGCATCATCCGCTCGAGCGGGTAATCGTTCACGTAGCCGTAGCCACCTAGCACCTGGATGGCATCGACGGTGACGCGCATCGCGTTGTCGGATGCGAACAGCTTCGCCATCGAGGTGTACTTGCCGACCCCCGGGACGCCGCGATCGACCATCGCGCACGCCTTGTACAGGAGCTCGCGGGCGGCCGCCGTGCCGGTCTCCATGTCCGCGAGCTTGAACTGGATTCCCTGGAGCTGGTTGATCGGCTTCCCGAACGCGATGCGCTCCTTCGCGTACGCGTTCGCGTAGTCGGTCGCGCCTTGGGCGATTCCGACCGCCTGCGCGGCCGCGCCAAGCCGCGTCCGCTCGAGCGTCGCGAGCGCGACGCTGAGGCCCTTGCCCTCGGTTCCGATCAGGTTGCCACTCGGCACCCGGACGTCTTCGAGCACCGGTGAGCCCGTCGGCGACCCCTTGATGCCGAGCTTGTGCTCGACGTTGCCGATCGAGAAGCCCGGGCGGTCGGCCTCGACCAGGAACGCCGAGCTACGCCCCGCCTCGCGATCGGTCTTCGCGAACACGACGTACACGTCGGCAATCGTGGCGTTGCTGATCCAGTTCTTGGCGCCGTTGAGGACCCACTCGTCGCCGTCGCGGACGGCGGTCGTTCGCATCGCCGCGGGATCCGAGCCCGCCTCGGGCTCTGAAAGCGCGAACGCCGGCGCGAGTTCGCCGCTGGCGAAGCGTGGGAGCCACTGGGCCTTGAGCTCGGGCGAGCCGAACAGCGAGATCGGGAGCGACCCCAGCTCCTGGAGCATCAGGATCAACGCGCTGCTCGCGCACACCTTGGCGATCTCCTCGACCGCCATTTGCAGCATCAGAGTCCCGGTGCCGGTCCCGCCGTGCTCAGGCTCGAACGGCAGCGCGAGCACGTCGTGCTCGGCGAGCAGCCGGCGAACGTCCCACGGGTACTCAGCGGTGCGATCGATGTCGGCGGCGCGTGGCGCGATCTGCTCCTGGGCGAGCCGGCGCACCAGGTCGCGAAACTCGAGCAGGTCCTGCGGGATCTCGTAAAGGTCGGTGCGGCTGATGGTGCTCATCTGGCGCAGGCTACCGGCTGTCGGTCCTCGCACGGTGGGCCGGCGCGGTGTGGCCTGGTAGACCTCGGGGAATGACGCTGCTCGCCGACGTCGTGATCGCCTCGGGGCTCGTCGGCGACACGAGCTCGCGGTCAGGAAAGGTCGCGATCCTCGTCGAGCTGTTGCGGAAGCTCGACCCGGATGAGGTGCCGATCTGCGTCGGCTTCCTCTCCGGCATTCCCCGACAGGGACGGGTCGGGGTGGGCTACTCGACGGTCTACGCCGTCGATCCCCGCCCGGCCGACGACGCGTCGCTCACCGTGGTCGACGTCGACCGAGCGATCGAAGAGATCGAGCGCGCCACCGGCCCGGGATCGGCGGGCGCGCGCGGGGCCCTGCTCGCCGACCTGCTCAGCCGCGCCACACCCCCGGAAGCCACATTCCTGCGGCGGTTGTTCACGGGCGAGCTCAGACAGGGCGCCCTCGCCGGCGTGATGGCCGATGCAGTCGCCAAGGCCGCGGGCGCGCCCGGCGAGATCGCGCGCCGCGCGCTGATGCTGTCGGGCGATCTGACGCGGATGGCTGAGATCGCGATGACCGATGGGGAGGAGGGGCTCCGCCGGGTCGGCTTCGAGATCTTCCGGCCGATCCTCCCGATGCTCGCCTCGACCGGTGCGGGCGTGGCCGAAGCGATGTCTGGGTTCGAGCGCTCGTCGGTGGAGTGGAAGCTCGACGGGATCCGGATCCAGATCCACCGCCGCGCCGCGGAGGTGCGGATCTACACGCGCAACCTCAACGACATCACGGCGACGTTGCCCGGGATCGTCGAGGCGGCGCTCGCACTTCCGGTCCGTCAGGCGGTACTCGACGGCGAGGCGCTGTGGATGCGCGACGGCGGCCCGGCCGCGTTCCAGGACACCGTGTCGCAGATCGACAGCGACGGCTCGCCCGCGGGCATCGTGACGTTTCTGTTCGATCTGCTGCACGTGGACGGCGAGGACCTTCTCGACGCTCCGTTGATCGAGCGCGCGTCCCGGCTGCAGGCGATCGCGCCCGCGCTCACGATCCCAGGCGTGCTGACCTCCGACCCGGACGAGGGGCAGGCCGTCCTCGAGGTGTCGCTGGCGGCCGGTCACGAGGGCGTCGTCGTCAAGGACGCCGGGTCGCCGTACGCCGCCGGCCGGCGTGGCGGCGCCTGGCGCAAGGTGAAGCCCGTGCGCACGTACGACCTCGTCGTGCTCGGCGCGGAATGGGGGCACGGGCGCCGGCAAGGGTGGCTCTCGAACCTCCACCTCGGTGCTCGCGACGCCGGCTCGGGCGAGTTCGTGATGGTCGGAAAGACGTTCAAGGGGCTCACGGACGAGCTCCTCCGGTGGCAAACGGAGGCGTTGCTGGGGCTCGAGACCGGTCGCCGGGGGATAGCGGTGATGGTCCATCCCGAGCTCGTCGTCGAGATCGCGCTCGACGGAGTCCAGTCCTCGACGCGGTACCCGGGCGGGGTCGCGTTGCGCTTCGCCCGCGTCAAGCGCTATCGGCCGGACAAGGACGCCGGCGAGGCCGACACGATCGAAGACCTGCGCGCGTTGTTGCCGGCGCGGGCGTGATCGGGGCGTGATCGGGGCCCGACCATGCACAGCGCCGCAAAGCGGGTACGCCCACGGCCGCACGGTCCACATAAGCATCCCCGACGTGCTTATGTGGACCGGGTTGCCGCAGGTCGGGGGACTTTGCTGCGAAATACATAGGTTCCGTCGCCGGCCCGGGCGGCCGGCGGATCACGCGGTGGCGGCGCTGGCTTCGAGCCGGCGGCCGGCGAGCGTGCCGGGCAGCATTAGGGCGGGGATCGCGGCGAGGGCGATGAACGCCAGCGCCCACCAGAACGTCTGGCCGTAGGCGGCCGCGAGGCTCGCGGCGTGGTGGACCTGGTGAAGGAGCTCGCGCTGGAGGACGACCGCAAGGATCGCGACGCCGAACGAGCCGCCGAGCTGCTGGAGGATCCGGATCGCGCTCGTCGCGCGCGGGATCTCCTGCGTGCGGAGGCCGCGGTAGGGAGCCGCGAGACTTGGAACTAGTGCAGCGCCGAGGCCGGCGCCGTTGACGACGAGCAGCAGGCTCAGCGCGAGCAGGCTGGTGTGGTCCCCGATCCCGGTGTAGGCGAGCGTGCTCAGCCCGCTCAGCAGCAGGCCGACGAGCACGATCGGTCGGGGACCGACGCGGTCGCTGAGCTTGCCGGCGACGATGAGCGCCACCGCCATCCCGATCCCGCGTGGCGCCAGCAGCAGGCCGGCGTTGAGCGCGCTCTCGTGGCGGACCTGCTGGTAGTAGAGCGGCAGCAACAGCTGCATGCCGAGCATCGCCATCGTGAACAGCAGCACGAGCGCGGATGAGGCGCTGAAGGCGCGAGAGCGGAACAGGCGCAGGTCGATGATCGGATCCCGGCTCCGGAGCGCGTGGATGGCGAACGCGATGAGCAGCGCGATGCCGGCGCCGATCGGCACGAAGACGTGTGGATCGGTGAAGCCGCCGTGGCTTCCCACCTCGGCCAGCCCGTAAACGATCGCCGCGAGGCCGGGCGACAGCAGCGCCAGGCCCACGACGTCGAGTCGCGCGCTCAGGCCGCCGGCCGGCCTGCCCGGCATCGCGGCGCGGTACGCCGCGAGCACGGCCGCGAGGCAGACCGGGACGTTGATGTAGAACATCACGCGCCAGCTCAGATCGGTGACGATCACGCCGCCGAGCACCGGGCCGAGAACCGGACCGAGCATCGCCGGGATCCCGACGACCGCCATCACCCGTCCGAGCCGGTTCGGCCCCGCGGCCTGGGCGAGGATCGTCTGGGCGAGCGGGATCAGCATGCCGCCGCCGAATCCCTGCAGGACACGGAACGCGATCAGGCTGCCCGACGACCAGGCCAGCCCGCACAGGACCGAGCCCCCGATGAACATCAGGAGCGACGCGACCCAGCTGTTGCGGGCGCCGAAGCGCTCGATCGCCCAGCCGGTCATCGGGATCGAGACCGCCAACGCCAGCAGGTAGCCCGTGGCGACCCATTGGATCGTCGTGACCGACGTGGCGAAGGTTCGCGCGAGCGTGTCCAGGGCGACGTTCACCATCGTCATGTCGAGCGTGACCATGAACGCACCGAGCATGATCGCGAGCGCGAGCCGGCGGAGCTCGGGGGGGAGGGGGCCCGCGGCTCCGGTGTAAGCGTCGCGGGCGCCGTCGCCGGCGCCGGGGGCCGAAGCGCCGGCGCCGGTGGAGGTGGTGTGGGTTCGTGAGCGGAGCATGCTCGCCATCGTACGCCAATTTGGCAGAGACTGTCAAGAAGGCGGTGTCTGCAAATTTGGCGTGAGCCGCCGCATGCTGCGCTATGCTCCACCTAGATGGAAGCCGGAACGCGCGAACACGAAGCCGAAGCCGAGCTCACGGAACCGGACCCAGGCCCGCCCATCGCGAGCCCGCGGGAGCGTCGGCGGACGCGAACGATGCGGACGATCCAGGGCGAGGCGCTGCGTCTGTTCGCGGAGAGGGGCTACGACCAGACCACGGTCGAGGACATCGCCGACGCGTCGGATATCTCGCCTCGCACGTTCTTTCGCTACTTCCCGACCAAGGAGGACGTCGTGCTGTGGGACGAGTACGACGCGGTGATCTGGGAGCTGCTCGAACAGCGGCCCGACGACGAGCCGCCGGGGGAGACGATGCGCGCGATCACCCGTCACGCGATCGAGGGGCTCTACCGCCGCGACCCCGAGCGGCTCCTCGCCCGGAACCGGCTGCTGTTCATCGTCCCGGCCGTCCGCGCGCGGTTTCTCGATTTCGCCCGCGCCGGCGTCGACCAGTTGAGCGCCGGCTTCGCCGCACGCCGCGGGGTACCTCCCGACGACGACCTGAAGCTGAAGATGACCGCGACGGCGATCGTCGACGCCGCCGGGGCGGCGCTCGACCGCTGGCAACGAGCGGACGGCAAGACCGACCTGCTCGCGCTGCTCGACGAGGCCACCGACGCGCTGATCGCCGGGGTCGGCGAGCTGCGGCCGTCATCGGAGCGGGGCTGAGCGCGCCTGCCGCCGCGCGGTCACTTCAGCTGCGAGATGTCGGTCGCGTTCGCCGGCGCCGTCAGCGACACCGGCTGATTGAAGCGGTTGAACACGAGCTGTCCGCCCTGCGAGCCCGTCTTCGATATCTCGATCGGGTACGGCTTGCCGGTGGTGGCGACGTACAGCGTGCCGCCGTTCGTGGTGTCGTTGACCGCGACCACCTGCCGGCCCTGGACCGTCGTGGTCTGTCCCTTGGCGAGCTTGCCGTGGGTCGACAGGAGCTGGCTGAACAGCTTCTGCACGTCGGTGAGCGTCGCGAGCGAGGACAGCTGTCCCGACGCGGGCGCCTTCAGCCATTTGCCGCTGAGCAGCTGGGCGGCGGCGGACCCGCCGAACTTGTTCCAGAACGCCGAGCTCCCGTTGATGTAGACCTCCGGGCCGAGCGCGACGATCTTGAACCCGAGGCCGTTCTGGGACATCGAGCCGGCCCCGCCCTTGCCGTTGACGAGGTTCAGGTCGAGCGCGACGTTCTGTCCGCCGCTCGCCACCTTCCCCGACACGTGGACGGAATCGACGCTCCCGACGGCGCTCGTCGCAGCCGAGACGATCTGGTCCGGGGACTTCGATGTGATCCCGTTGGATGAACCGCTGCCGCTGCTGCTGCTGCTGCCGCACGCTGCGAGCGCGAGCACCAGGAGCGCGGCGAGGACGGCTGGGCCAAGACGGCGACGCATGTAAGGCGAGTACCGTACACGGTCATGGGGGCGCCGCGGCAGGTCGTCCGGTTGCCGCGGGCGGTTCGCTCGATCGCGGGCGGCCGTTGGCCGACGCCGGCGCTACGCGTCGCCGTCGAGGCTTGCGGCGATCATGAGCGCGGCGCGTTCGTGGGCGGCGTAGGTGGCGCGGAGCGCCGGCACCACGTCGCTGCCGTCCGCCCGCACCGGGGGAGGATCGGCCACGAGCAGAGTCCGGATCGCCCGTCCGAGCGGCTCGCCCCCGACCGCGTCGGCCAATGCCGCCAGGGCGTCGGCGCGCACGCGGGCGCCCTCGACGAACGAGGCGATCACCGTCTCCCGCGCCAGCGGCGCACGCCCGAACACGCGGGCGTGGAGCACCGCCGGGTTGACCGCGTGGGGCCGGATCAGCGCGCGGCGCTCGCTGAGGGACATGCCGGCGGCGGCCGCGAGATAGTCGATCGCCTGGGTGACGCCCTGCGCATCCACGGGTAGGGACGCTTGCAGGTCGGCGGGAAGCCTCGACATCAGGCTCTCGTGCTCGGCGGCGGCTTCGGACAGCAGCGCCTGCACCCGGCTACGGTGACTGGCCTCCGCGTCGGGCATTCAGGCGTCGCCCCGCCACCCGAGCGCGCGGCGCCGGGCCCGCGGCAGCTTGCTCACGATGAGGTCGTAGGAGTCCTCGACCATGTCGGTGATCGCCGCCGGCGACAGCGAGCCGTCGATGATCACCGTGTTCCAGTGGCGCTTGTTCAGGTGATAGCCGGGGATCACGGCCGCGTGCGCCTCGCGTAACTGCTCGGCGAGCGCCGGCTCGCACTTGAGGCTGACCCGCAGCGGGGTGGCGTCGAGCCGCGAGAGCGCGAACACCTTGCCGGCTACCTTGAACACGGAGTTCTCCGGACCGAACGGAAACGTCTCCTCGGCTCCGGGGAACGAAAGGCAGCGATCGCGCAGCTCGGCCGGCTTCATCGCCGCACATGGTGCCTGGTCAGCGCGGCGATGAGCCGACCGGATGAGAGGCAGCTACGTCAGGCTTAAGCAGCGGCCAGCTCGCGCTCCGCGCGCAGCCAGTTCCCGAGCTCGTCGGCGCTGCCCTGCTCGAGCGCGATGAAGTACGCGCGCTCGGAGATCTCGCCGTGCGTCGGCTCGTAGCGCTCGGGCACCGCCACGACCTTCGGCTTGGTCACGCGGGCGCGCCGGCGGGCGGGCTTGGCGGGCTTCTCGGTCATGTACGTCCTCCTGGGGTCTTTTTCACAGGGTCTGGCGAGCCATCCCCCACGGCATCGCGCAATGAGTTCGACGCCGCCGCGCCGGGCCCTCCCATGCCGCCGGTGCCCGTTCTGGTGCCGCGACCGGCCCTAGTACCCCATGTCGTTGGACGTCGAGGTCAGCGCGCCGGAGGCGAACACAAGGGCCCAAATGATCGAGGCGATGATGCTGATCCCGATGATCCACCGCCCGTGGCGGGCGGTCGCCTTGTGGGGGCGGGTCACGACGATGAATCCGAGAAACAATCCGAGTAGCGGCATCGCGATCGCCGTGATGTAGCCGAGCACCACGAGCCGGCCGGGCATCTCTCGCCGGACGTTGGCCGTCGATCCGCTGCTCGACCCGTTGCTCGACACGTAGTCGCTGCTCCAGGGCTTGCCGTTCGGCGCGGGCGGTTTGGTGGCGCTCATCGCAGATCCTCCGCCTCAGAGCGTAGAGGCAACGCCGCCTTTGATAGAACCGCCGCGACCCCCTGTCCAGCTGAGGAGAAACATGAAAGTGATCGGGGCGGGCCTTCCGCGCACCGCAACGACAACCCAAGCAATCGCGTTCGAGAGGCTCGGGTTCGGGCACTGCTACCACATGCGGGACGTGTTGATGGACATGGAGACCGGCTTGGCGCTGTGGGAGGCGGCTGCTCGCGGCGAGCGCGATTGGGACACGATCTTCGGCGACGCCCAGTCGACCGTCGACTGGCCCGGAGGCCGCTACTACAAGGAACTGCTCGAGTACTACCCCGACTCCAAGGTGGTTTTGAGCGTGCGTTCACCCGAGGGATGGGTGCAGAGCATGCGCGAGACGATCTGGCCGATGTACTTCGGCGACTCGGTGATGCACCACATGTGCGCCGCGCGGGCGGTACTCGACCCGCTGTGGCGGCGGTTCATGGACCTGATGATCTGCATTTTCTGGGACGAGCACACGGGTGCGCTAGGCCCGGCCGAGGCGACCTTCGACGACGATGGGCTGGCCGCGGCGATGGATCGCTGGAACGCGCGGGTCAAGCGCGACGTTCCGGCCGATCGGCTGCTCGTGTGGGAGCCGCGCGAGGGGTGGGAGCCGCTGTGCGAGTTCCTCGAGGTGGACGTGCCGGACGAGCCGCTCCCCAACGTGAACGACACCGCGGCGTTCAAGGAGGGGATCCTTGGCGGCGCGCTGGCCGTCGTGAACGAGTGGTGGGACCAGCGCGAGCGGCCGTCGGGCGGGCTGCACGGGGCCCCCGTCGAGTGACCCGCGGCTAGGCGGCGTCGGCGCGGCGGCGGGTCGCGGCGCTCAGCCGCTCATCGGCGACCCGTCGCGCGGCGGCGAGCGGCGTGACCGCGTGCTCGTGTGCGGCGGAGAAGACGGCGTCGAGCGAGCCGGCGACCGCGCCGACGCGCGCGATCGCGTCCTCCCGGGAGCAGCCTTCGAACTCCATCGCCCTGCCGTAGATCACCCCGCCTGCGTTGACCACGAAATCGGGGGCCCAAAGGATTCCGCGGGCGTGGAGGACGTCCGCGACGCCGTCGCCGGCGAGCTGGTTGTTCGCCGGACCGGCGATCGCCGCGCACCTGAGCGTGGCCACCGTGTCGGGGGTCAGGATCCCCCCGAGCGCCGCTGGCACGAGCAGATCGACCTCGGCGCGCAGCGCCGTCTCGGGGTCGGTCCAAGTCGCGCCCAGCTCGTCGGCCAGCCGGCGCTTGGAGGGGTCGATGTCGGTGACCAGCAGCTCGGCGCCGTCGGCAGCGAGCCGGCGGGCGACGCGCGAGCCGACCTGTCCCAGCCCGATGATCGCGATCCGCCGGCCCGAGGCGTCCGCGGTCCCGAACGCCCGCTCGAGCGTCACCCCGATCGCGGCGCGAGCCCCGACGGCCGTCGGCTCGGAGGGTTCGCCGGCGCCTCCCTGCGATTCCGGGAGGCAGTACGCGTACCGGGTCCGCTCGCGCGCGATCAGCATGTCCTCCGCGGTCGTGCCCACGTCCTCGCCCACGCCGTAGCTTCCGCCGAACGCGTCAACCGCGTCGCCGAGGTCGAGCATCGCCGCGCGCCGCCGCTCGGCCGTTAGCTCGGAATCGGGCGCCAGCGCGATGACGCTCTTGCCGCCGCCGAGCGGGAGCCCGGCCAGCGCGCACTTCAGCGTCATCGCCTCCGAAAGTGCAAGCGCGTCGTCGAGCGCCTCGCGCCAGTCTCGGTAGCGCCACAGGCGACAGCCCCCGACGGCCTGACCCAGCGCGGTCGAATGGACCGCGACGATCACGGGCAGCGCCGAGCGCTCGCCGACCGCGATCGCTACCCGTTCGTGCTCGAGCATCTCAACATCGTATGGATCGACCTCGCGGTACGTTTGCCGTACCGACATGAACGACCCCTATGGACTGGAGCGGTTCGTGTCCGCGCAAAACCGTGCGGACACGTTCGCGACCGCGCTCGACGAGCTTCGCGCCGGCCGCAAGCGCAGCCACTGGATGTGGTTCGTGTTCCCGCAGATCGCCGGTCTCGGGCAAAGCTCGATGTCCCAGACCTACGCGATCTCATCGCTGGACGAGGCGCGGGCGTATCTCTCGCACCCGATCCTCGGACCCAGGTTGACCGAATCTGCCCGGATCGTGGCCGAGCTCGACGGACTCACCGCACAGGAGATCTTCGGCGGGATCGACGCGATCAAGCTGCGGTCGTCGATGACGTTGTTCGCCTACGCGGACTCGGCCAACCCGATCTTCGGGCAGGTGCTCGAGGCGTATTTCGGGGGCGTACCCGACGATGCCACCGAGCGTTTGCTCGGAGCCGGCCGCTGAGCACCTGCGTCTGAGTCGCCGAGGCGCCGGCGCAGAAGCGCGTAGCCGGCGAGGCCCCCGAGGCTCGGGATCCAGAACGCGATCGCGTGATAGACGATGACCGCCGCTGCGGCCTGCGTGCCCGGGGCGCCGTACGCGATCAGCGTGCCGGCGAGGCCCCCTTCGAGCACGCCGAAACCGCCGGGCACCGGGATCAGGTTCGCGAGGTAGCCGATCAGGTAGCCGAGGACGAGCGGGGCGAGGGGGAGCGGATGCCCGGTGGCGGCAAACGTCGCGCCGAGCGCGGCGATGTCGAAGCCGAGGTAACCGGCGGCGCCCAGCAGACGCCAGCTCGGCGCCAGCAACGACCGGCGCGCGCGCACGATCCCGCTTGCGAGGTCGACGAGCCAGCTTGGCCACCGACGGTGCGGTGAGCGGCGCAGCGCAGTCGGGATCGCGAGGACCCCGGCCGCCGCGGCGAGCCCACCGAAGATCGGGATGCCGGCGCGCAGCAGGTCGTACCCTCCGACCGGGTCGCGCACGATCAGCAGCGCGCCGCCGCCGAGCAGCGCGGCGACGTTTACCGCGCTGGTCAGGAAGAACAGCGCGCTCGAGCGGTCGATGATGCTGCTCGTCGACATCCCGGCGCGGCGCAGCAGCCAGCCGCCGATCGCCAGCGCGCCGACGCCGCCGCCGGGCAGCAGCGCCCCGGATCCCTGCTCGGTGAGGGCCAGCTCGCGCGCCGCGCCGGCCGGTACCTCGTCGAAGAACAGCCGGAAGATCACGACGAACCCCAGGCACGAGCCGATCTCGAACGCGATCGCGGCCAGCACCCACACGGGGTGCAGGTGGACGATCTCGCCGGCGACTCCTCGCAGCGGCGGCACGGCGAGCACCAGTGACCCGATCGCGGCGCTCAGGATCACCGGCGCCACCAGGCGCCGGGCGATCCGGGCACTGGTCGCGGGCGATCGATCGGGGTTGGTGGCGAAGGTCATCGGGGGTTCCGGGTCGGTGCGAACCGCACGGTTGCTAAGACGCTCGCTCGGCTTGGAATTCATCGTTAATAAGACGCGCCGCGGGGGTCGGATGTGACAACGCGCCCGATCGCGGGCCGAGCAGGGGGTCAGCGGTCGGGGTGAACGCCGCTCTGGCGCGCCGCGGCACCGGCGCGCCATTCGCGGGCGAGCACTGCGTAGATCCGGAGCGTCGACCACTCGCCCTTGAACCAGTCCGCGTCGACCAAGCGGGCCTCGCGGCGGAAGCCGATCCGCTCGAACAGGCGGTGGACGCGGAGGTTCCGGTCGTCGGTCTCGGCGAAGATGCGGTGCAGTCCGTGGCCCTCGAACAAGGCCGACACGAGCGCGGTCAGCGCCTCGGTCGCGATCCCGCGGCCCTGGCTGGCGGTCGCGAGCGTGACCCCGAGCTCGGCGGTGGCCGGCTGATCGACCAGCACCCGGACCGCGCAGTCACCGTGCATCGCGCCCGAGGTTCGGTTGAGGATCGCGAGCTGCACAAAGTCGCCGGGCTGGCCGAGCGCCAAGCCCTCCTGTGCCGCGAACATGCGCTCGGCGTCGTCGAGCGAGTACGTGTCCTCCCAGCCCTGATACCGCGCGACCTCGGGCTCTCGCCGATAAGCGACGAACGCCTGCAGGTCTTCGCGCCGGAACGGCCGGAGCCGCAGGCGCGCGGTCACGATCTCGGTCACCGCCCGATCCTCTCACGCGCGCAGCGAGCGACCCGGGGTGAGGGAGGGGATACCCCGGGTCGCTCGTGGCCGGGCGCGTTGCCCGGCGGTGTGACTAACTGCCGGCCGCTGCGGCGGGGAGGATCACCGAGACGCCGCCGACGGGCTCGCCGGTGGTGAACGCGTTCGTTCCGAGGATCGTGTTCAGCGACGAGGCGCCCTCGCTCGAGAGCGTTGCCAGCAGGCCGTTCAGGTCGAGCGTGCCATCCGGCGTGGCCGCCTGCTCGAGCTGGGACGTGTCGATATCGAACAGCTTCAGCTCGGGCCCGCCGTTCATCTCGAAGCTGAGGCTCGAGCCCTCGGTTCCCGTACCGAGCGTGAGCTCTGGGTTGGTCAACGACACCGACAGGTTGCCGTTGTCCAGCTGCAAGCCGCCGCTCAGCGGGATCGTGCCGGTCACCGTCCCCTGGTCGAAGAGAGCCCGACGGAGCTGAGCAGCGAACGAAAAGCAGGATCCAGCGAGAGGCCCACGCCCGACGTCGAAGTCGGGGTGACTCCCGACGAGGCACCCGAGCCCGTCGTGCCGGCACCCGGACCGGCGATCGGCGTGTCGCTCACCTTGACCGTGAACGATCCAATCGCCTGGCCGGCGGTCAACGCGTTCTTGTTGAGCGCCTTGTCCAGCTTGGTCGCCCCGGCGTTGGTGAGCTTCGCGGTCATACCCGTAAGGGCCTCGGTCGCGCCGCTGTGCTTGACCTTAACCTTGCCGGTGACCGTGAACAGCTGGACCCTGTGCCCTGCGAGCTTGACCGTAACGTTGCCCCATTGCCCTTCGCGGGGCGGGTGAAAGTGACCGACTTCATCGCCGCCGAGCGATTTCCGAGCACGACGTGCAGCACGCCCTTGAGGTTGAGGGTTCCGGTGGCGTTCGCGAAGTTCCACTTCCCCGAGCCTCCGCGCCGGCCGTCTGTCTCACGCTCCCCATGCCCGCGGCGGGCAAACCTAAACGCGGGCACGCTCACTGTGTGCACGTTCGGAGGCGCGCACGGTGCATTTTGAGTAGGAGAGTGGACGCCGCTTACGCCGCGTGGCTGCGCCAGCGAGTCGAGCGGCGGTTCCCGGTCCGGCTGACGCGTCCTGCCTCTTCGAGCTGCTGGAGTCGGTTGCGCACGACGGCGGGCGACACACCGAACTGCTTGGCGATCACCGATGCCTGGTCCTGCCCGTCCTTGAGCGCGTCGAACACTGCCTCAGCCGATGCCGTACGGCTGCGACGGGGACGTCGATCGCCGGTGCGGCGCGCGGCGGCGCGTCGGCCGCGCGGGGTCGCGGCGTTGCGAGCGGACGCGGTCCCGTGGCCCGCGCGCGCGTTCCGGCGACCACGGAGCGCCGCGAGCGCGCGTTCGTGGGCATCGATCTCGCTCTTCAGCTCGGTGATCCGAGCCTCGATCTTCTCTGCGAGGGCTTCGCTGTATTCCATGGGTCTCCTTGCCGATGAACTGGGCAGCGGAGAGTACCTATTTGTCCATGCTGGCCGAGGCAGCCTCACGGAGACCCAGGTGGAACGGCACCGACGGATCGCGTCCGTCGCGGGCCAGCCATGGGTAGCGGTCGGTGTCGAGTCCGGCATAGTCGGGATCGAGGTAGATGAAGCAGCGCTGGATGAGGAAGTCGCGGACCTCGAACACGTCACACCACCGCCCCGCGTGGGTGACGCCGGCGCGCCACTCACCGTCCTGGTGCTCTCCGAAGCTCGTTCCTTCGCAGGCGAACGTGTCGGTCCCGGTCATGATCCAGTTGAAGTTCGCGTAGTCGTGCACGATCCGCTCGAGCGTGGCGCCGACGTCGCCGAACATCCGGCCGATCGCATCCTTGCCGGTGGCAAGCCCCCACTTGGGGAAGTGCACCTGGGCGTCGTCGGCGAACAGATCGAGGATGCTGCCGCCGGTCGATGTCGTCCCTCCGTTGTCGAACGCCTTCAGATACTCCAGTGCGACCGACTTGCGTTGCTCGTCGGTCATGGGCTGCTCGGAAATCGCCATCTCGTCCTCCTCCACATCGGCTGTTCGCGGTCGTGCCGGCGGTGCCAAGTCTCCCAAACCGCCCGCCGCCCAGCGTAGAATCGTCATACGGTTGATCCGGGTGGCCGTGCAGTTGGCGGGTGGGACAGAGATTGGGACTGTCGAGTCATCTGAGTTTGAACACGCGACGAATTCGCGACGACGCTTTCGTTTCGGTCGAGGGCGACGTCGACCTGACCACGTTCGGGCCCCTCGAGTCGGCGCTCCGAGCAGCGCGCGTGGGAGCTACCGTGCTCGTGTTGGACTTGCGCGAGGTCGGGTTCATGGACACCTCAGGTTTGCGGCTCGTGATCTCAGAGCAACAACGCGCCGAGGCGGACGGATACCGCTTTGTGGTGGTTCCGGGGAATGGCAAGGTTCAGCGGCTGTTCGAGATCGCGGGGTTCGCGGCTGGGCACCCGCTGTTCGCCGACCCGCCCACGGAACCTGGCGGCGGGTGATGAGGGATGGGCACGGGGCCTGAGGGGAACCGGTTCGAGCTGCTCGCCGCCGCCGGCGAGGTCGCCAACGGCACGCTGCTGGTCGAGAGCACCGTGGCGCGACTGCTGGGGTTGGTCGTGCCGGCGTTCGCCGACATCGCGACCCTCGACAGCATCGCTGCCGACGGCGAGCTCCGGCGCCTCGGATCCCGAGTCGACGCCCCGCGGCGGCGCGAGGAGCTGGAGGCCGCCCTGCTCCGCCGGCGTCCGCTGCCCGACGCGCCCGTCGGGCTCCCTCGGGCGATCGTGAGCGCCGAGAGCCAGCTCCTCGCAAGCGTGACCGACGAGCAGCTGAGGATGATCGCCAGCAGCGACGAGGACTTCGAGCTTCTGCGCGCGCTCGAGCTGCGCTCGGCGCTGTTCGTGCCGCTGCGCGCGCGCGGGCGCACCGTCGGGGTACTCGCCCTGGGCGTCGGGACCTCCGGCCGCAGCTACGACGAGGCCGATCTGCGCTACGCCGAGATCCTGTCCGGGCATCTGGCGCTAGCGCTCGACAACGCCACGCTGGCCCAGACGGTGACCGGGCTCGAGCGGCGGCTCGAGGCGACACTCACCAATCTCGCCGAGGCGGTGATCGTCCGGGAGGCGGATGGAGAGATCGTGTTCGCCAACTCGGCGGCGGCGCGCCTGTTGAACCTGAGCTCGGTCCGGGAGGTGACCGCCGCCACGCCCCAGGAGCTGATGGAGCTCTACGACGTGTTCGACGAGGCGGGGAGGAGCCTGGAGCTCTCGGACCTTCCGTCCTCGCACGCGGCTCGCGGCGAGGAGTCGGAACCGCTGCTGGTGCGCAACGTGATCCGTGCCACCGGCGACGAGCGGTGGCTGCTGCACAAGGCGACCCCGCTGTTCGACGCCGACGGTTCCCTGTCGCTGATCGTCAGCGTGGTCGAGGACCTCACCGATGTCAAGCGCGCCGAGCTCGCCCAGCGGCTGCTGGCGGAGGCCGGCCAGGAGCTGTCCTCCTCGCTCGACTACGAGCAGACGCTGCAGCAGGTCGCGCGGCTGGCGGTTCCGGGGCTCGCCGACTGGTGCGGCGTCGTGATGCGCGGCGAGGACGACGCTCTTGCGCAGGTCGCGATGGCCCACGTCGACCCGGACAAGGTCGCGCTCGCCCGCGAGTTCGCAACCGGCGCCGCCCGCGTGATCCCCCCGGGCCAGGCGCAGCTGATCCGCGAGGTCACCGACGACCTGCTCGCGGACGCCGGCCTGTCCCCGGAGGAGCTCGCGTTCGTGCGCGCGCTGGCGATCTGCTCGGTGATCGTGGTTCCCCTGGCGATCGCCGACCAGCCGCCGATCGGCGCATTGACGCTGGCGATGGCGGAGTCGGGGAGGAGGTTCGCCGACGGCGACCTGGCGCTCGCCGCCGAGCTCGGGCTGCGCGCTGCGATCGCGGTCGAGAACGCCCGGCTCTACGCCGAGCGCTCCGAGATCGCGACGACGCTCCAGCAGAGCCTGCTGCCGCCCGACCTTCCCGAGATCCCCGGCTTCCGGCTGGCGAGCCTGTACCGGGCCGCCGGCGAGCACAACGACGTCGGCGGTGATTTCTACGACGCGTTCGAGGTGCCGGGAGGGTGGATGGTGGTCGTCGGCGACGTGGCCGGCCGCGGCGCCGAGGCGGCCGCGCTCACGTCGCTGTCGCGATATGTGTTTCGCACAGCGGGCAAGCTGCTGGGGGATCCGATCGCGGCACTCGAGCAGCTCAACGCCGCGCTGCGCGAACGGCCCGGGCTGTCCTTGGTCAGCGTCTGCTGCGTGATGCTTCACATCGCCGACCGCGAGGCGACCGCCGACCTGGTGCTCGCCGGGCATCCGCCCGCTTATCACGTGCGCCGGCGATCCTCGCGTCCGGTCGGCGTGTTCGCGCCGTTCCTGGGTGCCTACGAGCGCGGCGGGTGGGAGGCGACCACGATCAGGCTCGAGCCCGGCGACCAGCTCGTCCTCTACACCGACGGGGTCATCGATACCGTCGGCCAGGCCGATCGGTTCGGCGAGGAGCGCCTGGCGGAGACGTTGCGCGATGCCGCCGGTGCCGCCGATGCGGTGAGGCGGATCGAGCGCGCACTGGTCGAATTTGCCCACGGCTCGCAGGTGGACGACACAGCGGTGATCGCCGTAGAGAGGTTGCCCGGCGAGCGTCCGGCGGGCCGTGGCGAAGGCCGGGGCGATGCGGCTAGAGTCGCTCGCAACTAGAGAGAGGAGCCTCCCAATGATCGAGCCTTACCAGGCCGTCGGTCTGATCTCGACGATGCGCGGCATCCGCCGGCGCGACGAGATCAGCTGGAATCTCGAGCACATCTCGCACATGATCAAGGCCGCGTCCTGGCTGTCGAGCATGGATCTTCCGGTGAGGCTGATCTGCATCCCGGAGGGAGGGCTCCAAGGGTTCACCGACGAGGTGCTCGACCTCGATCACGAGACCTACGCGGAGGAATGCGCGATCGACATCCCCGGCCCCGAGACCGACTACCTCGGGCGGCTCGCGCAGCAGTGGGACGCGTACGTGATCGCCCAGGCCAAGGCGCGCCATCCCGAGTTCCCCGGACGGTTCTTCAACGTCGGGTTCGTGATCGAGCCCGAAGACGGCACGGTGATCCTCAGGCATCACAAGGTCGTGCCGCTGCTCCCGGTCGAGCACTCGGTGACGCCGCACAACGTGTGGGATCGGTGGATCGAGCTCTACGGCCGGGAGCTGGACGCGTTCTATCCGGTCGCCGAGACCGAGATCGGGCGGATCGGGATCATGATGGCCAACGAGGCCTCGTATCCCGAGAACGCGCGCGGGCTGGCGATGAACGGTTGCGAGATCGCCTACCGCGGGCCGTACCCCGCGCCCGGCGTGATGAGCGGGATGTTCTCGGTGCAGAACCGCGCCCGAGCGCTCGACAACAACATGTATGTGATCGGGATGAACCTCGGCACGTACTACCTGGACAAGGACTCGGCGACGCCGATCGACACGTTCTCGGGCGGGTCGCAGATCGTCGACTACCGTGGCCACGTGGTAACCGAGGTTCCCTACGGTGCCGGCTCGACCTGGATCGCCGGCACGATCGACGTCGAGGCGCTGCGGAACTTCCGCCAGACCGCCCAGTGGGACAACTGGATGAAGGACCTGACGACCGAGCAGTACCAACTCGTCTACGAGCGGCCGATCTACCCAAAGAATCTGTATCTCGATCGCGCGCCGTACACGCACGCCGAGTACCGCGAGCAGGTGACGCGCAGGCAGGTGGAGGTGCTCCAGGAACGCGGTGTGTGGGCCCGTCCGGGCCACTCCGCCCCCTCGACCGTGGGGTGAGGCGGGCCGTGGTCGGCTGGGACGACGTCCGGCGCATCGCGCTCTCTCTCCCGGAGACGAGCGAGCGGACCTCGCACGGCAACGCGTCGTGGCGAGTCCGCGACAAGCTGTTCGTGTGGGAGCGGCCGCTGCGCCAGGCGGACCTCCGGGCGCTCGGCGACGCGGCACCGGCCGGCCCAATCCTCGGCGCCAGGGTCGAGCACGCCGGCGCGAAGGAGGCGCTGCTCGCGGACGATCCCGGCGTTTATTTCACGACCCCGCACTTCGACGGGTATCCGGCGATTCTGGTCCGCCTGGAGGAGATCGGGGCGGACGAGCTCGAGGAGGTGATCGTCGAGGCGTGGCTGGTGCAGGCGCCGAAGCGACTGGCCAGGGAGTACGCCGACGCTCACCTGGGTGGGGGTGAGGAAGAGC
>CAWCMG010000020.1:0-122184 GCA_963796575.1 uncultured Solirubrobacterales bacterium | reverse complement strand
GTCGCGAGTCAGCCTGTTAGCGCTACTTCCCGGATTTATGAATGTTCCAAGAATCGTGAACGGTCTGGTAGTCTGCCGGGCATGGGAAGCGCCGATCTCCTTCTCCATCCGGTGCGGCTCCGGATCGTCAAGGCGTTCCTCGGCGACCGCGCATTGACGACCAGCCAGCTCGCCGCCGAGCTCGACGATGTGCCGTCCGGGAGCCTCTACCGACACGTCGCGTTGCTCACGAAGGCGGGTGTGCTCCAGGTGGTGGCCGAGCGGCGGGTCCGCGGTGCGGTCGAGCGCACGTACACGTTGCGGCTGTTCGCGGCCCGGATCGACCCGGGCGAAGTCAAGGCGATGACCGCCGAGGAACACGGCCGGGCGTTCATGGCCTACGTCGCGGGCATGCTCGCCGACGCGGACCGCTACCTCGCCTCGGAGCCACCCGACCCGCTCCGCGACGGCGCCGACTATCAGGTCGGCGCGGTGTGGCTGACCGACGCCGAGTTCGCCGAGCTGCTCCGCGAGCTGTCGATCGTGTTCCGGCCACGGCTCGCGAATACGCCGGGGGAGGGCCGCAGGCGGCGCATGGTCTACACGGCGTTCCTGCCGGCCCCGGTGCAACCGGCCGCCGAACCTCCCGATCAGAGCAAGCGGCCACGCACGAAAAGGAAGAGGAGCTCCTGATGCTGACGACGCCGGTGCAGACCACCCTTTCCGCGCTCGACCTCGCGCGGGCGGGGCGCTTTGCCGAGATCCGCGACCTGTTCGCGCCGCAGCTGCAGGCGTTGGTGCCTCCCGAGGCCCTGAAGGCCGCGTGGGAAGCCGAGCTGGGTCGGCAAGGGGCGGTCGCGTCGGTCGGCGCGCCGGTCAGCGAGCCGATGCCCGCGGGCGTGGTCGTGGTGAAGGTGCCGGTTACCTGCGAGCGGGGGGCTTCGCGCTGGTCGCGTCGGTCAGCGAGGAGGGTCAGCTCGGAGGGTTGCAGCTGGCGCCTCCAGGGGCCGCCGAGCCGATCGCGCCGTGGGAGCCGCCGGCTTACGCTGACCCGGAGGCGTTCACCGAGCAGGAGGTGACACTGGGAGCCGGACCGCGCGCGGTGCCCGGGACCGTCACCGTGCCGCGCGCGCCCGGACCGCACGCCGGCGTCGTGCTGCTCGCCGGCTCGGGATCGCTCGATCGCGACGAGACGATCGGTCGAAACAAGCCGCTAAAGGACATCGCGTGGGGGCTGGCCAGCCGCGGCATCGTGACGATTCGGTTCGACAAGGTCACCTACGCACACGCCGACGAGCTGAAGGACGCTCACGATTTCACCCTCGCCGACGAGTACCTGCCGGACGCGATCGCGGCGATCAAGCTCCTCGGGGAGCGCCCCGCCGTGGCCAGGGACCGTGTGTTTCTGCTCGGTCACAGTCTCGGCGGCACGGTCGCCCCGCGCATCGCGGCCTCCGAGTCGTCGGTCGCCGGGCTGATCCTCCTCGCGGGCGGCGCGCAGCCGCTCCACTGGGTAATCGTCAGGCAGATGCGCCACCTCGCCTCGCTCCGACCCGAGACCGAGGCGGCGGCGCAGCCGGTCATCGATGAGCTCGCCGAAAAGGCGAGGATGGTCGACAGCCCCGATCTGTCGCCGTCCACGCCCGCGAGCCGGCTACCGCTCGGTGCCCCCGCGTCCTACTGGTTGGATCTGCGCCACTACAACCCGGTCGAGGTGGCCGCCTCTCTCGGCAAGCCGATGCTGATCCTCCAGGGTGGCCGGGATTACCAGGTGACCGTTGCAGATGATCTCGCTCGTTGGGAGGCCGGTGTCGGTGATCGCCCGAACGTCACGATCCGCGTCTACCCCGACCACAACCACCTGTTCACGCCGGGGTCTGGACCGTCGAGCCCCGAGGAGTACGAGCCGGCCCAACACATCGACGCGGCGGTCGTCGCGGAGATCGCGGCGTGGCTGGCGACAGTCCCAGGGAGCTAGTGGCGTGACCGGCAACCGTTGACGGGAGCGCCACTAGCCCACGGCGCTGCGGCGCGCCGTGACCAGGACGGCGGCCGTGCTCGAGCGGATCGGCCGCCCCAGCCGCTCGTAGATCATGTCGTGCCCGTTCTCGAGGTCCTCGCGCTGGTTCCATGAGAGCCGCGAATAGGACGAAATGGTGCGAAGCAGGCCCGTGAGCTCGTCGGCGGTGTGCTCGGCGACGATCGGCACGGTGGCGAATCGCACGTCGCTGAAGAGGCGCCGGGCCTCGGCACGCGCGAGGTCGTGGCTCCCGACCCACGCCCACGCCTCGGACACGTTGTCGCGACGCTGCTCGAGGCCGGCGGCGATCGCAGTTAGATCCCTGTAGGCGGGCCAGTCCGCCGCGACCTCAGGCGCGATCCGCGCCAGCGAGGCCAGCAGCGCCGCCTGGTCGTCGGATGTGCGCGGGTCGTCGAGCCCGCAGTACTGAATGAGCGCGAGCGTCCCGCCGGGGGCCAGCAGGCGAGCGGCCTTCCGCCAGCTGACGTTCGGGTCGATCCAATGAAACGCGGACGCCGAGAACGCGGCTCGGTAGCGCCCGTGGGGAAGCGCGGCCTGTTCGAACCGCGCGTTGACGAACTGGACCTCGCCGCGCCCCGCCAGGTTCTGCTCGGCCAGGGACATCAAGCGCTTTCCGGGCTCAACGGCCACGACCCGGAGGCCCCTGGCGACGAGGCTACGCGTCAGCTGCCCGGTTCCGGACCCGACCTCGAGCACCTCATCATCGTTCCCGATCCCAGCGATGCGGCAGGCACGGTCGACGAGCTCGTCGGGGTAGGCCGGGCGGCTGCGGTCGTACTCGGCCGCGACTTCGTCGAAGACACTGCCATCGCGCTGCGAGGGAGCAAGTTGCGCCATGTCCGGCAACGTAGACGACGTCGCGGACGCTTCAGACGCGCCGAGGCACGAGCGCGGTCACGTTACCGGCCGGCGCGTACGCCGGCGAGGACGCGTGATAGCCCTTGGCGCCGACCGAGCGGGCAAGCTGGCTGCGCCAGTCCTCGTCGGCGGCGAGGCGATCGAGAGCGGACCGGAAGTCGTGGCGGGGTTCCCACCCCAGATCCCTTCGAGCACGATCGTTCACGTACACGCGCTCGATGGCGGGGAACATCGACCACCCGAGCTCGGCGTACACCGCCTCGTAGTCCGGGTACAGCCGTCTAACGACCGCCGGAGCATCGACCCGCAGCTCGGCCAGGTCCTCGCGCGTGAACGGCGTCGTGGCGCTGATGATGTAGCGGCCGAACCCGATCTCGTCCGCCCGCTCGAGAGCGAGCCGGTGCGCGTCGACCGCATCCTCCAGGTCGACCCTCCGGTACAGCAGCTCGTTGACCTTCGCGTTGGCGTCCGAGTAAGCGGCTCGAACGTCCTCGCGATCGTCGCTCTCGGGGAAGAAGCGCGAGGTGCGAAGGATCACGACCGCGAGCCCGTGATCGCGGTGAACGAGCTCGCACAGATCCTCGGCGGCGCCCTTCGTGACGCCGTAGACGTTCCTCGGCGCATCCGCGACCTCCTCGGTGATCCAGGCGGCGGGCGCCCCGGGAGGTGGAACGAGAGCACGCCCGAACGCGCTCGTCGAGCTTGTGAACACGAACCGCTCGACGCCGGCGGCCACCGCTTCCTCGAGCAGCGTCAGTGTGCCCGTGATGTTCGTGGCCAAGAAGTCCTGCCGCGAGTGCGAATCGATGTGGGGCTTGTGGAGCGTGGCCGCGTGCATGACGGCGGCGGCCCCCTGCATGCATCGACGCACGCACGCCCGATCGACGATCGAGCCGACGATCGTGTTCGGAGCCTCGAGCACATCGAGGCCGACGACGTCGTGCCCGAGCTCGCCGAGCCCGTGCAGCAACCCATCACCGAGGTGTCCGGCACTACCCGTCACGAGAACCCGCACGGGGCCGAGAATAAACGGACCGTGGGATGGATGCTCGAGGCGATCCTGTGCCGGGTTCCGGACGGGTTAGGATCGCGCCCGTGAGCACCGGCGCCGGCGTGTCGACGATCCCGGAGGTGATTGCCCGGATGGAGGCGATCGATGCCGCGCTACCGCGCAAGGACGGCATCGCGATCTTCGACCGCCTCTACCTCCAGGTCACCCGCGCGGTCGACTCGGCGAGCGCCGGGACCGAGTTCGAGAACAAGGAGTTCGTCGACCGGCTGGATGTCGTCTTCGCAGGCCTGTACTTCGTCGCCGAGGCCGCGATCGACTCCGGGGCGAGCTGCCCGGTCGCATGGCGGCCGCTCGTCGAGACTCGCTCGCAGGCGCGCGAGCCGATTCAGTTCGCGCTCGCGGGGATGGCCGCGCACATCAACCACGACCTGCCGATCGCGGTCTTCACGACGAGCGAGGAGTTCGGGCTCCCGGTGGAGGACGATAGCGCGATTCACCGCGACTTCCAGCGCGTCGATGGCCTGCTGGCGACCGTCGAGACACAGGTCGCCGGCTGGTTCGACACCGGGCTGATCGCCGACATCGAGGACGTTACGCCGCAGAAGACCGACGAGGCCATCGCGATGTGGTCGCTCGCCGGGGCCCGCGACGTCGCGTGGGATCACGCGAAGATCCTCTGGGGATTGCGTCACGCCGGACCGATCCGGGAGGCGTACCTGGACGGCCTCGCCCGCACGACCGAGCTTGCGGCGCGGGCCATGCTCGTCTAGAGAGCCGTCAACTAATGCTGTGACCGGCGAGGGTCTCCTGCAGGCGCGACAGCGCATCGCGATCGAGAAGCCCGATCGTGCTCTCCGAGCCGTGCCAGGTCACGCGAAGCTTGGCCCTCCGCCGCCGGCCGATCAGCTCGACGTTGCGGGCGGCCGAGAGCAGGTGCTCCTGGACGACGCCGAGCCCCTTGCCCGACCCCGCGGCGAAGATGAACCGCTGCGTGGTGACGGCGAGGAAGCCTGTCGTGCCGTCGATGTCCGCGATCAGGAACTCGCTGATGTCCTCGTCCTCACCAAGCTGCACGCCCCAGCCCTCGAGGATCTCGGGGACGTTAGGCGGCGTAGACGGCGGACGGCTGAGCAGGCCGGAGAACAGCGAGCCGATCCCCTCGGGGGCCGGTCGGCGCGCGGCGGCAACCGATCGCCTCGAGGGGTCCGGCGCCACGACCAGCGAACCGTCGGGTCGTTCCTCGACGACCACGTAATTGCCGGCGAGGTCGCCCGACAGGGTCACGTGCCGCCGGCGCTCGGAGTCCATGCGGATGGAGTCTGGCACGCAGTTCACCGCGTCCTCGGAGAGAACTCGTCCGAGACACTGATGCCGATCTGACGACCTCCGCAGTGCGCTAGAGCCGGTCTCCACCCGTAGGTGGAGAGCGGCGGGATTTCCACCCGCGAATCGACCCGTGCTCCGATGTGCGGAAAGCGCTCGCGGACGACCATCCACCTATGACATTTACTGATTACCTCATCGATTCCGCGCTCGTGCTCCTCGTCCTGCTCCAGATCAAGGAGCGCAAGCTGACCGCCAAGGCGCTCATCCGCCCCCTCGTCATCGTGGCGATCGCGGTCGCCAACTATCTGCATGGCATCCCCACCGCCGGCAACGACCTGGTTTTGATCGTGGTCCTCGCTCTGGTGGGACTGTTGATCGGCGTCGCCAGCGGCCAGGCCGTGATGATGCGGCGCGACTCCGACGGCGAGGTGCTCGCCCGCGCCGGCTGGATTTCGGGCTTCTTCTGGGTGCTGGGGATGGGTTCGCGGTTCGCTTTCCTGATCTGGGTCAACAACGGCGGCGCCGCCACGATTGGTCACTTCAGCGCCACTCATTCGATCACGAGCGGCGAGGCCTGGACGGTGGCGCTGCTGGCGATGGCGGTGTTCGAGGTTTGTGGCCGCTCGCTGATTCAGGCCCTGCGCCGCGAGCAGCTCATGGGCCGGGTGGCGCCGGAGCTCGTCTGAGTGACCACGCCGGGCAACCAGCCGGGTTTACATGCGACAGCGGGATCCGTTACCAGCGGGTCCCGCTTTGCCGCGTCCCGGTTGCGGCTCGGAGGCCCGTTGCGGGCTGCCGCCCCGGACGGTTGAAGCCCCGCCTCCTGACTCCGTACCTTCCTTGACGATGGTTCTCTCGCGCCTCGACCCCCGGCTTGCCACCGTGATCCGGGTTGTCGCCCTCGTGCTGATCAGCTGGTCGGTGCTGCACACGCGACACCATCTGAGCAGCAGCGGGCGCGGGCTGGTGGCGACCGTCTGCTTCGTCGTGTGTGTCATTGCCTGGCTCGCGTGGACGATCCGGCCGAACGAGCACCGCGTCACGCCGGACGTGTACGTGCTCGCCGTGGCCGGTGGCATCCTCACCGGGGCCGTGCCCGACACCGCCGCAAGCACGTTCGTGTTCGTGGCGGTGGCGTCGGCCGGCGTACGCGCGGCGCTGCCACGCGCGTTCGTCGTAGTCGCCCTGGGAGCGCTGGCGCTCGGCTCGGCGGTGCTCGCGTACGACGGGAACGGCGTCGGGCTGCTCGCCTACACGCTCGGGTTCATCGCGACGGCTCTCGCCGCGTCGACCAGTCGCCAGTCCCGGGTGCGCGCGGAGCAAGCCGAGCTGCTGCTCGCCCAGACCCAGCGCTCGCACGAGGAACAGCTCCGCACGGCGCGGCTGGAGGAATCGACCCGGATCGCGCGCGAGATCCACGACGTGCTGGCTCACACGCTGGCCGGCCTGACGATTCAGCTCGAGGCGACGAGCTCGCTGGTCGAACAGGGTGCCGACCGCGACACGGTCCTGGCCCGCGTGCAGCGTGCCCACGCGCTGGCGCGGGAGGGTTTGCAGGAGACCCGCCAGGCGGTCGGAGCGCTGCGCGGCGAGTCGGTGTCGGCCTCGGCCGGGATTGAGGCGCTCGTCGCCGATTACCGCGCAAGCGCCGACGCGCCCGCCGAGCTGACGGTCGACGGCGACCCCGCGCGGCTGACCGGCCAAACCGGCCAGGCGGTCCTTCGGGTCGTCCAGGAGGCGCTCACGAACGTGCGCAAGCATGCTCCCGGCGCCGAAGTGTCGGTTGCCGTCCACGCCGGGCACAATCCCGGTGACGACGTGGTGCTCCTGGTCCAAGACCAACCCTCCGCGACCCGGCCCGCCCCGGCCCCCGCCGGGCTGGCCGATTCCGGGGGCGGCTACGGCCTCCAGGGGATGCGCGAACGCGCCGCGCTGCTCGGTGGCACGCTCTACGCGGGCGCGGTCGGCGATGGCTGGCGGGTCGAGCTGCGGCTGCCGCCCCCTCAGGCGGCGGCCGTCCCGGCGGAGCAGATCCGATGAACGGCCCCGTGCGCGTTCTGGTGGTCGATGACCAGGCGCTGGTGCGCGAGGGGCTGATGACCCTGCTTGACGCGGCGCCCAACATCACGCCGGTCGCCGCCGCCGCCGACGGCGAGGAGGCGGTGGCGCTGGCCTCGCGCCACCGGCCGGACGTCGTGCTGATGGATCTGCGAATGCCGCGACTCGACGGGGTCGAGGCCACCCGCCGGATCCGGGAGGCCCAGCCCGACACCGAGATCGTCGTGCTCACCACCCACGCCGACGATGACTCGATCCTCGACGCGCTCCGCGCGGGCGCGCGCGGATACCTGACCAAGGACGCGGGGATCGTCGAGATCTCTCGCGCGGTCCACGCCGCGGCCGACCATCAGGCGCTGCTCGACCCCGTGGTCCAGAGCCGTCTGATCGCGGCCGCCGACGCCGGCGCCCCCCGCCGTCCCGCCCCGCCGCCCACCAGCCTGCCCGACGACCTGACGCCGCGCGAGGCCGAGGTGCTGTCGCTGATCGCCCGAGGCCTGTCGAACGGCGAGATCGCCGAGACGCTGGTCGTGAGCGAAGCCACGGTCAAGACCCACATCAACCACGTGTTCGCCAAGATCGGCGCGCGCGACCGCGCCCAAGCCGTGCACTACGCCTATACGCACGGACTCGCCGACTGAGCACGCATTCATGCGGCCCAGGCGCGATGGCGGCCAACCGCGCCGCGGAGCTGATCGACCGGCTGCTTCAGACCACCGAGCCATCTTCGCGTATAGGTGCCGTGGGTCCTTAGCGGTCGCCGCACTCCGCCGACGCGTGCTGGTAGGCGGGCGACTGCAGGTCGACGCCGGCCGGGTCGGTGACCGCGATCCCGCCGCTGGGTGGAAACGTCGGATCCAGGTAGCTCGGTACGCCGTGGGTGCGCATGCATTGCGCGTGCGTGATCAGCGAGGCCTTCATGGCGGCGGTGATCCCTGGCTTTCCCTGTCGCGAGAACGCCGCGGAGAACTTTCCGCGGCAGGCGTTCTGGGCGGTCTGGAAGGCGGGTGACTGGATGTTGATCGTGGGGGGGATCTCGATCCCTCCGATCGAGTTGTTCGGACCGGGGATGTTGGCGCCCGGGTCGGGGAAGCCGGCTATCCCGTGGGCGCGGATGCACTTCGAGAAGGCGAGTGCCTGAGTGGCGAACCCCGAGCTCGACGCGCCGCTGCTGGAGTTGCTCCCGCATCCGGCGCAGAGCGTGCACGCGGTGATCAGGCCGATCGTCGAGACGATGGCGCGTCGCGCGATGATTCGAACCTCGTGTGTGTCGTGATGGGCCATCTCGTTTCCCTGGCGTTGGCTCTCACGTCTTGTACGCCACGGGCGGTTTCGGGCCGGTATCGGCGGCGTTGGCGTGCTTCGAGCGAAACCGTGACGAAACCAGCGGGGGTTACGCTCCCGTCAGGATGCGGGTGCTGGTGATCGAAGACGACCAGGAGCTGGCCGAGGCGATCGCGGGCGGGTTGCGCACGGCGCGTATGGCCGTGGATCTCGCGTTCGACGGCTCTGACGGGCTCGCGCGGTCGCTGGTGAACGACTACGACGTGATCGTGCTCGACCGCGATCTGCCGGGCCTGCACGGAGACGAGGTGTGCGCCCGGCTGGTCGCCGAGGGCGCTCGCAGCCGGGTGCTGATGCTGACCGCGGCGGCGAGCAGCGACGATCTGGTGGACGGGCTTGGCCTTGGCGCGGACGACTACCTGGCAAAGCCGTTCGACTTTCCCGTCCTGGTGGCGAGGATCGGCGCGCTCGCCCGGCGCGCGCAGCCCGCGCTTCCGCCCGTGCTCCGCCTCGGCGACCTGGTCGTCGATTCGGCGCGCCGGCGCGCGTTTCGCGGAAAGCGCGAGCTCGAGCTGACGCCTAAGGAGTTCGGGGTGCTCGAGCTGCTGTTGTCGAGTCAGGGGCGGTGCGTCTCGGCGGAGGAGATGCTCGCGCGCGTGTGGGACGAGGCCGCGGATCCGTTCACGCACACGGTCAAGATCACGGTCAGCCGCCTGCGCGCCAAACTCGGCGATCCTCCGGTGATCGAGACCATCGCGAAGTCGGGCTACCGGATCTGACCGTGTGGGCAGCGCTCGACATCCGCTTCCGGCCGCGACCGCCGCGGCGGACGGCGCGGCTTCGGCTCGCGCTGCTGTATGGCTGCGTGTTCATCGCGTGCGGGGCCGGGCTGCTCGGGCTCACCTACCTGCTGACGGCGCAAAGCAGCGGCTTCTCCGTGCGGCTGCCAGGCCCGCCCGGACACATTCCTTTTCCACCCGGCAACTTCACGGAGATCCTCGGGCAGCGCCAGCACGCGGCCGACCTGCACTCGCTGCTGCTCATGTCCGGGCTCGCGCTCGGCCTGATGGCCACGGTCGCGGTGCTGCTCGGATGGCTGATCGCCGGCCCCGTGCTGCGCCCGCTGCGGACGATCACCTCGGCCGCGCGCGACATATCCGCCACGAACCTCGATCGCCGCCTCGCGCTCGCGGGACCCGACGACGAGCTCAAGGAGCTCGGCGACACGCTCGACGCGCTGCTCGAACGCCTGGAGGTGGCGTTCGAGTCCCAGCGCCGGTTCGTGGCCAACGCATCGCACGAGCTCCGAACCCCGCTGGCGCGGCTCAAGACGCTGCTGCAGGTCGCGGTGGCCGACCCCGACGCCACGGCCGCGTCGCTGCGCCATGCGCACGAGCGGGCGCTTGTCTCCGAGCAGCAGCTCGAGGAGCTGATCGATTCGCTGCTCGCGCTGGCAAGGGGCGAACAGGCGGTGCAGCGGGGCGAGCCGGTCGACCTCGCGGACGTAACCCGTGCGCTGCTCCAGACGCGGACGCACGAGATCGAGCACCGGCAGTTGCGGGCCAACGCCGCGCTCGACCCTGCCTGGACCGATGGTGACCGGCAGCTGCTCGAGCGGCTGGTTGCGAACCTGCTCGACAACGCGATCGCGCACAACACGCCCGGAGGCTGGCTCGAGGTCACCTCATCGACCCGGGGAGGTCGCGTGATCCTGTCGGTCGCGAACCCCGGACCGGTGATCCCGCCGGACGATCTCGACCGGCTCAAGCAGCCGTTCCAGCGACTCGGCGCCGACCGAACGAACCGCGGCGATGGGCACGGGCTCGGACTGTCGATCATCGCCGCGATCGCGACCAGCCACGGCGGCACGCTCCACCTCCACGCACGTCGCGAGGGCGGGCTGCGCGCCCAGGTCGAGCTGCTGGGCAGGCCCGCCCCCGCGGAATCGGCGGCAGATCTCGCAGCGATCGTCTCGCTCTGACGGCAATCAGTTCAGTGGCCGAGGCCGATCTCGACTGCCTTGACGACCAGCATCAGCACGGCGACGAGCAGGTACCCGCGGAGCGTGAACATGCCGATCCTCCGCGTGCGGGACCAGACGGGCCGCTCGAGCAACTCGAGTCGCGGCATCGTCCAACGCTCGCGGACCGCCGGCATGCGGTCCGGATCGGATGGCCGCCGGCCGCCAGCCGGCACGTCGAGCGCCGCCGGCGCGGTCCGGCGGCCGCGCGCGACGTACGCCCCCGCCACCGCCAGCACCAGGGCGAGCGCCGCGAACAGCACCTCGGTCGTCGTCGCGACGTCGATGTGCGGAAACAGCGTCGTCGCGGTCAGGATCGCGGAGAGCACGACGAGCACGCCCACGATCACGCTCGCGAGTGCGTTCAGCCAGCCTGGGTTCGTCCACGGACCGAGCACCGCCTTGTCGTTGCACCGGCGTTGGCGAAGCGGCCGTGCAGCGCGGTGTCGCCGAGCCCGAAGGAGGCGACGATCATCAACACGGCTGCGCCGAGGATCACGACGATTGAGCCGATTACGGTGTCGGCGCGCTCATAGTTGATCCACCGTGGGGTGATCCGCTTGTCGATCACGTTGGACTGCTGAAAGAACAGCTGCCGCGGAGCCGCGGTGGTTCCGACGATCGCGATGATCAGGTGCATCGAAGTTGAGTTGAAGCCACCCTCGACGCCCGGGGTCAGTGCACCGTGCACGATCGGCTGGAGGTGTGGGTGGCTGATGATCGCAAGTGGGATCGCGATGAAGTTGGTTACCACGAACACGAACATGAACCGCTCCCACCGGCGGAAGCTGCCGGTCGCGGCGATCGCGATCAGGGCGCCGGCAGCGACCGGAACCGCCAGGTACTCACTGACACCGAAGTAACCAAGCGCGAGGCTCACACCGATGAACTCGGTAACGATCGTCAGCAAGTTCAGGATGAACAGATCGCCGACTGAGAACGCGCCCCAGAACTTCCCGAACCGCTCGATGATCAGCCGTGCGTGGCCGACGCCGGTGACAGCGCCGAGGCGCACGACCATCTCCTGGTTGACGATCAGCTCCGGCACGAGCAGGACCAGCGCCCACAGCAGCGTCAGGCGGTAGTTCTGGCCCGCCTGCGCGTACGTCGCGACACCACCGGCGTCGTTGTCGCCGACCATCACGATCAGGCCCGGGCCCATGATCGCCAGCAGTGCCAGAAGGCGGTGGCGGCGGAAGCGAGGCTTCGCGCCGTGTTGGCGCAGCGTGCCGAGCGCGCCATGGATGTCCCCGACGTGCGCGTCGTCGAGGCCCGCCCGCCCACCGGGCGGCCCCAGCAGGGCGCCGGAGGTTGGAGTGAATGTCGTCGTGTTCATCGGTGACCTCTTTCGGGTTTCAGGGCTGGTGACTGCGCGCACCCGCCCTGGAGGCCACCGCGTCCTACATCAGGGCACGATGGTCCGGGCGAGCTGGCGCGCCGGGTCTCGGACTTCGACCTTCGTCGCAGTCAGGCATCGCTTCCTCGCTTGTGGTCCATCGTGTTCTGGTCCGCCCGACGCGGTGCGGGCGGCGCGGCCCGATGAGGTTCATCGGAGCGACCTCCGTTCCGGTTGACTCCCCAGCCACCCGCGGAAGCCGGCGCCCGGCGCTAGGCCGGCGAGCTGCCGCAGGCGAGCAGGGAGAAGCTGCTACTTCGGGGTTGGTCTTCCATAGCTATCCGGTTTATCTCCCTTACGCCCACGGGGCGCATGTTCGCATTGCTCGCATCACGATGCCACGATTCATGCATATCCGTGCATGGGAGTTTCGGGAGTCGGCGCCGGCTGCTGGCTGTGCGGCGTTGCGGGTGTGGTCCGAAGCGGCTGACGCGGGAGGCCGGCGCGCAACCGGGACTCGAGCGAGATCAACCCGTCCAGCTCCGCGCGGAGCGCGATCATCCGGCGCCGGCGCCGGACCAGCGCGATGCCGAGGATCGGCGCGGCGAGAAGGGTCACCAGCGCTCCGATCGACCCGATCGCCTCGAGCGGGGTGACCTTCGCCGGGGGCGCGATCCGCCTCGGGACGACGACCGCCTTTAGCGAGGCGCGACGGGATGCGCCCGTACCGCCGAGCCGGTGGCCGGGGGTGCCCGCGACGCCGATTGGCCTGGTCTGCTCGGCGATTGCCAGCAACTCTCCGTTACCGACGGCGTCGGTGAGCGAGTTGTGCACCCAGTAGACGGCCCCGTGGGCATACCAGGCCACGACCGACAGGTGCTGGCCCGAGTAGAACAGCGAATAGGTTCGACCCGCCACCATCACTGTCTGGTCGGGATCGGTGAACATCGGCGCGCCCGGCCAAGTCATGCCCTGCACGTCGTAGTACTGACCAAGCAGGCCGCCCGAGAACACGGCGACGTACACCGGGTACCCGGTCCTGTCGGGGGCATGGATCAGGTAGTCGCGCAGCGTGACCGGCGTACCGCTGCCGGCCGCGTCCTGCACCCGTGGGTACTCGAGCGGGAACGGCAGGGCTCGGGCGCTCGCTTGTGCCTGCGCCAGGCCGGCGGCGAGACTCGGAACGAGCGGAAGCGTGGCCCGCACGCCGGGCCGAGTGACGGCGTGCGCAGCGGCGGCGGTGGACCCGGTTGGAACGTTGTCGGTGCCGCCGAGGAACGACTGCACGCTCGCGGCGATCTGCTGTGGGGTGGCGGTGTCGCACGAACACGTGTTTGAGCCGGTGGGCTCCAGGTTGACCTGGAACTGAACCTGGCGGACACGAAGGCTCGCGGCCGATATCAGCGTGCCCAGCAGGTTCTCAACGCCGCTCTCCGATTGCAGCGAGCGGTCGACCTCCACCGTCTCACCGAAGATGCGCTCGAATTTGTGGATGTTGTCGAGCAGCGTCGCCCCGTACTCCTTCTTGACGTCGAGCAGGAAGTCCTGGTCGCGGGCGTCGCGTACGAGTGAGGTGTCGCCGTGACGGTAGGAGACGAACTGGAGGGCCTGGGTGCCGCACAGCTTCTGGTAGCCGGGTTGCAGATTGATCTCCTGATACTGCTGGCTGTACGGGGTGTTCACGTGGTAATACCGGCGGTCGACGGTCGAGTAGACGCAGCCGATGTCATCGACGGCTGTCTTGAACTGGTTGAAGTCGATGACCACGACGTGGTTGATCGACAGTCCGGTGACCTGTTTGATCGTGGAGACCAGCAACGAGGTGCCGCCGTACTCGAGCGCCGCGTTCAGTCGGGTCGTAACCGTGCCGCCGGGCGTCTGGATCGGGACCATCAGCTCGCGGGGGATCGACATCATCGAGATCCACGGCTTGCTCGGGTCGATTCGAACCAGCAGCATCTCGTTCGAGTGCGGCAGCACAGGCGTGGTCGTCGTGTGGTTGCGCTGATCGTTGCCGACGAGCAGGATCGTCTGGGCATCACCGAACCCTGCCGGAGCGAGCGCGCCGCTCGAGAGCTTGATCGCCTTGTGGAAGCGCAGGTCCTTCGCGAGCGTTCTGATCTCGCCCTTGATCAGCACGACGGTCGCGCCGGCGCTCAGCGCCACCACCAGCAGACAGCCGAGCAGGAGGCGCCAGATCCGCGGCCGGCGCCGGAAGCTCGGGGGTGGTTCCGGAGGCGGGATCTGGCTCGCCGGGAGGTCGGGCCCGGACGGCGCGCGCGATGGTGCGGCGGTCGCGCTCACCTCCGTCGGCCGCCGAGGTCGTGGGGAACGGCTTCAGCGATAACATGCACAAATGTACATGCTTTGGTGGCGGTTCCGGTCGGCCGGGCGCGAGGAGCGGCCTCGCGCCGGAGGTCGGAGCCGCGCGGTAGCGGCCGGCGATAGGCTGCCCGGTGCGCCGTGACCGAGGAACTCGCCGAGCGAATCGCCGACACCATGTTCGCGCTCGCGACCCCGAGCCGGGTGCGGATTCTCGGCTGCCTCCGCGAGCGGCCGCACACCGTCGGCGAGCTGATCGCCGTGACCGGCATGGCTCAGCCTGCGGTGTCACATCAGCTGCGGTTGTTGCGCGACCACCGCCTCGTCGTCGCCGAACGGCGCGGCCGCGAGCGCGTGTACGCGCTCTACGACGAGCACGTCGCCTCCTTGCTCGACGAGGCCGAGCGGCATGCCACACAGCTGGCATCCGGACGTCGCCGATCCCGCGCGTACCCCGGGCGCCAGGCCGAGAGCGGCCCGTCGGAATCAGCCGCCGGCGGCTAGCTGGATTGCCCTGACGACGACGACCGCCGCCGCGCCCAACAGGTAGGCACGAAGGACCATCAGACCGACGTTGCGCACGCGCGTTGCCCCCGGGGGGCCGATTCGCTCGGACCACGGCATCGTCCATGTTGCGCGCTGCCAGGGAGTGTCTGCGTCGCCGACCGGCTCGTGGCGCGCCCCCCACATCGCATACGCCCACAGCGCCAGCGCGACCGCGCCCATTGTCGCGATGATCGAGGCGACGAGTGCGGGATCGGCGTGCGGGAAAACGGTGGTGACGGTCAGGGTTCCCGAGAGCACGATGAGCACGGTGACAACCGACACGCCGACCATGTTCAGCCACCGCGGGTTGGTCCACGGGCCGAGCACCTCGCGGTCGTTGCAGAGGAGCAGGAGGAACACCACGGCGCTCGGCAGCAGGACTCCCGCCAGCGCCTGCACGGAGGTCGTGACGATCCCGAGCGGCGCTCCCGGGGCGAGGACGATCGCGGCACCCAGCGACACAGCGGCCACATACGAGCCGTAGAACATCGGCGCGTCCCGCCATTTCCGGTGCAGCGAGTGCTTCAGCCCCGCGTAGTCCCCGATCGCGTAAGAGCTCGCCAGCGTGACGGCCGCCGCGCCCAGGATCGACGCGTTGAACAGCACGACGGCAAACAGCGCGCCGGCGATCTGACCGCTCCCCGCCCTCAGCCCGGCGGCGACGGCGCCTGCGTCCGTGAACTCGACGCCGGATCCATGCAGCGAAGTGGCGGCGAACATCACCGCGCACCCTCCGGCAATCACGATCAGCGCGCCGATCACGGTGTCGACCCGCTCGTAGTGCAGCCACCGCGCGGTGATGCGCTTGTCGACGACGTTGGACTGCTGAAAGAACAACTGCCAAGGCGCGACCGTCGCACCGACCAACGCGAGCACGAGCAGCAGCGATCCGGCGCCGCCGGGCACGCTCGGCACGAGTCCCGCGCCGGCGCCTGCGCCGACGTGCGAGCGCGACATCAGCACCAGCGGCACCATCAGGACATTGGCCGCGATCAGTACGTACATCGCCCGCTCCCACCGCCGGAAGCTCCCCGTGGAGGTGACCGCCACCAATGCGGCGGCGGCGATCGGCACCGCGACGTACCGGCTGACTCCGAAATAGCCCAGCGCGAGCGTCACCCCGATGAACTCGGTGACGATCATCAGCAGGTTCACGATCAGCAGGTCGCCGAGGGCAAACGCGCCCCAGGTCCTGCCGAACCGCTCGACGATCAACCGGGCGTGACCGGCCCCGGTCACGGCGCCCAACCTGACCGCCATCTCCTGGTTGACGATCAGCGCGGGCGCGAGCAGGACCAGGATCCACACGAGCCTGAGCCCGTGGCTCTGGCCCGCCTGGGCGTAGACCGAGAGGCTGCCGGCATCGTTATCTCCCGCCATCACAATCAGGCCGGGCCCCATCACCGCCGCCAGCGTCACCAGCCGCCGGCGCAGCGACCGGCGCGGGCCCACGTCGTGACTGGCGACCGTTCCCATCGCCCCGACGATGTCCCCGATGTGAGCACGGTCCGAGGCCGAGCGACGGTCGACGGTGGAGCGGAACGGAGCCTCGATCACGTCCATCACGGGCATGTTCGCAGCCCGGTCGACCGGCCCGTGCGTCGGTGCCTACCGGCCTGCGCCGCGATCAGGGGAGGCGTCCGGACCAGCGGGTCGACCCCGCCGCTCCGATCAGCAGGAACGCGAGGCCGCCGATCGCGAACGCGGCCGTGACGTCGTGCTTGCGCGTCACGCTCCCAAGCTGATGCCCGAGGCCCTTGTAGATCGAGCTGAGCTCGTCGGCGGTCTGGGCGTTGAAGGAGCGCCCGCCCGAGAGCTGGGCGATCTCCTGCATCAGCTGCGGGTCGGGAGGGACGGCCACGGGTGGTTGGAACGGGTCAGGGCTCGGGAGGACGCCGTTCGGGGTGCCGAGCGCGACCGTGTCGATCGGGATTCTTTCCTGCGCCGCCTGGCGGGCGACCGTCGTGACGTCGACGCCGGAGTTGGCGGCCCCGTCGGAGAGGAGCACGATCGCGGACGGCGGGTGTTTCTTGTCGGCGCCACGCAAGAGCTGGAGCGCGAGTTGGAGGGCGTCGCCGGTAGCGGTCGAGCCGTTCGCAGTCTGCGCATTGATGACCGCGCGCGCGGCGGCGTGGTTGGTCACCGGCGCCTGGACGGCGTCGGGCGAACTCGAGAAGGCGATCGCGCCGACGAGGACGTTCCCGGGCAGCTGATCGATGAAGGTGTTGGCGGCGCGCTCGGCGGCGTCCAGCCGTGTCGGCTGGACGTCGGTGGCGGCCATCGACCCGGAGTGGTCGGTGACGAGGATCACCGATGCCCGGTCGACCGGGGCGCTGTAGCTGACGTGGGGCCGGGCGAGCGCCAACGCGAGCGCCGCGATCGCCGCCAGCGCGAAAGCGGCCGGAAGATGACGCCGCCACGAGATGCCCGCGGCGGCGGCCAGCTGGAGCGTCGAGACCGCGGGGAACCGGACCGCATAGCGTCTGGCACGCCGGCGCGCGGCGATCGCCGCCAGGATCGCGATCGGGATCAGCGCGAGCGCCGCTAACCACAATGGCGAGGCGAAGCTCATCGCAGGTGGCGCCCCAGCGCCAGCAGCCAATCCTGGTCGGTCGCCAGCGTGACGTGGTCGATTCGCAGGCGACGGAGCTCGCGGGTGAGGGTGTCGCGGCGCTCGCGCTCGAGCTGGCTGAACCGCTCGCGGATGCGGCGGCTGGAGGTGTCGACCTGGATCCGGGCGCCGCTTTCGGGATCGACCAGCGCCAGGTGTCCGACCGCGGGGAGCTCCGCCTCGCGTGGATCGACGATCTCGACCGCGAGCACGGAATGTCTCACCCGCAGCGATGCCAGCGGACGCTCCCAGCCGTGCTGGTCGCGGAAGTCGCCGATCACGACGACGAGGCCGGGCTGGCGCGCCATTCGCCCGACGCGCTGAAGCCCATCGGCCAGGCCATCGGCGTGTTGCTGGCCGTCGGGCGCGACGCCCTCGGCGAGCACGCGCCGCAGCGCAACGATCCCGGGCTTGGAGCCGCGCGGCGGTAGCACTCGCGGCGTGCCGGCACCAAACGCGACGAGGCCGATGCTGCCCGCTCGTCGGACGCCGAGGCGACCGAACAGGAGCGCCACGCCCTCGGCCACGTCGGCCTTCAGACGGCGCGCGGTCCCGAACGCCATCGACGGCGAGACGTCGAGCACGATCCAGGTGGTGAGCGCGCGCTCGGGCACGTGCAGGCGGACGTGAGCCTGCCCCGTGCGGGCAGTGGCCGCGGGGTCGATGTGGCGCACGTCGTCGCCGATCTCGTACGGACGGAGCTGAGCGAGCTCCATCCCGACGCCCACGCCGGCGGCACGGCGATCGCCCGGCAGCATCCGCGCCACCAGGCGCGTGATCGCGAGGTCGAGCGCCTCGATCAGCGGCTCGGCCAGCGGTCCGGGGCCCTGGCGGGCTGCCGGCGGCTCGAGCAGCGCCGTGGTCACCGGGCCCGCACCACCGTCGGCGCCTCACGGATCAGGTCCGCGGTGCCCGGCTCGGGAACGGCGGTCAGCACGCGTTCGAGCAACTGGTCGGCGGTCACGCCCTCGGCCAGCGCGTCGTATGACAGCACGATTCGATGGCGAAGCACATCCGCCGCGAGATCGCGGACGTCGTCGGGAACGACGTGGCCGCGGCCGCGCAACAGCGCGAGCACGCGCGCGGCCTGGACCAGGCCGATCGGCCCGCGGGGGCTCGCGCCGAACTCGATCATCGGCGCGATCTCCTGGAGTCCGTACCCCGCCGGGTGACGGGTCGCGTCCGCGAGCGCCACCGCGTAGCCGATCGTCTCGCGGTCGACGAGCACGGTTCCGGGCCGCGGCGGCGTAACGGCGCAGGTCGGCGAGGGCCAGACGCTCCTGTACGTCGGCCGGCTCGTGCAGGCTGCGACCGACGACGGCCGCCTCCTCGCCGGTGCTCGGGTAGTCGACGAGGATCTTCATCAGGAAGCGATCGACCTGGGCTTCGGGCAGCGGGTAGGTGCCCTCGGACTCGATCGGGTTCTGGGTCGCCATCACGATGAACGGCAACGGAACCTCGTACGTGGTCCCGCCGATCGTCACCTGCTGCTCCTGCATGACCTCGAGCAGCGCGGACTGCACCTTCGCGGGGGCGCGGTTGATCTCATCGGCCAGCAGGAAGTTGCAGAACACGGGGCCGAGTTCGGTGTCGAACGCAGCCGTGTCGGGCCGGTAGACACGCGTGCCGACGAGGTCGGCGGGGACCAGGTCGGGGGTGAACTGGATCCGGCTGTAGGAACCGCCGAGCACGGCCGCGAGGGTCTTGACCGTGAGTGTCTTGGCCAGTCCGGGAACGCCTTCGAGCAGCACGTGGCCGCCGGCGAGCAGACTGACCAGCAGCCGCTCGAGCATCGCGTCCTGTCCGACGATCACGCGTTTGATCTCGTGAAGGGCCTCCCCCAATGCCGCGCGCGCTTCGCCGCGCAGCTCGTCCGCACTGTCGATGTCAGTCATCTGTTCTCCTTAGTCGTCGTCACGATCTAGACCAGTCGCCCGAACCACACGAGGGATGCGGCGGCGCCGAGCAGCAGCAGAGCGAGTCCGCCGCCGGCGAAGGTGGCGGTGATCTCGTGCTTTACCTTCTTGTGCCCGAGCTCGGCGCCGAGGCGCTCGTAAATGGTGTCGAGACCCTTGGCGTCGGTGGCGGTGAAGGCCTGTCCGTGCGAGACGCGGGCGATCTCCGCGAGCTGGGCTGGGTTCGGCGGCACGGGCACCGTCACCGTCTTGTTGCCACGCTTCTCCTTGACGGTTCCGTGCGGCGTCCCGAGCTCGACGGTGTAGATCGGGATGTGATTGGCCGCCGCCTGCTGCGCGGCCGTGATCGGATCCGAGCCCACGTCGGAGGCCCCGTCCGACAGCAGCAGGATCGCGCCGGGGGGCTTCTTGCCACCCTCCCGGGGGACGGTCGCGAGCGTGTGTAACGCGGTCCGGAGCGCATCGCCGATCGCGGTGCCGCCGGTCACGCGCAGCTGCGCGAGCGCGGATGTGACCAGCGCGTGATCGGTGGTGGGGGACTGCAGCAGCGCCACCGTCGTGTTGAACTCGAGCAGGCCGACGCGCACCGAGCCCGGGACCTTTGCCAGGAAGCGGTTGGCGGCTTTCTCGGCGGCCGCGAGGCGTGAAGGCGCCACATCCGTGGCGGCCATTGAGCCGCTGGTGTCGTTCGCGAGCATGATCGAGGCGGTGTCGACCGGCTCCGCGACCGTGCGCTGCGGGCGGGCGGCGGCGAAGATCAGCACCGCGAGCGCCAGCGCGAACGCGAGCATTGGGACGTGCCGGCGCCAGCGCGGGCGGCGCGGTGCCACCGAGGCGCTCAGCGCCGGGGCCGCGAAGGCCGCCGCGGCCCGGCCGCGCCGGCGCTGCTGGCTCACGTACCAGGCGACGAGCAGGGGGATCGCGAGCAGCGCGACGAGAACTGCGGGGTGGAGAAAGCTCATGGATAACCAGCGGGCGGCGATGCCAGCGGGACCTTCGCCGTGTACGACGTGCCGCTGCCCTGGAACTGGAGCTGCACCTGGTCGCCGGGGTGCCTGCCGGCGATGGCCGCCCTCACGTCGCGCGGGGTGAGGATCTGGTGGCCGTCGATCCGCGTGATCAGGTCGCCGGGCTCCATACCCGCAGCCTGGGCCGGGCTCCCGGGGAAGACGTCTACGACCATCACGCCACCCTGCGGGGAGCTCGCGACGTCGATGCCGAGCCACGCCCCCGAGCCGGTCGCGACGGTCGGCGTCTGGCCGCCGGGCCCGCCCACGACCGCGGATGTCACCGCGTAGGCCACACCCGCGAGCAGCAGGGTGGCGGCCACGGCCACGACCGCGATACGGCGCTGGCGCCGGGTGCCCAGAGGCACGCGCCGGATACGCCGGAGCACCGTCCGCATGTGCCCGGCGAGGGCCCGCAGCCGCTCGCCGAGGGTCCGCCTCCGCGGGCGAGGTGCAACCTCAGGCGGTTCGGGGTCGAGCGGGCACCGAGGCACGCGAACGGTTCGCGGCGAGCTCATCCCGGCGCGCCGAGGATTCAAGCCGCCAATCGCCAGACCACAAATGCCGTGGAGCGCTCATTCCCTTCGGGCAAGCTAGGCCGTCTTGGTGAGATCTTCTTAAGAACATAGGCGACCGGGCGAGCGGGCAGCGCCGGCCCCGGGGACCGATAGGCTGTGCGTCCGTGACGAGCGTTCCGGGAGAGCTGCAATACCTGGATCCTCGATCGACCGTGCTGCGCCGGTTCACGGCGCCCGGCGCAAGCATCAACACCGGCAGCTACGAGTCGCACACCGTCCCGATCCGCAACGGCCGGTCGATCCAGGACACGTTCCGGACCGACACCCAGGGGTTCGAGATCGCGTCGCATTCGAGCGCTGTCGCCGACTTCACCGACAAGGCCGAAGTCGAGGCGGTGTACCTCCCTGAGGTGACCGAGTTCATCAAGGAGCACACCGGTGCCGACGAGGTGGTCACCCGCGGGGCGGTGCTGCGCCGGTCGGCGGCGCCCGCCGAGCACTCCTCGCAGCCGCAGGCGGCCCTGGTCCACATCGACTACGGCCCCGAAGGTGCCGAGATGACCGCCGCTCGCGTCTACGCCGAGCAGTTCCCCGACGGACCGGGCTACCGCCGCGCGCTGGCGACGAGCTTCTGGCGCGTGTTCAGTCCCCCGCCCCAGGACTGGCCGCTGGCGCTGTGCGACTTCCGCAGCCTCGGCGACGACGAGGGCCTGCCGAACCAGCTGTACTTCGTCGACAGGATCCCCGACGACCCGTTTGCCGAGGTCGACGAATCGAAGATGATCACCAGCGGGTCGGAGTTCGTCTACAGCCCGGACCACGAGTGGTGGTACTTCCCGGACATGACCCGCGACGAGATCCTGTTCTTCGTCTTCCACGACTCCGACCACAGCCACGCGTGGCGGGTCCTCCACTCGGCCTTCAAAGACCCGACGGTCGAGGAAGCGGTGCCGCGGCACAGCATCGAGGTCCGCAGCTTCGCGTTCTTCAGCTGATCCGGTGCTGTAGCGGCGGCGGGGCACGCACCCATCGGCTCGCCGCGGGTTGCCATGTCTAGAAATCCGGTGCTTCGGGCATTAGATCCAGATCTTCCCGACGCTGGCCACGATCGCCGCCCGAAACCAGCTGCGGCTCACCCTCGCCACCACCGACACCCCGCACCTCGTGCCGCTGCCCGGGCAGCTTCCCCAGCTGGCTGGCGGTGTCTACACGATCGCGCGCTCAGCGACCGCTCCGTCGTCGCTCACGGTCGAGACGCTCAAGTAGCGTCGAGCGAGCCCGGATCGGCGGGTACGTCGACCGCGTACTGCTCGAGCAGGTCGAGCGGCACGAGATCGAGCGCGCGCTCGTGGGTCGCGGCGAGGACGACGAACGCGGCGACGCCCTCCTCGTGCGCCCGCAGCCACGCTTGGGTCGTCACGCACCAGCGGTCGCCGGGCTGGAGGCCGGGAAAGTCGTGATCGGGCGCCGGCGAGCTCAGGTCGTTCCCAATGCTCCGCTGATACTCGAGGAACTCCCCGCTGACGACGGCGCAGATCGTGTGACTCCCGAAGTCACCGGGACCGGTGCGGCAGCCACCGTCGCGGTAGAAGCCGGTGAGCGGGTCTGTGCCGCAGGTCTCGAGCGGGCCGCCGAGCACGTTGTGCTCCATCCGGCGACAGTATCGCCCTCGGGCGGCGCGCGGAGCGTTGCGCGGGTCCGCTAGATCGGGATGCCGACGAGCTGCCGACACGCGCGTGTCTCGACCAGCGAGAGCCCGAGGTCGACCGAGACGACGTGGCGCAGCTCACCGGACATCTGCGTACCGAGGACCTTGTCGTTCTCGAGGTCGGTGACGAGCGTGCCGATCGCCGCGATGTTCCCGCCGGCGATACTGCTCGCCGTCCCCTCGAGCTCGCGCAGGTGCGTCGTGAGGTCGGAGCGGAGCTGGTTCAGCTCGGCCTGCGCCTGCCCAGTCCGGGCGGCCGGCGGCAGCCCGCGCCGGTCGAGCTGGCCGACCAGGCGAGTGGTGGCGGCGATCGCGTCCTGGATCCGAGCTCCCGGGCCGAAGCCGAGGTTGAGGCTCGTCCCGTCGCGCTGGATCTCGTTCTTCCAGTTGAGGATGTTCGTGCACGTCGCCGAGGCCCACTGCTTGTCGGCAGCGGTCCGCTGGGCGGCGAGGACCGCCTGGTCGCTCGCCTGCGCGTCGTGGGATCCGCCCGGCAGGCCGGGGATCTTGACGGTGCCGGTGCTGAGCGCAACCGCGACGGCGGCGGCCACGCCGCCCGCGACCAGCAGCACTCTTGCTAGCCGCCAGCCGACCGAGGGGTCGCCGTTGTCGCCGCGCGTAGGCATTCGCTCAGGCTGTCCAGCGCGATGAAGAACAGTCCCAGAAAATCTCAAGGGAACGATAAGAGCGCATGCCCAGCCGCGGCGGCCGAGCGGGGGAGGCGCACCGCGGGGGCCGCAGCCCCCGCGACTGCTCAGGCCGGAACCGGGACCGCTCCGACCTGTTGCAGCAGGCCCAGGGCGTCCCAGACTGTCCATTCCTCGGCGATCTTGGCGCCCGATATGCGGAACACGGTGATCGCGTCGACCGCAATCGTTGCGCCGGTCGGGGGCACACCCATGAGCTCCCCCGTATGGGTTCCGCGGCCGATCCAGCGAACTATGACCCTGTCTCCCGCCGCGTGGATCTCCTGGATGTCCCAGTAGCCCTCGAGGGCATCCTGGTAGACGGAGATCCGAGCTCGGACGCCATCCGGGCCCTCGGCCGGAGGCGCTTGGGGCCCGTGCGACACGTACTCAGGGGCGATGATCTCGTCGGCCACCTCGCCCTGGCGGCCGTTGCAAAGCTCTTCGAAGAACCGACGCGCGAGCGTCTCGTTCTCGGTTGACATCCGGTCCCTCCTTTTGTTGTGGCTGCTGGAGCGAATGATGCGGAGGGCGGTCGCCGGCGGCATCGGCCATTTTGCCTATCTGGGCTCCGCGCCCGCCGGGTCCAGCAGACCGTGCTCCATCGCGAACAGCGCGTTGCCGGCGCGGCTGCGCCGGCCGGTCTTGTCGTAGATGTGCGCCAGGTGGTGCTGGACCGTTCGTGACGAGATCACGAGCGTCTCCGCGATCGCCTTGTTCGACAGGCCGCGAGCCGCGAGTCGCAGCACATCGACCTCGCGATCGGTCAGATCGGCGGGCCACTCGCGCCGGGGCCGCGGGCCGCCGGCCGCTTCGATCACGGCGGCCACGGCATCGGGATCAAGCCGGCCCTCCTTCGCCTCCAGGCTCACGATGCGCGCTGCACTTTCGGCATCGTGAGCGGGGCGGTGGGGGCGAGGTTCGCCGAGAGCGTGCAATACATCCGCCGCCGCGAGCAGCCGCGACTCGCGGGACAGGGCCGCGCCGGCCACGCACCGGTGATACCCGGAGCCGTCCAGGCGCTCATGATGGCTGCCCGCGAGCGGAGCCAACTCGACGAGCGCCCCGGATCGCTGGAGCACGCGCTCGGACCAGTAGGCGTGCAGGCGAACCAGATCCAGCTCGCCCGCGCTGAGCGGACCGTGACGCTCCCACGTCCCGGTGGACACGCTCGTTCGTCCGACGTCATGGACGAGCGCAGCCCGCCGCAGCCGGGCGCGAACGTCGTCCGCCAGACCCGACAGCGAAGCCGCCGCGTCGGCCAGCGAAGCCACGCCTCTGGAGTGACCCAACGTGAATCGGCACTTCAAATCCGCCAGATCCCCGAACGCCTCCACCAGTCCATCGAGCTCGTCGCGGCTGACCCGCGCCTTCGGCGGCGGTTCCGCCTCGACGACGGCCGTCATGGGGTCCACCGCGGAGAGGGCAGCCATGAACGGCTCGGGATCTGAGAGCACCAGATCGGCGAGCGCTGGGTCGAGATGGGCGCCCGCACGGCCGGCGACCGTCGCGACGGCGGCTCGGGGTCCGCCGGCCCCGTGAGCGATCACGGCCTGCTCGGCCAGATGCATCACGCGCGAGATGAGCGGAAGGTCCTCACCGCCGCACAAGCCTGGAAGCCCATGCCCGTCCCAGCGCTCGTGAACGTGATCGAGCGCAGCGATCGAGTTCGCCCGCAGCCCCAGCTTCGCCCCCAGCGACCGAGATGCCTCGCACGAGGCGGCCGTCGCCTGCGGCCCCACGGTCGGAGCGATCCCGATGAAGCGCGCGCGCAGCGTGGCGGCTCGATCCTCGCCGGCCCACGACCCGAAGCTGTTCAGAGACGCGGGGTCGGTGACATCCAGGCCGTGCATCGCTCGCTGGAACGCCAAGTCGTCATCGAAGTAACCGGCGTTTTCCGTCGCAAACGCGGTGCACCCGAGGGCAAGGAGGAGCGTCGACTGGAACAGGTCGGCCAGTGCCCCGTCGCGAATGCCCGCCTGCGTGCCCACCGCCATGCCGACCAGGCAGACCCGCAAGCCCTTCTCGGGTGCAAAGCCTGAGCCCAGGTCGGTCGCCAGCGAGAGCGCCGCCAGCACCTCGGTCAGCCCCACTTGTGGCATAAAGGCGGAACCTACCGCCGCAAGAATGACGCTGCTCAGGATTGCGGCGCTCAAGGAAGGGGTCCGCCGTGCCGATGCAGAACATGGCGACCGGCCAACTCCCGGCTGCGTGAGCGCGGCTCGGCGACCGGCGAAGCAGGAAAAGCGTGGACGTAAACAAGATCTCGACCTTCAGACGGCTGCTCGGCATGCGAGCGTTTGTCGCGACCGCAGTAGCGGCCGCGGTGATGATCGCGCCCGCGGCCGCGTCCGCCCGCCGGCCCGCCTGGTTCGCGGTCAGCAGCGAGGCCGCGTGCGTGGCGAACGAGAACGTAAATGCGTTCCTCCGCGCGAACCACGCCAACGTCCTGCGCCTGATCCTGTCGCCGGAGGACGCGCCGGCCGGCGCCGGCGCCGGCTGCGTCGAGGATGCACACGCGGCGGGCTTCCGGGTCTACATCTCGCTCCAGTTCAACAACCGCTTGACCCCGAGTCAGGTCGCCGCCTACGTGGGGCGGGTGCTTCCGACCTACGCGCCTTACGTGTGGGCCGTCGGGGTCGGCAACGAGCAGGATTTGTCCATGCCCGGCGCGTACGGGCAGGGGACCCTGTCCCTCAGCAGGGACGGGCGAACCGCGGGACAGAACTACCGGGCGGTGTGGAACGCGGTCGAGCCGGTCCTGGTGAAGCTGGTTCCGCGCGCGATTCGCGTCTACGGCGAGTTCAGCCCGTGGGGATTCAGCGCCACGGAGCAAGGCTTCGCGCACGGGCGGCCGCCAGGCGTGCAGGCGATCGCCGCCCACTGCTACCACACGAAGGTGGACGGGCTGTTGCAGATTCCCCAGGACGCCGCCTGGGCGGCATCGAAGCGACTGCCGCTGTGGTGCTCGGAGGGGGGCCCCGCGTTGCCCCGTCGTACGACGCCCAAATGGATAGTGCCCGACTCGTGGGCGTCGTGGAACGCGACCGTCGGGAAGGTCGTGGCGAGGAGCCCGGATCTCAAGATGTGGGGCTACTACTACGACCCCGCGCTGTAGGCGCGGGGGCCGTGCGCCGCGACTTGCTGCCGCGACCGGGCGCCGCGACGCGGCGGCGCGAGCGGCGCGCCCGGGCGCGAGACGGTCCGTGGAGCGGCACTAGGTCAGAATGTCGCCCCATGACGACCTTCCCTAAATCTCACAGCGACCTGCTGGATGCTCAGGTTGCGACGCTGGCAACGGTCGGCGGCGATGGATTCCCGCAGATGACCGAGCTCTGGTTCCTCTACGACGAGGGCGAGCTCAAGCTCTCGCTCAACACCGCCCGGCTCAAGACGCGCAATCTGATGAAGCGTCCGGAGTGCAGCCTGATGCTGCTCGACCTCCAGAACCCGTATCGGTACCTCGTGGTCCGTGGCAATGCGGGGATCGAGCCCGACGACGACTACGCCTTCGCGAGCAAGCTGGGCGCGAAGTACTCCGCCGACGTCTCGGCGCACGACCAGCCGGGGGACAAACGCGTGGTCGTCACGATCGAGCCAACCAAGATCTACCCGGTCGACATGTCGGGCTGATAGCGATCGTCCACGGCCGCGGGGGGCGGCGGCGAACGCCTACGACGCCGGGTCGGCGTTGTACTCCGCGTCGGTCACGTGCTCACCCCAGTTCACCGGGACGCCCTCGTCATCGACCTCTTGCATCGCGATGTGCGTCATGAAGCGGCTGGGTGCGGCGCCATGCCAGTGGTGCTCGCCCGGCTCGAAGTACACGCGGTCGCCGGGCCGGATCACCTCAACCGGCCCTCCCCGGCGCTGGCAGCGCCCGATGCCCTCGGTGACGTAGATCGTCTGCCCGAACGGGTGGGTGTGCCACGCGGTGCGAGCGCCCGGGGTGAAGTGGACGCTGCTGGCCGCTACGCGGGATGGCCCTGAAGGCGTGGCGACGGTGTCGATATAGACGGTGCCGGTGAACCAGTCGCTCGGCCCGGCGTTGCTGTCGAGGGAGTTTCGGGTGATCTGCACGGTTCTCTCCTTGGGTCGTGGGCTTGGTCGTTGCCGGCGGTCCCGGCAGTGTTGCGGAGAAGATGGGTAGTCAGGGCGCTGGTCAGCGCGACCGCGGCGGTCCACCTGGGCGCGGAATCCTGGACGGCGCCCATCCCCGCGGCGTAGGATCGCCGCTTCTGGAGTCCACCATGAGGAGGGAGTGCCTTGCATTACCGCAAGCCACGCACGCGCATGTTCGCGCTGGCCGCAACGGCGGTGCTGGCGGTCGGAGCGATCGCCGCCGCACCAAGCTCGGCCAAGCCGAGGCGAGCTCTCGCCGCCGGCACGACCGTGCACGTGATCGAGCACGCGATCACTGACACCGAGAACCCGGGGGTCGGCGGCAAGGATGTCAAGGGCAACGTCCTGACGTTCAACAATCCGGTGTTCAACGTTGCCAACACGAAGCAGGTCGGTCACGACGAGGGCTTCTGCATCCGGGTCGCGCCCGCGCAAGGCATCTGGGAGTGCCTGTGGACCACGTTCCTGAAGGCTGGCCAGATCACCGTCCAGGGTCCGTACTACGACACGCGCAACAGCGTGCTGTCGATCACCGGCGGGACCGGCGCCTACCGCGACAGCCGCGGTGAGATGACGCTCCTGTCGCGTGACGGCGGCAAGGAGTACGACTTCATCTTCCACCTGAGCTGAACGCCGGAGGTGACGCCCCGCCTCCCGCGCGGGGCGTCACCCGTTCACTCGTGTAGTTGCGGAACCGGCGCACGCGCGTGCGCGATGTGTCACAGTGTCCGCCGTGCGGAGAGGCCACGTCCTGCGGCGTCGTGCACGAGGTCTCGTACGTGTCGGCGCCGCTGAAGACGGACACCACCGTTATCGGCGCCGGCGCGGTTCACACCTGGGTACGGTCTTCGACGCCGAACGTCGATCTTCAGGCCACGATCAGCGAGGTGCGCCCGGATGGCAACGAGACGTTCGTCCAGAACGGGTGGGTGCGGGCCGACGAGCGCAAGCTCGCCACGACTCAGAACAACATGCTCGACCAGAAGAGCACGCTGCTCGAGCCGGTCCTAAGCATGCGGGCCTCCGACGTGCAGCCGATGCCGAAGGGTCGCTTCGTGGAGGTAGTCATCCCGCTCTACTACGAAGGGCATGTGTACCGAGCCGGCTCCCGGATCAGGGTGACGATCGCGGCGCCGAACGGGACCCAGCCAATCTGGTCGTTCAGTCAGACCGTGCCGGCCGGCACCGCGAAGGTCTCGGTCGTGTTCTCGAAGACGATGCCGTCGAGCCTGATCCTGCCGGTGGTTCCGGGCGTGAGCGTGCCGACCGGCCTGCCACCGTGCCCGAGCCTGCGCAACGAGCCGTGCCGGCCCTACGTGGCGCTCTCGAACCGGACTAGCGCCCGGTGACGCCGGCCGAGCACGACGCCGACGCCGGCGCCGCGGTGATCAGCCTGAAATAGTCGGCCGACGGCTTGTCCGAGTCGATTCTCCAGCTGAGGCGGAGGCTCGAGATCTCGGCCTGGAGCTGTGGGTATGCACGCGGCGTAGGCGGCCACATCGTTGCCCAGGCCGGCGAGCTGGTTGCGCAGACCGGCCAGCTGAGCCTCCGTTGGGACGCTCTGGAGCTGCCAGTTGACATGCTGGATCGAATTCTGGACCGCGCTCGCCCGGGCGACGACGGTGCGCGTGTGCCGCTGCTCGCCGGCGGCGGCCTGTTCGTCGGCGCCGACGCGCTGCTGAAGGCTCGCGAGATCCGCCTGCAGTGCCGCGACGCGCCGCTGCGACCGGGAGGCCCGCATGTACCCCTCGACCCCGAACGCGGCGGTGGCGAGCGCGATCACCAGGACGATCCCGGTCGCGAACCTAAGCCTTCCCTGGATGTGAACCGTGCGCCTGCGCGTGCGTCCGACGTGCAGCGCACGGCGCGCCGCCGGGCGAGCGGCGGTGGTCTGCGTGTCACTCACCATGTCTACCGTCCCTGGTGATCATGCAACGTACACGCGCGCTCCGATCTTGCGGAGGCGGTTTACCGCTCAGTACAGCTCGATCCGCCCGCGGCCGGCAGCCTTGGCGCGGTAGGTGGCGGCGTCCGCGTTGGCGAGCAACACGTCAGGATCGGAGTCCCCCAGTGCGATTCCGATGCTCGCGGACAGCTCGTGCTCCACCTGTCCGGTGGTGAACCGCCGCCCGATCGCCTCAAGCAGACGCCGGCCGACCGCCAGCGCCGAATCCTCGTCAACGTGCTCGCACACAGCGACGAATTCGTCGCCGCCGAGCCGCGCAATCGTGTCGCCGGGGCGGATCGCGGTCTGGAGTCGTCGGCCCAGCTCGACCAGTGCGGCATCGCCCGCGGCGTGCCCGTGGGCATCGTTGACCTGCTTGAAGTTGTCGAGGTCGACGAACAGCACTGCGGTGGCGCCACGCTCGCGCTCCGAGCGCGCGAGCGCGTGCTCGAGACGGTCGCGGAGCAACGTTCGGTTCGCCAGCCCGGTGAGTGGATCGTGCACCGCCTCGTGGCGCGTGCGCTCCTCGTCGCGGAGCCGCGCCAGCGCGGTCGCGAGCGTGTTCGCGACCGCCCGAACGAAGCTCAATTCCTCTTCCGCGAGGGCGCGCGAGGGCGCGACGAGCAGCTCGTCGCCGGTGCCGATCGCAAACCGCAGCCCAGCCTCCGGATCGGGTCCGTACGACGCGAGCGATGAGCCGTCGGCGAGCCGCACCCCCGCGGCCGCGACCGGCAGCAGCTTCGTCAGCCGTTCGATCGCCTCCCCGGCGAGGTCCGCGGGGTCGGCGCCCGCCAGCGCTCGGCCGCCCATCGCCGCCACCGCGCGCAGCCGCGCCTCGGCCGCGCGCTGCTCGGAGATGTCGCGGCCGACCGCGAGCAGCAGCTGGCCGACGCTGGTGTCGACGATCCCCCAGCTCATCTCGCCGATGAACTCCGAGCCGTCACGTCGCAGCCCCCATGCCGCGGTGGAGAACCGCATCGGATGCTCGGTGGCGAAGTACAACTCCATGTTGCGGCTGTAGCGCTCGCGGACTCGCTCGGGCCACAGCGTCGCCACCGGTTGACCGAGCAGCTCTTGTTTGGGGTAACCGAACAGCTCCTCGGCCAGCGCGTTGACGAACACGATCCGCCCGTCGCGCGCCGCCGCCACGACGGCATCCGGCAACCCCTCCAGCACTGCGGCCGGCGCGACCAGCAGAGGGTCGAGCGCCGTGTCCTCCCTGGCGCGCTCCGTCGCTCCTTCGTCTACCTCTTCGTCCATGACCCCACCTCCAGCGTACAACGCACCCCGCCTGGTTTGCGCTCCTATCGTCAGGCGTTCGAGAGACCGAACGCGCCGAGGTCGACGTCGGGCCGATGTCCGGTCAACCACTGCGCGACCGCTTCTCCGATCGCCGGCGAGTGCTTGAACCCGTGTCCCGAACACGCGGACACGATCAGGACCGAGTCGTGCTCGGGATGGCGGTCGATCACGAACCGGCTCCCGTGAGTGCTCGTGTACAAACACGAGACCGTCCTGAGCGGCTGAGAGCCGAGCCACGGGAGGTACGGCGCGATGCACTGCTCGTACATCCGATCGATCTCCGCGCGCGTCGCCGGGTGCTGGCGGCCGTCCGGTGTAGTCGTGCGGTTGTAGGACTCCGCCGCCACCTTCATGCCGCCGTCGGGACCGTCGATCGCCGGGAGTCCGTAGAAGCCGTCGAGGTGAACGAACCCCTGCTGGCTTCCGCCCAGATCCCAGACGAATCCCGGCATGTCGCGGAGTTGGGCATACCCCTCGCGGATTGGGAACCAGTGCAGAAGCTGGCGGTAGACCGCGAAGATTGCCTGACCCTCCGGAAACAGTTCGCGGATCCACGCGCCGGCGCACAGGAGCAGCTGGTCTGACTGATACGTGCTCGCATCGGTGGTGACCGTGACGCCGTGGGGAGAAGCGGACCACGACGCCACGCGCTCGCCGAGCCGGAGCTGGGCGCCGCGTGCGCGCGCGAGCTCGAGCTGCGCTGCGACCGCCGCCTCGGGCCGCACGTAACCGGCCCCCGGTTCGTAGTACGCCACGATCTCCTCATCCACGGTGAACATCGGGAACAAAGAGCGGACCTCGGCATTGGTCAGATCCTGATGTTCGACCTCGTATGACCGCGCCGATGCCCGTGTCTCCTCGAGGAACTCGCTCGAAGGGTGAGCGAGGATCACGATCCCGCACCGTGTCAGCAGGCGCGCGCCGGTCTCCTGCTCGATCTCGCGCCAGAGATGGTGCGAGCGGCGCACCAGCGGCACGTACTCCCGTCCCTCACCGATCGCCTCGCGCGTGACGCGCGTGTCGCCGTGGGTCGAACCCCAGGGGTGGGGTGGCGCGAACCGATCGATCCCGATCACCGACACCCCGCGCGCTGCCAGCTGGAAGCACGCGGCGCTGCCCATCGCTCCGAGCCCGACGACAATCACCTCGGCCTTGTCCATCACCGGACAGTGTGCGCATATCTGAGGACCGGTGCGGCGGCTCCGGCCGCTGGACGGTCGCGGGCATCGAATGAAAAGATGCCTCGACCATGACCGCGACGCCCCAGGGCTCTCTGCTCGGCGAGGCGCTGCGCCGCGACGGCCATCTCGTCCGGTTCCGCCGCGGCCAGGCGCTGTTCACCCAGGGCGACCGCGCCGAGCGCGTGTTCGTCATCGAACGCGGCTGGGTGATCATCAGCTGCGTGGCGCCCGGTGCACGCGAGATCGTGCTCGGGCTCCGCGGACCGGGCGACGTCATCGGCGAGCTCTCGTCGCTCGACGGCGAGCCTCGTTCGGCGACCGCTCTAGCCGTCGGCGAGGTGGCGGCGATCGTCGCGCCCGCGTCGGTGCTCACCCGCGCGCTCCGCAATGCCGACATCGCAAACGAGCTGATCCGGGTGCTCGCGGTCCGGCTGCGCGATGCCGACCGCAAGCGTCTCGAGTTCGCGTCGCTTGACACGCTCGGCCGGGTCGCGTGGCGCTTGCTCGAGCTCGGCGAGCAGTTTGGAGAGGCGGGAGCCGACGGGATCACGGTAGAGCTTCCGCTCTCGCAGGAACAGCTCGCGAGCTGGTGTGGCGCCTCGCGTGAAGCCACAGTGAAAGCCCTCGCCGCGCTGCGCACGCTTGGTTGTGTCACCACCGGGCGCCGCACGCTCCACATCCTCGACGTGGAGGCGCTACGCCGCCACGCCGGGGGTCTCGCCTGACCGCGGTTCTCGACCGCCGCGACTGAGTCAAACGACGCACAACGAGTGCGTCAAGAGCCGTGGGCGGGGAGCGCCGGCGGCGGGAGAGTTCCACGCATCAGCCCGCACGACCCAAACGAAGGTCAACCGGGAGCCCGCCCCCAATCGCCCCACCTGAGGAGGATCGCTATGTCACCGCATCACAACGCTGAAGTGATCCGCGCTCGTCAGCTCGAGATCGCAGCTTCCGCAGCCCACGCCCATCACGGTCACGAGCTGCGCACGATGGTCGACCGTCCCCGCCGCGTGTCCGTCCGACTGCGCGCAGCCGGCATCGCCCTCGGTGTGTGCCTCGCCGTGGCCGGCACCGAGGTGGCCACCGCATCCGCCGGGACGTCGCAACGCCTCACGCCTGGCCAGCTCCAGTACCACATCCGCTCGCTCGAGGCCGATGGGTACGTGCCGTCGTCATGCAGGGTCGGCAGCACTCGGCTGTTCAACCAGCGGACCCATCGCTACGCGACCGTCAACTGGTAGCTGGCCCCGCGGGGGGTCACTCACCAACCCAAACGATTGGGGTCGCCGTTGTGCGGCCCACCAGAGAGGAGAACACCATGTCGGCAACTCAGAGCGTCCACGGACGTGAGGTCACACCCCGGTTCCGACCGCGGACCTGGATCGTCCCGCTCGCGGTACCGGTCGCGATCGGGCTGATCGTGGCGATCGTCGGGCTCGTCTCAAACGGGGCGACGTCGGCCACCAGCCCGCGGATCACTTCCACCGGGCAGGTCAGCTCCGCGCCCGCGACGATCGTGACGGCGCCGGTTCAGTCCCGCGGCTACGTGCGCGACCCGGTCACGCACGCGCTGCTGCCGTCATCCGTCGCGACGAGCAGGTCGGCGATCCCGAAGGCGTCGGCGGTCGCCGCTGAGCCTCGCGGCGGACTCCGCGACCCTGTGTCCCATGCCCTGCTGCGGGTCCCAAAGGCTGCGAGCAACCCGGCGCCGCCGATTCGTTCGAACCGCGCGGCGCCGTAGCCGGACGCCGGGCGTGGGCTACCCGGCGCGTGGGGGCGAGTCAGAGTGGGGCGACTGATCGCGTGGGTCCGCACTGCGGGCCCCCGCGATCCATTTGTGCGTGAACGGGCCCGGCGGTTACCCGCTTCATCGTATGATGAAATAACTGTCCACATGCCCAAAGCGAACGAGAAATCGCCCCGGCGTCCGCGGGGCCCGCGTGACGAACCGGGGGTGATGGTGGAGCGGATCACGGCCGCGGCGCGGGCCTCGTTCGCGCACAACGGGTGGTCCGGCACGACGATGCGCGGTATCGCGCGCGACGTCGGCGTCGACCCAGCTCTCGTGCACTATTACTTCTCCTCCAAGGAGGAGTTGCTCGACGCGAGCACGATGCCGCCCCAGGAGTGGCTCGACTCGATCGAGACGACAAACGGCGTCCCGCTTCGCGAGCGTGGCGAGGCGATCGTGCGCAATGTGATCTGGAGCTGGGCGCAACCGGCGATCCGGGAGACGCTCAGCTCGATTCTGATGACGGCCGCGCACGACCCGCGCACCAGGGAGAAGCTGAAGGCGTTCCTAACGACAAGCCTCCTGCCGGCGATCGCGGACCGGATCGAGGGCGAGGAGCGGCTGCTCCGCGCGTCGTTGTCCGCCTCACAGGTCCTCGGCGTTGTGATGATGCGGTGGGTGTGGCAGATCGAGCCGCTGGCGTCGCTGCCCGGCGACGACCTGGTGGCCCTGGTCGGGCCAACGATCCAGCGGTACCTCACGGGTCGCCTCGGCTGACGGCCCCCCGGCGGATCTCCGACTGAGAGCGTCCGTCAAAGAATCTGCTGCGGGCTCTTGATTTCATCAGGTGATGAAGATAGTCTCATCGCATGATGAAATCTATCAACGACACCTCCTCTTCCGGCCACGGCGTGATCACCGCCGTGGTCTGCCTGGCGCTGGCGGCCGTCGTGGCCGCGATGGCTTCGCTCAACGTCGCGCTGCCCGACATCGCACGAGACACGCACGCAACCCAGACCCAGCTGCTGTGGGTGATCGATGCCTACTCGCTGGCGTTCGCGGCGCTGCTCCTGCCGGGCGGGGCGCTCGGCGACCGCTACGGCCGCCGCGTCGCGCTGATCGCCGGCCTCGTGATCTTCGGCGGCGGATCGGCGGTCGCGATGACCGCGTCGTCCGCCACCGAGCTGATCGCGCTGCGGGCGGTCCTTGGCCTCGGGGCGGCGCTGGTGATGCCGGCCACGCTGTCGACGATCACCGGAACGTTCCCGCCGGCGGAGCGCACGCGCGCGGTCAGCGTCTGGGCGGCGGTCGCGGGTGGGGCCGCCGTCCTCGGGCTGGTGGCGTCCGGCGCGCTGCTTGCCGGGCTCTCGTGGCGGTCGATCTTCGGCCTCAACATCGCTCTGTCGGCGCTCGCGCTGGCCGGCACGCTGCGGTTCGTTCCCGAGTCAGCCGATCCTGACGCTCCTCGGCTCGATGTCGGCGGCGCGGTGATCGCGGTGCTCGCGCTGGTCGCGCTCGTGTTCTCGGTGATCGAAGCTCCGACGAACGGCTGGCTCGCGGCGCGGACCGTCACCGGGCTGGCGCTCGCGGTCGTGCTCGTGATCGCGTTCGTGATCTGGGAGATGCGCCAGCGCAATCCGCTGCTCGACCCCCGCGTGTTCCGCGAGCGGACCCTGACGGCGGGGACGATGTCGATCCTGGTCCAGTTCTTCGCGTTCTATGGCTACACGTTCATCATCCTGCAGTACCTCCAGCTCGTTCGAGGGGCGACGCCGCTGCTGGCCGCTCTTGAAGTGCTGCCGTTGGCGGCGACGATGATGCCCACCTCGCGGCTGGCGCCCCGGCTCGCGGTTCGGTTCGGTCCCCGCCGGGTGTGCTCGGCCGGGCTGATCCTGATCGCCGCGGGGCTAGCGATCGTCGCCCAGCTCGAGTCGGGCAGCAGCTACTGGCTCCTTGCCGCCGGGCTCGTGGTGCTCGGGGTCGGGATGGGCGCCGCGACGACCCCGGCCACCACGGCGATCACCGAGGCGCTCCCGCCCGCCCGGCAGGGAGTCGGGTCCGCGCTCAACGACCTCTCCCGCGAGGTCGGGGGCGCGATCGGAATCGCGGTTATCGGCAGCATCCTCACCTCGACCTACAGCAGCCGTGTGAACCTGACCGGGCTGTCCGGTCAGGTTGCGGCCAAGGTCAAGGGGTCGTTCGCGGTAGCCGCCCACCTGCCGGCGCCGATCCCGGATCGCGCGCACGCCGCGTTCGTCACCGCGATGAACATCGCGCTGCTCACGGCCGCCGGCGCCGCGATCATCGCCGCGGTCGGCGTCGTCCTCCTGCTGACCTCGAGGCGCCGCGCCGCCCGCGTACCGGCGCGCCTGCAGCCGGGGTCGGCGATCAGCCGGTAGCGTCGCGGAGCACGGCGGCCAGTCGCGCGACGGCGGCGGTGAACGCGTGCTCGGGCGGTTTGGCGTAGCCGACGACGAGCGCGGGCGCGTGGGTGTGCGCACCGCGAGCGTAGTCGCCGAGGCCCTGGAGGTACAGGCCGCGCTCGGCGGCGTGCGCGACGACTTCCTCCTCGCGCACGCCGCCGGGAAGCTCGACGAGCGCGTGCAGGCCGGCGGCGATCCCGGAGATCCGAACCCGGGGCGCGTGCCGCCGCAGCGCCGCCACGAGCCGGTCTCGCCGGCGCCGGTAGATCACGCGCGAGCGCCGGATGTGCCGGTCATAGGCGCCCGAGCCGATGAACTGCGCCAGCGCGAGCTGATCGATCGCGCTGCTGTTGCGGTCCGCGAGCGCCTTGGCGGCGACGACCCCCTCGATCAGATCCGTCGGGAGAACCAGCCAACCCAGCCGGATCCCGGGCGCGAGCGTCTTGCTCGCGGTTCCCGCGTACACGACGCGCTGCGGCGCCAACGCCTGGAGCGACCCGAGCGGGTGTCGGTCGTAGCGGAACTCGCCGTCGTAGTCGTCCTCGATGATCAGCCCGCCGGACACGAGCGCCCATTCGACCGCGATCACCCGCCGCCGCGCGACGAGTGGCGCCCCGATCGGGAACTGATGCGCCGGCGTCAGGAGCGCGGCGTCGGCCGAGCCGAGCTGCTCGACGGCGGCGCCCTCGGCGTCGACGTCGACCGTCGCGAGCGTCAGGCCGCACGCGCCGGCGGCCTCGGCGGTGGCGGGCTGGATGTAGCGCTCGATCGCAAGCGTTCGCGCGCCGCGCGCGCGGAGCGTCTCGCAAAGCAGTCGGAACCCCTGCGTGAAGCCCGAGCAGACCACGACGCGGTCAGAGGTCGCCTGGACCCCCCGGGCGCGCGAGACGTAATCGGCGAGCGCGGCCCGCAGCACCGGCAGCCCGCGCGGGTCGGCGTAGTCGAGCGACCGAAACGATGCGACGCCGAGCGCCCGGCGGGTCGCGGTGAGCCATGCCGAGCGCGGGAACGCGGACACGTCGGGCGAGCCCGGGCCAAGGTCGAAGCGGTGCGGGCGGACGGACCCTGAGTCGGCGAACGCCGCCGGCTCGGTCGACTCAGGGCGCCGGGCCACGCGCGTGCCGGAGCCCTGTACCGCGGTGAGCCAGCCTTCGGCGACGAGCTGGCTGTAGGCCTCGGCAACCGTGTTCCGCGCGATCCCCAGATCGGCGGCCAGCGCGCGGGAGGACGGCAGGCGGACGCCCGGTCGCAGCCGGCCGGTCGAGACCGCGTCGCGAAGCGCGGACTCGAGCGCCGCCCTGACCCGTGTTCCCACGAGGTCGAGATGCAGGTCGACGCCGGAAATGGCCCATGTTTCTGGCACCGGAATGGATCTTAACTGCGGGCCGCATCACCACTATGTTTCCTGCCATGACAACCACACAGGAACACCACGGGATCCCGGTCCGGTTGGACTTCGACACCCATGCGGCTGACTTCGCTCGCGCCATGGCCCACCTCGACCACGCCGCGACCAAGCAGCTCGACAAGGTCGAGTTCGACCCGCCGCTGCGCGAGCTGGTGCGGATCCGGGCCTCGCAGATCAACGGCTGTGCCTACTGCATCGACATGCACACCAAGGACGCCCGCGCGATCGGCGAGGCCGAGCAACGTCTGTACGCGCTGAGCGCGTGGAGGGAGACGCCGTTCTTCACCGAGCGCGAGCGGGCGGCGCTGGCGTTCACCGAATCGGTGACGCTGCTCGCGGTCGACCACGTCCCGACGGACGCTTACGAGGCGGTCGCGCAGCACTTCAGCGAAGCCGAAGTCGCCGCGCTGATCAGCCTGATCGTCACGATCAACGCCTGGAACGCGATCGGAGTCAGCACCCGCGCCTGGGAGCCGGGCTCGTACGAGCCGTAGACGGCGCGTGGGCGCGTCAAGCCGCGGCTGACCGTGACGGTTCCTTGACCGCCGGCTTCTGGTCGGTCAGCCGCAGCGCCTCTTTCCAGCTCAGCCTGGCGCCGCTGTAGATCAGCGCATTCGCATACACGCGGGACGCGATGCGGATCATTGCCCAGATCGAGAGCCCCATGATCAGCGCGTCGAGCGGAATCTCCCACGGGGCGATGTGGCCGAGCGCGATGCGGGCCGGCAGCAGACTGGCCATAAACGGAGGCAGGAACGAGACGACCTTCACCCAGGTCGCGTCGGGATGGGCGATCACCGCGTACACGAGCAGGTAGCTAACGAGCAGGAGCAGCCCGAGCGGCAGCGTCACGAACTGCACCTCTTCCTGTCGCGCGACGAGCGCGCCGGCGGCGGCGAAGGCGAACGCATACAGCGTGAACCCGGCCAGGAAGCAGACCAGGAACGTGGGGATGAGCACCCATACGCTGTCGGGGATCTTCGTGCTGTGGACGAGGGCATTCGCGATCACGCCGGCGCCGGCGGCGATCGCGAGCTGGCCGAGGCCGGTCAAGCCAATGCCGATCACCTTGCCGCTCAGCAGCTGGCTCGGTCTGACCGCCGCCAGCAGCACCTCGGCGGTGCGCGAGGTCTTCTCCTGCGCAACGCCGTTGGCGACCGCGGCGCCGTACAGACCGAGGCTCACGTACATGAGGAGGGCGGCGGCGAGCGCGGCGACCGAGCGCGCGGTCTGGTCCGGGGGCGGCGGTTTCAGGGCCACAGCCGCGAGCGGTACCGGGGTGAGAGCAGGCAGCACCTTGCCGACCGGGATCCCCGACCGCGCGAGCGACTGGCGCAGGTGCGCGGAGTCGACGCTCGCCTGGAGCACGGCCCGGATCGTCGAATCGAGGCTCTTCTCGACGTCGACCCGCGCCATGGACGGACCGATGCTCAGCGCGGCGTCGAGGTGTCCGCTCGTGATCTGCTCGCGGGCGGCCGTTTCGTCGGAGACATCCGAGAGCGTGACCTTCGCCTTGGCGGCCATAGCGGTTCGCTCGAGGGTCGGCGCCAGCGCCTGCGCCTCGCTGCCGACCAGGCCGACGCGGGTCGGCTCCGAGGACCCTTTGATCAGACCGGGGATCGTGATCGCGCCGACGACGACCAAGGCCGTGACCAAGGTCATGATCCGGATCAAGCGCCCCTGCAGCCGTTCGGTGATCTCGCGCCGAGCGACGAGTCGGGTGATGCCCGTCCGGTTCATCGGGACACCATCTCGCGGAAGAGGTCGACCAGTCCCGCGGTCTCGAAGCCGAAATGCTCCACCGGCCCCGCGGCCTGCGCCGCTCGCAGGATCTTCTGCGGGTCGGTGCCCGGGTCGACGACCAATAGCACGCCATCTTCGTCGACCGACGCGATCCGGACGCCCTCGAGCGGGCGTGCCCAGTCCGGCGGGGCGTCGACCTTGACGCGCAGCTCCGCCGGCAGCCGCTCGCGGAGCTCGGCGAGCGTTCCGTCGGCGAGCACCCGGCCCGACTCGACGATCACCACCCGCCGGCAGATCCGCTCGACGAGCTCGAGCTGATGACTGGAGAACAGGACCGCGGTGCCGGCGGCGGCCTGCTCGAACAGGACCTGTGACAGAGAGTCGACCGCTTCCGGATCGAGCCCTGCGAACGGCTCATCGAGCACCAGCAGCTCAGGGCCGTGCACGAGCGCGACCGCGAGCTGCACGCGCTGCTGGTTACCGTGCGAGAGCGCCACCAGCTTGTCGGCCGTCCGCTCCCGGAGCCCCAGCCGGTCGAGCCAGGTGCGCGCCGCGCCGGCGGCCGCGGCCTGGTCGAAACCGTGCAGCTGGGCGAAGTACGCGACCTGGTCGAGCAGGCGCATCTGCGGATACAGGCCGCGCTCCTCGGGCATGTATCCGAACCGGAGCCGGTCGCCCTGGCCGACCGCGTGGCCGGACCACTTCACCGCGCCACGATCCGGGCGCACGATCCCCATCACAGATCGCATCGTCGTGGTCTTGCCGGCGCCGTTGCGCCCGACCAACCCGACGATCTCGCCGGCCCCGACAGCGAACGTGACGCCGTCGAGCGCGGCCAGGTCGCCGAAGCGGTGATGGAGATCCAGTATCTCGAGCCCGGCCGCCACCATAATAGCGATATGATATCATGTGGCCGACGAGATGCCAGACAGCAAACGGTTCCTACTCCCACTCGACCCACGCCTGTTCGCCGCGGTCAAGCGCTGGGCCGACGACGACCTGCGCAGCGTCAACGGCCAGATCGAATACCTGCTGACCGACGTCGCGCGCCGAGCCGGGCGGCTGTCCCGCGCGCGCGGCAAACGAAGCTCTTCCCACGGCGGCACGCCGCCGGCCGGCAGCCACCCCGACGAGCCAGAAGCGGCGCTCGCAGTGGCAGGAAGGATGTGACCGATGAACGATCGACCGCCGCGCCTTCGGGACACCTACACCGGGTACGCGATCGGGTGCGCCGCCGTGTGGGCGCTGATCTGGGCGATCGCCCCGAGGCTCGCCAAGAGGGAGACCCTCGACAAGCTGCGCATCATGTTCCCCGGATGGGTGATGGGGTGGACCTCGGCGACGATCGCCCGGTACGTGTATCCGCCGCCGAAGAAGAAGAAGAAGAAGCGCTGACGGCCGGCGCGGGTCGAGGGCCGAACATCGCGCACCTGGAGGGGGTGCGGCGAGTTCTCGGGATCGACCGCACCGAGACAACCTGCAAAACACGCCAATTCGCGCGATCCAGCCGAACCTTGGCGTAGCAGGCATGTGGGGCATGGGTGTAGTACGCCACGGTCGGGCGGGAGTCGCTCCGTTGTCGTGTAATGCATGCCGGCGGTACCGCGGAACGCTCCCCGAACCACCGCACCCTACCCTCAGGTGCCCGCCTTAAACCGTCGGCGACGAAGAGGCTCCGGGGCCCGGGAGGGGTGAGGATCGGTCGGGTAACTAGCTGACTGTGAGCGCTCGCCGGCGGATCATGCCCGCGAGCCGGATGCGGTCGGCGTCCGCGATGTCTCTGAACTTCAGCGCGACGTGGGTCAGGGTCTCGCGCACGATCATCGCGTTGCAGCGGATCGGCTGCGGATCGTCCTCGAGGACGAGCTCGAGCCGGAAGCTGGGGCCGCCGAGTCCCGCCGGACGCTCGATCAGCACCCCGCCGGCGCTCACGTTCACGGCGGCGGTCTCGATGCCGCCGTTGCCCTCTTCGGCTCCGGCCGCCCAGACTCGAGCCAGCGCGCTGAGGTCGACGCGCTCGGCGGCGCGCCGCTCAGGGAGCTGGACGCCGTCGATCACGACGAACGCGAGCTCGGTCTGCTCGGTTGGACTGGCCGTGGCGATGCCCTTGAGGGCGGTCATCGCGCCGTGATGCTCGAACAGCAGGTACCCGAGCACCCCGGGGGTGAAGCTGTCGGCCAAGTCGTCCGGGAGCTCGCTGATCCGCGTCAGGGTGGCGACGCTCCCCTGAACGGCCGCAACTCGGCACGCGACGACTGCCTGGTCGTCGCTGTCGATGTGGATCTCTACGTGTTGATGGGGCTTCAGTCGTCGCACGGCTACGGCTAGTTCGCAATGGGGACGACCATCCCGGCTCCCCCGAACACCCCGATGATCGACCGTCGCGGCCCCGTCCTTTAGCGCCGGCCGGCCGCGGCCGACGGGGTGGCGCATAGGATGCGGCGGGTGTCAGACCAGGTGCGGTCGATCGGCGAGCTGTTCGACGTCTCCGGCAAGACGGCGCTCGTCACCGGCGGTGGGCGAGGCATCGGGCTGATGATCGCTAGGGGCCTCGTCCAGGCGGGCGTCCGCGTGGTGATCGCATCGCGCAAGGCGGGCGACCTCGAGACGGCGGCGGCCGAGCTGCGCGCGTTCGGAGAGTGCGAGGCGATTGCGGCCGACCTCTCGACCCCGGACGGCGCACACGCGCTCGCCGAGGAGGTCAGGGCGCGGCTGCCCACGCTCCACATCCTCGTCAACAACTCGGGCGCCACGTGGGGGGCGCCGCTGGAGGATTTCCCCGCCTCCGGCTGGGACAGAGTCCTCCACACCAACCTCGAGGGCGTCTTCCACCTGACGACCGGACTGCTGCCGGCGCTCATGGCGGCCGCCGGCGCCGATGACCCGGCGAGGGTCATCAACATCGGGTCGATCGACGGTCTCCGCGTGCCGCTCGCCGAGAACTACAGCTACAGCGCCAGCAAGGCCGCGGTGCACATGCTCACCCGCCACCTCGCCAGAAGGCTGGCCGGCGACCACATCACGGTCAACGCGATCGCCCCGGGGCCGTTCGACAGCAAGATGATGGCGTTCATGCTCGACACGCCCGAGAAGCGCGCCGCGGTCGAGCGGATGGTCCCGCTCGGACGGATCGGGCGACCCGACGACGCCGCCGGAATCACCCTGTTCCTGGCCTCCCGAGCGGGGTCGTACCTGACCGGCGTCGTGATCCCGCTCGACGGCGGGATCACGGGCTGCGGATAGGGCGCATCGGCGCATCGATCGCAGCCTCGGTCGGACGGCCGCCGGCGCTACCGCGCTGCGGCCACGTAGTGGCGAACGTCGGCGACGCTCCACCAACTGCCGCTCGACTCCGTCAGGGTCATGCGCACGTACCGGACGGCCGCGCCGGACAGCGGCACGACCGTCAGCTGCCCGGTGCCGGTCCCATTGGCGATCGCCGTGCTCCACGAGGCGCCGTCGGAGCTCACGCTCACGGCGTAACCGCGGGGATAGTCGCCGAGATTGACGCCGGTGTCGAAGACGATCTCGCGCACCGGCTCGGGACGGCCGAAGTCGACCTGGAGGTACTGACCTGGCGCCTGTCCGGTTCCGGTCGAGTAACGGGTGCTCGCGTCGTCGTCGACGGCGTTGGCCGCCACGTCGCCCTGGCAACACGGGTCCGTCGGCCCGGATGGGCTGGCCGTCGCCTTCCAGCCGGAGGGATCGAGCTCCCGCAGACCCTGGCCGCCGCCCGGATTCCCGGGCCACGTGAACGTCGCCAGCGAGTCACCGGGAAGGGTGTACGTGAAGCTGCGGTCGCCTTCGAGAACGCCGAACGCCTGTGGATTGTCGTTCTCGTTGTGCGCGACGAGCACGGTCGTCCCGTCCGGGTCACGGAAGGCCACGTCCATGACCTCTCCGTTCCAGCCGGTGGTACCGAACGACGTGCTGGCGATCCGAACGGCGCCGGGCTGGACGAAGCGGCTGAGATGGCCGAGGGTGTAGTACTCCGCGTCGGGCGTGACCTTGTCGCCGGGTCCGATCGTGAGGATCCCCGTGCAGTTGCCGCAGCCGCCGACGTGAGGGCCGCCGGAGGGATCGAGCGCGACGTTCCAGTTGATGACGGTCTTCGCCCAGTTCCGCGGCGAACCGATGATCAGGTTTCGGGCATGCCACTTGAGCGTGTCCGAGAACGTGTTCGCGGGGTCGCTCGACTGGGAGCCCGAGCATTCGGTGAAGTAGATGTCCTTTGCCGGGAACTCGTCGTGGAGCGTGGTCATCGCGCTCGGATCGCCGTAGTAGCAGTGGTAGGCCGTGCCCGACACCCAGCGTGCGGCCGGCGACGACAGGACCTCCTGCGGGTAGTAATTCGTGTCCATCGTCTCGTCGGGAGGTGTGCTCGCGATGTCGTTCGGATGCTCGGACCAGTTGTGGTCATAGGCCAGGATCTGCGTCCTCAAACCGGCCGCTCGGAGCATCGGACCGAGCGCCTCGATCACCTTCTCCTCCTGGGCTGCGGACATGTCGGTCCCCGGGTAGTTGCCGGGAGTTCGGTTCTGCGGCTCGTTCTGGACAGTGATCGTGTTCACGGTGACCCCCTGGCTGCGGTACGCCTCGATGAACTTCGTCAGGTACAGCGCGTACGAGTGGTAGATCCGCGGCGTGTCGATCAGCCGCCCGCCGATCAGCGAGTCGCCAGTCTTCATCCACGCGGGAGGACTCCACGGTGAGGCGACGATCTGGAGCCGAGGGTTCAGGCGCTTGGCCTCGCGCAGGAGCGGCAGGATCTCCGCCTCGTCGTGCGCGATGCTGAAGTAGCGCTGGGGATAGTCGGTGGCGCCGGCCGGCATGTCGTCGTACGTGTACGGCGCGGTGGCGACGAAGTCAGAGCCACCGATCGGCTGGCGCAGATAGCTGAGCCCGTCCCCGGTCCGCGGGTCGAACAGCATCCGCATCGCCGCCGCGCGTGCCGCGGGCGACATCCAGTAGAGCACGACCGCCGAGGAGTCGGTGATCGCCCCACCGAAGCCGTCCATCGTCTGGAAGGTGCGCGAGGGATCCACGACCACCGTCGGAACCGTCGGTTGGCCGGTGCCGAACGGGATCTCGCCCATGTCGGTGAGCTTGTATGTCCCGTCTGCGGTCGTCAGCCACAGGTGCGCCGCAGCCGGCGCCGCCGAGCGGCTCGACGCCGCCGAGCTTTCCGCCATCCATGCCGAGACCCCGACAGCGAGCGCCAACAGGGCACCAACAAACAACATCCAACGCGCCGGCCAACGAGCCGGACTCGAGTTCCGCGAGAACATCTCCCACCCCCGGTACGGTCGATGACCGCCTTACCCGGTCCCGGTCGGCTCAAACGACGGATTCGAGTAGCCTCCAGGTCGACTATGAGCGCCGGTCCGGAATGGCCCACCCTCCGGACGATCGTTCGTCGGCATAAAGCGGCCACGGCCGGCGCAATGCCGTCGTGCTCGTCCTGATCGGCGTGATGGCCGCGGCCGCGCTCCCGAGCGCGAAGGCCGGAGCGCTGAGCGACTCGTCCACGTGCTCGGCCTGGACCTCAGCCAGCCAGTCGCAGCAGACCGCCTACGCCCATCTCTACATCACCGAGCACGGCTCCAACGTGAGCGGCGGCCTCGGGGCCGGCAGCGTCGAGTCGGCGATCAACGGCGCCTGCAACCACGCGGCCTATCTCGGAGAAGCGGACGACATCAGCATCGTGGCGGCGCTGAACCACGCTTTCTAGGGCACCCGGGACGGGAGGGCTGCCCTCCGGGGAGGCGGAAGCAGCCGTCCGGGGACGGGGCGGTAGCCGTCCGGGGAGGGGGCGGTAGCCGTCCGGGGAGGGGGCGGTAGGCGGCCGGGGAGCGATAGCGTTGCCCGCTGGTGCCGATCGCTCACGATTCATCGCTCACCCGCCGCTTCAACGTCCGGATCCCGCTGCAAGACGGGATCATGCTCGCCGCCGACCTCGTACTGCCGGCGGAACGGCCGGCGCCCGCGGTCGTGATGCGCACACCGTACGGGCGCGGTGGCGACCGCGCCACCGAACGGGCGGACGCGTTCGCGAAGGCGGGATACGCGGCGGTCTGGGTCGACGTGCGTGGCCGCGGCGACTCGGACGGGCGGTTCGACCCGTACCGCAACGACGGCCTCGACGGGGTCGACGTGATCACCTGGGCGGCGGCGCAGGATTGGTGCGACGGCGCCGTCGCCACCTACGGCGGCAGCTACCCGGGCCGGATCCAGTGGCTCACCGCGCTGCATAAGCCGCCGGCGTTGAGAGCGATGATCGTGCTCGTGACGCCGGCCGACCCGTTCGTCGAAAATCCGACGGGCGTGCCGAGCCCGATGCACGTGCACTGGTTCCGCATGACCGACGGCCGCGCCATGCAGTACACCGAGGCGGTCGACTGGATGGCGGTCTACGGCCACCGGCCGCTCGTCGACCTCGACGAGGCGGCCGGTTTTCGCTCCGAGCTGTGGCGCGAGGAGTGCCGCCATCGGACGCTCGACGACTGGTGGGAGCCGCTGCGCTACCAGCACCGCATCGGGGAGGTCGACCTGCCGGTGCTGCACATCTCCGGCTGGTACGACGACGAGGAGATCGCGACGCCGGCGAACTTCGCCGCGATGACCGCCGCCGGCCGGTCGGGCCAGCGCCTGCTGATGGGTCCCTGGGGTCACCAGGTGAACTCTGACCGCAAGCTCGGCGAGGTCGACTTCGGCCACGAGGCGGTCGTCGACCTGTACGCGATCATGACGGGCTTCCTGGACGAGACGGTCCGCGGCAAGGCGCCCGCCGAGCCGGTCGCGCCGGTGCGGGCGTTCCTGATGGGCGCCAACCGATGGCTCGACCTGACCGGGTGGCCACCTCCGGACGGCGTCGAGCGGACCTGGTACCTCGACAGCGACGGGCACGCCACGTCCCGGTTCGGCGACGGCCGGCTCGTCGAGGCTCCACCGAGCTCCGATTCCGCGGGCGACGAGTGGCTCCACGATCCCGACCGGCCGGTCCCGTTCATCACCGGCGCGTCCTCGGCCCAGATCGGCGGCCCCGACGATTTCGCCGGGGTCGAGAACCGCGGCGACATGCTTGTGTTCACGAGCGAACCGTTCGCCGAGGCGCTCGACGTGATCGGGCCGGTGCGGCTCGTCGCCCACGTCTCGACCTCGGCGGCCGACACCGACATCGCCGCGAAGCTGCTCGACGTCCACCCGAACGGCTTCGCGCAGCGCCTGTGCGACGGTCTGGTGAGGTTGCGCTTCCGCGGTGGCCACGTTCGCGCCGTGCCCATAGAGCCCGGCACCGTGTACGAGGTCGAGGTCCAGATGTGGGACACCGCGCAGCGGGTGCTGCCCGGTCACCGGATCAGGGTCGAGATCGCGAGCTCGGCACATCCCAAATTCGCGGTGAACCTGGGCACCGGCGGCGACGACACGACCGCGACCGAAGGCGTCATCGCCCGCAACGTGTTGCACCACGACGCGGCCCGGCCGTCACGGCTGGTACTGACGGTGGTGCCGGCGTCAGGCGGCTGAGGCGAGGCGGCGCGCGGCGGCGAGGAGCCGCGTGCACGCTTCTCGTACCCCGTACCGGTCGGCAAGCGCCTGCATCGCGGCTTCGTCGGCGGGATAGGAGTCGCGCCGGCCGGCGGGAAGCGGGATCGGCAGGTCGTCGACCGGCGGCACCACCCGCATCGCGTTCTCCAGGTACTCGCGGTCGGCGTCGCGAAGGTCGCGGTCACGGAGCACGCCGGCGATGTCGCCGTGCCTTCGGATCATCCCAGCCGCGGTGACCGCGCCCACCCCTTTCAGTCCGGGAAGGCCGTCCGAGGGATCGCCGCGGAGGATGGCGAAGTCCATGTAGCGCCGGCCGGGAATGTCGTAACGACGGGTCACCTCGTCCTCGTCGATCACGGCCAGGCCCGCCCTCTCCGGATACAGGACGCAGACCCGCGGGCTCTCCACCAGCGCGAACAGATCCCGGTCGCCGCTGGCGATCTCGATCGTTCCCGGCGCAAGCCGGCACCAGGTGGCGATCACGTCCTCCGCCTCGTGCTCGGCCACTCCGACGATGTCGATGCCGATCGCCTCAAGCAGGTCCGTGATCACGGGGAGCTGCGGCTCGAGCCCGCCGGGGACCGGCTCGGCCACGCGGTGGGATTTGTATGTCGGGAGCAGCTCGACCCGCCAGTCCGGCCGCCACGCCTCGTCATCGGCGACGGCAAGGTGGCGCGGGCGGCGCTGCGCCACCAGGCGACCGAGCCGCTCGAGGAAACCCCGGATCGCGTTGACGTGGAAGCCATCAGGCCCCGGGTCGCCCGCGGGCACGCCGTAGTAGGCGCGGAAGATCATGCTGGATCCGTCGACGAATAGCCAGTCGCAGCTCAAGGTGCGTCCATTGAACCGATGTCGCGCCTGTCATCATGTGCTCATGTCCGAAGACGAACCCACAGGCGACAGCTTCGAGGAGCAGCTACGCGCAATCGCGCGAGAGCTGGGGCGCTCCGTCGAGCGAGCCGTCGACAACATCGACGTAGACGATTTCGCCCAGATGTTCGGCGTCGACGCCGGCTCGGCGCGGGAATGGATGGAGAGCGCCGGCAGCTGGCTGCGATCGCACGCGGAGCGATTCGACGAAGACTTTCCGGTCCGGATGCCCGGCCCGTGGCGCCCACCGGCCGGCGAGAGCCCGACGCCGAGCCAGAACCCGCTGCGGAGCGACGACCCGCTGCGGAGCGCCGGACCGCACCCGCTCGACCTCCCGACCGACGAGCAGGGCATCGCGCTCGCCGCGCTCGAGTCCGGACGGTGGATGGTCGAGCCCGGCACCGACGCGCTGACGTCCAAGGGCGACGGACCGGGACCGAGTGACGCGCTCGGGATCGTGCGGGAGCTGCGGGTTCGAGACTGGCTCGGATCGGGCGGCGAGATCACGCTCGTCGGTCGCCGCGCGCTGAGCCGGTGGCTCGAGGCGGCGATCCCCGCCATGGGACCGAAGGCCGACGGATCGACGTCATAGCCGGCGGCCGGGGCCTTAGGAGAATGGTCGGCGGCGCCTGACGGCGGCGCCTTAGGATGGCCGCGTGCTCGACGAAGAGGTGGCGTTCGCGGGTGTAGGCGGCCAGGTCGAGTTGGTGCGACGAGGCGACGTGTCGTCCCGGGAGCTGGTCGAGCTCGCGCTCGGTCGGATCGAGCGCCTCGATCGGGAGCTGAACGCGTTCGGCGCCGTCTACGCCGAACGGGCGCTGCTGGAAGCGGCGCAGGCGGATGCTCGAGTGCGTGCGGGGGAGAGCCGGCCGCTACTCGGTATACCGGTCGCGGTCAAGGACGAGATCGACATCGGCGGCGAGATCACGAGCCGTGGGACCGGCGCGATCGCGACCCGGGCGACGGCCGATGCCGAGGTCGTGCGCCGGGTTCGTGCCGCGGGCGGGATCGTGGTCGGCAAGACCAAGATGCCAGAGCTCGGACTGTGGCCGTTCACCGAGTCGGTCACCTGGGGAGTGACGCGCAACCCTTGGGATCCCGAGCGCACGCCGGGCGGCTCGAGCGGGGGGTCGGCCGCCGCCGTCGCGGCAGGGATGGTGCCCGCGGCGCTCGCCGCGGACGGCGCCGGCTCGATTCGAATTCCGGCGGCGTGCTGCGGGTTGTTCGGGCTCAAGCCGCAGCGCGACCGGGTGCCGCGCGCCCCCCACGACAGCGACGGCGCACAGTGGGTCGTGTTCGGAGCACTTACTCGCTCGGTGGAGGACACGGGAACGATGCTCGACGTGCTCGCCGGCCAGGAGCGCACGTTCAGCGAATCCGCGCGGGCGCGCGCGCCACGCCTTCGGATCGCGCTGGTCAAGGGGTTTCCGGTGGGCACGCGGGGCCGGCTATCGGATGACGTCACGCGCGCGCTCGAGTCGACAGCCGATCTCCTCCGAGCACGCGGGCACACGGTCGTCGACGCCGAGGTCGACATGCGCGCGAGAGACGTGCCTGTGATCCTCGGGCTGATGTTTCGGGCGGTCCACGACTTCGTCGACGAGGTCGATCGGCCGCAGCGGCTCGAGCGCCGTACGCGAGCGTTCGCCCGGCCCGGCGCGTGGGTGTCCGACCGGATGATCGAGCGCCTCCGCATGGCGGAGAGCGCCATGGCCGCGCGCATCGCCTCGGTCTTCGACGATCACGACGCATTGCTGGCGCCGGTCACCGCGGCGCCGGCGGTGCCCACGGGCGTCATGGAAGGGCGCGGGGCGATCGCGACCTACTTGTGGGAGACCGGATGGGTTCCGTTCACGATCCTCTGGAACATCACCGGCCAGCCCGCCGCGTCGGTTCCCGCCGGCCACACCGCCGACGGCCTACCGGTTGCCGTGCAGCTGGTCGGGCGCCCGGGCGACGAGAGCACGATCCTGTCGCTGGCCGCTGAGCTGGAGGCGGAGCGGCCCTGGACCGACCGGCGTCCCCGGATCGCGTAGAGATGCTTTCGGACCTGAGCGCGGCGATCTACGGGACGATGACCGTCGGAGCGCTGCTGGCCGCCGAGTCGGCCGCAAGCGAGACGTACCTGGAAACGGTCATCGCGGTGGTGATCACGCTGGTGATCTACTGGTTTGCCCACTCGTACGCCGAGTTCGCTTCCGAGCGCCTGAAGGAGCGCGAACCGCTTCGGCTCGGAATCCTCGGGCGCATCATGGTTCACCAGGTGCCGATCCTGTTCGGCGCGGCGATCCCGCTGGTCGCGGTGCTGATCCTGTGGGCGGCGAATGCCTCGCTTTCGACCGCGGTGACGGCCGCCGTGTGGACGTCGGCGGTCGTGGTCGTGCTGATCGAGGTGATGGCCGGCGTGCGGGCCAAGCGAACGGGCCGCGAGTTAGCGTTCCAAGCCTTGTTCGGCGGGCTGCTCGGCCTGCTGATCATCGTGCTCCGCCTCGTGCTGCACTAGTCTGCGCGTCTCGAGGGGCTTCGTCGAACCGGAGGTTTCATGCGCACCGTCGTATCAATACTTGTCGTGAGCGCTGCGGCGCTCGGCTCCGGCGCGTCCGTCGCCGCTGCCGCCGGACCACAGCAGACCGTCACCGGGACGCTCATCAGCCGGCCCTCTGGCACGCTGGCACCGGGCTCTACGGTGAACGCGAGCAAGATCTTCGGAAATCGCGTGTTGACCGACGCCAAGCACGGCTTCGCGCTCGCTCAGGCGGGTCAGGCGCAGTACCCGGTCGCGACGACCAATGGCGGACAGACCTGGAAGACCGACGGGCCGGCGCTCCACCTCAACGCCGCTCAGGCACCGCTCGCGGTGATCGACATCGGCGCCGCCAGCCAGAAGACGATCTTCGCGTGGGGGACGGGTCAGGTGATCGACGCCACCAGCGACGGCGGCAAGCACTGGTACCGCGCCCTGTTCTTCGGGCTCCCGGTGGCGGTCGTCAAGAACCCGCAGGGTCACCTGGTGGGGTTCGTCGACGGAGAGACGAGCGGTACTGCCTCGCCCTTGCAGTACGTCTCCAAGAACGGCGGCAAGACCTGGCGCATCGACAACACGATCGGCGGCTCCTAGAAGGATGATCTGACCCGGCGCCGGCGCACGGCGTCGGCGCCGTCAAGCGCCGCGAGCGTCAGCGCGCACAGCGCGAACAGCTCCGGGTAGCCGGAATACCCGCGGTAGCGGAAGCCGATCGTGTGCGTCCCCGCCGGGACGTCGGTCGCGACCAACGCCGGGGCGACCATCGTCGTGTGCGTCGGGCGACCGTCGACGGTGGCGGTCCAGCCGTCGTCGAACGACGCGCTCAGCACCACGACGCCCGGCCGGCGCAGCGTGACGGTGGCGGTCACGATCCCCTGAGCGATGTCGTCGTTCTCCGAGATGACGTTGCCGGCGCTTGGCCCGCGCGACGGTTGGGGCAATGGCGGCAGCGTCGCCTGCGTCCCACCGAAATCAATCTCCAAATAATCCCCGTGATCCGCGAGCCCGGACCGCAGCAGCGGGACGCTCCGGGCGCCGAGGTCGCTCCGGTCGGCCGTGAGCGTTCCTGAGATCGTTCCGACGTGGACGTACCCGGTGGTCGGCGTGGTCCACAGCGCATACGGACCGGCGACTGCCACCTCGTCCGCGGAAACCGGCGGCGGCGACCCGGACGGGAGGATCAGGTAGCGGATCCCGAACAGCTCGTAGTCGGACGGGTCGAGCTCGTCGAAGTGGTCCTCGGGGCCGTTCATCAGCGCTGCGGTGCGAAGCGTGTAGCCGACCTCGTCGACGTCCCGGCTCCCGAGATACTTGAAGACCGGGACGGCACCCACGGTGAAGTTCATTCCCCAGTTGGACGGCATGCCGGCGTAGACGCGCCCGCCGCCGTTCGCCTCGATCAGCCCGACCAGCTCGTCGACCTCGGCGCCCTGGGTCGCGTCCGCGCGGCGCTGCGACGCGATGTGGTTGGCGTTACGGCGGTCGAACGATCGCTGCTCCAGCCACGCCGGCGCGAGCACGAGGATCATCCCGCCGACGGCGACCGCCGTCCTGACCCGGCCCATGCGCGGGTTCGCCCACCGCCAGGCGAGGCGCCGGCGAAGCGCCTCGCGCGGGGCGACACGCCGGCGCAACGCCAGCCGCCCGAGCTCGTTCCACACCCAGCCGCCGCACCACTCGGCGCCGCGGCCCGCCAGCAGCAGCGCGGCGAGCTGAACGCCCATCATGAACCGGCGAAAGAAGATGTCGCCGCTGCCGGGGACCACGGCGACGAGCGATCCGAACGTGGTCCGCCCGAACGACAGCAACAGGCAGCCGGCGAGCGCCAGGACGAGCGCGCGCGAGCCGGGATCCGCCCGCCAGCGGGCGAGCGCCACCGCGAGGCCGATCGCCGCGAACGCCGTCACGACTGGAATCCGCCCGTGATCGAGCAGCTGCCCCGAACCCAGCCAGCCGAGCACCCGCACCGCGCCGTAGCCGCCTGAGAGCGCGGTGGCGCGCAGCGCCTCGTTGGTGGCGGCCCATGGGCGCTGGTCGATCAGCGGCACGATCACCCACGCGGCCGCGAGCAGGGCTCCGCCGGCGACGATCGTGGCTCGCCGCGCGCTCGTCGCGATCGACCGGCCTGAGACGAACGGCCAAAAGAGCAGCGGGAGGAGCGCCAGGTAGCCGGTCTCGAAGTGCAGCGCGATCGTCAGCGACACCAGCGCGACGGCGGCGAACCGGTGGCGGCCGTCGCGGATCGCTCGCCAGCTGAACCCCCACGCCAGCGGCAGCGTCAGCGACGCCCACAGTTGTGTCCACACGCCGTACCCGATCCACACGTATGCGTTCTGCTCGTAGCCGATCCCGGTCTTGCTCACCAGGAACGGGGACATCGCGGCCGCCGCGCCGGCCGCCGGTCGGCCGGCGCCGAGGAGCCGCGCCGACAGGTAGATCGCGATCGGCCAGACCGACAGGAGCAGGTACAGCGTCCAGCGGAACGCCGCGTCGGGACCGATGAGGAGCCCGGCGAGGCCGGTGAGCATCGCCGGCAGGCTCTGGTAGTGCAGGAACTGCGGCGAGCCCAGCCCCAGGAACGGGAACCAGCTGTCGAGCGGGAGGTGTCCGCTGCGGAACTGCTCCGTCGCGAACCGGACCATCTGCTCGTGGGCGGAGCTGTCGTCGAGGTAGGAGACCCCGAGCGTCTCCGCCCTCAGGCTCAGCAGGTTCCACGCGACGGCCGCCCCGACGAGCAGCCAAGGGCCGCGCGAGGCGGGCCCGTGGCTGCGGGGAGGCCCGGAGTCAGCTGTTGCCGCTGGCGCCCGAGTTGCCGGAGTTGCTGCTGTTACCGGTGTTAGGCGGGTGCCCTGGAGCGACATCCACGTAGCAGCCGACGACCCACGTCGCCGCGGGCGCCGGTACCTGGGTCCCGGTCGATTTGGCGGTGCCGCTGTTGCCGCTGCCCCCGGAGCTGCCGGAGTTGCCGGAGTTGCCCGAGTTGCCGGAGTTGCCCGAGTTGCCGGAGTTGCCGGAGTTGCCGGAGTCGGCGCTCGTGGTGTGCCGACGGCTGACCGCGGCGCGGTAGGTCGCGAGCGCCTGGGCGGCGCGCTTCTTAGCCTCGGCGGGGGTGAGTTGCGTCAGGTGACCATTGCGCAACACGGTCATGGGTCGAACCTGGCACGGGGGTGCCACAACCGTGCTGATGCACGCAGGCGCCTCGCCCTGAATCAGGTGAGCCTTCTCGACGTGGACCGTCCCCGCGACTTTGTACGTGGGAATCACCTGCCATTTCCCTGGGGGAATCTTGCGCGGATCGAGCCGGGCGATCGCCACCTGCGGCGCCGCTTTCCCGGCCACACTCTGTGCCAGCGCCATCGTGTGAACCGCTGCGGGCGGAAGCGCTTTGACGGTGCAACCCTGGGTTACCTCGACCAGCCTCGCCCGGATGCCGAGGCCGGCCAACTTCGCGTTCGCCCCGTGGATAGCGGCGATCTTCTGGAGCGTGACGGTGTACGTCCCGTCGGCGTTGCGGCTGACCGCGAACGCCGGCGGGCTGCTCGCGGCACTGAGCACGAGCGCGAGCGCGGTTCCGGCAACGGCGAGGGCGACCGAAGTGCTGGCCAGCAGGCGCGGCCGCGCCCGCCGCGCGCGCTTGGCCGCCGGCCTCGTCATCTGGGCCAAATCAGCCCCGTGCTTGCGCACGAGGTCACGCCACAGGCGGTCCTCGAACTTACTCATCGCCCTGGTGCTCCTTTCTCAGCCGGGCCCGCGCCCGGGACAGCCGCTTGCGCAGCACAACCCGGGAGACGCCGAGTGCCGTCGCGGCCTCCTTCGGCGTCAACCCGGCGAGGTCGACCAACTCGACAGCAGCACGCTCGAGCTCGGGGAGTCGCGCGCAGCGCCCGATCAAATCACGGCCGGCGCGCTCGGCGTCGATCTTGGCGGCCAGCTCCTCGGTCTCGTCGACGTCGAGCGGCCGGCGCTGGGCCAGCCGAGCGACGGCAACCCGTCCGTTGGCCGTGTGGGCGCAATGCCCGGCGAACACGTGGGCGGCGATCCCGAACAGCCACGCTCGGGCCGAGCCCCTGCGCGGATCGAAAGTGCCGAAGGCGGCGGCAGCGCGCACGAACGTCTCCGAGGTAAGGTCAGCCACGATCTGCGGCTCGGCGCAGCGCCGCGCGAAGTACGCCGTCACGACGTCGACGTTGCCGCGATAGATCTGCTCGAACTCGGCGAGTGCCGAGCCCGAGGGGCGACCGGGCGCCGCGGCGTTCGCCCGGGCGGAGTCCCCGAGCATCATGACCTTGGCGCCTGCTGCTGTGCTCATATGCCGCTAGTTGTCGGATTCGAGCACGTCTGTGACATCGGGCGAGTTGTGATCCAGGGTCCGGGTGGTTACGAATAGACCATCAGATGCGGGGAGTGGGGCGCGACGATCCTCGAAAGGTGGCGACGACGGTGGCGACTGACGTTCTGGAGATGAAGCAGCTGGGGCTCTCGGTGAGGTTCCTGCGCACGGGCGCGGAGACGGGCGGCGAAGTGCTCGAGATGGAGGTGACCGGACGGCCGCGCGGCTTTCTCTCGCAGCGCCACGTGCACGGCGCCCAGATCGAGCGGCTCGAGGTGGTGTCCGGGGCGATGAAGGTCGCGATGGGCGGCCGCGAGCACGTGCTGACCGCCGGGCAGTCGATCGAAGTGCCCGCCGGCACGCCGCACACACAGGTTCCGTTCGGTGACGGGTTTGGCGTCGTCCGGATCGAGGTCCGCCCCGCGGGCCGTACGCAGGAGTTCCTCGAGCGGCTTGCCGAGCTCTGCCGCGAGGGCAAGATCACGCGCATGGGCTTTCCGCGCCCGGTTGCCGGCGCCGAGCTCGTGCTCGAATACGCCGACACCGGCCACGCGGCGAAGCCGTCGCTGCGGGCGCAGCAGGCGCTCGCCGGGCTCGTGATGGGTATCGCGCACCCGACGGCGCCGTACCTGTTCGTCGACGAATGGGACGTGGCGGCGCCGCCCGAGGCGGTGTTCGAGGCTCTGGCCGACACCCGCACGTACCCCCGATGGTGGCGGCCGGTCTACCTGGACGTCGAGTCCACCGGGCCTGTCGGGGTCGGGGCGGAGTCCCTCCAGCATTTCAAGGGCCGGCTCCCGTACCACCTGCACACGCGGTCGGTGATTGCCGAACTAGACCCGCCGCACCGGGTCACCGCGGACGTCGACGGAGACCTCCGAGGTCGCGGGACCTGGACGCTGACGCCGACGGCGGGCGGCACGCACGTGCGCTTCGATTGGCAGGTGCACGCTGATCGGAAGCTTCTGCGAGTGCTCACGCCGGTGCTGCGGCCGATGTTCCGCTGGAATCACAACTGGGCGATCGCGCGCGCGATCGACGGTCTCGAGCCGTACGCACGCGCCGGCGCTTTGCGTGGTCAGGCCTTGACGCCGACGACGTAGCGGAACACGTTCCGGATGCAGACCGCGCCGGAGCGGTCCCGGAACGGCTCGATCGCGGCGACGAGCGCCTCGCGGACGCGCTCCTCGCCGGCGACGCGGATCGCCCGCGCGCCGCCGGCGGACGCGAGCAACGCCCGCACGGTCGTGTCGGTGTCCGGGTAGCTCCAGGCGAGTGCGACCTCAGCGGAGGTGTCCAGGCGCAGCCCGGCGCGGTCGAGCATGCGCTCGAGCCCGCCCGGCGAGGACAGCGCGTAGGGGGCGTAGCCGTCGTCGGCCGGCTCCTCGACGACCGCCTTCATCGCGAGGTGCAGCGCGGTGCCCTCGTTGCGCTCGGGTTCGGCGAACGTCGCCGCGGCCAGCCGCCCGCCCGGCGCGAGCACGCGCGCCGCCTCGGCGAACGCCTGTGCCGGGTCGAGCGCGAACTGAAAGCCGTTGACGCCGGTGGCGACGTCGAACCGCGCGTCGGGGAGCGGTAGCGCGTCCATCTCGCCCTCGAGGAACGTGCCGTCCGGGGTTCGCTCGCGCGCGATCTCGACCAGCGCCGGCGCGATGTCGACGCCCGTGACCTCCGCGCCGCGGGCGGCGGCGAGCGCGGCGGCGTAGCCCGACCCGCAGGCGATGTCGAGCAACCGCGTTCCCGGGCCGACCCCCGTGAGGTCGAGCAGCTCTTCGAACAGCTTCCGGTTCTCGGGCTCGGCGATCTCGGCCCAGTCGCGGGGGCTCGAGCTCCACAGCTCGCGCTGTTCGTCGAGTACGGATTGGTGGCTCATCGCGCGGGCTCGACGTTCTGGTTCAGGCGGAACACGTTGTCCGGGTCGTATATCGCCTTGATCTGTTGCAGTCGCTCGAGTGTCGATCCATAGGCGACGGTGGCGGCTCGAGGGTCGTCGTCAACCATGAAGTTCGAATATGCGCCGCCGCTGAGGTGCGGCTCGAGCGCCGCGAACGTGTCCCGCACCCAGGCGATCTCGTCCTCGGTGGCGCCCGGTTCGTGCCACTGGCCGGCGATGTTGATCAGCCACCGCGCCTCCCGGTGGGGGAATGCGGTGGCGTCGCTTGCGACGTCGCGGATCGCGCCGCCGAGCGCGAGGATCTCGATCACCGAGAGACGCGAGCCGACTCGCGAGCCCCGGTCGATCAGTTGCGCGATCAGGTCGTCGGTCAATTCGGTCGTGAATCCCGCCTTCAGGTAGGCGTGCAGCGTCCCGGGCGCGAGCAGTTCGTCGGTGATCGACTGGATCTCGAGGTAGGGGACGGTGGCCAGTTCGCCCGCCGGCGGATCGAGCTTGCGCTCGATCTCGCGCAGCAACTCGTGGCCTTCCTCGACGTCGCCGGACCACTCGATCAGCGACATGACCCCGGGCGTGCCCTCGAGCGCCTCGGTCATCCACGGCGCATCGGCGGGGCCGCGGCGCATGAAGCTCGTCCACAGCAGCTCGTCGCGAGCGTCGGGGGCGCTCATCAGGCGCTCGCCCATCCGGAGCACCTCGGCCGCGCGGTCGAGCGGATGGAACGTCGCGAGGATCGGCAGCGCGGTGAGCTCGTGAGCCCGGAACTCGAATTCGGTCACGACACCGAAGTTGCCGCCGCCACCCCTCAGACCCCAGAACAGGTCCTCGTTCTCGTTGGCGCCGGCGCGGACGATCCGGCCGTCGGCGAGGACGACGATGGCTGACAGGAGCGAGTCGATCGTGAGCCCGAAGCGGCGCATCAAACGCCCGACGCCGCCGCCGAGGGTGAGGCCACCGACGCCGGTGTGCGAGACGACGCCGGCGGGGACGACGAGACCGTGCGCCTGCGCGCCCCGGTCGACGTCTCCGAGCAGCGCGCCGCCCCCCACGCGGACGCGCCGCGCGGCCGGGTCGACGATCACGTGGTTGAGCGCCCGGAGGTCGATCACGAGCCCGGCGTCGACGGTCGAGAACCCGGGCAGCGAGTGGCCGCCGCCGCGGACGGCGATCGACAGCCCGTGCGCGCGGCCGTACGCGATCGCGGCGGCGACGTCGTCCGCCGATTCGCATCGCGCGATCAGCGCCGGCCGGCGGTCGTGCATCGCGTTCCAGACCGCGCGCGAGGCGTCGTAGTCCGTCGCGCCGGGCCCGACCACGCGTCCCTTGAAGCCGGGGATGACCTGCTCTTGCACCGCGCTCATGGTCTTCACGGCTTCCGAGGTAGCTATAAATTTATAGATAATGGCGTACCCTATCATCAGGCGCGTCTCGATGGAAGAGCAAACGCCCACGGATCTCGCGGTCGTCCTGCACGACCTGGCATGGCTGCTCCCACGGACGATCGGACGCGAGCCGGAGCCGGGACACGTGCTCCCGGCGTCGGAGCTCGAGATCATGCGATTGCTGGTCCGGCGGCCGGGTCTGAGCGTCAACGAGACCGCGGCCGAGTTGCGGCTGGCGCCGGCGAACGTGTCGACGGCGCTGCGCGCGCTCGAGGCCCGGGGATTGCTCGAACGGCGTCGCGACCCCGGCGACGGTCGTGTGGTCCGGCTCCACCCGACCACGGCCGCGCTCGCTCACCGGAGCGACCAGGAGCTCGCGTGGGGGAACGCGCTCGCGCAGGCGCTCGACGCGCTTTCAAGAGCCGACGCCAGGCGGACGCTCGCCGCGACGCCGGCGCTGCGCGCGCTCGCGGACGTCCTCGGTCGCGACGCTGCGCGGTAGTCCGAGCGACTCGGGGATCGACGCTTCCGGTGGGGCCCTTCGCTACGGTCGGGTGCGATTGAGAGCGCGAGCATGGATCGTTTTGCTGACCGTGACGGCGTGCACCCTGGTGGGGGCAGCGCGCGCGTCCGCGGTTGGGTGGGGAATCACCATGGACGGGAATGTCGAGCCCGGAGCCACGCCAGCGTTCACCTTGCAGAGCAATCCGTATTTCACGGCGCTACTCGGCGGAGCGTCGTGCGCACAGCCGACCTCGCCCCGCGTCTGTTACGCGCGCATCTACATACCGTGGGACGCGGTGAACGACGGCAAGGGAAGCTTCTCGGGCGGCACCTGCCAGAGGTCGCCGGCCGGTCCCGGGACCCTTGCCACCCTGTACGGCGATGAGATCTCGGCGGCGGCCCGCGCCGTCGGCGTCGGTCACGTGCTGGTGGCGCTGACGTCCGCGCTGAACACCACCTCGGATGACATCTGGCCGACCGACAACGAGTACGAGTGTGGACTGAGCGGGCTCGAGCAGGCCGCGCCCGGGGTCACCCAATGGGAGATATTCAACGAGCCCGACTCGGCGTACATCCCGGACTCGACCCCGGGCGGCGGTCCCAATTGCACGGCTCGAAACGGCGCCTGGGTGGCAAGTCAGGATCAGTGCGTGCTCGGGAGTCCGAAGGCAACTCCCTCCGGCGGAAACGGCCACGGCGGCAGTGCCCAGGCCGCCGCGTACTGGTACCTAGACGCGATGAGGGTGAATCCGAGTTACACGCTGGTCGCCGGCGGGTTCAACTTCAACACTTCGAGCTGTATCTCCTCGGCCTGTTACTACCTGAGTGGGTACTTTCGCACGCTGTCGGCGATCGATCCGAAACCGCCCGACGCAATCTCGCTGCACCCCTACCTGGACGTCGACTATGCGGCGCTCAACGACGGTGATCCGCTTCCTCCCACAACCTCCGGCCTCCCGAGCGCGCAGGGCGCGATTGCCGCCATCGACGCGATCTATCCGACCGATCCGCAGATCTGGCTGAGCGAGGTCGGGGTGTGGCTCACGTATTGGGGGAAGGACCAGCTGTCGAGCGTCTGCGGCGACGGCAATCCGGAGGAAGACGGGAGCTGGACGGCATGCATGAGCGGCAACCCGACCGCGCAGGCGCTGGCGGCGGAGGGATACCTGCGGCTCCCGAGCGAATCAGCGCAGATCGCGCGGGTCTATTACTACGACTTCGACGGCCAGAACGCGGGGTGGGACTCGGGCCTGGTGAATCTGAGTGGTCCGCTGCTCGGGTCAAACGACTACGGCACTCCCCGCATGTCCTGGTGCGTCCTGCACAACTTCGCCGAGGGCGAGACCCCGAGCGTCGCCGAGATGAACGCGGTGCGGCCGGGGTCGGCGTGCAACGACCAGAATCCGGCCGATGCGACGTACGCGCCGGTCGTGGCCCAGCATTTCGTCGCCGCCCCGCTACCGGCACCCCCGCCGCCGCAGGACGCCACCGACCCGCCGGGTCAGGTGGGGCACGAGTTCGTGCTGACGGTGGCGGAGGGGGTCGAGACGTTGCTGGGGACGCTCGTTCCCGGCACGACCGGCTAGCGCCATGCGTGCTGGATATTCCCCCATATACGCGGAAAATCCAGCACGCCTCGCGGGCGGCCAGCGATCAGGCGAGCGGGACCGGATCAGGCGAGCGGCCAGCGATCAGGCGAGCGGGACCGGATCAGGCGAGCGGGACCGCGGCCTCCGGCGTCGCCACGTGGAAGCTGAAGCTCTCCTCCAGGTACAGCCTCACGGTCTCGCCGTCGTGCCCTTCATATCCGATCGACAGGTCCTGGCCGGACTCGAACACGAAGTCGCCGCCCCGCAGGCTGACCACGACCGCGCCACCGACGCCTGGGGCCCAGATGATCGGGCCGTCGAGGATCTTGCGCAGGTGCTCGAGCAGCGGGTAGCCGCCGTGCTCGGCGCCCTCGACCACGCGCTGGTACTCCTCTCCGCCGAGGGCCAGCCCGTAGGGGCCGCTGATCCCGCTGTGCAGCAGTCGCTCGACCGCCGCCGCCACCGGCCGCCGATACGCATCGGGCTTGTTGCCAAGCGGTATCCCCTTGTGCGGAGAGGCCTCGGCGATTCCCTCCATCGCTCCCTTCCAACCATGGAAGACGGCCTTGTTCTCGGCTACGGCGATCTGGTGTGCGGCATTGTCGAGCGCCTCGAGGTCGGCGTCGTCGGCGCCGCGGTCGATGTCCTGCAGCTCTGACATCGCGAGCTCGAACTTCGCCCGCACCTCGACCAGCGGGAGCACCCGCCGCTGGGCGCCGGTCACCCCGTCGCACGGAGCCGATTTGAGCGCGACGGCGCGCCCGATGTTCGTGGCCGAGTACTCCCACCCATGGGGCCCGGAGAAGTCGACGAGCTTGCGGGCGGCGAGCGCCGGCGCGAGCCGCTGGCGCGCCTCGTCGTCGAGCTCGTTCCAGGCGGAGTCGCTGATCGGCGCCAGCGAGCGCAGCAGATGGTTCATCGCAGCGCTCCCTTCAGGCTGCCGATTCCGAGCGAGCCGGCGGGGTAGCCCGCCTCGCCGTCGGCGCCGTCGTTCTCGAGCGTCTCGGCCTCGGCCTCCTCGCCGTGCTTGACGATGTCGCCGGGCTGGAACAGCACTCCCTCGGCGATCTCACGCCACGCCGGCGAGCGGCGCAGCAGGAACTCGAGGTCCATGCTGAAGTGCTTGAACTCCTCTCCCTGGGCGTCGCGCATGACCGCGAGAGCCTCGGGATCGGTCTCGACCGCGATCCGTTGCTCGTACCAACCGATGGCCTCGGCCTCCTCGGTGAGCGAGGCGCACAGCCGGGCGAACGTTCGAGTCGCGGGCGGCAGCTCCTCGGGCGGTTCGTGGTACTGGTCGAAACCCATGAAGCCTCCTTGGTCGGTATCGGGCGCGGTGCGTGAACTGTACGGCGGAGCGGCGTTCCGTACCCTCGAGAGCGCGTGAGCGACGACGAAGCGGCGCAAACCGAGGAGCTCGGGCCGCCGGCGTGGACCGGTGACCACGACGTGCTCACCGGCAGCTGCTCGTGGACCGACCGCACGCTGGTCGAGGAAGGCGACTGGTACCCGCGAAAGACGATGTCGGCCGAGGAGCGGCTGCGCTACTACGCGGCCCAGTTCCCGCTTACCGAGATCGACTCGACCTACTACGCACCGCCGGCCGAGAGGCAGGTCGGGCTATGGGCGGCCCGCACCCCCGACGGGTTTAGGTTCGACGTCAAGGCGTACTCGCTCCTCACCGGACATCCCACCAAGCCCGGCTCGCTGTGGCGCGACCTGCGCGACGACCTCCCGCCGGACGTGGCGGAGAAGCGAAACATCTACGCCAAGCACCTGGGTACCGAGGCGATGGACGAGGCGTGGAGGCGGTTCGAGTCCGCGCTCCGGCCACTTCACGAGGCGGAGAAACTGGGTGCGGTCCTGTTCCAGTACCCGCCCTGGTTCGGCCCCCGGAAGGACAACCGTGCGGAAATCGAGTCGCTGCGCGAGCGGCTGCCGGACTACCGGATCAGCGTCGAGTTCCGCTCGCCCCGGTGGCTGCGCGAAGACCGTGACCGCGAGCGCACGCTGAAGATGCTCGCGGAGCAGGGCCTGATCTTCGTGTGCGTCGATGCGCCCTCGGTGTCCGAATTGCCGCGCATCATGGCGGTGACCAATCCCGAACTGTTCCTCGTGCGCTTCCACGGCCGCTCGGACGGCACCTGGAAGGACACGTCGGGCTCGGCGGCCGAACGGTTTCGCTACCTGTACAAGAAGAAGGAGCTCGAGGAGCTGGCGCGGCCAATCGCCGGGCACGCCCGCGAGGCACGCGAGACGCACCTGCTGATGAACAACTGCTACCGCGACTACGCGGTACGAAACGCGGCCCAGCTCCGCGACATCCTCGCCGGGTACGCCAACTGAGTGGCGGGCGCCGGACGGCGGTCGCCATCCTGCGCCACTTTCCTAGCTCGGGGTGTTGGCGTTGATCGGCAGCGGCGGCGCCATCGGCGGATGTGCCAGCTGGTAAAAGGCGCCCGGGGCTGATCCCTGCGTTCCGAACCCGATTCCGGCGCCCTCCAGCGCCGACTCGATCCCGGCGGGCTCGTGGATCGAGTAGACCTCGAACCCGACGTTGTTCGGTGGGTCGGCATTGAGCAGCGTCTCGGCCAGCACGCGGTGCTCGGACTCGCACCCGGCGAGCTCCGCCGAGTAGCGCGCGAACGTCTGCCGGCCGGCCTGCGCGAACGTCGTCACCCCGATCAGGTACAGGTTGATGAACAGGGTCTCACCGGCCACGAGCGCCGTGCCGACCGACGTGAGGTCGACCGTGTTTCCGGATCCGCCGAAGAATCCGTCGGGGATCCAGAACTTCGTGGTGGTCGGGCGCCAGTGGGCGCGCGTGAACCGGAAGTGGTCGAGCTCGGCGGCGTACGCCCCCTCGAACACGGCCTTGACGGCGGCCGGCACGGTGGTCGTGCTGGCGAGGTTCACCCTTCGCAGCAGCTCGGTGAGCAGCGTCACGGTCAGGGCCTCGGTGGTGACCGCGACCCGTCCAAACTCGCCGATCGTGACGCCGCCCTCACCCCCTCCACCGCCATAACCACCGTGGGCGAAGGCGACGCCTTGCGGGAGCGGCGCAGCCGCGGCCGGCTCTCTCGGACGTGCAGCGAAATCGACGGCTCCCGCTCGCGTTCGACCCCACGCGGTCATCCACGAGTGCCCACCACGATCGCACCGTGGTCTCGCGGGACCGAGCATAGAGCAGCCGGCGCCGCCGATGGGATCCATGGATTGCCGTTCTTGCGATCGGGGTAAATCCGGACCGCGAAAAGGGCGCCGGTGCAGGCGCCCGGCTCAGTCAGTAGGATCGCGCCGCGCCACACGTGGCTCGGCCCGTGAGTCGAGCAGCGCCCGACGTAAGGTCGCTGGCAAGTGCGGGTGGCGCGCGACGGACCCGCCGAGGACGCCTACAACCTCATAACCCAAGGAGAGAGATGGGATCGACGCCCGTAAGTGCGCCCGTAGGGCACGTGCGGCCAGTTGAGATGCCGTTCGTAGATCGCCTCGCCAGTGCGGTCGTCACCGCGCTGCCGCCAATCATGGTGGGGGTAGGCATGTGGTTCGGCTGGACCGGGAACCTCCTGAACTGGCAGGACATCCTGATCCTGGCCCTGTTCTACATGGCCGTCGGCACAGGGATAACCGTCGGCTTCCACCGGCTGCTGACCCACGGGAGCTTCAAGTGCCACCGCGCCACCCGGGCGGCTTTCGCCGCGCTCGGGTCCGCCGCCGCCGAAGGGCCCGTGATCGACTGGGTCGCGACGCACCGCAAGCACCACCAGTTCTCCGACGCCGACGGCGACCCGCACAGCCCACATGTCGGACACGGCTCAGGCTGGCGCGGCGCGATCAAAGGACTCGTCCACGCCCATCTCGGGTGGGTGTTCAGCGACATGGAGGTGGCGGACGAGCGCCGCTACGCCAAGGATCTGCTGTCGGACCCGTGGCTGCGCTTCGTCAACAACACGTTCGTGCTGTGGGTGGTCGCGGGGCTCGCGGCGGCATTCGGGCTCGGCGTCGCACTGACCGGCACCGTGGCCGGCGGGTTGACCGCGCTGCTCTGGGGTGGCGCCGCCCGCATCTTCTTCATGCACCACGCGACGTTCAGCATCAACTCGTTGTGTCACTTCTTCGGCCGGCAGGACTACGACACCCGCGACGAGTCCCGGAACCTCGCGTGGCTGGCGATTCCGACGTGGGGCGAGGCGTGGCACAACAACCACCATGCGTTCCCGTGCTCGTACCGCCACGGCCTGCGGCGCTGGCAGATCGATCCGTCCGCGGCCATCATCCGGGTGATGGAGATGGCCGGCCTGGCCTGGGATGTCGTGCGGGTGAGCCCGGAGCGCAGGGACAGCAAGGCGTTTGCCCAGGCCGCGTAGGCTAGAGCTGTGGCGCTGTCCCAGACCGGTCCGCTGCGGCATGCACTGACGACGCGCCTCCCGCGGCGCCCGTTCGCCGTGCGGTTCTGGGACGGGACCGAGGTGCCGGCGACCGAGCCCGGCGCGCCCACGCTCACGCTGCTCACGCCACGGGCGCTCGCCCATGCGCTCCGGGCCCCGGGCGAGTTGGGGCTCGGTCGGGCCTACGTCGCAGGGATGCTCGAGGTCGACGACATGGACGCCGCGCTTCGGATGGTGGACGAGTTCGAGCCGCCGGACCTCTCGCTCGGCCAGCAGGCCTCGCTCGCGCTCGCGGTGGTCCGCGCGTGCGGGCTCGTGATACCGCCGCCCGTGCCGGCGACCGAGCTTCGGCTCCGCGGCAAGCGGCACACCATCGGCCGGGACAGGCGCGCGGTCCGCCACCACTACGACGTCGGCAACGAGTTCTTCGCGCTGTTCCTCGACTCATCGATGACGTACAGCTGCGCGTACTTCGCGGGCGGCGCGCAGACGCTCGAGGAGGCTCAGGAGGCCAAGCTCGAACTCGTCTGCAAGAAGCTCGCGCTGCGCGACGGCGAGCGCGTGCTCGACGTCGGCTGTGGGTGGGGAAGCTTCGTGATCCACGCCGCCGCTCGCCACGGGGTGAATGCGGTCGGGATCACGCTGTCCGAGCATCAGGCGCAGCGCGCGCGCGAGCGCGCTCGCGAAGCCGGCGTCGCCGACAGAGTGCAGTTCCGCATCGCCGACTACCGCGAGGTGTCCGATGGTCCGTTCGACGCGATCGCCAGCATCGGGATGGTCGAGCACGTGGGGAAGGAGCAGATCGACGTCTACGCCAAGCGCCTGTGGAGCCTGCTCGGTCCGGGCGGGCGGCTGCTCAACCACGGGATCGCCAAGCTCAAGGACTTCGACACGCCGGACGAGGGCGCGTTCTCGGAGCGGTTCGTGTTCCCGGACGGCGTCCCGCTGCCTCTGTCACGGGTACTGCGTGCGCTCGAGCGCGTCGAGTTCACGACGACCCACGTGGAGGGTCTCCAGAGCGACTACGCGAGGACGGTCAGCTACTGGATCGAGCGGTTCGACGCACGCTGGGACGATGCCGTACGCCTTGCGGGCATCGAGCGCGCCCGGATCTGGCGGCTGTATCTGCGCGCCGCAAGGCAGGGCTTCGAGACCGGCTGGGCGTCGGTTTACCAGGTTCTGGCGCACCGCTGAGGCGCGCCGCTTGTCCGTTTGCGCACCGGCGCGTGCCGACGAGCGCGACTGGGGGCGCGGGCGACTTCACAGCGGCACAGCCGTTGGGGTATGGTCGCGTTTGCCCAGCAAACCTGGAAGGGAGAGGCATGAGTAGAACCGTTCCCGTCCGCTTGAACGTCAACGGCGTCGAGCACCACTTGGAGGTGGAGCCGCGCCTGTTGCTGGTCCATGCGATACGTGACCACTTGGGGCTGACCGGCACGCACGTCGGCTGCGATACGTCCAACTGCGGAGCTTGCACGATTCACATGGACGGGCGGCCCGTCAAGTCGTGCACGGTGCTCGCCGTGCAGGCCGACGGCGCGGAGCTGACGACGATCGAGGGACTGGCGACCGAGACCGGGTTGCATCCGCTCCAGGAGGCCTTCTGGAACGACCACGGCCTGCAGTGCGGCTATTGCACGCCCGGCATGATCATGGCCGCCGCGGGGCTGCTCGCGGAGAACCCGAATCCGACCGAGGACGAGGTGCGCCACGGGCTGGAGGGCAATCTCTGCCGCTGCACCGGCTACCACAACATCGTCAAGGCCGTCCTTGACGCCGCCAAGGTGAAGGGGGCGAGCGTCTCGCAGGAGTCGGGGGTGTCGTCATGAGCGCGACGACCGAAGGCGCTCCGGCCAACGGCAAGACCCACGTCGGGCAGGCCTTACGGCGCAAGGAGGATCCGCGCCTGATCACCGGTCGCGCGAGCTATGTCGACGACATCAGCCTGGTCGGCCAGCTTTGGGCGGCGTGGGTGCGCTCGCCCGAGGCGCACGCGAAGATCGTCTCGATCGACACGTCCGCGGCCAAGGGCCGCGACGGCGTCATCGCGGTCTACACCAACGAGGATCTCGACATGGAGGCGGGCCTGCCGATGAATTGGGTGCCGCCCGGCGTCACGGTCAACACTCCCGATCACTGGGTGCTCGCCAAGGGCGCGGTCAAGCATGTCGGCGACCCGGTCGCGCTCGTGATCGGCGAGGACCGGTACGCGGTGGTCGACGCGGCCGAGGATGTCGTGGTCGAGTACGACCCGCTGCCGGTCGTGACTGATCCGGAGAAGGCGCTCGAGGACGGCTCGCCGCTCGTCCACGAGAAGTTCGGGACCAACAAGGTGTGCGACTGGACGCTCGGCGGCGGCGACCTCGAGGCAGGGTTTGCAGAGGCCGACGTCATCATCGAGCGCCGCATCGTCAACCATCGCATGGCCGGGGCGGCCATCGAGCCGCGCGGAGTGCTGGCCGAGTATCGAGGCGACCGGCTGACCGTGTGGAGCTCGACCCAGGTTCCGCACTTCCTGCGCCTGTTCCTTGCGATCCTGCTCGGCATCGGCGAGGACCGGGTCCGCGTGATCGCGCCCGAGGTCGGGGGCGGCTTCGGGTCCAAGCTCCAGATCTACGCCGAGGAGGTCGGCTGCGCGTGGGCCGCGCGCAAGCTCGGGCGCCCGGTTAAGTGGGTCGAGACGCGCTCCGAGGGGATGATGGTCACCCACCACGGGCGCGACCAGATCGACTACGTCAAGGTCGGCGCCAAGCGCGACGGCACGCTCACCGCCTGGCACACGAAGATCATCGCCGACATCGGCGCCTACCAGATGCTGCTCACGCCGGCGATCCCGCCGTTCAGCGGGTTCGTCATGTGCGGCATCTACAGCACGCCGGCCGTGGTAACCGACGTGACCAGCGTGATGACGAACAAGTTCCCGACCGACGCGATCCGGGGAGCGGGCCGCCCGGAGGCGACCCATCTGATCGAGGTCACGATGGAGCAGCTCGCCCAGGAGCTAGGGATGGACCCGCTGGAGCTCCGGCGCAAGAACTTCATCCCGCCGTTCGCCAATGGCCACGAGACCCCGATCGGCGTCGTGTATGACTCCGGGAACTACGGCCTGGCGCTTGACAAGCTGCTCGAGCACATCGACCCGGCGCAGGTGCACCGGGAGGCCGAGGAGCTGCGCGAGCGCGGCATCTACCGGGGGATCGGCTTCTCGACCTACACCGAGATCTGCGGCCTCGGTCCGTCGCGGATCGTGGGTCCCGGCGGCTTCGGGCTGCAGGGCGGCGCCTGGGAGTCCGCCACCGTCCGCGTCCACGCCACCGGGTCGGCCACGCTGTACACCGGCACGTCGCCTCACGGCCAGGGTCACGAGACGGGGTTCGCGCAGATCGTCGCGGACCGGCTCGGGATCGATCCGTCGCAAGTCGAGGTCATCCACGGTGACACGGAGACGGGTCCGTTCGGACTCGACACGTATGGCTCCCGCTCGCTCGCCGTCGGCGGCGAGGCGGCCGCTCGGGCCGCCAATAAGGTCGCGGCCAAGGCCAAGGCGATAGTCGCCCATCAGCTCGAGGCGGCCCCCGAGGACATCGAGTTGCGCGAGGGCAAGTTCACGGTCCGCGGTTCGCCCGATAAGGGGCTGACGCTCGCCGAGGCGGCGGGCGCCGCTTATGTGACGATGGACATGCCCGAGGGCATGGAGCCGGGACTCGCCGAGCAATCGTTCTACGACCCGGAGAACTTCGTGTTCCCGTTCGGCGCGCACGCGTGCGTGGTCGACGTCGACCCGGAGACGGGAAAGGTCAAGATCGTCCGCTACGTGGCGGTCGACGACTGCGGGCCGGCGATCAACCCGATGCTTATCGACGGCCAGGTGCACGGTGGTGTCGTGCAAGGAATCGGGCAGGCGCTGTACGAGCGCGTCCACTACGACGAGACAGGCCAGCTGGTGACCGGCACGTTCGTGGACTACGCATTGGCGACGGCGGCGGAGCTGCCCAGCTTCGAGACCGACCGCACCGAGACGCCGAGCCCGGTCAACTCGCTCCAGGTCAAGGGCGTCGGCGAGGCCGGCACGATCGCCGCGAGCCCGGCGGTCACCAACGCCGTGATCGACGCGCTGCGCCCGCTCGGCGTGGAGTTCATCAACATGCCGCTCACGCCGATGCGCGTGTGGGAGGCCATTCAGGAAGCCAAGGGAGGTGTGCCGGCATGATTCCGGCCGAGTTCGACTACACCGCGCCGGACACGCTCGAGGAGGCGATCACGGCGGTCACCGACGGTGGCGAGGACGCCAAGCTCCTGGCCGGCGGACATTCGCTGCTGCCGCTGATGAAGCTCCGGTTGGCGGCACCGTCGCTGCTCGTGGACCTGCGGAAGGTCCCCGGGCTACACGGGATCCAGCGCGAGGACGGAACCTGGCGGATCGGGGCGCTGACCCCGCACGCCGCGCTCGAGCACACCCCGGACCTGGGCGTGGTGGCCCGGGTGGCGGGGACGATCGCGGACCCGCAGGTGCGCAACCGCGGCACGATCGGCGGGTCGCTGGCCCACGGCGACCCTGCGTCGGACCTGCCGGCGGTGATGATGATCTGCGACGCGACGGTTACGTTGCAGGGCGCCGGCGCCGTCCAGCGCAGCGTCGGCGCGAACGACCTGTTCCGCAACTACATGGAGACCGCGATCGAGCCGGCCGAGGTGCTGACCGAGGTTCGGATCCCGGCGTACGACGGCTGGGGCTACAGCTACCAGAAGTTCAACCGGCGCAGCGAGGACTGGGCGATGGTGGCCGTCAGCGTGCTCGTCAAGCAGACCGGCGACGTATGCGAGGACGTCCGGGTGGGCCTGACGAACATGGCCTCGGTGCCGTTGCGCGCCGGTGCGGTCGAGGACGCCCTGCGCGGCCAGCCGCTGAACGCGGACAGCATCGCGCGGGCCGCCGAGCAGGCGGCGGAGGGGACCGATCCGCCCGCCGACCTGAACGCGAGCGCGGACTACAAGCGCCATCTCGCGCGTGTCCTGTGCCGCCGCGCGCTCCAGGAGGCAGCGGGGCTGCCATGATGGCTGTGTGACACTTCCACACGTCGGGTCCGTAGAGGAGGCGAGCGCGGCGCTCGCCTCCCAGGGTTATCTAGCCGGCCGGCCGCTGGCCCTGGCGGTCCATCTCGGCGTGGCGCTCGAGCAGCCGCTTCTGCTCGAGGGCGAGGCCGGCGTGGGCAAGACCGAGGTTGCGCGCGCGCTTGCCGCCGCCACCGGCGCGCGCCTGATCCGCCTCCAGTGCCACGAGGGGATCGACCTACATCACGCCGTTTACGACTGGGACTACGCGCGTCAGCTGCTAGCGCTACGGGCGGCCGAGGCGGGCGTCGACGAGGGCGAGCTGTTCTCCCCCCGTTTCCTGCTCAGGCGTCCGTTGTTGGATGCTTTGGAGGCGGGCGAGGATCAGCCGGTCGTGCTGCTGATCGACGAGATCGACCGAGCCGACGATGAGTTCGAGGCGTTCCTGCTCGAGTTCCTGGCCGACTTCGCGGTCACGATCCCCGAGCTGGGGACGATCACCGCGGCGCGTCGTCCGACGGTGTTCCTGACCTCGAACCGCACGCGGGAGCTGCACGACGCGCTCAAGCGACGGTGCCTGTACCAGTGGATCGATTACCCGAACGCCGAGCTGGAGCGCGAGATCGTCCGGACGCGGATCCCGGGCGTGCCCGAGGCGATCGCGAGCAGGGTGGTGACCGCAGTCGGGCGGCTACGCGAGCAGGGAGACCTGTACAAGCTGCCCGGGGTGGGGGAGACGATCGTGTGGGCGCGGGCGCTCCTCCAGCTCGGCGAGGACGCCGACCTCGAGGAGACCCTGGGGGTTGCGCTGAAGGTGCACGAGGACATGGAACGAGTGATCTCGCGAGGAGTCCTCGACGGTGTCTGAGCACCTGGCCTCTCTCGGCGACGGCGTCGTGAGCGGCCTAGCGGAGCTGGCAGCGGCGCTCCGGGCTCAGGGCTCGCGCGTCGGCCTTGGGGAGCTGTTGACCGCGCACGAGGCCCTCGAAGCGGTCGATTGCACCTCGCGCGAGGACGCACGACTTGCGCTGCGCGCGGTGCTGTGCTCCGACCGGGCTGACCTCGCGAAGTTCGATCTCGCGTTCATGGCGGTTTACGGCTCCGGCCGGCCGATTGGGCAGTCCCCGTTCGACGAGCTCGGGGGAATCGAGAAGGAGGCGCTGCCCCATGCCGGGCTCGCCGGCGGCGGACCTCCGCCGCCACCGTCGGAGGGGGGCGAGCTGAGCCCGGTCCCGGCCGCTTGGAGCGACGTCGAGCTGCTGCGGCACAAGGACTTCGCCACGTACACGGACGCCGAGATGGCGCTCGCCCGGCTGCTGATCGCGCAGCTCGCCCGCCGGGGACCCACAAGGCTGTCGCGGCGGACCCGGCCGTCCCGGCGGCGCGGCCACACGCCTGACCTTCGGCGCGTCGTGCGCGCCTCGCTCCGGACCGCGGGGGAGCCGATCGACCGGCACTGGCGGGCGCCCTCGCGTCGGCCCCGGCCGGTGGTGCTGGTATGCGACGTGTCTGGATCGATGACCCCGTATGCGCGGATGCTGCTCCAGTATCTGCACGCCTCGGTGGCCGCGCGCCGCCGGGTGGAGGCGTTCGCGTTCGGCACGAGGCTCACCCGGATCACGCACGAGCTCGGCGGCCGGGATCATGATCGTGCTTTGGAACGTGCCGCGGAGGCGGTCACAGACTTCTCGGGCGGGACGAGGATTGGCGACGCGCTGGCCATGCTGAACCGCGACCACGGTCGCCGGGTCGGCCGCGGTGCCGTGGTGGTGATCCTGTCCGATGGCTGGGACCGCGGAGACCCCGAGCGACTCCAGGCCGAGATGGCGCGTCTGCGCCGCAGCGCCCATCGCTTGGTGTGGCTGAACCCGCTGGCCGCCCATCCCGAATTTGCCCCTCTGACCCGCGGCATGCGCGCGGCGATCCCGCACACGGACGAGCTGCTGGCGGGGAATTCGCTCGCCTCGCTCGAGCAGCTAGCTGTCATCCTTGAGGAGATCTGAACCATGAAAGAGGTCCTGTCTGAGATCGAGGCGTGGAAGGCCAGGGGAGACCGGATTGCGCTGGCCACCGTGATCGACGTTCAGCGGTCGGCGCCGCGCCCGCCGGGGGCGAAGATGGCCGTGAACGAGCACGGGGAGATCGCCGGCTCGGTTTCGGGCGGCTGCGTCGAGGGGGCGGTCGCGGAGATCGCCGATGGGATCCTGCGAGGGGACCCGCCGCAGCTAGTGCACTTCGGGATCGCCGACTCCGACGCGTGGGACGTCGGGCTGCCGTGCGGCGGTGAGATCGACGTCTGGGTCCAGGCATACGAGCCCGGCCGGTTCGAGGATGTGGCGCGCGCCGGAGGCCGGGCGGCCGAGGTGACCGTTTTGGAGGGAGCTTCTCCGGGGGCCAAGCTCCTGGTCGAGCCCGACGGCGCCCGACAGGGTTCGCTGGGTGCCCCGGAGCTCGACGACGAGGCCGCGCGCGTCGCGGCGGAGCAGTTGTGGGCCGAGACGTCGGAGCGCCGGGACGGGTTGTTCATCGACGTCGTGGCGCCGCCACCGCGGCTGATCGTGTTCGGAGCGGTCGACATCGCGGCTTCGCTGTGCACGCTCGCTCGCGCGTCCGGATGGCGCCCCTACGTGATCGACCCGCGCACGCGGTTCGCGACCCCGGACCGGTTCCCCGATGCGAAGGAGGTCATCGCCGCGTGGCCCGAGGCGGCGGTCGCGCAGCTCGGCGGCGTCGATCCGGCGACCTCGATCGTGGTGCTGACCCACGACCCCAAGCTCGACGACGCGGCGCTGCTGCTCGCGCTGAGCTCGCCCGCCCGGTTCATCGGTGCGATGGGCTCGCGCCGTGCGCAGGCCAAGCGGCGTGAGCGGCTGCTCGCCCTGGGACTAGGCGAGGACGAGCTCGAACGAATCTCCGCGCCGGTCGGCCTGGACCTGGGCGGGATCAGCCGGGAGGAGACGGCGCTGTCGATCCTGGCCGAGATCGTCGCGGCCCGCCACGGGCGTGACGGGGGCCGGCTTGCGGAGAGCAAGGGTCGGATCCACGAGGTGCCCGCTTGATCTGCGGCTTGATCCTCGCCGCCGGCGCCGGCACCCGGTTCGGAAACAAGCCAAAGCAGCTGGCCAAGCTCGAGGGCCGTCCGCTGCTGGATCACGCAATCGCCGCGCAATGCGCGGTCGCCGAGCTGGAGAGAATCGCCGTCGTGCTCGGGGCGAACGCCGAGCTGATCCTGGCCAAGGTCGACTTCATGCGAGCAGAGCCGGTGATCTGCGAGCGCTGGGAGGACGGCCAGGCCCTGTCGTTGCGGTCCGGCATCGAGCATCTGACCGTCGAGGCGCATGTCACGAAGGTGATCGTCACCCTCGGCGACCAACCCCGCATGCCCCCCGAGCTGATCGCTCGGTTCGTGGACGAGCCGCCCGCCACACGCGCCGTCTTCGACGGCCGACCCGGCCACCCGGTCGTGCTCGGCCCGGTGCAGATGCGCCTGATCGGGAATCTGCACGGCGACCGTGGCGCGCGCACCCTCCTGCAAGGAGGCAAGACGATCGAATGTGGACATTTGTGCTCGGCGCGCGACGTCGACACACCCGAAGACCTGGAGGCGGTACGTCATGAAGCTAGAGCAGTCGTTTGAGGTAGCCGCGCCGATCGAGCGAGTGTGGCGGACGCTGATCGACGTCGAGCACGTCGCCCCCTGCCTGCCGGGCGCCGCCGTCACCGGCCGCAACGAGGACGGGAGCTACAACGGGACCTTCACGGTGAAGATCGGGCCGACCACCGCCTCCTACACGGGCAAGCTCGAGATGGAGCACGTCGACGAGGCGTCGCACACCGCGACGATGAACGCCCAGGGCACCGACAAGCGCGGGCAGGGTGGCGCCAAGGCGACGATCCTCTCGAGGCTGGCGCCGGCCGACGGGCAGGGCACCCGGGTCGAGGTCGTAACCGACTACCACATCACCGGGCGCCTCGCGCGGTTCGGGCGCGGCGGGATGATCGAGGACATTTCCGAGCGGCTGCTCAGGGAGTTCGCCAAGCGGCTTCAGAGCTCGCTCGCCGGGCAGCCCGAGGCGTATGCGCCGGCGGCGGCTGCCCCGGCCGTTGAGCCCGCGGCTGCGCCTGCCGAGCCGGCGGCCCCGGGGCTGGGCGCCCCCGAAACGGCGGCGGCGGCCCGTGGGGCGGCGGCCGCTGACACGGCGGCCCGTGAGGGGGCGGTCCGTGAGGCGGCGGCCGCTGAGGCGGCGGCTCGTGAGGGGGCGGTCCGTGAGGCGGCGGCCGCTGAGGCGGCGGCTCGTGAGGGAGCGGCTCGTGAGGCGGCGGCCGCTGAGGCGGCGGCTCGTGAGGGAGCGGCTCGTGAGGCGGCGGCCGCTGAGGCGGCGGCCCGTGAGGCGGCGGCCCCCGAGGCGCCTGCTGCCACGCCCGAGCGGGGGGCGGACACGGTCGTCTCGCCGGTACCCGAGTGGACTCGCTCGGAGGCCGCTGCGGAGGACGTGCCGGCGCAGGATCGGCCGTCCGAGGCCCCGACAGAGACCATGTCGCCGTCGTGGCCCGAGCCTGCGGTCACGGCGTCATCCGAGCCCCCCGCGCCACCGACGCCACCGGCCCCGGAGCCGCCTCCCGTGGCGCCCCCGCCACCGGCCCCCGCGGGGCAGACGCCACCGGCCCCCGCGGGGCAGACGCCACCGCCCCCCGCGGCGCAGACGCCGCCGCTGGACAACCCGCCGATGCCGAGCGAGCCGATGCAGGGCCTGTCGCTGATGGGTTCGGTCGTGTGGGGGCGGGTCAAGCGCAATCCGGCTCCCGTCGCGGCGGCGGGCGTCGCGGTCGTGCTGCTGATGGCCCGGCGCAGACGGCGCCGGCACGGGCACTGAACCGGGGCCGATTGGCAAAAATCAGGAGGGGTCCCGATGCGAGGGGCCCGGTAGGCGCGCGATGATCGCCGCATGCAAGACACGTTTGGGTCGGTTCGGGTAGCTCTGGCGCCGTTGGCCGTTTCTCCAGTGGTGATCGGTCATCCGCCCGGGTCGCAGATCCGCGGCCACGCCGACTCCTTCGAGCCGGGTCTTGCATGGCAGTCGAGCATCGGCCAGTTCATCTTTCTCCAGTCGCTTGCCCACGAAGGGGGGCGCGTTCATCCGCCACACACGGCGTGTGGTGTCGGGGGACAAGATCGACGGGGCTCAGCGTCGCTAGCCGCGCTGAGCCCCGTCCAGTGCACGGATGTGAAGGGGGCCAGGCGAACCCGAACGTAGGTCCCCCGCGGCCGGGCCGGCTTGGGGCGCAGCTGGCCCGGCACGCGGAGGATCTGGTGCAGGATGGGGCGGATCTGGTCCGGGATCGGGCGGATCTGGTCCTGTGCGCTCCGGCGTCGGGCTCGAGGGCGCGGCACCGTTTTCGTTGAGCAACGCGGCCAGTTGCTCACGCGCCTGCGGTCCCTGGAGGTCGAGCTTCTCGTAGATGTGGCCGAGGTGGGTCCCGACGGTCTTGACCGACACGAACAGCGCCCGGCCGATCTCGCGGTTGGTGAGCCCGCTCGCGGCCAGCTCGGCGACGCGCCGCTCGGCCGGCGTGAGCGCTTCACGCCCCCACGCACGGCCGCGGCGCAAACGGACGCCGGTGGCGGCGAGCTCCTCGTCGATCCGCACGGCCAGGGGCTCCGCGCCGCACTGCTGCGCGAGGTCGAGGGCCTCGCGCAACGGCTCGCGCGCGGCGCTCCGCTTGCCGGCGCGGCGCCGGGCCGCCCCGAGGTCGAACAGCGTCCGCGCGAGCTCGAGGCGCGCCGGCGAGCGCCGGAGTTGCTCGACCGCGTCGCTCAGCATCGCGATGCCGTCCTCGCCGCCCGCGAGCACGCCGCAAGCGCGGAGCGCGACCCCGACCCCCCGAGGCTGCGAGAACCAACGCGCTCGCTCCAGCTCCGCGTCTGCGAGCACGCGCGCCTGCTCGGGATCGCTGGCCGCCAGAGCCAGCGCGAGCGTGGAGCGCCACGGGAGCAGGTTCGGGTTGTCGACTGGTGCAGCCTCGCCGACGCCACTCAGATCAGCGATCGCCTCGGCCATGCGCCCCTGGGCCAGTCGCACGCGGCCACGCGCCATCAGGGCGTGGACCGCGGCGGTGGTGTCGATCGCCGCCTCGATCGGCGCCCGCGCGAGCAGCGTGTCGGCCTCGGTTGTCGCGCCGCGCTCGAGCAGTGCCAGCGCGAGGAACGTCGCAGACCAGATCCGCGCCCACACGACCTGGTGGCGATCGCCGAGCTCGAGCGCCGCCCGGGCGTCCGCCTCGGCCTGGGCCAGCTCGCCCAGGCGCAGCGCGAGCAACGCGCTCCACGTCAGGCTGCCGAGGTGGGCGTCGATCGAGCCACGGGAAACCGTGTCAGCGCGTACGTTCGCGATCTGCTCCTGCGCGCGTCCCACTTCGTCGGCGAATGCGAGCGCACAGGTGGCGTACCTGGCCATTTGCGGACCGGTCGCCTCCTCGGCTACGAACCGCCCGCGATCGAGCCCGGCATCCATCAGCTCGCGCCAACCCCCGAGGTACGGTCCCCGTCCGGCCTGCCAGCACGCGTCGAAGACCTGCAGGCCGCGGCCGGCCGGGCCGGCCGTGACCGCGAGCCCGCGCAGGAGCGGGAGGCGGGGCTCGATCTCCGCGACCAGACGCCGGTCGACCGACGCGCTCACGGCTCGGAGCGTCTCGAGCACGGCCCGCAGCGGCGGAGCGGCAGCCGGACCGAGCTCCTCGATCATCTGGGCGAGCACCGCGTGCGCCTCAACCGGGCGTCCGTCCCACACGAGCACCTCGCTGAGGATCCGTGCCAGCCTGACCCGGATCGCCGGTGCCGTCACGAGCTCGAGCGCCGCGCGCAGGTGACCGATTGCCGCCGGGTCTCGCGCGAGCGCCTCGGCCTCGCCGAGCTCGCCGAGCACCACGCCGCGTGCTTCGCTGGAGGGCGGCTCGTCGAGCGTACGCCGCAGCAGCCGAACCGCGGTGGCTGGTGCTCCGTCCGCGAGCGCCGCCCGGGCGGCCTCCCGCAGCAGCACCACGACCGTGGGGTCGCCGGCCGGCTCGCCCCGCAGCAGGTGCGCTCCTACCCGAGTACTCCGCGCGCCCTCGCCGGCAAGCATCAGACCGGCGCGCCGATGCCCGTCCGCGAGCGCCGCCGCCGGGATCCGTTCGTACACCGCGTGTTGCAGCAACGGATGCACGAACGCCAACGTCGCCGACGACGCGAGGATCTGTGCCGAGATCAGGCGATCGGCGGCGCGCAGCGCCCGCGTGCCCGGGATCCCGGCCAGCGTGGCCGCCTGGCGCAGCGACGCGTTCTCGAGCACGGCCACCGAGCGGGCCAGATTCCGGGAATCCGCGCCGAGGCGGTTCAGGCGGGCCACCACCGCCCGCGAGACCGATTCGGGGCGAACGCTCCCGACCCGCGCCGCGCTGGCTGCCACCGGCTCGACTCGCTCGGTCTCGAGCTCAGCGAGCAGCTCGCGGACCAGGAACGGGTTACCGGCGCTGGCCCGAGCGCACGCGGCGCAGAAGTCGGCGTCGGCGTGGGGGCCGAGGGCGGAGCGCACCAGCGTCGCGACCGCGTCCGGGCTCAGCGACGCCGGCTCGATCAGGAGCGCGCGTGGATCGGTGCGGAGGGCGACCAGCAGCTCCTTGACCGCGGATGGCTCCCCTTCGCGAACGGTTGCGACCACCAGCACGCCCAGCTCTTCGCAGCGCGCGCTCACGTAAGCGAGGAACCGGAGCGACGGAGGGTCCGCCCAGTGGCAGTCGTCGACCACGAGCGCGAGCGGTCCCGTGCTCGAGATGTTCGCGGTCAGCCAGTACAGGCTATGGACGATCGTGAACCTCCGATCGGCCGGCGCCGTCGAATCGGCGGCCGCGCCGGGGGGCAGCGCGGAGGGTGCGTCCTGGACCGTCTCGGGCTGGCCCGGGCCGGACTCGAACAGCGACCCCGCGAGTGCGGCCGCGCCCTGCAGAAGGGCGTTGCGCCTTTCCGCGCCGGCTCGTGCCAGCAGCGCCTCGAACAGCTGGCGGACCACCCCGAAGGCGAACTCCTGCTCGAGGTCACTGGCGCGCGCCCGCAGCACGCGTACTCCGGCCTCCTGGGCCATGCCGGCGGCGGCATGCAGGAGCGCCGTCTTGCCGATCCCCGCCGGACCCGCGATCATCACAACCCCGCCGGCGCCGTCGCCCGCGTCCCGGATAACCTTCTTCATCCGGTGAAGCTCGGGCTCGCGCTCGAGCAGCATTTCAGTGCGGCGTCCCTCCACCAATCCAGTTTCTCCCCCGGGTTAGCGTCGCACACCCGCTAGTCCGCGCGGAAGTGTATCGCTATGTGTGGAAACGCACATTGGGTGGAACCGGTCCCAACGGTCCGGCATCGTACAACGGGCGGACTGCCGCTACCCAAGTGACGCGCGTCCGTGCGGCAGATCGAAGCTCTGCGCCGGACGCACCGCGACCAGCCCGCTGGGGTTGATCATGGGATGAGTCAGGTAGTAATGACGCCGGATCTCGTCGAAGTCGACGGTCTCCGCCACTCCGGGCCACTGGTACAGGTCGCGGGCGTACGGCCACAGGTGCGCGTACTCGATCAGCTTGCGCAGCGAGCACTTGAAGTGGATTTGATAGACGGCATCGAAGCGGACGAGCGTCGTGAACAGTCGCCAGTCGGTTTCGAGCGGTTCAGAGCCGAACAGGAACCGACGGTCGGCGAGACGCTCGTCGAGCTCGTCGAGCGTCGCGAACAGCGCCGCGACTTCGCGCTCGTAGATCGCCTGATTGGTGGAGAACCCGGCCTTGTACACCGCGTTGTTGACGTTGTCGTATATCCGCTCGTTGAGCGCGTCGATCTCATTGCGGAGCGACTCCGGACACAGGTCCACCGGGTGCTTGGCCAGCACGGCGAACGCGGTGTGCAGCATCCGCAGGATGTCGGCCGATTCGTTGGAGACGATCTGGCCCGTCTTCGTGTCCCAAAGGACCGGTACGGTGACGCGCGCCGCGTAGCCCGGATCGGTTGCCAGGTACGCCTCGCTCAAGTAGTGCATGCCGTTGACGTGATCCACGTACTCAGCTCCGGCGAACGCCCAGCCACGGTCGTCGCGGATCGGGTCGACAAACGAGATCCCGATTGCGTCCTCCAGACCCATCAGGCGACGAGCGATGATCGTGCGGTGTGCCCACGGGCAGGCCCGGGCTACGTACAGGTGATACCGGCCAGGTTGTGGCTGGAACTCGTTGTCAGCGTCGGTGGACACCCAGCGCCGGAACTGGCTGACCTGGCGGCGGAACGATCCGTCTACTTCCACTTCGGGGTCGCGTGTGGACGTCGTCGAGCTGACCCTCTCGACTTTACTGCGACCGCTGCGACGTTAGGCTGGCCGTCATGACCACTTCTCAGACTGATAAGGCGAACAGGTTCTTGGAGCTCCACCGGCCCGGGCATCCGCTGCTCATGCCGAACGCGTGGGATCTCGGCTCCGCCGCGGTGCTCGCGTCGCTCGGATTCGAGGCGCTCGCGACCACGAGCAGCGGACACGCGGCGACATTGGGACGACTCGACGGTGCAGTCACCCGGGACGAGGCCCTGGACCATGCGTCCGCGCTCGCCCGGGGCACCGACCTGCCGCTTTCGGCAGATCTGGAGAACGGGTTTGCTGACGACCCCGCCGGCGTGGCGGAGACGACCCGACTCGCGGTGCAGGCGGGCCTCGCCGGGTGCTCGGTGGAGGACTACTCGGGCGGGGAGGACGCCCGGATATACGACCTCGGCCTGGCCCGCGAGCGGGTGGCCGCCGCCGTCGAGGTCGCACACGCGGGACCGGTCAAGCTCGTGCTCACCGCCCGGGCGGAGAACCACATTCGCAGGCGTGACGATCTGGCCGACACGATCGCACGCCTCCAGGCCTACCAGGAGGCGGGAGCCGACGTGCTGTTCGCGCCCGGGCTCACCAGCCCGGACGACATCCGCCGGGTCGTCGAGTCGGTCGACCGACCAGTGAACGTGCTGGCCGTGCGGGGGGCGCCGACGGTCGCCGAGTTGGCCTCGCTCGGCGTCGCCCGGATATCGGTCGGCGGGGCGTTCGCGTTCGCCGCGCTGGCCGCGCTGTGCGATGCCGCCGAGGAGCTGCGCGAGAAGGGCACGTACGGGTATCTCGCCTCGGCGGCGGCCGGCGTCAAGGCGGCTCGGAGCGCGTTCGCCGGCTAGTCGGGGCCGCTGCTCAGGCGGCGGCGCGGAGACTCCGCAGCGGCGGGCGCTCGACCGGCTCGGCGGCCGCCGGGTGCGCTGCGTCGACGCCGGCGGGGGTGAACGTCGCCGGCAGCGGACCGCGGAGACGGCCCTCACGCTCGAGCCGGACCGCAACGGCGCCCAGTACGGCGTACGCCATCGGGCCGAGGTCGCGCAGCGCCTGGTGGGCGTTCTGACGCACGTCGAGGTCGACCTGGGCGATCGCGTCGAGCCCGGCGAGCGCGTAGGCGTCGATCAGCAGGCCGATGTCGACGCCGTATCCGGTCGCGAACGGCAACTGCTCGAGCAGGTCGCGCCGTGCGGCGACCTCGCCGGCGAGCGGCTGGCGGACCGCGGCCAGATCGGGATAGAAGAGGTTCAGCAGTGGGCGGGCCGTGAGCTCGGTGACCCGGCCGCCGCCGTCGGGAACGGTGACGTCACCGACTCTGAACGGCCGCCGGTAGAACCCCTTGACGAACGAGATCGCCGGCTCACACAGAACCGGGCCGAGGACGCCGCAGGCGAAATGGGCGCCGAACCGCTCGGAGTCGGCGTCGAGGAAGCAGATCACATCGCCCGTCAGCACCGGCAGCGCGCGCCACATCGCGTCGCCCTTTCCGAGGACCGGGCCGCGCTCGGGCATCAGTTCGTCCTGGGCGTGGACTTCGGCGCCGAGCCCCCGCGCGATCTCGGCGGTGCCGTCGCTCGAGCGATCGACGACCACGATCTGGTCGACGACGCCGGCCTCACGCAACGGGACAAGGCGTTCGAGGATCGGGCCGATCGTGCGGGCCTCGTCGCGCGCGGGCAGACAGACCGACACGGTGCTCTCGCGGCCGGCGGCAAGCCGTTCGGGCGGGAAAGCGCTGTGGGAATATGTGTTTGCGCGATCCCAGGACCGCGATCGGATCGTCATCTCCGAAGAGGATGACAGCCGCCGGCGCCGAGGCCTTCCCGACACCACGATTGGCGACGGCGGTGGCGTGGGTAATGAAGCGGGGGGACAGCTCCTGATATTGGAGTGAGCACGAGGATCGCCTCGGTACTAGGATCGGCCGTGGAGGTATAACCGGTGAACCGGGTCCTGAAGATCGGTGCATACCGGCGGCTGCTGGCTGCCTACACGTTGAACGAGCTGGCCTTCATGGTCGGATCGCTGGCGCTCGCGCTGCTGGTCTACCGCCGGACGGGCAGCGCCCTCGGGGCCGCCGCGTTCTTCCTCGCCGCGCAGTTCGTGCCCGCGTTGATCTCGCCGCTGGCGGTGGCGCGGCTCGAGCATCGCCCCCCGCGCCCGGTGCTTCCGGGGCTCTACTGGTTCGAGGCGCTCGTGTTCTTCGCCTTGGCCTGGGTCGCGATGCACTTCTCGCTGGCGTTGGTGCTGGTGCTCGCGCTTGTGGACGGGGTCGCGGCACTCACCGCGCGATCCCTGGCGCGCGCCGCCACCGTCAGCGTGACCTCCGCGGTCGGGCTGCTGCGGGAAGGCAACGCCGTCGCGAACGCCGCATTCTCGGTGTGCTTCATGCTCGGCCCGGCGATCGGCGGGGCGGTCGTCGCGGCCGGCGGCACCAGCGCCGCGCTGATCGCCGACGGCTGCCTGTTCGGCCTGATCGGGCTGACGCTCGCGACCGCGAGGGACCTGCCCGAGCCGTCGCCGACCCGCGCCTCCGCCAAAGGCCGCGTGCGGGCCGCGTTTCAGTACGCCCGCGAGCATGTTGTGATCAGCCGCCTCCTGATCCTCCAGGTGTTCGGCGTGCTGTTCTTCACGATCTCCGTTCCGGTCGAGGTCGTTTTCGCGGAGCATTCGCTGCACGCCGGCTCTGCGGGTTACGGCGGGCTGCTGTCGGCGTGGGGGGCGGGCGCGGTTGCCGGCGCCGCGATTTACGCCCGCTGGCGTGCGCTCCCTTCGCGGTCGCTGATCGTGATCGGCGCCGCGTCGCTGGGGATCGGCTTCGTGGTGATGGCGGTGGCGCCGACGCTGGCCGTCGCGATCGTCGGCGCGGCGTTTGCCGGCGTGGGCAACGGCGTCGAGGCCGTCGCCGCGCGGACCGCGCTCCAGGAAGAGACCGCGGAGCGGTGGATGGCGCTGATGATGAGCCTCAACGAATCTCTGTTCCAGTCTGTGCCCGGCGTCGGGATCCTCCTCGGCGGCACGATCACCGCGCTGGGAAGCCCCCGCACCGCCCTCGCCGTCGCAGGGGCAGGATCGCTCGCGGTCACCGCGGCGGCCTGGTTTGCCCTGGCTCCGCTCGCCGCCGCAAAGCCGCCGTCGGCGAGCCAGGGGGCTTCGGCGTCCGCGAGCCCCCGCTCTGACCGTGAGGGCGTCGGCGGGAACCCTAACGTCGGCGGCGCCCACTGCGAGGCTCCGCCGGCGCCCGTCGCGCGACATCAGTAGAGTCCGCCCGCGAGCGATCGCCGCCGTCTGCGCTCGGGAGTCGCCCGCCTTTCCCATTGTGCGCCGTGCCTGCATCGACATCGGTTCGAACACGACGCGGCTGCTCGTCGCGGATTGCGACGGGGCCCGCTTAGTCGAGGTCCATCAGGAAAGAGCCTTCACCCACGTCAGGCGGGGCCTGACCGTGGGTCACGAGATCCGCGAGGAAAAGATCGCCGAGGTCGCCAGGGTCGTCGCCGCCCAACTCCAGGCGGCGCTCGAGCTCGGCGCCACCGAGGTACGCGGCGTCGCCACCGCGGCCGTCCGGCGGGCTGGGAATCGCGACGCGCTCGTGGCGGCGGTCCGCCGTTCGTGCGGGCTCGAGGTCGAGATCCTGTCCGCCGCCGAGGAGGCCCGGCTCGCGTTCGCGGGCGCCGCGCGAACGCTTGGCTACGACCCTCTCGGCCCACTCGGCGTCGTGGACGCCGGTGGAGGATCATGCGAGCTCGTGGTGGGGACGGTGCCCGATCAGGTGAGCTGGTTTGCGTCGTTCGAGATCGGCTCGGGTGTGATCGCGGACGAGTGTCTTCATTCCGACCCGCCAACGGACGAGGATGTTTCCCGGGCTCGCGCGCGGGTGCGGGAGGTGCTCGACGGCGTCCGGCCGCCGGCCACGGCTCGGGTCGTGGCCGTGGGTGGCAGCGCGACCTCGTTGCGGCGGATCGCCGGCCCCGTGCTCGACGCCGACGCGTTCGCGCGGACGCTGGCGATGCTGGCCGGCGCGCGGGCGGCCGAGCTGGCGCGGCGGTTCGCGCTCGATGAGGACCGAGCCCGGCTCCTGCCGGCCGGCCTGCTGATCCTCCAGGCAGCGGCTGAGCTGTTCGGGGCGCCGCTCGAGGTCGCAAACGGCGGATTACGGGAAGGTCTACTGCTGGAGGTGCCAGATGGATGAGCTCGACGACCCCGTCCCGGTTGAGTCACGCGCCTGGGGCCGCGACATGCAACGCCTCGACAACCTCGACCCGCCCATCCCCCCGCGGGAGGCGATCGCGGAGGTGCGCGTGCGGGCGCCGACGCGGGGCAACCGGCGACTCGAGCGGTTCCTCGAGGCCGTGAACGCCGACGCACACGTGAAGGCTCTGTGGCACGTGTCCGCCGTGAACGCGTCCCGGCGCCTGGGGATGTCCGATCACTCGTGGGTGCACATCCAGATCGTGCTGAACATCGGCTTGCGCCTGGCTCGGCTCCTGTTCCGGCGCGGGGTTACGCCGAGCGTCACCGCGGATTACGGCATGAGCGACCACGACGCCGAGGTGGTGATCGCCGCCGGATGCCTGTTCCACTGCGTCGGCATGTCGATCCACCGCGACGACCACGAGCGCTACAGCCTGTTCCTGACCGCGGACAAGCTCGAGGGGTTGCTGGCGAGCGCCTACGAGGAGCCGGAACGAACCGTGATCGCCTCCGACGCAATGCACGCGATCATCGGCCACCGCCGCAACGGAGCGCCGTTCACGGTCGAGGCCGGGATCGTGCGCGTGGCCGATGCGCTCGACATGGCGCGGGGCCGGTCGCGAGTGCCGTTCGAATCCGGTCGCCACAACATCCACTCGCTGTCGGCATACGCAATCGAGGACGTGAAGATCTCCCCGGGGCGCGACCGGGCGGTGCGCGTCGAGATCGCGATGTCAAACAGCGCCGGCATCTACCAGGTCGATGGGCTGCTGGCGACCAAGCTGCGGGGCTCCGGCCTCGAAGAGCACATCGAGGTGATCGCGCGAATCGAAGCCGAGCACGAGCAGCGCCTGATCCCGGTGTTCCGGATCTGACCTTGGCCCGGGATAGGATCTGCCCGGTGAAGCGCGTACTCGTGATCGCCTTCGTGGCGTCGGCGCTGTCGCTGCTCGCGGCGCCGGCCGCGCTTGCGACCACGCAGACCGCCCAATCCGGGGACGTCACCGCGACGTTCACGTTCAGCGGCTCGTACCCGAACTTCACCGGGCTGGGGCTGACGATCGCCCAGGGCAGCACCGTGTACTACGACGAGCCGGTCGCCTCCAAGTTGTGTGGGACGTACTGCGCACCTGGGTCTCCATCGGGCAATACGTCTTCGGTGCACGTGCTCGACCTCGAGCACGACGGACAGCCCGACGTGGTGCTCGATCTGTATAGCGGCGGCGCCCACTGCTGCTGGATCGAGCAGATCTTCTCGTTCGATCCGGGCACGATGACGTACGCGATGACGCAGCACGACTTCGGCGACCCAGGCGAGGAGATCGTGGACTTGCGCCACAACGGCCGCTACGAGTTCCTCACCGCGGACGACTCGTTCGCCTACGAGTTCACCGATTTCGCGGCGTCAGGGCTGCCGATCCAGATCCTGACGTTCTCCGATCGCCACTTCTTCGACGTCACGCGTCAATACCCGAAGCTGGTCGCCCGCGACGCCTCCCGATGGATGAAGGCTTTCAAGAGCATGGCCAAGCAGCACTACTCGGACAGCGTCGGCGTGGTGGCGGCGTGGGTCGCCGACGAGGAGCTGCTCGGTCACGTCAAGCTCGTGAACGCCTTCCTCGCCGAGCAGCTGAAGGCCGGGCACCTGAACAGCGCGCTCAGTCCCGAGGAGCCCGGTGGCGCCAGGTTCGCCGCCAAGCTCCGAAAGTTCCTGCGCACGCACGGCTACCTGGGCTGACGCGCGCGCAGGCGGGATTGCGCGGCCGGCGGCCGCGCCACGCGTCCTCGTCTCCCTCAGACCCCCGCCGCCGCGAGCGCGTCGTCGGGGTTCGGGTAGTGGACCATCTCGACGACCTTCCCGTCGCGGAACGTCGTCAGGTTCGCGACCCGCTCGGGCTCGCCGTCCTCGCCCGTTCGCCGCATGATCACCACGATCTTGTCGCCGGCGTCGACCATCTCGATCAGCTCGGCGGGCGGTCTCCCCCGGCGCGTTCGTGCGTTGCGCATCCACTCGAGCGCCTGCTTGCGGTTCTGGCAGCCGTCAGATGGGTCGCCACCATGCCATTTGACCTCGGGATCGAGCAGGTCGCGGATCGCGTCGAGATCGCCGCTCATGATGGCCTCGTAGCCGCGACGAGCCAGCTCGACGTTCGTCTCGGTCATCCCCCTATGTTCGCACGCCGCGGGCGGCGCTAACCCGGGAGCCGCGCGACGACCGCGGTCACGTCGTCGTAGCGTTGCTCCGGCGGCTCGAGCAGCTCTTCGACGATGTGATCGCACATCGCCCGCGCGTCCCCGGGCCCGGCCGAGGCCGCGTCCGCAAGCCGCGCGAGTCCGACGTCGAGCGATTCGCCTCGGCGCTCGATCAGGCCGTCGGTGTAGAGGACGACCATGTCGTGCCCGCCCGTCCGTGCCTCGTGGGTGTCGTAGGGGTTGTCCTCGACGCCCATCAGCCCGTCACCACCCTCCAGGTACCGACAGATCCCGTCAGCGCCGCGGAGCAGCGGTGGCGGGTGACCGCCGTTGGCCCACGCGATCGTGCCTCGTTCGGGGTCGAGGATCGCGTAGACGATCGTAAACAGGTGCTCGTCGCCGCCCTCGAGCTGGTGGCGGTTCAGCAGCATGAGCGCCTCGCCCGGGGTCCGCAGGCCCCCCTGGGCGAGCGCGAACGCTCGCGTCAGGGTCCGTAGCTGCCCCATCGCGGACGCCGCCCGGATGCCTCGGCCGGTGACGTCGCCGACCACGATCCCGAGGCGCCCACCCGGCATCGCGAACGCGTCGTACCAGTCCCCGCCCACCTGGGCCGTGAGCCCGGCGACGTCATACGACGCGGCCAGGTCTATGCCGCTGACCTCAGGAAGGCTCTTCGGGATCAGGCCGCGCTGGAGCTCGACCGCGATCCGGTGCTCCTCCTCGTGCAGCTGGGCGCGGCGGATCGCCAGCGCCGTCCGATCGGCCGCATCCTGGAGCAGCGATCGCTCGGTGGGGCTGAACGACCGGCCCGACGGCTCGGCGAGGCGTAGGTAGCCGACGATTGTTCGCTCGATCACGAGCGGCACCTGCCGCCACCGGTCCGTGTCGGCGCCGGCCGCGTCACGCGGGACCGAGCGCACCCGGCCGCCGGCAGCGCGCACGACGCGAGGTTCGTCGTGCTCGCCGGAGATCTGGACCTCTGCCGCCTCGACCCCGAACAGCTCGGCCAGCCGCCCCGCCAGCTGAGGCAGGAGCTCGTCGAGCTCGAGCGGCTCGAGCGCGGTCGTGAGGTCCTGGAGCTTCGACAGTCGCTCGGCCACCGACTCCGCCTGCACGCGCGCGGCCTGTTCCAGCAACAGCTCGGCGCGGTCCTGCTCGGCCCGGCGCCGGACAGTCAGATCGATCCATTGCGCCAGCAGCAGTGGTTCTGCGAGCTCGGTCGCCTCGATCGCCGACGCGACCATTCCCACCCAGACCTCCGACCCGGCGCTCGATAGCAGGCGGAGGTCGACGCTCGGCTGCTCGGCTCCGGCATAACCGGCGTGAGCGCGCCTTACCTCCCCGAGCGTCGCCAACAGCGCGGACCGGTCCGCGAGCTCGCACAACTCGACGACGGCTACCCCGTTCAGCTCGGCCGGCTCTCGACCCACGAGCCGCGCGAAGGCGGGGTTCGAGCGGATGATGCGGCCATCGGCGTCGAGCACGGTCTTGCCGATCGGAGCGGCCTCGAAGGCGCCGCTCAAAAGCGCTTCGGAGCGCTTCAGCGCGCGGCGGCTCGCCTCGAGCTCGGCGAATACCGCCACCTTGGACCTGAGCAGGTCGGGGTCGAACGGCTTGAGCACGTAGTCGACCGCTCCAACTCCGTATCCGCGGGCGATCTCGGACACCTCGTCCCGCGCGGCCGTTAGGAACACGATCGGGATGTCCCGGGTGCGCGTCCGCTCCTTGACCAACTGGGCGGTCTCGAACCCGTCGAGCCCGGGCATGCGCACGTCGAGCAGGATCATCGCGAAGTCCTGCTCGAGCAGCATCCGGAGCGCCCCGTGACCCGAGCTCGCGGTGAGTAGCGGATACCCGAGAGGCTCGAGCACCGCCTCGAGCGTGCGCAGATTCTCGGGCTGGTCGTCGACGAGCAGAATCGGCAGCGCCTGGACCGCCGTGAGGTCCAGCATCGCTTCGGGGTCGGCGGGTGTGGTGGTGGGGGGTGGCTGGGCGGGGTGGGCGGGACCCAATTTAATTTCTACGCGTCGAGCCACACGCGCATCATCGAGAGAAGCTGATCGACGTCGACGGGCTTGGTGATGTAGTCCGATGCGCCGGCCGCGATCGCCTTCTCTCGATCGCCCTTCATCGCCTTGGCCGTCAACGAGATGATCGGCAGGTGCTCGAACCGCGGCATCGAGCGGATCGCCCTGGCGGTCTGGTAGCCGTCCATCTCGGGCATCATGATGTCGAGCAGCACGACGTCGGTGTTGGGGTGCTGGTGGAGCCGCTCGATTCCCTCGCGGCCGTTCTCGGCGAAAACGACCTTCATGCCGCGTTGCTCGAGGGTGGAGGTGAGCGCGAAAACGTTGCGGATGTCGTCGTCGATCACGAGCACCTTGCGGCCGTGGAGCGGCGCGTCGCCGGTTCGCAGATGGCCGAGCAGCTCGCGGGTCTGCATCGGCAGGGTCGCTTCCGCGCGGTGCAGGAACTGCGCGGCGCGGTCGACCAGCCGCTCGGGCGAGTCGGCGATCGTGATCACCGCCGACTTCGCCACGGCGTCCAGCCGGGCGCGGTCAGCCTTGGTCATACCCGGCGCGACGAACGCGATCAGCGGAAGCTCCCGCAGGCCCTCGTCGGTCGCGGCCTCGCGGATCAACGCGAACGAGGCCGACCGAGGCCGGCCGACCGCCACGACTCCGAGATCGAATGACTCCTGCCGGAGCGTATCGAGCGCATTCGCCGGCTCGATCTTCTGGACGTCGATGTTCTCGTCGCCCGCCAGCAGCGAGCCGATCTGCTCGTCCAGCTCGGCGCTCTCGGCGATCAAGGCGATCCGCCGCGTCGGCGCCCCGGAGATTCGTTCGAGCCTGCCGAGTGCAGCCTCGAGGCCGGCCTCGTCGACCGGATCGTTGATGAACGCAACGGCGCCGGCGCGGAGACCGTCGAGGCGGACCGCGCCGTCTCCCACCAACGCGACCGGAAGGTGGCGGGTGTCCGGGTGCTTCTTCAGCTGCCCGAGCACCGATTCGAACCTTGGTAGGTCGCCGGCGAGCATGACTGCGCTCGGGCGGTGCTCGCGGGCCAGGCCGAGCGAAGCGCTCGCCCGTCGCGCGAGGATCGCCTTGGCCCCCCGCGCGCGGACGGCCTCGACCATCGTCTTGGCCCGATCGGCGTTGGAGTCGATCACGAGCACGACCCGGTCGCCGCGCTCGAGCTCATCGATCTCGTCCGCGAGCTGATCCTCGACGGACAGCACCGCGACGCCGTCGGTGAGCTCTGCGATCTCGGTCCCCGGTTCGTCGGTGCGGGCGTCGATGGGAGCGTCGGTGGCGTGTTCGATGAGCGGTAGGAAGAGCGAGAATCGGCTACCCCGGCCGATGCCGGAGTCGACTTGGATCTCGCCGCCCAAGAGCCGCGCGATCTCGCGCGAGATCGATAGCCCCAGCCCCGTCCCGCCGTACTTACGCGATGTCGTTCCGTCGGCCTGCTGGAACGCCTCGAAGATCAAATTGAGCTTGTCATCGGGAATCCCCACGCCGGTATCGATCACCGAGAACTCGATCACCCCGTTCGCTTCGGCGTCTCTGAGCGCGTCGGTCCGCAACGACCGGCGGTCCGCGGGATACCCGATCGACAGTCGCACCTCGCCCTCGTGGGTGAACTTGAACGCGTTGGAGAGGAGGTTCTTGAGGACCTGACCGAGGCGCTGCTCGTCGGACACGATCGACCCGGGGAGCGCCGGATCGATCTGGACCCCGAACGACAGGCCCTTCTGCTCGGCGACATGCCGGAACGCCCGCTCGGCGTCCAGGTACACGTCCGATAGCGCGACCGGCGCGAGATCGAGCTCCATCCGTCCCGCCTCGACCTTCGAGAGGTCCAGGATGTCGTTGATGAGGGAGAGGAGGTCGTTACCGGCGGAATGGATCGTGCGGGCGAACTCGACTTCCCGATCGGTCAGCGACCGGTCCTCGTTCTCCGCCAGCAGCCGACTGAGGATCAGCATCGAGTTCAACGGCGTCCGCAGCTCGTGCGACATGTTCGCCAAGAACTCCGACTTGTACTTCGACGACAAAGCGAGCTGCGCGGCCTTCTCCTCAAGCCCACGTCGCGCCAGCTCGATCTCCTCGTTCTTAATCTCGATATCCCGGTTCTGCTCAGACAGCAGCGAGGCCTTCTCCTGCAACTCGTCGTTGGTCTCGCGCAACTCCTCGGACTGCTTCTGCAACTCGATCGTCAAACTCTGCGACTGCGCCAGGAGCTCCTCGGTGCGCATGTTCGCGCGGATCGTGTTCAGCACCACGCCGATCGTCTCGCCGATGCGGGCGAGGAAGTCGCGGTGGACTTCGGAGAACGGGGTGATCGAGGCGAGCTCGATCACCCCGAGGACCTGATCCTCGAACAGCACCGGCATCACGAGGATGTCGGCCGGCGTGGCCTCGCCGAGACCCGACCCGACCTTGATGTAGCCGGGAGGGGCGTCGCCGATCGCGATGGTCTTGCGGTCGAGCGCCGCCTGCCCGACCAGACCCTCGCCGATGGCGAACCGACTGCGCATCTCGCTGCGCCGCGGGGTATAGCCGTACGACGCCGCTAGCAGCAGCTCAGGTGCGCCATCATCGGCCGCTGTCTCGGCGACGAAGAACGCCCCGTGCTGGGAGTTGACCATCGGCGCAACCTCGCTCATGATCAGCTGGGTCACCGCCGCCATGTCGCGCTGACCCTGGAGCATCCCGGAGATGCTCGCCAGGTTGGTCTTCAGCCAGTCCTGTTCGGCGTTCCGCGTGGTCGTCTCACGGAGGTTGGCGATCATCTGGTTGATGTTGTCCTTGAGCTCGGCCACCTCGCCCTGAGCCTCGACCGAGATCGACCGGGTCAGGTCGCCCTGCGTAACCGCGGTCGACACCTCGGCGATCGCGCGGAGCTGGGTGGTGAGGGTGACCGCCAGCTGGTTGACGTTCTCGGTCAGCCGGCGCCACGTTCCGGACACGCCCTCGACCTCCGCCTGACCGCCGAGCTTGCCCTCGGTGCCGACTTCGCGGGCGACGCGCGTGACCTCGGCGGCGAAGCTCGAGAGCTGGGCGACCATCCGGTTCAGCGTCTGCTTGAGCTCGAGGATCTCTCCGCGGGCGTCGACGGTGATCGTCTGGGTCATGTCGCCGTTCGCCACCGCGGTCGCCACCTGGGCGATGTTGCGTACCTGGTCGGTGAGGTTGCGGGCCATGAAGTTGACGTTGTCGGTCAGGTCCTTCCAGGTTCCGGCGACGCCGGGGACCTGGGCCTGGCCGCCGAGGATTCCCTCGGTGCCGACCTCGCGCGCGACGCGCGTGACCTCGGCCGCGAACGAGTTCAGCTGGTCGACCATCCGGTTGATCGTCTCGGCCAGCGCCGCGACCTCGCCCTTGGCGTCGACCGTGATCTTCTGGCTGAGGTCGCCGTGGGCGACCGCAGTGGTCACGCCGGCGATGCTCCGCACCTGAGTGGTCAGGTTCGACGCCATCAGGTTCACGTTCTCGGTCAGGCCCTTCCAGGTGCCGGACACGCCCTCGACCTCGGCCTGGCCGCCGAGGATTCCCTCGGTGCCGACCTCGCGCGCGACGCGTGTCACCTCGGCGGCGAACGAGCGCAGCTGGTCGACCATCGTGTTGATCGTGTCCTTCAGCTCGAGGATCTCGCCGCGGGCGTCGACGGTGATCTTCTTCGACAGATCGCCCTGCGCCACCGCGGTCGTCACCTGTGCGATGTTTCTCACCTGGTCGGTCAGGTTCGAGGCCATGAAGTTGACGTTCTCGGTGAGGCCCTTCCAGGTGCCGGACACGCCCTCGACCTTCGCCTGGCCGCCGAGCTTTCCGTCGGTGCCGACCTCGCGTGCCACGCGGGTCACCTCGTCCGCGAACGCGGACAGCTGATCGACCATCGTGTTGACAGTTCGCTTGAGCTCGAGCACCTCGCCCTTCACGTCCACGGTGATCTTCTGGCTGAGGTCGCCGTTGGCGACCGCGGTGGTGACCTGGGCGATGTTGCGTACCTGGTCGGTGAGGTTGCGGGCCATGAAGTTGACGTTGTCGGTCAGGTCCTTCCAGGTTCCGGCGACGCCGGGGACCTGGGCCTGGCCGCCGAGGATTCCCTCGGTGCCGACCTCGCGGGCGACGCGGGTGACCTCGTCCGCGAACGAGCGCAGCTGGTCGACCATCGTGTTGATCGTGTTCTTCAGCTCGAGGATCTCGCCCTTGACGTCGACGGTGATCTTCTGGCTGAGGTCGCCGTTGGCGACCGCGGTGGTGACCTGGGCGATGTTTCTCACCTGGTCGGTCAGGTTCGAGGCCATGAAGTTCACGGAGTCGGTGAGGTCCTTCCAGGTGCCGGCGACGCCCGGGACCTGGGCCTGGCCGCCGAGCTTGCCGTCGGTGCCCACCTCGCGGGCGACGCGGGTGACCTCGGCGGCGAAGCTCGAGAGCTGCTCGACCATCGAGTTCACCGTCGTTCCGATGCGGGCGAACTCGCCCTTGACCGGCCGGCCTTCGATCTCGAGCGCCATCTTCTGGTTCAGGTCGCCCTCGGCGACAGCGACGATCACGCGCGCGACCTCGGTCGTCGGGCGGACGAGGTCGTCGATCAGGCCGTTGACCGAGTCGACCGCGGTGCTCCATGCGCCGCCGGCGCCGTGCAGGCGCGCGCGCTCGGTCATGCGGCCCTCGCGGCCGATGATCTCCGCGACCCGGACCAGCTCGGCCTCGAGCGCCGCGTTGCGGGCCGCCATCTGGTTGTAGGCGGCCTCGAGCCGTCCAATGTCGTCCTTGCGGCGCGCCGGCAGGCGAACTCCGAAGTCGCCGGCCGCGGCTGCCTGAAGCGCGTGTTCCAGACGGGCGAGCGCCGGGTCGTCGACGCGCGCCCGGCCGTTCGTGGCCGGCGCGGCCGCGCCGTTCGCCCCCTTGCGCACGCCCGCGCCGTTCGCCCCCTTGCGCGCGGTGGCCGCGCCATTCGCCACCTTATGCGGGTTGGCTACGCCGTTAGCCGACTTACGCGAGGAGCTCGCCCGGACCGTGCCCTTCTGGTCATCCGCCCCAGTCTTCGCCATACCTGCGCCTCCGATTCAGTTGCTCCCGCGAGCCGCCCCCTGCTGGCCGCGCGATTGCCCATTACGACCGCACAGATTATCGCTGGACTTTGTCCACTTAGGCGCACGATGTGTTGGCTAAACACGTGTTCTAGGACGAGGGTCCACTAAGTTTGGGCACGTCCGATAGGGGAAGCGGCCGCAGCGGGGGCTTTAGGCCGGTGCGGTCAGCCGGTTTGCTACCAGCCGCCACGCCAATCGGCGTTGCCGGCGCGAGCCTTGGCGGCGTCCATGCGCGCGTGCTTGCGCTTGTCGAGCCGCCACTGGATCAGCGAGAAGATCACGATGACCGTCGGGAAGAAGATGATCGTGATGAACATCGCGTTCGTGATCACGGTGTCGCTGGTCTCGCCGTACCAACCCTCACCGCCGTGAGAGACGCCGCTCGCAAGGGCGGCCGGCGCGATGGCGAGAAAAGCCGTGGCGACGGCGATTACCGCGGTGGCGATTCGAGCGCGGCGCATCTCTGTTGAAGGGTACCGGACAGTCGGCCGGCACACGAGCCCGGGGGCGGGGCGGCGAGGGCGGTCTGCGACCTGCACAACCTGACATTTCGTGTCGAATCGCCGGACCGTGCCATCCCACACAGGTGGGGCATGCACCAGATGCCAAGGTGGCGATCGCCGGGGTCAGTTGTCAGGTTCTGCAGGTCCCCGGGTGCCGGTGGCGGGGGAGTGCCCCGCAAGCGCTACGCCGCCGCGGCGCTCTCGCGACCGCCGGCCGCGGCCAGCGCCTGCAGCAGCACCGGGTTGTAGACGGCGGGCCTGCTCGTGATCTCGAGGTGGTTGATCGGCGCGTCGAACACCTGCGCGCCCAGTGCGGCGGCGAGCTCGTGCTGCTTGCGCGGCGGGACCGCGCTGTCGCCCGAAGTGACGACGACCGCGGTCGGGATCGGCAGCGCGCGAAGCCACGGCCGCGAGTCGAAGCGCGCCAGCTCGCGCCCGGCCTCGACGATGTCGGGCACCGAGTGGCGCATCATCTCGGACAGGGTCCACGCGGTCGCCGGGCTGTCGCCCAGGCCGGTGCGGCGAAGACCGGCCCTCCAGGTCGACCGCGGCGCCACCGTCAGCAGCAGACCGACCAGTCCGAGCGCCTTGAACGCCCGGCGTGTCTCGGCATCCTGCCAATGCTGGGCGGTTCCGCTCAAGACCAGGCCGCTCACGACGTCCGCGTGGTCCCGCGCCATCAGCTGGGCGATCGCGCCGCCCATCGAGTAGCCGACGACGGCCGCCGGCGCCGCCCCGAGCAGGCGCAGCGCCGCAGCGGCATCGCCGGCGCAGTCGGTCAGCCGGAACGGCGTGAGCGGGCGCAGCCCGCGGCCGTGGCCGCGATGATCAATCGCCAGCACGCGGTAACCGGCCGCCGCGAGCGCGTCGTAGGCACCGCACCAGTTGAGGTCGGCGTTCGCCACCCAGCCGTGGAGCAGCATCACTACCGGCCCGTCGCCGCCGGTGTCGCGCATGAACAGCTCGCCGCGATCGGGCGCGATGATCGTTCGCGCCGGCGGCATCTGGATCGGAGGAATCGGCGGCCACGCGGAGCGGCGCATGCCGCCGATGCTAGCCAGGGCGTTCGACCGCCCCCTCATACCATTGCCCACATGGCAGTCGTGATCGCATCCGACCTCGGCAAGGACATCGCCGGCGAGCCGCTTCTGCGCGGCATCTCGTTCAAGCTCGAGCGCCGCGACCGAATGACCCTGTCCGGCCGCAACGGCGCGGGCAAGACGACGTTGCTCCGGATGCTGTCCGGCGACGACTCGATCGATTTCGGCGAGCTTACGCTAGGCAAGGACACCAAGATCGCGCTCCACGACCAGCGCCCGCCGCGCGAGCGCGACGTAACCCTTCGGGACTACGTCCTGTCCGGCGCCCGCGAGTTGGTGGCCATCGAGGAGCAGCTCTCAGAGCTCGAGCACGCGATGGCGGAGGGCGCCCACGACGAGCAAACGCTCAGCCGATATGCCGAGGCGCAGGCCCGGCTCGAGCACGCCGGGGGGTACGGCTGGCGGGATCGGGCGCTCGCAGCCCTTCACGGCCTGGGCTTCCGGGACGACGTCGACCTCGACCGAACACTGAAGACCTTCTCTGGCGGGGAGTTGACGCGCGCCTCGCTCGGGCGGGCGCTCGCGGGCGATCCCGACCTGCTGCTGCTCGACGAGCCGACCAACCACCTCGACATCGAGTCGCTCGAGTGGCTCGAGCAGCATCTCATGAGCCTCGACGCCGCGATCGTCCTGGTGGCGCACGACCGCTGGTTCCTCGAGGCCGTCGGCACGAGCGTGCTCGAGCTCGAGGCCGGCCGCGGCAAGTTCTTCAAGGGGCCGTGGCACGCGTGGCGCAAGGAGAAGGCAACGCGCGACCTCGCGCTCGGAAGGGCGATCGAGCGGCAGCAGGCCGAGATCGAGCGACTCGAGCGGTTCGTGACCCGGTTCCGGGCGGGCACGCGGGCCCGCCAGGCGGGGTCGCGAGCCAAGAAGCTGGCCAAGATGGATCGCCTCCAGCGCGGGCCTGCGGACGGCGCCGTGCTCGAGTTCTCGTTCAAGCCGCCCGAGCGGAGCGGACGGGTCGTGTTCGAGTTCGAGGACGGCCATCTCGAGATCGGAGACCGCGTGCTGCTCGACGACGTCGAGCTGTGGCTCGAGCGCGGCGAGCACGTTTCGCTGGTCGGTCCCAATGGCGCCGGCAAGACCACGCTGATCGAGACGCTCGCGGGCCGGCGCGAGCTCGACGAGCCCCACAGCCGCGCCGGAGCCGCCCCGGACGGCCCCGCGGGTCCGGTCACGGTGGCCGGGAAGCTCCGGACCGGCCACAACGTCAAGCTCGGGTTTCTCTCCCAGCACGCCGACGAGCTGTCCGCGGGCAGCGCCCGGACGGTACTCGAGGCGACGACGCATCTGACCAAGCTCACACCGAACAACGCGCGTGGACTGCTCGGCCGCTTCATGTTCTCCGGGGAGGACGCCGAGAAGCCGCTCGACGTGCTCTCTGGCGGGGAGCGCCGGCGCCTGTCGCTCGCGATCCTCTTTGCTGGGGAACCCCACCCACCCAACGTACTGATCCTCGACGAGCCGACCAACCACCTCGACCTCGAGAGCCGCGAGGCGCTCGAGGCGGCGCTCAACGAGTTCAGCGGCTCGCTGCTGCTCGTCTCGCACGATCGCGCGCTGCTCGACGCGGTCGGCAAGCGGACGGTGGCGATCGAGGACGCGACGCTGCACAGCTACCTCGGTGGCTGGCCCGAGTACCTTCGCGTCCGCGAGGAGCGTGCGCGCCAGCAGGCCGCCAAGCCCGCGAATCCGGCCAAGGCAACGTCCAAGCAGCGCTCCCGCTCCGCGCGCACCCCGCCCCAGTCGACCAACGCCAGGGAACAGCAGCGCCTGGAGCGGGAGATCGAGGCCGCCGAGGCGTCGCTGAAGGCCCTCGAGGAGGAGCTGTCGGACCCGGTCGCGTGGTCGACGCCACAGCGCAGCGCGAACGCCACAGCTCGCCATGAACAGGCCAAAGACGCGGTCGACGAGCTTTATCGGCGGTGGGAGCGAATCGCCGGCTAGCCTGGCGCCTTCGCGATCACCGGCGCGCCACCGAAGATCGAGCCGCAATCCTTGGCGGCGGCATGGAACGCGGGCGAGTTCGGGTTGACCCCGGCTCCGCTGATCCTGACGCCGACGCTCCCGTTCGGCCCGGTTTGGAACTGCGGATCGGGGAAGTTCGGAACGCCGTGCGTGCGCATGCACTTCGACATCGCGAGCGCCTTCGACTTCGCGTTGGCGGTCTGAGCCGCCGTGGGATGGCCGCCGTTCGGAAGGTAGGACTGGCAGCTCTTCATCGCCGACTGGAACGCCGGCCCGCTCACCTGGACCCCGTTCACGGACGTGCTGTTGGGGGTCTTCTGGACCTGGAGGTCGATACGACCGCCGGTGGGGTCGGGGAAGTTCGGCACGCCGTGTGCGCGCATGCACTGCGCGAACTGGAGCGCCTTGCTGTTGTTGGCGGCCGTGTCCTGGGGCGACGTCGAGCCTCCGGCGCCCGGGCTGGAGGTGCCGCCGCAGGCTGCCAGCGAGAGCCCAGCCCCCGCCAGGCATAGCAGGATCGCGTATCGCACTGTTACCTCCTGGTCGTGGTTCCACAGTGGTACGCCACAGGCGGTTACGTCATGGGAACGAGGGCTGTTACCGCTGCGTAACCTCGCCCTGGCCATTCTGTTTGGCCAGTGGCCGCCGAACCGCCACACTGTTTCGAGGGCAGATGCGCGTGCTGGTGATCGAGGATCATGCTGAGCTGGCCGAGACGGCCGCGCTGGGCTTGCAGCGCGAGGGCATGGCTGTCGACATCGCGTTCGACGGCGCAGAGGGGCTGAGGAAGGCCATGGTCTACGACTACGACGTGATCGTGCTCGATCGCGATCTCCCGGGTGTGCACGGCGACCGCGTGTGCGAGACGCTCGTTAATCAGGATGCCCACCCACCCCGCGCCCGCGTACTTATGCTGACCGCGTCGGCTGGGATCGAGGACCGCGTCGCCGGACTCAGCCTGGGCGCCGACGACTACCTGCCCAAGCCGTTCGCGTTCGCCGAGCTGATCGCGCGGATCCGGGCGCTGGCACGGCGCGCTCAGCCGGCGCTGGCGCCGGTGATGCGCAGCGGCGACCTTACGCTCGACACGGGGAGGCGGATCGCGCACCGCGCCGGCCGGCGGCTCGACCTCACCGCCAAGGAGCTCGCGGTGCTCGAGCTGCTGCTCGCCGCGCGCAGCACCGTGGTTCGCCCGAGGAGCTGCTTGCCCGCGCCTGGGACGAGGCGGTCGATCCGTTCTCGGCGGTCGTGAAGGTGACGATCAGCCGGCTGCGACGCAAGCTCGGCGAGCCGGCGATCATCGTAACGGTGCCCGGTGCCGGCTACCGCATCTAGTGGACCCGTCAGCACTCGGCGGTGGCTGCCACGGCGGACGCTCCGCCTGCGGCTCACGATGCTCTACGGGGGCCTGTTCCTGGTCGCCGGGGCGGCGCTGCTTGCGATCACGTACGGGCTGGTCGCCGGCGGCACCGCGATGAGAGGGAGCAAGTCGTCGGTTCTGATCACCCGCAGCGCGGGGACGTCCCAACAGCTGCCTGCCTTCCCGGCGAACGTGATCGGAGCCGTCGCACGCCCGGTCAATGGCGAGTCCGGGCAGGCGGCGGGTGCGGGACAGGTTTCGGGCGGACAGGCGCCACCGCTCTCTGGCTCGGTCACGGCCCCGTCGGGCGGCCAGACCGCGGTCGTGCAGCTGCTCGCCTACGCCGGCAAGGTGACGGCGGTGTTCAAGCAGCTGACCGCGGCCCAGACGGCGCAGCTGAGAGCCCAGCAGCAGAATGCCGACGCCCGTTACGAGGAGCTCCGCACCTCGCAGCTCGACACGCTGCTCACCCGGTCCGGCCTTGCGCTCGCAATCATGGCGCTGGCCTCGATCGGGCTCGGCTGGCTGATCGCTGGGCGAGCGCTGCGCCCGGTGCGGACGATGAGCTCTCGGGCCCGCGGGATCTCCGAGCGCAACCTGCACGAGCGCCTGGCGCTCGACGGACCCGACGACGAGCTCAAGGAGCTGGGCGACACGTTCGACGGGCTGCTCGGCCGGCTGGAGGCGGCGTTCGAGTCCCAGCGCCGGTTCGTCGCGAATGCCTCGCACGAGCTGCGGACGCCGATCACGCTCGAGCGCGCGCTGGTCGAGGTCGCGCTCAGCGACCCGAACCAGTCGGTCGAGTCGCTGCGCGAGACGTGCCGGCGCGTGCTCACCGCGAGCGAGCAGCAGGAGCGCCTGATCGAGGCGCTGCTCACGCTCGCTCGGAGCCAGCGTGGGCTCGAGTCGCGCACGCCGGTGGACCTGCGCGAAGTCACCGCCGAGGCCGTGCGCGCGGTGCCGCCGGATGGAATTGAGATCTCGACGGAGCTCGGGGAGGCGTCCACAACGGGCGATCCGGCGATGGTCGAGCGGCTCGTCGCGAATCTGATGCAGAACGCGATTCGCTACAACGAGCCTGACGGCTGGGTGACGGCATGGACCGGCATGCGTGATGGGGAGCCGACCCTCGAGGTCACCAACCCCGGTCCGGTGGTCAAGCCGGAGCAGGTGCACGAGCTGGTGAAGCCTTTCTCCCGCCTCGACGGAAACGGCTCGGTCGCCGCCCGGAACGCGGACGCGCGGCAGGGCCTCGGACTCGGGCTGTCGATCGTGCAGGCGATCGTCGACGCCCACGGCGCGCGCCTGACCACGGCTCCGCGTGCGGATGGCGGCCTGAAGGTCGTGGTCAGCTTTCCGGCTTTGGAGTGACGGCAGTCCGTTCGGCTTCGGCGATCAGACGCGGGCTGTCGAGGAGGATTCCCCGCCGGCGTAGCCCCGCCAGCAGCGGCTCCTGGTCGTCGAAGCTGACCTGCGTCACGACCGCCGGGCGGAACGTGATCGTCAAGGTTCCCAGGCCCACTCCGACAACCTGGCCGTCGACCTCGAGCCTCGCGCCGGCGAACGCCCCGGCGACGTCGATCACGAGCTCCGATGCGGATGCGATCACCAGCGGTGGCGCGAAGCCGCCGTGCTTGGGCAGCGGCGTGAACACGAACCCGTCGACGTGGGGTAGGAACAGCGGACCGCCGGCAGAGATCGCATAACCGCTCGTGCCGATCGGCGTGCTCACGACGGCCCCGTCCCCCGCCATGCGCGCGAACAGCGTCCCGTCGACGAGCGCGGTCAGTTTCACCTGCCCACCGGTTTCGCGCACGACCGCCACGTCGTTCAGGGCGAACAGAGGCTCGCCGTCGGGGCGAGCGATCGACAGCGCCGGGAACCTCCGCGGCAGCCACTCGCCTCGGCTGAACCGGTCGAGCGCGCGATCGGCGTCGGCGACCTTGATGTTGGCAAGCGCCCCGAGGCTCCCGCAGGCGATCCCGAGAACCGGGCGATCGGCCACCGAGCCGGCGCGGAGCGCGGCGAGCGTCGTGCCGTCGCCGCCGATCGACACGATCAGATCGCAATCCTCCGCCAAGCCGTCGTCGGCGACCCGCCGTTGCGGATATGCCGCCTGGATCTGGACGACCTCGATGCCGTGCTCCTGCGTCCATTCACGGAGCAGCCGCAGCGGCTCGTCCAGGTTCCGGGTCGGGTGGACGAGCACGCCGATGCGCCGCAGACGCTGGGTCGGGACGTCTGGTGTAGTCGTTTGTTGAACCGATGTGGACATTCGCGGGGCGGACGAACCTTATTGCGGGGCCGTCGGGACGACTCTCTAAACTCGCATCAACGATGGCACCGCCTAGCGATGCGTCGCCGATCCGGGTTGCGCTGATCGATGATGACAGCGGACTTGTGACCGTTCTGGAACGGCGGCTGGGAGCGCTTCGCTGGGAAGCGCAGGTGCTGGCGTTCCCCCCCGACGCGGGCCATCTGGCGGCTCTCCGGCTGCACGCGCTGATCGTCAATCCCGCGCTCACCGGCCTCGACTACATCGAGCGGGTAGCCACGGCCCTCCCCGGCCTGGCGCTGCTGGTCTGTAGCGGGCCGGTGACCGTCTCCGAGCGCGTCAAGGGTCTGCGTGCCGGCGCCGACGACTGGGTGACGAAGCCGTGTCACCCCGAGGAACTGCTGGCGCGGATCCAGGCCGTGCTGCGCCGGCGCCGCGCGGGCGAGCTGCCGGTCGAGGAGGTGACGATCGAGGCCGGCGAGATCGCGATCCGGCCCGACCGCTATGACGCCTACGCCGGCGAGCAGGGCGCCTCGCTGTCTCGCAAGGAGTTCGAGTTGCTGCGACAGCTGGCGGCCGCCGACGGGCGCGTGCTGGAACGCGAGGACATCTACCAGCGGGTATGGGGCTACACGATGGCCCGCGGCGACCGGTCGGTGGACGTGTTCGTGCGCAAGCTCCGCCAGAAGCTCGAGCAGATCTCTCCCGGGTGGCGCTACGTTCACACTCATTTCGGCGTCGGCTACCGGTTCGCGGCCGAGCCGATCGGCGAGGAGACGGCGGCCGTCGAGGGCGCCGCGGCCTCGCGGACGGTCGAACGGGTCCCGGAATCCTCGCGCGAGGACTTCGCCGCGGTACGCTAGAGCTCGGTGAACACAACCGTCCGCAACGTCCTGATCGTGCTCGCGCTCGCCGCGATCGTGGGCACGCTGTCGGGCGGCGTCACCGCGGCGCACGTCGCGATCCAGGCGGTCACGATCGCGTTCCTGGGGACGCTGTGCTGGTTCGCGTCGATCATGTACCGCCAGCACCGGAGCACGCTGTACTCGCTCGGCGACGGCCGCCGCGCCGTGCTCTACATCGCGCTCGGAGTGGGGACGCTCACGCTGACGGCCACCTCGCGGATGTGGAGCGCCGGTGGCGCGGTCTCCGTTGCGTGGCTGCTGCTGCTGGGCGGGGCCGCCTACGCGGTGTTCGCGGTGCTCTGGTCGGCGCGGAAGTACTAGACCCGCGCTCCGAAGCTCGCGTCAGGACGCGACCGGGCGTGGGCGCGGAGGCGCCGATTCGCTCCCGCTGCCGGCGCACTTCGGGCACAGGCCCTCGAGCAGCACGTGGGCCCGCTCCACCTCGAACCCGGGCTCGTTGAGGGACATGTCGATGTGCGCGGGCTCGATGTCGTAGAGCGCGCTGCACCGCCGGCAACGGAAGTGGTGGTGAGGCGCGACGTTGGCGTCGAACTGCCGTGGTCCCGGGCCCTCGACCACGCCGAGCAGCCCGGCCTCAGCCAGCTCGCCGAGGGCGTTGTAGACGGTTGCCCGCGACAGCTCGGGAAGCTGCGCCCTCGCCCGCTGGAACACCTCCTCGGCGCTCAGGTGACCGTTCTCGGTCCCGGCGAACAAGCCGTAGATCGCGCGCCGCTGCGCGGTCGCGCGGAGGCCGTGGGCACGCAGCAACTGGGCCAGCGCCACATCGGAGAGCGGGGTGGGGGTGGTGGACATGTAGTTTTTAGGTTGTCTGAGGTGGGATCCGTTCCAGCCCCGCCAAGCGGAGGCTACACGCCGTCCCGGCGCCAGGCTGACGCCCAAGCGATGACCGCGCCGGCCCTATCCTCGATCGCGTGTCAGTAGTCACAGCCGACAAGCGTCGCGACCTCCCCGACGAGCCCGGCGTGTACCTGTTCCGCGACCATCGCGGCAAGGTGATCTACGTCGGCAAGGCCAAGTCGATCCGCAAGCGGGTCGCGTCGCACTTCTCTGGGGGTGGGCGGGGTTCCAATATCCGCGGAGGCGGGGATCTGGTCGACATGATCGACCAGATCGAAGCGCTAGTCGTACACACCGAGACCGAGGCGCTGCTCGCCGAGCAGAACTTCATCAAGCAATACAAGCCCCGGTTCAACATCCGGCTGCGCGACGACAAGTCGTACCCGTACATCGCGATCTCGCTCGACGAGGATTTTCCGCGGGTTTACTTCACCCGCGAGCGCCACCGCCGCGACCGGGCCTACTTCGGTCCGTACAGCAACGCCAAGCGCGTCCGCGCGACGCTTGAGGTGCTCGGCAAGGTGTTCCTGTTTCGCTCCTGCGAGGGTCCCGAGCCCGGTCGCCGGAGCGGCTCGCCGTGCCTGGACTACTACATCAAGCGGTGCGAGGCCCCGTGCGTCGGCTACGTCACCCGCGAGGACTACCGCAAGGGGATCGAGGGTGTGATCGATTTCCTATCGGGCCGCTACCGGGAGATCGAGCGCTCGCTCGAGCGGTCAATGCGCGAGGCGGCAGCGGAGCAGCGGTTCGAGGATGCCGCCCGGGAGCGCAACCGGCTGCGGGCGGTCCATTCGCTGCTCGAGCGCCAGCGCGTCGCCAACCAGGCCACGGGCACGCTCGACGCGATCGCGGTCGCCGTGCACGAGGGCGAGGCCAACGCCCAGGTGTTCCAGGTGCGCGATGGAGTCCTGTCCGATCGGCAGAGCTTCTATCTCGACAACGAGGCCCAGGGCGGGATCGCCGAAGTCGCGGAGGCGTTCATCCTCCAGTACTACGCGAGCGCGATGATGGTGCCGCCGCTGCTGATCGTGCAGCGCGAATTGGCGACCCCGCCGTCTTCGGCCCCGGCGCTGGCCGCTGCGTTGAGCGCCCGGCGCGACGGCGCGGTCGAGATCCGCGCCGCCGAGCGCGGGGACAAGCGCAGGATCCTCGAGCTCGCCGAGCGCAACGCGAGGCTGGCGCTCGACCAGGAGCGGCTGCGCTCCGAGCGCCGGCGCCAGCAGCGGGTCGAGGCCCTCGACGGCCTCCAGCAGACACTGGGGCTGGATGCGCTGCCGCTCCGGATCGAGTGCTTCGACATCTCGACGCTGATGGGCACGAACACGGTCGCGTCGATGGTGGTGTTCGAGGGCGGGGCGCCGAAGAAGTCCGACTACCGGCGGTTCAAGATCCGCGGCGACTTCGCGGGGAACGGCGGACCGACGATCGGCGAGCCCGACGACTTCGCGGCGATGGAGGAGGTCCTGTCGCGCCGGCTCACGCGCTGGGAGCATCAGCACGACCTCTCGCCGCACGACAGGGACTACGATCCGAGCTTCGCCGCGCTCCCGAACCTGATCGTGATCGACGGCGGCAAGGGCCAGTTGTCGGCAGGGCTCCGCGCGCTGCAGGGGTTCCGCGACCGCGGCGTGGTGGTGATCTCGCTGGCCAAGCGAATCGAGGAGGTGTTCACCGCCGGCGCGAGCGAACCGCTCCGCCTCCCGCACGACACCGTCGAGCTCCAGCTGCTCCAGCGGGTCCGGGACGAGGCACACCGGTTCGCGATCACCCACCACCGGATCCGGCGCGACCGGGCGATGACCGCGTCGATCCTCGACGAGCTCCCCGGCGTGGGGCCGGCCCGCAAGCGCGCGCTGCTTAAGCACTTCGGGTCGCCCGACGCGATCCTGTCGGCCTCGCGCGAGGAGCTCGAGGCCGTGCCCGGGCTGCCGGGCAAGCTCGCGCGCGAGGTGTATCGCGAGCTGCACAAGACCGGGGTCTGACTAGCCGCTACCCAGTGAGCAGCGCCGCGCTCGCGGGCGGCAGGTCGATCCAGTACCGGCCGTGCTCCCGCGAGACCGGCTGCAGCCGGGGGGTGGGGAGGACGCCGGTCGGGCGGACCGCGTTGCCCCCGAGCGTGACGCCGGTGGTCGCGCCGGCGCTCGGGGCGCGGAGCCACTCGATCCGAGCGCGGGGGAGGGCAACCGTGAGCGCCACCTCGTGCGCCCGGGAGTCTTTGTTGATCAGGACGACTCCCGTCGTCGTCGCCCACACCTTGACCGGCCCGGCCGGCGCGCGCACCGGCAACAGCCGCGCCCCGGGCGGGAACGCCTGCGCGAACACCAGCATCCCGTAGTAGTCCGGACGCACCGATCCCCGCCAGCGGCCGCCGGCGCGGGTGAACGTGAACGGCTCGTACGCGGCGCCAGGGAGCGAGTGGACGTTGACGCCGTCGACGCCGACGCTCGCCATGCTGAACAGCGTGTCGAGCATCCACAGCGCGGAGGCGAACGTATCGCTCACGCCGGAGCGCCCGAGGCAACCGGCGAGCGCCGCGGAGTTCAGCTCGTCGACGCGGAACTCAAGGCCGTCGGCGTGCGCGGCGGCGATGTAGGGGGCGAGCGCGGTCGCGAGGCCGCTCGCGGACCGGTCGCTCAAAAGGTTCGCGATCGACGGGTAGGCCGGCGAGTCGGGATCGGCCTGGCAGCCCTCGAGCGCATACCGGTGAACAGTCGCGATCCGGAGCCTGGGCGCCGCGCGGGCCAGGGCCGGAAGCCCGGCCATCCATGGCAGCTCGGCAGTCGCCGGCCCGGCGAGCGCGATCCTCGGCAAGGCGGCGCTCCAGCGCGCGATCTGGCGGACGTAGGCGTTCAGGCCGTAGGCGGCGTCGCGCGCGAACACGAGCCCGTGGCGCCCCGTGTACCACGGGAACACGCCGTATACGTCAGGCTCGTTGCCTGGCTCGAGCGCGAGCACGTGACGCGATCCGATGCCCCGCAGGAGCGCCCGCGCCTCCGCGGCCGCCAGGCCCGGGCGGCCGGCGGCGAGGTTGATCCCGAGGATCAGCCGTGCGTCGAGTAGCGTCGCCAGGGCGCGGGCGGTCGCGGCCCACCGCGGGGTGAGCGCGTACCTGACGCCCGCGGGACGCGGCGCCCCCCGGACCGGCCACCAGGCCTCGTCGGTGCTGTCGCCGCCGATCCGCAGCACGGGTGCGTGCGTCAGGTTGCGCAGCAGTCGCACGAACACGGGGTTCAGCGAGGCCGGGTCGTCGCCGGCGTAGGCCTGGAGCGCGCCGTACTCGAACGACAGGCCGAGGAACCCGGCGGGGAGGGGCCTGCCGGCCGGAGCCGCGCCGACCACCGCGTCGAGAGCGACGACGCGATCCCCAGCCGAAGAGCGGGAGACGTCGTAGCGCGTGGCGGCCCCCACGACCCATGGCGCGGCCCCGAGGATGAACAGCGTCAGGGTGGACAGGACGATGATGTGTGCGTTGCGCCACCGCACGGTGCGATCCTCGCACGTCGAGGGCGGTCACATGTAGTGATCCCCCGCGTCCGCGCGACCCTTCAAGCTCCCTACCATGGAAGTCACAGGAGTGGATCAGCTCGAGCAGCCAACGCAATCGTCGCGGGACGAGCGCTCGGCCCTGATCGACCTGGTGATTATCACCGGGTTCTCGGGCGCCGGCAAGTCCACCGCGATGGCCGCCTTCGAAGACGAGGGCTACTTCTGCGTGGACAATCTGCCGTCGGAGATGATCCGGTCGCTCATCGACCTGTTCATGCACGCGGGCTCGAAGGTGCAGCGTGCGGCGGTCGTCTCCGACGTCCGCGGCGGCGAGTACTTCGACGGCATGACCGCGATGCTCGACGACCTGCGGGCCGCCGGCGTGACGCATCGCGTGCTGTTCCTCGACGCCGACGAGCAGTCGCTGTTGACGCGCTACAAGGAGACGCGCCGGCGCCACCCACTCGCGCCGGAGAGCAGCGTCGCGGACGGCATCGCCCGCGAGCGCGAGCTGCTGCATCCCCTGCGGGGGCGGGCGGACGTCGTGATCAACACGTCCGGTCTGACCGCGGCGATGCTGCGCCGCAAGCTCGCGGACGAGTTGCTGCCGACGCGCACTCCCGGACGCCTGGCGGTCACGTTCCAGAGCTTCGGCTTCAAGTACGGCCCCTCCCGCGACCCCGACCTGCTGCTCGACGTCCGCTTTCTCCCGAACCCCCACTACGAGCCGGATCTGCGCCCGCTGACCGGGGAGGATCCACGGATCGTCGAGTTCATCAACCGGGACGGGGAGCTCGAGGCGTTCTACGACAAGCTGCACCCGCTGCTCGACTACCTGCTCCCGCAGTACCTCGCCGAGGGGAAGGCACATCTGGTCGTGGCGATCGGGTGTACCGGCGGGCGCCACCGCTCGGTGGCGATCGCCTCGCATCTGGCGAGCCGCTACAACCCCGACACCGGGTATCTCGTGCACGTCGTCCACCGAGACGTCAGCCGGCCGGCGTGATCGACCACATCGGGTTCGAGGTCAACGATCTGGAGCGCTCGAGCCGGTTCTACGACGCTGTCCTCTACGCCCTCGGGGCCAGGCGGATGGTTCAGTCCGAGCACGCGGTCGCCTACGGCGTCAATGGCCCCGAGGTGTGGATCGTCGTGCGGGGGCGCGAGCCGGGACCCGGCTACGGCCACCTCGCGCTGAGGGCGAGCGGCAAGGCGGCGGTCGATGCCGCGTACAAGGGCGGGCTCGCCAACGGCGGCGACGACGACGGGGCCCCCGGAATGCGCCCCCAATACGGCCGGCGATACTACGCGGCGTATCTGCGCGATCCCGACGGGCTCCGGGTGGAAGTCGTTTCACGGAGATGACTCGCTAGCCTTCCGCCTGCCGGCTGAGGTCGGCCTTTCTTTTTGAGTCGATATGGAGGTGTGGGCATGGCGGTACGTGTCGGGATAAACGGCTTCGGGCGAATCGGCCGAAACGTCTTCCGGGCCGCCTACGAGGCCGGCGCCGACATCGAGTGGGTTGGGGTCAACGACGTCGGCGATCCAAAGACGTTCGCTCACCTGCTCAAGTACGACTCGAACTACGGGCCGTTCCCGGGCGAGGTCGAGGCGACCAGCACGGGCTTTCGTGTGGACGGCGACGAGATCCGCTTCATCTCCGAGAAGGATCCCGCCGCGCTCCCGTGGCGCGAGCTCGGCGCGGACGTCGTGATCGAGTCGACGGGCCTGTTCACCGATCGTGAGAACGCCGCCAAGCATCTCGCCGCCGGCGCCAAGAAGGTGCTGATATCCGCGCCTGCGACCGAGCCCGACGTCACCGTCGCGCTCTGCGTGAACTTCGAGCAGGTGTACGACCCGGCCAAGCACGATGTGATCTCGAACGCCTCGTGCACCACCAACTGCCTGGCCCCGGTCGCCAAGGTGCTGCACGACACGGTCGGGATCAAGCACGGGCTGATGACCACGATCCACGCGTACACCGCCGATCAGCGTCTCCAGGACATGCCGCACCGCGACCTGCGCCGGGCGCGGGCCGCGGCCATCAACCTGATCCCCGCCTCGACCGGCGCCGCGAAGGCGATCGGCCTTGTCATCCCCGAGCTGAACGGCAAGCTGAACGGTTTCGCGGTCCGGGCGCCGGTACCGACCGGCAGCGTCGTCGACCTGACGGTCGAGGCAAACCGCGGGACAACCGTCGAGGAGATCAACGCCGCGATGAAGGCCGCCGCCGACGGGCCGATGACGGGCGTGCTCGAGTACACCGACGAGCCGATCGTGTCCTCGGACATCGTCAAGAACCCTGCGTCGTCGATCTTCGACTCGCTGCTGACCGTGGTGATGGACGAGACGCTGGTCAAGCTCGTTGCCTGGTACGACAACGAGTGGGGTTACTCCAATCGCGTCGTCGACGTAGCGCAAAGGCTGTTGTGAAGACGCTTCGGGACCTCGGCGACCTCGCCGGCAGGCGCGTGCTGGTCAGAGTGGACTTCAACGTTCCGCTCGAGGACGGAGCGGTCGCCGACGACCTGCGAATCCGCGCCGCGCTGCCGACGATCGAGGAGTTGCGCCGGCGCGGCGCCAGGATCGTGCTCGTTTCGCACCTCGGGCGGCCGAAGGATCGCGAACCGTCGCTGTCGATGGCCCCGGTGGGGGCGCGGTTGGGAGAGCTCCTTGCCACTCCCGTGAGGGTCGCGCCGGGGGTGGTCGGCGACGACGTACGCGCGGCGGTCGACGAGTTGCGTGACGGCGACCTGCTGCTGCTCGAGAACGTCCGGTATGAGCCGGGGGAGACCAAGAACGACCCCGGGCTCGCGGCCGAGCTGGCCTCGCTCGCGGACGTATATGTGGACGACGCGTTCGGAGCCGCTCACCGGGCGCACGCGTCGACCGAGGGGGTCGCGCGACTGGTGGACGAGCGAGCGGCCGGACTGCTGCTCGAGCGCGAGGTGAACACGCTGATGGGCGTGCTCGAGGATCCGGCCCGGCCGCTGGTCTCGGTGCTCGGCGGCGCCAAGGTCAGCGACAAGATAGGCGTGATCGATCGCTTTCGCGAGAGCGCGGACACGATCCTGATCGGCGGCGCGATGTGCTTCCCGTTCCTGGCCGCTCAGGGGCATTCAGTCGGAGATTCGCTGTGCGCGGAGGAAGACGTCGAGCTCGCCCGCCGCACGCTCGACTCCGGTTCTGACGCGCGGGCCGAGCTGCGATTGCCGGTGGACCTGGTGATCGGGGAGCGGTTCGCCGAAGATGCCGAGGCGCTCGAGCTCGACGGGCTCGACGTGCCCGATGGATGGATGGGGCTCGACATCGGGCCCCGTACGGCTGCGGCATACTCTCGGGTGATCGCGGACGCCGGGACGGTGTTCTGGAATGGCCCGATGGGGGCGTTCGAGCTCGCCCCGTTCGCGGCGGGGACGCGTGCGGTCGCCGAGGCGGTTGCGGCGGCGCCGGGGACCACGGTCGTCGGCGGCGGCGACTCGGGAGCGGCTTTGCACCGGTTCGGGCTGGCGGACCGGGTGACTCATCTGTCGACTGGTGGCGGCGCGACACTCGAGCTGATCGAGGGCAACGAGCTGCCCGGAGTGGAGGCATTGAAGTGAGTGACCGGGTTCCGCTGATCGCGGGCAACTGGAAGATGAACAAGACCGTCGCGGAGGCCGAGGAGTTCATCGCGGCTCTGCTCCCGCGCGTCTCCGGCGTTCAGGGCGTTGACGTCGCGGTGTGCCCGCCGTTCACAGCGCTGCAGGCGATGGTCGACTCGGCTCGCGGCTCGCGCGTCGAGGTCTACGCCCAGAATATGCACCAGGCCGACAGCGGCGCGTTCACCGGCGAGGTGTCGGCGCCGATGCTGCTCGAGGTCGGCGTCCACGGCGTGGTTCTCGGTCACTCTGAACGGCGCGAGCTGTTCGGCGAGACCGACCGCGCCCTCCAGCTCAAGGTCCCGGCGGCGCTGGCCGCGGGGCTGCAGCCGATTCTGTGCGTCGGCGAGACCGAGGACGAGCGCGAGGCCGGCGACACCGAGCGCAAGCTCCGCCACCAGGTCCAGGAGGACCTGGCCCGCGTGGACGTCTCCCAGCTCGGCGACGTGGTGATCGCATACGAGCCGATCTGGGCGATAGGAACGGGGCGGGTGGCGACCCCGGAGCAGGCGCAGGAGGCGATCGCGTTCATCCGCGCGCTCGTCGCCGACCGCTCCCGCGAGCAGGCCGCGCGCACGCGGGTGCTCTACGGGGGCAGCGTGAAGGACGACAACTGCCCGGTGCTGCTGGCGCTGCCGGACGTGGACGGCGCCCTGGTCGGTGGCGCGAGCCTCGACGCCGAGTCGTTCGCGGCGATCGTCAACGCAGCCTGCTGATGGCGCTGCCTGCCGGCCCGAGCAACCTGCCCGCGACGTCGTGCGTCCTGGTCGTGCTCGACGGCTGGGGGATCGCACCCGACGGCCCCGGAAACGCGATTTCGCTCGCCGACACGCCCGTGTTCGATGAGCTTCTGTCGACCTACCCGCACTCGCAGCTGATCGCGTGCGGGCGCGCGGTCGGGCTGCCCGAGGGTCAGATGGGTAACTCCGAGGTCGGGCACATGAACCTCGGGGCCGGCGCGGTCGTGATGCAGGACCTCACGCGGATCGACGAGGCCGCGACCAGCGGTGGGTTCGACTCCAATCCCGTGCTCCGGGCGGCGTTCTCGGATGCGGAGCGCGTGCACCTGATCGGGCTCGTGTCCGACGGCGGCGTCCACTCCGGTTGGGCGCACCTCGAGGCGTTGATCCGGATGGGGGCCTCTCTCGGCGTACCGGATCTGGTGCTCCATGCCTTCACGGATGGGCGCGACACGCTTCCGCATTCGGGCGAGGGCTACCTCGAGACCGTGCAGGGCTGGATGGAGGACGCCGACGCCGGCCGGATCGGGTCGGTGGTCGGCCGCTACTGGGCGATGGATCGCGACAAGCGGTGGGACCGTACGCAGCGCGCGTACGACCTGATCGTGCACGGCCGCGCCGAGCACCGCGCCCCGTCGGGGGCGGCGGCCGCCCGCGACGCGTACGAGCGCGACGAGACGGACGAGTTCATCACCCCGGTGCTGGTCGGTGACTCGGAGGCCCAGATCCGCCCTGGCGACTCGGTGATCGCGTTCAACTTCCGCCCCGACCGGATGCGCCAGATCACGCGGGCCCTGGCCGACCCCGGCTTTGACGAGATCGACCGTGGGGGGGCGCCACCGGTGGAGCGCTACGTCACGATGACCCAGTACGAGGAGGACTTCGACTACCCGGTCGCGTTCGCGCCCGAGCACCCGGCGATGACCCTGCCGAAGGCTCTCGCGCAGCGTGGCGTGCGCCAATTGCACGTCGCTGAGACCGAGAAGTACGCTCACGTGACGTACTTCTTCAGCTCCGGCGAGGAGGAGCCATTCGAGGGCGAACGCCGCGAGCTCGTTCCCTCGCCGCGCGACGTCCCCACCTACGACTACAAGCCCGAGATGAGCGCCCCCGAGGCCGCCGGGGCGTTCGTCGACGCCTGGCGCGAGGAGTCGTTCACGTTCGGGATCATCAACTTCGCCAACTCCGACATGGTCGGGCACACCGGCGTGATCCCGGCCGCGGTGCTCGGCGTCGAGACCGTGGACCGCGCGCTCGGCGAGGTGGTCCAGGCGGTGCACGAGTCGGGTGGCGCCTGCATCATCACGGCCGACCACGGCAACTCGGACCACATGCTCGAGGACGACGGGAGCCCGAACACCGCCCACTCGCTGAACCCGGTCCCGGTGATCGTGACGGTGGCGGGGCTGAAGTTGCGCGACGAGGGGATCCTCGCCGACGTCGCGCCCACCGTGCTGCAGGTGCTCGGGATCGAGCAACCTCGCGAGATGACGGGGAAGTCTCTGATCGAGTAGCTCCGGTGCGAGTCCGCACCGGGTGCCCGTACGCCGGCACCCCGTGTCTCCTGGCCGCTGGATCGGGCGCGAGGCACCCGGGTGGGACACGCACCTACGCGGCCTGTTTCGAGCGGGGCGAGTCTCCGAGGCCTCGTCCACAGCTGCTTGGACCGCGCGGAGGTCGATCTGGACTGTTATCGCGCACTATACTTGACATCAAGCGACTTAGATTACATACTAGTCGCAGACACCGATTCTCATCCTTACAAGGAGAGGTTTGATATGGCACTGATTCGATGGGAGCCCGCTCGCGAGCTCCACACGATGCAAAGCGAGATGAACCGGCTGTTCGGCACCTTCTTCGACTCGCCGACCCCCCGCAACGGGCGTCGCGCGCTGGTGCGCAGCTGGATTCCGGCGATGGACGTGGTCGAGAACGAGAACGAGTACGTTCTGCGGGCCGACCTGCCGGGTCTGAGCGAGGGCGACGTCAACGTCGAGCTCGACGACAACGTCCTGCGGATCTCCGGTGAGCGGAAGTCCGAGCACGAGGAGAAGACCGACGGCTATTACCGGGTCGAGCGCGCCACCGGCCGCTTCTCCCGCTCGCTGACCCTTCCCGAGGGCGTCAGCGCCGACGGCATCCAGGCGAACTTCGACAACGGCGTGCTCGAGGTCCACATCCAGAAGCCCGAGCAGCGCCAGCCCCACAAGGTCGCAATCTCGGTCGGCCGCGAGGCCAAGACGATCGAGGGCGGCGAGGACACCGAGTCCCCGCAGGCCGCCTAGTCAGCTCACTGTAGGGTCCGGGCCGTGTTCACGGTCCGGACCCGAGCCCCTGACTCACGCGCGCGCACCGGCACGCTCCATCTGGGGCATGGCGATGTCGCCACGCCCGCGTTCGTGCCGCTGGCGACCAAAGGGGCGGTCAAGACGCTCGAGCCGCGCGACGTCGCCGCGCTCGGCTATGAGCTGATCCTCGGCAACACGTTCCACCTGCTCCTGGCCCCGGGGCCGGAGCTCGTCGGGGAGTTCGGCGGACTCCACGAGTTCATGCGGTGGGACCGCGCGATCATCACCGACTCGGGCGGCTTTCAGGTGTTCTCGATGGGCCACGGTGGCGTGGCCGACGAGATCAAGGGCCGGGGGAGGGGTGGAGGCTCGGGCCTGGCTGAGGGGTCAGGATCCGACGGGTCCACCGGGGCGATCTTGTCCATCGACGAGGAGGGCGTTCGTTTTCGGTCGTACGTTGACGGGCGCGAGCGCTTCCTGGCGCCCGAGACCTCGATGTCGGTCCAGGCCACGCTCGGTTCCGACATCGCGCTGGTGTTCGACGAGTGCACGCCGTTTCACGTGTCGCGCGAGTACACCGAGCGCTCGATGGAGCGGACCCACCGCTGGCTCGAGCGCTGCTTGCGCTGGCACGCCGAGCACGGACCCGCGGGGCAGGTCGTGTACGGGATCGTCCAGGGAGGGGTCGAGCAGGACCTGCGGATCGTGTCCGTTGGGGCTGTGGCGGAGAGCTCGTGCGACGGCGTGGCGATCGGCGGCTCGCTCGGGCAGGACAAGGCCCAGATGCACTCGGTCGTCTCATGGACCACCGCCGAGCTCGAGCGCGCGGCGCCCGATCGGCCCCGGCACCTGCTCGGGATCGGCGACGTCGACGACCTGATCGCCGGGGTCGAGATGGGCATCGACACGTTCGACTGCGCCCTGCCGACCCGGCTCGGGCGCCACGGGGTCGCGCTCGTGCCCGACCCGGAGGCGCGGTGGCGCGTCGACCTGGTCAAGGGCCGGTGGCGCGAATCGCGTGAGCCGATCCTCGACGGCTGTCCGTGTCCCGCGTGCTCGGCCGGCTTCTCCCGGGCGTATCTGCACTACTTGCTGCGCGCCGGCGAGCTGACCGCGCTTCGTCTCGTGACCCTCCACAACCTCTCGTTCATCGCTCGTCTGACGGCCGACCTGCGGGCCGCGATCGACGGCGGGCGGCTGGTGGAGGTCGCGGCGTCGCTCCGGGCCGGCGCGGCGCCGGGCACGGACGCCCGGCGGGACGGCCCCGGGGAATTCGGCGCCCGGAGGCCTGGGCCCGAGTATCGCAACAGCGCCGGATTCCCTTAAGGAAATCCGGCGCATACACGTGCGCGCTCTGGAACGGCCCGAGCCGGATTTCCCATGGACGCCGCCGAAGGCGGCCCCGTTCGAACATCACGCCCGCAATAGCTGCGTAGGTGCGTGTCGCCCTCGGGCGACTCGCGTCCGATAGAGGGGCCAAGCGATGCGAGACGGGCAGCGCGGTCACCCGCAGGCGACACGTCCCGGAGCCGCTACTTTGTGTATTTGTTGATGATGCTCTGAACCTGCTGGACGGCGTCGCTGGTGTCGTGGGCGACGACCTTGCGGAAGTGCACGACGTTGTTGGACGTGCTCGCGGCGAGCGTGATCGCCACCGCTACCGCCGCCACGAACAGCACCACCACGGCGAGCAACGCGAAGAAGCGGCGCGCGGCGCGTGAACCACGGGAGCGCTGGGCCGGCGCGCGATGCCCCTCGTCGGGGCCGTAGGCGGACATCGGCGGGGGGTAGGCCGGCCGGCGCGGCTCCAGCTGCCTGGCCCGCGGTTGCGCGTTCGTCCTGCTGGTCGCGGGCCCGGTGCGCTGCGCGGCACGAGTCTCGGCCGTAGGCGTGCCGCGCCCCGACAGCACGCGGGTGGTCGCGCTGCTCCCGAGGTTCCGGGTCCGCGCCCCGCTCCGGGCCGGCTCGGCTCCGCGGGCGCCGGCGGCGATCGCCTCGCCGAGCAGCATCGCGGTCTCCGAGCGGTCCTCCTGGTCGAGGGCGAGTGCCGTCGAGATCGCGTCGGCGAGCTCCGGCGGTACCCGGGGGTTGAGCTCGTCGACCGAGGCCGGCGGCTCGCGCTGTTGCTTGAGGGCGAGCTCCGACAGCGAGCTCGCCTCGTAGGGCAGGCGGCCGGTCAGGAGCTGGTACGCCACGACCCCGAGCGAGTACAGATCGGCGCGCGGCCCGGCCTCCTCGCCGCGCGCTTGCTCGGGCGCGAGGTACGCGGCCGTCCCCAGCACCGAGCCGACCTGGGTGATGCTGGATTGGTCGGTGGCGCGGGCGATCCCGAAGTCCGCGAGCTTGACCACGTCCGAATCGGACACGAGCAGGTTGCCCGGCTTGACGTCCCGGTGCACGACCCCGTTGCGGTGCGCGTAGTCGAGCCCGCGGCAGGCCTGGGTCACCACGTCGACCGCCTGGTCGACCTCCATCGGGCCGTGGTCGCGGAGCAGCTCCGCGCACGAGTGGCCAGGGACGTGCTCCATCACGATGAAGTGCTGGTGCGCATGCTCGTCGAACCCGAAGTCGAACACCTGGACGATGTTCGGGTGCACGAGCCGCGCCGCCGACAGCGCCTCGCGACGGAAACGGGAAATGAACGTCGCGTCGTCCGCGAGATGTTCGGCGAGCAGCTTGATCGCGACATAGCGCTCCAGGCGCTGGTCGAACGCAAGCTGCACCGTGGACATCCCGCCGACGCCGAGGCGGCCCTCGATCCGGTACCGCCCGACGATCGCCGTTCCGTTAGTCACCCACCACCGCCGTTTCCGCCGCTGTTGCCGTCTCCCGGCCCTGTGCCACCACTGGTTCCGGTTCCGGTCCCGGTAGTGGTTCCTCCGCCGAGTCCCACGCCACCGGTTGTCGTAGAAGAAGTACTCGTATTGGGCGGCGTGGTTGCAGTCGACGACGACGTTGACGTCGAGGTCGTGGTGGTCGTGCTCGTCGTCGTCGGCGTGGTGGTCGAGGACGTCGGGGAAGTGGTGGTGGTCGGGGTCGACGTCGTCGGCGGGCTCAAGGTCGTGGTCGCCGCATGAGCGCGGCAGTCCTTCGCCGCGAGTTGCGCGATCGTCGAGGCGCCCTGGCTCAGGTTGCTGCGGAGCGTGGGGTTGACCGTGACCGGGAGGTTCTGAACGTCCTTGTTGAGAGCCGCGCTTGCGTTGACCGCGGCGCCGCAATCACCGGACTGGACGGCCGAGTTGATCTCGTTGCCCTGGCCGCTGAGCGCGATCGACTGGTCACCGGAGAGCAGACCGGCGCCGCCACCGCAGGCGGCGACGCACGAGACGGCGAAACCAAGCCCGCCGGCGAGGATGGCGCGAGGCGCGTAGCGCATGCGCGACCCGACTTTAGACGGTCACCCAGTTGGCTTTGCGTTAGAGGCCCGGATGAGAGGCCTCTCACTGGCCGTACGCGAGGCGCTCGGCCAGCGAGTCAGGGAGCCGGGCGGCGCGGATCGCCGCCGCGGCGCCGGCGATGTCGTACTCCGTACGCCGGTAGACGGCCTCCCAGGCGTCGAGGTCCAGCTCGAGCCAGCCGGCCCGAGGGTCGCCGTCGCGTGGCTGGCCGACGCTGCCGGGGTTTATCAGCCATTCGCCCTGGGCGAGGTCGAGCTGCTCGTCGGGCCCTCGGGTCTGCCCGCTGGCGGACTCGCCCTCGTTCCGCGAGAACGACAGCGCCACGTGGGAGTGACCGATCAGGCAAACCCTGTGGGACTGGGCGTCCAGGCACAGTTCCGCCTGCAACGGCGACAGCACGTACTCCCAGATCGGGTCCCTGGGGCTGGCGTGGAACAAGCCGACGTGCTCGTCGAGATGGGCGGGCTCGAGCTTGTCGAGGTACTCGCGGGTCTCGGGCGTGATCACGCCCTGGGTCCACCTCGCGGCAAGGGCGGCGCCCCGCGAGAACTCCTCGAGCGGGAGCGCGCCTCGGACGCCGAGGTCGTGGTTGCCGGCGAGGCAGATCGCGGCGTACCGGCGGGCCAGCTCGACGCATGCGTCGGGCTCGGCGCCGTAGCCGACGAGGTCGCCGAGGCACCACATCTCCTGGCAGTCGGAGGCCTCGATCGCGTCCAGCACCGCCTCGAAGGCATGCCGGTTGCCGTGGATGTCAGAAACGATTGCGACTCTCATGTGCGTGGCGGCCCGGTGGCGCGCGCGGGTACAGTCTTGCGGGTGAGGGACCCCTCGCGCCACCGGTTGGTTGAATCGATGCTGCTAGCGCTCGCCGCTGCGGAGGGTGGCGTCCGTCTGCTGTCTCCGCGAGAGCGGCCAATCGAGCCTGCAGAGATAGATCTTCACAGTTTTTTCAGCGACGCGGAGATCGAGCGCGGCGCGCGGTTCGCGCGACCCCAGCTCGCGCTCGGTCTCGGCCGCGCGGCGATCGAGTTCGGCGCGCTCGCGCTCGTGGTGCGCAAGCCGCCCCAGTGGCTGTCGGGTCGGTCCAAGCGCCCGGTGCTGGCCGGCGCGCTGACCGGGGTCGGACTGGCCGTCGGGCTGTCGCTGCCGGCACTTCCGGTGTCGGCGATCTCACGCCGGCGCGGAATGGCGGTCGGGCTCGTAACGCAGTCCTGGCGTGGATGGGCCGCCGACCTCGTCAAGGGCGGCGCGATCGAGTCGGTGCTGGCGGGGGCGGCCGGCGCGGCGGCGGTGGCCGTGACCCGGCGCTATCCGGGCCGATGGTGGCTGCCGGCGTCCGCAGGATCGGTGCTGTTCGGCGCTCTCCTGGCGGCTCTGGCGCCGGTCGTGCTCGACCCCGTCTTCAATGACTTCACGCCGCTTCCGGAGGGCGAGACGCGCTCCGACGTGCTCGAGCTCGCCAGCGCGGCCGGCGTCAAGGTCGGGGAGGTCTACTCCGTCGACGCCAGCCGCCGCACCACCGCGGCCAATGCGTATGTGGCCGGGCTGGGCCCGACCAAGCGGGTCGTCTTGTTCGACACCCTGCTCGAACGCTATAGCCGCGACGAGATCCGCGTCGTGGTGGCGCACGAGCTTGGGCACGTGCGAAACCGCGACGTGCCGCGCGGCGTCCTGTACGCCGCGCTGATCGCGCCGGCCGCCGCGCTGGCGGTGCAGCGCCTGAGCTGGGAGCTGTCGCCCGAGCGCGGGACCGCCGGCGCGCTCCCCGCGCTCTCGCTGGCGGCGGCGGTGGTGGGAGCGCCGATGGGGTTGATCGGCAATCGCCTGTCGCGGGCGATCGAGCGCCGGTCGGATGCCTACTCGCTGGTCCTGACCGATGCGCCCGATGCGTTCATCTCGTTCGAGCGCGCGATTGCGGTCCAGAACGTCGCCGACCTCGAGCCGCCGCGGTGGCTCACCTCGCTGCTGGCCACGCACCCTCCGACTGCCGAGAGGATCGGCTCCGCGGTGAGCTTCGCGGAGCGGAGCAGCAACGGCTCGGTGGCGGGCTACTCGTCGGACTCGTCGGACTCGTCGGACTCGTCGGACTCGTCGATCTCCTGACGGCCGCCGCCGTACTCGGGCAGGTTCTTGATGCCCTCGCGGGTCTGCCATTTGGAGTAGTTGTCCTGCATGGCGTCGATCAGCTCCCGCATGAACTTGGCGCTCAGGTTGATGCGCGAGACGACGACGCCGGGGATCTCGTCGTCCTCCACCTCGTGGTCCACGCGCGCAAACGTGATCGTGAACTCGTAGTCGGAGTGGCTTACGTTCGCGAAGTTCGCGTATACACCGGCCATGATGTCCGGCGAGAAGTGGATGTTGATGTGCCGCTCCTGGCGGCCGGGATCGTCCATGGGAACGTAGTATCCCATCGTGAAGATCCTCGTCGTCGCTGTCGGGAGGCTGCGCCCACCGTTCTCCGACGATGTCCAGCACTACCAGAAGCTGCTCGCGCGGCATGTCAAGCTCGAGCTGATCGAGGTGCGCGAGGATGAGCAGGTGGCTCGCCGGATTCCGGACCGCACGTTTGTCTCGCTTCTCGATCGCGAGGGCGAGCAGCTCGATTCGGAGTCGTTCAGCGCGTTTCTCGAGACGCGTCGTCAGAGCGCGCTGGACCTGTGCTTCGTGGTCGGCGGGCCGTTCGGGCTCGAGCTCGACGACTTCGACCACCGGATGTCGCTGGGCCGCATCACGCTGCCCCACCAGCTCGCGCGGGTCGTCCTGCTCGAGCAGCTGTACCGGGGGCACAAGATCCTGGCCGGTGAGCCGTATCACTACTGATGGCTGACTGGAGTCAAAGCGGCGCCTGGATGTTCCCGGGCGAGGACAACGGCAAAGACCGCGCGACGGCCTTACGGCAGCGAGAGCACGCCCGGCGCGAGGTGCGGCTGTTCATCCGGCGGCTGGGCATTCTGCTGATCGCATTGGGTGGAATGGTGATCGCCGGCACGATCGGCTTCGCGGCGATCGAGCACGTCTCCCCGGCCTACGGGTTCGAGTGGACGATCGACACGGTCACCACGCTCGGGTCGATCCCCGATCCTCCGGACACGGCCGGCCGCGCGCTCAAGGTCGGCCTTGAATTGTTCGGCATAGGTACGCTCTTCTACGCCCTCGCGACCGTCGCGGAGTTCTTCGTCTCGGGGCAGCTGAGTGGCGTTCTCGAGGAGCGCCGGATAGAGAAGATGATCAGTTCGTTCACCGACCACTACATCGTCTGCGGCTTCGGCCGCGTCGGGCGCCAGGTTGCGCGCGACCTGCGGATCGCCGGCGCCAGGTTCGTCGTGATCGACCCGAACCCGGCCAATCGCGAGGCCGCGCTCGCGACCGACGCTCCGCTGATCGAGAGCCAGCCCTCGGACGACGAGATCCTCAAGCAGGCGGGGATCGACCGCGCCCTTGGGGTGATCGCGTGCGTGGACTCGGATGCCGAGAACATCTTCATCGCGCTGACCGCGCGGGAGCTCCGCTCCGACATCTTTATCGTCGCCCGGGCATCGGCCGAGGATTCCGAGAAGAAGATGCTTCGTGCCGGCGCCGACCGGGTGATCTCGCCGTACAAGACCTCGGGGGCGGCAATGGCACGGGTGGCGCTGCGTCCCCAGGTGGGCGGCGCATTCGAGGTCGCCGACTATCGGATGGAGGAGATCGAGGTCTCGCCAGTGTGCGAAGGAGTGGGAAAAACGATCGCCGACGTCGGCGGACCCGCGCTGATCGTTGCCATCCGGCACCCGGACGGCGAGCTCGAAACCTCGCCGCCGCCGCAGACTGTGTTCAATGCCGGAGACCTGATAATCGCGATGGGAGCGCCGGTCGCCGTCGAGCGGCTCGAGCGGATTTTCCAGCCACCGCGGGTCCATTCGGGGATCCGGCCGACAATTCCGGGCCTGTGAGCGACGGCCAGGCAGACGGTCCGCTCTCGGAGCTCGCCGCCGCGGTCGACGCCGCCGCCGCCGCCGTGCGGGGTAACGCGGACGCACCACAGGTGGCGCCGACGCTCGATCGCCCACGCCACAAGGGCCAGGGCGACTACTCGACGAACGCCGCGATGCTGCTGGCGCCGGTGCTCTCGGCGCCACCGCAGACGATCGCCGAGCGGATTGCGACGGAGTTGTCGGCGGCTCTGGGCGATCAGCTCGAGCGGGCCGAGGTCGCCGGACCGGGCTTCGTGAACCTGTGGCTGTCCGATGCCTGGCACCGCCGCGCCCTGCAATCGGTGCTCGGAGCCGGCCAGCGCTTCGGCGCCGGCGGAGCCGATCCGGCGGAGCGGATCTCGATCGAATTCGTCTCGGCGAATCCAACTGGTCCGCTGGTTGCGGCGAGCGGGCGTCACGCCGCCTACGGCGATGCGCTCGCGCGGATCCTCGAGCACCACGGGCACTCGGTCGAGCGCGAGTACTACTTCAACGACGCCGGCAACCAAATCCGGCTCCTGGGCGCGTCGGTCCAAGCCCGCGCCCGCGGCGAGGAGGTGCCCGAGGGCGGGTACCAGGGGTCGTATGTCGCCGACCTGGCAGCGGAGATCCCGGGGGCCGCGGGGGCGAGCGTTGAGGAGTTGTCGCGGAGCGCCGTCGACCTGTTACTGGCCCAGATCAAGGCCACACTCGACCGCTATGGGGTCGTGTTCGATGTGTACTTCAGCGAGCGCACGCTGCACGAGGGCTGGCCGAGCCCGTTGCAGCACGCGCTGACGGTGCTCGAGAAGGTCGGCCACGTGTACCACGCGGATGGCGCGCTGTGGCTGCGGACCACGAGCTTCGACGACGACAAGGACCGGGTGGTCATCCGATCGAACGGCGAGCCGACCTACCTCGCCGCGGACATCGCCTACCTGGAGAACAAGCGCGAGCGCGGCTTCGACCGCCAGATGGTTCCGGTCGGCTCCGATCATTCGGCGTACGTCCGCGCGATGAAGGCGGCGATGGCGGCGCTCGGCGGCGATCCCGACACGGTCGAGCTTCCGCTGCTCCAGTTCGTCCACCTGGTCGCGGGCGGCGAGGTGTTCGCGATGTCCAAGCGCCGCGGGGATTTCGTGACGCTCGACGATCTGCTCGACGAGATCGGCGTCGACGCGACCCGGTACTTCATGTTGCAGCGCTCGCACGACCGGACGATCGAGCTCGACGTCGAGCTCGCGCGAAAGCAATCGCGCGAGAACCCCGTCTACTACATCCAGTACGCGCACGCTCGCATCTCCTCGATGCTTCGCCGATTCCCGGAGGGGCGCGTGGCCGCGGCACTGAGCGCGGATTGGGACTCGGTGGTGCTGGAGGGTCAGGAGCGCGATCTGATCAAGAAGCTCGTGGCGTTCCCGGCCGAGATCGCCGAGGCGGCCGAGCGCCGCGGACCGCACCGGATCGCTGGCTACGCGCTCGAGCTCGCCCAGGAGTTCACCGCGTTCTACGAGGCGTGCCACGTGGTCGGCGCCACACCGGAGGCGGTGGAGTCGCAACGGATCGCGTTGTCGGTCGGGGCGCGGACGACGATCGCGTTGTCGCTCGCGTTGCTCGGCGTGAGCGCCCCGGACGCGATGTAAAGATCGCGCGGCGGGCCGGTTGCAGGGTCGCTCGGCCGGCACGAGCGCGGTCAGCCGCGGAACTGGCTGAGCTCTTGGTCGAGCCTTTGCGCGTCCGCAGCGTCGAGGGCTTCGACCGGTGGGGCCGGTGCGCGGGCGCTCGCGCGTGTGCGGCGCCGCCAGCGAGGGAGCGTGAAGCCGACGATCGCCGCGCCGACGGCCAGGATCGCCACCGGGATCACGTAGACGGTGAGGTTGAATCCATGCGCCGGTGGCTTGCCCAGGACGGCGGGACCGTACTGGGCGACGAGGTTGTCGAGAATCTGCGACTTCGTCTCACCCTGGGCGATCAGCCCGCGGATGTAAGCCCGCTCGGAGTCGGCCTGCAGAGATTGCGCCACCTCCAGCGGCTCGTGGCACTCGGTGCACATCACGTCGCTCTCGATGTCGGTCAGCGACGCTCGAGGCGTGACCGTGGCCGATGCCGCGGCCGGCGCGAGCGCGAACAGCGTGGCCACGAGTGTGACCAGGACGGCGATTGCCCCGATGCGAAGGGCCGTCCGGGTCATGCCGACTGGGCGAGGATCCGAGTCATCGTCTGCTGCAGCCAGTTCCCGGCGAGCTGGTACCGACGCAGGGCGACGATCCGGCCCTGGCGGTTGATCACGAACGTCTCCGGAACGCCCGTCGTCCCGAAACTCTTTACGAAGTTTCCGCTCACGTCGCGGACGACCGGATAGGTGATGCCGTGCTGCTGGACGAACTGCTCGGAGTCGCTCGAGTTGTCGAGGTAGGTGACCCCGAGCACGGTCGCGTCGTGCTTGACCAGCTGGCGCTGCTCCTGCTCGAGGATCGGCGCTTCGGCCACGCACGGCTGGCACCAGGACGCGAATACGTTGACCACGACGACCTTGCCGCGTAGGTCGGCGAGGCTCTCACGGGCCGCCGACCCCAGGATCGGCAGCTGCGTGTGGGCGCCCGGCGCCATCGGATAGTCGCCGCGCGCGACCGAGGCGTCGATCGACGAGCTCGTTCCCTGATGCGCGACGCCGAATGCGAGCAGGGCAAGCAGTCCTACTGCGACGAACACGGCGACGGCTGGAATCGCGAAGCGACGCATGATCGGAGAGTAATACGCGGGTTTTGCGGGCCGCGTCGCCCCGCAGCCGGGCGAGCGTACGGCGAGGCGTCGCGGTTTGTTTGCAACAGTCGCCGGCAACGGGTTGCGCGACCGCTGCCGCACGTGAGATGGTTGGACCGGACTCGGGGGCGATCGGACACGAACTTCGAGATCAACTTGCCCGCCTGTACCAATTGGCTCGACCCAGATGAGCGTCCCCAGATCGGGGAGGCCGATTCCGTGATGCCGTTCGCGCTCCATCTCGAGCCGATGCGAGACGGCTGGGTGCGCGTCCGCGTCGAGGGCGAACTCGCCCTCAACAGCTCCGCGACCCTCGAGCGCGCCGTCGAGGCCGAGCTGATGGCGAACAGCCACGTGCTGCTCGACCTCTCGGGGATCGACTTCATCGACTCGGCTGGCCTCAGGGCCATGACCGCGCTCGTCCGGAGCGCCAAGGCCACCGGCCACAAGCTCAGGCTGAGCGCTGATTTGCCGCCACACGCCCGGCGGCTCATGGAGATCGTCGGGCTGCTGCCGTTCGTCCCGATCGGGGTCGACGATCCCTGGATCGAGAGCTCCGGTTCGCCGCCGGACCCGCCGCCCGCTTGACCCCGAATTGGCCAGCCCCCAATCGCTAGCATTGCCGGGCACTTGCGGACGTAGCTCAGTTGGTAGAGCGTCGGCTTCCCAAGCCGAAGGTCGCGGGTTCGAGACCCGTCGTCCGCTTTCAGAAAGTGCCCGGCAAAATCGACTTTTCTGCTTCGCGCATGCGCCGATAGGCGTGTCGGGCAACCGCAGCGGGCACCGATCTCTGACGTGGCGTGGGCACTTTCGCCAGCGACTCCTGGGCTGCTCGGGGGCGGACGCGTCGAAAGCGCGGAGTCGATCGCTGATCACGCCGATCACCAACGAGGTCGCCACGACGACGGGGCGCGACGCGAATAAATCCTCGCCCGACTA
>CAWCMG010000019.1:0-78645 GCA_963796575.1 uncultured Solirubrobacterales bacterium | reverse complement strand
AACGGGCGTGGCCAACGTCGCCGGCAACGCCGCCGACGCAGGTACACACGCTGTAAGGTCGGCTCGAACGCCTTGCTGTCGTGGCGTTGACCAGGCGTGACGTGGATGCCCACTACCGTCCCCTGGCTGTCGCATATCAGATGGATCTTGGTGCTGAAGCCACCCCGAGAGTAGCCTGACGCATGGTCCTCTGGCTCTTCGACTTGCGTCACTAATCCCTCGTCCAGTCGGGGACGGCGACGGTTGCGTCGGCGGGCACCACCAGCACAGCGGGCAGCACGGGCGATGGTGCCGTCGATGCACCACAGGTCGTGGTCGAGGCCGCCCTGTTTGTCGAGCTTGTCCAAGAGGGTGGAGAAGACGTGGGTCCACGTGCCATCACGCCGCCAGCGTTTGAAGCGTGTGTAGACGGTGTTCCATTTCCCGTAACGCTCGGGCAGATCACGCCAGCACACCGGTGCGAAGGAACCCCAGGATGCCGTTGACCACCGTGCGGTGAGGCAACCAAGGCCTGCCAGCCTTGCCGTGATGGCGTGGTTCGGGCAGGAAGGACTCCAGGTGGACGTATTGAGCGTCAGATAGTTCGTGACGATGCATGGGAAGCCTCCTTCAGGAAACTCCCCAACTCCGGAGATGGGTCTACTTGTATTACGCATCAAGAATACCGATTGTTCAACAGAGCCTAGCACCAAACGGGGTATTAGGGGCCGCCCGTTAACAATGAGCCCTTACAGTGCTTTCCGGGACGGCCGCTTGGTGCCAACGAGATTACCACCCGGCGATCCTCCAGCCACGGTAAGCGATGGTCGGCGGCATTGAACGCATCGACCACGGGCATCAACGCCTCCTGGCCACCAAAACCATCCACCTGCACGATCAACGCCTCGGCGGTCTCGTACAGCGTCCCCGGACGGTTGAAGAACAGCCGTCGCAGCGTCCGCACATGGCTGCCTTGGAAGTCCCCCACCAACTGGTCCGCGAGGTCCGCTACGCTGTTGTACACCAAGGCCACCAGCCAGCCGATCATCTGCAACGGACCCCGCTGAAAACGCGGCCGTTTCGGGTCCGGACTCTCCTTATCGTAGCCGCACGGCACCGCGTCCAAGAACTCGTCATACACCCCCACTCGGTACGACTGCTCATGATTTTGCCGTGTCCGGAACAGCGTGACCTCCTCATACGGCGACAGCAGGGCCGTCGTGTACAACGGATGCCAGCGGTCCTTCTTCGGCCCCGGCACCCCTTCGCGGCAGACGATCGTCCGCACCGCCTGCTCGGCATCCTCGTCCTTCAGCACCGTGGTCGTTTCCGTCACCCGAACCTCTTTCGGCCGGGCGTCCACGTACGAACCGGGCTCTTCATAGACGGCGAACCCTTCGGCGGGCAGTGCCTTCCACTGAGCGACACGGTGGGGGTAGCGACAGGCCCGCAGGGTTACGTCCAGACGAGGGTGGTTGCGTCGGCCAAGTCCCACAACGCCCGCACCCCGGCGTCGGACTGCCCGGCACCGGCGTCGAACAGGGCGTGCAAATAGTCGGGCCGGCCCCGTTCGAGGGTCTGTCGGGTCAGAGGCACCGCCAGGTCGATCAGTCCCCAATTCCCCGGCGTGGCCCGCACCGTCAGATAGCGGCCGTTGAGCAGGTCATAGCCTAAAAGTTTCTCGCAGCGCATGTACTTGTTGCGGGTGGTGACGTAGCCCTTGGGGATGTGAGAATTTGTGGGTCCAGCGTGGGATGGTGTGCTCATCGTAGCTGACCAGGGCCATCTGACGCTGGAGCAAGTGCCAGGGGCAGGTGCGGCGGCAAAAGGCATCGACTTCATACCACCTCAGGTGGCGACGCCAACCGCCGACGCTATAGCGTGACGGGCAGCGTCTGCCGCCGGTCAAGCGTGCGAACCCCGCGTCCTCCATCTCATCCAGATGAAAGATCCGTTCCAGACCGACGACCAGGGCGAAGATGCTGGTCAACAGGCCACGCGTCAAGGCGCCGAACTCGTCGCGGAAGCACTGTCGGGCCGTGGCCAACCAACCGAGGGCCGGGCCGAGCATCAGGAAGGCGCCCGCGAACTGCGTGCGGCCGACGAAAAGGGGGGCGCCGGTACAGCGATCGGCATCACGGGACGAAGTTGCGCGGACGCGACCGGATGGCCCGGCGGCGGTGCCGCCGGGACAGGCGTGGCCGGAATACGATCGAGTCCAAACTTCTTGAGGAAGTGGTACAGAGCGATGCGTGAGACACGCACGCCGAAGGTGGCATCCACGAAATCGATGAGGTCGGCGCGGCTGGCGTCGGGGTGGGTAAGGCGGAATTCGAGGATGGCTCCGGCATAGCGGGGCAGGAGTTTGCCGTAGGGGCGTCCATCCATGCGGTGGTGGGCTTGCTGCACCGCCTGCTTGGAGGACATGCCCTGCTGCCCGGAGGCGGTGGGACGGCTAACGCCGAGCAAGCGGGCAAGTGCGGCAACCTTGAGGCCGCTGTGGCAATGGAGCAGGAAATGCGTGAGCAGGCGTGTGGAGTAGGAGTCGTGGCCCTGCTGCTGGCGGAAGTGGTAGACGGCCAGCAAAAGGCCGTGTTGGTCGGGCGTGAGGCGGCTTTCGCGGAATTGAGCCTGGGCCAGCCAAGCGGAGAAAGAATTCGGAGTGTCGGGCATTGGAGTCCCTCCCGGCGGATGAGCCAGGAGGTAGTTTACTCCGTTGTGGCAAGAAGTTAACCGGCAGAGCCGGAAAACCCGTTTGGTGCTAGTTACCCTGTTCCTCAAGCCATCTGGCAAGTTCAGGGGAGGGAATTTCGTAGTGCGGACCTGCTCGAATGCCTGTCAGGTATCCGACCACACGCACACCGTTGCCATTGCTCGACCACAGGTACGGCTTCTCTCGGGCGTCGCCTCCGTAAGCGAGATCGACAATCCCCATGTCCGTAAGCTGACGTAAGATGGATAACGTCTCCGGAGGTATTCGGCTGTTGTTCAAGATGAAGTTGTTCGCTTGGATCTCCCTCAGAACCTTAAGCATCTCCGGTGTGACCTGAGATGCCAGCTCAGGAATCGCGGTGTGTGGAACAAGGTCAGCAGGCATGGTTTCTCCTCACCGGACGACCGCTTCGCCGACATCCGTGCGCAGGTACTCCTTCTTCTGCTATTTTACGAGAACTTCGCCCGCGGGTCGGCACAGTCCCCTCAAGCAAGCGGCGGACGGAGAAGCTTCACTCGATCTTAGGCAGCCACCGTCCGTGAGCTTCTCCTGTGTCCCTTACGCCTGCCAGTCAACAGAAAAAGCCTTTAAGCAATATTTTCTCCCGAAAATATCCTTTTCTGACTCTTCCTGCGATCCCGCAATTTATCTACGCGGAAAATTCCGGCCATAGCGGCGCTGCCGCGAAAAAACAAAGGAGAACCTGTGCTTTGTGCGTGCATTTGTCCGTGTTCTCATGAGCCATGACATTCCGCTGTTTCCGAATCACATGGGCCAGATCAATGCCTCGCTCACTCAAGAGTCGTGCGTCGCACCTGGGCCAAGAGATCATGCAGGCTCGTCGTACGCTCCTCGCAGTTCACGACCTTCCGCAGCTCCCGTCCAAGCTCCTTGACCAGATCGATGGGCAGCGACTCATTGAAATGCAGTCGATCTACCAGGGTACAGAACTTCTGCTCTCGTCCGCTCGCATCCTTGGCCGTCTCCCGGATCATTCGTTCAAAGGTAACGTCGGGATCCGCGCCGGGAATAGCTGGCTTCGTCAGCTCCGCCTGGCGCGAGCGGTTAGCTGCCTGAAAGCGTTCGAGTTCAGTCGATAACTCCTTTCTCTCTGCAAGACTGTCTGTGAGTTGCTTCTCCCACTGTTCCGTCCTCCGCCTGACTTCAGCCAGCTTAGTGACTGTCCCATAAGGGGTGGAGCTGCGTAGAATGGGGTATGAGAACCCAATCCTACCCCAGCGACCTCACCGACGCGCAGTGGGCCTTGATCGAACCGCACTTGCCCGTCTCTCCCGGCGGACGGCCACGCAAGACCGACCTGCGCGACGTCGTCGATGCCATCTTCTACATCCTGCGGACCGGCTGCCAGTGGCGTTACCTGCCCAAGGACTTCCCGCCCAAGAGCACCGTCTGGCGCTACTTCGACCAGTGGCGGCACAACGGCACCCTCGACACCATCCACGACCTGCTCCGCAACAAGGTCCGCACGGAGGAGAAGCCTTACTCGCCACGGACCACGGCCAGCGTGGACAGCCAGTCGGTCGATACCACCTCCGGCGGCGAGCAGCGGGGCCGGGACAACGCCAAGAATGTCGATGGCCGCAAACGCCACATCGTCGTGGACAGCATGGGGTTGCTGCTGGCGGTGCTGGTGACGGCCGCCGACGTGGACGACGCCAAGGCGGCGGCGGAGTTGTTCGCCCGGCTGGAGGGCCAGCCGATGAGCCATGTGGACGAATGTTCGCGGACAGCAAGTACCACAACTTCACCCTCTATGAGTGGGTCGAGACAATGCGGCGTGGGAGCTGGTCATCGTGCGGCGCCCGAAGGAAGAAGGGCTGGGTGAAGCTGCCGATCCGCTGGACGGTGGAGCGGACGTTCGCGTGGCTGGGCAAGTGCCGTCGGCTGAGCAAGGACCGGGAGAAGAGCGTGTTGTCGTCGGAGGCATTCGTCAAGTTGGCCATGATCCACCTGATGCTCAACCGGCTCCAACCCAAGGACACCGATGCCGAGTTCCACTATCGCCCGGCGGCGTAAACCCACTTATGGGACAGTCACTCACTTTCTTTGGCGGTCAATGCGGCCTGGAGAGCCTGAACTTCAGCCGCTTGGCCATGTGCGGCAGCCCCGGAGAGAGCTTCCTCCACGAGCTTTCGCATTTTCTCTTGTATCGCTTGATCTTCGGTGGTGCGGTGAGGCACTGATTGCGAATGCGGCTTCCCAGGGTGAGTGATTTTCAGTGTCCCGACGATGTCGTCGCCGAATTCTGCGATCAAAGCGTCGTAGTTGCGAGCTGTCCGCGGGTATACCCAACAGACGCGCTCTGGATCCCACCGATAACCGGGTATTCCTTTCGCCCTGTCTTTCTGCGATGCGTTGATCGACAGAAGATATTCATCCTCGGTTTCGGAGATGCTGACAGCAGTCCGGTGGGGAATCATACGTCACCTTTAAGGAATCCCAGCAGATCAAAACCGAGGAAAGCATTCTTCACACCCGAAGCACCGATTCGGGCCCTAATACGAATAGTCCACCCTCCCATCCTCTCAGCGTCAAGAAAAATCTCAACCTGTACCGTTAGGCGTTAGGTAAATCGTGATGAGAGATCGGTTCGCGCAGAATCCGCGCGGATGCACAGCGATCCGTCCGCTGCAATGCGCGATTTGCATGCGGCAAGAGAAACCCGGCGACGATCACCACCTCAGCCGGCGCAGCCCCGCAGCGCCGGCACCAGCGCTGCCGCTGTCAGGTCTGGCCTTCGCTGGCGGCCTCGGCGAAGGCCGGCTCGCCGTGCGTTAGCTCGTAGGCAATCTCTTCCGGCGTGCCGAAGACGCGGGCACGCTCGTCGTCGAACTCGCCCTCCCAGCGAGCCACCACGCACGTCGCCAGACAGTTGCCAATCACGTTGACGCACGTTCGGCCCATGTCCATCAGCTCATCCACACCGAAGATGACCGCCACGCCCAGCGCGCCGTAGCCGGGCACGAACGTGTCCAGCGTCGCCAGCAGGATGACCAGCGATGCTCGCGGCACCGCCGCCACGCCCTTTGACGTCAGCATAAGCGTCAACATCATGACGATCTGCTGGACGAACGTCATGTGGAATCCCGAAGTCGTGCCCGCCGCCTGCGCCACAAAGACGGAGGCCATGGCCAGGTAGAGCGTCGTGCCGTCGAGGTTGAAGCTGTAGCCGGTCGGCATCACAAAACCGACAATGCGCGGCGGTACGCCCAGACGCTCCATCACCTCCATCGCCTTGGGCAAGGCCGACTCGCTGCTTGTCGTGGCAAAAGCAATCGTCGCCGGCTCGCGCACCGCCTTCAGAAACTTGCGGATGGGCACACGGGCGATAAGCGCCACCGCGCCGAAGACAAGAACGACGAGAAGGACGAGCGCGAGATAGAGCGAGCCGATGAGCTTGCCGAGGTTGACCAGGACGCCAAGCCCCTGCGTGGCGACCGTGTGCGCCATGGCCGCGCCGACGCCGATCGGCGCGAATAGCATCACGTATCCGGTGAAGCGGAACATCACCTGAGACAGGCTCTCGCAGAAGCGCAGGATCGGCTGTCCCTTGTCGCCGATGGCCGAGACGGCCATGGCGAACAACACCGAGAAGGCGACGATCTGCAAGACATCGCCGCGCACCATCGCTTCGATGATCGACGTCGGGAAGATGTGAACGAGCGTCTCGACCAGCGTCTTCGGATGGCTCTGCCCGACCTGGCTGGCTATCTCCGTGCTCGACGCGGTGAGTTGCACGCCGACGCCGGGCCGCGTCAGGTTCACCACGGCCAGGCCGATGAAGAGAGCCAACGTCGTGATGGCCTCGAAGTAGATAAGGGCTTTTACGCCCATGCGCCCGACCTTCTTCAAGTCGCCGCCGCCCGCGATGCCGACCACAAGCGTTGAGAAGACAAGCGGAGCGATGATTGACTTGATCAGGTTCAGGAAGATGTCGCGCAGGAAGAAGATGCGGTTGCCCCAGTCGGGCCGGACATAGCCGAGCACTGCCCCCAGGACCAGTCCGATCATGATCCATGTCGTCAGCGACAGTCGCCACCAGGGCCGCGGTGTCCTCGGCTGCGCCGCGGGCTTGCTGTTGAGTTCCGCCATGGATTTGTGTCGCCTTCTCTTCCCGGCCGTTGAAACCACGGTGACGCTTCAGGCTCTGATACGTTGTATCAAGAGAGACCATCGCACCGAAGCGGGCCTCGGCGGGAGGGCCTGCCGTGCTCGGCCGGTTGGTGCTGGGGGCAGCCATCGGATCGCTCCCGACAGACCTCATTCGGGATGGGCGTTGCCGGTTTGGGATATTCCTGTTTTTGTATTTGCCTCCCAGCAGTTCGACGACTATAAACACCTATTGCACGCACGTCTTCCCCGAGATGACGCCATGAAACGCGATTGACTGATGGCCGCCATACTGTTCGCGGGAGCGGCCTGCTCGGCTGGCTGGCTGCATCCGGCCAACTGCCCGAGACAATTCCGGCTCTTTCTCACGCACCGTCCGTACAGCGAGGAGTTCAACCGTCCTACCGCATCGTCGCAAAGGTGGAATGTCAAGAATTAACACCGGGGTTTTTCAATCGAAGGGAGCTAACATGGGCACTATCTTCCACATCCTTGGTTGGGCCTTGTTCGGCCTGATCGTTGGGGCCCTCGCGCGGTTTCTGGTGCCAGGCAAACAACCGATGAGCTGGCTGATGACCGCTGTTCTGGGGATCGTCGGCTCGCTTCTGGGCGGAGGCATCTCGTGGCTGATCTGGGGCAATCCAGAGGGAACCTACAGTCCCGGCGGCTGGATCATGTCCATTCTCGGTGCCGTCCTCGTGGTGCTGATCTATTCGCGGACGATCGGAGGCCGGGCGCCGGGTTAGTGGTCCAACACAGCGGAGGAACCGCTAGGTTCCCTCTGTCGGGCGAAATGGGTCCGGCTTGCCGAGCCGGACCTACCCCTCCCCTCTCGAACGGAAATCTGGGAAGGTGACTTGCCGTCCAGGGGTTTGTCGTGGATCGAGAAGGGGAGGACGAAGCACGTTTTAGATACTCATCTTTCTCAAGCCGAAGGAGAGACGCCATGAGTCATGGGATACGCTTTTTAACAATTGCGTCCGTGGTGCTGCTGACCCCGCTGAGCGGATGCGGACCCCGCGAAACTGCGCTGGAACGACGCCCAGCAAAAGTCTCGCGGACAAAAGGCAGTCTCTAAAGAGGCCTTCGACGGAAGCGCGTTTAACAAGTTCTTCCCCAAGGTTGAAAGTCCCTGGGACATGGTCGCCGACCAGGAGAAGAAAGGGACCGCTGTCTGGATCCTGAAGAAAGACGGCAACACGGTGGCCGAGATGCAAATTTTTGACACGATCAGCAACCCCGAAGCCAAGGACAAGTACAAGGACGCCACCGAGGCGCTCAAAGGCTGCCCCATGACCGCCGTTCCCGGCAAGGGAACCGGCATTCTGGTCCGCGACCGCCTTCAGGTGGTCGTTCGGTCCAAGGACGCCTCCTTCGACGCCGATGCCCGCAAAGCATGGCTGGAAAAGTTCGATCTCGACGGCCTTCGCAAACTGCTCGATTAACCCCAAGAACGCTAAAGGAGGTGACACCATGAGCAAACCCATTTTTCAGGTCATCGATGCCCTCCCGGCCAAGAACATGACCACGCGCGTGCTGGGGGCCCTGGACTGGGTGGTTCCCGGCCAGTGGAAAAACGTCGTCGGCTTTGAGAACACCATCAAGGTGGTTTCCGGCGAGGATGATCCGAAGCTGATTCAGAAGATCGGCGAACGGGCCATTGCCCTGTACAACGACAAATCCCAGGGCTACCAGTCGGCTCTGTGGCTGTACCAGATGGTCGATACCTTGCAGGGGATGGCCGGCTGGACGGCGATGGCCAGCAAGCTCGGCGAGAGTTTCAACCTTCTGTCCTTCCTGAACAAGCTGACCCCCAAGTCGGAAACCACCCAGTCCATCGACTTCTGTGTCAAACTCGTCGTCGAGCTGGTAACGTTCACCAAGATCAACGGCCTGCCCGGAGACAGCTTTGCCGACTTCGTCAAGTCGCTCACCAACTATCGCGATGAGGCGTTGATTCGCATGGCGGCGCTCGATCTGTCTGGACGGATTCCTGCCGCTGGGACCGGACTTCCTGATCAAGGCGCTGTCCTACTTCGACAAGAGCGGTTCGGGCGACCTCGAGAAGAACGAGCGCTTCCAGCAGGTCAAGTCCATGATTCCCGGCGACAACGCGAAGGCCCAGATGGGCTACATCAGCACGGGGGTCGGTGCGGTCAAGGACTGGGTAGGTTCGTTCGTGGCCTCGCGCAATCTGGGAACGGACAAGATTGTCGGTAGCTTGAAGGGCTTCCTGACCGGAATAGAAAGCAAGCTCGACTACGTGGCCGCGTTTCTGGACATGACAACCAATTATTACGAACACACGGGCGCTCAGAGCGTCGCTCGCAGTCTGATCACGCGGGCCGTCGGCGAGATCTGAGCGAGGTCTTCCCGGTGCCGGCGCCGCTGACTCGGCGTCTCTGATTCGATTAGCGCAGGCGGTGCAGGGCCGCCTGCGCTTCGTGTGTCAGCCGAGCGTGCGGCGTTCCTTTGGACAACGAGGCGAGCAGCCGCCGTGCTTCCGGCGTGCCGAGATGCTCCAGCACTTCGACCGCCCGCAGCTCTTGCAGAGCCTTCGGCGAGAGGGAAGCGTGGGCTTGTTTCTCCAGCAATTCGCGTAGCCGACGGCGGACTTCGACGGAGGACGTTTCTCGAAGTGCTGGCGCAGAGCGAATTCGGCCGTTTCTCCCTGTTTTTCGAGAGCTTTGTGGGCCTGTTCGCGGACCTTGAATTCCTCGCTATCGAGTTCGGCGATCCAACGGACGATTTGTTTGTCATCCGCTGGAATCAGCCGTGCGCGTAGCAAAGCTATGCTCTGTTGAGGAGCCGCGACCAAGGCCCACACGGCCCGATATGCCATGGCGGCATCCTCACCGGCCAGGTCTGACCACAAGCCAGACAATTCGCTCGAAGAGAATCGTGCCTCTTTCAGCCGGCCATCCTGGTATCGACCCGTCACATCCCAAAGATACGTCTCCTCCTCCACTTGCCTTTTGGCGTCGTGAAACGCCCCGGCCGAGACGAGCAATCTGCCGTCTGGAGAGAAATAAACCGACTGGACCCAGCCGCGATGTCCGTGAAATCGCGCACGGACTTTGCCGGTAGCCGTCTCCCACAGAAAGACCTTGCCGTCGTAACCGCCGGATGCCAGCGTCTTGCCATCGGGCGAAAACGCGATGGTATGAACGGCGTTCGAGTGTCCGCGCAGGATGTGCGAAGTCTTGCCCGTCTCATCCCACAGGCAAACGGTGTTGCCGCCGGCCGTGGCCACGGTTTGGCCGTCCGACGAAAAGTCCACGGCGACAAGGGTTCCTGGGTGGCCAGCGAGCCCGATCTCGACGTAGATCGCGGCCCCGGCAACGATCAGGCCGACGTTGATAAGCGCGCTTGGGGCGTAGTCGACGAGCATCCGCGGGCTCCAAATCGCGCTGTAACCGTCGTAGGCAACGTTCAGGGCAGCGATGATCACCCAGGTCAGAACGAACGCGCCCAAGGCGAGCGCCCCGATCACCAGATAGAACCCGGCGGAGCGATCGTGCGGCACAAGAGCCTGCATGAGCGTTCCGGCCAGCAGCGCGGCGAAACCCGCCGCAACCATGTTGAACAGGAACGCGTGCCGGCGCGTCCGCGTCACTCCGGTCGCGGCGATCTCCGAAATCGCGGCTGCGCAGAACGCAGATGCCGGACCCAGAAAGGCTCCGGCCAGTATGTAAACGAGGAAGGAAGCCGAGACCCCTACGCGCTGCTGGACGTGGGCCACTCCCAGGCCCGCCGCAACCGCCGCCAATCCGAGGACAATTGACAGGCCGTCGAGATGGTCATGCCGTGCCGCCAGGGCAGCCCACACGACGCATCCTGCCAGTGAAGCGCACGCAATCCCCAACGCCACGATCTGGCGAAGAGCAAGCGACCGCGTGCGACGGTCATCGCTCACGAGGTCAAATTAGCGCGTCAACACCCAGAACGCCACCGTTTCCGGCGGTTTCCAGGTGCCAGCGTCGGCGCCGCTCAGCTAAGTGGTGCGCCAGGACATCTCGTTCCTCTCCTGTACCACCCGCTGGGGGCTGCGGGCAGGGCCATCAAACCGCCATAAAGTGGAGGTTTGGGTGGCACTTTGGGCGAAAACTTGTGCAATTCTATGCTCGGGGATTCAGGGTGGCAATGCCTAGGTCGAAATAGCAGCATCTACTTGCCTTTAACTGCGCATGCGCTATCTCAAGACGAGTGAAGCCGCAGCGCTCCTAAACGTCAGCCCTAACACGTTACGGGCTTGGGAGCGTCGATTCGGGTTTCCCAAACCGCAGCGATCCCCCGGTAAGCACCGGTTGTTCACGCACGGCGAGGTCGCGGCGCTCCGGGACGCCCTTCAGGAGGGTTTGTCGATCTCCTCGGCGATCTCACGTGCGCGCGAAGGCCTCGCCGCCGACGCGAACTCGTTGGTCGGCGCGCTCGCATCATACGACCGCGAGCGAGCGGACTCGGCAATCGAGGCGGCGCTCGCGCTGCGATCGGTCGAGCGATCGGTCGAGGAGGTGCTGCTGCCGACGCTCGATGAGATCTCGCGGCGGTACTCGGTCGAGTCGGCCGCCTGGGCGTTCGCCGCCCACTGGGCGACCGACTGGCTTCGTCGCGCTATCCGGCTGACACCACCCCCGGTGCGCCAGGTGTCGATCGTCGTCGGCGACGCCTCGCGCGACGAGCTCGATCGCGATGCGCCGTACATCCGAGCGCTCGAGCTGTTCTGCGTGCGGGCCGGCATCAAGGTCCTTAGCCTGTCGGCCCGTGGTGTCGCCGGAATCGGCGACGCGGCGAACGTGCACAGGCCGAACCTGGTCGTTGTCGCCGGCGGTCACCTCGACGACGACACGGTCGCACGCTGGGCGTACGCGATCCGGCTCGCCGTCGGCGCGATGCCGCTCGCGATCTACCGGCGCGGCGCCGATCGCCCCCGGACGCGCGGAACGGGAACGACCGTTCTACCATCGGGCGCCGGCGACGCCCAACGGATCCTGCTCGACCTACTCGAGTCCGATCACGTCGCAGCCACGCCGTCGGCGTCAGCCGCCGCAGCCGGTGCGCGCGCTCAGATGCGGAGTGTCGGGGGCTTTCAGTAGACGGGGCGGGCGGAGCTAGATGGTCAGCACAACCGGTCTAAACGGCCGCCCCGCACTTCGACTTGTCGTCGCGCCCGAGCTCGAGCCCGCGGCGCCGAGCGTCACGTTCTGCAGCCACTGCGGAACTCGTCCGCGGGTCTCGGCCACGTCGGCCAACACGCCCGACTCGCGCGTCTGCGGCTCGTGTGGCCTCGGCCTATTGATCGAAGCGGCCGAGGGCGTCGCGCCGCAGGCCGGTGACGCGTTCCTCGTACTCGACCGCGCGCTGTCGGTGTGCGCGGTGTCGCGCGGCGCCGAGCGACTGCTCGCCACCAGCGAGCCGGACGTCGTCAACCGGCACGTCTCCGACCTGCTGATGCCCGCCGACGCCGGGGTAGACGGCGCCGAGAGCCTGTCCGTCGCGGTCGCGTGGGCCTCGCGCGGCGACGGAGGCATCCGCACCACGGTCGTGCGCCCGGCCAACACCTTCGGTATTCGGCTCACCGCCCGCATCGCCGCCTGCGGCCCTCCGCGGGCGGCGCTCCTCGTCCTCGAGTAGCCCCGAACGCGCCGAACGCGGGCGGCCCTGGTCGTCCTCGAGTGGCCCCGAACGCGCCGAACGCGGGCGGCCCTGGTCGCCCTCGAGTAGCCCCGAACGCGCCGAACGCGGCTGCCGACCGGCCCTCCGGGTACCCGCGATGCAAACGTTCGCAGGCGTTATGCAAACAGGCATCATAGTTATGCAAACTCCCACCAAAAGTGTCACTTTTTGCGAAAGATTGCAGGTCTCATTGCGGCACTTGCAGTGCGCGCTCCAGACCTCGATAAATCAGTGTGATGAACGGAATTCGCACGAACGCCGCGGCGGTCATGCTCGGTGTCAGCCCCAACACCCTGCGCAGCTGGGAACGCCGCTACGGGTTCCCCCGCCCCCGCCGGACGCCCGGCGGCCATCGCCAATACGCGCTCAACGAGATCGAGTCGCTACGCGCCACGCTCGCCGAGACCCACAACGTCTCCTCGGCGATCGCGCTGGCGAGACAGCGGGGCGAGGGACCGTCGTCGGGATCTCGCCTGGCCGCCGCCTTCGCGGCGTTCGACGAGGAGAAGGCGAACTGCCTGCTCGAGGAGAGCCTCGCGCTCCGCTCCGTCGAGCGGACGATCGAGGAGGTGCTGCTCGAAGCGGTCACCGCTCACGCCGAGGAGCTGGCGAGGGCCTCCACGCCCGAGTACGAGTTCGGCTGGCGCTACGCCACCGCGTGGCTGTCCGCGCTCAAGCGGCTGTCCCCGCCGGCGATGGGCACCGCCGGCGTGCTCGTGCTCGACGCGTCCGCACCGCTCGAGCTCGACGGGCTGTATTCCCAGTCGCTCGAGCTGATGTTGCGGCGCGCGGGCGTTCGCACGCTATCGCTGTCGACCGCGATCACCGGGTCCCGGCTGGCCAGGGCTCTGCCCGCGCTCGCGCCGAGCGTGGTCGTACTGGCGGGGCGCAGCATCACACTCGACGCGCTCGGGCGGCTGGTGTACTCGGTCCGCTCGGTCGTGCATGGCGTCCAGGTCTTCGACTTCCGCGGCGCCGTCCCGGACACCGGGGCGAGCACCGTCCGCCGCCTCGGCCAGACGCCGCTGGCGGCGCGCGATCTGCTGCTTGGCCGGCTCGAGGAGCTCGGGCCGAGCCGACACTCGACTGCGGCTCGGCCGTTCCCCGCGATCAGCGCGCGTTAGCTGTCGCTCCGCAAATACGCTCGCTTCCTAGAATCGAGCGCCCATGCCCATGGCGCACCGCCCCGTCGATTCCCGCGTCTCATTCCCCGAGCTCGAAGAGCGCGTGCTCGAGCGCTGGCGCGAGCGGGACGTGTTCGCCGAGTCGGTCAGGCGCCGCCGCGACGCTCCGCGCTGGGGCTTCTACGAGGGGCCACCGACCGCCAACGGCCCCCCCGGCTTCCACCACGTGCTGTCGCGCGTGTTCAAGGACATCTTCCCGCGCTACCGCACGATGTGCGGCTACTTCGTCGAGCGCAAGGGCGGCTGGGACTGCCACGGGCTGCCGGTAGAGCTGGCGCTCGAAGCCGAGCTCGGGTTCACCTCCAAGGACGACATCGAGCGGTTCGGGATCGCGGAGTTCAACGCGCGCTGCCGCGAGAAGGTCCTCAGCCACGTCGAGGACTGGAACGCGATGACCGAGCGGATCGGGTTCTGGATCGACCTCGACGACGCCTACCGGACGCTCGACCCCAAGTACGTCGAATCGGTCTGGTGGGCGCTCAAGACCATCCACGACAAGGGCCTGCTGTACGAGAAGCTGAAGGTCGTCCCGTACTGCCCCCGCGACCAGGTGACGCTGTCGAGCCACGAGCTCGGGCAGCCGGGCGTCTACCAGGACGTGATCGACCCGTCCGTGTATGTGCGCCTCCCGGTCACGAACGGCAACCACGCGGCGCAGCCCGGGGATCAGCTGCTGGTCTGGACGACCACCCCGTGGACGCTGGTCTCGAACGCGGCCGTGGCGGTCGACCCGGAGCTCATCTACGTTCGCGCGCAACATCAAGGCGACGTCTTCATCCTCGCCGAGGCACTGATCGAACGGGTCCTGGGAGAAGGCGCAAACGTCCTGAACCGCTTCCCGGGAAAGGAACTGGAAGGCGTTGCCTACGAGCCGCCGTTCACGTTCATCCCCGGATCCGCATACGGACCGCGTGGCCACACCGTCCTGCTCGGGGACTTCGTCACCGCGAACGACGGCACCGGGCTCGTCCATACCGCGATCGCGTTTGGCGAGGACGACTTCCGGCTCGGCGAGCAGTACGGCCTGAACGTGATCAACCCGGTCCGGCTCGACGGCACCTACGACGAGCGGATCGGCGCTTACGCCGGCCGAAAGGTCAAGGACGCCGACCCCGATCTGATCGAGGACCTCCGCTCGCGCGGCCGCCTCCTCAGAGCCGAGAAGTTCGAGCACTCCTATCCCCACTGCTGGCGCTGCAACACGCCGCTGCTGTATTACGCCAAGCCATCCTGGTACATCGCGACGAGCCAGGTCAAGGACCGCCTGCTCGCCGCGAACGAAACCGTCAACTGGGCCCCCGAGCACGTCAAGCACGGGCGCTTCGGCAACTGGCTCGAGCACAACGTCGACTGGGCCCTCTCGCGCGAGCGCTACTGGGGCACGCCTCTCCCGGTATGGCGCTGCAAACAAGGCCATGCCCACGCGATCGGCTCGCTCGCCGAGCTCAACGGGCTTGCCGGGACGGAGGTCACCGACCCGCACCGGCCGTTCGTCGACGACGCCACCTTCGCGTGCCCGCAATGCGGCGAGCCGATGCACCGCGTTCCCGAGGTCATCGACGTCTGGTTCGACTCCGGATCGATGCCGTTCGCCCAATACCACTCCCCGCACGAGGGCACGGAGCTGTTCGAGGAGCATTTTCCGGCCGACTTCATCTGCGAGGCGCTCGACCAGACGCGCGGCTGGTTCTACTCGCTGATCGCAGTCTCGACGCTGCTGTTCGACCGCTCCCCCTACCGGAACGTGGTGTGCCTCGGCCTGATCCTCGACGAGCAGGGCCGCAAGATGTCCAAGTCGCTCGGCAATACGATCGCTCCGCAAGAGGTGATCGATCGCTTCGGCGCCGACGCCATGCGCTGGTACTTCTTCACGTCCAAGCAGCCGTGGGACGGCTACCGGGCCTCGCTCGACACGATCGCCGAGGCGATCAGGCAGTTCCTGCTCCAGCTGTGGAACACGTACAGCTTCTACGTGCTGTACGCGAACGCGAACGGGATCGACCGCGACCCGCAACCCGCCGGCGAAAACGAGACCGAGCTCGACCGCTGGGCGCTGTCGCGCCTGCAGGCAACGATCGAGGTCGTCCGCGATCGCATGGACAACTTCGACGCGACGAACGCCGGCCGTGCGATCCAGGCGTTGGTCGACGACATCTCGAACTGGTACGTGCGGCGCTCGCGCCCTCGGTTCTGGGACGGCGATCCGGCCGCGTTCGCGACGCTGCGCAGCTGCCTCCTGACGACGGCCAAGCTGCTCGCGCCGTTCTGCCCGTTCGTCGCCGACGAGATCTACGACAACCTCGACGGCACCGAGCCGAGCGTCCACCTGTGCGACTTCCCGACGGTCGGCGAGCGCGACCCGGAGCTCGAGCAGGCGATGGCAGTCGCGCGCGAGACCGTGCGGCTCGGGCTCGCGGCCCGCGGCCAGGCGAAGATCGCGGTGCGCCGGCCGCTCCGCGCCGCGGTCGTGGTGGCGACCGGATCCGAGCGCGAGGCGATCGAGCGCATGTCAGGCATCGTCCGCGAGGAGCTCAACGTCAAAGGGCTGCGGTTCGTCTCCGAAGCCGACGAGCTCGGCGAGATCGAGCTGAAGCCGAACTACCGCACGCTGGGTCCGCGGTTCGGCAAGCACATGCCGCTGGTGGCGGCGGCGGTCGCGGGCCTCGACCCGGCCCGCGCCGCGGCGACCCTGCGCGACGGCGGCCACGTGGCGGTTTCGATCAACGGCCAGGACCACGAGCTCACCGCCGAGGACCTGCAGGTGTCGATGAAGCCGCTCGAGGGCTACCAGGTCGAGCGCGAAGGCTCACACGCGGTGGCGCTCGAGCTCGAGATCGACGAGCAACTGCTCGTCGAGGGCTGGGCGCGCGAGATCGTCCGCGCGATCCAGCGCGCGCGCCAGGATGCGGGACTCGAGGTCACCGACCGGATCATGCTGACGCTCGACGGCGACGATTCGCTCCTCGACGCCGCCCGGACGCACGAAAGGTACATCGCCGGCGAGACGCTGGCGGTGCGGATCAGCTACGAGTCGTTGGACGGTTCAGTGGCGCCGATCGACATCGACGGGCGCGAGCTGCGCGTCGGCGTGGCGCTGGCTGGCTGATCGGCTGGCTCCAATCAGCTTGCGAGTTCGCCCTGGGAGCGAACTCGGGCGCTTACGCTAGGGCGGGCTCGAGCTCGGCGACGAGCTTGCGCTTCGGGTATGCGCCGACCACGGTCTTCGCCGGCTGCCCGTTGCGGAACAGGATCAGCGTCGGGATCGACATCACGTTGAACTGGATCGCCGTGTTCTGGTTCTCGTCGATGTTCAGCTTGACGACCTTCAGCTCATCGGCGCGCTCCTGCGCGATCTCCTCGACCACCGGCGCGACCATCCGGCAGGGCCCGCACCACGGCGCCCAGAAGTCGACGAGCACGGGGACATCAGACTCGATGACCTCGGCCTGGAAATTGTTGTCGGTGACTTCTGAGACGGTGCCTGCCATGACGGCTCCTTGGGGTTTCGTGCGCGGTTACTTCAGAAAGTATAGCGGACCGCTGCGTATCCGCTTCAGCGATCTCGAAGCCCGGAGACCGATACGTTACATAGCGTAGATGTCGGATCCGACGAACACCGATATCGCGGAAGCGCTTGACGAGCTGGGTGACCTGACCGAGCTCGACGGGGCCGCGATCTACCGCACGAACGCCTACCGGAACGCGGCCAAGGCGGTTCGCGAGTCGCCGGTCTCGGTGCTCGGCCTTGCGCGCCAGGGCCGCGCCACCGAGCTTCCCGGCATCGGAGCGACCATCCAGGAGAAGATCATCGCGCTGGCCGACGAGGGCGCGATCCCCGCGACGGTCAAGCTGCGCGCGAAGTTCCCGCCCGGCCTGATCGCGATGACCCACCTACCCGGGCTCGGCCCCAAGCGTGCGCGGCGGCTGTATGACGAGCTCGGGATCGACTCGCTCGAGTCGCTTCGCAGCGCCGCCGAGAACCAGCGGATCCGCAAATTGAAAGGCTTTGGGCCCAAGGCCGAAGAGGCGATCCTCGCCTCGGTGCGATTAGAGGGCGCCGGCGAGCGGCCTACGAGAGTTGTTCTGAGCCGCGCGCTCGCGATCGGCGAACCGCTGGTCGCGGCGCTGCGCGACCATCCGGCGTCGCAACACGTCGAGCTTGCCGGGTCGGCCCGGAGGATGACCGACACGGTCAAGGACCTCGACGTGATCGCCACCGCCACCGACCCGCTCGCGCTGGCCCGCGCCGCCGCGGGGCTCGACCTGGTCGAGGAGGCGGGCACGCCGACGGCGGCCGGGGTCAGGCTGCGGACGCACACCGGGATCGCCGTTGACCTGAGGATCGTCGAGCCCGATCAGTTCGGCGACCTGCTGCAGCATCTGACCGGCTCCAAGCAGCACAACATGGCACTGCGCGACGCCGCAGTGCGCAAGGGCATGCACGTGTCCGAGTACGGGGTGCTCGACGACGCCACCGGCGAGACCCACCGGTGCGCGACCGAGCACGAGGTCTATGCGCTGCTCGGACTCCAGTACATCGAGCCTGAGCTCCGCGAGAACCGCGGCGAGCTCGAGGCGGCCGCCGCGGGCACGCTCCCCAAGCTGCTCGAGCCGGGCGAGCTGCGCGGCGATCTTCACTCGCATACCACCGCGTCCGACGGCACGGCCTCGATCGAGGAGATGGCGGTAGCCGCGCGCGACTTCGGTTATGAGTACCTGGCGATCACGGACCACTCGGCGAGCTTCGGGTTCGGCGACGAGGTCTCGCCAGACCGGCTCCGGGAGCAGATCGCCCAGATCCGCGCGACCGAGGTCGACGGTATCGAGCTGCTCGCCGGCTCGGAGGTCAACATTCTCCCCGACGGATCGCCCGACTACCCCGACGAGCTGCTGGCCGAGCTCGACTGGGTCATCGCCTCGGTGCACTCCTCGTTCCGGATGTCCGCGGACGTGATGACCGACCGGATCGTGCGCGCGATCGAGCATCCGCTCGTCGACGCGATCGGCCACCTGTCGGGCCGCAAGCTCGAGCGCCGCGCGCCCTACTCGTTCGATCTCGAGCGAGTGATCGACGCTGCCGCCCGCACCGGAACGATGCTCGAGATAAACTCGAACCCGGACCGGCGGGACCTCTCAGACCTCCACGCGCGGGCGGCCGCCGCGGCCGGCATCCCGATTGTGATCAACTCCGATGCCCACCGCGTGGACGGGTTCGAGGTCGCGCGCTACGGGATCGCCACCGCGCGCCGCGGTTGGCTGACCGCGGCGCAGGTCGTCAACACCGGCCCGTGGTCGGCGATCGAGGCGCTCCGGCCGCGTCACCGGCTAGGGGTCGGCGTCTCTCCGCCGCCCGCCAGCGCGCGTCGTAGGTCGCGCGCCTGACGCCGACTTCTTCCCATAAGTGGGCGCCGGCGGCTTGCGGTACGGCCCGCGCGGCTTCCTGCGAACGACGCGCGCGTCAGCGCTCGGCCCATCCAGCGGCAGAGGTTCGTACTTCCCGCGTTTCTGGATCCACACGAACCACGCCAGCCCAGCGAGGCAGACCAGCGTCGCAATCCAGAAGTTCAGCCGCATGCCGAGGATGTGGTTCGAGTAGTCGATCCGGATCGTCTCCTCGAAGATCCGGTAGCCCGAGTAGCCCGCGACGTACAGCGCGAACAGCCCCGGCGGCTTGATCTTGCGGTGGTTGCCGAGCCAGACCAGGCCGCCGGCCAGCAACAAGTTCCAGATGATCTCGTACAGGAACGAGGGCTGGAACGTGGCGAATTGGGTGTAGTGCGGCGGGCGGTGAGCCGGCGAGATCTTCAGCGCCCACGGGAGCGTCGACGGCTTGCCGAACAGCTCCTGGTTGAAGTAGTTGCCGATCCGGCCGATCGACTGCGCCACCAGCAGCGCCGGCGCGACCGCGTCCATGAACCGCAGGACATCCCCGCGGGTCAGCCGCTTGTTGACGATCCAAAGCCCGGCCGCGACGCCGCAGGCGATTCCGCCCCAGATCCCGAGCCCTCCCTTCCAGATGGCGAACAGCCCCCAGAAGTTGTGCGGCTCGATCTGGCTGGGCGTCGTGATGTCGAAGTAGATCCGTCCTCCGATCAGCCCGGCCGGGAAGCCCCAGGCGGCAGCCTCGTAGGCGAGGTCCGGATCGCCGCCGACCTTCCCCCACCGCCACCGCGTGACAAAGATGGCCGCCGCCACCGCGAGCACGTACGCGAGCCCGTAGGCGTGCACGAATAGCGGCCCGATGTAGAAGCCGTTGTTGGCGGGGCTGGGGATGTACGACGGGATGATCACGCGCGCGGCCGGGCGCGCCGTGAGTGACCAGACGCCCCGTTCAACTCGAACAGGTTAGAGCGGAAGCCCGGCGTACGGATCAGCCGGATCGGTTTCAGTGGGGACGTCTTCTCGACGTAGAAGCGCGCGCCGTCGCGTTCTTCGATCGCGGTGACGGCCGACGCCTGGCGGCGCCAGGCGAGCGCCCAGATGATCGCGAAGCCGGTCGCGACCGCCGGCACCTGTGGCACCAGGAACGCGAGCGCGCCGGCGCCGACCGTAGAGAACAGCAGCGGCCACAGCCGGTTGAGCACTGTCCGGGTCGGATTGACTTCGGGAAGCGAGGCCTGAGTGCGCGCGCTTGCGAGCAGCGAGGCGATCTGCGTCGTGGTTCCGGCCCGGCGGCCCATCCAGACGCCGATGATGCCCGCGACCACCCACCACCCCGCCGATACCGGCACGAGCAGATCGTCGCTCGTGCCGGCCGCCGCGGCCACCGTCACGGCGGCGAGCGCACTCGCGGCCGCGGCGCTGATGAGGACCGTGGTCCGCAGGAAGTCCGAGAACCGCACGACGTTCCTGTCTCCCCCTAGTCTGCGACCAGGACCGCGAGCAGCTTGGCGACGCCTTCCGGCCCGTCGACGACGATGTCGGCTTCCTCGGTGATCTCGGGCGGCCCTTCGTCCGACCGGACGCCCACCCGGATCGCCTTCGAGATGCGGCCCTCCTCGGCCAGGGCGACGAGGGCGTGAAACGCGTCGAGGTCGGTCGCGTCGTCGCCGACGTACATTGCGACGTCCACATCGGTGTCGGCCAGGAACGACGCGATCCCCGCGCCCTTGTCGATCCGCACCGGCGGACGAACCTCGAGCACCTTGCGCCCCCAATGGGTTCGCAACCCCGCCGCCTCGGCCTTGGCCGCGATCGAGTCGATCGCCGCGCGCGCCGCCTCCTCGTCTGGGGCGCCTCGCCAGTGGAACGCGACGATCGCGCCCTTGTCCTCGATCCGTACGCGGCGCCGGCGCAGGTCCGCGGTGTCGGCCTCCCGCGCGAACTCGTGGATTCGCTCAGTCCAGTCGAGGATGCCCGGATCGACCACCGGCTCGGTCCACCCGGCGCGGAGCACCTCGGCGCCGTGCGAGCCGAGGTACGAGATCGCGCCGATCGCGACCATCGCGCGCGCCTCCGAGGCGCGGCGGCCGCTGACGCATGCGACCACGCCGTACCGGCGGGCGACCTGGGCCAGCAGCGAGCGTGTGCTCTCGGGCACGCGAGCATCGGCGGCGTGCTCCACGATCGGGGCGAGCGTGCCGTCGATGTCGAACAGGATCGCAGCGCGCGCGGGATCGGCGCGAAGCGGACCGAGCGCGTCGGACAGGAGCGCTGATGTCACCGCTCTAGTATGCCCTCTCGGAGGTGTCAGACGTGTCCAACGATCCCGTTCTGCTGCTACACGGACAACCGGGCGCGGCGTCCGACTGGGAGCACGTCCGAGCATCGATCGACGGCAACGCCCGTACGATCGCGTTCGACCGCCCAGGATGGGACGGACGTTCCGCGGTGCGCGATCTCGCCGGTAACGCGAGCGCGGCGCGGACAGTGCTCGATCGGGCGGGGGTCGCCCGGGCCACGGTCGTCGGACACAGCCTCGGGGCGGCGGTGGCGGCCTGGCTCGCCTGGTCGAGCCCCGAGCGCATCGGCCGGCTCGTGCTGGTGGCGCCTGCGGCCAACGTCGACTCGCTCGGAGCCGTCGACTATCTGCTGGCCACTCCGGTCGTTGGCTGGCTCGCCAGCGTGGGCGCGATGGCGGGCGGCGGTCTGGTGCTCGGCGCCGGCCCCGTGCGGCGGTGGGTGGCGGAGGCGACCGCGCTCGACGACCGCTACCTCCAGTCGGCCGGGCGGACGCTGCTCGCCCCTTCGTCGTGGCGCTCGTTCGTCCGCGAGCAGCGAGCTCTCGTCCGCGACCTCCCCGTGCTCGAGCGCCGGCTGCAGGAGATCTCCGCCCCGACGACGATCGTCGCCGGCACCGCCGATCGCGTCGTCCCGATCGCGGCGGCGCGGCGGCTCGCCGGCCAGATACGCGGGGCCGAGTTGGTCGAGATCGAGCACGCGGGTCATCTCGTGCACGTGCACCACGCCAGCGAGCTGGCGCGGTCGATCGTCTGATCGCCGGCGCCCCAATCCTTCCCGTCGCACGCTCACACTGCGGAGCGGCGCGGCCTTATTGCTCGCCAGGCTGCGTCTCCGGAGTCCGCTCGGGCTCCGGGCTTGGTTGCGGCGTGCGCTCGGGCTCCGGCGCCTCGTCAGGGCCGGGTTTCGGCGCGATCGGCGCCGCCGGCTCGTCAGGCCCCGGGACGGTCGAGGGCTCCTCGGGTGCCGCCGGGGTCCCCGGGTCCGGCACCACGGGGGTGACCGGCGCGTCGGGGACGGCCGGAGTCGGGGCCTCTGCCGGTTGCGGGACCTCGGCGACTGGCGAGACACTCATGCTGGAAGCCCTACCCGGTCCCTGGCGCCCGGAACCTGCATTTCGCGACAAACGGCCGGGTTCCGGGGGACCGGGCGCGTCCTGCACGCTCCACATGCCTGACACGACACGGTTCGCGCATCCCAGCTCATTTGTCGCGTTGTGCAGGTCCAGCCCGCGCAGATCGTGCCGATCCGCACGAGCGTCGTGCGCCGCTCGGGTCCCCTGTGTAGGCTCGTCTTGCGCCGCTCGCCCCCCAGACGCAACAGGAGGACCTGCATGCCCAATCCGAAGCTCGCCGCCGGAGTCGCAGCGACGAAGTCGCTAGTAGGCCGCCGGAAAGGGACCCGCGCCAAGCGGCGCGCATGGTTGACCACGATCAAGCTCGCGTTTCTCCTCGAGCGCTGGCGCCGCCGGGGGCGGCGACCGCAGCGGAGCTCACCGTCGCTCCGTCAGATCGCGCTCGTCGTCGTGAGCGCGGGCCTCGCGATCATGGTGATCCGGGTCGTGTTGCGCCGGAAGGGCGCCGGCGCGGAGACCGCGCAGGTGGAGACCGCACAGGCCGAGACCGCACAGGCGGACACCGCACAGGCCGAGACAACACAGGCGGACACCGCACAGGCGGACACTGGACAGGCGGACACTGCACAGGCGGACACTGCACAGGCGGACACTGCACAGGCGGAGACCGCGCAGGCGGACACGCAAGCCGCGGCTGGCGAGGCCGCCTCGACTCCCCCGACCCCCGGCGACGACACCGTCACCGCCACCGAGAGCACTTTGACCGACACGGTTCAGAGCGAGATGTCCCGGCGCGACGATGCGCCGGCGCCTGCCACCGGGGCGGACTAGAACCGCCGGCGGGGCGAGTCGGCGCGGTCATGCGGTTCGTGCTGACCAGTGACCCAGCCGAGTTCGCGGCGCGCACGCGGCGCCTGATCTCGGAGCGGATCGAGTGCAACGTGCTCGCGACCGTGTTGATGAGCGTGCTCGACGGCACCCGCGCGGACTCGTCGTCCGCGGTCTTCGCCTACGGCCTGGACGACCGCGACGAGGTCCGGTTCGCGGCGCTGCGAACGCCGCCGTTCCCCTGGCTCGCGAGCCCGCTCAGCGCCGGCGCCGCGGGGCTCGTAGGAATGTGGCTGCAGGCTGACCCGGAGGTCGAGCGAGTCGTCGCCGTGTCGCAGACCGCACGCGTGATCGCGGCCGCGTGGGCCGACCGCACGGGGGGGACGACGCGCCGCACGATGCGCGAGGCGATGCACATCCTCGAGGAGGTGCGCGACCCGCCCCGGCCGGCCCCCGGCGAGCTTCGCCTCGCCGACGCCGCCGAGCGCTCGCTGCTCGTCGGATGGATGCGGGAGTTCGTGGCCGAGACCGGCATTGCCGGCGCCGCGCAGGCCGATTCGATGGTCGATGTCACCATGCGCCGGGAAGGTCTTCTCGTCTGGGACGACGGGCAGGCGGTGGCGATGCTCGGCGTCAATCGCGAGGTCGCCGGCGTCGTCAGGGTCGGTCCGGTCTACACCCCGCCGCCGCAGCGTCGCCGCGGCTACGCCGGCAGCGCAGTGGCGGCGGCGAGCCGGCGCGCCCTCTCTCAGGGAGCGGAACGGTGCATGCTCTACACCGACCTCGACAACCCGACGTCGAACAAGATCTACGCCGAGGTCGGCTACCGCCGCTCGGCTGACTGGGAGGAGATCGCGCTCGAGCGTCCGATCGCGCCAGAGCTCTGACCCGGGCGCGCGAGCGGACGGCGGTCAGGAGCCCGGTAGGGGCCGGCCGTCGAGCATCCGCAGCGCCTCGTCGACCCCCTCGGCGACCTCCCCGGGCCGCTCGGCTCCCGCCAGCCGGAGCGAATCCTCGACGGGCGACGTCGGCGGGATCACGAGGATCAGCACCTGGCCGCGGGCTTGCAGGCTCGCCCGCATGCCGTAGATGACGTAGATGCCGGCGCTGTCCAGATAGTCGACGCCGGTCAGATCGAGGATCACGCCCTGCGCCTCGTTCGGCGTGGCGCCGATCACGGTCGCCCCCACCTCCTCGGCATTGGACATGTCGACCTCGCCGGTCACGTGAGCGATCAGTGCGGTCGGGGCCAGCGTGATCTGAACGTCGGCGAGGCTCATTTCGGCGCGATCCGTCGGCGCATCACGACTTCCGTCCCTTCGGCGGTCCGATCGATCTGCACATCATCCATTGCGGCGACGATGATCGACAATCCGCGACCGCGGTTCTGACCCCGCGGCGCGCGCCACCGGCCGCCGTCGCGGACTGTGATCGTGACTTCTCCGTCCCGCGCCCGCCCGTGCAGCTCGAATGTGGCGGGAGACGGGGAGTACGCGTGCTCGATCGCGTTCGCGCAGGCCTCGCTCACCGCGATCGTCATCTCCGCCACCTCCCCCTCGTCGGCGCCGCGTTCGTTCAACCACCGGCGCAGGATGCGCCGCACTTGCGCCAGCGTTTTGGGCTCGGCCGGCAGCGTCACGTACAGCTCAGCGGGGACCGCCGCGTTCTGCAGCGCCACGATCGCCACGTCGTCCCGCAGCCCGTCGGGCGGAACCAGCTTCCTGACCGCGAACGCGCATGCGTCCTCCGGCGTCCCGGCTCCGCGCACGGCCGCGGCCAGCGCCTCCATGCCGGCGCTGAGCGCGACGCCACGGCGCTCGACGAGGCCATCCGTGTAGAGCAACAGCATCTCGCCGCTTCCCAGTGAAAGCTCGTGCTCCGGGCACCGGCCGTAAGGGAACGCCCCGAGCGGCGGGGCGGGGGTCACGTCCAGCACGCGAGCGTCCGAGCCCGAGATCACGATCGGCGGGAGGTGCCCTGCGGTCGCGTACTGGAGCGACGACGTATACGTGTCGAACACCGCGTACGCCGCAGTCGCCATCGCGGACTCGTCGAGCGAATGCACGAACCGGTCGACGAGCTCGAGCGTGCGGCCGGCACCGTGACCCTCGATCGCGTAGGAGTGCAATGCGGTGCGAAGCCGACCCATCAGGGCCGCCGCGGCTATCCCGTGACCGACCACGTCGCCGATGACGACGCCGACGCGACCGCGCGGAAGCTCGATCACGTCGTACCAATCGCCACCCACCTCCTCGCGGGCGGGGAGGTAGCGTGCCGCGACGCTCACGCCGACCACGTCGGCCAGCCGCTTGGGCAGGAGGCTTCGCTGGAGCACCATCGACACGCGGTGCTCGTGCTCGAGCTCCGCATACAGCCTGGCGTGCTCGATCGCCGCCGCCGCGCGCGCTGCCGCCATCTGCAACACGGCGAGGTCGTCCTGACCGAACGCCCGCGGGGTCAAAGAACCGACGTGGAGCACTCCGATCAGCTCGCCCTCGACGATCATCGGGACTCCGAGCAGTGACGCGATGCCCTTCTCGCGCAGGATCGGATTGAGGACGTCGGCGTGATCCACGTCGGCAATGAAGATCGGGACGCGCTCGGCCGCGATCCGGCCGGCGAAGCCCCGGCCGAGCGGAATCCGCACGCCCTGCTCGACCTCTTCTTCGATTCCCTTGGCCGCGCGTGCGACGAGCTGCTTTGACTCGACGTCGACCAGCAGGATCGCGACGGTGTCGACGTCGAGAGCCTCCTGAACGCGAACCAGGAGCTCGGCGAGGAGCTCCTCGAGCGGCAGCTCGGACAGCCTGGGATCGGTGAGCCGGTAAGAACTACGGCGCTCGTACGCCCGTTCCGCGGTGGGCTCGGCCGGCACGAGCACGACCTGACCTGTGCCCGGGCTCGGTCGATGATATCTCTGGGTGTCGGCGCCGGTCACGCGGGACAGTGTGCCTTACCGGCCCGCCGGGCGACGCACGCCGAGTCCGCGTGCGGACGCGGGCCGGCCGCGTCAGAGGCGGACGGGATCGCCCGACGGCACGACCAGCACCGAGCCGCGAAGGGAATTCAGCATCGTGCGGCTCGATCCGCCGAGCGTGATCCGTCGAGACGATGCGCTTGGCTGCGAGCCCACCACGATCAGGTCGGTCTCGGGCCCGCCGAGCTCGACGATCGACGCCCCGAGATTGGCCGCGAGTGCGTCCGCGGTCTGCTGAGCCGCGGTATCGCCATTGGCGGCCGACACCGCGATCGACTTGATCGCCGCATCGCTGAGGCTGCGCAATCCGGCGGCCGCGACCGCGATCGCAACCGATCCGCCCTCGAGCAGCCGTTGTGCGCTCGTGCCCGGCTCGGCCCGGCCGGGCGGCGTGCGGTAGTCGGATCCGAACACGATCACCGATGCCTGCTCGGACTCCGCCAGCTGCTCGAGGCCTTCCCCGGTCGAGCCGCTGAACACCACATGCCTGGGAATGCCCGGGTCACCGAGCCAGGCCACTCCCGACTCGAGACGGCGCTCCGCGTCGTGCTGGGCAAGCTCCTCGCGGCGCGGATCGAACTCGCGAGAGTGCCGGATGTACGCGAGCGCGAGCCCGGCTCCGGTCCTGGCGAGCAGTCTGCCCAGCGCCAGCGCGTCGTCGTCGTTGGGTGTGCCGTCGTAGGAGACGATCAGATCCGAGCTCACGGATCACATCCTGCGCGAGCGCACGCTCGGTCGCATTGGCCATTGGGACAAGGATCCGCGGCCGCGGATGTCCAAATGCCCGGTGTGGTGTCGGTGTCGCGAGGCTACCGGCGACGGAAGCGGGACAGCCCCGGGCGCCGGCGATATGTGACGCTCGACGGTGACCCGGTTGTGTCCTCCGGCGACCCGGCCGGCTCCTGACCGATGGCGGTCGGCTCGTCGCCCGGCGCCACCGGTTCGCTCGCGGGCGCGATCGTTTCGTCCCGCGCCGCCGCAGGCTCCTCGCGCGCGGCGAGCGGCTCCGATTCGCTTGGGGCAACCGGCTCCGGTTCGCGGGGGGCAACCGGCTCCGGTTCGCTGGGGGCTAGCGGCTCCGGCTCGCGGGCCGCCACCGGCTCCCCGGCAGCCGTGCCCGCCACCGGCGCCTCACGCTCAGCCACCGGCTCCCCGGCACCCGTGCCCGCCACCGGCGCCTCACGCTCCGCCACCGGCTCCCCGGCACCCGTGCCCGCCACCGGCACCTCACGCTCCGCCACCGGCTCCCCGGCACCCGTGCCCGCCACCGGCGCCTCACGCTCGGCGACCACGGCATCGTCCGCCGCGATCGCGCCGTCGGCCGCCACGGCGGCCTCCTCGACCACCCGCGGGCGCGAGAAGTACCGCCCCATCGCGAACGCCGCCAGCGTGGCGATCAAGACTCCGAGCCCCGTGAAGTAGCCCAGCCACTCGAGGGCCTGGCGCGTGTGCCCGCCCATCGGCGCGCCGATCGGGTTGCCGGCGTCATGCCACAGCAGGCTGATCGTCGGCCCGATCGCGAACCAGGCGCCGGCCGCAAGCGCCAGCCAGCCGCCGAGCAGGCCGCTCGAGCGGTGCGAGCTGCGCAGCAGCATCAGCCCGCCGATCACCGCGACCGCGCCGGGGATGATGCAGAGCCACAGCCTCTCAGAGGTGTAGTGCCAGGTCTGGAAGCTGCCGAACGCGTAGTGGAAATACGGCCCGACGAACGGGATCAGCGCACCCCAGATGCCGAGCAGGATCACGAGCAGACCGCTCAGAGCCCCAGTCGTTCTTGGGACCCGTCTGGTCTCGGTGCCATTGATGGGAGTTGTGCCGGTGACGGTGGTCATGTCTATCAGCTACCCGCGCGAAGCGGCGGCGAACCCGTCGCGCGCCGCGCGCGACCGTAGCCGGATCATCCGAGGGTTATGATCGGCGCATGCCCGACCGCCTCCATTTCACCGACTCCGACGAAGCCAACGAGCTGATCGCCACCGACCCGATGGCGCTCCTGATCGGCTTCGCACTCGACCAGCAGGTGTCCGTGCAGAAAGCGTTCTCCGGACCGCTGGCGATCCGCGAACGGCTCGGCACGCTGGACGCGGCCGCGCTTGCCGGCGCGGATCTCGAGCCGATCTTCCGCGAGCGGCCCGCGATCCATCGCTTTCCCGCCTCGATGGCCCGCCGCGTGCACGACCTGGCCGTCTACATCCGGGACGAGTACGACGGCGACGCCGGCCGCGTCTGGACCGATGCCGCCGACTCCGCGACGCTGCGCGCGAACCTGGCCGCGCTCCCGGGATTCGGCGAGATGAAAATCAAGGCGCTCGGCGCGGTTCTCGCCAAGCGCTTCCACATCGCTGCCGCGCAGGACTTGGTGCCGCCGCATCCCACGCTCGGCGACGTGGACTCCGCCCGGGCGCTCGCCGACTACCAGTCCGCCAAGCGCGTGCACAAGGCCGAGTGGATGAAGATGAAGGCCGGCTCGGTGGTCGGGAGCTAGGGCGCGGCGCGGCAGGACCGATGGCACGGCTCGTCGGCATCAACCACATCGCGCTCGAGGTCGCGGACGTCGACGACGCCCTCGCCTGGTACGGGCGCTTCTTCGAGTTCGAGCTCCGCGGCCGGGCAGGCCGGCGGATGGCGTTCATCGATATGGGGGACCAGTTCATCGCCGTCGCCGCGGGTCGGTCGCAGCCGCCCGACGGCGACCGCCACTTCGGGTTGGTCGTCGACGGCAAGGAGGCGGTCCGTGCCGCGCTCCGGAACGCGGGCGTCGACGTTCAGTCGTCGGGCTCGCTGGACTTCGACGATCCCTGGGGAAACCACGTGCAGGTCGTCGACTACAGCGAGATCCAGTTCACCAAGACGCCTGAGGTGCTGCGCGCGATGAAGCTCGACGGCCTGCGGAAGACCGAGGCGGCGCAGCGGGAGATCCGCGACCGCGGGCTCGCCGGATAGCCGCCTGCCCTACTCCTGCCAGGCGACGGTCAAACCGTCGCGCCGGCCAAAGCGCTCGAGATGCGAGCCGATCACTCGCTCCATCCGCTCGTGGCTTTCGGCGTCGGCCGCGCTGACCTCGAGCGTCAGGGTTCCGTCGTTTGCGTGCAGCTCGCAACGGCCGAACTCGAATTGGATGTCGCCGCTGTCCTCGCCGAACGACGCGTCGACCTTGTGTCCGAAGTGCTTGCAGAGCTGGCGCATGTACGCCACCGGCTTGTCGGTGGCCACCTGCGCTCGTGATCTGATCTCTGCCACTGGTTCGGTCTCTGTCATTGGTTCATCGATCCTGTCTGCTGGTTCCTTGCGGCCCGACCAAACGGGCGGCCGCCCATGTTCGGTTTGAAGGACCACGTTACCGGGCTCAAACCCCGCATCCAGGTCCCCGCCCCGGCCCGGGCGCAGGCCCGAACGCCAGGTTGACCGCCAGCGACGACACTCCGCACACCCCGATCACGATCGCCATCGGCAGCGCATCGTGGGCGCCGCCGACGCCGACGATCGGCGCGATCAGCGCACCGATCCCGAACTGGCCCATGCCGAGCAGCGCCGATGCGCTGCCAAGCGCACCCTCCTGCTCCGCGAGTGCGGCGGCGGTGCCGTTCGGGAACACGATGCCGTTCGAGGACAGGATCACGAACAACCCGATCAGCAACGCCGCCAGGCCGGCGTGCGCGATCGTGACCGCCAGCACGCCGACCGAGCCCAGCGCCACGCCGAACACCCCGAACCGCAGCAGCGCCGGCGCGCCCACTCGGCCGACGATCCTCCCGCCGATCTGCGACGCCGCGATCAGACCGACCGAGTTCACCGCGAACACCACGCTGAAAAGCTGCGGCGAGACGCCGAACACGTCCTCGAGCACGAACGACGCGCCGGCGATGTAGGCGAACATCGCCGCAAACGCGAGCGAGAACGCCACCGCCGGCGGCATGAAGCTGCGATCGGAGAGCAGCCGCCGGAACGTGTGCAGGGTCGTCCCGAGCCCGCCACCGTGCCGACGTTCGAGGGACAGCGTCTCCGGCAGCCACAGCAGCGTCGCCACCAACAGCGGCACCCCGATCGCGGCGAGCACGATGAACACCCCCCGCCACGACGTGATCGCCAGCAGCTGCCCACCGACCAGCGGCGCGAACACCGGGGCGACGCCCGTCACGAGCATCAACAGCGCAAACACGCGCGCGGCGGCGGCGCCGCGGAACAGGTCGCGCACGATCGCCCGGGCGATGACCACGCCGGCGCCGCCGAGCGACCCCTGGATCAACCGGAGCGCGATCAGGACCCCGATCGAAGGCGCGGCCGCGCACGCCAGCGACGCCGCGATGTAGCCGACGAGGCCCGCCAGCAGCGGCCGGCGCCGTCCGAGCGAATCGCTCATCGGGCCGGCAAGCAGCTGGCCGCCGGCAAGCCCGAGCATGCAGCCGGTGAGCGTCAACTGGCCGGTCGACGCCGATGCGCCGAGGTCGCGCGTCAACGACGGCAGCCCGGGCAGGTACATGTCCATCGACAGCGGGCCGAACGCGGACAGGGCACCCAGGATCAGCATCAGCCGGAGACCGGGACGGCGCGCCGGGGAGTCGGCGGCGGGCGCGGGTGCGGTGGCGGACAGCGTCACGTCCGGTACTTCAACACGTTCTTAGAAACGCCGCCCGCGATCGCGCTCGATCGCCGGCCCCGCCGCATCGCCGGCCCCGCCGCGTTTGGTAGGTTCGCGCGATGGTCCGGTTGGGACGGAGCGACCTTCAGGTGTTCCCCCTGTGTCTTGGAGGGAACGTTTTCGGCTGGACCGCCGACGAGCGCCAGTCGTTCGCGGTCCTCGACGCTTACGTGCAGGCGGGCGGCAACTTCATCGACAGCGCCGATTCGTACTCGGCGTTCGCCCCGGGCAACGTCGGCGGCGAGTCCGAGACGATGCTCGGCAAGTGGGTCGCGGCCCGTGGCAACCGCGCCTCGGTCGTGCTCGCGACCAAGGTCGGACGGAAACCCGACCGCAAGGGACTCTCGCGAGCGAACATCCGCGTCGCCGTTGAGGAATCGCTCGAGCGCCTCCAGACCGACTACATCGACGTCTACTACGCGCACGCCGACGACCCCGACACGCCGCTCGAGGAGACGCTCACGACGTTTGACGAGTTGATCAAAGAGGGCAAGGTCAGGTACATCGCCGCGTCCAACTACACGGCGGCGCGACTCGAGCAGGCGCTCGCGACCTCCGACGGCGGCGGCCTCGCGCGCTATATCGCGCTGCAGCCGCACTACAGCCTGGTCGAGCGCGAGCAATACGAGGGCGCGCTGGCTGAGCTTTGCGAGCGTGAAGGCCTGTCGTGCGTGCCGTACTGGGCGCTCGCTCGCGGCTTTCTCACCGGCAAATACCGGCCGGGCACGACGGTCGACAGCCCGCGCGCGGGGCAGGCGAGCAAGTACCTCGACGATCACGGGATCCGCGTGCTCGAGGCGCTCGACGCGGTCGCCGAGACTCACGACACGACGGTCGCGGCCGTGGCGCTGGCATGGGTCGGGGCACAGCCGCGCGTGGCGGCGCCGATCGCCAGCGCGCGCAACCCCGAGCAGCTGGCCGAGATCCTCCCCGCGGCCGAGCTCGCGCTCAGCTCCGACGAGTTGCGCGAGCTCAGCGACGCCAGCGTTCAGACCGCGGCGTCTTAGCCGGCTGGTGCGCCTCGATCGCCGCGTCGAGCTGCGGACCCTCGCCGGCGTCGATCGCCTCGACCAGGTCGCGATGGACCGCGATCATCGCTGCGCCGTCGAAGTCGGAGAACTCGGCGCGGTCGATGCTGAACTCGAGAAAGTCGATCAGCGCCAGGTACATGCTCCGCAGCGGCCCGTTGCGGCACAGCTCGGCGATCCGCCGGTGCAGCGCCCAGTTGCACTTGAAGAACGCGGCCGGGTCGTCGACGGAGGCCTGCATGGTCTTGAGGATCCGCTTGAGCTCGCGGATGTCGCGCGCTCGGTGGTGGCGGGCAGCGTGGCTGTCGATCAGCGGCTCGAGCGCGTCGCGGAGCTCGAGACATTCCTCATAGCTGGTGCTGCCCGTCCTGAACCCGAGCACGACGTGGCTCATCGCGATCCGCGCCGCCGGGCGCGCCACGAACACGCCGCCACCCGGTCCCGGGCGCGCCTCGATCAGGCCACGCGTCTCTAGCAGTCGCACCGCTTCGTTCACGGTTGCGACGGCGACCCGGAAGCGCTTGCGCAGATCGTCCTTGGTGCCGAGCCGCGTGCCGGCCTCCAGACCAGCCGCGATCTCGCGCTCGAGCTCGCGCGCGACGAGCTCCGCTCGCGACACGCGCACGCCGAGCGGGCTCTCGGTGCTGACGCTCATCGACGGCGATGATAATCCCCGATTCTCGGCCTCCCGACATGCCTGCGAGCGCACGACGGCTTGACCAAAAGTGACTCACGGAGGGCCGAAATGGATCGCGATCGGCTCCGGCTGCGCGCCGTGATAAGCGCTCGCGGCCTCCTCGGCGGAGCTATAGCGCCGATCCTCGAGCCTCCGCGCGGACACCTCGATCCCGAAGCTCGTCTCCGAGAACGGATACGGGTCGAGCACCACTTCGCCGGGCGCCGCGACCCGTAGTGTCAGCGGGACGTACGGCCCGCCCGGCGCGACCGGGACTGCAGGGATCGAGCGCGCGCCCGGCGGCTGCTCGATTCGTGCGAGCGTCTGCGGGACCGACACGGAATCGTCGTCACGCATGGGTTGCCCCGTGTCGACCAGGCCAAGCGCGAGCGACATCAGGTCGAGCGCCTGGAGCAGCTCGTACGCGTACCACGTCTGGCGCTCGAACTCGCTCCGAAGGCCGCGTCCGCCCCAGGCGTCGCGCAGTGCGCCCACGCGGCGGTGGTCCTGCTCGGCCACGACCTCGACCGCGAGCGGATGCGCGACCGGTTCGCCCCCGTGCAGACCGAACCGCGTGTGATAGAGGCCTGCCCAGTGCATGCTCACGAGCGCCCCGGCGTGGCGATCGCGTGCGTACACGCTGTCGACGCCGCGGCCGTAGGGCGGGACCGTCACCTCGAGTGGCAGCTCGAGGAAATGCGCGGGACGCTGATGCTCAGGATTGAACGACGGGCGCCCGTCGAGCTCGTACCAGCCGTCGTCGTGATGGGTCGCCGCAATCACCAACGCCTCGTGGTGCGCCGGCGGCTCGAAGCGCTCGTTCCCCCAGCGCCGGCCCAGCTCGCCTGCTACGCGCCCGTGCTCGGGATGGGTGATCAGGCACAGATCGCCCTGGCGGCGGGTCACCAACATGCCGCGCCTACCTCTTCGGAGGAAGACTCCGGGCGTAACGGACGCCGATCGCCACCCATCGTTCGAGCAGGTCGTCGGTCTGCACACCCTCGGACTCGATCCGGAGCCATCCGTCCATCGCGCGACCACGCATCTCGAACCTGTCGGCGTGTGGCTCCTCGACGAGCGAGTCCGTTTCTTCGGGGTCGCACCGGAGCAGCATGCCGCCCTGCCCGCTCGCGCTCACCGACATGTTCCCGCCGATCAGGAACGCCAAGCCCCCGAACATCTTCTTCTCGACGACGTCGTGATCGGTCGCGAGCAGTGCACGGATACGATCAGCGAGATCCTCGTCGTACGCCACGGTCAAGAATTATTGCGACCTCGGAGGTGAGCCGATGGCGACTGGACGATGCCTGTGCGGAGCAGTTCGGTACGAGGTGAACGGGCCGCTGCGCGACGTGCTGATATGTCACTGCGAGGAGTGCCGCCGGTGGCACGGCCACTTCTCGGCGAGTACCGCCGCCCGGCGCGAAGACCTCGTGCTCGTCGAGCGACGCGGCCTTCGCTGGATCGACAGCCCGCAAAGCGACGCCCGGGCCCGCCGCGGGTTCTGTGCCGAGTGCGGCTCGAGCCTGTTCTGGGACCCGCCGGACCGGCCGACGATCAGCATCGCCGCCGGAACGCTGGACGGCCACACGGGTCTTCGCGTGGCCGCCCATTGGTACGTCTCCGAGGCCGGCGATTACTACGAGCTGCCCTCGGACGGGCTTCCTCGGCACCGGCTGAGCGGTCAGGCGACCGGCGTCGGCGACCAACCCTCCGCGTAGAGCAGCGAGCCCGGCGTGGTCAACAGCTCGCCCGTTTCGAGCAGCGTCTTCAGCCCCGAAAGGATCATCGGCCAGCCGCCGTAGAGCTCGCCGCTCGCGCCCTCGCGCAGCTGATCGTGGATCACCGTGAGCCGGCATGAATCGGCAACCTGCTCGATCTCCCACGTGACCCGCGACGTGCCCTCGGCCTTGACGTCATCGCTCCAGCACGCGTTGAAGCTCTGCACGAGCCGGCGCGGCGGGTCGACCTCGAGGTTTTCGCCCTCGATGATCGGCGCGGACAATCCGGGCGCGGTCCCCGCGTAGTGCGAGCCGTTCGTCCAATCGGACGCGACGCCCACGCCGAAGCTGTACTTCCGCCGCAGCGCGGGATCGACGATCGCCTCCCAGAGGCGTTCCGGGCTTGTCTTGATGTAGATCTCGAACACCTTTTCCATGGTCCTGTCCTCCAGTTTGGTCTTGAGGCCGGTGAGCGTCGCCGCCCACGGTTCTGCGTATTTGCTCACCCACCGGTCGTGGATGAGGCGAATCGGAACGGCGTTCAGGAAATGCAGCTTCTCGCGCCCGCGGCGCCGCGTGACCACGAGACCCGCCTCCTCGAGCACCTTGAGGTGCTTCATCACCCCGAACCGCGTCATCGGCAGCCGCTGCTCGAGCGCGCTGAGCGTCTGACCGTCCTCCTTGAAGAGCTCGTCGAGCAGGCTGCGTCGCGTGGGGTCCGCGAGGGCTCTGAACACGTCATCCATGGCCACCATAATAGGTGACCATATAGTCACATGTCAAGCCCGGATCAGTGAACGGGCGACGTTCAGCCCGGACGCGCCTGGCCGCTGTACTCCTCGTTGGGAAGCATGTTGGTCGCCATCGCCATGCGGTTGGTCAGGTTGTACATCGCGCTGATCTCGGCTACGTCCCACGCCTCCTCGAGCGTCAGGCCGGCGTCGAGAAGCGTCTGGAGGTCGGCTCGCGTGACCTCGCGTGGGCGAAGCGTGAGCTTCTCGGCGTAGGCGCAGATCGCGCTTCGCCGCGGATCGAGGTCGGCCCGGCGCCAGTCGTACGAGATGCGCTCCCCGAGCACCGGATCGCCGAGCTCCGCCCGCAGCGCGGCACCGTGGGCGACGAGGCAGTAAAGGCACCCGTTGGCGGAGCTGACCACCACCGCGATCATCTCGCGGTCGGCCGCGCTGAGGTGCTCGCTGGGCTCGTGTAGTGAACGGAAGTGGGCGAACCAGGCGCTCAGCCGCTCCGGGCGGAACGAGTAGACACGAAACACGTTCGGGACGAAGCCGAGTCGCTCGCGCGCCTTGGCGAACAGCCCCTGCAGGCCGGACGGCAGGTCGGCCTCGTCGGGGACCGGGAACCACGACCCGGTGGCGGGATGGGTGTCGGTGCCCTGCGCGGCGTCTGACATGCGCAACCATTCTCTCGCCTGGAGCCACTCGCCGCTGTCCGCGTGCGTCGGACCGGGCTTGCGTCCACGCCCCGGTTCGCTCATGGTTGGCAAATGCCTGCCGAGCGAACCGAGGAGTCAACGTGATCGTCGACTGTGCGCTTTACCGAGATGGGCAGCGTCAGAACGAGGGCCGGATGGCGTTGGAGGAAGCCGCCGAGCTCTGCTTGAAGGACGAGGGGTTCGTGTGGCTCGGGATGTTCGAGCCCGACGAGAACGAGCTCGCGGACGTGCAGGAGCGCTTCGGCCTGCACGACCTCGCGGTCGAGGACGCGAGGAGCTTCCACCTACGCCCGAAGGTCGAGCGCTACGAGGAAGGTAGCGTGCTGTTCGCCGTGTTCCGCACTGCCCGATACGTCGACGAGCGTGACGAGGTCGACGTTGGTGAGGTGTCGGTGTTCCTCTCGCGCCGGTTCGTGATCACCGTGCGCCAGGGCGTCGCGAGCGACCTGCACGGCGCCCGATTGCGCCTCGAGGAACGCCCCGGGCTCCTCAAGGAGGGCACGGTCGCGGTCCTGTGGGCGATCCTCGACACGATCGTCGATGACTATGCGCCGGTCATCGAAGGCCTCGAGAAGGACGTCGAGGAGGTCGAGCAGACTGTGTTCAGCGGCGCCGCCGCCCCGACCGAGCGCATCTATCTTCTACGCCGCGAGGCAACCGATTTCTATCGTGCGGTCCACCCGTTGCTGGCGCCCCTCGAAGCGCTCGAGCGTGGCACCTACGTGCAGGTGAGCCATGAGCTGGCTCAGTTCTTCCGCGACGTCAACGATCACCTGAAGCTCGTGAACGAGGAGGTGATCGCCCTGCGCGACGTGCTCGCCACGATTCTCCAGGCGAACATGGCTGTGATCTCCAACCAGCAGAACGAGATCAGCGTCCGCCAGAACGAGACGATGAAGCAGCTCACACTCGTCGCGACGATCTTCCTGCCGCTGTCGTTCATCACCGGGTTCTTCGGCATGAACTTCAGTTGGCTCACCGGCGACATCGGCGGATTCTGGGTGTTCGCGGTGTTCGGGGTCGGCAGCCTCGTGCTCTCGGCGTTCGGCATCTACGTGTGGTTCCGCCACAGCGGACACATCACTTAGACGCGCGCGTCCTCGGCGAGGTCGAGATTGCGCGGAGCCGCATCGGCTCAGGTCTACCACCCCTCCGTCGAGACCACCAGAGCCCGGACGAACGAGGCGCCCGGGCCCGGAGTCGAGGGCGTCAGGTCTTCTTCAGCAGGTTGAGTCCGGCGAGGAACTTCTTGCGGCCCTGCTTGTCGGTCTTCACGGCCGCGTTCACCTGCGCCGCGGGAACCGGGCCCCCGTGCGCAGCGAGCACGTCCTTGCGCAGCGTGCTGTACGCGGACGCGATCAGGCTGAGCCCCTTGACGATGTCCTTCTTCCCCTGGGAGCCGGCAGCCGAGGAAGCCGATTCGCTGATGAGCTTTCGCTTCAGCGTCTGAAGCGTGGCAACCTCGCGGCCCAAGGCGCGCACGAGTCGTTTTTCGCTCCCGGGATATCCCTTGAGTCCGCTCGTAACCGCGGCCTCCTCGCCCTTGGTGCAGAGGCCCGAGGCGGTCTCGCGGGCGCATATGATCGGCGCGAAGCGGTTGAGCGTGTTCTTGATCGTGTTATCGCTCGCTTGCGCGACGGCGATCGGGCCACCGAGAATCGCACACAGTGCTACCCCCGACAGCAACGAGAAACGACGAACTCCACGTGGCACGTGACTCCTCCTGATGATGGCGCTTGTCCTTGCGATGGCTGCAGTACCCTGGCCCTGGCCCGTCTTGGTCGTAACCAGCGCTAACTAACTAAGTTGCGCTGCAAATGTATGAACCGCCGAAGATACGGGACGCGACGCCGACCGAGGCGCTGGAGCTGGAGGCCCTGCAACGGCGGTCGTCGGACATCTGGGAGCAGTATCGCGAGCAACTGGCCGCCCATCCCGACGTGTTCGAGCTGCCGCAGGCGTTCATCGACAACGGCTGGGTGCGCGTCGCCGTCGACGCTTCCGGCAAGCCAGTCGGCTTCTCGGTCGTAATTCCGTCCGACGGCCCGTCGCACGAGCTCGACGGCCTGTTCGTCGAGCCCGCGCAGATGCGCCGCGGGGTCGGACGAGCGCTGGTCGAGGACGCCGCCGGCCGCGCGCGGGCGCGTGGCGCGGTCGTCATGGACGTGACCGCAGGCCCGGCTCAGCCCTTCTACGAACGTGCCCGGTTCACGGTCATCGGCCCTGCCCGCACGCGCTTCGGAGCCGCGGTCCGGATGCGCCGAAGCCTGAGCTGCTAAGCGCCTCCGGCGGCCACGCCGTGATTACAAGTCCCTCACCACGGGCGTCGGCAGCTGCAACGGGCCGCGAGGCCACTGGACACTGCTGCGTGGGGCCGGCACCCGCCGGCCCCACCTATCCAAATGGCGGGAACCGCGGCGGCGGCGACCGGTAAGTCGGGGGCGTCGCGGACAGCCGAATCGGGTTGCGGGCCAGCTCGATCGTCGTGCCGTCGTCGCGCCCGATGCTTATCACCGGCTCGAGCCCGAGCGCTCGCGCCAGCTCGAACGCGGCCGCGATGTCGTTCACGACACCCGCAGGTACGCGCGCGGCGGTCAGCGACTCCGCCCAGGCGCCGGCCGGGCGAGCGGCGAGCCTCTCCTCCAGCGCGGCCCGCATCGCGGCGCGATTCGCGGTCCGGGCCGCATTGCTCGCAAAGCGCGGATCCCGCGCCAGCTCCGGCGAGCCGAGCACGTCGCACAGCGCGCCGAACTGACGATCGTTGCCGACCGCGACGACGAGCTCGCGATCGGCGCACCGCAGCGGCTCGTATGGCGTGATGCTCGGATGCGCGTTGCCCATCCGCTCGGGGACCACGCCCGCGACGGTGTATGCCGACGCCTGGTTGACGAGCCCGGCGAGTAGCGAGGACAGCAGATCGACCTCGACCAGCTGGCCCTCCCCGGACTGTCGACGGTACTCGAGCGCGGCCAGGATGCCGACGGTCGAGAACAAGCCCGCCAGCACGTCGACCAGCGCGACCCCGACCTTCTGCGGCTCGCCGTCCGGCGGCCCGGTGATGCTCATCAGCCCTCCGAGCGCCTGGACCAGCAGGTCATAACCCGGAAGCGCGGCGCCCTTGCCGGCGCCGAAACCGGTGATCGAGCAGTAGATCAGACCGGGATTCGCCTCCCGCAACGACTCGTAGTCGAGACCGAACCGTTCGGTCACCCCGGGACGGAAGTTCTCGACGAACACATCTGCCTCGCCGGCCATCCGCTTCGCCCGCGCCAGATCGGCCGGATCGGTGAGATCTAGCACGAGCGTTTCCTTGTTCCGGTTGACGGCCTGGAAGTACGTCGCGTCGCCTGCCTCGTCGTACGGCGGCCCCCACTGACGGGTGTCGTCGCCGGCGGGCGACTCGACCTTCGTGACCACGGCACCCAGATCGCCCAGGACCATCGTCGCCAGCGGTCCGGCGAGCACGCGCGAGAAGTCGAGGACCTTGAGTCCGCCCAGTGCTGAGGGCATCAGCTCGTACCGGCGCTCACGGCCTCGAGGCCGGCGATCAACACGTCGAGGCCGAACTCGAAGCGCTCGTCCCCATCGGGACCCGTTATGTCATCGACGACCGAAGCCAGCACCGGGAAGCGGTCAGCCGGGAGCCGCGAGTAGAAGACATGGACGTCGTCGAAGTACCGCTGCACCTCCTCGGGCGTCATCCAGCCGTGCTCCATCAGCCCCGTCTCGAACGCCTCCGCGGACACGTACAGGGTGAGCTGATCGAGACCGAGCGCGACCGCGCGATCGGATAGGCCCCCCGCCCGCAGCGTCGCTGCGAGTCTCTCGGCGGCGACCAGCGCCTTCGGGGTCGTCGGGATCCGGCCAAGCCCCGCGAGCGCCGCGTCGCGGTGGGAGATCAGCACCGCCCGAAGGTCCCGGAGCATCTGACGCACCTGCTCGCGCCAGATCTTCGCGTCGGGCTCCGGCAGCGGCACCTGCCCGACGAGCTCGTCGAACACCAGCTCGAGCAGCTCGTCTTTACCGCTCACGTGCGCGTACAGCGAGGCGGCCCCGGTCCCCAGTTGATCCGCGACCCGCCGCATCGAGAGGCCGACCACGCCGCCCTCGTCGAGCACCTCGATCGCCGCGGCCACGATCGCCTCCACGGTCAGCGCCGTGCGGCGCGCCGGGCGCTTGCTGGGCCTCGGGAAACGCGGCGGCGGGGGCATCGCGGCACTCGCGGCGCTGGCCACCTCCGTCGGCGACGGGCGGGCCTGCTTCGGGGCCGAGCGACGCGCTTTCGGGCCTCCTCTTGACTCGCTCATCCACATAGCGTATAACACCGTTCGTTGAACGAACATCGTTCGGAATCTTATTCGCTAACACCATTCGCCAAAGGAGAAGCCGAGATGCCAACCCGGGTCAGCCATCCACGCAAGTGGGCGATCCTCGCGCTCGTGCTCGCCGCCGAGTGCATGGATCTGCTCGACGGCACGATCGTCAACGTCGCCGCTCCGACGATCCGCACCGACCTGCACAGCAGCACCTCCGCGCTGCAGTGGGTGATCGGCGGCTATGCCCTCGCGTTCGCGGTCGCGCTGATCACCGGCGGACGACTCGGCGACATCTATGGACGCAAGCGGCTGTTCGTGCTCGGCGCGATCGGGTTTGTGGTCGCGTCGATGGCATGCGCCTTCGCGGTCTCGCCGGAGATGCTGATCGCCTGCCGGCTCGCGCAGGGCGGCGCCGCCGCGCTCCTGATCCCGCAGGGGCTGGGGATCATCCGCGACGCCTTCGCGCCGTCGGAGCAGGCGTCGGCGTTCGCCGTCTTCGGGCCCGTGATCGGGTTGTCCGCGGTGCTGGGACCGATCATCGGCGGCGCACTCGTCGACGCCAACCTGCTCGGGAGCGGCTGGCGGCTGATCTTCTTCGTCAACCTGCCACTCGGCCTGATCGCGGCGCTCGGCGCGGCGCGACTGATCCCCGAGTCCCGGCCGCCGAACCGGCCACGTTTGGACATTGTGGGCACTGCGCTGGCCGCGCTCGGCATGGGGCTGCTGATCTACCCGCTGATCCAGGGCCGCGAGGCCGGCTGGCCGGCGTGGACGTATCTGATGGTCGCGGCGAGCGCGCTCTCGTTCGCGGCGCTGGTCGCGTGGACCAGGCGCGTGCGTCGCCGCGGTGGCGACCCGCTGGTCGAGGCGAGCATCTTCAGCCATCGCCCATACACCGCCGGCATCTCGATGATCGTCGTGTTCTTCGCGGGGATGCTCGGCACGATGCTGGTGCTCACCCTGTTCATGCAGTTCGGCATGCACTTCTCGGCGATCCACGCCGGCATCACGCTCGCGCCGTTCGCCGCCGGCACAGCGGTGGGCGCCGTCCTCGCCGCCGCCGTCCTCGTCCCCCGGCTTGGACGGGCGACGTTGCAGCTCGCCGCGGTGATCGCCGCCGGCGGCGTCTGGTGGCTTCGGCAGGTGATCCTCGCCCACGGCCTGGACACGACCTCGCTCGCGATCGGCGGACCCGAGCTTGTCGTCGGGATCGGGATTGGGATGATCGTCTCCCCGCTGTTCGGCTTCATCCTCGCGTCGGTTGGCGACAACGAGGTCGGATCGGCATCGGGCGTCCTCAACGCGATGCAGCAACTCGCCGGGGCGGTCGGGGTCGCCGGCATCGGGACGATCTTCTTCAGCACGCTCTCACACGACGGATTCGTGACCGCGATCAGCCGCTGCCTGCTCGTCGAGCTGGCGACCATGCCGGTGCTCGCGCTGCTCACCTTCCTGCTGCCGGCGCGCGCCACCGAAACCGAGCCCGCCTCCGCTGTGTCCGAGGCCGACCGGGCCGCAGCCGTATCGCCCAATGTCGCCGGCGCCTGCGAGACGCTGTAACGCTCACAGCGGATAGCCTGCGCGCACCATGACGCGGCGCGCGGGCCGGAACTCGCGTTCGGAGCATGGGGCTCGGCGGCGACGCCGGGCCCCTGTCGTGCTGCTGGTGGCCCTCGTGGCGCTGGCCGGACCCGGCGGCGGACTGGCGGCCGGAGACCGTGGGATCGCCGGCGACGGCCTGTCGCATACAGACGTAGTGACGATCTCCTCGACACGGCTCGGCAACGCGGTCCCGGGAGCATTCGTCGGCGTCTCGCTCGAGTACGGGACCGTGTCCAGCGCCGAGCGCCCGGGTCCGCGCGGCGCCGACCGCGTGCTGGCACAGCTGATCCGGAACTTGTCGCCCGGCTACGCGCCGATCATCCGCATCGGGGGTGACAGCGGCGACAAGACCTGGTGGCCGGTTCCCGGCATCCCCCGGCCGCGCGGGATCGACTTTGCCCTGACGCCCGGGTGGCTCGCCGACGCCCGGGCGCTCGCGCGCTCAGCGCATGCGCGTCTGATCCTGGGGATCAACCTCGAGACCGACAGCACCGCGATCGCGTCAACCGAGGCGCGCCACCTGCTCGCCGGGATCGGCCGCGGGAACATTGAGGCGCTCGAACTCGGGAACGAACCCGAGCTGTACTCGGGGATCCCCTGGTACGTGACGCGCGCCGGACGGAAGGTGTTCGCGAGGCCGCCGACGTACGGACTCACCGACTACGTGAAGGAGTTCGCGAAGATCGCCGGCGCGCTGCCGTCGGTCTCGCTGGCCGGGCCGTCCACGGGCGCCGACGTGTGGATCGCGGGCCTTGCCAAGCTGCTCGCGGCGAACCCGACGCTGCGCCTCGCGACGTTCCACGCGTACGCGCTCGATCCGCGGGGCGAAGCGTTTCGTGGCCACGACTGCTCGACGGCGATCGGCGAGCCGGCTCATCCGAGCGTGACCGCGTTGCTCGACTCGTACGAGTCGCAGAGCCTCGTGCAGGGCGCGCTGCCGTACATCGCGATCGCCCACAGCCACGGCATCCCATTCCGCATCGACGAGATGAATGCGATCACCTGCGCCGGCGCTCCGGGCGTCAGCAATACGTCGGCGTCGGCGCTCTGGGTGCTTGACGAACTGTTCGAACTTGCGAGCGTAGGCGTCGACGGGGTGAACATCCATACCTGGAAGGGCTCGGCGGGCAAGCTGTTCGACATGCACTTCCGCCAGGGACGGTGGGTGGGCACCGTCCAGCCCGAGTACTACGGGATGCTGATGTTCGTCCAGGCAGCTCCTCCGGGCTCGCGACTCTTGTCGGCGGGGCGCGCGAACGTTGGTCCGTTGCGCTCGTGGGCGGTGCTGGCACCGAATCACAGCGTTCGCGTCGTCGTCATCAACGACAGCCTCAAGCACACGCGCTGGGTACTGATACGGACGCCCGCGCCGAGCCGGCAAGCGGAGCTCGAGCGACTCGAGGCGCCGAGCGCGTACGCGAAGAGGGGGATCACGCTCGGCGGACAGAGCTTCGGCGCCCGCACCGCCACCGGACGGATCACCGGCCCGGCGGAGCTGACGGTCATGCGGCCGTCCGCGGACGGCTACCTGGTGCGGCTGCCGGCCGCCAGCGCCGCGCTGCTGACGATCCCGCGCTTCGGCTGAGGCACGAACGCTACGCCCGCCTCACTTGTCCGCAGGTGGCGCTTTAGCCAGGTAGCTCTGCCCAGCGTGCAGGACGATGGTCTTGTGGCGGACAAAGTCGGTCACGCTGACCCGGTCGGTGACGTCGTGCGTGAGCGTCCCGTCGCAGCGGTCCGCGACCGTCCAGATCGTGCCGAGCACCGTCGCTGCGCTGAAGCGCCCGCGCGTGCGGAACTTGCCGTGGGCGCTCGCCCGGAGGAGTTGGAGCACCTTACTGCTCGCGGCCGTCGCGTCGACGTCGCTCGCCCTGCCGCCGCTTTTGCAGCTGGCGTACGCGGGCGCGCCCTTGAACGCGCTCTCGACTAGCGCCAGCGTCGCGAGGCCTTTGCTCGCACCCCGGGCCGTCTGGGTCAGCCTGAAGATCGCTCCGCGGAACGTCCCGCTCTGAGTCTTGCCCTTCCTCGCGGTGGCGGTGACGAGCCGTAACGAGCCGTGCAGCGCGTTGATCTCCGAGCCGATCGGGATCTGCGTGGCGGCGGTCAAGCGGACGAACCCGGGCCCGGCGCCCGCCGCCGGGGCGGCGCGCACGTCGCCCGCGCCCCCGTCGTGTGACTTGCCGGGGGGCGCCTTGACGAACACCTCGCCCGACACCGGCGTCGCGGTTGCGGTCTTGCCGATGACCGGCGCCGGCAACGGCGGCGGGCCCGCCGCGGCGGCGCGATACAGGAAGGCGTTACCCCCACCGTCCACCGCGGCGCAGAACGACGCCGACGCGCACGACACCCCCGAACTCAGGGCGGCGGGCTCGAGCTGCTGCGGAGCGCTCCACGAGTTGCCGTTGAATATCAGCACGCTCTCGCGCCCGTCGATCGCGGCACAGAACGACGACGACGGACACGACACCGCTTTGAACTCGCCCCCATCGATCTGGCCGTTGGCAGTGTCGATCGGGTCACCCGCGCTCCAGGCACTCCCGTTGTAGGTGTAGGCGTTACCGCCAGTGTCGACCGCGACGCAAAACGAAGCCGATGGGCACGAGACCGAGGTGAGGTTGTCGGGACCGATATTCACCGGCGTCGGGCTCCACGAGGCGCCGCCGTTTGTTGAGGTTTCGACGTCCCCGCCCTGTCCCACCGCGACGCAGAACGACGTCGAAGGACACGAGATCCCGCCGATGCTCTCATGATTGGAGACGTTGTTGATCGTGACCGGACCCGACCACGTGCTGCCGTTGTAGGTGAAGCCGTTGCCGCCTACGTCGCCGGCCACGCAGAACGACGACGAGGCACACGACACCGCCGAGAGGGAGTTTCTAGTGGTGTCGACGGCGACGGGCGCGCTCCACGAGCTGCCGTTGAAGGTGATCGCGTTTCCGGCCTGGTCGACCGCCGCACAGAACGATGCCGACGGACACGAGATCGACGTCAACGTGTGGCCGCTCGGATTGGTGCTCGGATCGATGTTGGTCGGCGCGCCCCACGAGCTGCCGTTGAACGTCTGCCCGTAACCGCCGACTCCGACCGCGGCGCAGAACGTCGCCGTCGGGCACGAGATGTTCTCCGGCGGATTCGAGTTGTCGATCACGGTCGGACCTGACCACGCGTCGGCGGCCAATCCCGACGAGGGCACCGCCAGCGCGGCAGCCGTCACCGCAACCGCCACCCAGACGCCCCAGTGCGCACCCCAACGCTTGCGCCCATCCAAGAACGCACTCATGCCCACTCCCCGAATTTCCCGATGTACTCCGCGACTTGCCGGCCCCACCGACCCGTGGACTCTGTGTGGACTCGGACCGTATCCATTCCTTAGTGCCGCGTCAACGATTCCTTCGCATTGCTGACGACGACTGCACGGAGGCGCTCACGTTCCCTGACGGCGGTCGCTCAGCCGGGGCAGCCGCCCTGCACACGTCCTTTCACGGTGTTGCCGGCGGCCCCGACGCTGCGGTTGCCTGCGCACACGAGATTCCGGTCGATCGTGTTCCCGGCGATCGAGTCTCTCGAGGCGTCGTTGCCGGTGAACATCAGGTTGCCGTGGATGGTGTTTGGTCCGCATTGGCCGATGTTCCACGGCGTGCCGCGGCCGCTGCGGCCGATCACGAGATCGCCTTCGATCGTCGTGTTGCAGATCACGTTGGTTCCCGCGCTGAGCGGGTCGGCCACGCCGCGGACCCCGAAGATGTCGACGTTCCCGCCGATCGTCGAGCCGGCGACCCGCAGCCCGGTGCCGCTGATCGTGAGGTCGCGGGCGACCGAGACGTCGACGAGGTCACACCAGGCGCCGCGTGGCACGGTGAGCTGCCCGGAGATCATCGCCGCGCTCAGCTGCTCATCGACACACGTGACGTCGGACCGGCTCGGGATGTCGACGCTCGCCTGAAGCGGCAGGCTTGACGGCGCGTCGGCGTCGCCGACGTAGACGTTGCGGCGACCGCTCGCCACCAGCCACTGCTGGTCGGTCGCCGTCCAGTACTGCAGCTGGCGCAGCGGCACCTCGACCGACACCCACCGCGATTGCCCCGGCGCGAGCACGACGCGATCGAACTGCGACAGCTGCCGCACGGCGAACTCAACACCCGCGGGCTGCTGGCTCGGAGCGCCGAGGTATACCTGCGGCACCGCCGCGCCTTTGACCGGGCCGGTGTTCCTCACGCGGAAACTCACGTCGAGTCCGCCGTCGCGCGCGCGAGAGACGCCCAGATCCGAGTAACGGAACTGGGTGTACGACAAACCCCACCCGAATGGGAACAGTGGGGTGATCCCCTCCTTGTCGAAGAACCGGTAGCCGTTGTAGATGCCCTCGGTCTCGTCCGTGGTTCCGTTCGGCCCGTTGTTGAGTCGCTCCAGATGGGGACCGGTCGTGTCACCCGAGTACAGCGGCTTGGTCTCGTTGTATCCCCAGATCGTGTCGGTGGCGTTCGCCGGCCAGGTGATGTCCGTATGGCCGCTCGGGTCGGCCAGACCGAGCAGCAGGCGCGCGGTCGAGGTGCCGCCCTCCTCGCCCGAATACCACATCTCGAGCACCGACCTGACGCTCCCGATCCACGGCATCAGCACCGGGTTCGTGGTGTTCAGGACCACGACTGTGTTGGGGTTGGCGGCCGCCACCGCCTGCACCAGCTGCGTGTTGGCCGCGGTCAGCGACTCGGGGGCCGAGATCGTCGCCGGCGACGATCCGTACGGGTTGGGGATCGTCGTCGACGCGCCGTTGTCGCTGAGGAACACGATCGCGAGCTTCTTGCCGGCCGCCGCGGCGGCGGCGTCGGCGATGTCGCCGTTCGCGCGTGAGTAGGCGAACCGGAAGCTCGCCGGCCCGCTCGTCGTGTTGTCGAACGTGATCTGGACCTGGTGATACGTGCCCCCGTTCAGGGTGCCGGTCGGGGCCTGCTCGTTGGTGAGACCGGCCTGCGTGTACCCGCCGTTCGTCGGGGTGCCGGGCAGCGCCGCGCTGTGCGCCCCGGTCACACCATTCCCGATCACATCCGCTGCGGTGCTCAGCTTCGACGCCGTGCCGTCCAGCGTGAACGTCACGTTCGAGGACGCGACAGACGGGCTGAACTGGAAGCGGAACGTGTAGCCGTCGCTGGTCGGCACGTACACGTAGCCGGTCCACGTGTAGTTACCCGGCGCCAGCTGCCCCTGCCCCGAAGCCGTGGTGAAGTCCAGCGACTTGTCAGTCGTCGGCGAGCCCGGCCCGGTGGTGCGGCTGAGCCCGCCGGTGACCGTCGAGTTCGACGTCGAGAGCGCCGACGACGGGACCGGCTCGCCCGACGGCGAGTTCGCCGGGACGTACGCGAACGCGTCCGGGATCGCCGCTGAAGTTCTGCAGCTGCTCGAGCGGATTGATCGCGTCGCGATCGGCGAAGCCGACCGACGCTTCGCTGGTCGGATCGGCGATCGTGTACTCCGCACCCACGCCGGCGACCATCACGCCGCCGCGCAGGTCGGCCCGCGAGATCGGCAGCGCCGCGCGGTCGTTCTTGAGCAGCACCGCGCCTTCCTCGGACATCCGCTCGACCACGGCCGCGTCGCCGTCCTTGGTCCCCAGATCCGCGGTCGGCGTCGCGCCGGTCGCGGGTCCGGTCGGCAGCGGTGCGGTCCCGGTCCGGTTTCCGCCAACCCCACCGGGATTGGTGCACAACGGCGAGACCGGCGTCTGGTCGCAGCCGAGCAGCCCGAACCGCTGCTCCTGGTAGAGCATCAGTGCCAGCGCCTGGTTGAACACCGACAACGGCACCGTCCCGTTGGCGACCGCCTGCACGAGCGTGCAGCCGCCGCCGTTCGCCGGGCAACCGGGACCCGGAATGCCCGCCACATGCACCGCACCCGCGGTCGAGCACGACTCGCTGTTCCCCGACGCGTCGGCGCACGTATCCCCGGTCGCGTCGAACGCCGACGGCGGCCCGCCGAAGCCGCCGCCCGAGGTCGTGCTCAGCGAGTTGCTGTCGCTGAAGTAGCCGTTGGTCGTCGGCTGCTCCTGATCCTCACCCTGGAAGATCGCCCCCGTACTGTGCGTTGCCGGGTAGTCCGAGCCGATCATCGCCTTCGACCCCCACAGATTCCGCAGCGCATACGTCAGCGTGAGCGGCTGCTCGCACGAGAAATGCGACTCGTTCAACGGCCACGTCATCGGATTCTGGCCCGCGACCCGGTACGGGCTGAGCGGAGCCGTCGCGCTCAGCGTCGACACCGGACCCGGCAACGTCGTCGCCGTGTCCTGCCAGATCTGATACGAGCACATCGTCGCCGCCGCCCGGCCGCTCACGAACCCGGACTCGTACGGCGTGAGGTACACCTGATGCAGCGCCTGATCACAGATCTCGGTGTTGGTGTTCTGGTTCTGGCCGTTATAAACGGCGAAATGCTTCATCTCCGACATCAGCCCGGCGCCCTGACTACCGCTGATCTGCGACGCCACCATCTGGCCGCTCAGGTACGGGTCCTCGCCGGTCGTGGTCAGGTTCCGCCCCCAGTTCGGCAGACGGTCGATATCCGTCTGCGGACCGAACAGCCCCGTGACCATCAACTCCCGGCCCTCGGTGCCCTCGGTCTCGCCCCACACGTCGCCCAGCGTCCGATCGAACGAAGACGCCAGGTTCATCAACGTCGTCGGCCCGGTCGTCATCTCCGCGTTCGGCCCGGAGAACGTGTTGACGCCCTGCGCGTCCGTCCAGCACATCGGCGCGATCGACGGGTTCGTACCGGTCGGAGCCGCCGTCGGCCCGACGTTGTTGCACGTGGCATTCGTGCCGCCGTGGAAGAGCAGGCTCGCGTTGGCCAGCTCGGCCTCGGTGGGCGGATTGCTCGGCTCGAGCTGCGCGATCAGGCTCTTCACCACCGGCGTATACGGCGCGTCGGCGGTCACGGCCGGGGAGCTCTTAGCCGCGGGAAGCTGCACGGGGAGCGAGTAGGGAACGTTCGCGGGCGCCGGCGAGGAGGGCTCCGGCGACCCGCTGGCCGAGCCTCCAACCACGGCAGTCACCAACGCCGTCGCGAACACAACCACCACCAACCGCTGCACACGACTCATGTCCAACCCTCCCACGCTGTCCAGGCTCGACACCGGCGCGTCCGCGCACGGCAGAAGCGCCGCTTCCTCGCGCGGTGAGCTATCCACGCCATCGAGCTTTGACCCTCCCTTCCCACAGGGCTCGTCGCCGCGGAGGAATACTCCTCCGGACTTCAGCTGTCAAGCGGCAAAAACAGCAGAGATTTATGCCGGTCGGCGGATTAAAATTTTCGCCGTGGCGGATCGACCGAGAGCCGAGCCTGATGGCGACTCATCGCCTCGGCGGCGGCGCACCCGGCGCCTCCTGCTGGGCGCCATCCGCGAGCGCGCGGGCATCACGCGCGGAGAGCTCAGCCGGCTGACCGGGCTGTCGCGGAGCGCCACCGCAGAAGGCGTGCAAGATCTGCTGGCCCAACATCTGATCACCGAGCGGCGGACGGACCCCGGGGTCGGCCGCGGTCGCCCATCCACGCTTCTGTTCCCGAACGCACCCGAGGGCTTTGTCGGGGCAGTCGACTTCGGACACAGCCACGTGTTCGCGGCGGTCGCCGACACGCGCGGCCGCATCCTCGCCGAGAACGGCCAGGGCGCCGACGTGGATCAACAGGCCACTGACGCACTCGACGCCGCCGCCGACCTACTCCGACGCTGCCTCACCGACGCTGGCCTGGCCGCATCGGACCTCGCCGGCGTGGCCGCGGGCATACCGTGCCCGCTCGACGCCACTACGGGCGTCGTCCGCTCCCCGACGATTCTCGCCGCCTGGGTCGACCTCGATCCGGCGCGCGAACTTGCGACGCGAATCGGGCGCCCGGTCTACGTCGACAACGACGCGAACATGGGGGCACGCGGCGAGCAACGATTCGGCGCGGCGCGGGGTTGCCGGGACTTCATCTATGTGAAGGCGTCCCACGGCATCGGCGCCGGGTTGGTCCTGGCCGGCGAAACCTATCGCGGAACCCTCGGCATCGCCGGCGAGATCGGTCACACCCAGCTACCCGATGCCACCAGCCTGTGCCGTTGCGGCAACCGCGGCTGCCTCGAGACCGTCGTCTCGATTACAGAGGTGAGACGACAACTCGCGCACATCCGTCCGGCGCCGGACATCCACGCCTCCGACCCGTCGCTCGCCGCGGTCGCCGCCGATCCCGTCGCGGCGCGAGTGATCACCGCCGCGGGCAGGACGCTCGGGCGAGTGCTCGCGGACATGTGCAACGCGCTCAACCCGGACGCGCTCATCGTCGGCGGCGAGCTCAGCACTGCCGGCGCGCCCCTGGTGGCAGGAATCCGCGAGTCGATCGATCGTTATGCACAGCCGGCCGCGGCCCAGGCTCTGCGCATCCGCGTCGCGGAGCTGGGCCTCCGGGCGGAGCTGGTCGGCGCGATCGCCACCGCACTCGCGCACGTGGCTTGACGCGCTCCTGCGCCGCAGGTGTACGCATGGAGACATCTCGTCGCCACCATTGCAACCCCCGCGCCGGGCAATCTCTCGTCAATCCACCCGAAGTCACTAATCGCTGCGTACTCGCTGACCAAATCTCCACCGCGGCCCTCACGAACAAACCCTCGCAAAGCCATGTGAACTCACTGTTTCGCTGCGCATCCTGAGTCACCGGTTAACGCCACCGCAACTTGACACGAACATCTGTGACACGTACGATGCGCCCGCAGTTTTTTAGGGGAAGGGCGTTCCTAGGGGAAGGGTGGCGAACTTATGGTCGGCCGAGTGGTTCCACGACGGCCGGCTCGGCGCTTGCTCACGGCCGTAGCCGGTGCACTCATCGCGGTGGCAGCGAGTTATCCCGCCGCGGCGTCCGCGGCGCCGGTGGAAGCACGCGCGTCGGCCTGCAGCCAGGAGGTCGCGTTCGGACTGATCGATGCCACCACCTCAGGTTGCTTGAACCAGGTGTCGACCAGTGAATGGCAGACGAGTGACACCGTAACGCTCAACGGTGTGCCCGTCACGCCCGTCGGTGGCACCACCCTCGTGCTGACCGGGCCGTCCACAAGCCTGCCCGGTGGCCGGATATCGGTGCAGACGCCGGACATCGCGATCGGTGGTGTCACCGTCGCCCGCGGGAAGATCGACTGGAATCTTCCCGCGGGCAACAAGGGAGACGAGAAGACCGTTGTCTCGACGGGGATGGTCAACGGGGAGAAGCTGTTCGGCTTCCCGATCTCCGGCTCCGCGGAGATCCGGATCGGGTGGGACGCGACCAACAACCTGCGGTATTTCAAGCTGCTCGGGAACCTGTCGCTGCCGAGCATCTTCAAGAACGGCCCCGAGCAGGGCGCGGGCGGGCTGACGGCCTCGGTTGGGCTCCGTGTCGACGCCGCCGGCGTTCATGCCGACAACGTCAAGGCTCAGATCTCCAACGCATACATCGGGGCACTCCAGGTCAAGAATCTGTGCCTGTCGTACGTCGGCGCCGGCAGCAGCACCACGCCGTGCTCTCCTCCGGCGTTCGGGGCAGAGCCGTTCCTGACCTGCCAGAACCCGGGTAACGTCGCCAGGTGGGACGGTAGCGCCGAGATCGTGCTGCCCACGGCCGACCGCCCTGTGGTCGGGGTGTGGGCGGGCGTGCAGAATGGGATGTTCAGCTACGCCGGCGGCCAGGTAACCCATCTCGGGAACTCGGTCCCGATTGCCCAGGGGGTCTACCTCGACAGCGTCGCGCTCGCGGTCTGCGTGACACCTCCGCCGCTTGCCTTCAAGGGTGGGGCGGGACTCAATTTCGGGCCCACCACGGGCGGCGTGACTCCGTTGACGATCAACGGCAGCCTCCAGTACACCGACAGTCGCCCGTGGGTCATCGAGGCCCGCGGGAACGTCCTCGTGTTCGGACGCCAGGTGGCTGACGGGCTCGTCCGGTACAAGTCCGACAACACGATCGACTTCGGGTTCAACGCGAACTTCGACTTTACGGTCGCGTCCGTGAGCGGATCGGTAGCGGGCTGGATCGAGGCCCGCAATCCGCCTCGGTTCAACGTGCTCGGGACGGGCAAGGTGTGTGTGGCCAAGGTCGCCTGCACGAGTGGCGAGGTGACGGCCTCCTCGGTGGGCCTCGCCGGTTGCTTCACGCTGCTCGACTTCCCGTATCCGATCATCGTCAAGGACAGTGACTGGAAGTGGTACGCCCCATGGAGGGTCCACACGGAGACCGGGCACAAGCGGATTCGAGGGGGCGTAGGCGTCCGCTGGGCCAACCCCAGCCCGAACCTGATGGGCGACTCATGCGATGTCGGCCCCTACCAGGCGACGCGGTCCGCGCGTGACGCGGCCACGCGCGGGTTCAGGGTGACCGTCGGGGCGGACTCGCCGGCGCTGATGCTCCAGGCCCAAGGGCAAGCCGCGCCTCCACGGCTCCAGCTCATCGCGCCCAACGGCGCGCGCTTCACCTCACCCCGGGCCCCCGCGGTGATCGTCCCGGGACGCGAGGTGTTCGCCGAGGACTCGCTCAACTCGACCACGGCCGTCACGATCGCTCGCCCGGTCGCCGGGACCTGGATAGTCCGGCCTCTCGCCGGTTTTGCAATCAGGTCGATCCGCCAGGCTCACGTCGACACGCCGCCGACGGTCCTCGCCGGCGTAAGCCCGGGTCTCTTCACGCTGAGGCTCGGATACAGCTACCAGTCCGATCCGCAGCATATGACCCGGTTCGTCGAGGAAGGCGCCAATTATGAGCAGGAGCTCGGCCCGGCCCGTGGCGGGCCGTGCAAGACGTCCACCGGCGACGAATCCCACCCCATGTGTGGAGAGATCGAGTTCACGCCCGCGCCGGGCCCCAGCGGCGAGCGCAAGATCTACGCGATCACCACGATGAGCGGCGAGATCACCGACAGGCAGCTGGTCGCCACGTACGACGCGCCCCGTGAGCCCGAGCCCTCGGAGGTGCCCGACCTGATCGTGCGGCGTGCCGACGGCGCCGTGGACATCAGCTGGGGCGCCAGCCAAGCGCCGGAAGCCACAGCCAAACCGATGGTCTACGACGTCGACGTGAACGTCAGCGACGGCCGCAAGCTGCTTGACGTGATGGTCAGCTCGGATCATCACGCAACGGTCCCGGACGTCACGCGCGACCTCCGAGTGACGGTGCATGTGGCTGCCGTCCGCGAGGACGACACGGAGGGAGCGATGCGAACCGTGACGCTGGAGCCGGACGACGCGGAAGCAAAGTGAGCCAAACCACGGGCGACGCACAGCCAGGAGGAGGGGAGAAACAGTGTTCACCAGGTCATTCACGCCCCGGGCGGCGATCAGGCTGGTCGTGTGCTTGGCTGCCGTCGCCGCTGTCGGCGCCGGTGCCCTGACCAGCACCGCGTCCGCCCAGGTCCCGGAGGGTACGCCGTTCGTGCTCCGCGCAATTGGCGACTCGGTGACCGCCGGGTTCGGCTACTGCGGACTCGTCGATCCGGACTGCACAAACGGTCCCGGCCAGCCGTACTCGCTCAACGAGCGGAGCGTCTGCACCGGCGGACACTACGACGACCGGTGTTCGTCCAACAAGGGCGACACCACCGCGCAGCTGCCGGGAACGGACGGCGTTCCCGCGATCTCGTGGGCGGCCCAGTTCGCGGTCCGAGAGGACATACCCGACTACATCAACTATGCCGTGACTGGATCGACGCCGTCGCAATGGGATGACAACACACCGAGTGGCTTCTACAACTTCGACGAGTTGCTGGACGATGTCCTGAATGCACATCCGGATCTGACTCTCATGACGTTGGGGGCGAATCCGGTGTTACACGAGTTCTATTCGAACCCCCGGGACATCGCCTGCGTGACTCTCCTAACCACCCAGAAGGTGAAGTCGTGCGCCCGGCGAGAGCTCGAGAAAGCCGGCACGATGATGCACCTCGAGCACGTCTACGAAAAGCTGCTGTCGGACCCGACCAACCACGTGATCGTCATGGGTTATCACACACCGCACCCGGCGATCGTGCAGAAGGTGTTGGGGAAGCTCATCGAGTTCTACCTTCCGCGGTACAACGCCGTCCAAGCGATCCTCGCCGAGATCAACGCGACCGTGCATCAGGCGGTGGCAAACGTAGCGAGCAAGAGCGACGACAACGCGCAGAGGCTCCACTTCGTCAGCTTGGAGCCATGGCCCGCGGAGGAGCATCAATGCCTCGACACGATGCATGACCCGTGGGTGATCTCGTGGGACTTCTGCATCCATCCGACCGACAAGGGATACACCGAGTTCGACGACCGGTTGGTGGGGTACCTCCGCCAGGATCCGGCGTGGGCCGGCTTCCAGCCGGGCTGGCTCAGCTGAGCGGGGATTAGTCGAGCGTGGTGAACCCGCCGAGCCTGTTGCCGCAGACCGGCCAGAGCGGACGATCCGGGACCCCGCCGGCGGCCCGTGACAACGGGCCCGAGTCGCGGGCTCGGACTCCCTCCCCGCCGACGGCCGTGAGCGCCATCCGACTGCAGCTCGCCGACGAGTGCGACGCGATGGCCCAGCACGCACTCGGCTCGGGCATGGCGCCGGCCGCGTGGGTCCTGGACGTGGTCGAGCGTAGTCGCGCACCCGCGGCGGACGACCCCGCGCCGACCACGAGGATGCCGCAGTCCGCCGACCCGTACGAATCCGGCGAATGGGAGATCCCCTGGCTCGGTTCGAAGCCTCCGGCGCGGCTCGATGAGCTCTCACGCGCCCATGCCTCGCTTGCGCGGCTGATCGCGCCGGCGACTCCCCGCGGGATCCTGCTGCTCAACCGCGGACGCCAGTACGGCCGATTCAGACCGCTCGGCCCCGTGCGCCTGATTCGTCAGATGCTGATCGCGGTGATCCTGCTGCTCGCCGGCTTTGTCGTGCTCGCGACGTCGCCGTACATCAACTCGACCAGCGGTGACGTGTTCCGGGACTCGGGGACGTCGCTATTGCTGAATGAGCTCTTCTACCTCTGCGCCGGCGGCCTGGGGGCGGCCTTCTACGCCCTGTTCACGGCCTATCAATACATCGCGGCCGGCACGTACGACACCACTTACGAGTCGAGCTACTGGATCCGTTTCATCCTGGGCCTGATCGCCGGCGTGCTGCTGCCGTCGCTGATTCCGATCAGCTCGGGCAACTCCCAGGGAAATGTGACGCGGCCGCTGCTCGCCTTGCTGGGCGGCTTCTCGGCTGCCGTGCTCTACCGGATCCTGTCGCGTCTCGTGCAGACGGTCGAGTCGCTCGCCGAGGGAGACGAGAAGCCAACCGAGAAGGCGCGTCAGGAGGCGGCCACCGCGCGTGCTCTGGCGCAGATGGGCGAGGATCGGCTCGCGATGGTGGCGGAGCTCGTCCACCTTCGGGACGAGCTCGCGGCGGGCGACCCGAACGAGCGTCTGCAGGCCACGGTCGAGAAGCTGCTGGCGACGCTCGCTCCTCACGGCGCGCAATCGGACGCGCCCACGACCGGACCACCCCCGGACCGGTGATCGTGCGATACCTACTCAACAACGTGCCCACGGTGTGGCTGGGCGTGGGGCTAGTCGTTTTGTGCGTCGGCCTGTCGCTGCTTGGACTGGCGTTCGCCCGCCGGCGCTTAGACCGGAACAACCTTCAGAAGCACCAGGACGTCGCGGGGTTCGTGATCGCGGTCGTCGGGGTGATCTACGCGGTGCTGCTCGCGTTCGTCGTCGTGATCGTGTGGGAGGACTTCGGATCGGCTGACACGACCGCCAACAACGAAGCCGATGCGGTTGGGAACCTCTATCGGGACGCGATCGGGATCGGAGGGGTGCAGGGCCGAAGACTCGAAACCGCGGTGCAGGCGTATGCAATGAGCGTCGTCGACACCGAATGGCCGTATATGGCCAAGCACCAAGAGGGGAGTAGCGAGACCGAGAATGCGCTGAACGTGGTCTGGAGTGACGTGAAGGCGCTTTCCGTGCCCGCGGGCTCCGCGACGGCGGCGAACTTCGACGACCAGGCGATTCGTGACGTCTCAACCGCCACCGAGGAACGCCGCAGCCGGATCCTCGAAAGCAGCAGCCAGATACCCGGAACGCTGTGGGCCGTGCTGATCCTGGGGGGCATCATCACGATCGCGTTCACTTACTTCTTCGCCGTGGACAGCCTGTGGCATCACGCCTCGATGGTCTCGGCGCTCGCCGTGCTCATCGCGCTGTCGCTTCTGGTGATCTTGACCTTGAACCTGCCTTACACCGGCGATGTCGCCGTCAAACCGGACGCGATGCAAAACGAGCTGGCGTCGTTCACCCCGACGATGTTCTAGGGGACCGGCGGTTCGCTGTGTCGCCGGCGGTAGCGCACGACGATGGCCCCGTAAACGGTGACGCCGACTGTCTCGCAGAATCTCTCACCAAACGTCACGAGGACACGTTATGCGCGCATCGTGAAAACCGCCCGGCGGGGTACTGTGGTGGCGCTGATGCGTCGGAGAGTGCTCCTCACGCTGTTGATGGCTACGGTGTTGGCGCTCGGAGCGACGGTTGGCGCGTCCGCCGGCGCCGCGGTTCCGGCGTGGACGACCTACCGGCACGACGCGGGCCGGAGCGGAATCGACCCCGACAGCACGAGCCCCGTGACGCCGTCGGAGGCCTGGCGGACGCCCGCCCTCGATGGCGAGGTGTACGGGCAGCCGCTCGTCTATGGCTCGTTCGTGTACGTCGCGACCGAGAACGACACGGTTTACGAGCTCGACGCGGCGACCGGCGCAGTCGTGTGGTCGAGCCACCTGGCGACGCCCGAGCCCTCGTCAGCGGCTCCGTGCGGCGATATCTCTCCGTCGATCGGAATCACGAGCACGCCGGTCATCGACCCCACCACCAATCGCATCTACGCCGTCGGCGCGGTGTCTGCCGCGGGAGCGATGCATCACGTGCTGTTCGCGCTCGACCTGAACTCGGGGCAGCCGGTCGCGGGCTTCCCGATCATGGTCGATCCGCCCTTTCCGAGCGGCGGGGCTCCGGTGAGGCAACTCCAACGGCCAGGGCTCGCGCTCGACGGCGGGCGGATCCTGGTCGGGTACGGAGGTAACGACGGCGACTGCAGCACGTACTGGGGGTGGCTGGTCTCCGCCCCGACCGACGGCTCGACCGCCCTCGACTCCTTCCAGGTCGATGCCAACCACACCGAAGGCGCGCTGTGGGGCGGGGGCAACGCTCCCCCCGTCGACGCCGCCGGCAACGTGTTCGTCGCCACCGGGAACGGCAACGGCAACTCGACATCGGACCCGGACTACGGCGACTCGGTGGTGAAGCTCAACGCCTCGGCGTCGCCACTCGATTGGTGGGCGCCACCGAACTGGCAGTCGCTCGACGCCTCCGACGCCGACCTCGGCTCGAGCATGCCGACGCTCCTGCCCGGCGGCTTCGTGTTCGAGTCCGGCAAGGACGGCAACGGCTACCTGCTGAACGGCGCAAGTCTCGGCCACGTCAGCCCGCCGGTCGCCGAGGCGTCCGGCTTCTGCCCGGGCGTGAGCGACGGCGGGTCGGTGTATGACCCAGCGAACTCGACGATCTACGCCGCGTGCGCCGGGGGGCTGCAGGCGCTGTCGCTGGGGTCGGGATCGCCGCCATCGCTCGCGGCAAAGGCAGGCTTCTCGGCGCCGTCAGACGCGACCGGTCCGCCGATGCTCGCCGGTGGGGTCGTATGGGTGACGAGCTACTCGAGCGGCACCCTCTACGGCCTCGATCCGAGTTCCGGGACGACCCGGAGCCACTTCTCGATCCCCGAGACCGGGTCCGACGTCAACCACTTCGCCAGCCCGAGCGCCGCTGGTGGACGGTTGTTCGTCGGGAGCGGCGACCAGGTGACCGCCTACACGATCGCCCAGCCGCCGCCCACGACGGCGACGACCACGACCCTCGCCTCGTCGCCCAACCCCTCGCAGCCGGGCGCCGCCGTGTCGCTGACTGCCGTCGTCACCCCCGCGCCCGACGCCGGCACGGTCACGTTCACCAACGACGGCGCGGCCATTCCGGGCTGCTCCGCGATCCCGGTGTCGCCCGCGCCGGCCGGCGCGGCCGCCTGCAACACCCCGTTCTCGCGGGCCGGGATCCACCACCTCGTCGCGGCTTACGCCGGCGATGCCTTCTACGCCGGTTCGGCCTCGACGACCCTCACCCAGACCGTCGGCCGGCCCGGTCCGGTCATCTCGCACGCGTCGCTCTCGCCGCGCCGCTTCAGGGCCGCGCACACCGCCACCCTCCGACTGACGCTGAGCGAGGCCGCGACGCTGATCGTGGCAATCACCGACCTCCGCCGGGGCCACGTGTCCCATCACGGCTGCTCGGTCAAAACGCACCGCGGCAAGTCATGTCTGGCGCGGGCGACACTCGTGCGCCTCCGCTTCCCCGCGCGCAAAGGCCGTAGGCGCTTCAAGCTGTCGCCCCGCCACCTCGCGGCGGGACGCTACACCGCACTGATCGACGCGACCGACGGGGCCGGCGGCCGCTCGCGAACGATCCGGATCACGTTCACGATCCTCCCCGCGCGCCGGTGGCTCATCGCTGAGGCGAATCGCCCGCCGACTGGCGAGCCTTCAGCTGTGCCTGCTCCTGCTCGTACGTGACTGCGCCCGCCGGAAGAACCCATTTCCGGCCCTGGCGGGGCTCCTCCTCCGGCCACTCGCCATGCTCGTCGAAGTAGGCGCGCGCCCGCTCCTCCTGCGCTCGGTCATCCTCGCTGCTCACGCTCAGGCGAAACAGGAGGTTGAGCAGGAGGACCGACAGCCCTCCGCCGACGGCCATCGCGAAACCGTCCACGCCCAGCGACGCCGGCGAGATGATCAGCAACACGATGCCGCCGAGGATCATTACAGCGCCGAGGCCGTAACGGACCACGAGCATCCCGGGCGACGAGGCATCCGGGGTCTCGGTGCGGGCGATAGCGGCTTCGGTCATGGCGGGCTCCTCTGGCGGTTCCATGTCGTATTCCAGTCACTGTCAGCGTCGCCCATCGCCGCGCTCTTTTCGACCCGGCGCTCGGCCCGTCGCAAGCAGCGGACCCGACCGGCGATGTCCGGGTAGCCATACCCCGCGGCCCAGTAGCGTTGCTCGCGTGACGCCGCTGCGAGTCGTGGTCGCCGAGGACCAGTTGCTGTTGCGCGAGGGGCTCAGCCGCCTGCTCACCGACGCCGGCTTCGATGTGGTCGCCCAGGCGGGCGACGCCGACGACCTGCGGCGCAAGGTCGCCGCCCACCGGCCGGACGTGGCGATCGTCGACGTGCAGATGCCCCCCGACCACACCGACGACGGGTTGCGGGCCGCGATCGAGATTCGCCGCACCCAGCCGAACACCGGCATCCTCATGCTCTCGCAGTTCCGGGACGAGGCGTACGCTCTCGACCTCATCGGCGACAACGCCCGCGGCGTCGGCTACCTCCTCAAGGACCGGATCGCCGACGTCGACTCGTTCACCGACGCCGTTCGCCGCGTGGCCGACGGCGGGTCCGCGCTCGACCCGGAGATCGTCTCGCTGATGGTGGGGCGCCGTCGCAAGCACGACCCGCTCGAGGCGCTGACCGCCCGCGAGCACCAGGTGCTGGCGCTGATGGCCGAGGGCAAGTCCAACCGCGGCATCGCCGAGTCGCTCGACGTGACGCTCGCGGCGGTCGAGAAGCACGTCGGGCGGATCTTCGCGAAGCTCGGGCTCGGAGAGGAGCCGCTCGAGCACCGGCGCGTCCTCGCCGTGCTCACCCTTCTGCGGGCTCGCTGACCGAGGCCTGGAGCGGCAACTCGGCGACGATGCGGGTGCCGGCACCGTCCGGGGACTCGACGGCCAGAGTCCCGCCCACGGCCGCGACCCGGTCGGTAAGCCCGGCGAGACCCGAGCCGCCGGACAGGTCCGCGACGGCGCCGCCGTGACCGTCGTCGGTCACGGTCACGACCAGCCGTCCAGATCCGGCGGCGATCGCGACCGCCGCCTCGGACGCATCCGCGTGCTTGGCCACGTTGGCCAGCGCCTCGGCCACGACGAAATAGGCGGTGCTCTCGACCAGCGGGGAAAACCGCCCTTCCGGCACGTCGAGGGTCACCGGCACGGGCGTCCGCGCGGTCAGCGAGGTGATCGCCGCCGCCAGTCCCCGATGAGCGAGCACCGAAGGATCCAGCCCAGCGCCGAGGTCGCGCAGGTCCCTGATCGCAAGCTGGGTCTCCTGGAGCGCGTCGGCGATCGCCTCCCGTGACGTTTCGCCACCGGGATCCCGGCCCGCGGCCTGAAGCGCGAAGATCACGTTGATCAGCCGTTGCTGGGCGCCGTCATGGAGGTCGCGACCCAGCCTCCGGCGCTCGGCGAGAGCCGCCTGGACGATCCTCGCCCGCGAAGCGTGGATCGCCTCGGCTCGGAGCCGCTCGGTCTCGGCGCGGTTGCGGTCTGACACATCGCGGAACACCACCACAGCCCCGCGCCGGCCCTCGAACGTCACCGGTGCCGAGGAGTACGCCACTGGCACGAACGAGCCGTCACGCCGGATGAACCAGTCCTGCTCGACGCGCACCGGCTCACCGGTCTGGCGAGGCGCCAGCAGCGGGCAGTCGGCCTCGGCGAACGGCCGGCCATCCCGATGCCGATAGTGGATCGTGGCGTGACTCTGGCGGCCGATCAACTCGGTCTCGGAGTCGTAGCCGAGGATGCTCACCGCCGCGGGATTGGCGAACAGGACCACGCCCGCGTCGTCGACCGCGTACACGGCGTCGACCATGCTCGCGAGCAGCGCCCCGAGCAGCTCCTCCTCGTCTGAGCCCAGCCGCCTGGCGATGGTTCGAGGCGTCGGCATTCCCAACATCCTCCCACCGCGTCCTCGGGGAACTACCGCCCTCGTGGCAGTTGGTGTGCTGCCCTCGTTGGTAGCGTGCCGCCATGGCAACTCGAGGGGTGTGCGTGCTGGCCGGGCGGATGGCCGACACGGTGCAGATCGCCGCGGCCGCCGACGCCGCCGGCTACGACGCCGCCTGGACCGGTGAGTTCAACGACCGCTCGGCGATCGTCGCGCTCGCGGCGATGGCACACAACACCAGCCGGTGCCGGATCGGCAGCGCGATCGCGTACGGGGTCGGCCGCTCGCCGCTGATCCTCGCCAACGACGCCCGCGGCCTCGACGAGCTCAGTGGCGGCCGCCTCGTGCTCGGCCTCGGCACCGGCACGAAGGGCATGCAGATCGGCTGGCACGGCGTCAAGGACCCCGAATCGCCCGCCCTGCGGCTCGAGGAACTGGTCCCGCTCCTGCGCCGGATCTGGAAGCTCCACGAAGGCCCGGTCAAGCACGAGGGCCGCTTCTACTCGATGAACCTCACCCCGACCGCGGAGGTCCTACCCCCGATCCGCGATCAGATCCCGATCTTCACCGCGGGCGTGAACCGCCGAATGATCGAGACTGCCGGCCGTGTGTCCGACGGGCTCGTCTGCCACCCGACGTTCAGCTCGCGGTACGTACACGAGGTCGTCCGCCCCGCGATCGCCGAGGGCGCCGAGAGAACCGGACGGGACCCGGCTGCGGTCGAGATCCTCGGGATGGTGCTCTGCTCGGTCAACGACGACGAGCAGGTTGCTCGTCGCGAGGTCGCCGCGCAGATCGCCTTCTACGCCGCGCCGAGGGCGTACGCGCCGATGTTCGAGGCGAGCGGCTTCGCCGCCGAGGCGCAGCGCATCCGCAGTGCTTTCGCCGACGGCGACCACGAGGCGATGCTCGACGCGGTCAGCGACGACATGCTCGACGCGATCGGCGTCGCCGGCACCCCCGGCCAGGTCCGCGCCGGCCTCGCCCGCCGCGACCCCGACTTCGACCACCTCGTCCTCTACTCGCCGAGCTTCAAGATGACGCTCGCGCGCGTCCAGCAGAACACTCTCGATCTCGTCCGCGCCGGGGCGCCAGTCGCGGCCCAGAAATGAGGTCAACCCCCGCCTGTAATGTCTACCTCGAGTAGCGGCCATGTCGTCACCTGAGGAGGTCGACTTGTCAAGTACGTCGCTTGGGCCCAGCGAACTCCGCTCCCTGACGTGGGGATGGTGGCTGGCGCTGCTGATCGGAGCGCTCGCCATCGTCGCGGGGATCATCGTGATCCTGAAGCCGAGCAACAGCCTGTCCACCCTTGCCGTGATCTTCGGCATCTTCATTCTCATCGACGGCATCTTCGAGATCGTGGGAGCGATCGCCGGCGACACCGAGAGCCGGGGGTTGCTGGCGGTCATCGGCGCGCTCAGCGTGATCGCGGGCGTGCTGCTGATTCGCCATCCGCTCGGCGGCGTGAGAGCGGTAGCGCTGTTGCTCGGCATCTGGCTGATCGCGGCCGGCGTGGTGCGCCTGATCGGCGCATTTGCCTACCCGGGTCACCGCATCTGGCGGATCTTCGTGGCGCTCGTGCTCGGGATATTCGGGATCGTGATCGTGTCCGAGCCCCACATCGGATACGCCACGCTGGCGGTGATCGCGGGCATCTGCTTCATCCTCTATGGCATCGGGATGATCGCTGTGGGATGGGCGATGCACGCGCTCCGAGAAGGAGGACCGCCGATCGAACCGGCCTGAGCGCGGGGGCGGCGTGCCGACGGAGGCGTCGTTCGTGCGGAGCAAGCCGGGCTGTCACACGCCCGCGAGGAGGACACCGACGAGGGCGATCTGAAGCTCGCCCTGACCGCGCTCGAGCGACTGGTGCGCGGCGAACTCGAGCGGCGCGGCTGAGCTACCGTGGCGTGAACGATGCAGTTCTATCTGAGCGGTTACAGGCCCGGCGACCCGTTCATCGAAGACCCGCATCCGTCCGTCGCCGAGCGGACAGGAGAGCTTCCCGAGGACGTCGATGTGCTGATCATCGGGTGCGGTCCGGCCGGTCTGGTCTTGGCCGCCCAGATGGCGAACTTTCCCGACATCAGAACGGCCGTCATCGACCGCAGGAACGGCCCGCTCGAGGTGGGCCAAGCCGACGGAGTGGCGTGCCGTACCGTCGAGATGTTCGAGGCGTTCGGGCTGGCTGATCGCCTCGTGAACGAGGCCTATTGGGTGAACGAGGTCTGCTTCTGGCAGCCGGACCCGGAAGACCGGACCAAAATCAAGCGTTCCGGGCGCATCCAGGACACCGAGGACGGCTTGTCGGAGTTCCCGCACGTGATCGTCAACCAGGCGCGGATGCTCGCCTACCTTCGCGATCACATGCAGCGGTCTCCGAGCAGGCTGGCGCCGTTCTACGGACTTCGCGCGAGCGACATCGCGGTCGACACCAGCGGCTCGTCGGCGTACCCGGTGACCGTCACCGTTCAGCCCATGAGGGGGCAGGAGGAGACCGGCACCACCTCGACCCTCCGGGCCAGATATGTCGTCGGCTGCGACGGCTCGCGCAGCGCCACCCGGACCGCGATCGGCCGCGAGCTAACCGGCGACGCGACGAACCAATCGTGGGGCGTGATGGACGTGCTGGCGGTCACCGATTTCCCCGACATCCGGGTCAAGTGCGCGATCTCCTCGGCGAACCAGGGCAACATCCTGATCATCCCGCGCGAAGGCGGATACCTGGCCCGGATCTATATCGAGCTGGACGAAGTCACCGACGGGGAGATGCTCGACAACCAGAGTGTCACCCCGGAGCAACTGGCCAACGTCGCGAATCGGATCCTGCATCCCTACACGATCGAGGTCAAAGACGTCGGTTGGTGGTCCGTGTACCAGATCGGGCAGCGCCTCTGCGACAAGTTCGACGACGTGCCGGCGGAGGAGATGGCCACACGCCTTCCGCGGGTCTTCATCGCCGGCGATGCCTGCCACACGCATAGCGCCAAGGCCGGTCAGGGCATGAACGTGTCGATGGCCGACGCGTGGAACCTTGGGTGGAAGCTCGCCTCCGTCCTCAGGGGGACCGCCAAGCCGGAGCTCCTGCACACCTACTCCGAGGAACGGCAGACGGTCGCAAAGCAGCTCATCGATTTCGACCGCGAGTTCTCCGACCGGTTTCGCGCCCGTACGACGCAGTCGTGTGACGCCGACGGAGACGGCGACGACGCCGAGGAGTTCCAGCAGTACTTCATCGCGCAGGGCCGCTTCACCGCGGGAGTGGCGACCAGCTACGCACCCTCGATGATCACCGCCCAAGCGGCTTTCCAGCACCTCGCCGAGGGGTTCCCGGTCGGGATGCGCTTCCACTCTGCCCCGGTCGTCCGGCTGGCCGACGCCAAACCGATCCACCTGGGCCACGTCGCGCGGGCGGACGGCGCCTGGCGCGTCTACGTCTTCGCCGACCAGGCCGACCCGACCAGCGGGAGCTCTCGCGCCTGGAAGCTGTTCGAGTTCTTGGCATCGAACGCGTCCCCGATCGAACGCTTCACGCCCGCGGGTGCCGAGCCCGACTCGGTGATCGATGTCCGTGCGATCTTCCAGCAACACCATCGTCACCTGGCAGTCGACAAGATGCCGTCGGTCCTGCTGCCGCGAAAGGGCAAATTCGGCCTGATCGACTACGAGAAGATGTTCTGCCCGGATCCGAATGCCGACGACATCTTCGAGCTGCGCGGCGTGAATCGCGAGACGGGATGTGTGGTCGTCGTCCGTCCTGACCAGTACGTGTCACATGTGCTCCCACTGGACGGACAGGAGGCACTAGCCGGCTTCTTCGCGAGGATCCTGACAGCCGCCGAGTAGAGACACGAGCACCTCTCCCGGCCGCGCGAGCGCAAGCGCGGTCAGCACCGGCAGATGATCTCCGATCGCGAGCACCGTCCGCGCCGGTCCGTGCAGCGAGCGCCCGGGCACCAGCAGCCGAATGCCCGGATCGAGCACCGGCAGCGACTTGTCGGCGTCGCAGATACTCGACACCTGCGGCCATCGACTATCACTACATCCAGTCATCCGTCTCCCTCTCGATACATCCCGGGATGGGCCCACGCGTTGTCGAGCGCGATGTTCGCAAACACTGTTGCTCCCGCTAAAGCAGAGACGGTGACGGGACCTGTACCGGCTGTGCTTCTGCGACCGCATCGAGTGCGTCGAGCACGTTGCGAAGGTTGATGAGCAGCGCTCCGTAGACAGGCCAGAGGTCGTCGTGCAGCTCGTCGACGGCCAGCCGGTTGGCAAGCGAGCTGAGCTCCTCCCGTGTCGCTTTGATTTCACCGCTGTCGGCGTCCAGGACCGCGGTACCGGCTCTGTGAAGCAGCTCCAGCCACGGCTCGCGGAAGGCGTGATCCCATTCCTCGGGAGGGACCCGCGCGATCCGGATCGTGCGAGCCATGCTGCGTGTCTCGGCAACCGCCTGAGCGAGCCGGTTGACGATCGGCACGAAGCCCTCGGCCGACTGCATCCGCTGCGGGACCGCCCGACGCGGGTTCAGCCGACCACTCTCGCGGGCCTCCTCGATGACGCTCCAGGCACGGTCGATGTCGTTGGAAAGTTCATCGGTTCGGACGATCCAGCCCTCGACGTCATCCGCGGCATATCCCCTCTGCAACTGCGCGGCAATGTCGGCGAGCAGATCGCCGACGCGGTCATCGATGACGTCTATCTGGTTCGCGGCGCTCCGGTCGCGCAGCGGCGGCCAGACCATGACGTTCACGAGCAGGCCCACCGCGATCCCGATTCCGGTGTCCGCCAAGCGTGCGGCCAGCATCCCGCTCTTGTCGATGTAGCCGGTCGTGAGCACGACCACGGCCGTCGCCGCGGTCGTCGTCTCGGCACGAACACCGCGTACCGAGCCAACGACCAGTCCTACGAGCACGGCAGCCCCGAGCGAGATCGCGTCGAGCCCGAAGATCTGCCACGCCGCGAACGCGATCAGCACCCCGAGCACGCTCGCCCCTGCCTGCTGCACTCCCCGCCTGACCGTCCCGAACACGGTCGCGTGCACCGTCAGCAGTGCGGCCCATGGCGCCATGAACGCCTGCTCCAGGTGGAATACCTGTACCGCAAGGACCCACGCGACCACGGCCGCCATCACCGTCTTGCCCAACTGGGACACGCCCGCCCACGCAAGCGGATCGCGCAGCCGCTGAGATACGCACGCAAACATGATCTTCTCACCGTCTACCCGCAAGGGCGCGCCCGGCACGCGCCGCCGGCTATGTCAGCGCATACGCGTCGTAGATAACCTGATCGGCCAGCCGGACCGCGGACGCGACGGCCACGATCCGGTTGAGCCACCGATAGGCCTCGGCCCCCGTCTCGTATTGGATGGAGACGCGGAAGTAGTACTCGGCGGGATCGACCGGCTGTCCATCGGCCAGGCGCCGAAGGACGTCGGGAGGACCATGACGCACTCCCCGGGTGGCAACGGAGATGAGCGCCTCGTCGTGCGTCTGAAGCGTGTAGCGGGTGTCGATCGCCGCCATCCCGTCCTCGTGAATCACCTGCCAGTCGGCGCCGCCGACCAGAATCGTCGCTGATAGTCGCGGCCCGTCAAACTCGCCTCCCACGATCGGGATGACCCGCCGCCGGCCCCAGGGCGTGTGTCCGAGCTCGAGCGGCTCGCCGAGGTCGGCGCGGCAGCGCCCGATCAACTCGAGCCGAGGCTCGACGGGCTGGATCGGCTCCACGACCACAACCTACCGCCCGCAGACCGCGGTCGCATCGTTGGATCGATCGCGGCGATGGCGGCCGGCACGAGCGCGCGGACCTGAGTCCTTCAGCGTGCCGGGACGCCCAGGTCCAGCCTCCGGATACGGGCCGGGTCGGCCAGGATGTTCATCTCGACGATCCTGCCGCCGGCGACCGTGAATCCGAGCACCGCGAAGGGCTGTTCGCCGGCGAACGTGACCACGCCCGGTGCGCCGTTGACCAAGGCGCGCCGCGATACATAGCCGAGCGTGTTGAAAGTGACTGCGCCCGAGGCCACGGCTCGGGCTCCATGGTCGATTCGCGACCCGCCCGGGCCTGTCGCGCCGGCGTCGGCGCGGAGCACAACATCAGGGTCGAGCACCCTGAGCAGCGCGTCGAAGTCGCCATCGCGGGCGGCGGCGAGGAACGCGTCGACGAGTTCCCACTGCTCGGCGATCGTCGCCTCGGGAGTGGGTGTCGCTCTGAGACGGCGACGAGCGCGGCTGGCGAGCTGTCGCGTGGCAGGCTCGGAGCGATCGATGATCGCGGCGATCTGCTCGAACGGCACGTCGAACGCGTCGTGGAGAACGACCGCCAGCCGTTCTGCGGGGGCGAGCGTGTCGAGCACGATCAACAGAGCCAGGCCGACCGAGTCCGCGATCAGCGCCTCGTCCTCGGGGTCGACGGCGTCGACCGCGGAGACGATCGGGTCGGGCATGTGCGGGCCGATCGGCTCCTCGCGTCGCGCGGCACGGGAGCGCAGGACGTTGAGGCAGACCCGAGCGACGACGGTCGTGAGCCACGCACCCAGATCGTCCACCTGGCTGGTGTCGGCGCGGCTCAGACGCAGCCAGGCCTCTTGGACGGCGTCGTCTGCCTCGCTGAGCGAGCCGAGCATCCGGTAGGAGACCGCCCGTAGGCGGGGCCGGTGCTGCTCGAAGCGCTCAGCCAGCCAATCTTGCTCTGTCATGTCACATCCCTCGCTCGGCGCGTGTCTCAGAGATAGACCCACGAGCCGGCGCAGATGTGACAAATCCGCGTCGCGGCGGCGAGTCCGAGTACGCATCACCCCGAACGATCACGGAGACGCCAGATGACAACCACCCAGGAAGCAACGAACAAAGCGACGTTCAGACGCTTCTGTGACGCCATGAACACCGGCGACGCGGATGTCATCTCGAAGACGATCGATGAGATCGTCGAGCCGGACGCGCTGATCCGCACGCCGTTGCCGCTCGAGACGACCGGGGCACAAAAGCTGAAGGACGTGTTTGCGAGGCTCCATCAGGTCTACGCCGATCTGCAGGTCACGATCGAGGAAATGATCGCGGAGGGCGACAAGGTCGTCAGCAGGAATTCGGTTACCGGGACCCACCAGGGTGCATACATGGGCGTGCCACCCACCGGCAAATCCGTCACGTACAACGAGGTTTTCATCGTCCGCTTCGCAGGCGGCCGAATCGCTGAGACCTGGGGGATCGTCGACGTCTTCTCCCAGATGCAACAGCTCGGCGTGATTGCGGCCCCCAAGAGCGCATGACAACCGCGACGACCAAGGAGACAACGATGACCATCACCGATCCCAACCATCACTCAAGCGAGACGATCAGCGGCCGCTGGCAGCTCGACCCGCAGCGCTCGAGCGTCGAGTTCCGCACCGGGCACTTCTGGGGCCTGGCAACCGTCAAAGGTCACTTCGAGGACTACCACGGGCACCTGGACCTGGGCACGAGCCCCGCCATCGAGCTGACCATCGACCCGGCGAGCGTGCAAACCGGCAACCGCAAGCGCGATCGGCACCTACGCTCGGCCGACTTCTTCGACGCGGACGACCACCCGCGGGTGCTGTTCGTCTCCGACTCGGTCGATCTGCACGGTGACGGGCTCAAGGTGCGTGGTCATCTTTCCGCTCGGCACCGTTCGATCCCGCTCGAGCTCGACGCGCAGGTCTGCCAGGTCGACGGCGAGCTCGAGATCGAAGCCGCCACGACCGCCCCACACCGCGAGCTGGGGATGACCTTCAGCCCGCTCGGGATGATCCCGCCGCGCAGCGAGCTGATCGTCAGGGCCCACCTGATCCCCATCAACACCTACAGGGCCGCCGCCTGACCTCACCGCGATATACACACGACCTGTCGCGGATGTGGACGGAACCGGCGACTTGCCCATCGCCGTGCTCGGGGTACTCGCCGGGTCGCTCGCGTCGCCGTTCCACCTCGGATCGACCTCCGAGGACGAGCATGCGGACGACGCGGCGGAAGCCGAGCGCTCCGTCCCGGCGGAATTGGGCCATGCTGCAAGCCCAGCTGCGAGAGGTCGAGCGTCGGCTCGGCCAACTCGCCGAGGTCATCTCCACTCGACGCGGCGAACCCGAGTAGCCCAGAGCCAGGCAGCGCGAGCAGGATCCTGACCGGCGAGCGCGACACTGACTCTCTCTAGCCGATCATCGTGGCTGTCGACGTGCCGGGTGCGACCATCGGCAGACACTCCGCGTCGCTCGGAACCGGCACCTGGTGCAGTGCCGGTCCGGGCTCGGCGAGCAGCTCCTCCACCGACTCGGCCACGCTCACACCGCACGCACGGGCGAGCGCCGGCCAATCCGGACGCGCCCCCAGTTCGGCGGCGAACGCGCCGCTGAAGAAGCGATCCTGCTGGGCGCGGACCATCCCCAGCGCTCGGTTGTCGAGCAGCAGGACCTTGACGGGGAGATCCTCTCCCGAGGCCGTGACCAGCTCCTGCATGTGCATCAGCAGCGAGCCGTCGCCGGTCACGCACACGACCTGGCGGTCGGGCGCGGCGGCTTGGGCGCCGAGCGCCGCCGGCAGACCGAAGCCCATCGTGCCGGCGCCGCCGGAGGTGATCCAGCGACGGCCGGCGCCGAGGGACAGTCGGTGGGCGGCCCACATCTGGTGCAAGCCCACGTCGGTTGTGACGACCGCATCGTCGTCGAGCATCGTGTTCAGCTCGTCGAGCGCGGCGTCGCCCTCATGCGCGGGAGCGGGCGGAATCGGATCGACCGCGAGGCGTTCGTCGATGCTCGCCCACCAGGAGGAGCGATCGGGCGCCGCCCCAAGCTCGGTGACGAGCGCCTCGAGCGTCATTCGTGCATCGCCGCAGATCGCTATCTCGGGCTCGACGAGCTTGCCGAGCTCGGACGCGTCCGCGTCGACGTGGATCACGCGGGCGTGCGGCGCGAACCCGTCGAGGTTGCCGGTGAGCCGGTCGTCGAACCGAGCACCGACCGCCAGGATGCAGTCGGCCTGGTGCAACGCCCAGTTCGCGACTCGAGCACCGTAGACGCCCGGCATCCCCAACCAGCCGCGTCCGCCGCCACATTCGAGGCCTTGCAGCGTCGTCACGTACGGGACATCGGCTGCGGTCGCGAACGCGACCAGCTGGTCGTGCGCCCCGGCGGCGACGACGCCGCCACCGGCCAGCACCAGCGGTCGCGAGGAGCGCTCGATCAGCTCAGCGACCGCCTTCGACATCCCCGAGGGCGGCCCCGTGGTGCGAGCCTGCTCGATCCGCTGACGACGGCCGAGCGCGGCTGGAGCCTTCGCGAGGTCAACCGGGATCTCGAGCAACACCGGCCCGGGCCTCCCGCTGGACGCGAGCGCCACCGCGCCATCGAACAGAGAGCCCAGGTCTTCGCCGTGCTGGGCCGTGCTCGAGTGCTTGACCACCGGAATTGCCATCCCGGCGACGTCCGTTTCCTGAAACGCCATCGTTCCGGCGAGGTGGGTGGCCACCTGGCCGCAGATGAACACGACCGGCACGGAATCCATCCACGCATCCGCGACGGCGGTGAGCAGGTTGACGGCGCCGGGCCCGGACGTTGACAGCGCCACGCCCGGCGTCTCCGTGACACGTGCCCACCCCTCCGCGGCGTGTCCGGCCGCAGCTTCGTGGCGGGTGAGGATGTGGCGGATCCGGCTTGCGGCAAGGGCGTCGTACAGCGGCAGCGCGGCGCCGCCCGGCACGCCGAAGACCGTGTCGATCCCACGGTCGGCAATCGCTTCGATCAGGGCATCGGCGGCACGCACCCGCAACTCCTTCCGTACCGGTGATACGGGCGGAACGGAGGAACGAGTACGAGAAGGAGTGACGGCATGACAGCCTCCATGGACGCGATGATCGGAGAGAGAGCCCCGCGCGCCTAGCGCGGGAGTACGAGCACGACGAGACCGAGGGCGAACGAGCGGATGTCGGTCACAGGCTCCACGAGCGCGATCATATCCCTAAGCCGGTTTCCTCGAAAGTCCTCAGACGTCTGGTGATTGACACCTTCTGGTTGCAGACGCAGGCTCGCCGAGATCCTTCCCATCTGCATCAAGTGGCGTATTGGCGTCGGCCGGGCCGCGCCACTTGGGGCATGCATCGCTACCGTGCGACGCGATGGACGTGGAATCCGCGATCCGTAGCAGACGCACGCACAAGGCGTTCGCCCCCGACCCGCTGCCCCGAGAACTGGTGGACGAGCTGCTCGAGCTGGGGCGCTGGGCGCCGAACCATCACCTTACGAACCCGTGGCGGTTCCGCGTCCTCGGGCCGGGCGCGCTCGCGAGGTTGAAGGAGGCCGCGGGTCCGGAGGCGGCCGCCAAGCTCGATCGCGCGCCGACGCTGGTCGCCGCGACGTTCGTCCGCTCCGAGGACCCCGTCCAGGAGCAGGAGGACCTCTGTGCGACCGCGTGCGCGGTCTACGCGGTGTTGCTTGCGGCCCACGGCCGCGGGCTGGCCGGTTACTGGCGTACCCCGGGGGTGCTGAGGACCTCGCCGGGCCTCGAGGCGCTCCACATCCCGCCTAACGAGCGGTTCGTCGCGCTGATCCATCTGGGCTGGCCGCGGCAAGAGAAGGAGCCGCCACCGCGAGCACCGGCGTCGGACGTCGTGACCTACCTTCCCTGACACGCGCGCCGTCGTTCCGCGCGAACCGCGATAAGCCCTGGGGCCTGTTGGCACGCGTCGCGTCAGCGCGCGTAGCGCCGGAGCATCTCGACGACCAGGAAGGCGAGCTCGAGCGCCTGCTGGGTGTTGAGCCGCGGGTCGCACGCGGTCTCGTAGCGAGACGAGAGCTCGCTGTGAGAGATCATCTGGGCACCGCCGAGGCATTCCGTGACGTCCTCGCCGGTGTGCTCGACGTGGATGCCGCCGGGATGCGTACCGAGCTGCTGGTGGACTTCGAAGAACCCCTCGACCTCATCCATGATGCGATCGAAGTGCCGGGTCTTGCGACCGCTGGGCGACTCCTCGGTGTTGCCGTGCATCGGGTCGCACTGCCACACGACGCGATGCCCCGACCGGGTCACGGCCTCGACGATCGGCGGCAGGAGCTCGCGAACCGCCTCGTTGCCCATACGGGAGACGAGCGTGACGCGACCGTCGATCCCGTGCGGATCGAGCCGCTCGACGAGCTCGACCGCCTCGGCGGGCGTGGCAGTCGGGCCCAGCTTCACCTCGATCGGGTTGGCGATCAGCGCGCCGAGGGCCACATGGGCGCCGTCGAGCTGGCGCGTGCGGTCACCGATCCACGGCAGATGCGCGGAGAGCAGGTACAGGCGCTCGCCGTCGGGTCGCAGTAGAGCGCGCTCGTAGTCGAGCACGAGCATCTCGTGGCTGGCGTACAGCTGGACCGTGCGCAGCGAGCCGTCCTCGACACCACACGCCGACATGAACCGTAGGCTGCGGTCGATCTCGGTGGCGACCCGCTCGTAGCGCTCGCCGGCGCTCGAGCGGCGCACGAAGTCCATGTTCCACTCGTGCAGGTGATGCAGATCGGCCAGGCCGGCGCCCGTGATGGCGCGGGAGAGGTTCATCGCGGCCGCAGCGTTGGCGTACGCGCGGATCAGCCGACCGGGGTCGGGGCGCCGTGCCTCCGGCGTCGGGTCGAGTCCGTTGACCATGTCGCCGCGGTACGACGGCAGGCCGGCCACGTCGGTCTCGGAGCTCCGCGGCTTGGCGTACTGGCCGGCGATGCGCGCGACCTTGACGACGGGCATCGAGGTCCCGTAGGTCAAGACCACGGCCATCTGCAACAGCGTCCGGATCGTCCCGCGCAGGTGCAACTCGGTGTTGTCGACGAAGGTCTCCGCGCAATCCCCGCCCTGCAACAGGAATGCCTCGCCCCGCGCAACCATCGCGAGCCGATCCTGGAGCCTGTCGACCTCAGCTGGAACCGCGATCGGCGGGACGCACTCCAGTACCCAGCGGACACGCTCGACTTCCTCGGGATCCGGCCATCCCGGCTGCTGCGCTGCCGGCCGCGCGAGCGCGTCGCTCACCGCCGCCGCCAGAATCCCCGGCAGCGGCGGCTCGGAGGGCGGGCTCGAGGCCACGTCGACGGTCCACGTCACCGGACTAAGGCTATGGGACGCCGCGTGCCTTAGCTCAGTCGTCGAGGTTCTCGACGATTTCGTTGGCACGCGACCACTGATCGGGCGGAACGACGAGAAAGATGTCACCGCGACCGAAGCGGTCCACCGGCCGGTCGGCCACACAATACGCGTCGACACCGAGCTCCCGGAGCCGATCGCGCCAAGCCACCGCCGTGGTCTGCTCCTCGAACGTGCTCACGGTCTCCCAGGCGTCGAGACGAGGATCGCCAATGGAAACCGGCGGATCCTTCTTACGGAACCGAGGCAAGGGCACGGCACAAGCCTACGCGGCAGGTGGGCGTGAGATGCTCTTCCGATGGAGCAACGAATCAGTCTCGTGACGCTCGGCGTGACCGACCTCGCCAGAGCACGCGCCTTCTACGAGGCGCTCGGCTGGACCGGTGCTCGCCAGCCGGACGACGAGGTGTGCTTCTTCCAAGCGGGAGGCATGGTATTCGGACTCTGGACGGCTCTCGGCGGCCACGGCGCGCCCGGGATCGAACTTGCGCACAACGTCCGCTCATCTGAGGAGGTCGGCGCGATCCTGGACGAGGCCGAACGAGCAGGCGGGACCATCGAACGGCCCGCGGCGCGCGCTGAATGGGGCGGGTGGACGGGAGCCTTTGCAGATCCGGACGGCTACGTCTGGGAGGTTGCGCACAACCCGGAATGGACGCTAGACGAAAGCGGGGCGGTCACCATCTAGGCATGCACGGTGACCGTCAGGCGGCGGTGACAGTGACGCGGAACACCGGGTGATCCGGCGCGATCCGGCGCAGCTCCTCATCCGGTGAATCTGGTCCCACGCCGCCGAAGAACACCCCAACCTCGAATTTCCACTTCTTCAGGTAGGCGCGAAGCAGCGGCGGCTTGTCGTCGTCGGACAGCTCGACCGCGCTGAACGGGTGTGTCCGCCGACCGACGCGGAGCCTCCCTTGACCACTCGCGCGGAGGTTCTTCACCCACTGGGTGTGACCGCGCGGCGCGACCAGGTATTCGGCGCCCTCGTAGCGCAGCAAATTGACCGGGGTCTGCCGCCACTCCCCGGAGTTACGGCCCTTGACCTCCAGCACCCGGGAACCGTAGACGCTGACCCCCACGCGCGTCAGCGCGGCGACAACGCGGTTGAAGACATGCGTCGTGAACCACCCGGGGCGCTGATAATGGTCGGCCATCGAGGCCATTGTGCCAGTGGCGGACCGTGACGCGTCCCGCGAGGCGTTTCCGCGGGAGCGTCGGGCTTAGAGCGGCGGGACCTGGTTGTTGACCTGCGGACCGTGGTACAGGTGGTTGTGGTCCTGGCAGGCAGCCGGGAAGAAAAACTGGACGCTGTCGCTGCGCACGCCGTTGTAGCTCGCAAACAGAGTCACGTGGCCGATCGTGCCGACCTTGCACCCCGGGTCGGTGCTGCTCTTCACGCGGACGATGATCTTCATGATGTTCCCGGGGAAACCCCACATCTGCGCGTAGTGCGAGTGGTAGACGAGATGGTGCTCCACGCTCATGACGATCAGTCGGTCGGGCTTGTTGCGGACACGGAAGACCTGGCACAGGATCCCGGACACCGTGTTTGCATCGAGGTCGATGTCACCGTGGCCGCGAGCGTAGCTGCCGGTCGCTCCCGTGATCGGGGACCCCGTGTTGAAGCCCCAGGGCGGAGTTCCGTAGACGATCGGAACCTGCGAGCAGTACTCAGTCTGATATCCGCTGGCCGAGCCGGCCATACCGATGAGCGCCAGCAGCGGCGTCAGCACCAAGGCTCCGAGTCCAAGGCGGCGGATGATCTTGTTCGTCCGCATCGCGGGCCGACTATAGCCTTCGCAGCCGGGATCCGACGCGGGCTCCATTCGCGAATGCGCTCGGCTTGGCCGGATCTATACGGAATTGTGTGAAATGATCGGGCCTTGCCGCGCCCGGAACTGACGCTGATCGCGAACGTCGCGCTCGACCGGGTGAATCGCGGCCCCTGGACGTGCGGAGGCTGCCCCACGTTCGCGCCGTACGCGTTCGCTCACCTGCAGGCCCAGGGTGTGATCAATGCGGCATGCGCGGACGAGGACCTCGCGATGTTTCGCGCTTTGGAGGCTGACGGCTCGGTCTCCTTCCGGTTCAAGCGCGCGGCGGCGACAACCCGGTTCGACCTCAACTACTCGGGCGAGTTCAGCGACACGCGCTCGATGGTGCTTCACAGCATCGGGCACGCGTGGTCCGAGGCCGATATCGACCGTCTCGAGATCGACAGCGAGTGGGTGCACCTCGCGCCGCTCCTGCGCAGCGATTTCTCGGTGGCCGCCGTGGCTCGCCTTTCCGCACGAGGCCATCGAGTCGCCTACGACGGGCAGGGACTCGTTCGGGTCCCGCAGATCGGCGAGCTGACGCTCGATGCGCGGTACGACCCGGAGCTGCTCCCGCATCTGACAGCGCTCAAGCTCTCCGAGGACGAGACCGCGGTGGTCGCCTCGGTGCACGGGCTCGAACGTGCTCTCGAGCGGTTGTCGCACATCCCGGAGCTGCTGCTCACGCACGGCTCCCGGGGCGCGGAGGTCCGCAGCGGCGGCACGCTCAGCCACGTCGCGCCGGATCATGTGGTCGCGGACGTACAGACGACGGGTGCCGGCGACGTGTTCATGATCGCTTACCTGATCGGACGAGCTCGCGACCTGGCTCCCACTGCGGCCGCCGCCCTCGGCGCCGGCGTCGCCGCCACGATGCTCGCCGAGCGCAAGGACGGACGCTGACCGCGATCAGATCTGCGGAGCCCTCACCTGGGCACGGCGTCGGATAGGTCGGCGTCCCACCATTGCTTGTGCGCCATCGAGTGGTCCGCGGCGAACCCGAGCGCCTGCGCAGCCTCGGCCCATCGCTGCTGGACCATCCGACACAGCGGTGCATCCACGCCCGAACCATCCGCGATGCCGGCGGCGATCGTCACGTCCTTCGCCAACAGGCCGAGCGCGAAGCCGGTGCCATAGCGGCCGGTGAGCACCTCGTCCGGAAACACCACGTCGCTGAGGAAGCTCCTTCCGGTCGAGTTGTTGACGATCTCGACCATCGTCGATGGGGTGAGGCCGAAGCTGCCACCGAGGACGAGCGTTTCGGCCAGCGCGGCGTACCCGGCGGCGGCACAGAAGTTGTTGAGCGCCTTCATCGCGTGGCCCGACGCGAGCGGACCGGTCCGGAACACGCGACGCCCGAGCACGCCCAGGATCGGGAGCGCGCGATCGAGTGCCGCCTCGTCGTCGGCTCCGGCCATGATCGCCAGGGTTCCGTCGGCCGCCCGTGGGACTCCGCCTGACACGGGCGCGTCGACCAACGCGATCGATCGCCGCTCCAGCTCTCGACCCAGCTCGCGAGTGTCTTGAGGGCTCGAGGAGCTCATGTCGACGACAACCGCGCCGCCGGGTAGCACATCGGCAATGCCGTCGCCCAGCATCGCGTCCTGTACGACGCGACCGTCCGGAAGCATCGTGATCAGCACGCCCGCAGTCGCGAACGCGGTCGCTTCCCGCACCGACACGGCGGCGCCGAACTCGTCGGCGAACCGCAGCTCCGCGTCCCGATCGGCGTCCCGTACGACGAGCTGATACCCGGCCCGCGCCAGGTTGGTGGCCATCGGCCAGCCCATCCGCCCGAGGCCGACGAATCCGACCGTCTCGCCATTCGCGTCCATGGATCTCCTATTCGTCGGGGCTCAATTTGCAGGCTTTTTCTCGAGATAATCCTAAGTCGTGCCGAGCAAGAAAGCGCGTGGGGTGTTCTGCCGGGACAGGGATCTCCTCCCGATACTTGCCCGTGGCGAGCGGAATATGGCTCACGCGATTCTTGTCGAGCAAGACGCGACGCAACAAGCAAGGGTGACGGCAGTGAAGCTCGGAGTCGATCACGTGACGGTGGTGACCGGGGACGCCGGCGAGACGAAGTCGTTCGCCTTCGCGCTCCCAGTGGACTTGATGCTGCTGTGCGGGATCTTCGGCAACGTTTCCGAGGAGGACGTCGCGCTGACCGTTGCCGCGACCCCGGCGATGCTTCGTCCCGGCGGCACGGTGATTTGGACTCGCGGCAGCACACCGCCAGATCTGAGATCTACGATCCGCCGGTGGTTCGCCGATGCCGGACTGCGCGACACGGCGTTTGACAGCGAGCCCAACGGGTTCGGCGTTGGGGTGGCAACCAAGTCGCAGCGCTCGACCAGCGATCCACCGCTGCCGGCCCGCCTATTCACGTTCGTGCGTTGAACGCAGCCCAGACTCAGGGTGTGCGCTAGGAACCGGGCGTTGTCACTCCTCACAGCGGATTCGGGGAGCGGCAGCCTGGCAGTCGGGCTGATGGTCGCCTGGCCTTGTTGGCGTATCGGGGGCCGAGTACGCTCGCGCGATGGTCGTCATTCTGCTGGCCGCGGTGGAGCTAGCTTTGGTCACGGTTTGCGTCCTGGCCGGGCTTGCGATGGGGCGGCGATCGCACTTCTGGGTTCGTGTGTTGCTCGGCTGTCTCGCGATGCCGTCTTCGCTGCTGCTTCTCGCGCTCGTAGCGCCGGCACAGGTCGCCGTCGCGCTCGGGTGGCTGATCCTTATGGCGGCATTCATCGTCGTCCCGGTTTTGTCGTGCCAGGGCCCGGATCCTCTCCCGGGTCCTTCTGACGAGGACGACGGCGGGGGGCCGGGCCCGGATCGCCCACCCGCCTTCCCGGAGCTCCCGCACGGAGGCGTTCCTTTCCCGGATGCTGACCCGTCGCGTATTCGCCTACGCGACCACAGCAGCCCGAAGATCCGCTACCTGAAGCGGTGGCGTTCCCGGGAGCCTAAGCCCGGGCCGGTGCCGGCGCCCCCGAACCAGTAGCCGGGAGCGGCAGCACGGTCGATCAGGCGTCCTCGTAGACCTCGATCCTCGGCGGACCCTGGACGCCGGCTTTGTGCATTCCCTCACGCAACTCCTCGCTGCTGAGTAACGCCTGCGCTGCGTCGGCCGTGTCGAAGCGGTGAACGACCAGCACGTCGTTTCCGTCGTCCAGCACGCGGTGCACGCTCTCAGCGGTCACGCCGCCGCTGGATTGCACCTCGGCCAGACTGTCATAAACGGTGCGCCAGGCGTCGTAGTCGGCGACCTTGTGACGCACGACAGCAGTAACTGACGTGTTCGAACTCCTTCGGTTTGGGGGTTGGGGGAAGAATCAGTCGATCGCCGGCGGGAACGCCGATGGTGACGGACGCATCAAGGGTTGAGGCAGACCCACCCGGCGCTCACCTGTTCTCGAGAAACTCCCCGCTCGGAGTTGGGTATGTCGAAAACGAAATGTCCTTCAGATGGGACTCCGACGCGTAGTTGCTCCCGACGGTGTGGAGTGGCGGATAGGTCGAAGGTGGCTGGCGCGCCGTCCTCGAATGCGTGGGCCAAGCCGTCGTGAGATCGCCTCGGACTCGCTGCTGAACATCGGCCCGGCTTTGCCGGACCCCGGCAGCCTCGACCTCGGACAAGGCGTGCTGCTCGTTGCGGCGGTCGTGGCCGCCGCGCTGATTCTCATCCCGATCCTGTTCCTCGGCATCGAGCTGGTCGTTGCCTTTGATCTCGTGTATCGGCAGCGCGGAGGCTGGTCTCAGCCCGACAAGCACCTACGCAGCGCTTCCACGCCCCCGCTGTGTGGAGTCCCCTTGCGAGACCCTTGCTCGCTCGGATTGCCAACGACGACGCGGCGAAGGAATCGAACCTTCCAAGCCGGGGGCTTCCCGGCCCTGCCAGTTTTGAAGACTGGCAGGAATGCCCCGAACGCCCCGTAGGTACTGGGGTTACGGCTTCGGGGGAACGGGAAAGGGAACGGCGAGTCATGCGCGGTCTGCTTTCGCCTCATGGTGTTTGGCGAGATATGCCGCGAGCTTCGTCCGGGCGTCCTCGATGTCCTCCGGCAGCGCGTGCGTGTATCGGGCCAGGGTGATCCGTGCCGCACCCGGCTGTCGAGCTGGAGTGGCGTGGCCCATGAGCACGGAGGCGATCTTAGGCGGGACACCGGCGGCGTCGAGCCATGTCGCGGCGGTGTGGCGAGCCTCCTGGAGAGTGATCGGGG
>CAWCMG010000018.1:0-55119 GCA_963796575.1 uncultured Solirubrobacterales bacterium | reverse complement strand
TCGTCGCATTCGGAGCGATGTCGGCGCTGATCTCGAGCGGGGCGCGGATCGCGACCGAGCGAACCGACGGTTGGACCCGCCAGCTCCGGGTGACTCCGCTGAAGACGACCGCATACTTCCGCGCGAAGGTCGTGACCGGGTACGCGATGGCCGGCGCAACGATCGTCGTGCTGTACGGGTCGGGGATCGCGCTCGGCGTCAGCCTCGGGGCGGGGCGCTGGCTCGAGATGACTGGGCTGATCCTGGTTGCGCTCGTCCCGTTCGCGGCGCTCGGCATCCTGCTCGGGCACCTGCTCACCGCCGACTCCATCGGCCCCGCGATCGGCGGTCTCGTCTCGTTGCTGGCGCTGGTCAGCGGCACCTGGTTCCCGCTCGGATCGCACGGGTTCCTGCACGACATCGCTCAGTTCCTCCCCTCCTACTGGCTGGTGCAGGCCAGCCACGTGTCGCTCGGAGGGCACGCGTGGACAGCGGGCGGATGGATCGTCGTGGCCGCGTGGACCATCGTGCTCGCGATCCTCGCCCGTTTCGCCCACCTCCGCGACACCGCGCGCGTCTGAGCCTGCGCCCCGACAATCAGGCGACCGCAGCGAACGGCGACCAGAAGGTGGGCGACCGGCTCCTGGTCAACTTCTTCTACGCCCATCCGGTCGGGCACGCGGTCGAGGCGCTCCATTACTGCCTTGGCCATCATCTCGCCGACCCGTCGCGCGAGGTCTCGGTCGCGCTGAACGCGGCCACCGCCTTCGAGCTGGCCGGTTTCTGCCCGTTCGTCTCCCACGCCTACGCCGTCGAGCACCCGCTACTCGAGCCGTGCCTGGACTCGGCGGCGCGACAGGCCGACATTCCGCGCCGTTGGGAGTGGGTGGTCGATGATTTCCGGCGCGGGCAGGACATCCAACTCGCGATGTTCCCCGGGCTACGCGACTACTACCTGACCAGCGATCGGCTGCTCACCGCGACCCGCGCTCGGACCTACGTCGGTTCACCGCTGCCCGGCTACGTCTCGCATCAGCAGCTGCGGCTCGAGCTGCCGGAGCCGGCGCGAACGGCGGCGGCGCGCCGGTTCGACTCGCGGCCGGAGCCGTCCGGCGGCGGCCGGATCGCGGTGATGCCCGCCGGCTCCGGCGATCGCTCGCTGTATCCCTCGGCCGGCTCGTGGCTCGTGATCCTGGACGCGCTCACCGACGCCTTCCCCGGCGTCGAGATCGCGCTGATCGGCAAGCTCCGGCGCGACACGCGCACCACCACCTCGTTCGCGGGCGCCGAGCTCGCCGAGCTGCTCGCGCACCGGTCTCGGCCACTCGATTGCTTCGACGTCGAGCTCGCCGAGCAGCTCGCGGTGGTCGAGGCGTGCGATCTGTTCCTCGCCCCCCACACCGGCTTCGGCATGGCGGCGCTCGCCGTCGGCACTCCGTGGCTGGCGCTGTCGGGCGGGCGGTGGTTCGAGTACTTCTTCAACCGGGTCCCGTTCCGCTCGATCATCCCCGACCCCGAGCGCTACCCCAGCTTCACCCAGTTCGCGCCGGCCGCCGTCGTGGACGACGACGGCGACGGCGCCCGGACGCCAAGCATGTCCGCGGCGCGCGTCCACGACGACCTCGACCGGATCGTCGCGGCGGCCCGGGAGCTGCTCGACGGCTCGCTCACTTACGAGCGGTCTTTGTGCGACTACTTCACGGCCCTGCTCGCTGCGCGCGGCGGAGACGCAAGCGCGATCTGGTCGATCGACGGGGTGCACCTCGGCTACATCTGAGGGCTCGGCCGATCACCTGGCCGCGGCCGCCTCGAACACGGCGCTCGCGTAGAGCGTGTCCATGTACTCCCGGACGGCGTGGATTTTCCCATCCCGGACCGTGAACACCCCGATGCAGCCGTTCTCGTAGGCGCGCCCATCCCGCGTCCGAGCTCGGCTCGTCCACTGAAGCACGACCTGATCACCCTCGGCGATCATCGCGGTGATCTCGAGCTCGACCGAACCGGGCTCGTAGTGGGACATCGCGACACCGAGGAAGTCGCTCATGATCCGGTCGCGGCCCATCCAGATGCCCGAGATCGGGAGGTCGCCGGCATCGAGCCTCCACGTCGCGTCCTCGGCGAACAGCTCGCGGATCGTGCTCACGTCGCCGGCGCTGACCCCGGCGACGTACCGGGTGAGAACCGCCTTGCTGTCGATTGCCTGGCTCATGTGACTGCTCCTTGGTTCGAGAAAGGACTTAGCTGTCGTCCCAGCCACGGTAGGCCCGGGCGCGACGCATGTGAAAGACCTCTCCGGCATCTGTTCAGCACCGACCGGCATTACCGGTCGAGCGCCCCGGATTCCGCGCGTCAGACCCAGCCGAGCTCGGCCGAGACCGCCGCTGCCGAGCCGAGCAGCGTGTCGACCGCCGGAGAGCGCTTGTGGCGGCGGGCGAGCAGCGCCACTTCGAGTCGCGCCGGCGGCGACAGCGGGAGCCAGCAGAGCTCGTCCGGCAACCCGAGCGCGCCCGCCGACTCTCCGATGATCACCACGGCCTGGCCCTGGAGCACCGGTGTGTAGGCGAGATCGAAGCTCAGCGTACGCAGGAGAACCCGTGGCTCGAACCCTTGGTCGCCGAACAGGCCGACCACCGCGTCGTAGTGGCCCGGGTTCGCCTCGCGGGGATGGAGCAGCAGCGTCTCCTCGGCCAGGTCCGCCAGCCCGACGCTCGCTTGGGCGGCCAGTGGGTGGTCCCGGCGCAGCAGCAGTCCCTGAGGCTCCATGCGGATCGCGTTCACGTCCAGGTGCGGAGCCCGCGGCGGGCAGCGGACGAGCCCCAGGTCGATCGACCCGTCGCTCAGGCCCGCCACGATCTCGTCGACGGACTTGACCGACGTCGTCATGGCGATGCCGGGGTGACGCTCGGCCAGCGCCTGAACCAGGCGTGGCGCCGTCTCGTAGGAGGCGCTGCCGCCGTACGCGACCTTGACGGCACCGCGCTCGCCGGTGCCGTAGGTCCGCACGCTCCGCCACAGCTCGTCGGCGGCGGTCAGCAGCGCCGGGGCACGCTCGAGGAGGAACTCGCCCGCCTCGGTCAGCTCGAACTCGTGCGTGGTGCGGAACAGAAGCTCGACCCCGAGCTCCTGTTCCAGAAGCCTCACGTGGCGGCTGAGCGCCGGCTGCGCGATATGCAGCCGCTCAGCCGCCCGCGTGAAGTTGCGTTCCCGCGCGACCTGGACGAAGTACTGCAACCGACGCAGATCGGTCACGGCAAGGATCCTAGCCGTGACCGTGGGCTAGCAGCCTTCGGACTCGGCAAGCGCGCGGGCCGCCGAGCCTTCGATGTTGATCCGCGGCAGTCGCGAGTCGAGCCGGCGCGGCAGCCGCCAGGTGATCGAGCCGAGCAGTTCGAGCACCGCCGGCAACAGCACGCAGCGGACCACAATCGCGTCGAGGAACACCGCGAACGCCAGGCCGAACCCGAACTCCTTGATCGTGCGCTCGTCGCCGAGCATGAACGACAGGAACACGCAAACCATGATCGCCGCGGCCGCCGTGATGACCCGTCCGGTCAGCGCGATCCCGTCGGCCACCGCCGCTGACGCGTCGCCCCGGCGGACCCATTGCTCGCGCACTCGCGAGACCAGGAACACCTCGTAATCCATCGACAGCCCGAACACGACCGCGAACATCAGCAGCGGAATCCACGGCTCGACCGGCCCCTTCTGGACGCCGAGCAGCCCTCCGAGCCATCCCCACTGGAACACGGCGACGGTGGCGCCGATCGCGCCGCCGATGCTGAGCAGGTTCATCAGGGCCGCCTGGATCGGGATCACCAACGACCGGAAGATTACGAACAGCAGCAGTGCCGAGAGCAGCACCACGACCGCGATGAACAGCGGTAGCTTCCTCGACAGCACCTGCGAGAAATCGATCGAGCCGGCGGTGAGACCGGCCACCAATACGGGCACGCCGGTCCGCCGCTCGACGCCCGGCAGCACCTTGTGGCGCAGCCGGTTGACCAGATTTGTAGTCGCCGGCGCCTGTGGTGCGGACCGCGGGTAGACCTGCATGACCGCGAGAGCGCCCGTCGGCGAGAGGAGGGGTTGCGTCACCGCCGTGACCCCGGGAGTGGCCAGCGCCGCGGCGCGGACCGCCGCCAGACTGGTCGCCTGCTGGCGCCCGGGCAACTCGGCGACGAGCGTCAGCGGCCCGTTGAATCCGGCTCCGAAGCCGTTGGCCAGCAGGCCGAACGCCTGGTGCGAGCTCAGACCGGCGGGGTCGTTGCCGGCGTCGCTGATGTCCAGCCGGAGCGCGAACGCGGGCAGCAGCAGCGCGACCATGACCGACAGTGACACGAGCGCGAGCGGCACCGGCCGGCTGCGCACGGTCTCGCTCCAGCGGCGCCACGCCGAGCCTTGTCGCGTGCGCTTCGCCCGGCGCGGAGCGCGCGGGCGGACCAGCCGTGCGCCGAAGCGCGACAGCATCGCCGGGAGCAGCGTCAGCGTCGCCGCGAGCGTGAGCAGCACGGCTATCACCGACGCGACCGCGAGGCCGTAGGTGAAGCTCACCCCGGTCGCGAACATCCCGAGCAGCGCGATCACGACGGTCGCGCCTGCGAGCAGGATCGCCCGCCCCGACGTGTCCATCGCACCGAGCACGGACTGCTCGACGTCGCCGAGCTCCGTGAAGTTCTCGCGGAACCGGGTGACGATGAACAGCGCGTAGTCGACGCCCACGCCGAGGCCGATCATCAGCGCCAGCTGGGGGGAGACGTTGGACATGCTCATCAGGTGGGTCGACAGTCCGATCAGCCCCACCCCCGTGATCAGGCCCAAGCCGGCGGTGACGAGCGGCATCCCGGCCGCGATCACGGACCCGAACGTGAGCAGCAGGATGACCAGCGCGGCGATCACCCCGATCTCGGTCGCCGGTCCGACGCTGAATCCCTCGGCGGTCTCGATCAACTGGCCGCCGGCGGCGACCTGCAGTCCCGGCACGCGCACCGCTTTGACCTGATCGAGCAGCCGCGTGCCCGCGCTGGTCGGCAGCAGGTTCGCGGCCTTGTCGTAGTCGATCGTGGCGAATGCGGTCATCCGGTCCCGCGAGACCTGGACTGTGCCGTTCGCCGCGTACGGGCTGATCACCTTGGAGACGTGCGGAAACGTCCGCACCCGTGCGAGCACCGGCGTGATCGCCCGACGCACTGCGGGAGCGTCGATCGTGCCGTGCGAGACGTGGAGCACGATCGTGTCGACATCGCCGCTCTGAGCCCCGAATTCCTTCGTCAACAGATCGCTGGCGCGCTGGGACTCGGTCCCGGGCAGGGTGAAGTTGGTGGCGTAGCGATTGCCGACCGAGCCCGCCACCACGGTGGTGAGGATCGCGATCACAACCCAGGCCGCGACAACCCAGCGGCGATGGCCGATGCACCAGCGCGCGACGCGCAACATGGCGGTTTGTCTTTGCATCCTCTGCCTCCCTTGCATGCGTACGAGTAAGAGCGTGGCCATGACGGTCGCATCCACGGTCGCCGGTCGCATCGGCGAGGCCGCCAGTGTGCTCGCCGGTGTCCTCGCCGGTCACGCCGGAGACTTGACTCGCGGGTCTTCCTGGGTTAGTTTGTATACGCGTACACAAACTACTTCGCCGAGGGAGGTTTGCCGTGACCGTTGTGGCTCCGACGCTGTACCCGTTGATGCGGTTCGACGACGCGCCGGCCGCGATCGACTTCCTCGAGCGCGCGTTCGGCTTCGTGCGCCGTGAGGTGATCGCGAATCCCGATGGGGCGATTGCCCACGCCGAGCTGGCCCTCGGCCCCAGCATCCTGATGCTCGGATCGGACCGTGATGACCCCCGGCTGGGGCGCCGTGCCGGCAAGGGGTGGATCTACGTCGCCGTCGACGACGCCGACGAGCACTGCCGCAGGGCGCGAAACGCGGGCGCCGAGATCATCACCCAGCCGTTCGACACCGACTACGGGTCGCGCGATTACGCGGCGCTCGATCCCGAAGGCAACGAGTGGCACTTCGGCACCTACCGCCCGGCCGCGGACACGGCGGCGCCGACGTCCGCGCGCGCTTGAATCCGAGGTGCGTGAATGAACCATCGCCGCCCCCGCGTAAGACCGGCCGGCCGCCGCGCCTGTCCAGGGACGCAGTGACGGCGGCTGCCCGCGCGATCGTCGACCGCGACGGGATCGAGGCGCTGACCATGCGCCAGGTGGCCCACGAGCTCGGCAGCTCACCGATGGCGATCTACCGCCATGTCCGCGACAAGGACGAGCTGCTAGTTCTGCTGCTCGACCAGCTGGCTGCCGAGCTCCCGCGACCACGTTTCTCGCGCGAGCCGCGACGACGGCTGCACCAGGCGTGCCGCGCAATGCACGACGGCCTGGCCGCGAACGATTGGGTGGTCGACGTGCTCGCGCAGGGCGATCTGATCGCGCCGTCGATCCTCTGGCTCGTGGAGGAGATCGTGGCCGCCCTGGTGAGCCTCGGGTGCTCGGAGGCCGAGGCGGCCGACGGATACCGCGCGATCTGGCAGTTCACGGTCGGCGAGCTGATCATCCGCCGCGGCCTCGAGCGCACCGCGGCGCTCGGTCGCACCCCGTTTGTCGTGCGCGTGCTGACCAGCGTCGATCCAGATGAGTTGCCGACCCTCGCCGCGCTCGCGCCGCACTGGGCGCCGGCTCGCCGGCGGGACAGCTACGACACCGGCCTGAGCGCGCTGCTGGACGGTCTAACCCCGTAGGTCGTCTCTGCTTCGACCCCCTCTCTTATCCGCTTGACACGAGCCAGCAGGGGCGTAAGGTTCGGACGGTTAGAGGGAAGGGAGGTCTGAAGCTCGAGGCGCCATCGCCGATGCGCGCGCCTCGGCTCTGACCGGATGCGTCACGTCCGATCACCAGAAGGAGGATCGTCCACCATGGGTCGTCTGCTTCCCGCCGGCCGCTTCCGTCGCGGAAGGGCCGTTCTGCTCCCCACCGTCATCGGCGTCGGCATCGCCGCCGTCGCCGCACCACCGGCCGTCGCCCGGTCGATGCAGAGGTTCTCGTCCGGCCGGTCGATGCACCGGTTCTCACCCGACCGGTCGAGCCACCGGTTCTCACCGGGCCGGTCGAGCCACCGGTTTTCGTTCTCGCCCGAGGTGATCCACACCGGGACTCCGCCGACCGGGTACGAGGTCACGTTCCGTTATTACGATCCGAGCGCCACCACCGTGCAGATCCGAGGCGAGTGGTACTTCTCGAACGCCGCGAACACGACGACCACGTTGTCCCAAGGGCTGCTCCCGTCGCAATGGGCGCCGGGAGACTTCCCGATCGCGTTCCCCAATCAGGGACCCGCCCCCAACTGGCCGGTGGCGCAGATGACGCCGGACCCGTCGACGGGCGTGTGGTCGTACACCACCCCGCTTCCGTCGGGGACGTTCACGTACGGGTTCTACGTCAATTGCACGAGTCCACCCCCGGGGCTGACGGGCTGCACGGAGCTGGCCGACCCGAGCAATCCACCGTGGAACACGAGCGGATCGGTTGAGCCCGATAGCGAGGTCTACGTCCCGTCGGACCCGAGGTTCGGAACTCCGGACATGTCATGGGAGGCACCGAACCGTCGTGTCCACGGCTCGCTGTCCGACGTCTCGTATGCGGACACGCAGTCGACGAACCCGGTCGGCACTCATCCGCTGGCGATCTACCTCCCGCCCGGGTACGACCCCCACCGGAGCGTGTCGTATCCGACGCTGTACCTGAGCCATGGGGGTGGCGGCAACGAGGTCGACTGGACCACGCAGGGGGTCGCGAACCGCATCATCGACAACCTGATCGCGGCACGCATGGTCCAGCCGATGGTGATCGTCATGACCGACTTCAACAACCTCGGCAAGTGCTCGCTGTTCGACGGCTCCTGCTACGCGTTGGACGTGTCGAACTACGTGATCCCGTACGTGCAGGCTCACTACAACGTGTCCCACAACGCGAATGACCGCGCGTTCGCCGGACTGTCGCTGGGCGGGCTGCTGGCCAACTACCTGCTGTTCAACGACACCACGCTGTTCGGCTACTTCGGCAGCTGGAGCATCGCGAACCTCGGCGCCCCGGCCACTGGTAGCGCGCAGTGGCAGAACCCCGCTCTCAAGACACGGCTGGGGATCGAGCTCGGCGGCGGGAACTTCGACGAGCTGACGATACCGGGGCTCAATTCGTATGAGGCGACATTCACGTCGTTCGGGATCCCGTTCAGCGATGCCAGGCTCGACGCCGGGCACGAGTGGTACACGTGGCGCCAGCTCCTCTACGACTACGCCACCAGGGTCGCGTTCCGGCACACGACGACATCGGTACAGGTGGCCGCGCCACGGTGGCATTCGGGCCGCCAGGAGGTCGTCGCAACCGTGTCGGGTGACACGACAGAGCCGGTGCCGCCCGGCGGGACCGTGCAGTTCTACGTCAACGGCCAGCAGGTCGGGCACCCGCGCCGTCTGGTGGGCGGCCGCGCCTTCCTGCCGCTGTTCGGCGGTGGCGGTTCGGTAACGGCGGTCTACGGGGGCGACAACTACTACAACGCGAGCACGAGCCGGCCGGCTTCGGTCTCGTAACCAGGTGGATCTGTCCGCGGGCGGCGCCGCCGCCGCCCGCGGACACGCCTGCTCGCCGCACGAGCGCCCCGTCGCTTGCCCATACGGCCCACCCGGGCAATGATCGCTCTTGCTGTGACCGAGCCGATCACGTACGCGCGCGCGAATGCCCCCCAGAAGGCCTTACGGCGCGTGGCGGCCAGTGGGCCGGGAACGTGGCTGTTCGCACGTGTGCTTCGGGGGAGGGGGTTCGCCACCGCCGACGGCGGGGGGGGGGGGGGGGGGAGGGGAGGGAGGCGTGTCGCTCGAGCGGCACGGCGGGTCCTGAAGGGTGCCGGAACGCGTCGGCGGCGGTGGAGTTCAACAAACACGGTTGGGCCATTCCTCTTTGCGGGTGAACATCCAGGCGCCAGAGGTGCGGGGCCGGCGGCACCCTGAATGCGGCGCCGCTTGGTCATAAGCGCACACTCGGAAGTCCCCTGGCGGCGAATGTGGATTCGAGCACGCATAGGGGTCTTTTCGACGATCTGGGCGGCGGGCGTCGGTCGAGCGTGGGGTTATGACCCACCCACCCCAGCGACAAGCGGTCCGCCCGATGTGAGTGCGCGCACCGGCCGGACCGTAGGCTGTAGGCGTGAACCTCGGGAAGATCGGGGTGTGGACCAGCTATCGCGCGTTCGGCATCGAACGTGCCGGCGAGGCTGCCAGGCTCGCCGAGCAACTCGGGTACGGCACGTGGTGGGTCGGCGGCTCTCCCCACATTCCGGACGTCCGGCCCGTCCTGGAGGCGACCTCGACGCTCGTCGCCGCGACCGGCATCCTCAACGTCTGGATCAACGACCCCGCCGAGACGGCCGCGGCCGACGCCGCCCTGCGCGCGGAGCACCCCGGACGGTTCATGCTCGGAATAGGCATCGGCCACCCCGAGGCGACGAGCGACTATCGCCGCCCGTTGGCGACGATGCGCTCGTTCCTCGACGGCCTCGACAGCTCGCCGACCCCGCCCCCGGCCGAACAGCGCTGCCTGGCCGCGCTCGGCCCGAAGATGCTCGATCTCGCCCGCGAGCGCGCCGCGGGCACGCATTCGTACTTCGTGCCCGTCGAGCACAGCCGGTTCGCCCGCGAGCGGCTTGGCCCCGGCAGGCTCGTGGCACCTGAGCTCGCGTGCGTCATCGACACCGATCCGGTGCGCGCCAGAGCGGTCGCCCGCGGGTACGCGAAGCTGTACCTCGGTCTGCGCAACTACACGCAGAACCTCCTCGCCTTCGGGTTCACCGAGGGCGATATCGCCGGTGGCGGGTCGGACCGGCTGATCGACGCGGTCATCCCGCATGGCACCGCCGAGCAGATCGCCGAGGTCGTCCGCGCACACCTCGACGCGGGCGCCGACCACGTCTGCCTGCAGCCGCTGGGCGAGGAGGGCATCCCGCGCGAGTCGTGGACGGCCCTCGCGACGGTCCTGATCGACTGATGACGATTGATCAGCGCTCGAAGCGCTCTTGATCGCGCCGGGCGAGATCCGTCCCCCCGGCAGCGTCCTCGTAGTCGGCACCGCTGATGCCGGCCCGAGACCTGGTCGCCGAGAATCGTCCCTGTCGCTGCCAGTACTCGCTGCGGCTGCGGGCGACGCCGATTCCCATCCAGACCCCGCCGAGGATCAGCAGGGTGCCGACGAGATTCGACCCCACGAACTCGAGTACGACGCCCAGCAGCACCACCACGGCAAGCACGATCACACCGAGGTGCCTACGCATATCGATCACTGTACGCCTCGGTGGTGTCGCCGGAGCCGGTTCGTACGAGCCGGCTCATCGCTCCGGAATGCGATAGACCCGTCGTGCGTTGCCCGAGCCGATCATCGCGGCGATCCGGTCTCGGTCGGATCCGCCGATCGCCAGCCCGTCCAGCACCTCCACCAAGCTCTCGCGGAAGCTGACGGCGGCGAGCAGGTACAGCTCGGCGAGCCCGTAGGCATCCGAGGAATACAGCAGCTTGTGAAACGGCGCGAGCTCGAGGGTCTCGGCGAGGACCGCCGCGCCTCGGCGCCCGACGTGCGGAATCGCCAGGCCGAGGTCGAGGTACACGTGGGGCATGACCGCGGCGAGGTACGCGGCGTGCCGGTGGTAGGGGTAGCAGTGGAGCAGCAGCACCGGCGGGCCCGCGTCGGCGCACGCCCGCAGGAAGTCGGTCAGCAGCGCGGGGTCGCAGCGCGCGAGGTTCTCGTCGGGGTCGCCGAACCCGGTATGGATTTGCAGCGGCAGCCCGGTGGCCAGGCCCTCCCACAACAGGTGGCGCAGCAGTACCTCGTCCTCCACTCGGCCGCCGCCCCCGGCGAGCCAGCGGCTCGCGGCCGTCGCCACCGACGCGGACGAGGGCGGCCGCGGGTCGAACTCCAGCCCGTGGCGGTAAGCGACGATCGACTTGACCGCGACGGCGCCGGCCGTTCGCCGGCGAAGGGCCTCGCCGAAGGCGGCTTGGAACTCGGCCGCGCCCACGCCGCGCGCCGCGAGGTCTTCGGCGACCGACTCGAGCCGCACGACCTCGTGCACGACGGCTTTGCTCATCTCGCCGAGCTCGGCCATTCCGAGCAGGTTGTCGCCGGCCAGCCCGGTGTCGACGAGCAGCGCCTCGAGTCCGGCGGCGCGGAGAAGACGCCGGTTGGCCTCCTCGCCCCCAAGGTCCGCGCGGCGCGCCACGTAGTCGCCGGGACCAGCTCCGGCGGCCAGGTCGAGCACCGGCGCGCACCGTTGCTGCACCGCCAAGCCGAGCAACGAGTCGAACGCCGTGCACCCCGCCGGCGGCGGCCGGTCGGACTCGGTCAGAAACGACTCGAACGCGGCCCGGTCGAGCGCCTCGCGGGCGACCGCGTGGCAGTGGTGATCGATCAGCGGGACGTCCACGCTCAGTATCGAAAACGCGTCGCGGCCACGATCTCCTCCTCGGTGGCGCCGACGAAGCGCTCGACCTCGGTTTCGCGGACGGCGACGATCGTTCCGAACAGAGCCGGGCCCATCGCCTCGGCGAGCGCTTCGCAGCGCCTGAAGTGCTCGAGCGCGTCGCCGAGGCTCGCCGGCAGGCGCGCCGCTCCGGCGGCCGCGAGCTCGGCGTCGGACAGCGTGGCCGGGTCGACCGTCACCTCCGGCGGCAGCTCCAGCCCGCGCTCGATCCCGTCGAGCCCGAGCGCGAGCACGGCGCCGGCGAGCAGATACGGGTTGGCCGCGGCGTCCAGACACTTCACCTCGGCGTTCGCCTGCTCCCCGGACGCCGCCAACCGCACCGCGGCCTCGCGATTCTCGCGGCCCCAGCAGCGATACGGCGCCGCCCACCGCTGCGGGATCAACCGCAGATAGCTCGCCGCGCTCGGCGCTCCGATCGCCAGCAGCGCCGGCAGGCCGTCGAGCACGCCCGCGACGAACGCCTGGGCCTCGTCGGACAGCCCGTACGGCCCCGGCCCGCCCGACATCAGCGTCCGCCCATCCCGCCACAGGCTCGTGTGCAGGTGACAGCCGTTGCCGACGCCCCCGACCATCATCGCCGGCGCGAACGAACAGCGCATGCCCGCCTTGTTGGTGACCGCGCGGATCGTGTGCCGCACGAGCAGGATCCGGTCGGCGGCCGCGACGGGATCGGCGGGCGCGACCGACAGCTCGAACTGCGCCGGCGCGTACTCGGGATGGAGCTGGAGCACCTCGATCGACTGGGCGTCGAGCACCTGCAGCAGCTCGCGGCAGTAATCGGAGACCTCGATCAGCCGGTCCATTCCGTAGGCGGGACCCGAGGTCGCCGGCACGAACTCATCCCCGGCGCCGGCGTCGAGCACCCACTCTGCCTCGAAGCCCATGCTCGCCCGCAGGCCACGGTCAGCGGTGCGGTCGGCCATCCTGCGCGCGAACCACCGTTGACACCCGGGGTGTGGCTCGCCTTCCTGAGTGCGGCGGTCCAGCGGCGCCCACGCCCAGCCGGGCTGGGCCGCGAGTACGACGAGCCGCTCGAGGTCAGGGAACAGCCGAAGGTCGCCCACCGGCCCCGTCGAGCTGGGGCTGGCCGTGATCGCGTCGTCGAACATGAACACGTCGAACACCGGCGACATCCCGATCCCCTGGGTCACGGCGTCCTCGAGCCGAGCCACCGGCACCGTCTTGACCCGCGCGATGCCGCTGTTGTCGACGTAGGACGCGGCGACGCCGACGACACCGTTCGAAGCCAGGTCGGCCGCAAGCTCCGCAATCTCGCGGGGCGCGTCTGCGTTGCCCCGAGCCATCATCTCCGCGACGACCTTACCGCGGCCGGCACGCACCGGTTAGGCGTCGTGGCGCCAGCTGGCGCCGAGCCTTCGCCCGGCGACCTCGACCGGCTCGGCGTCAAGCAGGATCCACGCGAACCGGCACGGCACCGTTCCCCGGTTGTGCCACAGGTGGTTGGTACCGCGCTGAACGACGACGTCTCCGGCGCGCACGGTCACGATCTCACCGCCGTCGAGCTCCATGTCGCACTCGCCCTCGAGGCAGATCCCGTAATCGAGGCTCTCGGTGCGGTGCATCGGCGACCGGGTTCCCGGCGCCAGCACGCCGATGCGGAGCACCGAACCGGACCCCGACCCGATGATCGTGGTCGTGCTCCCCTCGCGCTGGCGCGCCGCGGCCTCCGCGCCCAGATCGACGGGCATCTCGTGCGTCGCCCACAGCTGAAAGAAGGTCGCGCTGGTGCGGCCGGCATCCTCGGCGAGACCGGTGCCGGCGATCTGCTCGTCCGCCGCGACGACCGCTTCGCCGGCTTCGTTGTGGCCGGTGACGATGCGCCGGACACGGAGATGTGCCAGGTCGCTGTTCATGTGTTGTCCATTCCTCCGCCTGATTCGGGTGTCGCGTTGACAGCGAAAGTTGCGCACGCTAGCTTATCCGAATCAGGATTCGGAATCGGAGAATTCATTAGTGGTCCCGGGATGAGGCGAGGTTGAGACGATGAAGGTTCTTGTGATCGGCGGTGGGATTGGCGGGCTGTCCACCACGCTGGCGCTTCGTCGCCAGGGCTTCGACGTCGACGTCGTCGAGCGGGATCCCGAGTGGGGCGTCTACGGGGTCGGCATCATCCAGCCGGGCAACGCGCTCAGGGCACTCGACTCGCTGGGGCTTGCCGAGGCGTGCGTGCAGGCCGGCTCGCCGATCCGCGGCGACCGGACGTGGCTCGCCGACGGCGAGACGCCGATCGCCGCGCACAAGTGGCCGGCGCTGGTCGAGCATCTGCCGCCCGGCAACGGGCTCACCCGTCCCAAGCTGCACGAGATCCTCACCTCGCGGACGCTGGCCTCGGGCGCGGACGTGCGCACGGGCGTCACGTTCACCGAGATCGACCCTTCGGACGACCACGTGGAGGTGGCCTTCACCGACGGTGAGCGACGGCAGTACGACCTCGTAATCGGGGCGGACGGGCTCTACTCGAAGGTCCGCGAGCGCCTGTTCGGTTCGGAGTTGAAGCCGCGGTTCACCGGACAGGTGTGCTGGCGCTACAACCTTCCGCGGCTCGAGGGGCTCGAGGAGATCTGGATGTGGTTCGGTCCGGACGGAAGCGCGGGCTTTGTGCCGCTCGGCCAGGACCTGATGTACATCCTGACGATCGAGACGCCGATCCCGGACTTCAGAGCCGCGATCGAGCGGGATGGCGCGGCGTCCGTGTACCGACAGCGCCTGGCGCCGTTCGCCGGCCCGGTCGCGGACGTGTGCGAGCAGATCGTCGACGACGCCGCGATCGTCGTGCGCCCGATCGAGAACATCATCACGCCCGCGCCGTGGCATCGCGGCCGGATCGTGTTGATCGGCGATGCCGCTCATGGAGCGACCCCGCATTGCGGCCAGGGCGCGGCGCAGGCGATCGAGGACGGGATCGTGCTGGCGGAGGAACTGGCCAAGGACGTCCCGGTCACCGAAGCGCTCGAGGCGTTCACGGCACGCCGCTACGAGCGGTGCCGCGCAATCGTCGAGGGCTCCGAGAAGGTCGGCCAGTGGGAGCAGGATCACTCGCTGCCGATCGACCCCGACGCGACCCGGAACTCCGTGATCATGACCGCGTCGGCGCCCATCTGAAACCCGAGGAGATCGAAATGCGGATCGGAAGAGTTGACCACGGAGGCAGTCCCCGCGCGGCGATTGTCGATGGCGAGGCGGTCAGGGTTTTGGAATCAGGTGTCGAGGTGGTCGACGTGCTCGGCGCGAACGCCGTCGAGCGGCAGCGGATCGCCGAGCGCGTCGAGGCGGAGCTGCCGTTGGGCGAAGCGCGCTTGCTGGCGCCGGTGCAGCCGCCGACGATGCGCGACTTCTCGGTGTTCGAGCAGCACATCGAGGGCGTGATCAAGGATGCCAATCCCGACGCGACGGTCCCGCCGGTCTGGTACGAGTCGCCGTTCTGCTATTTCACCAACCCCAATGCCGTGACGGGACCCGGCGACGAGATCCCGGTTCCGCCGGGATGTAGGCGGCTCGACCTGGAGCTCGAGGTGGCGGCGGTGATCGGCCGGCCGGGACGTGATCTGGCGCCGGACGAAGCGGGCGAGTACATCGCGGGCTACACGATCTTCAACGACTGGTCCGCGCGCGATCTGCAGATGGCCGAGATGCGCCTCGGCCTGGGAATGTGCAAGGGCAAGGACTTCGCGAACACGCTCGGGCCGTGGATCGTCACGCCCGAGGAGCTCGACCCCTACGTTGACGGAGACCGGCTCGACCTCGAGCTGCGCGCCGAGGTGAACGGGAGCTCGCTGGGCACCGACACGCTCGCGAACATGGCGTGGAGCTTCCCCGAGCTCGTGTCCTACGCGTCGCGAGGGACCTGGGTGCGGCCCGGGGACGTGCTCGGATCGGGAACGTGCGGCAACGGCTGCCTGCTCGAGCTGTGGGGCCGGCGCGGCCGGGAGAGGTTGCCGCCGCTCGGACCCGGCGACAACGTGTCGCTCCACGTCGAGGGGATCGGGACGCTGACCAACACCGTGATCGCCGGCGTCGAGCCGCACGTGCTGCCGCCCGCACGGTCAGGTCGCCGCGCGCCTCGGTCGGTGGCGGGATGAGCGCTGTACGGCCGCCCAAGCAGCGGCGCAGCCGCGAGTCCTACGAACGGGTCCTCGACGCGGCGCACACGCTGCTGGAGGAGAACGGCTTCGAGGGGTTCACCGTCCAGGAGGTCGCGGCGCGCTCGGGCGTGTCGATCGGCGCAATCTACGAGCGGTTCGGAAACAAGGAGAGCCTCCTTCGCGCTGTCCACGCGCGCTTGATGGCGTCGATGTCGGCGGCGAACGAGGCGGCCGAGGCCACCGCGGCGAGCGTCGGGGGCGCCGCCACGGCGATCGCAGCCTCGATCGCCGGAATGGCGCGGCTCATCGACGACAACCGAAAGGCGTTACGAGCGTTCATGCACCTGGGCGCGGTCGACCAGGTGATCTCGGCCCGCGGATCGGAGGCCAGCATCGCCCTGAGCAAGGAGTTCAAGCGCTCGCTGATGCCGTACGCCGGCGAGTTCCGGCATCCGCGACCCGCAATCGCGCTCGATGTGGCGTTCCGGATCGCGTACTCGACGCTCGCGCGCCAGGTCATGTACGGGCCCGTGTTCGAGTCCGATCAGCGCCTGAGCTGGAAGCGCCTGGTCGACGAGCTGAGCGGCGCCTGCGCCGCCTATCTCCTGCACTGGCAGCCCACCAATACCGATTGAGGAGAAGAGACATGGCTCTGCCCCTTCTGTCCCAGCTGGCCCACGTCGAACTGACTACGCCCACACCACAGGAGTCGCTCGAGTTCTGGACGCAGGTGGTCGGCCTCGAGGAGACGGCTCGCGCCGGCCAGTCCGTGTACCTGCGCGCCTGGGGCGACCGGTTCCACCACACCCTCCAGCTGACCGAGGGGCCGCAGGTCGGACTCGGACACGTCGGCTGGCGGGCCGCCGGACCTGAGGAGCTCGAGACGGTCGTCGAACGCCTGGCGGCGGCCGGGGCCGGCGAGGCGTGGATCGAGAACTCTGTCGGTCACGGTCGCGCGTTCCGCTATCGCGCGCCCGGCGGGCACGTGCACGAGGTGTTCTGGGAGGTCGAGCGCTACCGGCCGCCCCCGGGGATGGAGTCCCCGTTCCCGAACCGCCCACAGCGGTACGTCCCCCGCGGGGTCGCGGCGCGGTGCATCGACCACGTGACGATCACGGCGGCGAACCCTCGCGGCGACGCTGAGTGGTACCGCGACACGCTCGGGCACCGGTTCATGGAGTACACGGTGATCCCGGACCGGCCCGACTTTCCCGTGTTCTGCATGACCACGGTGTGCGAGCGCTCGCACGACCTCGGGATCGTGTGGGACCCGACGCCGGTCCCGGGCCGGATCAACCACTTCGCGTACTTCGTCGACTCGCGCGAGGAGTTGCTGCGCGCCGCCGACGTGTTCCTCAACCAGGACGTCGCGATCGAGTTCGGTCCCGGCCGGCACGGGATGGGGGAGCAGGACTACTTGTACGTCCGCGATCCGAGCGGCATGCGCGTCGAGATCAACGCCGGTGGCTATCGCAACTACGAACCCGACTGGGAGCCGGTCCGGTTCGAGCCCCAGCAGGGGTCGAACGTCTTCTACAAGAACCTGGCGATGCCGCCGTCGATGTTCGAGTCGTTCCCGCTCGTGCAGGCGCCGCCCGAGGACGAGCGGAGCGCGCAGGACAAGACCGGCCTGTTCGTGTGATGGCCGTCGCCGAGGAAAGCCTTGCCGCCGGCAAGGAGTGGCTGCTGGCACGCCTCGAGCGCGGCGCCCATCCGCTGGACGGACTCGATCCCGAGGCGGCACGGGCAACGATCGACGCGTTGACTGGGCTCGATCCGTTGTCGTGGACGGCCGGATGGGGCGCGCTCGCCGACGACTTCGCCGCGCGCGCACAGGCGACGAGCGATCTCCCGACCCAGCGCGAGCTGTGGTTCCAGGCCTACCAGGCCGCGTTCATGGGGCGGTATCCCGTTCCCAACCATCCGCTCAAGCAACGGGAGTACGACCGCGCGCGCGAGTTCTTCCTGAACGCGACGACGCTCGAGGACCCGCCGCTGGAGGTGGTCGAGCTTCCGTTCGAGGACTCGAAGCTCCGCTTCTACCTCACGCGCCCCGCGACCGGCGACGGCCGGCCGCCGGTCGCGATGGTGTGGGCCGGGATCGACACGTGGAAGGAGGAGATGCACGTCCGGCTCGGAGCGCTGATGCGCTCGCGCGGGTTCGCGGTACTGCTCGTCGACATGCCCGGCGTGGGTGAGTCGCCGGTGCTCGCCGGACTCGACGCCGAGCGCCAGTGGACCCCGATCTTCGACTGGCTGTCCCAGCGCGACGATCTCGACGGCGCCCGCTGCGCGGCGATCGGCGGCTCGTTCGGCGGCTATTGGGCGATGAAGCTCGCCTACACCCACCGCGAGCGGCTCGCCTGCGCGGTCAACTGGGGCGGCGGCGTCCACATCACATTCACGCCCGAGTGGCAGCAGCGGTCGCGAAACGCCTCGTCCTACCTGATGGACCTGATGGCCGCGCGCGCGCGGATCTTCGGCGGCGAGACGTTCGAGGACTACGTGTCGCGCTGCCCCGAGCTGTCTCTGCTCGATCAGGGACTGCTCGACCAGCCGTCGGCGCCGCTGCTCCTGGTCAACGGCCGCGACGACGTCCAGAACTCGATCGACGACATCTATCTCAGCCTCGACCACGGCGACCCTAAGGCGGCGCGCGTGTTCGACGGAGGTCACATGGGCGAGGGCCCGGTGGCGCCGACGATCGCCGACTGGGTGGCGCGGCAGCTGGACGCCCGTCCTGCCGATGAGCCTCGATAGCTTGAACCGGGTGCTGATCGTCGGCGGTGGCCCAGCGGGGATGACCGCGGCGATCGCCTTGGCGCGGCGCGGCGTCCGCTCTGAGATCGTGGAGCGGCAGGTCGACTGGCGACCTGCGGGGATCGGAATCGGGTTGCAGAGTCCGCCGATGCGGGCGCTGCGCGAGCTCGACCTGCTGTCGCAGCTGCAGGAGCGCTCGTGGCATCACCCCGTGATCGACATGATGCGCCCCGACGGGGTGAAGGTGGCGGAGATGCCGCAGATGAACGTGCTCGGGCCGGAGGATCCGCCGTTCGTGACGATGTCGCGGATGGTTCTGCACGAGGTGCTCGACGAGCGGTTGCGTTCGTTGGACGTGCCGGTGCGGCTCGGCGTAGCCGTGTCCGCGCTAGCCGACCGCGAGGTGACATTTACCGACGGCACAAACGGCAGCTATGACCTGGTGATTGGGGCGGACGGCGTTCATTCCGCGACGCGGCGAATGCTCCTCCCTGACGCTCCCGAGCCTGCGTATGCCGGGCAGGTCATTTGGCGGTTGGACGTCCGCAAGCCGGACGGGCTCGAACGCTACACGATGATGCTCGGCCGCGAGACCCGGCTCGGGCTTGTGCCGATCGCTCCCGGCCGCGCGTACGTCTGGGTGCTCGACTCGACCGCCGGACCCGAGCGGCCGCCGGCGCATCGTATGTTGGACATGCTCCAGGAACGCCTGTCCGCGTTTGGGTTCGTGGTGCCTGAGATCGCGGCACAGATCACCGAGCCTTCGCAGATCGACTTCCGGGCGCTGTACTGGCTACTGGTTCCGCCCCCTTGGGGCGCGGGGCGGGCGGTGTTGATCGGGGACGCGGCCCACACCACCACCCCGCAGATGGCCTGGGGCGTCGGGCTGGCTATCGAGGACGCGCTCGTGCTCGCCGACCTGGTCGGTGACGGTATCGACGCTCGCGACCTGGGCGGCCGTCTGAGCGAGCGGCGGTTCGAACGGTGCCGGCTCGTCGTCGACGGGTCGCTGCAGCTGAGTCGCTGGGAGCGCGAGCCCGACACTCCGGGCGCCGACCCAGGGCGCCTGCTCGGCGAGACCTTCAAGGCTCTTGCCGCGCCGATTTAGTGTCGTGATTCATTAGTCCGGGAGCAGGAGGGCGGGGTGATGCGCGCTGACCGCAGCCGACGCGCGCAGACGCTGCTTACCGGCTGGGACAACCCGCTCCGCTACATGCAGGTCCCGAGCGAGTGGACCGCACTGCCGGGCAGGGGTGACGAGCACCCGCTGGCCTGGTCGTCTGCTACGCCGAATGGGCCGCTTCGGATACGGCGTCGGCCTGCTTGTGCACCGCGGAGCCGGGAACACGTACTCCCGCGGCAGGCTTATCTCGAGATAGTCTAGCAACTGGCGGACGGCAGTGGGCCCACACGCGCCGGCCGTCTACGTCGCCGGGCGTGAAGAAGAAATCGGGTACGTGCTCGGCGACCTCCGGATCGGTCAGGCCCGACTCGAGGCCGGTCATGATCAGTCCTTCGCGGTCTGGCCGTCACCGGCAAGCGCGTCCGCAGCCGCCTCGGTCATCCGGCCGCTCTCCTCGCCGGCGCGGACTCGCGATAGCTGACCGGAACCCGCCCGGATCCGTCTGCCGAGCGAACGATCGCGTCGCACACCTCGGCCGCGCGATAGCCGTCCTCGAACGTGGCACCGTGCGGTCCCACCTGGTCGTCGTCGCGGATCGCGGTCAGCAGGTGATGGAGCTCGTGCACGAACGTGTGCTCCCAGCCGAGCACGTGTCCGGCCGGCCACCAATGCCGGAGGAAGGGATGCCCGGGGTCGGTGACGAGAATCGTGCGGAACCCTGCGGCGCCTTCGCTCAGCTCGAGCTCGTTGAGCCGCTCGAGGTTGAACGCGAGCGAGCCGGCCGTGCCGTTGATCTCGAACCTGAGCCCGTTCTTGCGACCCGCGCAGCACCGCGACGCCTCGATCGTCCCCAGCGCTCCCTCGCTGAACTCCACCGTCGCCGCAAACGCGTCGTCGACGTCCACCTCGGTACCGTCGCGAACCGGGGTGAACGTGCGGACTGCCCCCGCAACCGACGCGATCTCGCCGACGAGATAGTGCGCGAGATCGATCACGTGCGCGCCCAGGTCACCCAGCGCGCCGGAGCCGGCCACCGTCTTGTCGAGCCGCCACAGGTTGGCCACGGAGCTGGAGACGAGCCAGTCCTGCAGGTAGACGCCGCGAAAATGGAGGATCTCGCCGAGCTCTCCGGACGCGATCAGCTCACGGGCGAGCCGCACCGCGGGCACGAACCGGTAGTTGAACGCGCACATGTGCTTGACCCCGGTGGCGCCGACCCGCTGCCAGGCCTCGTAGGACTCGTCCGCGGTCCGCCCGAGCGGCTTCTCGCACACGACGTGCTTGCCCGCCTCGGCGGCCGCGATGCTCGGCGCCGCGTGAACGCTGTTGGGGCCGGTGTTGTCGAACAGACCGATCCTGGGGTCGGCGACGAGCTCCCGCCAGTCGGTTACGTGCTCGGCGAAGCCGAACTCGTCGGCCGCCGCGGCGACCGCATCCTCGGTCCGGCCGGCGATCGAGACCAGCTCGGGGATCAGCGGCGGCGGCCACGTCATGTGACGGATTGTGCGCAAAGCGCTGGAATGGGCCCGGCCCATGAACCCGTAGCCGAGCATGCCGACGCCGATCGTCGGGATGTCCGCGGACGCGGCGGGCCTCCCGTCACGCCCGACACCGGAGAGGCTCTCACCCATGGTTGCCCTCCCGTGCGAACGCGGCATCGAACGACTCCTGTGACGGAGCAAAGTCGTTGCGGCGAACGAACGCGACCGCGTCGCGCGCCCCCCACTCGCGGTCCATCCCCGAGTCCTCCCATTCGACCGACAGCGGACCGTCGTAGCCGCTCCGGTTCAGCGCGCGGAACACCTCATCGAAGTCGACGTCGCCGTGACCCGGGGAGACGAAGTCCCAGCCGCGGTCGGGCTCGCCGAACTCCAGATGGGAGGCGAGGATCGAGCGGCGGCCGTCGAGCCGGCGCTTGCAGTCCTTGACGTGCACGTGGTAGATGCGGTCGCCGAACTCATCGACGAACGCGGCCGGATCGAGGAACTGGGGAACCAGGTGGCTCGGGTCGAAGTTGATCCCGAACGCATCGCGCCGATCGACGGCATCGAGCGCCCTGCGCGTGGTGACGAAGTCGTAGGCGATCTCGGTGGGATGCACCTCGAGCGCGAACCGCACCCCTTCGGTCTCGAACACATCGAGGATCGGGTCAAACCGCTCGGCGAACTCCTCGTAGCCGCGCTCGAGCGCGACGAAGTCGTTCGGGGGGAACGAATACAGCAGATGCCAGATCGGCGAACCGCTGAACCCGGTAACGACGGTGACGCCCATCTGCGCGGCCGCGCGCGCGGTATCCATGAGCCGCTGCGCGGCGCGGGACCGGACCCCGTCGGGGTCGCCGTCGCCCCAAACGTCGTCGGGGAGGATCGCGTGATGGCGCTCGTCGATCGGATCGCACACCGCCTGGCCGACGAGGTGCGCCCCGATCGCCCAGCAGCGAAGGCCGTGGCTGGAGAGCAGCGACTCGCGCTCGCGGCAATAGGCGGGCTCCGCCAGCGCCGCGGCGACGTCGAAGTGGTCGCCCCAGCTCGCCAGCTCCAGCCCGTCGAAGCCCCATTCCGTCGCCTTCTTCGCCAGCTGGATCAAGGGGAGATCCGCCCATTGACCGGTGAACAGCGTGACGGGACGGGGCACGCTGACCTCCTCTTTTCTAGTGGCTGTTACTCCGTCCAATCATAAGTTGCCGAACCGCAAGGGCGGAAAGCTCGCGCGGTCAGCCTAGCTCGCGCTAGCTGACGGTCTCGGCCTTGTCGCCGACGTGTGGAGCCGGGACCGTCGTCCCCAAGCGCGCCGCCCACCATTCGACAGGGACGATGCGCATGGCCAACTCGAGAGTCGTCCGGTCGAGCTCCTCCGCGAGCTGCGTGATCGTCACGACCCTGTCGGTCAGCTGCTCGTCGTCAACCTCTCCTTGAATCCGGATTGCCGGGCTGCTCGCGCTCCTGCGTCGCCGAACGCCGTCGTCGGACGACTCGGAGCTGTCGAGCAGGCTGCCCAGCCAGGCGACGTCGGTCGCGAGCTCTACGTGCCTGTCGATGATCTCCGCGTACGCATCGGCGTTGAGCATGACCCCGGCCCATCGCCCGAGCGCCTCGTCGCCCTCGACGACGAAGTCGGTGATCGCCTTGTGCATCCGCCGGCGGTTGGCGCCGTCAGCGACCGCCTCGCGAATTGCGTCCTTCAAGCGCGGGGTGTCTTGCACGGCGTGGGCGGCCGCATCGATCGACGCGGCGTCGGTCACGTCGGCCGGCATCAGGCCCGCCAACTCCATCACGCCGGTCCAGACGAGCCGCGCCTGGCGGACGAGCTGGAGCATGACGTACTGGGCGAGGACGCTCCACCGCCGTCGCTTGCGGCGCTCAACCGCCTCGTTCAGGACCGCGGCCGACAGCATCACGACGATCAGGCTCGAGAGGAGCCCGGCCAGCAGGGCGTTGCGGGCCCAGAAGTTGCGCGTGACCACGTCGAGGACCACGCCGGCGGCGAGCACCAGCAGCGCGACGGCCCCGAGGACTCGAGTCTCGACCAGGTAGGAGTTGACTGAGCTCGATCGGTACGGGCCTTGATCGTGCCGAGCCACCCCGCGAGCTTACGCCGACCCGATAGCTTCAGCCGGATGACGACCCCCGCCGGCACGGTTCGCGCGGCTACGCTGCTGGCGCCACGCCGGCTCGAGGTCCGCGAGTATCCGTACCCGACATCGCTCGAGCCCGGCGCGGTGCTGCTGAGGATGCTCGCATCGGGGATCTGCGGCACCGACAAGCACACCTATCGCGGTGAGACTGAGCAATATCTGGGAACCGATTGTGCGCGCAGCACGCCGTTTCCGATCATCCAGGGACACGAGAACGTCGGCGTCGTCGCCGAGGTCGGGCCCCGCGGCGCGGTCGCGTTCGACGGAACGCCGCTCGCCGCGGGCGACCGCGTGATCCCCGCGCCGAACCGGGCATGCGGACGCTGCCACATGTGCGCCCGCGGGTTCCCTTACTACCTTTGCCGCAACATCGAGAACTACGGAAATTCGATGACGGCCGGTGTCCCGCCACATCTGTTCGGCGGGTGGTCGGAGTATCTGTACCTCAAGCCCGGGACCGCAGTGTTCCGGGTTCCCGACGAGCTGCCGGACGACGTGGCCGTGCTGACCGAGATCTTCGCGGTCACGCACAGTCTCGAGCGGGCGGCGGCGATGCGGCGGCCGGCCGGGCTCCGGCCCGGCGACGCGGTCGCGATCGTCGGCGCCGGCCCGCTCGGCCTGGCGCACGCGATCAAGGCGTCGCTGATGGGCGCCGGGCAGGTGCTGGTGCTCGATCCGTCCTCAAAACGCCGCGCGCTCGCCGCCCGGGTGGCCGACGCCGTCGCGATCGCCCCCGGTGACGGTGCGACCGCGGAGGTGCGCGAGCGCTCCGACGGCGAGGGCGTGGACGTAGTGGTCAACGCGACGGGGTTCCCCGGGGCGTTCGCGCAGGCGACCGCGATCGTGCGCGACGGCGGAACGATCATCGAGGTCGGCGCGTTCGTCGACATGGGCGACGAGGCGTTCAACCCGGCTGTGCTCTGCGGGCGCAGCCTGACGCTGCTCGGCGTCGGCGGCGAGGACCTGCGCTGCTACGAGGGAACGCTCGCGCTGATGGCGCGCCACCACCGACGGATCCCGTTCGAGGAGATCGTCTCCCACCGGTTCGCGATCGAGGACGCCCCGGTGGCGATGACGACCGCGCTCGACGCCGACGTCTCCGTCAAGGTGCTGATCGTGCCCGGCTCGCGCCCGGCCGGCGCGTGGTCAGCACTCAGTAGCTGAACTCGTTGGCGTCGCCGGCGTGGACGCTCACGACCGCGAACCGAACGCGACGATCATGTAGATCACGGTGGTCGCGACCGCCACCGGCGGCAGGTCGCCGCCGCAGGCCATCCCGACTCCGGCCGTGACCCACACGCCCGCTGCCGTCGTGAGACCGCGGACCGTGTCGCGCCGGACGAAGATGACGCCGCCGCCGATGAAGCCGATCCCCGAAACGATCTGCGCCGCGACGCGCGACGGGTCGAGCGTCGTGTGCGGGTTTCCGAGCACGTCGCCGAAGCCGTAGGTGCTGACCAGCATGAACACGGCCGAGCCGACGCCCACGAGTGTGTAGGTGCGCAGGCCGGCCGACTTCTGCCCGACCTCGCGCTCGAGGCCGATACACGACGACAGCACGAGGGCGAGCCCCAGCCGCCACAGGATGTCCAGCTCGTTCGCAACTCGTTTACTACCCGGAGCCGGCCGATTTACGCGGTCCCATAGCATCCGCCGGCGGAGCGATGAAGCGGAGCAGCTCGCGGATCCTGACCACTCATGCCGGCAGCCTGCCGTGGCCCGACGACGACGCTCCGGCCACCGAGGATCAGCTGCGGGATGCCGTCTCCGAGGTCGTGGCCAGGCAGCGCGACATCGGTCTCGACCTGATCAACGAGGGCGAGTACACCAAGGGCGGTGACTGGCTGTCGTTCGCCGACGACCGGTTTGCCGGGTTCGAGACCAAGCCGGCCGACGACGAGACGCCGCTGATCGCCCAGGGCAAGGACAGAGAGGAGTTCGACGCCTTCTACCGCTACGCCGCCGATCGCGGGACGCTGTTCTACACCCCGGGGGGTCAGGTCAGCGCGCGACGGATGAGGTGGGTCTGTACCGGTCCGATCTCATACTCGGGGCACGAGCAGGTGCAGCGCGAGATCGAAGCCCTGCGCGCCTGCGCACCGGGCGAGGATGCGTTCCTGACCTCGACCGCGCCGGCGAGCCTCGAGGTCTACCGCGCGAACGCGTTCTACTCCAGCGACGCCGAATACCTGTACGCGCTTGCCGACGCGCTGCGCGTCGAGTACGAGCTGATCGTCGAGGCAGGGTTCGTGTTGCAGGTCGACGACGCGTGGCTGCCGGCGCTGTGGGACCGGATCGGGATCGAGATGGGCTTGGAGGCGTTCCGCGAGCGCTGCCGCGCGCGCGTGCAGGCGCTCAACCACGCCCTGGCCAATGTCCCGGAGGAGCGGGTTCGCTACCACATGTGCTGGGGCAGCTGGCACGGTCCGCATGTGCACGACCTGGAACTGGTGCACATGGTCGACATCCTGCTCGAGGTCAAGGCACAGGCCTACCTGATCGAGGGCGCCAACGCTCGCCACGAACACGAATGGGCGGTCTGGCATGACGTGCGACTGCCCGAGGGAAAGATCCTCGTTCCAGGTGTCGTCACCCATTCGACCGACGTCGTCGAGCACCCTGACCTCGTGGCGCAGCGGATCGAGCGCTTCGCGTCGGCCGTCGGCGCCGAGAACGTGATCGCCGGGACCGACTGCGGCTTCGGCGGGCGCACCCACCCGCAGATCGCGTGGGCGAAGCTGCGATCGCTCACCGAGGGCGCGGCGCGGGCGTCCCGGGCGCTTCGTTGGGGCCGTTGAGCAGCTGACAGCGCCTTGACATCCATGTTATATCTATGTGATATCATCATCACGTAGAGGAGGAGCCCGTGAAAGCTTCAGATGGCCGCCTGCGGGTGGCCCTGGCGATGGCGGCCGCTTTGCTGCTCGCGGCCTGCGGCGGTTCGAGCGCCAACAAGCCCACTGGGGCGCTTGCCGCGTGCGGCTCCGGCGCGAAGGCGGCCACCTCTCCCGCAACTTCAGGGTCGTGGCCGTATCCGAACGGCGACCTCGCGAACACCCGCATTGCCGCGGGCTCGACTATCTCCTCCGCGAACGTATCCAGGCTCGCGCAGGCCTGGACGTTCAAGCTCACAGGAAAGGCTGCAGCAGGAGTGCGCCCGTACGGTTCGCTGGCCGCGAATCCGGTCGTGCAGAACGGCGTCGTGTATCTGCAGGATCTCGACTCGAACGTGTATGCGCTCGCGCTCTCGACCGGAAAGCTCGAGTGGGAGTGCCGCCTCGACATGCCCGAGCGGAGCGGGCCCGGGCCGAACGGCGTCGCGGTCGCCGACGGCGTTGTGTACGGAGCCGCGCCCACCACGGTGTTCGCGCTGAACGCCGCGACCGGCCGGGCGATCTGGGCCAACAGCGAGCTGCTCAGCGCCGGCCAGGGCACCTTCGGCATCCAGCCACAGGTCGCGAACGGGCGCGTATATCTCGGGAGCCAGTACGGGTCGGGGCCCGGCGGCGGCGTGCTGTTCGCGCTTAACGCCTCCAGCGGAGCGTTGGTCTGGAAGTTCAACACGGTCGTCGGCCCAGAGCCGGGCGTGCAGGCACTTGGCCTCGGCGCCGGCGGCGTCTGGGAGACGCCGCTCGTCAGTGGCGACGGGTCGGTGACGTATGGGATCGGCAACCCATATCAGACCCCCGCTGCGACGATCGCGCATCCGGCAGTCGACCTCTACACCAACAGCGACGTTAACCTCGACGCCGCCACCGGGAAGCTGCGCTGGTACTACCAGGGCGTGCCGAATGACTTCAACGATTGGGACATGCAGGCCTCGCCGATCTCGACGAGCGTCAACGGCGTCTCGGTCGTCATCGGCGCCGGCAAGATGGGCTATGTCTACGAGATGAACGCCAAGACCGGCAAGCTGATCTGGAAGGCGCCGGTCGGCGCGCACAACGGCCAGGACACCGACTCACTCGATGTTCTCGAGCACCGCGGCACGCTCAAGGCGCCCCTCACGATGCTTCCGGGATCGCTCGGCGGCGTCTTGGCCGACCTGGCGGTCGCGGGTAACAGCGTGTACGTGGAGACCAACGACGTAGCGCTGACTTACCCAAACTTGAGTCTCCCAACTCCGACCCAGGCGGCAAGCTCTCCCACCGGCGAGGTGGAGGCGCTCAACCTCGCCACAGGCAAGGTCGAATGGGACACGAAGGTGCCCCAGTTGCCGCTCGGTGCGACCACGGTGTCCAATGACCTCGTCTTCACAACGCTCTACGACGGTGTGCTGATCGCGCTGGGCCGCCGCACTGGCAGGATCGTGTATCGCCACCGGCTGCCCACATCAACGAACGCGCCGATCGCGATCGCCGGCAACACCGTGATCGTTCCGGCCGGCGGCTCGCTTACGAGGACGGGCGGCGGAAACCCGCAATTGGTCGCCTATACCGTCCGGTGAAGCCGACGCGCCGTGGCGGTGCCGCGGCACCGCCACGGCGTGACCGGGTCATTCGGCTGCGATCGCGGCGAGCACGTCTAGGTTGGCCGCCCGCCGCGCCGGCCAGGTGGCCGCGATCAGTCCGAGCACCCCGGCGAGGATCACGAAGGCGATCAGGCTCGGGATCGGGAGGGCGATGTTGGTGACGCCGTTGTCGCGTAGCGACGAGGCCAGAGCGATCCCTAGTCCCGCCCCGACCACGATGCCGACGACCGCACCGAACAGCGCGACGATCACCGACTCAGAGCGGATCATCGCGCGGACCTGGCGGCGCTTCATCCCGACCGCGCGGAGCAGCCCGATCTCGCGTGTGCGCTCGAACACCGACAGCATCAGCGTGTTGACGATCCCGATCAGCGCGACGAGGACCGCCAGCGCGAGCAGCACGTACACCAGTCCGAGCTCCTGGTTGATCTTGTTCTGCTGGGACTGCTCGAACTGCGCCCGGGTCTTGTAGCCGACATTGGCGTACGGCGTCAGCACACGGTTCAGGGCCGGGCCAAGATCGGCGGCACCGGGCGCCGTGCTGAGCAGGACTCCGATCGGCAGCGGATTGTCGAAGTGGGAGAGAAAGAAGCCGTCGCCAACCACGAAGCTGCCGACCAGCGGGTTCGGCTTGTAGATCCCGCCGATCGTCATCGTGGAGGAACCGGTCTGGGCGAACTTGACCGGCACCATCGAGCCGACGTGAAGGTCGTTGGCCCTCGCGGTGTTGGTGTCGATCAGCAGCCGTCCCGCGGCCATCGCCGGAGCGCCACTCCCCGAGGTGACGTGGAGCGTCACGGTCTTGTTGAGGTTCGTGGGAGTCGCCGCGACGAGCGTGGAGAGCGTGCTCTTGAACTCGAACTGGCCCTGGTAGATCGTCGTCGTGGTTGTCACCCCGGGCAGGCGCGAGACGGTCGGAGCGACCGATTTGCTGAACCCGCCCGAGCCGCTGATGATGTAGTCGGCGCTGACGGCGCTGTCCACGCTGTTCTTGGCCGAGGTGCTCAGCGACGCGCCTAGGACGGCGATCGTCGATACGAGCGCGAGCCCGATCATCAGCGCGGCCGCGGTCTGTGCGGTCCGGCGCGGGTTGCGCATCGAGTTCTCCCGCCCCAGCTTTCCCGGCGTGCCAAGCAGCGCGGCCAGCGGACGTCCGAGCGCGCTCGACAGCGGCCGTGCCAGGACCGGCACGAGCATGGCGACCGCGATGAACACCAGCACCGCGCCGAGGCCCACCAGCGCGACAGTCGGCTTGGCCAGCCCGGCCACCACCGCGACCACGCCGAGGGCGGCGACGGCGATGCCGCCGGTCACGCGGCGCCGGCGCACCGGCTCGGCCCCGTCACCGCCGTCCTCCACCAGCGCGACGACCGGTGCGATCCGCACGGCGCGCCGCGCGGGGAGGATCGCCGAGATCACGGTCACACCGACGCCGACCGCGATCGCGGCCACGACCGTCCGCGCCTCGAACACCAGCGGAGCCGACGGCAGCTCGATGCCGAACGCCTTGAGCAGCGCCTTGAGGCCGAGCGCGGCGAGAACCCCAAGCCCGAGGCCGATCAGCGAGGCGACCAGGCCGGTCAGCGCGGCTTCGCCGAGCACCGACCGGAACACCTGCCCGCGGCTCGCGCCGACGATCCGGAGCAGCGCGAGCTCGCGCGTGCGCTGGCCAACCGTGATCGAGAACGTGTTGAAGATCGTGAAGCCGCCGACGAACAGCGCTATCGCCGCGAAGATCAGCAGCGCGGTCGAGATGAACCCCAGCGCGTTGTCGACCGCGCTCGACAGCTCGTTGGCGACGGCCTGGCCGCTGACGACCTCCACCCCCGGGGGCAGGAGCCGGGCGATCGCGAGTTGGAGCCTGACGTTGTCCGCGCCCGGCGCGGCCAGCACGTTGATCGTGTCGTAGTAACCCGGGGAATTGAAGATGTTCTGCGCCGTCTGCAGGTCGAAGCCGGCCAGCGTCACGCCCGCGAGGTTGTTGTCGCTGCCGAACGTGACGATGCCCGTGATCGTGAAAGTCTCCGGCCGGTTGGGCAGGTTCATCAACACGCGATCGCCGACCGCGAAGTGGTGCTTGGTGGCCGTGGCCTTGTCCATCACGACGTCATCGGCGGTCGCGGGGGCTTTGCCGTCGACCAGCCGGTACGGAGAAAGTTGCTGGTTGGGATCGAACGAGAAGCCCAGCGTCGAACCGCCGCCGCCCCCGATCGCATTGCCGTTGCGGTCCAGGAACTGGGCGTAGCCCTGGACAGAGCCGTGCACGAACGCGACCCCCGGCACGCGGCTGACCGCGGTTGCGATCGACTCCGGGACCGGCTTGCGGTCGGCCGTGCCCTGGACGGCGGCGGCGCCACTCTCGTTCAGCACGGCCTTGCCGCGGATCTCGAAGCTGACGTGCTCGTAAGCGGTGCCGATCAGGTCGTTGAACGTGCTGTTGAGGGTGTCGCCGAGGATCAGCGTCCCAGTGACGAACGTCACCCCGAGCACGATCGCCAGCGCGGTGAGCGCGAGACGCAGCTTGCGGGCGAGCAGCCCGCTGACAGTGACCTTTCGCATGTCAGCTCCCGAGCCTCTTCATCTGTTCCAGGACGCTGTCCGCAGACGGTGAGGTGAGCTCGCCCACCACGTTGCCGTCGGCGAGGAACACGACCCGGTCCGCGTAGGCCGCCGCGCGCGCGTCGTGGGTGACCATCACGATCGACTGCCCGTCGTCGCTGACCGAGGCTCGGAGGAACTCGAGCACTTCGGCGGACGCGTTCGAATCGAGGTTGCCGGTCGGCTCGTCGGCGAAGATCAGCTCGGGCCGCCCGATCAGCGCCCGCGCGCACGCGACCCGCTGCTGCTGGCCGCCCGACAGCTCGCTGGGACGGTGCGATAACCGGTCGGCAATCCCGAGCCGGCCGACCAGATAGTCGAACCACGCCTGGTCGATGTGGGTCCCGGCGAGATCACCGGGCAGCGTGATGTTGTCGCCCGCGGCGAGCGTCGGCACCAAATTGAACGACTGGAACACGAACCCGACCCGGTCCCGTCGCAGTTCCGTCAGGGCTCCGTCATCGAGCCGTCCGATCTCGTCGTCCCCGATGTAGGCATGACCAGAGGTCGGCGCGTCGAGTCCGGCCATGCAATGCATCAGCGTCGACTTGCCTGACCCCGACGGTCCCATGACCGCGGTGAAGCGGCCGCGCTTGAACTCGACGTTGACGCCGTCGAGTGCACGGACGGCCACGTCGCCCGTCCCGTACGTCTTGGTCAGGTCGACGGCGCGGGCGGCGGCGGCTGCGGAGGTTGTGTTCAACATGGCTGAAAGGCTGAAGGCCGCCGGAGGGTCTGAACAGCCGGACAGCCGGAGTCGTGCGCGGTAGGGCCAGCGCCACCGAAGGTCACACCGTCACCCCGCGGATCAACGCGAACCCGCCGGCACACAGGAGCGCGGCGAGCGCGGCGAGCGCGCCGGTCAATCCCGCCGCGGTGAGCGCGGTGAAGAAGTGCCCGACGCTGTGCCAGGCGTGATCACCGCTGATGATGAAGACGCCGGTGAGCGCCAGGATGACCTGCCCGAACACGAACAAGAGCAGACCGATCGCGTCCCACCGCCGGTACAGGAGCCCGAACCACGTGCCGTAGACGAACAGCAGCACCAGGCCTACGAACGAGCTCAGCCAGGTGAGGTACCACGCGCCGGTCAGGAAGTAGTGAGGTTGGAAGTAGTACATGGAGACGCCCCACCCGCCTGTCGCCCGTTCGAGCGCCTGGAGGCCGGCGATCGCCAGTCCATAGAGGGCGGCGAGAGCTATGACCAGGCCGACCGTCCCGAGGTAGTACGAGCGCCGGGTAGCCCCCAGCGTGAGCGCGAACGGCAGCGAACGGGTCATGGTGAGCCCGCCGGCGAAGACCATCACGGCGAAGATCGCGGCCACCGCCTTGGTTGGGTTTGGGCCGCCCTGAATGACCGTGACGATCAGGTTGACGGCGAAGGTGAAGGCCAGCAATGCCCACGGCGCCACTACGAGGAGGATCGGGAAGATCAGGTGGTAACGGGCGACCTTGATCGTTGTGCTCATGCTTGCTCGCGTTCCTTCGACTGTTGCGCCGCCCCCGCCGAGGCCTGCATCATCACCTGCTGCAGCGAGAGCGGCTCGAGGGTGAGGCGTAGCTCCCGCGCCCACGGTCGGTCGTCATCGTGCAGGCCGCCGGCGACCACGGCCGACTCCTGCGAGGCGATCCCGCGACGCTCGAGCACCGCGCGGCCCGCGACGAACTCCTCGACGGCCTCCACCGCGCCGCTCACGCGCGTGAACGCGCTGCGGGCCTCGTCGGCGCCGGCATCGAGCACGATCCGGCCCCGGTCGAGAATGACCACCCGCTCGAGCAGGCCCGAAACCTCGTCGATCAGATGCGTGGACACGAGTACCGTGCGCGGGTGCTCGGCGTAGTCGCCCAGCAGCCGGTCGTAGAACACCCGCCGCGCCACCGCGTCCAGACCGGCGTACGGCTCGTCGAACAGCGTCACCTCGGCTCGCGCCGCCAACCCGATCACCGCGCCCAAAGCAGAGCGCGTGCCGCGGGAGAGACGCTCCACCCATCGATTCGGCGGAAGCTCGAAGCTGGCCACCAGCTCCTCGGCGAGCTCGGCGCTCCAGTTCGGATAGAACAGCGACGCCGCCTCCAGCGCGTGGCGTACCCGGAACTGAGGGAACGCCTGATCCTCGCGGACAAGGGCGACGTTGGGCAGGACCGCCTCGTTCTCCACCGGGCTCGAGCCGAGCACCCGGACGGTGCCGGCGGTGGCGAACTCCTGTGCCGCGATGATCCGCAGCAGCGTGGTCTTGCCGGCGCCGTTGCGACCGATCAGCCCGGTGATCGAGGGCCCGTCGATCTGGAGAGTGACGTCGTCGAGGGCGAGCTGGTCCCGGTAGCGCCGGCTCAGACCAGTCAACGAGATCGCCGGCGTCATCGCTCTAGCGCTCCTTGGGCGTGGCCGACCTCGCGAACCAAGTCGATCAGGGCATCGCCGTCGAGCCCGAGACGGCCGGCCTCCGCCACCATCGGCTCGACGTAGCGCTCGGCGAAGCTGCGGCGACGATCCTCGAGCAGCCGCTCGCGAGCGCCGGCCGCGACGAACATGCCGATCCCCCGACGCTTCTCGAGCAGGCCGTCGTCGATCAACACGTTGACCCCCTTGGCCGCGGTGGCCGGGTTGATCCGGTAATACGCCGCAAGCTCGTTGGTCGATGGAACCCGGTCGCCCTCGGCGAGGCCGCCGTCGGCGATCTCGTCGGCGAGGCGCTCGGCGATCTGGGTGAAGATCGGCGTCGCGTCATCGAGCACGGACCGCTCCACGTTCGATGCACACGGCGGAGGAAGGTCGGGTTGCCGGGTTCATTACCTGACTAATGTACTCATGAAGCCGCGCCTCGTCAAGGCGGGGCTCACTACGATCGGCGCCGTGCCAGAGCTTTCGACCGCGCGACTCGTGCTGCGACGGTGGCGAGACTCAGACCTCGAGCCGTTCGCCGCGCTGAACGCCGACCCGGAGGTGATGAGGCACTTCCCGGCGCCGATGTCGCGCGAGCAGAGCGACTCGTTCGCGCACGTGGTTCGCGAGACGATCGACCGGCAGGGCTGGGGGCTGTGGGCCGTCGGCGTGACCGGCGGTCCGCCGTACATCGGCTTCGTCGGCCTCAACACGGCTCGGTTCGACGCGCCGTTCACTCCGGCGGTCGAGGTCGGCTGGCGACGCGCGCGCGGCCACTGGAGCCACGGCTACGCGACCGAGGCGGCGAGAGCGGCAGTGACGTTCGGCTTCGACGAGTTGCACCTCGAGGAGATCGTCTCGTTTACGGCGCCGGCGAACGAGCGATCGCGGCGGGTCATGGAGCGCCTCGGCATGACGCACGATCCGCTCGACGATTTCAACCACCCCAGGGTGCCCGACCGGCTCAACCCGCACGTCCTCTACCGGCTGAAGCGCGCTGAGATCGCCGGCGATCCCGATCGGCCATAACATCCGGCGCGTGTTCGATCTCGCCGGTCGCATGTACAGAGAGCCGTCATGATCACGGTCGCGGGCGAGGCGTTGATCGACCTCGTGATCGACGCATCTGGAGCGGTCACGGCGGTGTCGGGCGGCGCTGGGCTCAACGCGGCGCGGACGGTCGCGCGGCTCGGCGGCGACTGCCAGTACCTCGGCAAGCTCTCCGACGATGGGTTCGGTGATCAGCTGCGTTCTTCGCTTGAGGAAGCGGGCGTGCGGATCGCGGTCCCGGATCCGACCCCTGCGCCGACCACGCTCGCGATCGCGCGGCTCGATGCGCTAGGTGCGGCCGAATACAAGTTCTACCTCGAGCGAACCTCAGCGGCGGAGCTCGCGACGGCCGACGTCCCCGCCGAGATCCTCGACGATTCGAATGCGATCGCGCTCGGCGGCCTGGCGCTGCTGATCGAGCCGACCGCTTCGAGCCTGACCGCGCTAATTCACCACCGGCCACCCGGGGCCACGATCCTGCTCGACCCGAATTGTCGTCCGGCGGCGGTGACCGATTTGCCCGCCTACCGCGAGATGATCGACACGGTCGTCAGGCAGGTCGACGTCGTCAAGGTGAGCACCGACGACCTGAGGCTGCTGCGCCCGGCGGACCCGCCGCTCAGGGCCGCGCAGGGCCTGCTCGACCTGGGGCCGGCCGCCGTGCTCGTCACCGACGGAGCGGCACCCGCCACCGTGTTGACCGAGTCCGGCGAGCGGTCGATTCCCGTTCCGGTCGTCGAGGTGGTCGACACGATCGGCGCCGGGGATGCTTTCGTCGCGGGATTCCTGACCTGGTGGACGGCGCACGCGCTGAACCAGCACGACGCGGGCGACCTGAACGCGCTCCTCAAGGCCGCGAGCGCTGCGATCGAGGTTGCGGCGGCGGCCTGTACGGTGCGCGGGGCCAACCTGCCCGCGGACTTTCGCTGGTCGACCAAGCCCGGGGGCTCAGCGGTCGGGGCGCTTTGATCCACGGGCGACGGCGGCCAGCACCGCGCTGGCCGCGGCGGTCAGCCCGACCGCGACGATGCCGGCGACGATCACCGCGTGGTGCTGCGCCGCGGCGTGTCCGAGGATCAGGACCGCTCCGCCGATCACGACGACCGCGACGATCAGCCATGGGATGAGCCACAGGACCACGAGGGTGGCGCCCATCGGGTTGGACGCGTCCAAGCTCAGCAATCGCCCCAGCAGGTTCTCGTCGATCCGCCCGCCGGTGCGCGCCGCGAGCGCAGCGCACAGCACGGCCGTGGCGATCACCGGGGCGAGCACCGTGGGGATAAGAATGAGCGCACCGGCGCCAGCGGCTCCGGCGAGCACGACGGCGACGATCGTGGCCGCGGTGAGCCCGAACATGACCAGGATCGGGAGCGCACAATGGGCAAGGAGCACGCGGGCGAACGGCCACGAGAGCAGCAGCGCGCTCGTATCGGGAGCGTCGACGTCGGTCCGCAACGGCTCGCACAGCAGGCTCACGGCGAAATAGAGGAGCACGGCGGCGACCGCCGCCGGCACCGCCTGTCCCGGATGCGTGACCGCCTCGACCGAGGCGGCGGCGCCGAGCAGCGCCGCCCAGCCGAGCCGCGACGGCTCCCGGAGCAGCGCAAGCGCGTCGCGCCACAGCACCACGCGCTGGGGCTGAGTGGGTCGGCGAAGGCGCGTGCCCCGAACTACCCGCGCCGGCAGCGCGGAGCGGTAGGTGAGTGCGGCGGAGCGATAGTCGAGCGTGAAGGCCGAGGCGGTCAGCCCGGATCGGGTCTCCGCTCGGGCCAGAAACGCCTCGGCGCCGGCCGCCGCGGCCCGGCGGCGCGCGAGCATCGTGGTGGCCCCGGCTGCGGTCGCGACGAGCAACACCGCGAGCGGCCAGCCGGCGCTCCCCGCGAGCGGGGCGATCGCCCAGCCCCATGGGCCTGACCAAACGGCGATTGAGCGGCCGAACGAGGCGGCGCTGACTGCGAGCAGGACACCAGCGGCCACGAGCACCACCGGGCTCGCCCTACGCACGAGCGTCGACACCCGTCGTGACGACTCCACAAGCCAACTCGCGGCGACCCCCGTCACCGCGAAGCCGGCCAGCCCGACGACAGCGCCGAGCGCCCGGGCCACCCCGACGCCACCGGGGCCGCCGGACATCACGAGCAGCACGACCCCGGCGACGATTGCGCCGGCAGCCGCTCCGAGCCACAGAACGAGATCGAGCTTCGGTCTCACCAAGGCCGCGATCGCGATCGGGGCAGTGAGCAGGAAGCTGACGTCGGCGGTCGAGAAGCCGACCGGTCCCTGCCAGGTGCCGAACCTGAGTGCCGCCAGCAGCACGAGGATCAGTACCGCGGGCCCGAACGTGACGAGCTTGTGCGCGTCCAGGCTCCCGCCGATCAGCCCGGAGACGGCATGGCCGCCGAGCGCTCCGGCGATCGCGCCCATCAGCAGCGTGGCGTAGACCTGATACGCCGTCGGCCGCCACCGCGTCCGGCGTGCCCTCAGGAAGGCGCGCACCTCCCGCGCCCGGTCACGCGAATCCGCTTGAACGCCGATGCTCACGACGCCCCGAGTCCGTCGATGAGGCCGCCGCCGATGACTTCGTCGTACGGGCCGTCGGCGATGACCGCGCCGTCGGCGAGAACCACCGCCCGGTCGGCGACCCCGCGCGCGAACTCCAATTGGTGCGTGGACAACATCACCGCCACGCCGGCCCGCTTGGCCTCCAGGAGCAGCTCCCGAAGCGTTTGCTGCGACGCGGGATCGAGGCCCACCACCGGCTCATCCAGCACCAACAGGCGGTGCGGCCGGATCAGCGCGCAGCCGAGCTGCACCTTCTGGCGCATCCCCCGCGAGAGCTCACCGGGACGCGCGGCACGCTTGTCCCCGAGGCCGAGGCGACGAAGAAGCAGATCGATCCGTTCGTCGAGATCGTCGCCGGCCACGCCGTGGGCGACCGCGACCAGCTCGAGGTGCTCGCGGACGGTCAGGTCGGGGTAGAGCGACGGCGTGTCGGGAACGACCGCCATCGCGGCCCGAGCCTTGATTCCCGCCGGCTCCTCGTGGACGGTCGAACCGTCCACCTCCACGATGCCGGCGCTCGGCTCGAGCAGACCGGCGATCGTCCGCACCGCGGTGGTCTTGCCCGAGCCGTTGTGCCCGACGACCGCGACGCACTCTCCGGGACCGATCTCGAGCTCGAGCTCCCGGAGCGCCTCGAACTCGCCGTAGCTGCGGCTCAACCCCCGAACGGCCAGGTGCGGCGCGCCCTGCATACGTGGGACCGTAGCGCGCGGCGCTCATCGCCGTGGGCGACCGCGCGGTCAGTTGACGACGCGGTACTTGATATGGGTGACGGTCGGGGAGGCGACGACCTTGATCGGCTCGAGCCTGGGATCTCCGACGTTTTCGAGCAGGCGCTCGCCCGCCCCGAGCACGACCGGAACGATGTGCAGATAGAGCTCGTCGAGCAGGCCGGCCGCGAGGTACTGCTGCACCGCGGCGGCGCCGCCGGCGATCGTCACATCCTTGTCGCCCGCGGCCGACCGGGCCTGCTCGAGCGCCGACTCGATCCCGTCGGTGATGAACGTGAACTTGGTGCCGCCCTGCAGCGGCAGCGGCTCGCGCGGGTGGTGCGTCAGCACGAACACAGGCACATGGAAGGGAGGGTCTTCGCCCCACCAGCCACGCCACGCCGGATCCCACGCCCCGTCGCCGCCGCCGAACATCCTGCGGCCCATGATGTAGGCCCCTACGTTGGCGACGGCCTCGTCGACGATGTCCGAGTCGAGGTTGGGCTCACCGCCCTCGCCCCCGTGCTGGCGTCGCCAGGCGGCGGTCGCGAACACCCACTCGTGCAGGCGCATGCCGCCCTCACCGAGCGGGTTCTCGAGGCTCTGGTTCGGGCCGGCGACGAAGCCGTCGAGCGATATCGAAATCTGACTGGTAACTGAGTTCATGCCCTTTGGACGTGATCCGGGGGCGAGACTCATCGCTCGCCGCGACGCGATGGTGCTTGGCCATGACCGCGTTCGCCGACCCTCGCGCGATCGTCGACGCCTTCGAAGCCGGCCGGCAAGCTTCCCTCCGGGACCGCGGTGCTCGTGTTAGTCGCGCGGCGCGACGCCGACGGCTGGCACGCAGTCGCCGCCACGAACGTCAACGAGACGGCCACGCCCTGTTCATAGGGTGTGCACGATCCAGACGTTCGGCTCCCAGTAGGAGCCGCGGTCTCGGTCTTGGTCGATCTCGACCGGCGCCAGCCCGTCCGGGAAGATGTACTGCCCGTCTCCCGGGAACCGCATCCCGGTCCATTTCTCCCACTCGGCGACCGTGCCGGCGATCGACATCGATCGCGGGACCGGCTTGGCGATCGTCCCACCGCGTCGGACGTGGACACGGATCCACGGATCGAACGGCTCGCCGTTCTCCCGCGTCCACGTGAGGTACTGCTCGATCGGCGTGATCGGGTACCGGTGCTTGAGGCTCGGGCGGACCGGGGCGATCAGGTGACCGAGACCGGCCTGCCGGCCCATCTCGGACATCGCGTCGAGAATCCGGTCGGCGATACCGCCGCCCTGGAACCGCGGTCTGACCTCGGCGGCGAGCGCACACAAGGCGGTCGGCGGCCGACCGGCTGCGCGTGCTTCGAAGGCCGCGACGATCATCGCGTCGATCCCGTCCCCCAGTCCCTCTGTCGTCCCGTCCCAGTCGCACGGCGCCGTGTGGCCCTCGGCGATGACCTCCTGCCCCTCCCCGTCGAACAGGGCGAACTGATAATCCGCGAACTCGTCGAACAGCCGCCCCCAGTAGGGCCCCAGGACGTCGCCGTGCTGGTTGTATTCCGGCCAGACCTCGTGCGAGATGTCCGCCGTCTCCTCCCAGAGCGCGGGGCGCTCGGAGTACCGGATCACCGTGAAAGCCATGATCGCTCGCGGCCGATCAGTTCGCCTAGGGTCCGCCGCTGGGTTCCGCCGGCGTCCAGGTTGTCCGGGCCGAGCCACGCTCGGAAGCCGGCGCCCACGGCCGGCCACTCGTCGCCGGTGATCGCGAACCAGGCGGTGTCGCGATTGCGCCCCTTGACCACCATGTGCCGTCGAAACACGCCCTCGAAGCGGAACCCGAACCGCTCCGCCGCGCGGCGGGAGGCCTGGTTGAGCGAGTCGCACTTCCACTCGAGTCGGCGATACCCGAGGTCGTCGAACGCGTGCGCGGCGAGCAGATAGATCGCCTCGGTGGCCGCCGTCGTCCGGCGCAGCGACGCGCCAAACCAGATGTGCCCGATCTCTATCACGCCGTGCTCCGGAGTGATCCGCAGATACGACGCGACGCCGGCGGGCTGGTCCCCGGCTAGCGTCACCAGCGTGAAGAACAGCGGATCCTCAGAGGCCGCGGCGACCCGAAGCGCGTCGCGCAGCTCGGCGGGATCGCGATAGGGGCCACTTGGAAGATAGGTCCAGAGACCCGGGTCCGCGGCCGGCGGATGTGACTGCGCGTGCAGGGCCTCGGCGTCGCGGTCGGCGTCGAGCGGCCGCAGCAGCACGTGCGTCCCGCGGAGCTCGGTCCGCGCGGGGCGGCGGGCCGGCCGCCAATCCACGTCGGCTCCGATGGACCGCTCCGCCGCGACCGGCTGTTCAGTCGCCATCCGGTGATCGAACCACACCGGCGCTGAGGATGCGAGGCTGAGTGAGCGCGGGCTGAGTGAGCGCGGGCTGGGCGAGCGCGGACGGGTGAGGGGCCGGGGCGGGGCGGCGGGCGGGCGACCGGGGGACGCGCACGGCCGATGTCGCGAGCGCCAGCCCGGCGAGGATGATCGCGGCGCCGGCGAGCTCGCCCGAGTTCGGCGACTGGCCGAGCGCGATCCATGCCGCGGCGATCCCCACCGGCGGCACGAGCAGACTGGCCGGCGCGACCCGCGAGGCGGGATGCCGGCGGAGCAGCCAGGTCCACGTCCCGAATCCGAAGCCGGTCGAGACGATCACGACATAGAGGAGCGCCAGGAGCCCGCCCGGGCCGAGGTCCGCGAACGCGGCGCCGATCTGGTGCGGCCCCTCGAACGCGAGCGACAGCGCGAACAGCGGCAGCGGCGGGACCAGGCTCGACCACACGAGCAGCGCGAGCGCGTCCGGGGCTTGAGCGCGACGGTTGCAGATGTTCCCCACCCCCCACGACGCCGCGGCGCCGATGCATAACAAGAGGCCGCCGAGCGGCACGCCATGGGCGCGGCCGGCGGCGATCAGCGCGACGCCGCCGACCGCGACCGCGGCGCCCGCCAGCTGCCCGCGTCCCGGGCGCTCGCCGAGGAACGCGACCGCGAGCGCGATCGTGAACACGGTCTGGGTCGGAAGCACGACCGACGCGAGTCCCGCCGGCAGCCCGCTGTGGATCGCGACGAACAGCAGCCCGAACTGCCCCGCGCTCATGAACGTGCCGACCCCGATCACCCACCGCAGCGGGACCGGCGGCCGCCGAACCACGAGCACGGCCGGGAAGGCGACGAGCGTGAAGCGCAGCGCGGCGAACAGCAGCGGCGGGAACGAGCCCAGGCCCACGTCGATCACGACGAAGTTGATGCCCCAGACCACCGCCACCGCGACCGCGAGCAGGACGTGGCGGGTCGGCATGTCCACGACTGTGACGCCGCGATTAGCCAAGTTCGACTAGACCTTCTTGACCGAACTCGTAAGCTGCACTTCATGATCGAGCTTCGCCGTCTGCGCGCCCTGCGGGAGCTCGCCGATCGCGGCACGATCGCCGCGGCGGCGGACGCGCTGTATCTCACCCCCTCGGCGGTGTCGCAGCAGCTCGCGGCGCTCGAGCAGCAGGTGGGACAGCCGCTGTTGATCCCAAATGGACGCACGGTCCGGCTGACGCCGGCGGCCGAGGCCGTCCTCGGCCACGCCGACGCCGTGTTCAGCGAGCTCGAGCGGATGGACGCGACGCTGGCCGCGCTCGCAGGCGGCGAGCGGGGCCGCGTCCGGATCGGGTCGTTCGCGACCGGGATCGTCGGCCTGGTCGTGCCCGCGGTCGGGTTGCTGCGCGAACGGGCGCCGGGGGTTGATCTGGCCGTGCAAGATCTCGAAAGCCCCGAGGTGTTCCACCTCCTGGCCCGCGGCGATCTCGACCTGGCGGTCTCGATGGAGTCGGACAGCGCACCGCGCCACGACGACGAGCGCTTCACGCGCACGCCGCTGATGTTCGATCTGCTCGACGTCGCGCTCCCCCACGATCACCGGCTCGCGCGTGAACCGGCGGTCCCGCTGGCCGCCCTCGCGCGGGAGCCGTTCGTGGCGCCACCGCGCGGCTGGTCGTGCGAGGACGTGATCCGCGTCGGCTGCGCGGCGGCCGGCTTCTCACCCGCGGTCGCGCACCGTTCCGCCGACTGGACCGCGGTGATGGCGCTCGTCGGCGCCGGGCTCGGTGTCGCGTGCGTGCCGCGATTGGCGCAGGACGAGCCGCCGCCGGGGGTCGCGATTCGCCCGATCGCCGGCGAGCCACCCTGCCGCCACCTGTTCATCGCGTGCCGCCGCGGCGCCGAGGAGCACCCCGCCCTGCTGGCCGTGATCGAGGCGCTGCGCGTGGTCGCATCGCGCGTCACCGCCGGCGCCGAGAACCACGGCGACGCTTCGCTGTCGCTGGCGGTCGACGGCTAGCCACCCTCCGGGGCGATCGGCCAGAGTTCACGCCGTAGCGTTCCTCCACGGTGGCTGCGTGGGTTTGCCTGCCTGGCCGGCCGTCCCGAAGAGCGGTCCTTGCCGAGAAGTCTGGCGCCCGCACCGGTCGGACGTAAGACCCCCTTGGGGTGGTTGCGCACACCTGGCCTCGATAGGCTCGCCCTCACCGCCGGACCGCAGTCGACGACCACCATCAAACGAGGGGAGCCTTCAATGGCAGACAGCGTCTACCGCGTCACCGAAGTGATCGGCGTCAGCAGCGACTCGTGGGAAGCCGCCGCACGCAACGCGGTCGAAACCGCAGCCAAGACCGTCCGCGACCTCCGCGTCGCCGAGGTGATACGGCAGGACGTCACGGTCGAGAACGGGGGGCTGGTCAACTATCGCGTGCGCCTGGGGATCTCGTTCAAGTACGACACCGGGGACTGACGCACGGAACGAGACCGGGGCTGAAACCCCACCGTTCGAGGATCGGCCGCGACCTCGCGCCGGCCTGCGCGATCAGCGCCGGCGCGTAGGCGGCTCGCGCGGGTCCCCGGCACGGCGGCTCCTGCGGGTCCCCGGCACGGCGGCTCCTGCGGGTCCCCGGCACGGCGGCTCCTGCGGGTCCCCGGCACGGCGGCTCGTGCGGGTCCCCGGCACGGCGGCGCGGGCGTGTGCCCGCCACCACTCCTTGCCCGCTCGCTCCACCGGTGGGATTCTTAGGCCCTGTTCGAGCGGTTCACAGAGCGAGCCCGCGAGGTCGTGGTCCTAGCTCACGAAGAGGCAAACGGGTTCAAGCACGACTACATCGGGACCGAGCACATCCTGCTCGGACTCCTCCGCGAGCGGGACGGGATCGCCGCGCACATCCTCGGCTCGTTCGACATCACAGTCGAGCGGGTGCGCGGCGAGGTTGTCCGGACGGTCGGCGTTGGCCAGGCGGCAACCGCGGGCCACGCCCCGTTCACCGAGCGGGCCAAGAAGACGCTCGAACTCGCCCTCCAGAAGGCGCTCGGCCTCGGCCAGACCTACATCGGCACCGAGCACATCCTGCTCGGGTTGGTGGCGCTGAACGAGGGCCCGGCCACGCGGATCCTCGGCGATTTCGACGTCAGCCCCGACAAGGTCCGCAGCGAGATCATCCGCAGGGTGTCGGGCGCCGGCCCGCCGCTGCGCGCGCCCGCCGAGCCGCAGCGGGAGCAGCAACGGTCCGGGTTCGACGAGTGGATCCGGGTCGGCCCCGGCGCCGGCGCACGCCGGCTGCTGGTCAGGGCCGCCGGGCGAGCGCTCGACGACGGCCGCTCGGAGATCGACTCCCGCGACGTGCTGCTCGCGCTCACGCGCGATGAGAAGATCGCGCCGGTGCTCGCGGATCTGGGGGTCGACGAGGCCGCGGTGCTGGAGGCACTCTCGCGCCGGCGCGGGCCCCAGCCGCCGCCGGCGTCAGCCGACGGCCACTAGCGCCGATCGCGGACGCACCACAGCCGGAACAGCCGCAACAGCCGAATCCAAGGAAAGCGTCAGAGCGCCGGCGCCGACCTGCAAATCATGCCAATTCGCGTATCTGGGACGGACCGTGGCACATCAGGCCATCTTCGGGTCAGGGGGTCAGCGCAACATGACACGGTCCGGCGCAGACGGGTCAAATGGCAGCTCTTGCAGGTTGTTGAGGCCCTGGCCGCCTCCGCCAATGGAGTCTCTGCACCCTCCCCAGGCGCCCGCCGTTCGTAGCGCCGGCTAGCGCCGGCGACGGGCGACGTCGATCTCGCCCGTCTCGACCCGGTGGCCGGCGGCGCAACGCACCTCGACGCCGACGGTCTCGCCGCAGTCTCGGTGGAGCAGCTCGAGTGGTCCGCCGCGCTCGTCGAGCCACCGGTCGCCCCACTGCATCAACGCCACCAGCACCGGGAACAGCTCGGCGCCCTTCTCCGTGAGCCGGTACTGCTGGCGGGTCCGCTGGCCCGGCTCGCGGTAATCCTCGCGCTCGAGCAGGCCTTCGTCGACGAGCTCGCGCAGCCGCGCCGCGGTCACGGGCTCGCTGATCCCGACGCGCTCGGCGAACTCGTCGAAGCGCGTGGTGCCGTAGAACGCCTCGCGCAGGATCAGCATCGCCGAGCGGGTGCTCAGGACGTCCACGGCTTTCGCGATCGTGCAGCGCTCGGCCGTCCATCCCTCGCGGGGATCGAGGACGCCGGTCAGTCGGACGGTAGAGGTTGCAGACATGCGCAAATCATAGCTGACTTTTGACTCCATAAGCCAGCATTGCTAGGATGCCTGGCTATGCCTTCTCTAAGTCAGCTCTCCCGGCCCCGGCGTCACGGGGAGCGAGCTCGCGGATCGTCGCCAACCTCGAACCCGAACTCGAACCCGAGCCCGAACCCAAACTCGAACCCGAGCCCGAACCCAAACTCAAACCCATACCCGAGCCGCAACCCGAACCTCGTCCTCGTGATCGTTTGCGCCGGCGTCGTGCTCGCGAGCCTCGACCTGTTCATCGTCAACGTGGCGCTCCCGCAGATGTCCCGGAGCTTCGGCTCCACCGGCCTCGACAGCCTCTCCTGGGTGCTCAACGGCTACGCGATTGTGTACGCGTCGCTGCTCGTGCTGTTCGGCCGCCTCGCCGACCGATTCAGCCGCAAGCGCGGCTTCCTGCTCGGCGTCGCGGTGTTCGTGGCGGCGTCGGCGGCGTGCGCCGCCGCGACCAGCCTCCCGATGCTGGTCGGCTTTCGTGTGCTCCAAGCGGCCGGCGCCGCGTTGCTGACGCCGACCTCGCTGGGGCTGATACTGGCCACGTTCCCGGCCGAGCGCCGCCAGAGCGCGGTCCGCACCTGGACCGCGGTCGGCGGTCTCGCCGCCGCGCTGGGCCCGGCCGTCGGCGGGCTGCTCGTGGCCGCGAGCTGGCGGTGGGTGTTCCTGGTGAACCTGCCGATCGGCGTTGCTGCGCTGATCGCCGGCTGGCGCCTGCTGCCCGAGGTCCCCGGACACCCGATCCCGTGGCCCGACGGGCTCAGCGCGGTGTTGATCACCGCCGGCGTGGGAGCGCTCACGCTTGGGCTGGTCGAGGGCGGGAGCTGGGGCTGGGGCGACCCGCGGACGATCGGCATGCTCGCGCTCGCCGTCGTCCTACTCACCCTGTTCGCGGTTCGCACCGCCCGCCACCACAATCCGCTGATCGACCGGGCGCTGTTCCGCGTACGGCCGTTCACGGGTGCCTCCGCGGTGGCCGTGTTGTTCTCGATCGCGTTCGGCGCGATGTTGCTGTCGCGGGTCCTGTGGGCACAGGACGTGTGGCACTGGTCGGCGCTGACGACCGGCGTGTCGATCGTCCCGGGCCCGATCATGGTGCCGCTGTTCTCGTTCCTGGTCGCCGGCCGGCTGATCGCGCGCTTCGGCGCCGGCGCCGTGATCGCGTCCGGGTCGACAATCTTCGCCGCGGGCATGGCCTGGATGGCGCTCGCGGCCGGGCTGGACCCGGACTACGTCGGCGACGTGCTCGGCGGGCTGCTGCTCACCGGGATCGGCGTCGGCCTGACCCTGCCGACGATGATGGGCACAGCCGCGGCCTCGCTCCCGCCGACCTCGTTCGCCACGGGCTCGGCGGTGATCAACATGCTCCGCCAGGTCGGGCTCGCGATCGGAGTGGCAGTACTGATCGCGGTGCTCGGCTCGCCTCGTTCGCCGGCGCAGGTGCTGGCCGCGTACCAGCGCGGATGGACCGTCACCGCCGCGATCGCGTTCGCCGGCGGCGTGGTCGGATTCCTGCTGCTCGTGCGGCGCCGCCCGGTGCCGGCTGTCGTGTCCGAGCCGGCACCGATTGCGGCCGCCGGACTCGCCGCCGCCGGCGGCGAGAATCTGTGATGGACTCCGCGGCGATGACCGGCCGACTGACAAGCGCGAGCGAGTTCATGCGCGTGCTCGAGATCGAGTTCGACGAGCGCGGCCCGACCCGCGTGACCGGGTCGGTCGCCGCCGATGAGCGCCACCACCAGCCGTGGGGACTCGTCCACGGCGGGCTCTACACGACCGTGATCGAAACGTTCGCGACCACCGGTGCCTTCGAGGCGGTGAAGGATCGCGGCATGCAGGCGGTCGGGGTCTCGAACCTCACCGACTTCATCCGTCCTCATCGGAGCGGCCGGCTGGCGGTCGAGGCCACCGCAATCCATCAGGGGCGAACGCAGCAGCTTTGGCAGGTCGAGATCCGACGGCCCGAGGATCGCAAGATTATCGCGCGCGGTCAGGTGCGGCTCCAGAACGTCGAGCGGTCCGGATGAGCGACGATCGAACACTCGCCGTGGACGGATGGGGAGCGCTGCGGAGCAAGATCGTCAGCTGGTACGACCCTGCAATCTCGGCCTCGGCCGGTGCTTCGATCCCGGGGCGCGAGCATCTGCAGGCAATCATCGACGGCAAGTTGCCCGTGCCGCCGTTCGCCGCCCTGGTCGGCGCCCGGTTGGACTCGGTCGCCGAGGGCGAAGCCGTATTCCGCTGCACGCCCGACGAATCCACCTACAACCCGGCCGGCGTCGTCCACGGCGGACTGCTGTGCATGCTGCTGGACTCGGCGTGCGGTTGCGCGGTCCAGTCGCTGCTCCCCGCCGGCGTCGCCATCAGCTCGATCGAGATCAAGGTCAGCTTCCTGAGTCCGCTGCGGTCCGACAGCGGCGAGCTCGAGATCACGGGGAAGGCGCTCCGCGTCGGCCGGCAGGTGGCCTTTGCCGAGGCCGATGCCCGCAGCGGCGTGGGCAAGCTCGTCGGGCACGCGACCTCGTCGATCGCGCTGTTGCGGCCGTAGGGCGACCGACCGGCTGAGTCGCTACTCGTACTGCAGGGCCTGAAGCACGTTGAGGCGCCCGGCGCGCCGCGCGGGCCAGATCGCCGCGATCAGCCCCGCGATGACGGCCGCGATCACGAACAGGATCAGCGTCCCCACCGGGATCGTGAACGTCCCGAAGTCGATCGTGGCCCCGATCAGCGCCGCCAGCAGGATGCCCAGCGGGATCCCGAACGCCGCGCCGAGCAACGCCGTGATGACGCTCTCGTGCCGGATCATGCGCCGCACCTGACGCCGGCTCATTCCCACCGCCCGGAGCATCCCGAGCTCGCGGGTCCGCTCGAACACGGTCAGCACCAGCGTGTTCACGATCCCGAACAGGCTGACCACGATCGACAGCGACAGCAGCACGTACAGCAGGTTGAGCAGCAGGGTGAGGCCCTGCAGCTGGTTGTTGATGAACTGGGACTTCGTCTGAAGCTTGGCGTCGGGGAACCCGGCCAGGGCCGCGTTCAGCCGGTTCGTGTTGGCCGGTGTGACGCCCCCCTGCATGTTGACGAACGTGAACAGGTTCTGGGGGTTCTGGTACTCACGATCGAACAGCGCCTGGGAGATCGAGACGTCTCCGTACGGCGACGCGCCCTTCGGCGGGTTCGTGATGCCGATGAGCTTCAGCTGCAGGAACCGACCGGTCGGAGTCTCGACCGATAGCGGCGAGCCGACCTGCAGGTGCTGGGCCTTGGCGTAGGCCTTGTCGACGAACGCGCCGTCGTTTCCGAGCTGCGCCGGAATGCCCGGGCCGCCCGCCTGCCAATCGACCTTGATCGCCTGGCTGGCGTTCGGGGGAACGCCGGTGACGTTGATGTGCGACCCGAACGCCTTCCCGTCGCCGGCCCGCACGCCCACGACGCCGGTCGCTCCGGGCACGCTCCGCACGGCCTGCTCGGAGGACAGGCTGATCGGCGAGAAGTTGTTCGTAGCCGTGATCGCGTAGTTCGCGACGAACGCCTTGTTGACGCTGTCCTTGAATCCGGTCCGCAGGCCGGCGGCCAGCACGCCGACGAGCGTGACCAGCGCCAGCCCGATCATCAGCGCCGACGCGGTCGAGGCGGTCCGCGCCGGATTGCGCGCCGAGTTGCCCTCGGCGAGCTTGCCCGCCGAACCGCCGATCTTCGTCGCGGGCCAGCCAAGCACCTTGACGAGCGGCGGCACCAGCTTCGGCGCGAGCATCGAGAAGCCGATGAACAGCGCGACCGCCCCGACGCCGACGGCGAGCAGCCGCAGCCCGGTTGACAGGCCGCTGACCAGCAGACCGATCAGCATCAACACGATCGCGCCGATGACCGTGCCCGCCGCCGCGTGCGGGCCGTACTTGGCCCAGCGCGACGGCGGCAGCAGCGCGCCCTCGCGCGCGGCGGCGATTGGTGCAACCCGGGTCGCGCGCAGCGCCGGCCGGACCGCGGCGATCATCGTGATGACGATCCCGACGAGCAGTGAGATCACGATCGTCCGCGTCTTGAACACGGTCGCCGCCTGCGGGAGGTTGATCCCGAACGACACCAGCAGCGAGTTGAGCGCCTTGGCCAGCAACAGCCCGAGGAACAGCCCGATGATCGAGGCGAGCGTTCCGATCACGAACGCCTCCACCAGAACCGACCGGAGCACCTGGCGACGCGTGGCGCCGAGCGTCCGGAGCGTGGCCAGCTCCCGCGTGCGCTGGGCGATCGTGATCGACAGCGTGTTGGCGATCACGAAGCTCCCGACGAACAGCGCGATGCCACCGAACGCGAGCAGGAAATCCTGGAAGATGTTGAGGAAGCCGCTCGTGTCCTTGGTCGCCTGCTGAGCCTGCTGCTGACCAGTCCTCACCTGCGCGCTCGGACCGAGAAGCGGCTTGATCGCGTTCGCGACCTGCTGGGGCGAATAGCCGTGCTTGGCGGCGACACTGATCGTGTCGTACTTACCGACCTTGTTGAAGAGCTGCTGCGCCTTGGGCAGCGTGAAGATCGCCATCGTCGCGCCGCCGAGCGAGGAGACCCCGGCGATCTGGACCGTCCCGACGATCTGGAACCGCTCCACCGGCCCCCGCGCGACGACCCCGATCTCGTCGCCGGCCTTGTAGTTGTGCTTGCTCGCGGTCGAGGCATCGATGTCGATCTCGTTCGGGCTGGTCGGGAAACGGCCGCTGATCACCGTGAGCGGGTTGAAGTGCTTGCCGGCGGGCGAGTAGCTGAACGCCAGGCCGGGTGCGCCACCGCTCGAGATCACCTTCCCGTTCCGGCCCACCAGCTGAGCGGTGTCCGAGATGCCTCCCGATGCCTCGGCGACCGACGGAAGCGCCCGCACCTGGGTCAAGAGCGAAGCCGGGAGCGAGGGCGTCGTCGGCCCGTTGCCGTTGTTGTTGCCCGAGATCGCGCTCTTGCCGCTGATGACCGCGTCGGTGTTCTGGTAGACGGTGGTGAACACCGTCGAGAACGCCGCCTTGATGGTGTCGGTCAACACGAACGTCCCGCTCACCATCGCGACCCCGAGCACGATCGCGAACGCCGTCAACGCGGCGCGGAGCTTGCGACCCAGAAGCCCGCGGAGCGCGACCCTGGTCACGACTGCAGGGTGCTCATCACCTCGAGCACCTGGGCAGCATCCGTGTCGGTGAGCTCCTTCACGATCAGTCCGTCCGCGAGGAAGAGGATGCGATCGGCGATCGAGGCGGCGCGCGCCTCGTGGGTCACCATCACGATCGTCTGGCTGTAGTCGCGTGCGGAGTCGCGCAGCAGCTCGAGGATCTCGCCGCCGGTCTTCGAATCGAGGTTCCCGGTCGGCTCGTCGGCGAACAAGATCGTCGGCTTGGTGACCAGCGCGCGGGCGATCGCCACTCGCTGCTGCTGACCGCCCGAGAGCTCCGAGGGCCGATGGCGGCGCCGGTTGGCAAGCCCGGTCTTCGCCAGTAGCTGCTCGAGCCACGCCTCGTCGGGCTTCTCGCCGGCGATCGATAGCGGCAGCAGCACGTTCTCCTCGGCGCTCAGCATCGGCAGCAGGTTGAAGAACTGGAAGACGAAGCCGATGTGATTGCGGCGCAGGTGGGTCATCTGGGCGTCGTCGAGGCCGGTGATCTCGGTGCCGGCGATCGTCACGGTGCCGCTGGTCGGCTTGTCGAGCCCCGCAAGGATGTGCATTAGCGTCGACTTGCCCGAGCCCGAGGGGCCCATGACCGCCACGAGCTGGGCGCGCTCCACCTGGAGCGAGACGCCACGCAGTGCGTGAACCGCGGTCTCACCCTCGCCGTATTGGCGTTCCAGTTGATGCGCCTCTACGACGACCCCGCCGACGGCGGTGCCCACCGAAGCGGCGACTTCGGTTTCCTCTGCCGACACCTCTCGGTGTATAGCAGCCGTAACGTGTTTCAGTTGTTTCCGGGCAGGACCAATATTGGTTTTCTCACGAGTACCAATTACGTGGCACTCACACCGGCGTCTTCACGAACTGTTCACGCAGCGCGGTCTTCTTGAACTTGCCCGTGGCAGTTCGGGGGAGCTCCTCGATGAACTCGACCCGCTCGGGTAGCTGCCACTTGGCAAATCCGGTGCCGAGGTGCGCGCGCAGCTCGTCCGCGGTCGCCTCGGCTCCCTCCCGGAGCACGACGACCGCCATCGGCCGCTCTCCCCACTGGTCGTCGGGTATCGCGATGACTGCTGCCTCCGCAACCGCCGAGTGACCCATCAGCAGGTTCTCCATGTCGACGGACGAGATCCATTCGCCGCCTGACTTCACGAGATCCTTGGTCCGATCGGTGATGCGAATGCAGCCGTGGCGGTTGATCCGAACCACGTCGCCCGTCTGGAACCAACCGTCGTCGGTGAACTTCTCCGCGCCGCTTCCCTGGAAGTATGCAGCGGCGATCCATGGTCCGCGCACCTCCAGCTCCCCCATCGCGTCATCGTCCCAGGGGATCAGCTCGCCGTTGTCTCCGCGCGCGCGGATCTCGACGAACGCGGCGGGCACACCCTGACGCGCGCGGTATTCGAACTGCTCGTCGTCCGGGGCGCCGTCCAGCTCCGGGGGCAAGATCGCCGTGCTGGCGAGCGGCGACGTCTCGGTCATGCCCCAGCCCTGCACGATGAAGAGACCGTGCCGCTGGTAACCCTCGATCATGCTCTTGGGAACTGCCGAGCCGCCCACCAGGAGGCGGTTCAGCGAGCTCAGATCCCAGCGCTCGGGCTCGGCCTCGATCGCCTTCAGCATGGCCATCCACACCGTCGGAACGCCGGCGGTGAGCGTCACGTGCTCGTCGGCAAGCAGGTCGAGCACGCTTTCGGCATCCAACCGCGGTCCGGGCAGCACGAGCGACGCGCCGACCATGCTGGCGGTGTAGGGGATCCCCCAGGCGTTGGCGTGGAACATCGGCACGACCGGCAGCACGGTGTCGCGCGTGGAGATGTTCATCGCGTCGGGCAGCGCGGCGGCCATCGAGTGCAGGACGAGCGCGCGGTGGGAGTAGAGCACGCCCTTGGGCCGGCCGGTGGTGCCCGACGTGTAGCAGATGGCGGCCGCGCGACGCTCGTTCCGGTCCGGCCAGCTCACCGGATCGCCGTCGTCGATCAGCGACTCGTAATCGATCGCGCCTTCGCGGACCTCACCACCCTGCGAGACGACGATCACGTGCTCGAATTCGTGCGCGGACCGGAATGCATCGAATGCCGGCAGCAACGACTCGTCGACCACGATTGCCCGATCGCCGGCGTCGTCCGCGATGAACCCCAGCTCGTCGGGGTGTAGGCGCGGATTGAGCGTGTGGATCACCGACCCCATCGCCGGCAAGCCGAAATACAGCTCGAGGTGCTCGGGCTGGTTCCAGAGCAGCGTCCCGACCCGGTCACCCTCGCCGATCCCGAGCTCGGCGAGCGCGCCGGCAAGGCGCCGCGCGCGTCCCGCGCACTCTCCCATCGTCGTGCGATGGATCGCCCCGTCGGGCCTTCGCGAGACGACCTTGCGGTCGCCGGTGAGCTGCTCGGAGCGCTCGACTACCGTCGTCAGCGAAAGCGGATAGTCGTCCATCATCAGCCCGTTCAGAATCGGCTCGCTCATGCTCTCCCTCCGTGTTGTCTGACGGCCGACAGCATGACGCCGACGGGAGGCGTCACGCAACCCGGTACCCGTCAGGCGCTGTCCGAGACGAGCGCGCTGAAGAACTCGATGTCCTCGGGCTGTAGCTGGCAGATCTCCAGCCAATGCCCGAGCTCCGCGGTGGTGTCGACGTAACCGGCGCGCACGCGATTCGGGATCAGCACGGTGTAGTCGATCTTCAGGCCTGACGCGGCCAGGAGCCCGCCGACGCGCTCCCACTCCTCGTCGCCGTTGTCGATGAACGTGGCGATGTGATGCAGGCGCACGGCGAACGATCCTTCTGGCGGCAGCACTCGCGTGTAGAAGTCGACGTGGCCGGCCACCGGCTCGATCAGCTCAACGATCTTGCCGCCGCGGGCGCCCATCGCGAACCTCGCGTCCCACTCCGCGGGCTCGTCGCCGACCAGGAACGTGGCGCCGCCGGCTGGGAGCTTGAGGCAATGCTCGAGCCCGAAGCGCTCCGACATGAACGCGACCGCGTGGTCCAGGTCCGTCGTCACGTAGCCGAACTGCCACACGTTCGCGAGCAGGTCGGCCAGCGCCTCGACCCGCCTGGGTGGGGCGAACAGCCCCTCGGCCGGTCGCATCGTCTGCGCTCCAGTCATCTCCGTCGCATCACGCGACGAGCTGCTCTCGGCGAGCCCGAAGCTGGCCGCCGGCGCCCGAGTCCAGATAGTCGGCGAGCCGGGAGGCGAGCGCCATGATCGTCAGCGAGGGATTGACCGACAACGTCCGGGGATGGAGCGAGCTGTCCCCGATGTATAGGCGCTTGACGTCGTGCGATTGGCCGCGGGTGTCGACCACGGAGGTCGCCGGGTCGGCGCCCATCCGGCAGCTCCCCTGCGTGTGCGTGGTCGCGAGGCCTGACCACAGGATCTGGGTGGCGCCGGCCGCCTCGAGCACACGCGTCGAGAACTCGCGGGCCTTGTTGATCCGCTCGAGCTCGTGCGGCTGGAAGTCCGAGAGGAACAGCTCGTTGCCGTTCTCGTCGAGCGTGACGCTGGCGTTGTTGTCGTCGTTGGACATGTTCAGCAGCCCGATCCAGCGGCGGTACTTCTTGGCGGCGTCGACGAGCGGCTGGCCCCACATCGGCCCGTGCTCGTCGCACAGGCTGGCCGCGAACCCGATCGGGTCCTGGACGGTCACGGCCTCGACCGCGAACCCGCCGTCCTCGTCAGCCGCGAAGTCGTAGCAATGGCCGGTGATCGGCGCGACCATGTGGGCGTCCTGAGGCTCGTCGAACAGCCCGAACACGAATTGCGCCGGGTGCAGGCCGAGGTGCCTGCCAATGTTCGGGTTCGGCACCTCCGAACGCATCAGGACCTGCGGCGTGCGCAGCGAGCCGGCCGCCACCACGACGACGTCCGCCGCGACACGCTGGGTGTCTCCGTAGGCGTCGGTGTACTCGACGCCGGTCGCCTCGGGGCCGTCGCCGCGATCCTCGATCAGGACGCGCTGTACGAACGAGTTCGGGCGCAGGGCCAGCGCACCTGAGAGCACGTTTCGCTGGATGTAGGTGTTCATCGTCGACTTGCCGGCGTTCGTGGGACAGCCCTGCAGGCACGATCCGCACTGCTCGCAGTTCTCGTCGACGTAGGCCCGGACCGGCTCGAGCGTCGCTCCGACCGCTTCGAACCCGCGCTTGGCCGTCTGCACGCACCGCTTGAGGTCCCAGTCGGTCGAGCGGTCGCGCACGCCCAGGTAGGCCTCGACGCGGTCGTAGTAGGGGTCGAGGTCGGCGCACGAGATCGGCTCGCCGCGGTCGTTGCAGAGGCCGCTGGCGGCATGCCACTTGTCGAGCTCGCGCTGGGTCGCTCGCAGCGCCACCTTGGTGTTGATCGTCGTGCTCCCTCCGACGCATCGGCCGCTGATCAGCACGACCGGACCGAGGCTCGGATCGCCGGTCGGGAACGCAAACCCAAGCGGCCACCAGTAGTCGTGGCCCGCCAAGCTCTCCCAGCGGATGAAATCGGCCGCGACGTAGTGGCCACCCGCCTCGAGCAGCAGCACCGAGCGGCCGCGCTCGGCCAGCTCGCCGGCGACGACGCCGCCGCCGGCGCCCGAGCCGACGATCACCACTTCGAAGCGCTCGCTCATCCGACCACTCCCAGATACGACCAATCTTTCTTGATCCGCATCGCGAGCGGCGAGTGGAAGTCGATCTCCTCGTACGCGCTCGGACCGCTCGCCCCCGGGGCGACGAAGTCGCTGTAGAACGCCTCGACGGCGAGCGCCCGGATCAGCTGGAACGCCGGCGTGAGCGCGAGTGGCCCCAGCGCCTCGCCACCGCCGGGCGCGGCGTCCGCGAGCGCGTCGACCGACTGGTTGATCGCCTCCTGCTGAGGCGCGGGCATCTCCGACATGATCGCGTCGATGTAGACGACCGGGCCAACGCGACTCGATCCGGGAACGATGGTCTCGCACAGCGACTCGAGCACGGCCGCGCGCCGCTCGTCGAGGTTGCGCAGGCCAGTGCTCACCGCCACGACTGTACGCTCCCCGAGCACGCGCTCGCTTGCCGGTGCGGGCGCGGATGGTTGTCGATGCGTGCATGGCAAAGGGGTGCCATCCTGGTCGGACGCATGGGTGCCGGCACCACCGACAGAATCCGCGCGCTGGCCGACCTGATCGTGCGCTTCGGCGCGAACGTTCAACCCGGTCAGATCGTGTCTCTCAGCTCCGCGCCTGGGAAGGAGCCGCTAGCACGCGCCGTCGCGGAGTCCGCTTATAAGGCGGGCGCCAAGTTCGTCGACCTGTCCGTGTTCGACATCCACCTGAAGCGGGCCCGCGCGCTGTACGCGGCACCCGACACGCTCGGGTTCGTGCCGCCCTGGTACGGCGATCGGATGCGCTCGATCGGCGAGCATCGCGGCGCGCTGATCGCGCTCACGGGTCCGGTGGCGCCCCACATCATGGACGGGGTCGACCCGTCGCTGCTCGGCAAGGATCTGCTGCCGCAGTTGCGTGAGTCGATCGAGCTGGTCAACCAGCGGATCGCGAACTGGACGGCCGCGCCGTGCCCCACCCCGGCGTGGGCCGAGCTGGTCAACCCGGACCTGTCGCCGGCCGACGCGCTCGAGCGGCTCTGGCAAGACGTCGCGCACGTCTGCAGGGTCGACGAGGACGATCCGGTGGCCGCGTGGGAAGAGCGAATGGAACGACTGAGCGCGGTCGCCGGCAGGCTCGACGAGCTCCGCCTCGACTGCGTGCACTTCGAGGGGCCGGGGACCGATCTGACGGTCGGGCTGCTGCCGTCCTGCCGCTGGCATTGCGCGCGGATCACGACCGTGGACGGGATCGTGCACGCGCCGAACCTTCCCACCGAGGAGGTCTTCACTACGCCCGATCCCGCTCGCGTCGACGGCCACGTCCGTTCGACGAAGCCGCTGTTCGTCTCCGGCGTGCTGATCACCGGCCTGCGCGTGCGGTTCGAGGGCGGAAACGCGGTCGAGATCGACGCCGATCAGGGGTCGGAGACGCTGCGCGCGCTGTCCGGTCGGGATCCCGGCGCGGCGCGCCTCGGCGAGGTGGCGCTGGTCGATCGCGACAGCCGGATCGGCAGCCTCGACACGGTGTTCTTCGACACCCTGCTCGACGAGAACGCGGCGAGCCACATCGCGCTCGGCGAGGGGCTCGATTTCACGATCCTCGATGAGCACGATCAGCAGCGGATCAACCGCAGCGAGATCCACATCGACTTCATGATCGGATCGAGCGAGGTCGCGGTCACCGGCATCACGCCCGGTGGCGGCGAGGTGCCGCTGCTCAGAGACGGCGAGTGGCAGATCTGAGGGGAGTGGGTCGCGCTACCCTTGGCCGGCCTTCACGGAGAGGTGCCGGAGCGGTTGAACGGGCGCGACTGGAAATCGCGTAACGGGGGTTGACCTCGTTCGGGGGTTCGAATCCCCCCCTCTCCGCCTTTATTTCCGGCGTTTGCGAGGGGTGCGTGACCCTTCGCGTGACCCCTCG
>CAWCMG010000017.1:0-326908 GCA_963796575.1 uncultured Solirubrobacterales bacterium | reverse complement strand
TCCTCGCCAGAGGCCATTGCTTGCTGGCTCGCGCCGGGGGCGGAGCGAGGACTGCATTCGTGCTTGTGCGAGGGCTGTGCCGCACAAGCGACGGCTCGGTGGCCGCGAAAGGCTCACGGGGTTGGGTTCTGGGCTACGGCCCCGGCGGTGGCTTGTCGTTTTGGCGCTGGCTGGCGGCGACTTCCCGGTCGATCTCGGCTTGCTCCCGGTCCGCCACAGCGTCGTCGCGACCGACGTCAGCTTCGAGGCGGTCGATCTGCGCCCCGGAGCGATCGAGCGCGTCTCGCATTCGCCTGAGCGCCTCGTGGCTACGCCTCAGCGCGGAGCCGGACGGGTGATCGCGCTGCTCGTAGAAATGCTGGTCCCTCTCGTCGGCCCGCCGCTCGCGGTCGTCGGCGCGCCGTTCGCGGTCGTCGGCGCGCCGCTCACGGTCGTCGGCGACGCGCTCACGCGAATCGGCTAGTGCTTCGCGCTCGTCGGCGGCAAGGTCTCGTCCGTCTGCGCGATGCTCTTGCTCGCCTAGCTCGCGCCGCAGTTGCTCGATACTCGCAGCATCGGACTCGGCACGCCGCCGGCCGCTTTCAACCGTCGGTTCCTCACTAGCGGTCGAATCCCGGCGATCCGGAGAGTTGTGCACAGTTCCAGTATGCGCCTTGCCGGCGCTTCATCCAATGCGCAGCCCCCAGCCTGCTCTCGCCTCGCAACGGAGCGCCCGCCCGCCGCTGCCGCCGAGGCGGCTCCCCTGAGCTTGGCGGCTGTCACGCCCCGCCGCCTCTGGTGTAGCCGAGGTGTGCTTCCTCGACCAGCTTAACCATTTGCCAGTAGGCGATGAGATCCCGCTCGGAGTCTGTCGCGTTAGCGAAGAAGCGGCGCGCGATCGTCAGCTCGCCGCGATCGGGTCCCGCCGCCTGCTCCGCGATCCAGGCACGGTCGATCCGCCTCTGGGCGATCAAACCGATTGCCGACTCGATCTCCGAACCGGTGCAATCACCGAGTCGCTTGAACACGCCTGGACGGATCTCGAGCGATTCCTCCGGATCGACCTGGCCCATCTCCACATGATCCTCCCGCACTCGGACCGACCCGGCGAAATCGCCACATGCCGACCACACCGCACGCGGACGACAGACGCCTGCGCCCAGGGGCCGGGTTCAGCCCACGACGTACCTCGACGTTGACGCCCCGGAAGACCCCGCAACGCGGATGGTTCGGGACTGTGGCGGAGTCGGGCGCGGCTGCTCACTCGGGCTCGATCACTTCGACCGCTCCGAATCCCGGAAGTGGACCTTCCACGAAGAACATCTCGACTGTGATGTCGGGCTCGACGTGCGCTTGGGAGAGAAACGCAACGACCTTGCGACCGGTGAGTTGTTCGATCGTCTCCTTGTATCGCTCGGCCATCACGCTCTGGAACTCCTCTCGCATCGCGACGACCCGTCCTGGCTGGCCGCTATCCATGATCGTCTGCTCGAGCGCGGTGAAGCCGCTGCCCCGCATGACGACCACGATGACGTCGTCGAGAGCGTATGTCTTGGCCTTCATCGGTCCGCGACCGTAACGCTCGCGCAGGATCGCGACGATGCTGGTGGAGATCTGGGCCAGCAGCCTTCCGCCCGCCAGCGGCGCGTGTCCCTCTTCGACTGATGGACTGTCCATCTGGTCGCTCCTTCGTCCGGCAGGACCCGCGAGATCCTGGCCGTCCAGCGCATGGGCTTCTGACCTGGCCCTAAGGGTTGCGAAACCCGTCGAACCCTGTCCCCGGGGAGGCTACTACGGAGCGAGCCGTCCGGTCACGCGAGTGCTGCCGGGTCCCCTTCCGGCAGCTCTTGTTCGAGCAGAAACGCCTCGATCGCGCATCCGCCATCCTCGTCGGTGCCGCTCAGGAACGTGGGGACGGTGCGGCCGGTCAGACTTTCGACCGCGGCGACGAGTTGCGGTCCGATCGCACGCTTCAGGGCGTCTCGCTGGATTCGGACCAGGTCGGACTTTCCGGCCGCCACGAGATTTCGCTCGGCCCGGGTCGCACCGTCCTCGAACACGCACACGACGAGGTCCTGGTGGACGAAGGCCCGCGACTTGGTCGCGGCCCGCCCCGTGAAGTCCGCGATGAGCTTGCCGAGCTCATTCGCGATGGCTGCGTTCAACGCACCCCCGGATAACCGTTCTGTCGCTCGAGACACGCCGGCCTCACACCCGTCTCGTCTGGTGGTCGAGATCCACGCAGGCCGAGAGGGAAGAGGACCCGAGCGAAACCGCTACGAAGGCCGGGCATACTGCCGGTGCGCCACCGGGCAGGGGTGAGGGCCGGTTCCTTTGTTACGCACCCGGGTCTTGGGGGTATGATGACCCATACGACCCTATGTCGGCGGCCACTGGTCGCGGCTGGGTTGTAGGTGGTTGCGCGGAACGCATTCGGCGGTCGCATGGTGGCCGTCCCGTCCGGTCCGTAGTCGAGAGGACTTGATCCCTTGGACCGGGACCGTTCATGCGTGCTACCACATCTGCGAACACGAAGCGAGCGAAGCAAGCTCAGCCGCTGCAGTCGCCCGAGGAAACGCCATTCCTCGAGTCTGCCGGCGGCGAAGGGCCTGGTCTGATCGCCCGTGATGCCACGCCCAGAGGGGAGGCTCTGACCAGGCTGCTCGTCGACTGCAATGCAGCGGAGCGGCCGGTGGATGTGCCGTGCGTATGCGGGACCGCTCTGAGCACGGACCGCCTGTCGCTATCGCATGGGCCGTCCGGGTTGGTCGGCCGTGTGCTCGAGTCGGGGCACGCGGCCGGCGAGCCGATCCTCTGCGAGCAGAAGGAGCCGCTCGGCGCGTCCGTTGGCTTTTCACAGGGGCAGGCCGGGACAACCATCGACGATGTCTTCACGGGGGCTGACAACGCGCTGCCAGTCGTCAATCTGGCGGGTGGCGGCGATGCGGCCACGGCAGGCGACGTCGCGGCAGGGCCGGGCCGCGACGTCGCGAGGATCGCCGGTTGAACGTCTGCCTGACCGATCCGCCGAATCCTCGGCCGTCGATCTCGGTGCGGCTTCCCGGCGGCACCGGCGCGCCATTTCGCGCCCGGAGGTCGGTGCTGTCGCGGCTTGGCGACCAGCTCACGGAGACTGGCGCGGCAGACGTTGCACTGATCCTCAGCGAGCTCGTCACCAACAGCGTCCTGCACGCGAACGTCGGCCCTGACCAGACACTGACCGTCGAGTGCACCGCGCTCCCAGACCGGCTGCGAATCGCTGTCACCGACCCGGGGTCGTGCCTTGAACCCCACCTACGGTCGCCGGATCACAACGCCTCCGGCGGGTACGGGCTGGCGATCGTCGAGAAGCTGTGCTCGGCGTGGGGAGTCGCGCGCGACAGCGTGGGGACGACGAACGTGTGGTGCGAGCTCCCGCTCGACACCGCGCTGCTGCAGTTATCGACTGATCGCGAGTACCGAACCGTTCGGCAGCGCCGGTCGGAATGCCTCCGACCCCGCAGCAGTCCTGAGCACGAGGAGGCACGATGACATCCCTTACCCCGGCTCCCACTGGATCCGCGGTAGACGCGGGATCCGCGGTGGGCACTGGATCCGCGGTAGGCCCGGGATCCGTGGTGGGCGCGGGATCCACGGTGGGCACTGGAACCGCGGTGCGCCCGGTTTCGATGCCGCTCCTCGATCGAATCGCGAGTGCCGTGGTCACGGCCGTTCCGCCGATCATGCTCGCGATCGGCATGTGGTTCGGCTGGAGCGGCAACCTGCTCGACTGGAAGGACCTCCTCGTCCTCGCGGTCAGCTACGTCGTGATCGGGACGGGCGTGACGGTCGGGTTCCACCGGTTGTTGACGCATCGCAGCTTCAAGACCAGTCGCCTCCTGCGCGCGGCGTTTGCTGCGCTCGGCTCGGCGGCCGCGGAGGGGCCGGTCATCGATTGGGTCGCGACCCACCGCAAGCACCATCAGTTCTCCGACGTGGAGGGAGACCCGCACAGCCCGCACGTCGGCCACGGCTCCGGCTGGCGCGGCGCGGTCCACGGGCTTCTGCACGCGCACATCGGCTGGGTGTTTACCGACATGGAGGTTGCGGACGAGCGGCGCTACGCCAAGGATCTGCTGGCCGACCCGATGATCCGGTTCGTCGATCGCACGTTCGTGGTTTGGGTGATCGTGGGACTGGCGTTCTCGTTCGGGCTGGGTGTGGCACTGACCGGGTCGGTGATCGGCGGCCTGACGGCGCTGCTCTGGGGCGGCGCCGCCAGGATCTTCCTGCTGCATCACGCGACCTTCAGCATCAACTCGCTGTGCCACTTCTTCGGCCGCCGCGATTACGAGACCCGCGATGAATCCCGAAACCTGGCCTGGCTGGCGATCCCGACCTGGGGCGAGGCCTGGCACAACAACCATCACGCATTTCCGACGTCGTACCGTCACGGCCTGCGCCGCTGGCAGCTCGACCCATCGGCCGCGGTCATTCGCCTGCTCGAGTCGCTCGGGCTCGCCTGGGACGTCGTGCGGATCGATGAGGCGCGCCTGGCGCGCGCGCCCCACACCTACTAGCGACCCGCCCCCGCGGCCCGGGACGCCACGAGGAGCAGTCGGCGAGACCTCCGGCTGCGAGCGTCGTCGAGGGAATCGGGGGAGCACGGAAGCTCCACCAACCCAGTCGGATGCACGCGGCACCTCGGCCACCGCGCAGGAACGCTGAGCGCGTCCCGCTAGGCGAGCGCGCGGGCCGGGCTGGGTCGAGCGGACGCCGGGTCCGCGCCGGTCGCTCGCGCGCGGGTTGGTGCGGGCATCAGCGCGGCTCCGGCGATGACCATGCAGAACGCGAGCATGCGTCCGACGATCTGTGGTGCGCCGGCGCCGATCGAGTCGTGGAAGACGAGGATGCCGCCGCTGATCGCGATCAGATTCGCGGCGACCGAGGTGAACGCGATCACCGCCAGGGCAGGCCCGATCTGGAGGCTGCGAGCAGACGAGTAGAAGGCGACAACGGAGGCAGCCAGTGCCGATAGCGCCCAGGGGCTGATCAGAGCCGACGTCAGCCCGCCGTTGGCGGCGTGGGTCAGGAACTTGAGCGAGATGTCCGACACGCCGAACAGGCAGCCGGCAGCGGCGCCCAGCACCAACCCCTCATTGGGATGGAAACGGGCGAGCTTGATCGAGCCCGCCACGAGCAGTGAGCTGGCAGCGAATACCCCGCCCTCGAGCGCGATCAGGGCCGCCAGCGAGGATCGACCCGTGTCGGATGCCGGGCCGCTGGTCAGCGCGAGCACCGTCAGTCCGGCAGCCGTGACGGCAAGGCCGATCCATTGCCGGCCGCCGAGTTGAAAGCCGAAGAACCGCTCGGCGAGCACTGCCAGGAACACGAGTCCGCCGGAGATGACCGTCTGCACAACTGAAAGCGGCACGAGCGAGAGCGCCCCGACGTGAAGCATCCACGCTGCGACCGCTCCCACGCACCCGATCGTCCACCATTTGGACGCGAACAAGCCTCGGGCGCTACGAAGCGGATGGCGACCGTCGACTGGCGGTGCGGCCACCGCCCCGCGATGACGAAGCAGAAAACCCGCGTTGGTCAGCAACGCACATCCAAGCGTCAGGGCAAGACCGAGGAACATGAGCGGTCTCTACCCCGAGCGAGCGCTCGCGCTCACTCGGCAGGCCCAGGCCACGCGTAGCGCCGTCGCGCTTGGGCCGCCGCGACGATCGCCTTGCTCCGCCAGGCCGCTCGTTCGAGATCGCGCCTGCGGCCGGCGGACGAGTGGTCGCTGGCTTGGCCGTCGTCGTCGTCCAGCTCCCGTTGTCGCCGCTCGGCGACGATCCGCAGGATCCGCAGGTGTAAGTCGGTCATGACCGTCCTGCGTCCGGGTCTTGGACCCAGATCGAGACCGCGACAGCTTCGGGCATCTCACGGGGCGCGTCCTCGGGAAAGAACAGCCTGAACCCGACGACGCCCTCTGCGCCCGCGATCGGTTGCGGCGGCCGACCGCACTGCGGACAAGCAACCAGGTACGCCGCCGCGTCCGCGGTGAACCGCAACCGGCAGCTAGTACAGCAAAGGTGGGTCATGACCGACCCCTTTCGAATGCAGTAGCCATCGCCGACGGCCTCTCTGCCCTTCTGAGTTAAAACCTGGCCCCGAAAGCGAGAAGAGCTGGGCTCACCGAGCGACCTTGAGCCTAGCAGGTTCGACCCCCGCTCTCCGCAGGACCTCGACCGGAACGGACCGCGCGTCGAGTAGCGGATTCGCTGGCAAAGCCGCGTAGACCGATACAGTGGAGTCGTCGTCTCCACCGCTCGGTGTTCCGCTCCCGCATTCGTCGTGTGGCCCAGTCTTCGTAGGGAGCGACTAGGAGTGCGCGTTCAGTGACGAAGCAGGCTCATGAACCCGGACCGGGTCGATCGACGTCGGGCGCAGCGTTCGACGCGCACAAGAAGGAGATCGCGCAGCGGAACGAGGAGGCGCAGAAGGAGGCGCGCAAGCTTCGCGCCGCGCGAGAGGAGGCGCAGGCTCGGAGGCGTCGCCAGGAGAACCTCCGCTAGAGCGATCCGCCCGACACGGACACTCTGCTGCCGACAGGTTAGACTCGTGGGCAGGGGTCGAGCGTTCGTTTCGACCAAAGCAGTGCCCCGCGTTTTCGCAGTCGTTGCGCCTTAGCACCCTCCGCGTCTCGCAGTGCACATACCCGGAGGGAATTAGATGGCAACAGGAACCGTGAAGTGGTTCAACGACGACAAGGGTTTTGGATTCATCACACCCGATGACTCCGGCAAGGACCTCTTCGTCCACCACTCTGCGATCCAAGGCAGCGGCTTCAAGTCGCTGGCCGAGGGCGCGAAAGTGAGCTACGACGCCGAGCAGGGGCCGAAGGGCCCAGCGGCCGCGAACGTCCGAGCGCTCTAGAGATCGACGGACAAAACCAGCAGGGAGGGCCGCATGCGTCGCGCCCTCCCGTCGCTCTCAACCACAGCGCGACACGAGCTCGACACCGCAACTCTGCGAAGGTCGAGGGCGAGTCTCGGCATTGGCTGCGGCCACGCCACCGCACCGCCGCAGCAACCGCTCCCACCCCCACCGGCTTGCGCGTCAACTACGCGCTCGAGATCCACAAACGAACGGACACGCATGGCCTCGAACGGCAAGAAGAAGACCACGATGGCAAAGCTGAACCGAGAGAGCAAGCTCCGCGAGCGTCGCATTGAGAAGGAGGCCAGAAAGCGCTCGAGAAAGCTTGGCCTTACACATCCTCTGAGTCAGCCGGACGGACCCACGGCCGGCGGCCAGGAGTAACTCAGCCCGTCGCTCCTCGGAATTGCGCTCTCGGACATCGAGCTGAGCGAAGGATGAAATCCAACATCGGCCTGACGATCATCAGCTCGGTGATCGTCGATTGGGCAGGCCTGACGGATCCGCATCAGTGACCGCGCGTCCGAGTAACTGTTAACGCGTCCGACTACCGCCAGCGGGAGGCGTGCGGACCGGGAGGTCCCACCGTTTGGTGTCGCGCTGTCGCATCGCGCAGCCGTTCCTCCGCGTGCTCGAGTTCCCGCTCGAGCTTCTGAAGCTGAGCGTTGGGTCGGAAACCCCATCGGTACAGCTTGGCGCGCAGCAGCGCTACCTGGTCGTGGCAGTCACGTACATCGGCTCGGAACAGCTCGATGTCCCCGCTCGAACTCATCGGTCGAACTCCGACACGGCGTAGGCATTGCACGCCAGCACCTCGCGGACTCCCAGTCGCATTCGATCGTCTGGCTGCCGCCAGAGCACGAACGGCCGGTGGGCTCCCATGTCGAAGATCGCCATCACGGTGCCCCCTCGCACCGGGTCCGCACGGCCGACCTCGGCGATGCAGTCAACCCTTCCGCGCCGAATCCACAATCTCAGAATTCGGCGGGCGCTCGGTCGCTGACCCATGTCGCGTTCGATCTGGCTCTGCATCTCGCCATAGGTGTCCTCGAGGACACGTGGATCGCCCGACACCCCAGGGATGAAGAACGCGGTCAAGAGCCGCTACAGCCCGCGTTCGCGAGCGTCCTTGCTCATGGCCTCGCCGAGCGTTCCCGGCTGGATCCGGGCCTCGAGCTCGGCGAGCCGCTTGCCCTGTCGCTCCGACTCGCGGTGCACAGAGTCCTGAAGTCCCTCCAGCAGCTGCTCCAGGTGAGCGATGCGCTCTTCCAGAGCGACGAGCTGGGCGCGACCCGGATCAGCGGCGTCGCTCCCCGGCTGCGCGTCGGTGGTCGTGCCAGTCTGGCGGATCTGTCGGAGCCGAGTGACCAGTCGCTCGCGCTCGCCGATCCTCATGATCGATCAAACCGTCTGCGCTCGACCGGACGCGGCGGATACCGCCGGCGCTCTTCCGGCGTCATGGGACGGATAACGAGCGTGCCGCTGTGGACCTGCTCGCGGATCTCCTCGAGCTTGGCCTGCCGCTTCTCCTCGGCTTTTTCTCGCAACGACTTCATCTGACCATCTCGCCGTTACCGTGCGAGCGATGCGAGGCTGGACGGGAGCCGGCGCCGGCAGTCGGAGGCGAGGTGACCACGCTCAGCTCGCTTCCCCTGAGCAGGTAACAGTCGCTGCGGGGCATCGCTCTCCCTCCGTCGCCGGCGCGATCTGCATCGAAACGAGATTCGCTGCGTCGGCGAGAAGAATCCCGGGGCGGCCTAGTCGCCCTCCTACCCACGGTAGCAGCACCGCTGGCTCATGCGATGCAAATCCAGGCAAAGATCCAGGCAATTAACACGAGGCAGCTCGGGCTGGGCCTGGGGTCTGCGCGACGGCGGGCTGGTACAGTGAGCACGTCAGGCCGGGCCCGTGCCCGGCTCCCGTAGTGCCAGCGCTCGTAGCCTTTGCTCATCGCAATCTCCGCGTTCGCAGCACGATCAACGCCGGAGGAAACAATGGCTACTGGAACCGTCAAATGGTTCAGCAACGACAAGGGCTTTGGCTTCATCACGCCCGACGATCAGTCCAAGGACCTGTTCGTACATCACACCGCGATCGCCGGGGCCGACGGCTACCGCTCGCTGAGCGAGGGCGCCAAGGTGTCCTATGAGGCCGAGCAGGGGCCCAAGGGCCCGAAGGCCGTCAACGTCAGCGTGCAGTCCGATTAGACGTGGGCGTGCCGGCCGAAAACCCCTGCGGCTGCAGCGACGCGCCTTGAGTCGCCCGTCGTCGCGGGCACGAGCGCAGGGTACGTGCCACCTGCAACAGAGATAACTGTCGTTGGTGGAAGTGCCTATCGGGTCGAGGGAGAGCCCCGCGACGTCGAGCGGATGATCCTCGATGCCGCTCGCGGGTCGCTCATGCAATTCGCCTGGCTGGTCGAGGTCGCCAGTGGCGAGCGGATAGCGGTTAATCCGGAGCAAGTCGTCGCGCTCCGAGCGGTTGACGCGTAGCCCGAGGCGTCCCGTAGCAGGAGTCGTCTGGTTGGGGTGTGGCGCTGTGCCGCCACATGCCGGTTGAGGCAGGAGAGGTCTTGCTGCATCGTTCACATACGCCGGTCCGATAGGAGTACATTGGTCGTACGTGCCGGCCCTGCGGCCGAGATTTTCGGGCCCGCGTACTGCTTGCCACCAACGGTGCCGATGGCGCCGCGAGACGAGGGCGTGGGTTAACAGTTTTCGCTGCGGGGCCGGTGCCGTAGGTCGATAAGCGTCATCACCACCGGGCTCGGCCGGGTTGTTTCGATGTGATCGACGGCGCGGGTGCCTCTGACCGCGTGAACCCGACAACCGACGGAAGGCTTGGGCGTGATGCCGCGCAGGGAACGACACGCTGCAGCGCCGACGCGCGGCCAGCCGATCCGTGGTACGCGTCCGGCTGCGGCGATAGGTGACGCAGCAACCGCGGTCCCGTATATGCGGGCCCGCGCCTAGCGCAAAGGGCGACCAAGTGTCAGCAGCGGAACTCGAAGAGCTCGACGAGGTGAAGGGCCTGATCGCCCGCGGCCTACAGTTGGGTGTGCTCACATACTCGGAGATCGCCACCGCCACCGCGGAGCTCGACCTCGAGGAAGCGGACGCCGAGGAGTTACTCGGCCTGTTCGAGGGCCGTGAAATCGAGCTGGTGGACGAAATCGACCCAGCCACGTTGGCGAGCCAAACAATCGAGCGCGCGGCGGATAAACGCGGCGGTCGCAAGTCACGGCCGGGTCGAGAGCCAGAGGGGACGACCGACGGCCTGCAGCTGTTTCTCAGGGACATCGGCAAGGTGCGACTCCTGACCGCCCAGCAGGAAGTCGACCTCGCCAAGCGCATCTGGCGCGGTGACGTTGATGCCAAACGGAAGTTGGTCGAGTCGAACCTGCGTCTGGTCGTCTCTATCGCCAAGAGATATCGCAACCAGGGTCTGCCTTTCTTGGACCTGATCCAGGAGGGAACGCTCGGACTCGTGCGCGCGGCGGAGAAGTTCGACTATCGGAGAGGGTTCAAGTTCTCGACCTACGCGACCTGGTGGATCCGCCAGGCGATCGCCCGCGCGCTCGCCGACAAGGCACGGACGGTCCGCATCCCGGTGCACATCGTGGAAAAGCTCAACCATATAGGCCGGGCGGAGCGCAAACTGACCACCGGCCTCGGCCGCGTACCGACGGCCGAGGAGATCGCCGAGGTCACCGGCCTCGAGCCAAAGGAAGTCGAGTCGATCAAGCGCGCCGCGCAGGCGCCGATCTCACTCGAGAAGCCGGTCGGTGACGAGGATCAGCTGGAGTTCGGTCAGCTGATCGCCGACGAGGAAGCCGAGTCACCGTACGACCGGGCCGTGGAGATCCTGACCGGAGAGGCCGTCCGTGAGGCGCTCGAGGCTCTCGCCTACCGCGAGCGTCGTGTGCTCGAGCTTCGCTACGGGCTCGGCGGCGCGCATCCGCGGACGCTCGACGAGATCGGACGAACGTTCAACGTCACGCGTGAGCGCGTCCGTCAGATCGAGCGCCAGTCGCTCAAGAAGCTTCAAACCCTCAATGAAGCCCAGCCGCTGCGCAACGAGCTGACATAGCACCCGGCTTTCGGTGATTTCAGGACGCCGTGCTTGCGCGTCTTGCGCATGCAGTACGCGAGCGAGCTCGATTGTCGACGCCGGCGTGCGGAGTCAGGCCCCTGTGCCGGCGTCGCCCGCAGCGCCCGCAGCGCCCGACAGGATCTGGCCCGGAAACGAGTGCAGATAGCGTGCGCGATACAGCTCGACGATTCGCTTCAGGTTCCCGACGATTCGCTTCAGGTTCTCCTCGCGCCGATCCTCCAGGCGCTTGGTTCGCTCGCGGAGATCGCGATAGTTCCGCTGTCCCTCGCCCGGTCGAGTAGCCATGTCTTGACCCCCGTTGTAATCCCTTGATTTGACGCTGCGCCGTCGCGTGAATAACGGATATCGCTCTCCGAGTCTCACGCGGGGACGGCGTCCGATCGCAGCTAGGATCGCCGGCGATGCCAATCGTGCGGCACGGTCAGGTGAAGGACGCTTCCGCGGTGCTCGAGTTGTGGGCGCACGCCCGCAGCGAGCACGCGACGACGTCTGACCGCGCCGAGGACATCGAACGGTTGCTCAACGAGACGCCGAGCGGGCTGTTCGTCGCCGAGGCGTCAGACGGCGAGATAGTCGGTGTCCTGATCGCGGGATGGGACGGGTGGCGCGGAAACTTGTACCGCCTCGCGGTCCATCCGGACCACCGCCGGCACGGCATCGGGCGGCGGCTGATCGACGCCGGCGAAGAGCACCTGCGGCGGCTTGGCACGCGACGGGTCACGGCACTGGTCGGGTACGACGATGCCGTCGCGGCGGCTTTCTGGGACGCCGCCGGTTATCCGGTCGACGAGGCGATCGGTCGCCGCGTCCGCAACCTCTAGTGGCGTCCGCGTGCACACTAGGCCGCGAACCGGATGTCGTGAGCGGAGACGTCCTCGACGGCGAACTTGAGCAACGCCTCGCCTTCCGCGGCGATCGCGTCGCGATCCGACAGCGGCTCGAACGGCTCGACGTGCAGAACCGCGCTATCCCGGTGGCGGATGATTCTCCAGGTGCCGCGGAAAAAACCATCCAGGAGCAGCGTGCCGTAGCGCGCTCCGAGCCCAGGTTGGAGCGGCACGCGCTCGTTGCCCGGGATCACCCGGGTGCGGTCGGCGTGAGACAGCAGCAGGTTGTCGTACTCGGGCAGGAAGCGGGGCGGGGTGGGGGTGGCGGGGTCGGGCCGGGGCGCGTCAGTCAGGTCGAACAGCTCCGCGCCGTGCTGATCGCGGAACGTGCGCAGCCGCGGCCGGAGACCGTCGACCACCCCGCCGAGACGGGTGAGGCCCGACCAGGTCTGGATGTCTCTCACGGTCGCCGGACCGTATGCGGCCAGGTACCGGAGCACAATCCGTTCGCGCGGCGGGTCCTCGTCGTGAACGCGGCCGAGCCAATCCTCGGCGGTCGTCCAGCGTGCCTGCCCACTCTTGCGCCAGACGCCGCGAGGGGTGACCTGGACCACCGGCGTGAGATACGTGACCGCTTGGGCGAGTGACGCCGGGTCGCGCTCGGGCCAATGCTGTGCGAGCAGCGTCCCGAGCTCGGGACGGGTCAACGGGCGCTGCTCGAGCAGCGCCCGGCCCGCCTCGATCAGTGCCGGCACGTCCACGCCGGAGATGTCGAACGGCGCGCCGGCGAACCCCCGCTCGAGCACCGGCTGCACGACCGGACGGAACGCGAGCCAATCGCGAGCGCTGACGAGGTGCAGCGTCGCGCGCATCAGCGGCCCGCGAACGGCTCGCCGCGTCTCGATCAGCCCGCTCAGCTCGTGCGCATCGAAGCCGCGCAGCCGGGTCCACAAACCGACGTAGGGGGCGTGCGGAGCCTGCGCCTGCATGCCGGCGAGATGCTCGATCGCGTCGAGCGCCGGGATCGACGCGCGCTCTAGCAGCAGTTGCCGCGCGAGCGTGGCCCTGTTCAGCGCGCGCGGGCCGAGCAGCTCGCGCGGTCTGTTCATCGTGTCGCCTTCGCGAGCATAAGAGGGTCCTCACCGTGGGGGTAACACGTTGGTCACGAGTGGTCCTCGCCGAGCAGGCTAGGGTGCCGTCCCGGCGCCGGGGCGCGCTCGGCCGATAACCGCAAGGAGGACCCTTTCATGTCGAGCACACCGCAAGGTGCGCGGCACGCACGCGGGCGCGCGCATCGACTGCTGGCGGGCGTGGGATGCGCGCTGGCGATGTGCGTTGCGGCTGCACCTGCTCAAGCGGACGGGTGGCACCACGGCCACCGTGGCCCGGAGCTGATCCCGGGCAACCTGCTGGTCAGCACCAGCGATTACGCGCCGGCCGACATCACGGCCGGCGTCACGCAGCTTCCCCCCGAGTGCGGAACCACCACTGCCGCGGCGCCCTGCGCGACCGCGGTCGCCAATGGCGACGACTTCCCGCTCGTCTTCAACAACGACAGCGTCGACGCGTTCTTCGGCGTCACGTCCCCGGTGTACCTCGATGAGCTGACGCCTTGGGGTCAGCACATTGCGACCATCCCCGTCCCGGACAACCAGTTCGTGACCAGCTACTCCTCGAAGTCCGAGCTGGCGCTCAATCTCAGCCCCGAGGGGAATTACGTGTCGTTCATGGGCTATGACTCCCAGCCCGGCGAGGTCGACGTGTCGAACGCGAACACGCCCGGCGCGATCGACCCCGGCAACGGCGACCTCGGCCCGTACTACCGGGTCGTCGCGCAGCTCGACCGCAGGGGCCATTTCACCTTCACCAGGACCAACGCCTACAGCGGCGACAACGGCCGCGCGGCGATCACCAACGACGAGCATGGCCAGGACTTGCTCTACACGGCAGGGAATGCCGGCCAGAGCAAATCGCCCCCGGCCGACGTCGTCCAGTCCGCGGGCGCGCAGTTCATGACGCCTTCGTTCCTGCCCGAGGCTGACCAGAACCCCGGCACGCCGACCCCGCTCGGGAGCTTCAACATCAGCCAGCTTGGCTACCCGCTGGACAAGGCCACCAAGGACGACAACTTCCGCGGAATCACGGTCCACGACAACGTCATCTACTACACGAAGGGCAGCGGCGGCAACGGCATCAACACGGTGTACTTCGTCGACACCACCGGGAAGGCGTGCCCGGGGACCGGGGTCGGGCTGCCGGTGCCGGGCGCACAGCTGCCGACATCCCCGCCGAACCTCACGGTTGAGAACTTCGGTACGGCGAGCAAGCCCAACAACGGTCTGGTGCCCACCAACATGTGCGTCCTGAAGGGATTCCCGACGACGCTGGCCGCCTCGACCACGTCGCCGATCAACTACCCGTTCGGGATGTGGTTCGCCAACGACCACACTCTGTACGTCGCCGACGAGGGCTCGGGCGACAACACCTACGACAGCACGACCAACACCTACATCAACTCCACGGCGTCGGCGCAGCCGGAGGCCGGGCTCGAGAAGTGGGTGCTGTACGGCGGCTCGTGGCACCTCGCCTACACGCTGCAGGACGGCCTGAACCTCGGCGAGCCGTATACGGTGCCCGGTTACCCGACCGGCCTCAACAACGGCCCGGGCGGGACCGGAGGTCCGTGGTCACCCGCCACCGACGGCCTGCGGGCGCTGACCGGCCGAGTGGGCCGTGACGGCATCGCCACGATCTGGGCGGTCACGTCGACCGTCAGCGGCGGCGGCGACACCGGGGCAGACCCGGACAAGCTCGTCACGATCAGCGATCCGGTGGGCGCGATCACGCCGGGCTGGTGGGAGCGGTTCTCGACCGTCCGCACGGCGAACTTCGGCCAGGTGCTGCGGGGCGTGTCGTTCACGCCGGGGACTGACTCGGACCACTGATCGTCCGTCCGAGGGTGACACGAACATGTGTTCGTGTCACCCTCGGCCTCGATTCTCCACGCGGACCTCGACTCGTTCTACGCCTCGGTCGAGCAGCGCGACGATCCCCGGCTGCGCGGCCGCCCCGTGATCGTCGGCGCTGGGGTCGTGCTCGCCGCCAGCTACGAGGCCAAGGCGCGCGGGGTCCGCACCGCGATGGGCGGCGGCTGGGCCCGCCGGATGTGCCCCGAAGCGGTCGTCGTGTCGCCGCGGATGTCGGCCTACTCGGAGGCGAGCAAGGCGGTGTTCAAGGTGTTCGATGACACCGCGCCGGTGGTCGAGGGGCTGTCGATCGACGAGGCGTTCCTCGACGTCCGCGGTCTCGATCACATCTCCGGGACGCCGGTCGAGATCGCCGCCCGGCTGCGCGAACGGATCCGCCGCGAGGTCGGCCTGCCGATCACGGTCGGCGTCGCGCGCACCAAGTTCCTGGCGAAGGTCGCGAGCGCCGTGGCCAAGCCCGACGGTCTGCTGGTCGTGGAGCCCGAGCATGAGCTCGACTTCCTCCACCCGCTTCCAGTCGAGCGGCTGTGGGGCGTCGGCCGGGTCACCGCCGGCAAGCTCCACGAGCGTGGGATCACCACGGTCGGACAGGTGGCTCTGCTGGCCGAGCGGGAGCTCGTGTCGATGCTCGGGCGCGCGTCCGGGCGTCACCTGCATGCGCTGGCCCACAACTACGACCCCAGGCCCGTGGAGCTGCGCCGCCGGCGCCGGTCGATCGGCGCGCAGCGGGCGCTCGGGCGGCGCCGGCGGTCGCCCGAGGAGCTGGCCGGCGCGCTGATCGCGCTCGTGGACCGGGTGACGAGGCGGCTGCGTGCCGCCCGCAGGGTGTGCCGGACGGTCGTGCTGCGGATGCGCTTCGAGGACTTCTCGCGGGCCACGCGGTCGTACACGATGCGTGAGGCGACCGACCAGACTCCGACGATCCTGCAGACCGCGAACGGACTGCTCAAGGCGTCGATGCCGATGATCGAGCGCCGGGGCCTGACGCTGATCGGGATCGCGCTCACCAACCTGCACGACCGCGATGCGGTCCAGCTCGTCCTGCCGTTCAACCGGGCGCCGGACCTCGACGCCGTCATCGACCGCGTGCGGGACCGGTTCGGCTCCAAGGCGATCACCCGCGGCGTGCTGATCGGTCAGGACCCGGGCGTGTGGGTGCCGCTGCTGCCGGACTAGCGAGCTACGGCGCGGCCTACTAGCTCCGGTCGGCGAGCCGCGCGAGCGCCGCGCGCACCTCGGCGTCGCGTCGCTCGGCGTCGGGATCCGTCCAGCGCCACCGCACCGCGGACTCGATCGCGAACGTCGGCCGGTTGTGGTCCTGGACGCGGTCGACCTCGATCTCGACCGCGACCACGCCCTCGACGAGAGCCGCGGCGTCGAGCACGTGGGCGCGCCCGTACGCCGTGACCGAGGTGTCCTCGCACACGATCGTCAGCGACACGCGCGGGTCGGCCCGGAGGCGCGCGAGCGAGCCGCGGGTGGAGGCGAGCGCGATCACCGCCCGTCGCGGGCCGGCGCGGAGCGCCGCCGACACCGGGATCGCGTGCGGTGGCTCGCCGGCGGTGGCGGTCGCGAGGATCGTGACAGTGCCGGCGGGCCAGTCGGGGAGCACGCTCCGCACGCTACCGCGGCCGGGGCGGGGTGGGGTGGTTCGGAGCGCGCGTCGCGTGGCGTGGTGCAGGGCTTCGCTTAGGGTGGCGCGGCGCCTCGCTTTCCGGAACCTGCGTAACGCGTCAATGGACGCGGGCGGCTTCGACCGTGCCGTGTGACGCGTGTGGGGGCACGCGTTACACGCCAAGGCCGCCGCGATCGTGCTCCGTTGTCGTGTCACGCATGCCCGGCAGCGGCCGCCGGACGCATTTCGATCGCCGCCGCCGACCTCCAGGCGCACGCTTTTAGCGGCCCGCGATCGAGCCCGGGCTGCCGCGCGCAAGCCGCCCGCTAACCGGCGCCGCGCGCAACCCCCCCGCTAACCGGCGCCGCGCGCAACCCCCCCGCTAACCGGCGCCGCGCGGAGCCCGCCGGCTACCCGACCCGCGGGCCAGCCGACCCGCCGGCTACCCGACACCCCGCGCCACGCACAGCCGCTGGAGCAGCTCCATCGCCTCGCCCGGATGCTCGGGCAGGGCGTCGAGGGCGCCGGCGGCCACCCGCAGGTCGTTGATCGTGACTTCGCGCGCCTCGAGCGCGAACCGGCCGAGCCAACGGACCGCGGCGCGCTCGTAGCGGTCGGGGTCGCCCCCGCGCAGGACGAGGCAGATCCGGAGGGCGTCGTCGAGCCGCACCTGCGGCAGCTCCCGGGCGGCGGTGACGACGAGCGTCTCGTTGCCGGTCTCGAGCGCGCGGCGAAACCGGGCGTAGGGGTTGCCGTCGCTCGTCACCGAACGTATGTTCGTATAAGCCGCGGACGGATGACGTCCGCGCTCAACCCGGACGACCCCGGACTACGCTGGACTGACGCCCCCATCGCAAGCCGAATCTCACGTCATGCAAGCCCATCTCGCGCGGAGTAGGCTCCGCCGGGCGCAGAGCGATAGCCAGGGAGCGCACAACAGAGGAGGTCTCGAAATGGCTGTTAAGGGGGCGGATCTCGAGTCCGAGTTAATCGACACGGTCTGCGAACGCGTGCGGGAGCGGCTACCTGCCGGGCAGGTGGCGCCGTGCGAGTCGTTCGTCCGGCAGTACTACCAGTGGGTCCCGGCCGAGGACCTCGCGGACCGTAACCCGCTGGACCTGTACGGGGCCGCGGTGGCGCATTGGAACCTGGCCCAGCAGCGCGCGCCCCGGGAATCGAAGGTGCGGGTCTACAACCCGGACTTCGAGCAGCACGGATGGCAGTCGCCGCACACGTTGATCGAGATCGTGACCGACGACATGCCGTTCATCGTCGACTCGGTGACGATGCAGCTGGGGCGGCTCGGCTACGGGATCGACCTCGTGATTCATCCCGTCATCCGGGTCAGCCGCGACGCCGAGGGCCACATAACCGAGGTGCTCGACCACGACGCCCCCGACGATGACGCGATCCGCGAGTCGGTCGTCCACATCGAGGTCGGGCGCGAACACGACCGCGCCAAGCTCGACCAGCTGCGCCACGCCATCGAGCAAGTCCTGTCCGACGTCCGCGCCGCGGTCGAGGACTGGCAGGAGATGCGCTCGGTCGCCCAGTCCTTGATTGAGGAGCTCGACCGCAATCCGCCGCCGCCGGTGGACCCCGCGCTCGTCGAGGAGACCAAGGCATTCCTGGCGTGGCTGAACGAGGACAACTTCACGTTCCTCGGCTACAGGGAGTACGACCTCATCGACGAAGGGGACCAGGCGCGGCTGCGGCCGATCGAGGGCTCGGGGCTCGGGATCCTCCGCGGCGTTCCCGCCAAGGCGCCAAAGACCCTGAGTGGCAAGGCGCTCGCCGTAGGCCGCGAGCCGCAGATCCTGCTCCTGACCAAGGCCAACTCCGCCTCTCCCGTCCACCGGCCCGCGTACCTCGACTACATCGGCGTCAAGAAGTACTCCGAGGACGGTCAGGTGATCGGCGAGCGCCGCTTCCTCGGCCTATACACGACGCGCGCGTACAAGGCGAGCCCGCGGTCGATCCCGATCATCCGCGGCAAGGTCGAAGGGGTGCTGGAGCGGGCCGAGTTCCCGCCGGCCAGCCACGACCGCAAGGCGCTGCTCGAGATCCTCGAGTCATACACGCGCGACTCGCTGTTCCAGATGGAGACACGAGAGTTGTACGACTTGGCGATCGGGATCCTCGGCTTGGGCGAGCGCCAGCGGCTGAGGCTGTTCGTGTGGCGGGACCCGCTCGAGCGGTTCGTGGAGTGCCTGGTGTGCATCCCGCGGGACCGCTTCAACACCGAGAACCGGGAGCGGGTCGGCAGGATCATGCTCGAGGCGCTCGGTGGGGTGGCGCTCGATTGGACGCTGCAGCTGAGCGAGTCGCGGCTCGCGCGCGTCCACTACATCATCCGCCTCGGCGAGGACCCGGTCACCGCCTACGACGTGGCGACGATCGAGGCCCGCCTGGTCCAGACGATCCGCGCCTGGGAGGACGAGCTACGCGAGGCGCTGATCGACGAGCACGGCGAGGAGGACGGCATCAGGCTGTTCAAGCGCTACGAGCGCGCGTTCCCGGCCGGCTACAAGTCCGACTGGGTGGCGCGCTCGGCGGTCGCGGACATCGGCCGGGTTGAGGAGCTCGCGGCCACGGACGAGCCGATCACGAGCTTGTACCGCCCGCTCGAGTCGCCTGAGGGGATCGTGCGCCTGAAGCTGTTCAGCTCCGGCGGGGTGCTGCTGTCCGAGGTCCTGCCGACACTCGAGCACCTCGGCGCGAAGGTGGCCGACGAGCGTCCCTACGAGATCACGCCGGCCGATCGTGGCTCGGTGTGGATCTACGACTTCGGTCTGCAAGCGGATGCTGAGAACATCGAGCGGGTTCGCGACCTGCTCCACGACACGTTCCTGGGCGTGTGGCGGGGCGAGCTCGAGGACGACGTCCTGAACGGACTGGTGCTCGGCGCCACCCTGACCGGACGGCAGGTATCGATCATCCGCGCCGTCGCCAAGTACCTGCGCCAGGGCGGCATCGGCTTCTCGGACTCCTACATCGGGCGCACGCTGCTCGGCCATCCAGCGATCGTTCGGCTCCTGATCAGGTTGTTCGACGCGAGGCTCGATCCCGACGCCCACGACGAGGATGCCTCGGTGCGGCTCGGAAAGGAGATCGAGGAGGCGCTCGACGCCGTTCCCAGCCTCGACCAGGATCGAATCCTCCGGAGCTTCCTGTCGGTGGTCCGGGCCATCGTCCGCACCAACACCTTCCAGACCGACCGCGACGGCAAGCCCCACCCGTACCTGTCGTTCAAGCTCGATAGCGCCCACATCCCGGTGCTGCCACTGCCGGTGCCGCAGTTCGAGATCTTCGTGTACTCGCCGCGAGTCGAGGCGGTGCATCTGCGCGGCGGCCGCGTAGCCCGCGGCGGCATCCGCTGGTCGGACCGGCCCGAGGACTTCCGGACCGAGGTGCTCGGGCTGATGAAGGCGCAGATGGTCAAGAACGCCCTGATCGTCCCGGTCGGGGCGAAGGGCGGGTTCGTGGTGAAACGGCCCCCTGCGGAAGGTGGACGAGAGGCGCTGCTGAACGAAGGCATCGCCTGCTACAAGGCGTTCCTGTCGGGGATGCTCGACATCACCGACAACATCGTCGAGGGTGAGGTCGTTCCGCCCAAGCGGGTGATCCGCTACGACGGGGACGACCCGTACCTGGTGGTCGCCGCGGACAAGGGCACGGCGGCGTTCAGCGACATCGCCAACGGGGTCTCGGCCGACTACGGCTTCTGGCTGGGAGATGCGTTCGCCTCGGGCGGCTCGCAAGGCTACGACCACAAGAAGATGGGGATCACCGCGCGCGGAGCATGGGAGTCGGTCAAGCGCCATTTCCGCGAGCTCGGGACCGACATCCAGACGACGGACTTCACCGCGGTCGGGATCGGCGACATGTCGGGGGACGTGTTCGGCAACGGAATGCTGTGCTCGCGCCACACCAAGCTGCTGGCCGCGTTCAACCACATGCACGTGTTCCTCGATCCCGACCCGGATCCGGAGGCAAGCTACAACGAGCGCAGGCGTCTGTTCGACCTGCCGCGCTCGGCCTGGAGCGACTACGACGAGTCGCTGATCTCCGACGGCGGCGGCATCCACTCGCGCGCGGCGAAGTCGATCCAGCTCTCGCCCCAGGTCCGCGAGGCGCTCGGGATCGAGGAGGAGCGGCTCGCGCCCAACGACCTGGTCCACGCGATCCTCAAGGCACAGGTCGACCTGCTGTACAACGGCGGCATCGGCACCTATGTGAAGGCGTCCACCGAGTCCCACGCGGACGTCGGCGACAAGGCCAACGACGCGGTGCGGGTCGACGCGCGCGAGCTGCGCTGCAAGGTCGTCGGCGAGGGCGGCAACCTCGGGGTCACGCAACGGGCGCGGATCGAGTACGCCCTCAGCGGCGGCCCCGAGAGCAAGGGCGGACGGATCATCACCGACGCGATCGACAACGTCGCCGGGGTCAACTGCTCAGACCACGAGGTCAACATCAAGATCCTGCTCGACGGACTGGTCGCGGACGGCGACCTGACCGAGAAGCAGCGCAACGAGCTGCTGGTCGAGATGACCGACGCGGTCGGCGAACAGGTCCTGTACGGCAGCTACACGCAGACGCAGGCGATCAGCCTCGCGCTGGCGCAGGCCGCGCCGATGGTCGACGTCCATGCTCGGCTGATCCGGAACCTCGAACAGACCGCGGGGCTGAACCGCAAGCTCGAGTTCCTGCCCAGCGACGACGCGATCGACGAGCGCAAGGCCGCTCACCAGGGGCTGGTGTCGCCCGAGCTGGCGGTGATCATGGCCTACCAGAAGATCCACCTCTACCAGCAGCTGCTCGAGTCCGACCTGCCCGAGGATCCGTTGCTGGCCCACGATCTCGAGCGGTACTTCCCGCCACCGCTGCCGGAGCGCTACTCGGACCGGATGGGAGGCCACCGCCTGAAGCGCGAGATCATCGCCACGGTCGTCGCCAACCAGCTCGTCGACCGCGCCGGCACGACGTTCTCGTTCCGGCTCGCCGAGGAGACGGGTGCGCCGCCCGCAGTGCTTGCGCGGGCGTACGCGACCGCGCGCGAGGTGCTCGAGATGCGCTCGTTCTGGGACGCGGTCGAAGGACTCGACAACCAAGTGTCCGCTCAGACCCAGCTCGAGATGCTGATCGAGGGCCGGCGCCTCGTCGAGCGCTCGACCCGCTGGCTCGTCCGCGCCAACCCCTACCAGGTCAGCATCGCCCAGACGATCAGGCGCTTCGAGCCCGGTGCGAAGATGCTCGCCGCATTGCTGCCCGACGCGCTCGAAGGCGCGGACCGCGAGGCGTTCGACAAGCGGGCGGCGGAGCTGCAGCAGGCCGGCGTTCCCGCCGAGCTCGCCGGGCGGACCGCCGGAATGCCGTCGATGCTCGCGCTGTTCGACATCGTCGAGGTGGCCTCCGCGACCGAGCACGATCAGGACGACGTGCTGCGGGTGTACTTCCGGCTCGGCTCGCGGCTGGAGCTCAACTGGCTGCGCGACCGGATCATCGAGCTGCCGCGCGCAAACCGCTGGCAGGCGCTGGCCCGCGCGGCGCTCCGCGACGACCTGTTCAACCTGTACCGGGAGCTGACCCGCAAGGTGCTCGACGCTCGCGGGGCGCAGAACGGCAGTGAGGCCGCGATCGACGCGTGGTCTGAGCGCAACGCCGCGGCGGTCGAGCGGGCGCTCGGGATGGTGGCCGACGTGAGGGCGTCGCGGATCTATGACATGACGACCTTGCCGGTGGCGCTGCGGGAGATCCGCGGCCTCCTCCGGGGAACGATCAGGTCGGGCGTGCCGACTGGGATGGGCTCGGTCACGATGGCGGAATAGGGCCGCGCGCCCCGGCTCGCCAGCGGAGGTAGGCCACCAGCAGCACGCTCACGTCGATCAGGCCGGCGACGAAGAACGCGCCCGGTCCGGTGATCAGCCGGCCTGCAACCCGTGAAAGCACCCGCCCAAGCTATCGTCTCGCACGACCACCATGGCCAACAGCGTCAAGACCAGCGTCACCGAGCTGCCCGAGTCGCGCGTGCGCGTCGAGGCGGAAGTCGCCCCCGAGGAGGTCGAGCGGCGCGTCCAGCAGGCCGCGCGCGAGCTCGGCCGCCAGATGCGCATACCCGGATTCCGCAAGGGCAAGGTTCCGCCCCCGGTGGTGATCCGCCGGCTCGGCCGCGACGCGGTCCTCGACGAGGCGGTCAGGAGCGCGCTCGGGAGCTGGTACGCGGACGCGATCGACGGCGCCGGGATCGCCCCGGTAGGCGAGCCCGAGCTCGACGTGGGCGACATGCCCCAGGAGGGGCAGCCGCTGGCGTTCTCGATCGAGATCGGGGTCCGCCCGACCGCCAAGCTCGGCGAGTACAAGGGACTCGAGGTCGGCCGCCGCGAGCCGCAGGTCGAGGATGCCCAGATCGACGAGGAGATCGACCGGCTGCGCGACCGGCTGGCGACGCTCGACACGGTGGAGCGCCCCGCCGCGAACGGCGACCACGCGGTGATCGACTACGTGGGCACCGTCGACGGAGAGGAATTTGAGGGAGGCGCCGGCCGCGATCAGCTCGTGGAGCTCGGCTCGGGCCGGCTCGTGCCCGGATTCGAGGAGCAGCTGGCGGGCGCGAGCGCAGGCGAGGAGCGAACGGTCACGGTCACGTTCCCCGATGACTATCCGGCTCCGGAGCTGGCGGGCAAGGAGGCGCAGTTCGCGGTCACGGTCAACGAGGTCAAGGCCAAGAACCTGCCCGAGCCCGACGACGACTTCGCGTCCGAGGCCGCCGGCTTCGACACGCTCGCGGAGCTGCGCGAGGACATCGGCGAGCGCCTCCAGAAGGTCGACGCGCGCGCACTCGAACGCGAGTACGAGGATGCGGTGGTCGAGGCGGCGGTGGCCGAGGCCGAGGTCGAGGTGCCCGACAGGCTGATCCATGCCCGCGCGCACGAGCTGCTCGAGGACACGTTCGCAGTGCTGGCTCGCCAGGGCGTCTCGAAGGAGGCGTACCTGCGGATCACCGGGCGGGACGAGGAGGCGCTCGCGCACGAGGCCGAGCCTGAGGCCGCGGCTGCACTCAAGCGGGAGGCAGTGCTGACGGCGATCGTCGACGCCGAGGGGATCGAGCCGACCGACGAGCAGGTCACCGAGGCGCTCGAGCCATCGGCGGAACGGCAGGGGACGACCGCGGAGAAGCTGTTCGAGCAGCTTCAGTCCAGCGGCCGTCTCGACCGGGCGCGGCGCGAGGTCGCGACGCGCCAGGCGATCGAGCTGCTGGTGGCCGAGGCGAAGCCGATCAGCGTCGAGCAGGCCAAGGCCCGCCAGAAGATCTGGACGCCGGGCAAGGAGGCGGCGGGTGACACAGGAACCCGCCCACCCTCCGGACAGCTCTGGACTCCCGGCAGCTAACCCTGTGCAAGACCGGGATCGAAACGGCCCGGGCAGGTCCACCCCTCACAGCAGGGTCTAGGCGATTGCTACAGTCGGCAGGATTCCGGCCGAGGAAGCGAAAGAAGCGAGGACGATGAGCCCACTCGTACCGATGGTTGTCGAACAGACCTCTCGTGGAGAGCGCGCATTCGACATCTACAGCCGTCTGCTCAACGAGCGGATCATCTTCCTGGGGACGCCGGTGGACGATCAGATCGCGAACCTGATCGTCGCGCAGCTCCTCCACTTGGAATCAGAGGATCCGGACAAGGACATCTCGATCTACGTCAACTCGCCCGGGGGCTCGGTCTATGCCGGGCTGGCGATCTACGACACGATGCAGTTCATCAAGCCCGACGTGCAGACGATCTGCGTCGGGATCGCGATGTCGATGGGCGCGCTGCTGCTGGCCGGAGGAGCCAACGGCAAGCGAATGGCGCTGCCGAACGCCAAGATCCTGATCCACCAGGTCTCCTCCGCGTTCCAGGGCCAGGCCACCGATATCGAGATCCATGCGAAGGAGATCATCGACGTCCGGCGGCGGCTCGATGAGATCATCGCCCACCACACCGGGCAGAGCCTTGAGAAAGTTCGGTCGGATACCGAACGTGATTACTTCATGAGCTCTGAGGAGGCCAAGGACTACGGAATCATCGACCGCGTCATCTCCCAGCACTAAGGGGCTACCCTTAGGGCTCGGGATAAGGCGCGCGAGGCGACTCCGGGAGAGGGCATCACATGGCACGTCCGACCGATTCCAACGAACAGCTGCTTTGCAGCTTCTGCGGCAAGTCCCAGAGGCAGGTCAAGAAGCTGATCGCTGGGCCCGGCGTGTACATCTGCGACGAGTGCATCGATCTCTGCAACGAGATCATCGATGAGGAGCTGACCGCTCCGCCGAGCTTCGACATCGAGAACCTCCCCAAGCCGCGGGAGATCTACGACGTCCTGAACGAGTACGTCGTAGGGCAGGAGCAGGCCAAGCGCAGCCTGTCGGTGGCCGTCTACAACCACTACAAGCGCGTCCAGATGATGCAGTCCGATGAGAATGACATCGAGCTGCAGAAGTCGAACATCCTGCTGCTGGGCCCGACCGGATGCGGCAAGACGCTGCTCGCACAGACGCTGGCCAAGATCCTCAACGTACCGTTCGCGATCGCCGACGCCACCGCGCTGACCGAGGCCGGGTACGTGGGCGAGGACGTCGAGAACATCCTCCTGAAGCTGATCCAGGCCGCCGACTACGACGTCAAGAAGGCCGAGACCGGGATCATCTACATCGACGAGGTCGACAAGATCGCGCGCAAGGCCGACAACCCGTCGATCACGCGCGACGTGTCCGGCGAGGGCGTCCAGCAGGCGCTGCTGAAGATCCTCGAGGGGACGACCGCGTCGGTGCCGCCCCAGGGCGGGCGCAAGCATCCCCACCAGGAGTTCCTGTCGATCGACACGACCAATGTCCTGTTCATCTGCGGCGGCGCGTTCGCAAACCTCGACAAGGTGATCGAGCGCCGGATCGGCCACCAGGGCGTCGGCTTCGGCGCGGCGATCCAGTCCAAGGACCAGCGCGACACCGGCGAGATCTTCGAGCATTGCCTCCCCGAGGACCTGATCCAGTACGGGCTGATCCCGGAGTTCATCGGACGTCTGCCGGTGATGTCGGCGATCCACCAGCTCTCTCGCGACGAGCTGATGCAGATCCTGACCGAGCCGCGCAACGCGCTCGTCAAGCAGTTCCAGCGGTTCTTCCAGTTCGACGGGATCGAGCTGGTGTTCGCCGAGGAGGCGCTGCACTCGATCGCCGACAAGGCGCTCGAGCGCGAGACCGGCGCCCGCGGCCTGCGGTCGATCATCGAGGAAGTCCTGCTCGAGGTCCAGTTCGAGCTCCCCTCCCGCCGGGACGTCCGCAAGTGTGTAGTAACCCGCGACACGATCGACAAGGGAATCTCCCCGACGCTCGTGACCGTCGCGACCCCGGAGGAAGAAGCGGCCTAGCGTTCTCTGGGGCCGGGCTTCGCCCGGCGTCCGTCGGATGTGGCGCGGCAAGCACGTCGGGCGAGGCACGGATGCCGAGCGTGCCGTCGCCGCGACCGCCATGTGCCCCGTCCGGACAGCTTTCGTTTCCTAGACTGAGCCGTCGATGACCGACCGCTCCGACCTCGAAGCCAAGACCCGCTACGACCCGTCCGAGGTCGAGCCGCGGATCGCGCAGGCGTGGCTCGAGAGCGGCCTGTTCCACCCCGAGCCCGCGGGCGATCCCGCCGACAACTACTCGATCGCGATCCCGCTGCCGAACGTCACCGGCGTCCTGCACATGGGCCACGCGCTCAACAACTCGATCCAGGACTGCCTGATCCGCTTCAACCGGATGCGCGGCAAGCGGACCAAGTGGATCCTCGGGACCGACCACGCCGGCATCGCGACCCAGACGCAGGTGGAAAGGGTCCTGCTCGCCGAGGGCACGAGCCGCGAGCAGCTCGGCCGGGAGGCGTTCGTCGAGCGCGTGTGGCGCTGGCGGGAGGATTACGGCGGCCAGATCATCGAGCAGCTCAAGCGCCTCGGCGCCTCGCTCGACTACGACGACGAGCGGTTCACGCTCGACGACCGCTACGCCCGCGCCGTCCAGCACGTGTTCGTCGCCCTGTACGAGAAGGGCTACATCTACCGGGACCGGTACATGGTCAACTGGGATCCGGGAAGCTTGTCGGCAATCTCGGACCTCGAGGTCGAGGACCGCGAGGTGGAGGACACGCTCTACTACATCGACTACCCGCTGGCCTCGGGATCGGGCGCGGTCACAGTCGCCACCGTCCGCCCGGAGACGATGCTCGCCGACACCGCGATCGCGGTCCATCCCGACGACGACCGTTACCGGCGCCTCGTCGGCGAGAAGGCGATCCTCCCGCTCGTCGGGCGCAAGCTGAAGATCATCGCCGACGACTACGTCAAGCCCGACTTTGGTACCGGCGCGCTGAAGATCACCCCGGGCCACGACCCCAATGACTTCGAGATCGGCCGGCGCCACGGCCTTCAGCAGATCAGCGTGATCGGGGAGGACGGGCGGGTCACCGCCGAGGCGCCCGAGCGGTTCGTCGGCATGACCGTCGAGGAGGCCCGGCGCGAGGTCGTCGCCGAGCTGCGGCGCGAGGACCTGATCGCGCGGACCGAGGATTACGTCCACGAAGTGCCCTACTCGCAGCGGTCGGGGGAGCGGATCGAGCCGCTGATCTCGCTGCAGTGGTTCATGCGGATGGACGAGCTCGTCAAGCCCGCGATCGAGGTCGTGAACAGCGGCCGGGTCCGGTTCTGGCCCGAGAGCTACACGCGGGTGTACATGAACTGGATGGAGAACATCCGACCGTGGGTCATCTCCCGCCAGCTGTGGTGGGGCCATCAGATCCCGGTGTGGTATAGAGGAATCCCGCCCACCCAGGAGCGCTACGTCGGCGAGACGCCGCCCGAGGGCGAGGGCTGGGAGCGCGACCCCGACGTGCTCGACACGTGGTTCAGCTCCGGGCTGTTCCCGTTCGCGGCGCTCGGCTGGCCCGAGGACACGCCGTCGCTGCGCGCCTTCTACCCGACCGACGCGCTGTGCACGGCCCGCGACATCATCTTCCTCTGGGTCGCGCGGATGATCATGCTGGGGATCGAGTTCACCGGGCAGATCCCGTTCGAGGACGTCTACGTGCACTCGATCATCCAGGCCCCCGACGGGCGGCGGATGTCCAAGTCGCTCGGCACCGGGGTCGACCCGATCGACCTGATCAACGGGGGTCCCCGGCCGCCGGTGTTCGAGAGCGGAGGCGACTTCCCGGCCTATGGCGCCGACGCGGTGCGCTGGGGCCTGTACGCGATGTCCTCCGCTCAGGACGTCCGCTTCAGCGAGGACAAGCTGGCCCAGGGTCTCCAGCTCACCAACAAGCTCTGGAACGCCGCGCGGCTGATCCTGCTCAGCGTGAGCTCGGACGCGCGGGCGGAGCCGAGGCCGACGACAGTCGAGGACCGATGGATCCTCACGCGACTGGATCGCGCCCGGGCGGCGATCGCTGACGAAACCAAGCGCTACGCGTTCGCCCATGCGGCGCTCCGTCTGTACGACTTCGTCTACGGCGAACTGTGCGACTGGTACCTCGAGCTGATCAAGCCACGCCTGCGCGCCGGCGGGGTGGGCGGGGCCGATCTTCACGCCACGCTGCTGCACGTGTTGACGCAGACCCTCGCGATCGCCCACCCGATGATTCCGTTCGTCACCGAGGAGATCTATCGCTACATCCCAGGCGCCGAGGGGCTACTCGCCGCCGGCGGCGTGCTCTCCGAGGACGCGGTTCGAGACGAGGCGGCCGAAGAGAGCGTCGCGCGCGTGATCGAGGCGGTGCAGGCGCTGCGCGGCTGGCGCGACTTCGCCGGGGTGCGAGCCGCGGCGACCGTGCCGGCACGCCTGGCCGCCGAGGGCTACGAGGAGACGGGGGAGCACCTGGCCCGGCTCGCGCGGATGGCGTTCACGTCGGACGGAGCCGAGCCCGTCGCGACCGTGCCGGTTCCTGGCGGGGCGGTGGAGATTCTGCCCAGCGAGGACGTCGACCTGGAGGGGGCCCAGCGCCGGCTCGCCGCCCGACGGGCCAAGGTCGAGGCCGAGATCGAGCGCGCCGAGCGCAAGCTCGCCAACCGGGGATTCGTCGACAAGGCGCCGGCGGACGTCGTCCAGGCCGAACGCGACAAGCTGGTCCGGCTGCGCGAGGAGCTCGGCGAATGACTTCGTCATTGGCGAATCGCCTGCGGCGATTCGCTTGCGAGATCGCCCTGGGGGCGAGGCGAATGACTTCGTCATTCGCTTGCGAGATCGCCCTGGGGGCGATCTCGGGGGGTGCCTCATGGCAATGACTCCGGAAGACGCCGAGCGGTACATCCTCTCCCGCGAGCTGTTCGGGATGCGGTTCGGGCTGGACCGCATGCGGCGCCTGATGACCGCGCTCGGGAACCCGCACCAGAGCTTCGAGTCGATTCACGTGGTCGGCACCAACGGCAAGTCCTCGACCGTGCGGATGGCCGCGGCGATCCTGCGCAGGCACGGCTTGCGCACCGGCGCGTACCTGTCTCCGCACCTGGTCTCGTTCGCCGAGCGGATCAGGATCGACGACGCCGATCTGGAGCCGAGCGAGTTCGCCGCCGCGATCCAGCGGGCGGCGCACGCCGCCGAGCTCGTCGACCGTTCGCTCGTCGGCGACGACCGGGTGACCCAGTTCGAGCTCCTGACCGCGGCCGCCTACTCCGAGCTGGCCCGCAAGGGGGTCGAGGTGGCGGTTATCGAGGCGGGGCTCGGCGGCCGCTACGACGCGACCAACGTGATCCCGTCGCGCGTGCAGGTGCTGACCAGCGTCGGCCTCGAGCACACCCGGTGGCTCGGGCCGACGATCACCGCGATCGCCACCGAGAAGCTCGACGTCGTGCAACCTCACGCGACGCTGATCCTGGGGAACGGCCTGCATCCCGATGCCGAGGCGGTGGCTGAGCGCGTCGCCGCGGAGCGCGAAGCGACGATCGTTCACGCAGGCCCGGACCCGGGCGTGCCGCTGACCGCGCTGGGCCCGTATCAGCGGCGCAACTTCGCACTGGCGCGGGCCGCGGCGGAGGCGTACCTCGGGAAGCTCGACCCAGCCGCGGTCGCCACCGCCGCGGCGGAGATCCTCGTGCCGGGCCGTCTTCAGGTGATCGACGAGGAGCCGCTCACGCTGCTCGACGGCGCCCACAACCCCGACGGAATCTTCGCGCTCGCCGAGGCGCTGGCCGAGCCATGGGCCGCCGGCCACGATCGCGTCGTCGCGGTCATCTCGGTGCTCGACGACAAGGATGCGGCGGCGATGCTCGCCGGCCTGTTGCCGATGTGCGACGCGCTGGTCCTGACCGCGAGCCAAAACCCTCGGGCGCTGCCGCCGCCGACCCTCCAGTCGCTCGCCGGCCAGCTGGGCGGACCGCCGTCCGAGGTCATCCGCGACCCTCGCGCCGCGCTCGAGCGCGCCCGCGACCTGGCCGGCCCCGGCGGCCTGGTCGTGGCCACCGGCTCGATCTATCTGGTTGCCGACCTGCTACGCCCGGAGGGCGCCGGCCGCGCCTCGATGCTGTGAATGAGGCGGCCGATACCATGGACGACGAGGAGGAGAGGCAGCCGAGGTTCCTGGCGATGGTCGCGCTGGTCGCCGTGGTCGTCGCGCTCGTGATCCTCGTGTTCTTCGGAATCGGTTACCTGTTTGGCAGGACATATCTCTGATAGGCCGAAATCGTGTGGACCGCGCACGTCTTGTATGAGGATCCACACACAAGACGTACGGCCGCCCCGACGCTCCAACGCCATCGACCACTAAACTCGCACGCTTAATGCCCTTCCTGACGGTCTTTGGCATCAAGAACGGCACGATCAGTGCTGTCGTCGAGCTCATCATCCTGTTCCTGGTGGTGGTGTGGCTGGCGCTCATCTACTGGACGTACGCGGACGCTCGGCGCCGGATCGCCGACTCGCTGCTGGTCGGCTGCGCGACCGCGGCATCGCTGTTCCCGTTCGTCGGGACGATCGTCTACATGATCGTCAGGCCCCCCGAGTACCTCGACGACGTGCGCGAACGCGAGCTCGAGATCCAGGCCGCCGAGGCGCGGCTGGCGGAGCTCGGCTACCAGGTCTGCCCGTACTGCGACTACGAGGTCGAGAAGGACTTCCTGCGTTGCCCCAACTGCATGCGCAAGCTGAAGGATCCGTGCGCCGCGTGCGGCAAACCGCTCGACCCGATGTGGAAGATCTGCCCGTTCTGCGAGGCCGAGGTGGCGGGCGCCGCTCCGCAGCCTCGCCGCACCCGCCGGCGTCGCGAGGGCACAGCCGAGCAGCCGGTGGCCGGAGCGACCGTGCGCGCCGAGCGCAGCGCCGCCCCGACTCCGACTCCGACGCCGGCGCCGGCCGAGCGCGGCGGCCCGTCGAGCAGCTAACCAGCTCCGGTACGTGCCCGCATCGGGCCCGCGCTGCCCGTCTGGGTCGTTCGGCTGCCGTATCGGACGCGAGGCACCCGAGTGGGACACGCACCTGCGCAGCGAACGGCGAGCGGACCGCGCTCACGCCGCCGCGCGGGCCTTTCCCTCTAGAGTCTCCGCCCCTCGGAGCACCCCCACCGGCGCCGCTCGCGCCGCCACAAGGAGACCCATGGAGCGAACGCTGATCTTGATCAAGCCCGACGCCTTTGCCCGAAACCTCTCGGGCGAGATCATCGCGCGCTTCGAGCGCAAGGGGCTCCGGCTCGTCGCGATGAACCTGCTGACGATGAGCCGCGACGCCGCGGCGGAGCACTACGCCGAGCACGAGGGGAAGGGCTTCTACGAGGAGCTTGTGACGTTCATCACATCCGGGCCGCTCGTGGCGATGGTGCTCGAGGGCGAGCAGGCAGTGGTGGCGGCGCGCCAGGTGATCGGCGCCACCGATCCGCTCAAGGCGACGACCGGCTCGATCCGCGGTGACTTCGCGATCGAGGTGGGCCAGAACATGGTTCACGGGTCGGATTCGCCGGAGTCCGCGGCGCGCGAGGTGGCCCTGTTCTTCCCGGAGCTCGGCTGAGCTCGGGCCTTTCGTCGCGGTCACGTGAGCCGCTTGGTGCTCGCCTCGCGCTCGCCCCAGCGGCGGGCGATCCTCGATCAGATCGGCGTCGAGTTCACGGTCGAGGTGCCGGACGTGGAGGAGCTCGAGGCGGGCCCGCCGCACGAGGTCGCGCTCGAGAACGCGTTCCGGAAGGCCTCCGCCGTGGCGGGGAGGATGCCGGGAGACTGGATCCTCGGCGTAGACACGCTGGTCAGTCTTGGGGCTCGGGTATACGGCAAGCCTGCGGACGAGGCGCAGGCGCGCACGATGCTGAGCGCGCTCTCGGGGCGTCGCCACACCGTCGTGAGCGGAATCTGCTTGATCGCCGACGGCTCCGCTCGGACGGCGGCCGCGAGCACCACGGTGGAGTTCCGGGCGCTGGACGCGACCCTGATCGACTGGTATGTGGCCAGCGGCGAATGGCGCGAGCGGGCGGGGGCGTACGCGATCCAGGGGCGCGGCGCGGCGCTCGTGGCGGCGATCGAAGGCGACTTCCTGAACGTGGTCGGACTGCCCGTGACGACGCTGCTGGAGCTGGCCCCCGGGCTGCTCAGCGGGTGACCCGGCTCCCCGCAACCCGCGCTGAGCGGGCGAAACACATGCCTGGGACCAGCCTCCCGCGGGACGAGCCCGTACAATCGGAGTCGGACGGCGCTGGCAGCGTGGCGTGGCCTCCGGCACTCAGCACCCCGTCCGCTGCTCACTCCTACCCGGCTTACCTATGGGCTTTTTTACGTACCTGACCGGTTTCGGCGGTCGCGACATGGCGGTCGATCTGGGCACCGCGAACACGCTCGTGTACGTGCGCGGGCGGGGCATCGTGCTGTCCGAGCCGAGCGTGGTCGCGGTTGACTCCCGCACCGGGGAGGTCCACGCGGTGGGGATCGAGGCCAAGCGGATGCTCGGCAGGACGCCGGGGACGATCCAGGCGATCCGGCCGCTCAAGGACGGCGTGATCGCGGACTTCGAGGTCACCGAGGAGATGCTTCGCCACTTCATCCAGAAGGTCCACCAGAACCGCTGGGCGCATCCGCGGGTCGTGGTGTGCGTCCCATCCGGGGTGACCGGTGTCGAGAAGAGGGCCGTGGAGGAGGCGTGTCTGTCGGCGGGCGCGCGTCAGGCCTATCTGATCGAGGAGCCGATGGCGGCGGCGATCGGCGCCGGGTTGCCGGTCGGCGAGCCGACCGGCTCGATGGTCGTCGACATCGGCGGCGGCACCAGCGAGGTGGCGGTGATCTCGCTCGGCGGGATCGTCGTCTCGCAGTCGATCCGGGTCGGTGGCGACGAGCTCGACGAATCGATCATGAATTACGTCAAGCGGGAGTACAAGCTGCTGATCGGGCAGCAGACGGCCGAGGAGGTCAAGCTCGAGATCGGCTCGGCGTACCCGCTCGGAGAAGAGGTCCAGGCGGAGATTCGCGGCCGGGACATGGTGTCGGGGCTGCCCAAGACCGTGGTCCTTACCAGCGAGGAGATCCGGGGCGCGCTCGAGGAGCCCGTCGTCCAGATCATCGACGCGGTCAAGGAGACGCTCGACCGCACCCCGCCCGAGCTCGCCTCCGACATCATGGATCGTGGCATCATGCTGGCCGGAGGTGGCTCGCTGCTACAGGGGCTCGATGAGCGCCTGCGTCACGAGACGCAGATGCCCGCGCATCTGGCCGAGTCGCCGTTGACGTGCGTCGCGGTTGGCTCGGGGAGGTCGTTGGAGGAATTCGAAGCGATCCACCGTTCGAGCAAGAATTCACGCAACCGGCGCCGTCGGTACTAGGTTGGACGGAGTGCTGACGTGGCGCCAGGCAAGATCTTGGAGACACGAAATCCGTGGATAACAAGCAAGTTCGGCGACGGCGGGCGGTTCTCGCGCTGCTCGTCGCCGTCTCCCTGATCCTGCTCACGGCCTACTTCGGCGAGACGCCGAACAGCCCGCTGCACAACGTCCAGCGCGGCGTGGTCGAGGTGCTCTCGCCGGTCGAGGACGGCGCGAGCAAGGTCCTGGCGCCGGTCCGGTCGGTCGCGGGCTGGTTCTCGAGCACGTTCCACGCCAAGAGCCAGGTCAAGCAGCTACAGCAGACGGTGGCGCGGCTGAACAACGAGCTCGCCCAGGCCAAGGGCGCCAAGCTTCTCAATACGCAGCTCGCAGCCGAGCTCCACCTCGACAACAGCCTCGACCTGAGCTCGTACCACCCGGTCACCGGGCAGGTGATCCTGCGCGATCCGACGCTCTGGTACCAGACGATCAGCGTCGACAAGGGCACCGACGACGGCGTCGCCCTACACGATCCCGTCGTCGGGGACGGCGCGCTCGTCGGCGAGGTCACGGAGGTGTCGGCGACGGTCTCGTTCGTCACGCTGATCACCGACCACACGCTGTCGGTGACCGCGCGCGTGCTCGACGCCAACGGCGACACCGGCGAGCTGGTGCCGGCGGTGGGGAACCCGGACGAGCTCGTCCTCCAATATCTTCAGCCCCCGAACCCGGGACAGCTCCAGAACGGCCCGCAGCAGGGCCAGCTGGTCGTCACCGCCGGATTCAAATCGGGCCCGCTCGAGTCGTACTTCCCGGCGAACATCCCGATCGGCAACGTGCTCCCCGTCGACGAGAACCAGCTGCTCAACAACGGGACGATCCAGGTCTCGCCGCAGGCCGACCTGCGCGGCGTCGACGTCGTTCAGATCCTCACCCGTCCTTCGCCCGGCACCGAGCGCGCGCAGGTGCCGTGACCGTGAGCAACGCGGTCAAGCTCCCCCTCCGTCTCGTCCTGCTCGGCTTCTTCGCCGTGGTGATCCAGGAATCGGCGGTCTCTCAGGTGTCGATCTTCGGGGTGAGCGCTGACCTGACCCCGCTCGTAGTGATGTCGGTCGGCCTGTTGTGCGGCTCGCTCACCGGGGCGGTGTTCGGGTTCGCGACCGGCCTGCTGATCGACCTCGTGCTCGTCCAGACGCTGGGCGTGACCTCGCTCCTGTACATCGTGATCGGCTACTGGTCCGGTCGCCTGCACGAGCTTCGCGACCCCTCGCACGAGCTCGTGCCGCTCGCCGCCGGCGCCGTGGCCGCGGCCTTCGCCGGGCTCGGCATGGCGGTGATCCAGTTCCTGCTCGGCGTCGACGCGCCCGTCAGTCTGCTGCTGCTCCAGCAGATCTTCATCGTGGTGCTGGTCGACACGCTGCTGGCGCTTCCTGTCTACGCGCTCGTGCGCCGGATCGTCCGGCCGGTGCTGCCCGAGGATCCGCGGCGCCGGCGCCGGCGCGCATACACGACCGGCGGCCTCAGCCCGCTCCAGCAAGGCGCAGCCCGCCGCGGCTCGATTCCCCGCCCGCAGTCGCGATGAGCCCGCTTCCCGAAGACAAGCAGCTGCGGTTCGTCAAGCAGGAAGAGCGGCCGACGATGAACCCGCAGCTCGCGCTGCGGGTGGCGATGATCGGGACGTTCGCGCTCGCGATCTTCGCGATCCTGTTTTTCCGCCTGTGGTTCCTGCAGGTGCTCTCGACTAATCAGTACGCGCACGCGGCCAGCGTGAACTTCGTCCGCGACGTCAATGTCCCGGCGCCGCGAGGCGAGATCCTCGACTCGAGCGGCCAGATCCTGGCCTCGAGTCGCCGCGCCTACGCCGTCGAGATCTCGCCACCCAGCCTGCCGGTCCCGGTTACCGATCAGAACCTCGCGCACCCGCCCCGGCCGGATGCCCTGCTGTACGACCGCCTGGCCGGCGTGCTCGGGCTGCCGTCAAAGCGGCAGCCGTGTCCGGTGAACGGCCACGGGATGCTCCACATGTCCGTGATCGCCTGCCGTGTCGCGCAGGGATACGTGCAGCTGTCCTACGGCGAGGCCACCGTCGCCAGCGACATCAACAGCCAGCAGCTCTGGTACATCTCCGAGCGCCAGTCCTCGTTCCCGGGCGTGACCGTCCAGCAGATCTACCAGCGGACGTACCCGTTCGACGACCTCGCCTCCCAGGCGCTCGGACTCGTCAGCCGGATCACCGGCCCCGAGACACTCGATCCGTTCTACAAGGGCGTCAACGAGAACGACTCGGTCGGTCAGTCCGGCCTGGAGGCGTCGTATGACCGCTACCTGCGCGGGGTCGACGGCGCCGAGAAGGTCAAGGTCGACGCGTTCGGCAACTTCATCGGCGTGCAGTCGCAGACCGCTCCGCAGGCGGGCGACAACCTCAAGCTGTCGCTGAACGTGAACCTTCAGAAAGTCGGCCAGCAGGCGCTCCAACAGTCGATCGACAACAACTATCCAGCCAATGGCGGCGCGTTCGTGGCCATGAACCCGGACAACGGCAAGATCTACGCGATGGGCTCGCTGCCCACGTATGACGCGAACGTGTTTACCAAGCCGGTGCCGACCTCGACCTACGATGCGCTGTTCGGCCCCAACTCGGGCGACCCGCAGGTCAACCGCGCCTACCAGAGCGCGGGCCCGACCGGCTCCACGTTCAAGCCGATCACCGCCACCGCGGCGCTCGAGAGCGGTGCATGGGGCGTCGGAAGCGTTTTCGACGACACCGGCCAGTACTGCTTCAGCGGCCAGTGCCGGCACAACGCCGGCAATGCGGTCGACGGCTCGCTCGACCTCGTGAACGCGATCAAGGTCTCCTCCGACGACTTCTTCTACAACTTGGGCGTGCTGACCAACTCGCCCGCCCCGAACGGCGGCCCGCTCCAGAACTGGGCGCGCCAGTACGGGATCGGGCAGAAGAGCGGGATCGATCTCCCCGACGAGAGCGCGGGAACCCTGCCGGACGCCGATTGGCGTTCGCAGCGCAACGAGCTCGAGGCCGAGTGCGACGACGCCACCGGCCCATTCAAGTACACCAATGGCGTCACCACCGGGCCGCGCAAGCTCGAGGGCTGGCACCGGAGCCAGAAGCATCCGCCGGGCGGCTGCGGGCTCGCCGACGGGACCGACCGGCCGTGGTCGGCGGGCGACAACGAAAACCTGGCCGTCGGCCAGGGTGACGTGCAGGTCACGCCGCTCCAGCTCGCGGTGGCGTACTCGGCACTGGCGAACGACGGGACGGTCGTCACCCCGCACCTGGGGCTCGACGTGCAGACCGCGAACGGGGTCATCCTCCGCTCGTTCAACCCCGCCCCCAAGCGACACCTCAACCTCGATCCGCTGTACCGCAACACGATCCTCACCGGCCTGCGCGAGGCAGCCTCGCAGCCGGGCGGAACATCGGCCGACGTGTTCGGCAACTTCCCCGAGCAGGTGTACGGCAAGACCGGCACGGCGCAGTACAACGGCCAGCAGGACTACGCCTGGTACGCCTGCTTCGTTCCGCCGAGCGCGACGAGCAAGCCGATCGTGGTCGTCGTGACCGTCGAACAGGGCGGGTTCGGCGCGGTCGGCGCGGCGCCGGTGGCGCGCCAGATCCTCTCGCAGTGGTTCTTCGGCAACAAGGGCCAGTACACGCCCGGGAACTCGCAGACGTTGTGAGCGCGGTGGGCGCCCAGTCGATCCGGCCGGCCGACGAGGTGGCGGCGGCCCCCCGCCCGCGGGTGTGGCTGCGGATGGATCCGCTGCTGCTGCTGGCGGCGCTCGGGCTGGCCGCGTGCTCTTTCATCATGTTGAAGGGCGAGGGCCCGTCGCTCGACCCGGCGAATCACATGTACTTCGCCGAGCGCCAGGCGATCTACTTTGGGATCGGCCTGGCGATCGCGCTGGCGTTGGCGCACTTCGACTACTCGCGGCTGCGCGAGTACAAGTACGGCCTGTACGGCCTGATGATCGCGCTCAACGTGGTCGTGCTCGGGATGCCGCACGTCCAGGGCGCGGCGCGGTGGATCCCGCTGCCGTTCTTCCAGCTGCAGTCGTCCGAGTTCGGAAAGGTGCTGCTGATCGCGGCCGTGTCCGCGTTCGCGGTCGACCGCTCGCGGCGGCTCCACGAACGGCGCACGACGGCACGGATCATGCTGCTCGCGCTGATCCCGGCGATGATCGTGATCCCGCAGCCGGACCTCGGCACGGCGCTCGTCTACGTCGCGGCGGGGTTCGCGATCCTGTTCTTCGCCGGCACCTCGTGGAAGCAGCTCACCGGCCTGGTGGTGCTGTTCGTGGCGGCGATCGTGATCGTGCTCGTGGTAGCGCCGGCGACCGGCCACCACCTCCTCAAGACTTATCAGATGCAGCGCCTGACGGGCTTTCTGCATCCCTCCCACGATCCCCGCAACCAGACGTACAACATCACGGAGTCATTGACCGCGATCGGATCCGGCGGGAAGACCGGACTGGGTACCGCGGGCGCGTCGCAGGTGAACCTGCACTTCCTGCCCGCACCGAGCACCGATTTCATCTTCGCCGTGGTCGGCGAGACGTACGGCTTCGTCGGCGCTGCCGTCGTGCTGTCGCTGTACGCATTGATGATCTGGCGGGCGCTCAGGATCCTCACGATGTCGAAGAACCTGTACGGGACGCTGATCGCGGGCGGCGTCCTGGCCATGCTGATGTTTCAGGTGTTCGTCAACACGGGCATGACGATCGGCATCATGCCGATCACCGGAGTCCCCCTGCCGTTGCTGAGCTACGGCGGCTCCTCTGTGCTCGTGACGTTCATCGCGATCGGCCTTCTACAGTCAATATGTGTGCAGGCACGCATGACTGCCGCGACGAAGACCCGAGGATTGGTTTCGTCATGACCGCTGCCCCGGGAATGGGTTCCCACCCACCCCGCGCGCGGCACGTGTTCGACCGGAGGATCGAGCTCTCAAAGCTCGCGCTGCCTCCGCGAACGTACTCAAACTTTCACAAAGGACTGAATGAGCATTGAAGAAGCAAGTGTTGGTCAGCGTCGACCGGGGCGAGACCCGGGTCGCGCTGCTCGAGGCGGCCGGATCCGTACCCGCTCGTAAGAGCGCACCGAAATCCGGCGCCACCCGCCGGCGCCGCAAGACGTCCAAGCCGGCCGCCGGCTATCACGTAGCCGAGCTGTACCTCGAGCGCCGCGGCGCGCGCTCGATCGTCGGGAACATCTACAAGGGACGCGTCGACAACGTGCTCGGCGGCCTCGAGGCGGCGTTCGTCGACATTGGCCTCGAGAAGAACGGGTTCCTGCACGTCGACGAGATCGTGCTGCCGGGGGTCGAGGCGCCCCGCCGGGGCCGTGGCACCGGACGCGACCACCGCCAGATCACGGACATGCTGAAGCCCGGCCAGGAGATCGTCGTCCAGGTCGTCAAGGACCCCTTGAAGACCAAGGGTGCCCGCCTGAGCATGGACCTCACGATCGCCGGCCGCTACATGGTGTACGCGCCATACGGCGAGGGCGTCGGCGTGTCGCGCCGGCTCGACGACGGCGAGCGTGAGCGGCTGCGCAAGGAGGCCGCGAAGCTCGATCTGAAGGGCGCCGGCGCGATCGTCCGGACCGCCGCCCAGGGGGCGATGCGGGCCGATTTGGAGCGCGAGCTGCTGTATCTGTTCAAGCTGAACGAGGTGTTGCAGAAGCGCGTCGCCGAGACGCCGGCGCCGGCGCTCGTCTTCCAGGAGGCCGACCTGTCCGTGCGGGTCGTGCGCGACATCTTCTCCTCGGCATTCGAGCGGGCGATCGTCGACGATCCCAAGCAGCACCACCGGCTGGTGTCGTTCTTCTCGCGCACCGCGCCCGAGCTCGTCGACCACGTCGAGCTGTGGGAGGAGGACCAGCCGCTGTTCGAGGCGTTCGGGGTCGAGGAAGTGCTCGACTCGACGATGTCCCGCCGGGTCGATCTGGCCAGCGGCGGTTACCTGATGATCGACTACGCCGAGGCACTGACCGTGATCGACGTCAACTCCGGTTCGTTCGTGGGGCGGGGCAAGTCGGCGCGGCTCGAGGACACGATTACGAAGACGAACCTCGAGGCCGCCGACGAGGTCGTGCGCCAGCTGCGGCTGCGCGACATCGGCGGGATCATCGTGATCGACTTCATCGACATGGCGCGGGCGCGAAACCGCGACGCGGTGCTGAAGGTGCTGCGGGGCGCGTTGGACGAGGACCGCACGAAGACGTTCGTGGTCGAGATCTCGCCGCTCGGGCTGGTCGAGATGACCCGCCAGAACGTGACCGACGGCGTGCGCGAGATCATGACCCGCCCGTGCCCGACATGCCACGGCGACGGGGTGATCAAGTCCGAGGAGACGCTCGCGATCGAGTTCGAGCGGCGCATGCGCGACCTGGCCAAGGAGACCAAGGACGAGGCGCTGCTGATCCAGATGAACCCGCGCGTCAGCGGCGAGTTCACCCGCGACGACGCGCGCGTGCTGCGTCAGATCGAAGAGGAGACCGGCAAGTGGTTCCACTTCGAGGGCTCGGAGGGACTGCCGCTCGATCACTTCGCGGTCGTGCTCGAGGACGACCTGAAGCGCGTCGTCGAGCGCGCGGTGCCGTTCCGCGCCGGCGAGGAGGTGCACGTTGAGATCGTCGAGCCGCACATGTACAGCCCCGGCGATGCGGTGGCGAAGGTCGACGGTTACATAATCTCGATCACCGGAGGCGGCGACTACGTCGGCGAGAAGCACCTGGTGCGGATCGAGGAGGCTGGACGGACCGAGGCGGTGGCCTCGCTGCTCGACGTGCCGGCGTCGGTGGCGGCGTCGTCGAACGGCGACCGCGACGGGGATGGCTCGGGGGATGAACTAGAATCGAAGTCTCGGCGTCGTGGCCGCAGAGGCGGACGACGCCGTTCCGGCGCTAAGGCCGAGTCGGCCTCGAGCACTTCGTCATCCGAATGAGCACCTACGCGATAGTCAAGACGGGCGGCAAGCAATACCGCGTCGAGCAGGGTTTGACCCTGCTCGTCGAGCGGCTGCCCGCGGCCGACGGCGAGTCGATCTCGTTGCAGCCGCTGCTGTTCGTGGACGGCGCCGAGGTTGTCGACGGGGACGACTTGTCGCGCGTGTCGGTGGAGGCGCGCGTGGTCGCCCACGAGCGCGGGCCGAAGCTCCGCGTCGTCAAGTTCAAGCCCAAGCGCGGCTACAAGCGGCGCACCGGCCACCGGCAGAATCTGACCCGGATCGAGGTGACTTCACTCGGGCTGGCGTCTTCGAGCGCGCGGGACGGCGGCCGCGGGTCGTCGCGCGAGCCGGCGCCCGTCGCGGCCGACCCCACCCCTGCCGAGGAGGCGAACGATGGCTCATAAGAAGGGACTTGGCTCCTCGCGGAACGGGCGCGACTCCCACGCGAAGCGTCTCGGCGTGAAGGTGTTCGCCGGCGAGGCCGTCACCGGTGGCGAGATCATCGTCCGCCAGCGCGGCACGAAGTTCAAGCCTGGCGACGGCGTCGGGATCGGGAAGGATGACACGATCTACGCGCAGGACGCCGGGACCGTGCAGTTCACGCGCGGCCGGCGCGGTCGCGTGATCTCGATCGTTCCCGGCGACTCGGAGTCGTAGGCGCCGGCAACGGTTGCCCGGCGCCGCCGGGCATGGACGCCCGGCGGAACGGCCCCATGGATGACGCGCGCCAGCGCGGCCCCTAATCAGCCATAACGAGCTGCGAGGTGCAGAGGGGGCAGCGCTTGGCCTTGACCGGGATCGCGCTCGTGCACTCCGGGCACTCCTTGGTGTCCGGATCCTCCTTGGCCCGGCGCGCCATCAGCGCGTTGATCGGCGCCACGATCAGGAAGAACACGGCAGCCGCGATCGTCACGAACGCGAGCACGTTGTTGAGGAAGTCGCCGTAGGCGAAGTGGCTGCCGTTGATCGTGAACGCGAGACTCTCGAAGCTCGGCTTGCCGAAGATCGCGGCGACGATCGGCGTGATGAGGTCGGAGACGAGGGCCTTGACCACGGCGGTGAACGCTGTGCCGATCACGACCGCGACCGCGAGGTCGACGACGTTGCCGCGCATCAGGAACTTCTTGAAGTCTGTGAGCAGTTTTGGCACGGGTTGGCGTCTTGTTTCGTCACATGGGTCGGCGGATCCTTCGGCCGATGGCGTTCCAGCTAACAAATGCGTAGTCGCAGCGCCAAACTCCTCGCGCTGGCCGACCGTCAGGCGGGGCGCGTGAGCTGGGCGCAACTCATGGCGCTCGGGGTGGAGAGCGTCGTGGTCGCGAGATGGGTGAGCGACGGCTACCTCCACCACGTGCATCCGCGCGTATACGCGGTCGGGCACCGAGCGCCGAGCGTCGAGGCCGGTCTGACCGCCGCGGTGCTGTACGCCGGCCCGGGCGCGATGCTCAGCCACGCCACCGCGCTGTGGTGGCGCGGCCTGATCGACAGGCAGCCCTGGCCGATCGAGGTGAGCACGCCGCGGCGATGCCGGTCGCTACACGGGGTGCGGGTGTACGGGCGGCGAAACTGCGGCCGGGTGTGGCACAAGGACTTGCCGGTGACCACGATCGAGCAAGCGCTGCTCGACTTCGCCGCGCGGGCACCGCTCGAACGCGTCCGGTATGCGCTGTCGGTGGCGGACTACCTGCAGGTGCTCGATATCTCCGCACTCCAGGTGACTGCCGGTACCGGTCGTGCCGGGAGCACCAAGCTCCGCAAGGCGCTCGAACGCCACGAACCGAAGCTCGCCACCACCCGCAGCCCGCTCGAGCGTCTATTCCTGCCGCTGTGCGAGTCCTACGGGATCCCGCTCCCGGACGATGTCAACGTCCGGATCGCCGGCGTCCTGGTCGACGCGGTGTGGTGGAAGCAGAGGTTGGTGGTCGAGCTCGACGGACGCGACAACCACAGCTCGTGGGCGCAGATCCAGCGCGACCGGAGCAACGAGCTCACCCTGCGGGCGGCCGGATTCGACGTGCTGCGCTACGGCACGGTTCAGTTGGAGGAGCAGGCGGTGCTGGTGGCCGGCGACGTGATCGGGCGGCTCAGTTCGACTGCGCGGTCGGCCTGACCAGGATCTCGTTGACGTCCACGTGCGGCGGCTGTGAGACCGCGAACATCACCGTGCGCGCCACGTCATCGGCTTCGAGCCTGCCTTGGCCCGGGTCGTCGAAGAACGGCGTGTCCACCATCCCGGGCTCGATCAGCGTCACTCGCACGCCGGTCTCGTTGAGCTCGAGCCGCGCGGCCTCGCCCATCGCGGTCACCGCCCATTTGGTGGCGGAGTACAGCGAGCCCGGCAGCGCCCGCCGACCCGCCAGCGAACCGGTGAGCAGCAGATGTCCGCGGGCCTCCTTGAGCGGTGTGATCGTGGCCCTGATCGTCAGCGCCACTCCGTACACGTTGGTCAGCACCATCGAGCGCCAGAACTCGGGCGTTTCGTTGAGGAACCCGCGCGCCGCGCCGAAGCCGGCGTTCGCGAACGCCACGTCGAGACGGCCGTAGCGGTCGAGCGTGGACCGGACCATCGCCTGCTGCTGGTCCCACTCGGTGACGTCGCACTCGAGCGCGAGCGCGCGCTCCTCGCCGCCCAGCTCGGCGGCGAGCTCCTGCAGCCGGTCGGCCGAGCGCGCGGCGAGCACGACGCGGTAGCCGGCCTGCGCCGCCTGGCGCGCGGTGGCGGCGCCGATCCCACTCGAGGCGCCGGTGATCAGGAAGACTGGATCGGACATGCCAGGATGATTCCATGCAGGACCGCGCGCGAATCCACGTCCAGGCCGGTGGCGGCGGCGACGGCTGCCTCAGCTTCCGCCGCGAGGCGCACGTGCCCAAGGGCGGGCCGAACGGGGGGGACGGCGGCCGCGGCGGCGACGTCGTGCTCGTGTGCGACGACTCGCTGCGCGATCTCGAGAGCTTCCGGCGCAGGTCGCACTTCAAGGCGCGCCGCGGCGGACACGGGGAAGGGTCCCTGCGCCACGGCAAGGATGGAGAGACGCTCGAGATCCACGTGCCCCCGGGGACCGAGGCTCGCGTCGAGGCCGACGGCACGGTGCACGACCTGGTGCGGCCCGGGCAACGGGCGGTGGTGGCGCGAGGGGGCCCGGGAGGCCGCGGGAACAAGCGCTTCGCCGGCCCCACCCACCAGACGCCCCGGTTCGCCGAAAAGGGGCTCCCGGGCTCGGAGACGTGGATCACGCTGCAGCTGAAGCTGCTCGCCGACGTCGGGCTGGTCGGACTGCCCAACGCCGGCAAGTCGTCGCTGCTCGGCCGCCTCACCCGCGCCCACCCCAAGGTCGCCGACTACCCGTTCACCACGCTCGAGCCGGCGCTCGGGACGCTCGAGACCGACGACCGCCAGCTGGTGATCGCGGACATCCCCGGCCTGATCGAGGGCGCCAGCGCCGGCGCGGGGCTCGGGCACGACTTCCTCGCCCACATCGAGCGGACCCGGGTGCTCGTGCATGTGCTCGACCTCGCCCCGCTCGACGGCTCGGATCCGAAGGCGAATTACGCGACTGTCGAGCGCGAGCTCGAGCTGCACAACCCACGCCTGTCGGTGCTGCCGCGCGTGCTCGCCCTGTCCAAGGCGGACCTGGTCGACGAGGTGGCGCGAGAGACAGCGCGGGTTGCCTGGGCCGAGCGGCTGGGTCCGGAGACGCCGGTGGTCGTGACCTCGTCAGCCACAGGGCTCGGGCTCGCCCAGCTCGCCGGCGAGCTGACACGGCTGGTACCGGAGGAGACGGCGGAGGCCGCGCCGGACGGTGCGGGCGCCCCGGTCGGCGACGAGCTCGCGGAGCACCGCGTGTTCCGGCCGGCGGCGGACCGCTCGTACCGGGTCGTGAAGGTCGGTGATCGCGCGTACCGAGTCACGGGCAAGGGGATCGAGCGGCTGGTCGCCCGCTATGACCTCGACAACGACGACGCGCTCGCTTACCTCGAGCGGAGGCTCCGCGGGATCGGTGTGATCCGCGCGCTCGAGGCCGAAGGGTTCGAGCCGGGCGACGAGGTCGAGATCGCCGGGATCGCGTTCGACCTCGATCCGGAGTAACCCGCGCAGCACGTCGGCGTTCGCGGCCGGCGCCAACAGCAGTCGCGAGGGTCGATCTCGGGGCGAAGGGCCACCACAACGTGTGGGTCCGCTTCCTCGAGCGGATCCGGGTACGATCGCGCGCCGAAACTATCCGGTACGCAACGGTTTATCACCGCTGCTGAGAACCGCCGCCGAAAGAGACTGAGGAGGTCTGCACGGATGCTCAAGCATCACAAACTGGCCCTGGCGGGCTTCGTCGCCGTGCTGGTCGCGACGCTGTCGGTGGTCGCCGCGCCGGCCGCCGGCGCGCGCGTGCTCCGGGTCGGCACCTACCACGGCATTCGTGGCCAGTTCACGTCGATCCAGGCGGCGGTCAACGCCGCCAACCCCGGGGACTGGATCCTGATCGCCCCCGGCGACTACAAGACAAGCTCGAGCAGCGCTCCCAAGGGAGCGCCCGACTCGCCCGCCGGCATCCTGATCACGACGCCGCGCCTCCACCTGCGAGGGATGGACCGGAACACGGTGATCGTCGACGGCACCAAGCCGGGCTCACCCCGTTGCGGCAAGTCCGCTACGGTGCAGAACTTCGGACCTGAGGCTAAGAAGGGGACGCTCGGGCTCAACGGGATCATGGTCTGGAAGGCCGACAACGTCTGGGTGCAGAACCTGACCGCCTGCAACTTCCTCGGCGGCTCCGGCGAGGCCGGCAACGAGATCTGGTGGAACGGCGGCGACAACAGCGGCAAGATCGGCGGGTGGGGCTACAACGGCTCGTATCTGACCGCGACCAGCACGTTCTTCAAGAACGAGACGACCGCGGCGGAGTACGGCATCTTCTCGAGCAACTGGACCGGCGGCACCTGGGATCAGCTGTACGCCAGCAACTTCAACGACTCCGGGATGTACATCGGCGCGTGCCAGCAGTTCTGTCACCAGACGATGGATCACGCCTGGGCCGAGTACAACGCGCTCGGGTACTCGGGATCGAACTCGGGCGGCTGGATGCTGATCGAGAACTCGCGCTTCGACAACAACGAGGACGGGTTCGACACCAACAGCCAGAACGACGACAACCCGCCGCCACAGAACGGGGCGTGCCCGGCCGGCGTGAAGCCCCCGGTCGCGGGCGCGCCGTCGTGCTGGGTGCTGATCCACAACCTGTTCGACCACAACAACAACCCGGACGCCCCATCGGCGGGGTCGGCCGCGGCGGGGCCGGTCGGCACGGGCATGTCGCTGTCGGGAGCTCGTAACGACACCGTGATGGACAACACGTTCGAGGACAACGGCGCCTGGGGCCAAATCATCGTTCCGTATCCTGACAACGGAGGTCCGTGCACGGGCGGCGTCAAGGGTTGGGTCGGCGCGGGCAGCTGCCTGTTCGACCCGAGCGGTGACGCGGTGATCGACAACACGTTCGCGGGCAACGGGTTCTTCGACAACCCGACCAATGGCGACTTCGGCATGACGAACTTCGAGCCGGGTCCGACCGACTGCATCAGCGGTAACGCCGAGCAGGGCGGCGGTCCCATCACGACCGCACCGTCGAACGCCGAGCAGCTGTACCCGACGTGCAACGGCCAGACGGTTGCCCCGAGCGATCCGGAGTCCGGGTCGTTCACGAACGAGGTGCTGTGCGACTCGGGGGTCATGCTGACGCCCGGCGCCAAGCCTCCCTGCCAGCCAACCGACCACTATCCGCGCCTGTCGAAGGTCGTGATGCACCGGCTGCCCAAGCATCTGGCCACGATGCCGAACCCGTGCGCGGGCGTCCCCGCGAATCCGTGGTGCCGGGCGAAGCAAGGATGAGGATCGCGCGGCGGTTTGCGGCCGCGCTGATCGCGGCGACTGCTCTGTTCGCAGCCGGAGCCGCGGCCGCGTCCGCGCGCGTCCTGATCGTGACGCAGCGGCAGGTCTCGTATCCGCACTACGCGACGATCCAGGCCGCAGTGAACGCCGCCCACCGCGGCGACTGGATCCTGATCGCGCCCGGCGTGTACACCGGGACCGTGCGGATCACCACGCCGGACCTCCATCTGCGCGGCATGAACCGTGACAAGGTTATCCTCGACGGCCGCCACCACGTCGGCAACGGAGTCGTGATCACCGCCAGCGGCGTCTGGGTCGAGAACCTGACCGTGCGCAACTTCGACCGGCGCACGCGCGAGGACTCGGCCGACGGCAACGAGGTGTGGTGGGAGGGAGCGGGCCCCGAGGGCACCCGGATTGGGATTCACGGCTGGTGGGGTCAGTACCTGACCGCCTACGACACCGGGCTGCTCGGCGGCTACGGGCTGTACGCCGGTCATTCCGTCGACGGGTTCTTCAAGCACGTGTACGCGTCCGGGTTCAACGACTCCGGCGTGTACGTCGGAGGCTGCCGCGACTGCCAGGCGCTTGTGCAGGACGCGCTCGTCGAGCGCAACGCGCTGGGCTGGTCGAGCACCAACGCCGGCGGGCACCTGATCGTCGAGGACTCGACCTTCCGCGACAACAGCGTCGGCGTCGCCCCGGACTCCGAGCCCGACGACGATCTACCACCGCCGCAGGACGGGGCCTGCAACTCGACGTCGAACCACGCGACGCTGCCGACGTTCACCTCGACCGAGATCGATCGGTGCACGATCTTCCGCGACAACCTGATCGAGGACAACGGCAACATCTCGACGCCCGCGAACTCGGACATCCTCAACGCGCCGTGGGGCGAGGGGGTCGTGCTCGGCGGCGACTACGCCGATCTGATCGAGGACAACACGATCCGCGACAACCCGACGTTCGGCGTGCTCGTCCTGGAGCGGCCGGATCCGTTCCCGCCGACGCCCAAGACCGTCTACTTCCAGTCTTCGGGCAACCGGGTGTCGGACAACGTCATCACCGGCAACGCGACGGCTCCCGGCACCGCCGACATCGCGCTCGAGGGTGGCGTGTTCGGAACGCAGAACTCGGTCAACAACTGCTTCTCGGACAACACGTTCGCCACCTCGAGCCCGGCGAACATCGAAGGGACATGGGGTTGTCAGAACGCCACCACGCCGAACGGCGGCGACGCCCTGTTCAGCGAGATCCTGACCCTGATCGCACAGTCGGGGGCGAGGCATCAGCGTCCGCAGCCGGCGCCGCGACCGCAGCCGACGATGCCCCGGCCATGCCGCGGGGTGCCGAAGAACCCGCTCTGCACCTGATCCCGAGTGGTCGTCCCCGCACCTACGGGGGCGGCCACGGGTCCTAATCTTGTCGGGGCCATGGCCCCCGTAGTCGTCAAGCTCGGCTCGAGCATCGTCGCGGACGACCGCGGCGAGGTCCGCACCGAGGTCCTCAGCCGGATCTGCGACGAGATCGCCGAGCTTCACCGCGCCGGTCGCCAGCCGGTGGTCGTCACCAGCGGCGCGATCGCGCGCGGCATGGGCGTGATGGCGCTCCCGATCCGTCCGCGCGCGATGGACGAGCTCCAGGCGGCGAGCGCGGTCGGTCAGGGCAAGCTGTACCAGGTCTACGACGGGCTGCTGCGCGAGCGCGGGATGCAGACCGCGCAGGTGCTGCTCACGTTCTTCGACATGAGCGCGCGCACCCACTACTTGAACGCCCGCCAGACGCTGCGCAAGCTGCTGGACTGGCGCGTGATCCCGGTGATCAACGAGAACGACACCACCACGACCGACGAGATCTCGTTCGGCGACAACGACTTCCTGGCCGCGCAGGTGGCGATTCTGCTCGCGGCCGAACGGCTGTTGCTGCTGACCGACGCCGAAGGGCTGTTCACGGCTGATCCCCGTGTGGATCCGGGCGCGCGTCTCGTCTCGGAGGTGACGGAGTTCGATCAGCTCGATCAGCTCGCGATCGGCCACGCGACGTCGCCGCTCGGCTCCGGGGGGATGCGGTCCAAGGTGGTCGCCGCCGAGATGGCCACCGCGGCCGGGATTCCCACGGTGATCGCGAGCGGTCTCCGGCAGGGCGCGCTGCTTGCCGCGGCCTACGGCGATCCGGTCGGCACGCGGTTCCCTGCCCGCTCGGGGCGATACTCGAGCTTCAAGCTGTGGCTGAAGTACGCCAAGCCGGTTCGCGGCCGGGTCCAGATCGACGCCGGCGCCGCACGCGCGCTCCGCGAGGGCGGCACCAGCCTGCTGCCGGTGGGGATCGTCGAGGTTGCCGGCGAGTTCGACGCCGGCGACGCGGTCGAGGTCGCGTTCGACGGCGAGCTCGTCGGGAAGGGGATCTGCAACTACTCCGCGGTCGAGCTGCGCCGGGTCCGGGGTCTGAAATCGGCCGATGTGCGCGAGCGGCTGCCGCGGGCCACCGACGAGGCGGTGCATCGCGACTACTTCGTGCTCGCGTAGGCCTCGGCGACCGGACCGGTGCGAGCGGCTCGCGTAACCTGTAACGGCGATGGCGACCACCGCCACATCCGTTGCCGAGACCTGCGCCGCGGCCAAGCGGGCCGCGCGCACGCTGGCGAGCATGCCCTCCGGCGTCAAGGACGCGGCGCTCGAGGCGATCGCGGACGAGCTGATCGAGCGGACCCCGGAGATCCTCGAGGCCAACGCGCGTGATCTCGAGGCCGGGCGCGAGGCGGATCTGACCGACGCGCTGATGGACCGGCTCGCGCTCGACGCCGGCCGGATCGCGGCGATCGCCCGCCAGGTGCGGGACATCGTGGCGCTGCCCGATCCCGTCGGCGAGGTCATCGACGGGTTCCGGCTCTCGAACGGGCTCGACGTACGGAAGGTGCGGGTCCCGCTCGGCGTGATCGCGGTCGTGTACGAGGCGCGGCCGAACGTCACGATCGACGCCGCCGCGCTCTGCCTGAAGTCCGGCAACGCGATCGTGCTGCGCGGCTCGTCAATGGCCGCGCATTCGAACGCGGTCCTGGCTGCCGTGGCGGTCGAAGCCGGGCTGTCGGCTGGGATGCCGGACGGGGCGATGGCGCTCGTCGCCGGCGGCCGCGAGGATCTGCCGCAGCTCGCCACGCAGGAGGGGGTCGTGGACCTGATCATCCCGCGCGGCGGCGAGGGACTGAAGGCGGCCCTGAAGGCCGTGGCGACGGTCCCTGTGATGTACGCGGCGTCCGGGAACTGCCACGTGTACGTGGACGCGACGGCGTCTCTGGACGACGCCCTGGCGATCACTTTGAATGCGAAGGTCCAGCGACCGAGCGTCTGCAATGCGGCCGAGACGCTGCTCGTGCACGAAGCGGTCGCGGCCGAGTTCCTGCCGGCGGCGCTCGAGGCGCTGGCGGCTGCAGGGGTCGAGTTGCGCGTCGACGAGCGAGCGCAGGGTTGTACCGGCGGAGTGCCGGTGGCGGCCGCAACCGAGGAGGACTGGGCGACCGAATATCACGCGCTGACGCTCGCGGTCCGGGTTGTCGACTCGGCCGAGGAGGCGATCCAGCACATCAACCGCTACGGCTCGGGTCACTCCGAGGCGATCGTCACCCGGGACACCGAGGCCGCGCGCGCTTTCCAACTCGGCGTGGACGCCGCGTGCGTGTACGTCAACGCGTCCACCCGGTTCACCGACGGCGGGGAGTTCGGGATGGGTGCGGAGATCGGGAACTCGACCCAGAAGCTGCACGCACGCGGGCCGATCGGGCTGCGCGAGCTGTGCTCGTTCAAGTACCTCGTCGAGGGTTCCGGCCACGTTCGAACGTGAACGGGTCGGGGCGCTGCCCCGCGGCGCGAACGTGAGCGGTCCGGAGCGCTGACCCAGGGTGCGGATCGGCATTCTGGGCGGGACCTTCAATCCGCCACATCTTGGTCACCTCATCTGTGCTCAGGAGGCGTACCTTCAGCTCGAACTCGACCGAGTGACGCTGATCCCTGCACGGATACCACCGCACAAGCGCGTCGAAGAGGAGCCGGGTCCCGACCACCGGCTCGAGTTGTGCCGGGCCGCCGTCGGCGACGATGACCGGTTCGACGTCTCGGATGTCGAGACCGCGCGCGAGGGCCCGTCGTACACGGTCGATACCCTGGAATTGCTGCATTCTCGAGAGCCGGAAAGCGAGCTGTTCCTGATCGTCGGCGGTGACATCGCCGCCGGCCTGCCCCGGTGGCGGGAGCCGGAGCGAGTGCTGTCGCTCGCGACGCTCGCTGTGGCCGGGCGACGCGGCACCTCGCGCGCCAAGGTCGACGAGGCGCTGGGCGGCCTGGCGGGGGGCGAGCGAGCCCGGTTCTTCCACATGCCGACGATCGGCGTGTCCTCGACGGTCCTGCGCCGGCGCGTTCGCGACCGGGAGCCGATCAGGTACTACGTTCCCGACGCGGTCGTGGGCTACATCGATCGCCATCGCCTGTATGGGGGGTAGCCTGAACCCGATGACCCCCGAAGAGCTCGCAGCCGCGATCGCGGAGTACGCCTCCGATCGCAAGGCGCTGGAGATCGTTCAGCTGGACCTGCGGGCGATGATCGGCTATACGGACTACTTCGTGATCTGCACGGGACGCAGCGAGCGCCAGACGAAGGCGATCCACGACGGCATCCATGAAGGCCTGAAATCGGCGCACGGCCGGCTTCCCCAGCGCGTCGAGGGGCTTCCCGGCGCGCGCTGGATCCTGATGGACTACCTCGACGTCGTCGTCCACGTCTTCACCCCGGAGACGCGCGAGTACTACCGCCTCGAGCAGCTCTGGGGCGAAGCGCCGGCGGTGGCGGTCGGCGCCGCCAGCTCGGGCTAGTCGGCGGCGGCTTCCGATCACTTTTGGCCTAGAGGGCCGCCAGCAGCTTGGGCGCGACCTCTTTTTTCCGGCTCATTACCCCGGGCAACTCGATCCGGCTGTCGTGCGCGGGCAGGCCGAACGCCCGGGCGACGCCCGCGATGTCGCCGGCCACGAGCAGGTCGGTTCCCTTGGTCAGCACGTCGGTCACCATCAAGGCGTAGAGCTGCAGCCCCCGGTTCTCGCGAGCGGCCCGCATCGCCTCGAGCAGCTCGTCCTTGCGATCGAGCAGCGCCTTGCCCACGACCTCGATCTGTGCGATGCAGATCGCGTGGCCGCTGCTGGCGTGGTACTGCTTGGCATCGCGGGAGACGATCTCCTCGGCGCTCACCTCGGACACGTCGGAGCTGGCCTCGAACATCTGGCGCCCGAAGTCGGCCGCGTCGATCGCGAGCACTCGCTCGAGGTACTCGACGACTTGGCGATCGCGTTCGGTCGTGGTCGCGGAGTTGAGGATGATCGTGTCGGACATGACCGCGCCGAGGAGCATCGTCGCGGTCGGTGGGCTCGGCTCCATGCCGTTCTGACGGAAGCGCTCCACGACCAACGTGGCCGTCGACCCGACCGGGTCGAAAGTGGCGGTGACCGGGATCTGGGTCTCGATCGACCCGATGTGGTGGTGGTCGAGGATCTCGACGATCTCCGCCTGCTCGACGCCCGGGACGCTCTGAGCCCGTTCGGCGTGGTCGACGAGCAGCACCCGCCGGCGGGGCGGGGACACGAGATCGGATCGCGTCACCAGGCCGACGGGGCGGCGCTGAGGGTCGATCACCACCGCCGCGCCGTAATGGCTCTCCTTGATCTGCTCGGAGATGTCGGCGACCAGGAACTCGGTGGTGGCGGTCAGCGGCTCACGCTCCATCAGCGCGCCGCACGGCGCCGCAAGCGTGATCATCCTGCCCGACACGTAGCTGTCGAGTGCGGAGACGATCACCGCCGTCCCGCGCTCGCGCGCCAGCGCGAGGATCTCGTCCGTCGGGGTCGAGTCGTTGGACAGCACGATCAGCCTTGCGCCCTTCTCGATCGCCATCCGCTGGGCATCGGTCCGGTTGCCGACTACGACCACGTCGCCCTCGGAGATCCCGGTGCGGGTCAGGTCCATCGCCTGGACCCACACGCGTCCCGACAACGGCCTGTCCTCACCGGTGAGGAGCTCGCCGTCGAGCACCTCGACGATCGCGCTGACCTGGGTTGGCGCGTCCTGCAACGTCGAGGTCTGGCGCGTCTCGCGGATGTAGCGGCGCGCCAGCGAGCGCTCGGTGACCACGCCGGCGAGGGCGCCGTCGCCGTCGACGACCGGCACCAGCTCGAGGCTCGCCCGAGCCATTGCGAGCCCGGCCTCGCGGATCGGAGCGTCCTCGCCCACGACCGGAAAGCTCGCCGTCATCACATCGGCCGCCCGGACCATTACGTGCGGGAGCAGCTCGGGCTGGGCAGCGGCGCTGCGCTCAAGCAGCCAGCGGGTCTGCGCGTTGCACGGGCCGAGCCGCACCGCGGTGTAGGTGTTCCGGCTGTCCAGGCGTCCCTTCAGCTCCGCGTAGCCGATCGCCGCCGCGATCGAGTCTGCATCCGGGTTGCGGTGGCCGGTGACGTAGATCGGGGCCATGGGCGGTGCCGATTATCGCCGGTGGTCGCGGTGGATCTCAACGTGCCTGGGGCGGTGGCGCCGGCGGTGGGCGGTGGCGCGTGGGGGCCGTGCCGGAGCGCTTGCCCGCGGGCGCCCGGGCGCGATACCGTCCCCGGAGCGAAGTCGAGGGCAGCGGCTTGCGGCTGCCGGACCACGTCCCCGAATGGAGAGAGCACATGCCGTCCGCCCCCCAGATCCTTCCGACCCAGATCCCGCAGGGAACCGCCCCCGGCGTGACCTACCGGCTCGAAGGCGAACTCGTCCCGGTGCTGCACATGGCACTCGATGGGCAGGTGCCGGTCTACTTTGAGCACCACGTGCTGCTGTGGAAGTACCCGCAGATGCAGATCGGTCTGCATCCCCTGGGCAAGGGACTCAAGCGCCGCGTGTTCGGAGGTATGCCGCTGCTGATGCTCGAGGCGCAATCGCCCGGGGAGATCGCGTTCAGCCGCGATGCGCCCGGTCACGTTGTCGCGCTGCATTTGCAGCCGGGGCAGGGCATCATCGTGCGCGAGCACCAGTTCCTCGCCGCCACCGGTGGCGTCCAGTACGACTACAGCCGCATCCAGGGCTTCGCCAACATGCTCTACGGCGGCGGTTTCTGGGTCGATCAGTTCTTCGCCGGCGATCTGGAGGGCGTCGTCTGGATCCATGGATACGGCAACGTGTTCGAGAAGGCGCTCGAGCCGGGGGAGACGATCGACATCGAGCCCGGGGGCTGGCTGTTCCGCGACCATTCGGTGCAGATGGAGCAGGAGATCTACGGGTTCAAGACCGGCTTCCTCGGCGGCGGCGCCGGCAACCTCGTGTTCAACCGCTTCACCGGCCCGGGAAGAGTCGGGCTCCAGAGCGCTTACTTCCACCCTCCGGGAGAGGAGACCGGCGGTGGCGGCGGCCAGCAGCAGCAGGGCGGAGGCGCCCTTGGAAACATCATCGGCGGCCTTCTCAACAACTAGGCGGACACGACCGTGAGCTTCGGACCGGGGCATCTCTCGGAGCATCCGCTCCCGCCGGGGATCGTCGGCGCCCTCGGGCTCGGCGGCTATCAGCTGCTCGTCGACATCGGCGGAGTCGGCGCGGGCCGGCTCGGGTCGCACGCGTTCCTGCTGGTCGCGCCCGAGCCGGATCCGTCCCTACCGGACGCGGGCACCCAGATCTCGCTGCACCAGCCGCGGCTGAAGGACGAGCGCGAGGCGTCCGCGTTCACCCAGCTCGCGGCGCAGCTCGGTTACCTGCGGCTCTCGGGTTACCGGCTGGCGCTCGAGCGCGCCGGCCTCCGCAGCAAGGTGAACCTGGTCAACCCGGCCACCGGTGCGATCGTCGCCATGATTCCCGACAAGCAGCCCGGGCGCCTATTTGGTGGCGGGGCGAACGCGGCGAGCCTGCTCGCGACCGTGCGCGGCCTCCCACCCGCCGGACCGCCTCCGGACCTCCAGAGCCCCGAGCTGCTGCGTCAGGTGTTACTGGCGCTCGCGCTCCGCGACGAGTCGCTCGGTGGCGCCGAGGCGGCCGAGCTGGCCGATCGTGCACTCGAGCTCACCCGCCAGAGCGGCGGCATGGACCCGCCGGCGGCGCTCGAGGCCGCGAAGCAGGATCGCGGCGCCTAGTTCGCACGGCGGCGCGAGTGCGCGCAGCAGCGCGAGTCCGCACAGCGGCGCGAGTGCGCCCAGCGCGAGTCCGCACAGCGGTGCGAGTCCGCGGCGCACCAGCCATTCCGAATCTCATGCGGATCCCGTCGCAGTGAGGGGAGGAAGGAGAGGCGGGACCGCGGGCTTGACGGACGGCGGCGCAGATGCCGGCGCGACCGCGGTCAACCTGATCATCGGCTTCCCGCGCCGGGTGACCACCGCGTCCTCCCCGGCGGCAACCCGGTCAAGCCAGTACCCGAACGACACGCGGCAGGAGTCCGCGCCAATCGTCAGCGCCGCGTTTCTTGAGTTCGGATGGAGCTGGGGGGACTCGAACCCCCGGCCTCGTGACTGCCAGTCACGCGCTCTGGCCAACTGAGCTACAGCCCCGTCGAATGCGAAGTCGTTTGCAAGGTTAATACAAGACCGCTGACCGTTACGCGGAGCAGTGAGGCGGAGGGAGACGTAGGTCTTGTGCGCCAGCAGGTGCGCCGGCAATAGGAAGCAGCGATCGAGCTCTCCGCAATAGACCGCGAACAGGTCGAGCTCGTGTTCGCTGTAGGTGCGGCGAACGTACCCGCGAGGCGTGCACCGACAGGTGCCGATCCGAACAACCACGATGTCTCGTGCCGGGCTCAGCCGTCCCCACTTCACTTGAACACGGAACAGGTCGCCACCGATCTCCAGCGCGAGGTCGGCACGTCCATGTTCGGCGACCGGTCGGAGAACCGGAATCCCTGCCTTCATCGCCGCTAGGACGATCGCCTGCTCGGCGACGGCTCCCTTTACGTTCGAGTTCATCACGAACATATGTTCGCATATGGCTCGGACGGAAAACTGATGATTGCAGGAAAAACGCGCGCCGGCGCTCAGCTCGGCGGGATGGACTCTGGCACGTCGGGGTCGTCGCTTGACCAGGAGTTGTCGGTGGCGAGACGCTCAGCTCGGCGGGATGAACTCCGGCACGTCGAGGTCGTCGGTCGATGAGGAGTTGTCGGTGGCGACATCGCTCGGGAGCGCACGGCGCCTCGACGAGCTCGATCCGGATCCGCTCGCGACCCCGGTGGCGCGCTCGACGCGCGCAATCTGCGCCACGAGCGACGAGTGGACGCGCTGGACGTCGCCGAGCAGGCGCTCGGCGTTGGCCCGCAGCGAGTTGCTCATCTCGCGGAGGTTCGACACGACCTCGAGACCCTCCGACCGCACGCCGTCGGCGGTGGCGCGAGCGTCCTCGAGCAGACCGCGTGCCCGCTCGTCCGCCTCCGATCGCACGGTCGCGGCGGACTCGTGCGCCTCGGCGACGATCTGCGCGGCGCTCTCCTCGGCGCGCGCGACGATCGCGAGCGCGTCGTTGGTGGCGGCGGTCGTGGCCGCCTCCGCCTCCGCCTTCCCCTCGGTGCGCAAACGGGTCGCCTCCGCCTGGGCGAGGCTGATTGCCTCGGCCGCCTCCTCCTCGGCCGCCCGGACCCGGTTGTCGGCGGCGCGCTGCGCCTCGGCGATCCGGTCGCTGGCGCGCTCCTCGGTCTCGAGTCGCATCCGCTCAGCCGTCTCCTCCGCCGCGGCGATGATCGCCGCGACGCGCTCGGCCGCCAGGGCAGCGCTCGTATGGGAACGTCCGCCTGAGCCGGATCCGGCGTTCTCAGCCACGCCCGGATGGTAGAGCGACCCGGCGAATCCCCTGCACAGGACGGCCCGAAGGAGTTGCCGGCGGACGCAGCCCCGGGGGTTGCCGCCGACATGGGACGGCGTCCAGCGGTCGCCAAGACATGACCGCCCGGAGGCGTTGCCGGCGCAGGACGCGCCGGGAAGGTCAGAACGCGCACTCGCAAGTAACCTCCTAACTACTGTGTCTGAACGCCGCTATGACCCCAAGCAGATCGAGCCCAAATGGCAAGAGGTGTGGGCGCGCGAGGGCACGTGGGAGGTCTCGAACGACACGATGCGCAATGCCCACGGCGACCATCGCGAGAAGTCCTACGTGCTCGAGATGCTGCCCTACCCGAGCGGCGAGCCGCACATCGGGCACCTGAAGAACTACGCGCTCGGCGACGCGATCGCGCACTTCCACCGCCGCATCGGCCGGCTCGTGCTCCACCCGATGGGCTATGACGCGTTCGGCCTCCCCGCCGAGAACAACGCGATCAAGACCGGGGTGCATCCGCGCATCGCGACCGACCGGTCGATCGCCGCCTACCGCCACTGGTTCCACCGTTGGGGGATCTCGATCGACTGGAGCCGGGAGCTCGGCACCCACGAGCCCTCGTACTACCGCTGGACGCAGTGGATCTTCCTCCAGCTGTTCGAGCGCGACCTTGCGTACCGCAAGAACGCGGCGGTCAAGTGGTGCCCGCACGATCAGACGGTGCTGGCCAACGAGCAGGTGATCGACGGCCGGTGCGAGCGCTGCGGCCATCTGGTGGAGATTCGCCAGCTCGAGCAGTGGTTCTTCCGGATCACCGACTACGCCGACCGCCTCCTCGACGATCTCCACATGATCGATTGGCCCGAGCACGTGAAGGCGATGCAGCGCAATTGGATCGGCCGCAGCGAGGGCGCCGAGGTCGTGTTCCGCTGCGAGGAGCTCGGCATCGACTATCCGGTGTTCACGACCCGGCCCGACACCCTGTTCGGCGCCACGTTCTTCGTGATGGCCCCCGAGCATCCCGACGTGTTCAAGCTGGCGACGGGGACCGAGCACGAACAACAGGTGCACGCCTACGTCAATCAGGCGATCACCGAGTCCGTCGAACTGCGCGGCGATGTCGACAAGCCCAAGACTGGAGTCGCCCTCGGGCGCACCGTGACGAACCCCGTCACCGGCGAGCAGATCCCGATGTTCGTTTCGGACTACGTGCTGATGGAATACGGCACGGGCGCGATCATGGCGGTGCCGGCGCACGACCAGCGCGACTACGACTTCGCCAAGGCGTTCGACCTCCCGATCCGCCAGGTAGTGGCGCCCGGCGACGGCGACGGCGACGGCGACGGCGACGGCGGCGGCGACAGCGACGACGCTGGGCCCGCGCCCGACGGCCGGGCGTTCGTCTCGCACACCCAAAACGAGGTACTGATCAACTCGGGGCAGTTCTCGGGGATGAACGCGGTCGAGGGCCAGCGGGCGATCGTCGAATGGCTGGACCTGGAAGGCAAGGGCCACTTCTCCGTGAGCTACAAGCTCCGGGACTGGCTCGTCTCTCGCCAGCGATACTGGGGCTGTCCGATCCCGATCCTGTACTGCGATCGGTGCGGCATGCTCCCGGTGCCGGAAGAGGACCTGCCCGTCGAGCTGCCCGACATCGAGGACTATCAGCCGAAGGGTCGCTCGCCGCTGGCCACAGCGGAGGACTGGGTGAACACCCGCTGTCCGGAATGCGGCGGCCGGGCGAAACGCGAGACGGACACGATGGACACGTTCGTCGACTCGAGCTGGTACTACCTGCGCTACTGCGACGCGCGCAACGACAAGGCGGCGTGGGACCGGCAGATCCTGCGTAGCTGGATGCCCGTCGACCAGTACATCGGTGGCGTCGAGCACGCGATCCTGCACCTGATGTACTCGCGCTTCTTCGTCAAGGCGCTCGCGGACATGGACCTGCTCGACGTCCAGGAGCCCTTCCAGGCGCTGTTTACGCAGGGGATGATCCTCGGCCCGGACGGCAACAAGATGTCGAGCTCGAAGGGCAACGTGATCGCCCCGAGCGAGATCATCGAGCGGTTCGGCGCCGACGCCGCCCGCTGCTACGTGCTGTTCATCGGGCCGGCCGATCAGGACGCCGCGTGGTCGGACACGGGCATCGACGGCGTGTATCGAAGGCTCCTGTCCCGGCTCTGGCGTTTGGCCGACGAGATCGGCGACCCGCGCGCCGGTGCGGACCAGCCGGAGGATCCGACCGCAGAAGCGCTGACGATCGTTCGCAAGGCGCACTGGGCCATCGACAAGGTCACGAGAGACCTCGCGGACCGGTTTGCGTTCAACACCGCGATCTCCGCGATCATCGAGCTGATCAACGAGATCTATCGCTATCCGGAGGCCGACGTCGACGCACGCCGGTTCGCGGCCGCGACCGCGGCCTCGCTCGTGTTCCCGTTCGCTCCGCACCTGGGAGCCGAGGCGTACGAGATGCTGACCGGCCGGCGCGTGTGGGAGGAGCCGTGGCCCGACGCCGACCCCGACATGCTCCAGGCGGACACGTTCGAGCTCGTCTGCCAGGTGAACGGCAAGGTCCGCGACCGGGTGGATGCCCCCTCGGGAGCGCCGAAGGACGAGCTCGAGCGCCTGTGCCTCGAGTCCCGCGGCGTCAAGGCCCACCTGGACGGTCACGAGATCGCCAAGGTGATCGTCGTGCCGGACAAGCTGGTCAACGTCGTCGTACGCTGACGGCGGTGGCGCACCGGCCGTATGTGGCGGTCATAGGTCCGAGCGACGCGACGTCTCAGGAGACGCGTGACGCCGAGGCGATCGGCCGCGGGCTCGCTGACGGCGGCGCGATCCTGGTCTGCGGGGGCCTCGGCGGCGTCATGGATGCCGCATGCCACGGCGCGAGTGCCACGGCCGGCACCACCGTCGGGCTACTGCCGGGAACCGATCGCGACAGCGCCAACGAGTGGGTGCAGATCGCGCTGCCGACCGGTCTCGGAGAGCTCCGAAACGGCCTGGTCATCAGAGCGGCCGACGCGGTGATCGCGGTCGGTGGGGCGTACGGGACCCTGTCCGAGATAGCGCTCGCGCTCCGAGCGGGCGTTCCGGTGATCGGGCTGAACACCTGGGAGATCGAGGGCGTCGAACTCGTTCAGTCCGCCACCGAGGCGGTGAGCCGCGCCCTCCGACGGTCCGCCGGCCGGGGTGACTCATAGACTCGGAGACCGAGACGACCGATGCCCACGTTCAAGCCCGCATACCTCATCCACGGTGACGACCACGGCCGGATCGCCGAACGTCGCCGCCGGCTGCGCTCGCTTGCCGAGCAGGAGAGCGGCACCCAGGGGATCGAGGTGTTCGAGGGAGATGCCGCGACCCCCGAGGCCGTCGCGAACGCCCTGAACGCCCTGACCTTCGCCATCGGGCGCAGGTTCATCGTCGTCGACGGCACCGAGCGGTGGACCGACAAGCAGTTCGATCCGCTCGAGGCCGCGCTCAAATCGAGTCCGGACGACACGACCGTCGCGTTCTTCGCGCGCGAGGACAGCCGCACGAAGGCCCCGAAGCGCCTCCACGAGGCGGTGCGCAAGGCGGGAGGCGACATCAGCGCCGAGGAGAGCGTCAAGCCGTGGGAGCTGCCGAAATGGGTGATCGCCCGCGCCAAGGAGCTCGGGGTCCAGCTCGAGCCCGACACGGCCCGCGCGCTCATCGCCCACGCCGGCGATCGCCAGCAGCGGCTGCTCCGCGAGCTCGAGAAGCTCGCCATGTACGCGGGCCCGGGCGCGCGCCTCGACGCCGCGACCGTCGATGAGCTGACCGCTCCCTCGGCCGAGCACAAGGCCTGGTCGCTCGCCGACGCGCTCCTGAGCGGAGACGCGGCCGCGGCTACGAGGCTGTACCTGACGCTGCGCAGCCAAGGCGAGCGGTTGCCGGGCCTCCTCTACTGGATGAGCAACCGCGTCCGAACCGCCCACGAGGTGGCGATCGCGCTCGAGGCCGGCGAGTCCGACGCGCAGGTCAAGCGGCGGCTGAGGATGCCCTCGCGCGCCGCCGACCGGCTGATCGCCGACGCCCGGCGGGCCGGCGCCGCGAACCTCGAGCGTACGATCGAGGAGCTGGCCGAGCTCGAGCTGTCCTCGCGCGGCGGCGGGAACGGCATCGCCGGTGAGGACACGGCCGCGCTGCTCGCGATCCAGCGCGTCGCCGGCTAGACGATATGCAGCGCGACCGCCACGACGATCGCGACCAAGATCACGAGTAGCGCCGGCAGGAAATGCAGGATCGGGTTCGACTCGCGCTTGTAGCTCGGCGGGGCGTTGGCCGCGTTGCGCATGACCATCGCGGCGCCCCGCGAGGCGACCGCGTCGTCTCGCTCGGCCCGCAGCTGTTCGAGCGTCGTCGTCAGCGCCTCGCGCTCGGCGGCGGTCTTCTCGCTCGCGGCGACGGCCCCGTCGCGGAGACGGACCGCGTCGTCGCGATCGCCGAGCAGGGCGTCACGCTCCGCCGCCACCTGATCGCGCGCGGCAAGCGCCTCGTCGCGTTCGGACAGCGCCGCGTCGCGCGCGGCCAGCGCGGCATCGAGCCGCGCCGCGACTCCGTCACGCTCGTCGATCGCGGTCCGTCGTTCGGCGAGCGCCTCGTCGCGGGCCGCCAGCGCCGCGTCGCGCAGCCGTACAGCGTCCTCGCGCTCGCGTGCGATCGCGTCCCGTTCAGTGAGCGCCTCGTCGCGCAGCCGCAGGGCCTCGCCGCGGGCGCGGACGAGTCGCTCCTGCTCCTCGGCGGCTTGCTCACGGGCCGAACGGGCGGCGTCGCGCGCGCCCGACACCTCCTCGAGCTTGGCGCCACGCCGCTCGAGCTCGGCCGACAGCTCGGCGATCTCGGCTTCCTTCTGCTCGAGGTCACGCTGCGCCCGATGGGCCTCGCGGCGGGCCTTGACGAGCTCCGGCGACGGGGCCCGGGGGCGCCTCGGAGGGGTGGCCGGCTCGGAGTCAGGATCGCCGCGCCGGGAAGTGCCGGCCCCGGAGGGACGGGAGGTGGCGCCGGACGCACCGGCGGCGCTCGGCGCCGGCGCGGACCCGCGCCGGCGTGCCCGCGGCCGCTTGGCACCCGGAAGCGGAAGCGTGATCGTGATGTCGGGGGCGACGTTCAGCTCCGCCTCGACCCAGCCGGCGTCGTCATCGTCATAGGGGAACGTGGCCTCCCACGGCTGGCCGTCCTCGGCCGCCCACGGCTTGTGCTCGAGGTCGGCCAGCAGGCGCCGCTGCTCCTCGTCGGCGACCAGCGTCAGGCTCGGGCGGATGAACCTCCGTCCGCGCACGCCAAACCAGCGGCCGTTCACCTCGAACCGATCTCCGTCCGCCATCTCGAACCGATCGAGTTCGAAGCCGACGCCGTTCGTTCCGGTGGTTGCCGGCTCGACTACCTCTGCCATGGAGCCCCAAAGGTACCCGGATCCGGGGAAAAGGGGCGTGCCCGCAACCAGCTTTGCAGGGTCCTAACGGGCCCGGCCGGACGGTCGAACCCCAGAACGGCGCTTAGCCGCGCCGCACGCGCGCCGCGCGCGACTTCTTGCGCGCGCCGGCGTTGCGGTGCAGAGCGCCGCGCTTGACGGCCTTGTCGATCGCCTGGACGAGTTCGCGATGCTCGGCGTCCGCCTGGCTGCCCTCGCCGGTCGCCACGGCCGTTTCGAGCCGGCGGAAGAAGGTCTTGATCTTCGACGTGTAGCGGCGGTTCTCGAGGCGCTCGCGCTCGGCGCGCAGGATCCGCTTCTTCTGTGACTTGATGTTCGCCATAAGCAGAGAGACTTGGGAAAGGTCGGCGGCGCCTTGCGGCGGCGCCTTAGCCGGGGACGGTCGGCGGCGCCTGACCGGGCCCCTTAGGGCGCGGCGCTCGCCGCGGCGCGCCCTACTATAGCCAGCCCTGGCCCAGATCGACACCAAACCGGGGACGTCGGGCAACGGCGTCCCGCCGACACCTTCCGAGGGACCCGGCGCACCTCCCCAGGGACCCGGCGCAACCAACCCGCCACGCCGGCGCATCGCTGTCAACACGGCGATCTTCGCGTTCGCCACCGCGCTCTCGCGAATCGCCGGACTCGGGCGCGAGGTCGTCCAGGCCGCGTACTTCGCCACCTCGGCCGCGGCGTCGGCGTTCACGCTCGCATCGCAGGTCCCGAACCTGTTCAGCAACCTGTTCTCGCAGGCGGCGCTGTCGGCCGCGTTCGTGCCGGTTTTCACCGAGCTGCTCAGCAAGGGCCGCAAGCGCGAGGCGTTCCGCGTCGCCTCGACGCTGTTCTGGGTGATCCTGATCGCGCTCGGCGCGCTGACCGTGCTGTGGACGCTGGTCGCCGGACTGGTCGTGCCGGCGTTCACCGGCAGTCACATCCCGAACGGGCTGACCGCGGGGCTCTCGCGCGTGCTGTTCCCGGTCGTGCTGCTGCTGAGCCTCACCGGGCTGCTCGTCGGGATTCTCCAGTCCTACGACGAGTTCACGATCCCGGCGATCGCGCCCGCGGTGTGGAACCTCGTGATCCTGTTCGGGCTCGTCACCCTGTACCACCGGTTCAACGGCAACGACCGGATCTACGCGTACGCGATCGCGTGGCTGGTGGCGACCATCGTGCAGTTCCTGATGGTGTTCGTGGCACTGCGCAGGATCGAGTTCAAGGTGTCGTTCGTCTGCGACTGGCGGGACCCGCGCGTGAAGCAGGTGCTGATCCTGTTCATTCCGGTGACGATCAGCATCGGGATCGTCAACCTCGACATCTTCCTGAACGCGGGCTTCGGCTCGCTCGTCTCGAGCGCGGCCCCGGCCGCGATCAACGACGCGTTCCGGGTCTACATGCTGCCGCAGGGCATCTTCAGCGTCGCGGTCGCGACCGTGCTGTTCCCGACGCTCAGCCGCATGGCGGCGCGCCGCGACGCGAACGGGATGCGGAAGACGATCGGGAACGGCATGCGCCAGATCAACCTGCTGCTGATCCCGTCGTCCGCGCTCATGCTCGTGCTCGCGACTCCGATCACGCGGCTGATCTACCAGCATCGCGCGTTCGGACCGCACTCGACCAGCCTTGTCTCCACGGCGCTGTTCTGGTTCTCGTTCAGCCTGCCGTTCGCCGGCGTCAACCTGCTTCTGACCCGCACGTTCTTCGCGCTCAAGCGGCCGTGGATCCCGACCAAGCTGGCCGCGATGAACATCGTCGTCGACGCGATCGTCAGCATCGCGCTGTACAAGCCGCTCGGGATCGCGGGCCTCGTGATCGGGACCGCGGCCGCGAACATCGTCATGACGATTCTCCAACTGTGGCGGTTGCGGATCGGGTTCAACGGCTATCTGGAGGGCGGGCAGACGATGATGATCACGATCCGGATCCTGGTGGGGACCGTGATCATGGCCGCAGTCGCCCGGGGCATCTGGGTCGTGCTCGATCACCTGCTCGGCGAATCGCTGTCGGCGCAGATCCTGTCGGTCGGGATCGCGTCCGCGGTCGCGTGCGTGCTGTACGCGAAGCTCATGCTCACGATGCGCGTGCCCGAGGCGAGGCAGATCCAGGGGCTGATCATGGCCCGCCTGCGCTCCGGGTAGTCTCAACGCGGCCATGGGACTGTACGAGCGCCACTTCACCGATCCCCGTCGTGAGCGCGCGTTCCTGAGCGCCGTCGGGTTCACCACCGCGTTCGCTACCGCACGCGCGATCACCCACTCGATCAAGGCGGGCATCGGTCCGTTCCACAACGTCTCAGAGGGCGGGCGCCACATCCACCATTCGACGTTCGGGATCCTCGGGCTGCTGGGGATCGGGTACCTGTGGACCTACCAGCTCGGCGTTGGGGTGGGCCAGTGCCGGCGGTGGCCGTCGCGGGTCAGCGCATCGACCTACGGGGCCGCGGCAGCGCTGACGCTGGACGAGTTCGCGCTGTGGCTCGACCTCCACGACGACTACTGGAACAAGCAGGGCCGCAAGTCGATCGACGCGGTGGCGATCTTCGGCGGGCTCCTGACGGCCGGGGTGGCGGGACGCGGCGCGCTCAAGGAGCTGGGGTTGCTCCCGAAAGCGCTCGAGCGCTTCGTTGATTAGAGGGGCCTCGCTTCGCTCGGCATCCTTGGGGCCGTTCCGCCGGGCGTCCGTGCCCGGCGGTCGCGATCCCTGTCAGGACGGGGAACATGGCCCCGGGGAATTCGGCTCCGAAACGTGAGGTCGCGCGACACGTGACGGAGCCGAATTCCCTCAAGGGAATCCGCCGCATCCACGATTCGCACCAGACACGAGTTGCGGCGGATTCCCCACGGACGCTCCGCGAAGCGGAGCCCCTAATACCCTCTGAACCATGGCCGATCAGGCCCACATCCGGAACTTCTCGATCATCGCGCACATCGACCACGGCAAGTCGACGCTGGCCGACCGCATCCTCGAGCTCACCCACACCGTCGACCCGAGGGCGATGCGCGCCCAGCTGCTCGACTCGATGGAGCTCGAGCGCGAGCGCGGGATCACGATCAAGGCCCAGGCCGTGCGGGTGTTCTACGAGGCCGGCGACGGTCAGGCGTACCAGCTGCACCTGATCGACACGCCCGGTCACGTCGACTTCACCTACGAGGTGTCGCGGTCACTGGCCGCGTGCGAGGGCGCGCTGCTCGTCGTCGACGCGAGCCAGGGCGTCGAGGCCCAGACCGTCGCGAACACGTACCTGGCGATCGACTCGGGGCTCGAGCTGATCCCGTGCCTGAACAAGGTCGACCTCCCCGGGGCCGAGCCCGAGCGGGTCGCCGAGGAGGTCGCCGAGCTGCTGGGAGAGCCGGCCGACACCGTCCGTCGGATCAGCGCCAAGACCGGCGAGGGCGTGACCGACGTGCTCGACGAGCTGATCGCCCGCGTTCCGCCCCCGAGTGGGGACCCGGACGCGCCGGCTCGTGCGCTGATCTTCGACTCCGAGTTCGACCAGTACCGCGGGGTGATCGCCTACATCCGCGTGGTCGACGGCACGTTCACGAAGGGCGAGGCGATCCGCGCGATGCAGGCCGGCACCGAGGCCGAGATCGACGACATCGGCTTCTTCACGCCGGAGATGACCTCGGCGAAGGCGCTGCACGCGGGCGAGGTCGGGTTCTTGATCACCGGAATCAAGGACGTCACCAAGCTTCGCGTCGGCGACACCCTCACCACCAAGGTGCGGCCGGCGAGCGAGGCGCTCCCCGGCTACCGCGAGGTCAAGCCGATGGTGTTCTGCGGCCTGTTCCCGATCGACTCCGACGACTACCCCGATCTCCGGGACGCGCTCGAGAAGCTGTCGCTCAACGACGCCGCACTGAGCTGGGAGCCCGAGACGAGCGACGCGCTCGGGTTCGGCTTCCGCTGCGGGTTCCTCGGGCTGCTGCACATGGACATCGTCCGCGAACGGCTCGAGCGCGAGTACGACCTCGAGCTGCTCGCGACGATGCCGAGCGTCGAGTACGAGGTCACGCTCACCGACGGGGTCACGATCCCGGTCCACAGCCCCAACGACATGCCCGAGCCGACGCGGGTCGCGGTCGTCCGCGAGCCCTACATCCGCGCGTCGATCCTGACCCCCAAGGAGTACATCGGTCAGATCATGGAGCTGTGCCAGGAGCGGCGCGGCGACCATGCCGGCCTGCACTACCTGTCGTCCGAGCGCGTGCAGCTGACCTACGACCTGCCGCTGGCCGAGATCGTGCTCGACTTCTTCGACCAGCTCAAGTCGCGCACGCGCGGGTACGCGTCGCTCGACTACGAGCTGATCGGGCTGCGCGAGTCGGACCTGGTCAAGCTCGACATCCTGCTCGCCGGCGACCCGGTCGACGCGCTGTCGATGCTCGTCCACAAGAGCAAGGCCTACGACGCCGGGCGGACGCTCGCCGAGCGGCTGCGCAAGACGATCCCCCGGCAGCAGTACGACGTGCCGATCCAGGCCGCGATCGGGTCGCGGATCGTCGCCCGCGAGACGATCAAGGCGTACCGCAAGGACGTGATCGCGAAGTGCTACGGCGGCGACATCACCCGCAAGCGCAAGCTACTCGAGCAACAGAAGCGCGGTAAGCAGCGGATGAAGCAGGTGGGCCGGATCGAGGTGCCCCAGGAGGCGTTCCTGTCCGTACTCGAGCTCGGCGAGAAGAACTAGTGGCCGGGTCTCGGGGTTCTACGGGCGCTTGCGGGCCTGTTCCTTGCCGTCGTCGTCCGAGTCGTGATCGCCCTTGAGCCACCCGGCGAGGTCCTCGAGCAGATCGGCCGCCCGGTGCGTGACAGGCTCCTCGCGCACGTCGCCGAACCGGCGCGAGAACTCCTCGCGCGCGTCCGCGAGGATCTTGCCGATGCTGTCGTCGGTCTTGATGTAGCCCAGCTCCTCGTCGGAGGGCCGCTTGTAGTTCGCCGTGGCCTCGCGGGCCGCGCGCTGGGCCTTCTCGCGGGCCACGCGGGCCTTCTCGCGCAACTCGCGCTCGAGGTTTGCGAGCCGCTGCTCGAGGTCCGGATCCATCGGTGGCGGGTGGGGGAAGGGGGGTCGGAGGGGGCTGCGCCGGCGCTCGGCCATGATCTTTGCGTAGGCCTCCTGGACCTCCTCGAAACGCCGAGCCGATTCGGGCGAGCCGCCGTTGTGGTCGGGATGGTGCAGCTGGACGAGCTGCCGGTAGGCGGAGCGAACCTCGTCGTCGGAGGCGCCCGGCCGGACCCCGAGAACCGTGTACGGGTCGCGGCTCAGCGGATCTCAGACCCAGGGCCGGGGCCGCGGGCCGCCGGGGCGCCCGGCGGGCCAGCGACCGTACGCGTGCAGCGAGCGCCGGCCGGGCGGGAAGCGGTGGCCGGGCGGGTAGCGGCGGTGCTGGCCGAAGACCCACCAGCCGAGCGCGAGCACGAGCGCCCACGCCGTGAACAGGGTGGTGATCACGACCACCGCCGCGATCAGCATCGAGACGACCACGGGCAGCAGGAACACGATCGCGACGATCAGCGCCGGGCGCGGCAGGGCGGGCGTGCGCGAGCGCTCGCGCCGGGAGACGGGCGTCCCGGGCAGGTCCGCGACGACGGCATCGAGCTCGCCGTACGTGCGCGCTGAGAACACGGCCTCGAGGCGCTCCTCGAGCTCCTCGGCCACGATCCGCCCCTCGCCGGCGGCGTGCCGCAACCGCTCCGCGAACTGTTCGCGATCCGCGTCCGATGCCCTCAGAGTCGCTCGCCTAGCCATCTTGCTCTTGCTCCTGTCGCCGCCTCGTTCGAGTCTCTGCCGAGGCTACCGTGCCCCGGAGCTGGCTACAAGCGTACCGCCTCGCTATTCGAGGTCGATCCGGATCGTGCTGAGGTGAGTGGCGGCCGAGCGGAGCAGTAGGCGGCTGATCGGCGACCGGTGTATGCCTTGACAGGTATATATCTATCTGGTTATATGCCAGCCGTGCCGTCCGCCTGGTCCGCTCTCGCCGATCCCCACCGCCGCACGATGCTCGAGCTGCTGCGCGAGTCGCCGCGGCCGGTCGGGGAGCTCGTGGCGCGCACCGGCCTGACCCAGCCGGGGACGTCGAAGCACCTGCGGGTGCTCCGCGACGCCGGCCTGGTGAGCTCCCGAACCGAGCGTCAACAGCGCATCTACGCGCTCGACGTCCGCCCGCTGGTCGAGCTCGACGCATGGCTCGAGCCGTACCGGCAGGTCTGGGAGCGCAGCCTCGACGCGCTCGAACGGCACCTGGACCGCAAAGCTTCAACCACTGAGGAGCCGTCATGAACACGTACGCCAGCTACGCCACGATCGAGGACCAGCCGACGCTCAACTTCGAGAGGCGGTTGTCGCATCCGGTGGATCGCGTGTGGCAGGCGATCACCGAGCCGGACGAGCTCGCTCAGTGGTTCCCGACGCAGGTCGAGGCGGACCTCGAGGTCGGCGGGCGGATGACGTTTACGTTCGAGGATTACACGCTGCCCGATGGCTCCAAGACGATGCCCGGCGAGATCACCGAGCTCGATCCACCGCGGGTGCTCGCCTTTACCTGGGGCCCGCCCGGCCACGAGGATCACCTGCGGTTCGAGCTCGAACCGGTCGACGGCGACCGGGCGTGCGTGCTGCGGTTCACAGTGGTGCTCGGCATGCTCGACAAGGCCGCACGCGACGGCGCCGGCTGGCACGTGTGCCTGGACCGCCTCGAGCGCCTTCTCGGCGGGGCAAGCGGTCCCGCGGTCACGGGGACGGGCGTCGAGTGGCGCGGCTACTACGACGAGTACCAGCGGCGAGGGGTTCCTGCCGGCGCCCCGATCCCGGGGGAGTGAGGGGAATCCGCCACGAGGGGTTACGCGCTGCGGACGTCAGTGCGCGGATTCCCTTGAGGGAATCCGGCTCCGTGACGTGACGGGGGGCGCACACGTCTGTGAGCCGGATTCCCCAGCGCCTACACGAGCACGCGCCGGCGGAAGTTCCGCAGCCCGAGCCACAGGAAGAACGCGCTGAAGCCGATCAGCACCGGATAGATGATGAAGAGGTGCATGTGCGAGAACGGGGTCAGCCCCGCGCGCATCCCCTCGGTCACGTAGATCAGCGGGTTGATCAGCACGATCGTCTGGAGCCAGTGGAAGCCGTCGACCTGCACCGGGGCGAGCTTCGTCCACTGGTAGTACGTGCCGCCCAGGAACGTCAGCGGCAGCACCACGAAGCCCCACATAAGGCCGATGTTGCGCGGCTCGAAGGAGGTGCCGAGGACGAGGCCCAGCGAGGTCATCGCCAGGCACGCGAGCGGGATCAGCGTGATCACCACCCACCAGTGGACCTGCAGGTGTGCGTTGACCCCGGTGGCGTGGACGACCGCCGCGATCGGGAACACGATCAGCGCGGCCAGCACCCCCTGGACCGAGCCCGACAGCACCTTGGCGATCGCCACCAGCCAGATCGGACACGGCGCCTGAACCCGGTCCTCGATCTCACGGGTGTACCCGAACTCGGTCGACATCGGCAGCGCCACCGCCTGGATCCCCTGGAACATGATCGAGATCCCGACCACGCCGGCGACCAGCACGGTGGCGAACGCCGACTCGGACACCGGCCCTCGTCCGCCCCCGATTCCCTGGCCGATCGTCGGGAACACGTACAGGAACACGAACACGAGCAGGAACGGCTGGATCAGTGTGCGCACGATGAACTCGCCGAGGTGCTTGCGCAGCACGATCAGGTCGCGCAGCACGAGCGCCCAAAGCGCCGCGCGGCTCGCGGCCAACGTCGACCTGGTCGGTGTCAGCGAGATCGCGTGCGCGGTCGGCGCCCGCGCGGCTTGCTCTCTCGTCGCAGTCATTCGCGGAGGTCCTTCCCGGTCAGGTTGATGAACACGGTCTCGAGCGTCGGCTCGGCCACCGACAGATCGACGAGCTCGAATCCGGCCTGCTCGGCGGCGGACACCACGCGCGGGATGATCCGCTCGGAGCCCTTGACGTGGAGCTCGACGCCGGGGGTGGGCGGGTCCTCAAGAACGCGCGTACGCGTGACGCCCTCGACGTGGTCCGCGAGCGCTTGCGCCAGTTCCTCCCCGTCACCCAAAGCCTTGACGGTCACGATCGTGTCCGCTCCAACCGACTGCTTGAGCGCCGCCGGCGTGTCGAGCGCGAGGATCTTGCCGTGATCCATGATCGCGACGCGCTTGCAGAGTCGATCGGCCTCCTCCATGTAGTGCGTCAGCAGCATGATCGTCTGGCCGTCGGCGTTCAGCTCGCCGAGGATCTCCCACAGGGCGAGCCGGCTCTGCGGATCGAGTCCGGCGCTCGGCTCGTCCAGGAACAGGACCGCCGGCCGGTGGAAGATCGCGCGCGCGACCATGAGCCGCTGCGCCATCCCGCCCGAGAGCGCGTACACCGACGCCTTCGCCCAGCGGCTCAGATGAAACTGCTCGAGCAGCTGGTCCGAGATCCGCCGCGATTCCGGCGCCGCGATCCCGAACAGCCGGCCGTGGAAATACAGGTTCTCCCACACGGTCAGTTGCCGGTCGAGCGTGTTCTGCTGGGAGACGATCCCGATCAGCTGCTTGGCCAGGGCGGGGTGGGCGATCACGTCGACCGTCCCGACGTGCGCGCTGCCGGCGGTGGGGACGACGCGAGTGGTCAGCATCCCCGCGGTCGTGGTCTTGCCGGCGCCGTTCGGCCCGAGCAGCCCGAAGATCTCGCCCGCCTCGATGGTCAGGTCGAGCCCGTCGACGGCCTTGAAATCGGTGCCCGGGTAGACCTTGGTCAGGCCGCCCGTGCGGATGATCGCGGCGCCGGCATCGCCGTTCTCGGTGCTGATCGTCATGGAAGAATCACCAAGTATGGACCTCGGCCTTCGCGATCGTGCCTGCATCGTCACGGGGGCGTCAGGGGGGATTGGCAGGGCCACGGCGGTGGCGTTGGCGCGCGAGGGGGCGTCGGTGCTGCTCGTCGGACGGCGCTCGGAGACGCTGGCGTCAGTCGCGACGCAATGCGAGCGTGCTGGCGGGCGCGGTGACGCGCTGGCGCTCGATGTAACCGCCGTCGGCGCCGGCGAGCAGGCGGTGCTCGTGTGCCTGGAGCACTTCGGGCGGATCGACGCGCTCGTCAACGGCGCGGGCACGAGCGCCGTCCGCTCGCTCGAGGAGCTGAGCGACGAGGAGTGGCAGGCGCAGTGGGAGCTCCACGTGATGGCGCCGATGCGGCTGATGCGTGCGGCCGCGCCGGCGATGGCCGAACGCGGCTGGGGACGGATCGTCAACGTGTGCTCGTCGTCGGGTAAGCGGCCGTCGTCGACGAACATGGCCTACTCGGTGACGAAGGCCGCGGAGCTGTCGCTGTCGCGGGCGTTCGCGGACATGTGGGCGGCGCGCGGCGTGCTCGTGAACTCCGTATCGCCAGGCCCGATCGGCGGGGATCTGTGGCTGGCGCCCGGCGGCCTGGCCGACCAGAACGCGCGCGTGCGGGGCGTCACGCGCGAGGAGGTGCTCGCGTCGGTCGCGGCGCGCCAGCCGATCGGGCGGCTCGGCACCGAGCAGGAGATCGCCGACGTGATCGTGTTCCTGTGCTCGGAGCCGGCGTCGAATGTCGCCGGCGCGGCCTGGTCGGTTGACGGCGGCGCCGTGCCCGTGATCATCTGACCGCGATTAGACTCCGCCGCCGTGCCCGTCAATACAGAAGCGATCGGCAAGACGTACCCGGTCACAACGTACGCGGTCGGCCGCGAGAAGGTCCGCGAGTACGCGCATGCGGTGGGCGAGACCAACCTGCTGTACCTCAACGTCGAAGCCGCCCGGGCTGCCGGGTACGCCGACGTCGTCGCCCCGCCGATGTTCGCGGTCGTCTACGCCGGGCGCTCGATCACGCCCGCGCTGTTCGACCCCGAGGTCGGGATCGACTTCGCGAGGATGCTGCACGGTGGTCAGGAGTTCCGCTGGGGCCCGGTGGTCGTCGCCGGCGACGAGATCGCCACGACCACGTCCGTCAAGGACATCAGCGAGCGGGGCGGGATGAACTTCTTCGTGTTCGAGACCGATTCGCGCAACCAGCGAGGCGAGACCGTGTGCACCGGCATCTGGACGAACATCGTGCGGGACGACTCGTGAGCGTCGAGCGGGGCGATCCCGTCCACCTCGAGGCGGGCGATCCGGTCCACCTCGAGGTCACCCCCGACCGGTTCGTGACCGTCCGCTACGCGGGCGCGTCGGGCGACTTCAACCCGATCCACATCGACGAGGAGTTCGCGAGGTCGGTGGGGCTCCCCGGCCGGATCCTGCACGGGCTGTGGACGATGGCGCAGGTCGCCCGCGCGCACACCGACGCGGCCGGCGGCCCCGAGCGCCTCAAGCGGCTGTCGGTGCAGTTCCGGGGCATGGGACGGATGGAGGAGCCGATCGTGGTCAGCGGCACCGTGCGCGAGGTGGCGGACGGGACCGCGGTCGTCGACTCGCAGGCCGAGCAGTCGGGTCATCGGATCATCCGCAACGCGGTCGCGGAAATCTCAGTCGACTGACTGAAGATCCCGGGCGCCCGACTGGCGGGGAGCGGCCAGCGCCCGACCTACAATCAGGGGTCGATGCTCACTTCACGCCAGGAGCTCGTGCTGCGAAAGGTCGTCGAGGAATACCTCGAGGGCGGGGCGCCCGTCGGCTCGAAGGCGCTTTCGGTGGACGTCCAGTGGGGCCCGTCGACGATCCGCAACGAGCTCGCGAGCCTCGAGGAGCTGGGCCTGCTCGCCCACCCGCACACCTCCGCTGGACGTGTTCCCACCGAGGCCGGCTACCGCTACTTCGTCGACCGGCTGCTCCCGGCACAGGCCGCGGCGCCGCGGCTGTCGCTGTCGCTCGTGCGCCGCGAGCTCGACGAGGCGATGCGGATCACGACCGAGACGCTCTCGCAGGTCACGAACCTGCTCGCGATCGTCACCGCGCCGCCGATCGAGACCTCGACGATCCGCCACGTCGAGGTCCTGCTCCTGCAGCCGCAGGTGCTGATGGTGGTCGTGATCACCTCAACCGGGGGCGTCACCAAGCGCCTGTTCACGTTCGCCCGGCCCGTGGATCCGGGCCTGGCCGACTGGGCGGCGAGCTATCTGAACGAGCGGCTCGTCGGCCTCGGGCTCGGGGCTCGGATCCTGCAGAAGCGGCTCCACGACCCGTCGCTGTCGCGCTCCGAGTCGGACTTCCTCGATGCGCTGTCGCCGGTGTTCACCGATCTCGAGGTGGGCGCTCACGACGCCGTCTACGTCGAGGGCACCTCGCGGCTGCTGCGCGACGACCGGTTCGGCGAGGTGTCTGAGCTGAACGCGCTGATGGACATGCTCGAGCGCCGGGTGACGCTGCTGGGCGTGCTGGCCTCGGCGCTGAACGAGCGCGACGTGCTTGTCCGCATCGGCGCCGAGAGCGGCGTCCCAGGGCTCCGCTCGCTCGCGCTGGTCGCCGCCGGCTACGGTCTGCCGCAGCGCCGACTCGGGACGGTGTCGGTGATCGGCCCGCTGCGAATGGACTACGGCCACGCGATCAACACGGTCAGGGAGGCGGCCTCGCAGCTGTCGAGCTTCATCGCGGAGATCTACGACGAGCGATGAGCAGCACACGGGACTACTACGAGGTGCTCGGCGTCACGCGCGACGCCGACGACGCGACGATCAAGAAGGCATTCCGGCGGCTGGCGCGCGAGCTCCACCCCGACGTCAACCGGCACGACCCCGACGCCGAGGAGAAGTTCAAGGAGGCCGCCGAGGCGTACGAGGTCCTGTCGGACTCCGAACGCCGGGCCACCTACGACCGCTACGGCCGCGAGGGGTTGCGCAGTGGCGGATACGCGCCGAACTTCGATGCGTTCAGCTCGGTGTCGGACATCTTCGAGGCGTTCTTCGGTGGCGGCGGCGCGTTCGGCGACCTGTTCGGCATGAGCGGTGGCCGCGCCACCGGCCCCGTCCAGGGCGGCGACGTCGCGGTCTCGGCCGAGATCGAGTTCGTCGAGGCGGCCCGCGGCGCCAAGGTCGAGGTCAGCTACGAGGCTGTCGCCCTATGTGACCACTGCCACGGCAACGGTGCCGAGCCGGGCACGCCGATCGAGACCTGCCCGCGGTGCCAGGGCACCGGCCAGCTGCAGGCCGTGTCGCGCACGCCGTTCGGCCAGATGGTGCGCACCACCGCGTGCGACGTATGCCACGGCGACGGGAAGGTTGCCCGCGATCCGTGCAAGGTCTGTAGGGGCAGGGGCCGCAAGGTCGAGCGGCCGAAGGTCAAGGTCGACGTCCCCGCGGGCATCGCGGATGGGCAGCGGATCCGGATCGCCGGTCGCGGCCACGCCGGCGAGCGCGGCGGACCGCCCGGCGACCTGTACGTGCTGATCCGCGTCCGCGACGATCCGCGGTTCGTCCGCGACGGCGACGATCTCGTGACCGCGGTCGACGTCGCCGCTCCGCAGGCGGCCCTGGGCACGACCGTGCAGGTCGAAACCATCGACCGCGGGACGGTCGACGTCGAGATCCCGGCCGGAACGCAGCCGCACGAGACGCTGATCGTCCGTGGCGCCGGCATGCCGTCGCTGCGCGGGCGGCACAACGGCAACCTGCGAGTGCTCGTCAACGTCGTCGTCCCGCGCCACCTGAGCAAGGAGCAGCGCGAGCTGGCGCAGCAGCTGGCCGACTCGATGACCGATCACAACCTCCGCAGCGACGAGGGGCTGTTCGGGAAGCTCAAGCGCGCGTTCGGCGGGTAGCCGGCGCGAGATGCTGCGGCTTGCGGTTCGCGTCAGGAGCGAGGAGTCCGAGATGGTCCTCGCCGAGCTGCTCGAGCTCGCGCCGAGCGGGGTCGAGGAGGTGTCGATCGGTTCCGGGGTCGTCGAATATGCGGTGTATGGCGCGCCGGGCGAGTTGCCGGCGCTGCCCGACCTGACGGCGGCCGTCGGCGGGGCGCTCGTCGAGGTCCGGACCGAAGAGGTCGCAGACGACTGGGACCGGCGGTGGCGCGAGTTCCACAAGCCGCTCGTGCTCGATGGCCGGCTGGCGGTGCGGCCGCCGTGGGAGGACGCGATCGGCGCTCCGGTTGAGATCGTGATCGATCCCGGGCAGGCGTTCGGGACCGGCGCGCATGCGACCACCCGGCTGTGCCTCGAGCTGATGCTGGAGGTCGGGTCTGGGGGCGCTCCGGGCGGGCTCCTCGACCTCGGCTGCGGGTCGGGCGTGCTCGCGATCGCGGCCGCCCGGCTCGGTTGGGATCCAGTGGTGGCGCTCGACTACGACCCGGCTAGCGTCGAGGCGGCGGTCGACAACGCGCGCGTGAACGGCGTGCGGATCGAGGTGGGGCGGCACGACCTGCGCGTCGATCCCGTGGCGACCGGGCGCACGGTGGCAGCGAACCTGCTGCGGCCGCTGTTGCTGGTATGGGCGTCGCGAGTGGCGGCGGCGCCGGCGGACGCGATGCCGCAGACCGTGATCGCCAGCGGGCTGCTGATCGGCGAGGCGGACGAGGTGAGCGACGCGTTCGCGGCGCTCGGGCTGGCCGAGGCTACGCGCCGAGAGTCGGGCGAGTGGGCGGCGCTGCTGCTCACCCGGTCGCGCTGAGTCGGGAATTGGCCGGCTGAGAAGCGTTCGCATCCGGAGGACGGCTTCCGCGGGCAAGCTCACCCTGCACCCCCCGGCAACGCCCGCTCGCCGGCGCCTGCATAAGGCGCCAAAGCCCTTCGTTGTCGGAGGATCTGCGCCACATAAGCAGGCTGGCCATGCTTATGTGGGCGGGTTGGCGACGGCGGGGTGGGGCTTGCTGCGTTTTACAGGGTGCGCGTCGGCAATCGACGCACAGAGCCGCCGCGTCGACCGCATCCCCCGCCGCCGCCGCCACCACCGCCGCCGCCGCCACCGCCCCGGCGCCGCCACCGCCCCGCCACCGCGCGCGGCGCCGCCACCGTCCCGCCACCGCGCGCGACGCCGCCACCGTCCCGCCACCGCGCGCGACGCCGCCAGCGTGGACAACCTGCCGGCGCCAGATCTTGTCCACCGGGCCGATGCCGCCGCGTTCCTCCTGCCGCATCCTTGAGCTCGACTTTTGATCCAGGGACAGATGCTGAAAAGGAGGTGAACCCAGTTGCCCAACCCGCTCGCGATCGGCGTGACGCTCGGTGGCCTGCTACTAGACGTGGTGGTCCCGCGGCCAAAGCCTCGCGCCGGATCTGCGCATGAGTCCTTTCTCCTCGCTCCGCGCGCCGGCTCGAGGACACCGTGGCATGAAGCCGCGCACGAGGAGCACGAAAATCCGCCGGCCGCGGGCGTGCGACTCAACTGAATGTGAGGCGTCCACGGTGGCCGCGCTAACGTGCGGCCACCGTGGCGTCGTTCGCCGTCAAGTTCCTCGGCTGCAAGGTCTCGCAAGCTGACGCGATGATCGCCCGTCGGGCGCTGCTCGCCGCGGGCCACACCGAGGTCCGCGAGGATGAGGCGGACCTGCACGTGATCAACACGTGCTGCATCACCAGCGAAGCCGAGGCCAAGTCGCGCCAGTCCGTGCGGCGCTCGCTCAAGACGGCGGGCGAGGTGCTCGTATCGGGCTGCGCGGTCAACCTCAACGCAGGGCAGTTCGCCGAGATCGACGACCGCGTCAGGCCTTTCGTCGGCCCAGCCGAGGCGGTCGCCGGCGAGATGGCGCACGCGCTCGGTCTAAGGCGGCAACCGCCGAAAAATCCCCTAAGGCGGCAACCGCCGGAAAATCCTATCGGTTGCGCCGACCTCGAGCACGACGTGCTGGCGCGCAAGCCGCAGGCCCGCCGGGCGGCGGAGCGCGACGCCCGGACCCGTGGCTTCGTCAAGATCCAGGACGGCTGCGACTGCCACTGCGCCTACTGCATCATCCCGACGGTTCGGGGCGGCGCGCGCTCCCGCCCGGCGTCGGCGGTGCTCGAGGAGGCTCGCCGGCGGGTCGACCAGGGACAGCCGGAGATGGTGATGACCGGCATCAGCGTCGGCGACTACCGTGACCCGGAACGGGGGCTCGAGCTCGGCGAGCTTATGGTCGAAGTGGCGCGGGTTCGCGGCGTGGAGCGCGTGCGGCTTTCGAGCGTCGAGGTGATCCACGTCAAGGACTCGCTGCTCGAGGCGCTCGCGACCGAGCCCAAGGTCTGTCCGCACCTCCACGTCCCGATGCAGTCCGGCGACGACGAGGTGCTGGCGGCGATGGGCCGTCACTACACCGCCGGCGAATACCTGGAGAGCATCGCGGCGCTGCGCGCGGCAGTGCCGCACGTGAACCTCACGACCGATGCGATCGTCGGCTTCCCGACCGAGACCGAGAACGCCTTCCAGCGGACGCTGGAGGCCGTCGACGCCGCCGGCATCACCCGGGTCCACACGTTCTCGTATTCGCCCCGGCCAGGCACGGTCGCCGAGCGGCTGGGCGATCGTGTGCCGCCCGAGGAGAAGAAGCGTCGCTCGCGCGAGCTGCGCGGCCGCTCGGAGGTCCGCTCGCGCCACCACCGGAACGCCAAGCTCGGCGGCCGCGAGCGGGTTCTGATCGACAAGGTCGCCGACACTCAGTGCTCGGGCTACACCGCCGATTACACCCGCTGCTATCTCCCCGGCGGCGCCGCCGGGCGGGGTGAGATAATCGAGGTCGCATGCTTGGAGCTCCAGGCAGACGGGATACGTTGCCGGTCGCGGGATACCTCGGGGCTATCCTGAAGGTGTGAGCTTCATCGATCAGGTCCGATCCGACATGACCAGCGCAATGAAGGCCGGCGACAAGGAACGCGTCGGCGCGTTGCGGATGGTGCTGTCGGAGCTGCAGAAGAACGCCAAGGACGGTGGGACCGACGAGCTGGCGGTGTTGCGGCGCGAGCGCAAGCGCCGCCTCGAGGCCGCCGAGCAGTTCCGTGACGCCGGCCGGAAACAGCTCGCCGAGGGCGAGGAGGCGGAGGCCAGGATCATCGAGGGCTACATGCCCGCCGAGCTCGACGACGCCGAGCTCGACGCGATCGTGAGGGCGGCGATCGCCGAGACCGGCGCCACCGACCCCAAGGACATGGGGCAGGTGATGAAGGCCGTAATGGCGAGGGCCGAGGGGCGTGCCGACGGCAAGCGCGCGTCCGCCCGGGTCCGCGAGGTGCTGAGTGCGTAGCAGAGGCGTGGGTGCGTAAGCAGGTCGAGCTCGACAACGCAGTCGCCGCCGAGCTGGCCGGCAGCAAGGACGCCGTCCTGCGGGCCCTCGAAGGACATCTGAAGTGTGATGTGTTCATGCGCGGCAACGTGCTCACGCTCGACGGCGAGCCCGACGCGGTCGACGACGCGGCCGCCGTCGTCCGCGAGCTGTCGGATCTGATCGCGCAGGGCCACGAGATCGCGCCCGGGACGATCGAGGCCGTGACCCGCGCGCTCGACGCGCACGAGTCTCCAGGCGCGATCCTCGAGGACGTGGTCTGGCGCCACCGCGCCACGAAGGTCTCCCCGAAGACCGTCAACCAGAAGCACTACGTAGACTCGATCCGCAACAACACGGTTACGTTCGGGATCGGCCCGGCGGGAACCGGCAAGACGTTCCTGGCGGTGGCACTCGCGGCGGCCGCGCTGAGCCGCCGGGAGGTCAACCGGATCATTCTGACCCGGCCCGCGGTCGAGGCCGGCGAGCGGCTCGGCTTCCTTCCCGGCGACCTGATGGCCAAGGTCGACCCGTATCTGCGGCCGCTGTTCGATGCGCTCCACGACATGCTCGAGCCCGACCGCGTCGCCCAGCATCTCGAGCGCGGCGTGATCGAGGTGGCGCCGCTTGCGTTCATGCGCGGACGCTCGCTCAACGACAGCTTCATCATCCTCGACGAGGCCCAGAACACAAGCCCCGAGCAGATGAAGATGTTCCTGACCCGCCTGGGCTTCAACTCGAAGATGGTCGTGACCGGCGACATCACGCAGATCGACCTGCCGCGGGATCAGGGCTCGGGCCTCGTGATGGTGGTGGACATCCTCAAGGACGTCGAGGGCATCGAGTTCGTCCGCTTCGGCGAGGAGGACGTGGTCCGCCACAAGCTCGTGCGCCAGATCGTCGCCGCCTACAACGAGCACGCCCAGCGCGCCGCGCCGGAGTTGCGCCCGCGCGCGGCCACTCCAAGAGCCTGAGCGCGTGGGCCGCACGTGCTCGAGATAGAGGTCATCGGAATCGAGGGGATCGCGGTCGACGTTCCGGCCTCGGACGAGCTCCGCTTCCCGACGGCGAGCGAGCTGAAGGGGTTGTGCGCGCTCGCGATCTCCTCCTCCGGTATCGAGGACGGCCACATCGCAATCGAGTTCGTCGACTCCGAACGGATCCGCGAGCTCAACCGCGAGCACCGGCAAATCGACGAGCCGACCGACGTCCTGTCGTTCGGCGTTGACGAGGGCGGCGCGACCGCCGGCCCGCGCGAGCTCGGCGACATCGTGATCTGCCCCGAGCACACGGTTGATCTGCGCGAGGCCGTCGTCCACGGCGCGCTTCACCTGACCGGCATGGATCACGAAACCGACGACGGCGAGATGCTCGCGCTCCAGGCCGAGCTCCTGCGCTGGGCGCGTTGACCGCGCCGACGCGCTCTGGCTTCATCGCGCTGGCCGGCCGTCCCAACGTGGGCAAGTCGACGCTCGCCAACGCGGTCGTCGGCACCAAGGTGGCGATCGTCTCCGACACGCCGCAAACGACGCGCCGCGCGATCAGAGGCGTCGCCAACGGTCCCGGCTGGCAGCTCGTGCTGGTCGACCTGCCCGGCGTTCAGCGGCCGCGGGATGCGCTCACCGAGCGGATGCAGCGCCGGGTCGAGCACGAGCTCGAAGACGCGGACGCCTGCCTGTTCGTGATCAACGCCGAGGAGGGCGTCGGCCCGGGGGATCGGTTCATCGCGGGACTGTTGCAGGCGGCCCGGGTCCCGGTCGTGATCGCGGTCAACAAGGTCGATCGCACGAATCGCTCAGGTACGGCGTCCGCGCTGCAGGCCGCCGCCGATCTCGACGTCGCCGGCGAGGTGTTCCCGGTGTCGGCCGCTACCGGGGCCGGCGTTGGGCCGCTTGTCGACTGCCTGGTCTCGCTGCTGCCGGAAGGGCCGTTCTATTTCGAGCCCGAGCAGCGCTCGGACCAATCCCAGACGGTGAAGCTCGCCGAGCTCGTGCGCGAGCAGGTGCTGGCGCGCACCCGCGAGGAGGTGCCCCACTCGGTCGAGGTCGCGATCGAGTCGATCGAACCGACGATCACCCACCACGGCGAGGTGATCCGGATCGAGGCGGTGATCCTCGCCGAGACCGAGTCCCAGAAGCGGATCCTGATCGGCGCCGGCGGCCAGATGGTGAAGTCGATCGGGATCGCCTCGCGACGCACGATCGAGCGAGAGCTCGGGGCCCGCGTGCATCTCGACCTGAAGGTCCGCGTGCGCCGGCATTGGCGGGCCGACGAGCGGATGCTCGACCGCCTGGGTATCGAGTAGATCGTCTACTGCCAGATAATCTGCGCGGCGGACTATCCTTGTGATCATGGCCTCGGATGCCGTGATAGCCCCAGTCACACTGGCGTCGGATCTCTGCTGGCTGCTGTCGCGAGCGAGCCACGGGCTGATGACGGAGTTCACGGCGGCGCTCGAGGACCTGGGGATTTCGCCGCGGGACCATGCGGTGCTGACCACGGCGATGACCGGTGAGTTCACCCAGACCGAGATCGCCCGGACGGTGGGGCTCGACAAGACCACGATGGTCGTGACGGTCGACGAGCTCGAAGCCGCCGGCCTCGCCGAGCGGCGTCCGTCGAGTACCGACCGGCGAGCGCGCGTGATCGTCGTGACCGACGAGGGTGAACGGATGGTCCGAGAGGCGGACACGGTGCTCGACCGGGTCCGCGACGACGTCCTGAGCGTCCTGGAGCCGGAGCAGCGCCAGGTCTTTCTGAAGGCCCTTGGCACGCTCGCGTGCGGCCGACTGGCCGAGCCCGTGGCGTGTGCGCATCCGGTGCGCCGCCGCGCCTGAAACGCGTCCGGTTCAGCTAAGGCCCCTGCGGCCCGGGGGTAAGGCCTGAGGCCCGTAGATCCGGCGCGAACTGCCGATGTGAGGGCCGGCCTCGCAGCCCATACTAGAACGGTCCGGTGCAGATCGTCTGTTACAAGATGATCTGCTACGGTTCTATCTCGATCGGTCTGACTTGAGGAGCAAGGAGCTATGAATCCGATGAACCAGACGTCCCACCCCCCGTTGGCCCCCACCGCCGCCGACCGCAACCGCTGGATCGCGCTCGTGGTCCTGTGCGCGGGGTTCCTGATGATCATCCTGGACCAGACGATCGTGAACGTGGCGCTGCCGTCGATCCAGACCGACCTCCACTTCTCACAGTCCGCGCTCGCGTGGGTCGTGAACGCGTACCTGATCGCGTTCGGAGGGTTGCTGTTGCTCGTCGGCCGGCTCGGCGATCTGATCGGGCGTCGCCGGATCTTCCTCGCCGGCCTGACCGTGTTCACATCGGCGTCCCTGGTCTGCGGCCTCGCCGACAGCCAGGGTTTGCTGATCGGCGCACGGTTCGTCCAGGGCGTGGGCGGCGCGATGACGTCCGCCGTGATCCTGGGCATGATCGTGACGATGTTCCCGAGGCCGTCTGAGCAGGCCAGGGCGATCGGGGTCTACAGCTTCGTGGCCGCCGCCGGCGGCGCGATCGGTTTGCTCGCTGGCGGCGTGCTGACGCAGGCGATCAACTGGCACTGGATTTTCTTCGTCAATCTCCCGATCGGGATCGCGACCGGGATCCTGGCCACCCGACTCCTCCCGAACGACGTGGGCATCGGCCTGCACAGGGGCGCGGATGCACCGGGCGCGGTGCTGCTCGTGGGTTCCCTGATGCTCGCCGTCTACACGATCGTCGAGGCCGGCAACTACGGCTGGGGGAGCGCGCACACGCTCGGCTTCGGCGGGGTCGCGGTGGCGCTGCTGGCGGGGTTCGTCGTCCGCCAGGCGACTGCCACCAATCCGCTGATTCCGCTGCGCGTGTTCCGGTCGCGGACGGTCACGGTCGCGAACCTGATGCAGGTGCTGATGGTCGCCGGCATGTTCGGGGTGTTCTTCCTGGGCGCGCTGTACCTCCAGCGCGTGCTGCGCTACGACGCGATCGAGGTCGGGTTGGCGTTCCTGCCGGTGGCGCTCGGAATCGCGGCGCTGTCGCTCCGGCTGGCAGCCCAGCTGATGATGCGGTTCGGCGCCAAGCCGACGCTGATCGCCGGTCTGGCGCTGGTGGCCGCGGGCCTGCTCGTGTTCCGGGGCGCGCCCGCGAACGCCGCCTACGTCACCGACCTGCTGCCGGCGATGCTGCTGCTCGGCGTGGGGGCAGGGCTGGTGTTCCCGGCGCTGATGACGCTTGCGATGTCGGGCGCCACGCCCGAGGATTCGGGTCTGGCCTCCGGCCTGGTGAACACGACGCAGCAGGTCGGTGGCGCGCTGGGGTTGGCTGTGCTTGCGACGCTGTCAACCACCCGAACGAGCTCGCTGCTCGGTCACGGAGCGTCGAACGCCGCCGCGCTGACCGACGGCTATCACCTGGCGTTCACGATCGCCTCGGGGCTGGTGCTGGCGGCGATCGCGATCGGGGTGGTCTTCCTGCGGCCCACGCGGGCGCTCGAGGCGATGTCGGAGCCCGCCGGTTTGGTCGAGGCCGAGATCGAGCCCGAGTACCTGGAGCAGGCCGCCTAGTAACGAGTTCCCGCCCACCCTGCACGCCTCCTCGGCGCGCACGGTGGGCGGGCCGGGGCGAGCACCTACAATCCGCCACCCCGGTGCAGGACTCAGATATCGCATTCGACGAGCGCGGCCTCGTGCCGTGCGTTGTGCAGGACTGGGACACGGGGGAGGTGCTCACGCTCGCGTATATGAACGCCGAGTCGCTGCGGCTCACGCGGGAGACCGGCGAGGTCCACTTCTTCAGTCGGTCGCGGCAGGAGCTGTGGCACAAGGGCGCCACATCGGGCAACACGATGAGCGTGAAGTCGATCCGCTACGACTGTGACGCGGATGCGCTGCTGGCGCTGGTCGAGCCGGCCGGTCCGGCGTGCCACACCGGCGAGCGATCCTGCTTTCACCGGGGCGATCTGAACCCGGGGGCGCCGTACGAGACGCTTCCGATCCTTGAGCGCACGATCGCCGAGCGGGCGGCGGCTCGCCCCGATGGCTCGTACACCGCGAAGCTGCTGGATGATCCGGAGCTGGCGGGCGCGAAGGTCCAGGAGGAGGCCGAGGAGGTGGTCAGAGCGGCTCGCGAGGAGTCCGACGAGCGCGTGGCCGAGGAGGCTGCGGACGTCCTCTACCACGTAGCGGTCCTGCTCCGCGGACGCGGCCTGACGCTTGCGGATGCCGGGCGGGTGCTCGATGGCCGTCGCAAGCCCTGAGGCGATCCCCGCCGGCGTCACGCCGACGCTCGCGGAGGCGCGGGCCCTTGTGGCGGACTACAACCTGATCCCGATCCGCGAGACGTTCATCGACGACTGCGAGACGCCGGTGTCCGCGTTCCTGAAGCTGCGAGATCGCGAGCCGTCGTTCCTGCTCGAGTCGGCCGACCAGGGCCGCGTTGGGCGCTACTCGTTCATCGGCTTCCGCCCGCGCAAGGTGTTGCGCTGGTCGCTCGGCGACGAGGGCGACCCGTACGCGCTCGCGGCCGCCGAGCTCGGCCGACTGCGCGTCGCTCCGCTGCCCGACCTGCCGCCGTTCGCCGGCGGCGCCGTCGGACTGTTCGCGTACGACCTGGTCCGCACGGTCGAGCCGCTGGGCGCGCCGAACCCCGATCCGCTCGGGCTGCCCGATCTGGCGCTGATGCTGACCGACGCGCTGGTCGCGTTCGACCACCTCAAGCACACGATCACGGTGATCGCGAACGTCTACGGGGATGACGATCTCGACGCCTCGTATGCGCGGGCGGTCCAGACGATCGCGGAGGTACGGTGGCGGCTGGCGGGGCCGGTCCCGCGACCTCCGCGGCCACCGGCCCGCGACCGGACGGTGACGCCGCTGTACGCGAACATGACCCGCGAGCAGTTCGAGGCGAACGTCGCCCGGATCATCGAGTACATCTACGCGGGCGACGCCTTTCAGGTGGTCCCGTCGCAGCGCTGGTCCGGCCCGGTGCCGGTCGAGGCGTTCTCGATCTACCGGGGGCTGCGCGCGGTCAACCCGAGCCCGTACATGTACTTCCTGGACTTCGGCGACTTCGAGATCGCCGGCGCGAGCCCTGAGCCGTTGATCACCGTCGCCGGCCGGCGGGTGTCCACGCGCCCGATCGCGGGCACGCGCCCGCGTGGCGCCACCGCCGAGGAGGACCACCGGATCGCCGAGGAACTGCTAGCCGATCCCAAGGAGCGGGCGGAGCACGTGATGCTGGTCGACCTGGGCCGCAACGACCTCGGACGCGTGTGCGAGTACGGCTCGGTCGAGGTCGAGAGCTTCATGGCGGTCGAGAACTACAGCCACGTGATGCACATCGTCTCGAGCGTGGCCGGCCGGTTGCGCGACGGCGTCGGCGCGCTCGAGGCGCTGCGCTCGGTGCTGCCGGCGGGCACCCTGTCGGGGGCTCCCAAGGTCCGGGCGATGCAGATCATCGACGAGCTCGAGCCGGTCAAGCGCGGCGGCTACGGAGGGGCGATCGGCTACGCGAGTTACACCGGCGATCTCGACACCTGCATCCACATCCGCACGGTCGTGGTCAAGGACGGGATCGCCCACGTGCAGGCCGGCGGCGGGACCGTCGCCGACGCCAAACCCGAGTTCGAGTACCGCGAGTCCGAGGCCAAGGCCCGCGGGGTGCTGCAGGCGATCGCGCTCGCGGCGAGCCAGCCCGAGTGGCCGTAGTCGCCGTCCTATACAAAGGAGCGTTCCCGATGGAGTTCGAGCAGATAACGACCGAGCTCGCCGACCACGTGTTCACGATCATGCTGAACCGTCCCGAGCGCCTGAACGCATTCACCACGACGATGGGAGACGAGCTCCGCGCGGCGTTCGACGACGCCGACGCCGACGACGAGGTCCGCGCGGTGATCGTCACCGGCGCCGGCCGGGGATTCTGCGCCGGCGCCGACCTCGGGCGCGGCAGCGAGACGTTCACCAAGCGCGAGCACGAGGACCCAGACTCGATTCCGCGCGACGGCGGCGGCCGGCTCACGCTCCGGATCTTCGAGTGCACGAAGCCGGTGATCGCCGCGATCAACGGCCCGGCGGTGGGGATCGGGGCGACGATGACGCTGCCGATGGACGTCCGGCTGGCGTCGGAGAGCGCCCGCGTCGGGTTCGTGTTCTCCCGCCGCGGGATCGTGCCGGAGGCGTGCTCGAGCTGGTTCCTGCCGCGGCTCGTCGGCATCAGCCGGGCGATGGAATGGGTCGCCACCGGCCGGGTGTTCGACGCGCAGGAGGCGCTAGAGGGCGGCTTGGTCCGCAGCATCCATCCGGCCGGCGAGCTGCTCGAGGCCGCGGGCGCGCTGGCGCGTGACATCGCCGACAACGCCGCGCCGGTGTCGGTGGCGCTGGCCCGGATGATGATGTGGCGGATGCTCGGCGCCGAGCACCCGATGGTCGCCCACCGCGCGGACTCGCGCGGGATGTATTTCCGCGGGAGGTCGGCCGACGCCGCCGAGGGGGTCACGTCGTTCCTCGAGAAGCGTCCGGCGCAGTTCCCCGACCGGGTTAGCGACGGCCTGCCGGACATCATGCCCGGTTGGATAGCGCCCGAGTTCGGCTGAAGAGGTGACCCTCGTTACCGTTCAGCGTCGATGCGAGTCCTGGTCCTCGACAACTACGACAGCTTCACCTACAACCTGGTCCAGTACCTGGGCGAGCTGGGCGCCGAGGTCGAGGTCGTCCGCAACGACCACGCGTCGGTCGACGAGTTGCTCGTCCGCGGCTATGACCGGGTGATCGTCTCGCCCGGGCCGTGCACCCCGAACGAGGCGGGCATCTCGCTCGAGGCGGTCCGTCGATTCCCGGCGGCGACCGTCCCGACGCTCGGGGTCTGCCTCGGCCACCAGGCGCTCGTGCAGGCGTGGGGGGGAAAGGTGATCCAGCACGAGCCCGTCCACGGCAAGACGACCACGATCGAGCACGACGGCCGCACGATCTTCCGCGGTCTGCGCAAGCCGCTCGAGGTCGGGCGCTACCACTCGCTGGTCGTCGACCCCGCCCTGCCCGATTGCCTGGAGAGCAGCGCGAGCGGCGGCGACGTCGTGATGGCGGTCCGTCACCGCGAGCTCCCCGCCGAGGGCGTGCAGTTCCACCCCGAATCGGTGCTGACCGAGCAGGGCCGCGAGCTGCTCGCGAACTTCCTGGCACGCGTGAGATGAGCGCCGGACCGGATCTCCTCACTCGGGCGATCGACACGCTCGCGGGCGGCCACGACCTCGGCCTCGAGGACGCCGCCGCGGTCCTATCGGAGATCATGGCCGGGAACGCGTCCGAGGTTCAGATCGCCGGGTTCCTGGTGGCGCTCCGGACCAAGGGCGAGACCGTGGAGGAGCTCGCGGGCCTGGCCCGCACGATGCGCGCGATGGCCACGCACGTCAGCGTCTCGAGCGACGACCTGCTCGACACTGCGGGTACCGGCGGTGGCCGCCGCACGTTCAACGTCTCGACGACCGCCGCGCTGATCGCCGCCGGAGCGGGCTGCACCGTGGCCAAGCACGGCAACCGCTCGGCGACCGGGCTGTCGGGCTCGGCCGACGTGCTCGAGGCGCTCGGCGCGCGCATCGACCTCACTCCTGACGCGGTGGCGCGATGCATCGACGATGTCGGCTTCGGCTTCATGTTCGCGCCGGCGCATCACCAAGCGACCCGGTACGTAATCCCAGTTAGGCGCCAGCTCGCGGTCAGGACGATCTTCAACTTCCTCGGTCCGCTCACGAATCCGGCCGGCGCGTCGCGCCAGCTGATCGGGGTCTCAGACGCGGCGTACCTCGAGACGATGGCGGGTGCGCTGGCGCTGCTCGGTACCAAGCACGCGCTGCTGGTCGCGAGCGAGGACGGCCTCGACGAGCTCAGCATCTCGGCGCCGACGCTGGTCGTCGAGGTGATCGGTTCCGAGCTCCGGCGCTACACGGTCTCCCCCGAAGAGGTCGGTCTCGAGCGGGCGCCGGCCGAATCGATCCCGGGAGGCGATCCCGAGGAGAACGCGCAGACGGCCCGGGCGATCTTCGAAGGGGAGCGCGGGGCGTCGCGCGACCTCGCGGCGCTGAACGCCGGTGCCGCGATCTACGCCGGCGGCCGCGCCGGCACGCTCGAGGAGGGCGTGCGGGCAGCCGAGCGGGCGATCGACGACGGTCTCGCGCTGGCGGCGCTCGAGCGGTTCGTCAGGCGGACGCGCGAGCTCGCGCCGTGAACCGCCTCGACCCGATCGTCGTGGCCGCGCGCGAGGAGGTCGCCCGCCGGCGGGAAGTCGTGACGCTCGCGGCCCTCGAGGAGGCCGGGGCGCGGCGGGCCGCGAACGACCCGGTTCGGGACTTCGCCGGGGCGTTGGCTCGCCCGGGACTGTCGCTGATCGCCGAGCATAAGCGCCGATCGCCCTCGGCGGGGCCGATCCGGGAGGACCTTGTGCTCGAGGACGTGGTCGTGGCATACGAGCGCGGCGGCGCGGCTGCGCTCTCGATCCTCACCGAGGGGCCGAGCTTCGGCGGCTCGCTCGAGGATCTGCGCGCCGCCCGAACCGCGGCGAGCCTTCCCCTGCTTCGCAAGGACTTCGTCGTCGACTCCTACCAGGTTCACGAGTCGTTCGCCGCCGGCGCCGACGCGATCCTGCTGATCGTGGCGGCGCTGACCGCCGAGCAGCTGTCCGCCTTGCACGCGGAGGCGCACGGCTTGGGGTTGAGTGCGCTCGTCGAGGTCCACGACGGTCGCGAGCTCGACGTCGCGCTTAATTTGGGCCCCGCCCCCCCGCCGGTGATCGGGATCAACAACCGCGATCTGAAGACGCTCGAGGTCGATACCGCACGCACGTTCGAGCTGCTGTCGCGCGTCGCCGGCCAGGCGCTCGTGGTGTCCGAATCGGGCTTCAGCCGCGCCGATCAGCTCGACGAGCTCGCGCGGGCCGGGGTCGACGGCGTGCTGATCGGGGAGGCGCTGATGCGCTCGCCCGACGTCGAGGCGGCGTGCCGCGAGCTCGCGGTGCGCTGAGGCGCCGCCGTCAGGCGCCGCCGACCATCCCTAAGGCGCCGCCGTCAGGCGCCGCCGACCATCCCTAAGGCGCCGCCGTCAGGCGCCGCCGACCATCCCAATCAGCCCGGCGGCCCTACGATTGTCGCTGTGACCAAGATCAAGTTCTGCGGGATCACGCGGCTCGACGACGCCGAGCTCGCGGTCGGCGCCGACGTGTGGGCGATCGGGCTGATCTTCTGGCCGCGCTCGCCGCGGCGCTGCGCGCTCGACGCTGCCGCAGAGATCGCTGCGGCGGTCAAGCGGCGCGCCGAGGTCGTTGGGGTGTTCGTGAACGCGACGCTCGACCATGTCGCGCAGACAGCCGACGGTGTCGGCCTGACGATGATCCAGCTGCACGGGGAGGAGGGCCCCGCCTACTGCTCCGAGGCGGCGCGCCGCACCGGCTGCAAGGTGATCAAGGCGGCGCGCGTGCGCAGCGGCGCCGACGTCCAGGCGCTCGCCCCGTTCCACACCGACTATCACCTGCTCGACAGCTACACCGCCGGGGTTCCCGGCGGCACCGGCGAGACATTCTCGTGGGAGATCGCGCGCTCCCATCGAGGCCGGATCCCGATGATCCTGTCGGGTGGGCTGAACCCCGACAACGTCGCCGACGCGATCGCGGCGGTGCGTCCGTACGCGGTCGACGTCGCCAGCGGCATCGAGCTGAGGCCAGGTCGCAAGGATCCGGAGAAGCTCGCGGCGTTCGTGGCGGCGGTCCGCGCCACCGTGCCGGTCGGCGCGTCATGAGCGCGGTCGAGCACCGGTTCGGCCCGTACGGCGGCCAGTACGTCCCCGAGACGCTGATGCCGGCGCTGGCCGAGCTCGAGGAGGCGTGGGTCTCCGCCCGCGACGATCCGGGCTTTCGCGCCGAGCTCGACACGCTGCTGCGGGACTTCGTCGGCCGCCCCTCGCCGTTGTACCCGGCCACGAGGCTGAGCGAAGCGGCCGGCCACCCGATCTGGCTCAAGCGGGAGGACCTCAACCACACCGGCGCGCACAAGATCAACAACGCGCTCGGGCAGGCGCTGCTGGCCAAGCGGATGGGCAAGCGGCGGATCATCGCCGAGACCGGCGCCGGCATGCACGGCGTCGCCGCCGCCACCGCGTGCGCCCTGCTCGACCTCCAGTGCATCGTGTACATGGGTACCGAGGACATGCGGCGCCAGCGGCCGAACGTCGAGCGGATGGGGCTGCTCGGCGCGGTCGTCGAGCCAGTCGAGGCGGGCGCGCGGACCTTGAAGGAGGCGGTCTCGGCGGCGATCCGCGACTGGGTCACGAACGTCGAGACCACGCACTACATCATCGGCTCGTGCGTCGGGCCCGCGCCGTACCCGGCGCTGGTCCGCGACCTCCAGCGCGTGATCGGCGACGAGGCCCGGGCCCAGGTGCTCGAACGCACGGGGCGCCTGCCCCAGCGCGTGGTCGCCTGCGTCGGCGGCGGCTCTAACTCGATCGGCGTGTTCATCCCGTTCGTGGCTGACCGCGACGTGGAGCTGGTCGGGGTGGAGGCCGCCGGCGAGGGGATCGAGACCGGACGCCACGGTGCCCCGTTAACGGTCGGCGGACTGCCCGGCGTCCTCCACGGCGCGTTCTCGGCGGTCATGCAGGACGAGGACGGCCAGATCCTCGAGGCTCACTCGATCTCGGCCGGGCTCGACTATCCGGGCACCGGCCCCGAGCACGCGTGGTTGCGGGACACGGGCCGCGCGCATTACCACGCGGTCACCGACCAGCAAGCGCTCGATGCGTTTGCGCTCACAGCGCGCCTGGAGGGGATCATCCCGGCGCTCGAGAGTGCCCACGCGGTCGCGTGGACGCTCGCCAACGGGCCGAGCGAGCTCGACCTGGTCTGCCTGTCGGGTCGCGGCGACAAGGACCTCGCCGAGGTGGTGAAACTCGCTGGCGCGAGTTCCATTGGGAGTTTCGCTGGCGCGAAACTCCCGGTGAAACCGGCTGGCGCGAACCTCCCGGGGGCCAAGGAGTGACCGGGATCGAGCGGATCGCCGAGGCGTTCGAGTCGGCGCGCGCCAGCGGGCGGCGCGCGGCGCTGATGCCGTATCTGATGGGCGGGTTCCCCGACCTCGACACCTCGCGCCGGATCGGGCTCGCGTACGCGGACTCGGGAGCCGATCTGGTCGAGCTTGGCGTCCCGTTCTCGGACCCGCTCGCCGACGGGCCGGTGATCCACGCGGCGGGGACGGCGGCGCTCCGCGCCGGCATCAACGTCTACGACGTGCTCGACGTCGGGCGCGCAATCGCCGAGCGCGTCCCGGTCGTGGTCATGTGTTACGCGAACCTGATCTTCGCCCGCGGGCTCGACCGGTTCGCCGACGCGCTGCTCGACGCCGGAGTGAGTGGATTGATCGTCCCCGACCTGCCGGTCGAGGAGGCGCCTGACGCGCTCGCAGCCTGCGACGCCCGCGGCCTCGCGCTCGTGCCACTGGTCGCGCCGACGACGCCGGACGAACGCCTCGCGCGGATCGGGGCTCAGGCTCGCGGCTTCGTCTACACGGTGTCGCTGACCGGAACCACCGGCGAGCGTTCGGGTCTGCAGGACGGGCTGTCGGCTGTGGTCGCCCGCGCCGCGGCCCGCACCCAGGTCCCGATCGCGGTCGGGTTCGGCATCTCGACCCCCGAGCAGGCCGCGGCCGCCGCGGCCGCCGGCGCCGACGGCGTGATCGTCGGGAGCCGCCTCGTCCGCGCCGCGGGCGAGGGTGGGGTGGGAGGGGATCCGGTTCCTGCGGTCGGCGCGCTCGTGCGCGAGCTCTCAAAGGGCCTGGCGACTAAAGGGCCTGGCGACTCGCCTCTGAGTTAGCATCCGTGACGAGATGGGCATCATCCTCACTGCCACCGCCGGTCTGTGCCTGTGGATCATTCTGTGGTCGCTGAACGTCAGCGGCCTCGACAGCATCCTGATCGGCATCGTGATGGTGCTGATCGCGCTCGGCGTCTACCAACTGCTGCCGTTCCTGCCCGGCCGGCGGGATTAGCTCGCCGAGTATGCGAAGCCGGGTGCTCGCACGCGGTCGGGCGGCCTGCGCCTGTGCTCTTCTCACCGCCGCTGTCGCGGGTTGCACCTCGTCGGGCTCGGCCAACTCGAGCGTGACCGTCTCGGGCAACGTGTTGACGATTTATGTCAGCGCCGCGCCCACCGATCAGCCGCAGGTGGCTCAGGACGTGCTCGACGCCGAGCAGCTGGCGTTCAGTCAGAGCTCGCACGCCGTGGGCGGTCGCACGATCCGGATGCTGACGGTACGTGGCTCCACGATCTCCGCGCAGGCGCGGACCGTGATCCAGGACACGAGCTCGGTCGCGTACCTGGGGGAGATCGTTCCGGGCTCCTCGTACGCATCGCTCGGGATCACCAACGCGCTCGACATCCTCCAGGTCACCCCGACCGACACGGCGCTGGAGCTGACCGAGGCCACCCCGGCAGTCGCGAACGCCCCCGACGGGTACTACGAGTCGCTCGGCACGTACGGACGGACGTTCGCGCGGGTCGTGCCGACCAGCGGCGACGAGGCCAAGGCGCAGGTGCAGGAGATGCAGGCGCTCGGAGTGTCGAAGCTTTACGTCTCCTCAGATGGCAGTGACTACGGGGCGGCGATAGCGAACGCGGTCACCCACGACGTCGGTGGCGGCATCACGCTCGTCAGCGGCGCGGCCGCCGCGGACGGCGTGTTCTACGGCTCAGCCTCGCCGGCGGTCGCCGCGCGTTTCTTCAACCGGGTGGCCGGCTCGAACCCGTCCGCCAAGCTGTTCGGTCCCTCGGCGCTCGATGCGCCCGCGTTCGTCTCGGCGCTGTCGCCGGCTGTGCGGAACCTGTACGTCTCGGCGCCCGGCTTCCTGAAGGCGGACCTGACCCCGGCAGGGACCACGTTCGTCTCGCAGTTCACCTCGACGTTCGGCCACGCCCCGGCCGTCCAGGCGATCTTCGGCTACGAGGCGATGGCGGCGGTGCTGTCGGTGCTCAAGCAGGCCGGCACCTCGGCGAACAGCCGCTCGACCGTCGTCAAGGGCTTCTTCGCGATCAGGAACCGCCAGTCGGTGCTCGGGACGTACTCGATCGATTCGAACGGTGACACGAGCATCGCGCCGTTCGTGTTCAACCGCCTGAAGAGCGGCCAGCTGGTGCCATTCAAGTTCGTATCAGTGTCGGGGTGAGGCTCGCGACGGCGTCGAAGAGGACGATGACCTCGGCGATCGTCGCGCTCGCGGCGCTCGCCGCGATCATCGCCGTCGACGGGTGCGGCTCGAGCTCCGGCCAGACGCTTGCAGCGACTCGAATTCACGGCCGGACGCTGACGGTCTACGCGAGCGGTCCGCTGCGTGGTCCGTCAACTGTCAGCGGCGAGGCGGTCATCAACGGAGCCCGGCTCGCGCTCGACCAGGCGCACAGCCGGATTGGGGAGTACCGGATCTCGCTCAAGATTCTCGACGACGCCACGGTCGCTCGGGGCGGCTGGGACCCCGGGCAGACCACTATCAACGTGGGTGTGGCCGTGCTCGACCCGACGACGATCGGCTATGTCGGCGACTTCAACTCCGGCGCTAGCGCGATCTCGATCCCGCCGCTCAACCGCGCCGGCATTCCACAGGTGAGCCCGACCAGCGCCGCCGTCGGACTGACCTCGGCCGCGCTCGGCGCCCAACCCGGCGAGCCGCAGAAGTACTACCCGACGGGTATCCGGACGTTCGCCCGGGTGGTGCCGAACGACAGGATTCAGGCGATCGCGCAGGTCCGCGTCCAGCAGGAGATGGGCTGCACCTCGACGTTCGTGCTCAACGACGGCGAGGTCGATGGCGCCGACGCAGCGCGGAGCTTCGAGGTGGCCGCCGAGGCCGCGCACCTGCGTCTCGCCGGCGTTGGCATGTTCGTACGCCAGGCCACCAGCTACAAGGCGCTGGCGTCGGGGATCGCGCACGTCGCTCCGAATTGCGTGATGATCGCGGCTGACACGGAGTCGGGCGCGGCGCTGCTCACGACCGACCTGGCCGCCGCGATGCCGACCGTCAAGATCTTTGGCACCGCGGGTCTGGCCGAGAGCACGTACGCGGACCCATCGCAGGGCGGTATCCCGCTGTCGGTTGATTCGCGCGTCGTGGTCACGTCGCCGGCGCTCGGGCTGAGCGAGTATCCGCCTTCCGCACGCGCGTTCGACACGGCCTACACCCGCCGCTTCGGCCCGCCCCAACCGGACGCGATCTTCGGCTACGAGGCGATGAGCCTCATGCTCGACGCGATCGAGCGAGCCACCGACGACGGGACCGAGCCGGCGGTGCGCTCGGAGGTGCGGCGCGCGATCTTCGCGACCCACGATCGCCACAGCGTGCTCGGGACGTACAGCATCAACCGCAACGGCGACACGAGCCTGCAGCGCTACGGCGTGTACGGAATCGTTCAGGGTCACCTGACGTTTTGGGAGGCGATCGACGCCTAAACGGAGCTCCGATAAGTCGGATTTGGTCGATTTATGTTGCGTTAGGGTGCGTGCCGGGCGCTTGGCGCCGTCCGAACGCAGGATTACGCTGCTCCGTCACCGGGTCGTGGAACGTCCGGGACCGACATCAGAGGAGGTTGTATGAGGTTGTTTCTCGCCAAGGGGCTGACCGGCTTGTTGGTCCTCGGCTCCGTGGTCGCCATTGCCGCGTGCGGCAGCAGTAGCAGTAGTAGCAGCAGTAAGAGCAGCAGCACGAGCGCCGGCTCGAGCGCGAGCGGCAGCTCGGGCGCCAACACGATCGACATCTACTCCGACCTGCCGCTCGATGGAGCGGTGACCGCCCAGACGATTCCAGCTCTGAATGGGGAGAAGCTCGCTCTACAGCAAGCTGGGTACAAGGCTGGGCAGTGGAAGGTCAACTTCATCTCGCTGAACGACGCGACGGCGACATCGCCGACCAACTACGACCTCCCCACGTGTCAGGAGAACGCCCGACGAGCGGCGACCGACCCGAAGGCCGTCTACCTCGTTGGCCCATTCAACTCTGGCTGCGCCGAGGTTGAGATTCCGATCACCAACGAGGCCGGTCTTGCGCAGGTCAGTCCCGCGAACACATACCCGGGACTCACGACAAACGACCCGGGAACCCAGCCCGGTGAGCCCGGAAAGTACTATCCGACGGGGAAGCGGACCTACCTGCGGATCGTTCCCCGCGACACCATCCAGGGCCAGGCGGGCCTGGTGGCGATGAAGCAGGAGGGCTGCACCCGCGTCGCGGTGGCCAACGACAAGACGCCGTACGGCGTCGGGCTGGCCACGCAGGTCAAGTTGCACGGGAAGGACTACGGGATCACGGTCACGGGCGTCACCCCCCTCGACCCGACGTCGCCGAACTTCCGCTCGTACGCGTCGACGATCAAGTCGCAGGGGGCGAACTGCGTCTACACCGCGTTCGACCCGCCGGGCGAGGTGGAGTTGGTCAAGGACATCAACTCCGCGATCCCAACCGCCAAGATCTTCGGCGGCGACGGCGTCTGCTCCGGCGGGGAGACGAACCCGAAGATGGGCGGGTTCCCCGCGAGCATCGCGCCTCTGTTCTTCTGCACAGTGGCGACGCAGGGGCTGACCACGTATCCGGGTGGCAAGGCGTTCCTTGCCGCTTACAAGGCGGCATACGGGGTCTCGAGCCCTGACCCGTACTCGATCTACGGCTACGAGGATATGCAGCTCGCGCTGCGGACGATCGCGAAGCTGGGCGCCCAGGGCAACAGCAAGGCCGCCGTGGTGGCTGCGCTGTTCGCGACCAAGAACTACGCGGGCACGATCGGGACCTACGGGTTCGACGCAAACGGCGACACGACGCTGAAGTCGTACGGCCTGTACAAGGTTGGCCCGGACGGCAACCCACTGTTCTTCAAGACCATCACCGTCTCGTAACAGCAAACGAAGCGGAGCGTGGCCGTTGCAACGGCCACGCTCCGCGATTAGGCTGGACTGGGGGTCCATGGAAGCCAGATCGCTCCCCAGCAGAACCGGGTCGTCGGCCAGCAGGAAGGTGCTGCTCGAGATACGGCGCCTGGCGGGCAAATGGGGCCTGGTAGCGCTGCTTCTGGCGTTCCCCATCTACTTCGCTGCGCACGATCTCCTTGTCGGCTATTCCGGATACGCGCACGGCCACCCGACGAGGATCCACGACCTCACCTACCTCGGCACCAACGTCGTCCAAGGCATCTCGAACGGCGCGATCTGGTCGCTGATCGCGATCGGGTACACGCTCGTGTACGGAATCATCGAGCTGATCAACTTCGCCCACGGCGACGTGTTCATGATCGGTTCTATGACCGGCGTCAGCTTCTGGTCCGCGATCGGGTTGGGCCTGGCGACCTCGACTCTCGGGTTGGTGGTCGGCCTGCCGCTGGCTCTGGTCGTGTGCATGCTCGTCTGCGGGGGCCTCAACGTACTGATCGAACGGGTTGGCTACCGGCCGCTGCGAGGCGCGCCGAGGCTGGCGCCGCTGATCACCGCCGTCGGTTTCTCGTTCATCCTCCAGAACGTCGGGCTGCTGTGGCGCGGGGGATCGACGGTCGGCGTGTCCGACCTGATCCACGAGAACAAGACCGTCGTCCAGATATCGGGGGTCGTGATCCATCGCGCGGACGTGCTCTCGATCGCGGTCACCATTCCGCTCGTGATCGTGCTGGGGTGGTTCGTCAGCCGCACGCGTCACGGCAGGGCGATGCGCGCCACCGCGCAGGACCCTGAGGCTGCGCGGCTGATGGGGATCAACGTCGATTGGACGATCTCGCTCACGTTCCTCATCGGCGGGGCCCTCGCCGGCGCCGCCGGACTCGTGTACGCGCTCTACGAGACGACGATCTGGTACCTCCAGGGGTTTGAGGCGGGGCTGATCGCATTCACGGCCGCGGTGATGGGAGGAATCGGGAACCTTCGCGGAGCGGTGCTCGGCGGGTTGATCATCGGCTGCATCCAGCAGACGATCGACGCCCGCGTCGGGCCCCAGTGGACCCCGTTCTTCGTGTTTGGTCTGCTGATCCTGATCCTGGTCCTGCGCCCGCAAGGACTGCTCGGCGAGGAGACGAGGGAGGCGGGGTGAACGAGCTGCGCGCGCAGCTGCAGGAATGGCGCGCCGCGATCGAGCGCCGGTTTCCTCCCTGGTGGCCGCGCGCCCTGGCGGTGGCGCTTATCGCGTTCGGCCTGATCCTGCCGCAGCTCTTTTCAGTGACCAGCAACTTCGTCAACACGGAGATCCTGTCCCTGACGTACGTGATGTTCGCGCTCGGTTTGAACATCGTCGTGGGCTTTGCCGGTCTGCTCGACCTCGGCTACGTCGCCTTCTTCGCGCTTGGCTCATACGCATTCGGCTGGCTCGGCTCCGGCTGGTTCTTCAAGGCCCATGTACACATCCTCACCCACGGCCCTGCCAGCACGCTGCCGGGCATCCACCTGAACTTCGTGCTGATCCTGATCTGCGCAGGGCTCTTCACCGCATTCGCCGGCGCCGTCATCGGCGTGCCGACGCTGCGGTTGCGCGGCGACTACATCGCGATCGTGACGCTCGCGTTCGGTGAGATCGTCCGCGTGTTCGCGCTCCAGGGACCGTCGCTGAAGATCTTCGGGATGCCGCTGACCGGCGGCGAGCTCGGGATCAGCGGCACCGACGCTCCGTACCTCCCGGGCGTCGGCATGTTCAGCGAGCTGAATATCAGACCCTGGTACTACACGATCTTCGCGCTCGTTCTGATCACGATGTTCGTCAACGTGCGGGTGCGCGACTCGCGGCTGGGGCGGGCGTGGATCGCGCTGCGCGAGGACGAGGTCGCGGCGGTCTCGATGGGCATCCCGCTGGTGCGCACGAAGCTGTTCGCGTACGCGCTGGGCGCGGCGTTCGGGGGCATCGCGGGCGCCTTCCTGGGCGCATACACGACGCTGATCGACGCCGGGGAGTTCCAGTTCGGCTTCTCCATCTTCGTGCTCTCGATGGTGATCCTCGGCGGGCTGGGATCGATCTGGGGAGTCGTGCTGGGGGCGCTGCTGCTCGCCAACATCAACTACTACCTGATCCCGGACGTGTTCAACTCGCTGCCCGGCGACTTCGGTCTCAACTTCAGCTTGACCGACCTGCAGGTGAGCATCTTCGGCTTCCTGCTCGTGATAGTCATGGTGCTGCGCCCGCAGGGGCTGATCCCCGAGCGGCGGCGAAAACTCGAGCTCACCCAGGGGATCGGCGAGACCGAGCTGGAGGAGCCCGAAGCGGAACGGGCCTGGGCAAGTGTTGAGCCCGGGGAGGCGGTGCAATGACCGCCGAGGCGCCGGCGGCCACGCAGACCTCCTTCGGGCCGCCGATCCTCAGCGCCGTGGACGTGTCCAAGGAGTTCGGCGGCCTTGTCGCCGTCAACCAGGTCTCGGTCGACATCCCGCTCGGGTCTATCGTCTCGATCATCGGCCCCAACGGCGCCGGGAAGACGACGTTCTTCAACATGCTGACCGGTCTCTACAAGACATCCGGCGGGCGGATCGTGTTCTCCGGCCGGGACATCACCCACGATCGACCCGACGTCATCACGAAGCTCGGGGTCGCGCGCACGTTCCAGAACATCCGGCTGTTCGGCGCGATGACCGCGCTCGAGAACGTGATCGTGGGGCGGCACTGCAGGATGCGGGCGGGATTGTTCGGGTCGATCGTGCGCGCGCCGTGGGTGCGTAACGAGGAGCGAGCCGTGCAGGAGCGGGCGGCCGAGACGCTTTCCTACGTGGGGTTGCGCCCCAGCCAGTTTGGCCAACTTTCAAGCAACCTCTCCTATGGCGATCAGCGCCGGGTGGAGATCGCGCGGGCGCTGGCCTCCGATCCGAAGCTGCTACTGCTCGATGAGCCCACCGCCGGCATGAACCCGCAGGAGTCCGCGGCGCTCACCGAGTTCATGCGCAAGCTGCGCGACGACCTCGAGCTGACGATCCTCCTCATCGAGCACGACATGAAGGTCGTGATGGGCGTCTCGGAGCGGATCACGGTGCTCGATCACGGGGACAAGATCGCTGAAGGCGCGCCGGCCGAGGTCCGCGTGAATCAGCGCGTGATCGAGGCGTACCTCGGAAAACAGGGCTGATGACCCTCCTCCAGGTCGAAGACATCCACACCTACTACGGCGCGATCCAAGCGCTCCGGGGCGTGTCGCTGAGGGTCGAGGAAGGGGAGGTGGTGACGATCATCGGCTCCAATGGCGCGGGCAAATCGACGATGCTGCGCTCGATCTCCGGGCTAACGCCGGCGAGGTCGGGCAGGGTCGTGTTCGAGGGGCGGGAGATAACCCTCCTCCCGGCGCACGAGATCGTCGGCTGCGGGATCGCGCTAGCCCCGGAGGGACGCCACTGCTTCGCGCGGATGTCAGTCCGCGAGAACCTCGACCTGGGCGCGTATCGCCGCCGTGACGGCAGTATCGAGGAGGACGTCGAGCGCGTATATGACCTGTTTCCGCGCTTGAAGGAACGCGAGCGCCAGAAGGCGGGGACGATGTCGGGCGGCGAGCAGCAGATGCTGGCGATCGGCCGGGCGCTGATGGCCCGCCCCAAGCTACTGATGCTGGACGAGCCGTCGATGGGGATCGCTCCGATCCTGGTGGAGCGGATCTACGAGACGATCGCTGAGATCAACCGTCAGGGTATGTCGATCCTGCTGGTCGAGCAGAACGCGAACTACGCGCTCGACGTCTCCAAGCGGGGCTACGTAATGGAGACGGGGGAGGTGGCGCTGACAAACGAATCGGCCCAGCTGCGAAACGATCCCGCTGTACAGAGGGCGTACCTCGGGACATGATCGTCGTCGCGGTCATCGGGGCCCAGGCGCTGTACCTACTGTTCGTGTGGCTCCTGTCCGCTGCGATCGGCTCGTGGGTCTCCGACCGGAAGGGATATGGCGATCGGGTCGGCCTGGCCTTCGGGCTGATCCTGTCGGCGATCGGATTGCTGATCGTGCTGCTGCTTCCCGGACGCCCAGGCTCGAAGTGGAAGACCCAGGGCTGGCTACCGCGTCGGCGCAGTCGCGGGGTCTAGCGCAGGGCGAACGGGCCGGCCCTTCGTCATCACATTCCTGTTCGACGATGCCGACTCGCCTGCCTTGCGGCGGCCGGCGCTGCGCGGAGTCAGTCGTCGGCCGGCGTTGACGCGCATTCCGTACCGCGGGAAAATCAGGCCCTTGGCCGTCGACCCCCAGACCAACCTCTTCTCCGAAATCGCCCGGCTGAAGGTCTCGATCGATTGCGCGGCGGCGGCGACCGAGGTCATGCTGGCAGGCCATCCGCCGACGCCTGCAGACGACGATTCACGCTCGCCGCCGGCGGAACACAAAGAGCTATGCCGTCAGCTCGCAGCTCTACGCGAACGTGTGGCTCTGGCGGAGAATCGGAACGAAGGTCCGCACGCGCTGCGCGCGGAACTCGCGACCCTGGAGTTCTTCGCGAGGGCCCTTCAGGCTGACACGGATGATTGGCGCTCAGTGCTCGAAGAGCAGATGAAGGAACTCGGCCGACAGAAGACCGCCGCACGCAAGGAGCGAGAAAGCTTGGCTGCTGATCGCGCGAAGCTTGCACGGCGCCGAGACGCACTGCAGTCGACCATTCTTCAAACGGCCGGACGAATGGCGCAGCAATATCGCGGAGAGTGCCGCAGGACGATACCGGTGTTTACGCTCGGGGAGGGCCTCACCGTCTGCTCGGTATCGGTGTCTTGTCCCAGGAGAGGGTTTCGCTTCGCGAAGCAATGGGTTGTGACGCTTACCCGCTCTCATGATGTGCTGGTCAGACGCGAGTAGGGTCTGAGGCGACGCCGAAGCGTTCGTCCGAAGGCGCGGCGTGGCGTGGCGTGGCGTGTACTGCACGACAGCTGGCCGATTTGGGGAGCATCGCTACTGCGTTGGACAGTTGCGCGCCGGCCCCGGCACCACCGACACTCAGGACGCGCCATTGGGGTTGCGTTAGGCCCCGATCATTCACTTTGCGGGGTCGGCGGACGGCGATTACATTCCGCGCACCGAACGACGGGATGCTCGGACCCGATACGGAGGAAGTCGAATGAGGCTCGCTCTCAGCAAGGCGCTCGCTGGCTGCCTTGCGGTCCTCTCCGTGACTGCGCTGAGCGCGTGTGGAGGCACCAGCAACAACAGCAGCAACGGTGGGGGAACCAACAGCGAATCGACCGGCTCGCAAGGGAAGGTCGTCGACATCTACTCGAGCCTCCCGATGCACGGACCGTCCGCCGCCGATGCGACCGCGCTCGTCAGCGGGATCAGGCTCGCGCTGGAGCAGTCGGGCGACAAAGCGGGGCCATTCACGATCCAGTACACGTCGCTCGACGACTCGACGCGGGATGGCGGCTGGGATGCGAACCAGACCGCCGCGAACGCGCGCAAGGCGGCGGCCGACCCTCGGGCCGTCTACTACATCGGGGAGTTCGACGACTACGCCAGCGAGGTCTCGATGCCGATCCTGAACGAGGCCGGGATCGCCCAGGTGAGCCCCGCGAACACGTACGTCGGGCTGACCACCAGCGAGCCCGGGAGCGCCACGGGCGAGCCGAATCGCTACTCGCCGACAGGCACGCGCACGTATCTGCGGATCGTGCCGATCGACTCGGTCCAAGCCGCGGCCGACCTGCTGGCGATGCGCGAAGCGGGCTGCACGAAGGCCGCGATCGCCGGCGACGAGGAGGCGTACGGCACCGGCCTGGCGAGGCTGATCGAGCTCCAGAAGGCCTACTACGGGGTCGACATCGTCAGCTTTAGCCCGATCAATCCGGACGGCCAGAACTACCGCTCGTACGCCGAGACGCTGAAGAACCTGCACGCAAACTGCTTCCTGCTCGCCGGCGTCGTCTCAAAGGGCGACGTGCAGGTGACCAAGGCCGTCCACCTCGCGCTCCCGACGGCCAAGATCTTCGGTCCTCAGGACATGTGCACGCCCGCATGGACGAACCCCAAGGACGGTGGCGTTCCGGCGTCCGTCGACCCGCTGATCGAGTGCACGCAGGTCACCCAGAGCCTGACCGCGTACCCGGGCGGGAAGGCGTTCCTGGCCGCCTACAAGGCCCACTACCCGGGATCGGATCCGAGTCCATACGCGATCCTCGGCTACGAGGCGATGCGGCTCGGGCTGACCACGATCGCCGGCCTCGGCGACAACGGCGACAGCAAGTCGGCCGTCCAGAGCGCGCTGTTCGCCACCGCGGGCCGCCACTCGGTCCTCGGTACCTACAGCTTCGACAAGACCGGCGACACCACGCTCCGGTCGATCGGCCTGTACAAGGTCGGCCCGACCGGCGATCCGACGTTCTTCAAGACGATCACGCCGGCGCGCGTGTTGTAGTCACGCCTGTTACGCGGCGCGCCGCCTCGGGCGGGTCGGACGCGTGTCGCGCTTGACGCGGAGCAGCCGCTGATCGGCTGCCTCCATCAGCGCGGGCGCCGTCGTGCCGTCGTGCGGGAACACGGCCGCGCCGACGCTCGCCCCCAGCGAGTCGAGTCCGGCCGCGACCCTCGCGACGGCCGCCTCGACGCGACCGCTGAGCCGCTCGGCCCCGGCATCTTCGGTCTCCGGCGCCAGCACACAGAACTCGTCCCCGCCCACGCGGGCGAGCGTGTCCTGATCGCGGATCACTCCGGCGAGCGCTGCTGCCACGTCGCGGAGCAGATCGTCGCCGGCCGGGTGGCCGAACCGGTCGTTGAGGAGCTTGAAGCCGTCGAGGTCGAGCATCAGCAGCGCGAAGCTCCGCCGGTTGCGCGCGTGGCGCGCGATCTCATAGTCGATCCGCTCGAGCAGCGAGCGGCGGTTGGCCACGCCGGTCAGCGGATCGCTCAGGGCGGAGGCGCGGAGCGCGTCTCGCTCCTCCTCGAGGCGATTGCGGATGCTGAGCAGGACCGCCGCGCTCGCAGCCGGCACGAGCACGATCAGCGCGGTCGAGGGCAGCGGATGCAGGCCGGCGCGCGCCAGCGCCGCGCCGGCGGCCGCCGCGATGACGAGGCCGGCGCCGATCGCGCCACCGCGGATGCTCCTGCACGTGGCGCCGGCGAGGAGCGCGCCCGGCACGCACAGCCAGACCGCCTGGCCGCCGCCGGAGATCGCCACCAGGGCCGCCGTCGCGACCGCAATCGCGAGGACGCGCAGGGGCGTCCGGCGATCGACACGATCACCCAGGGGCGCGCGGCGAGTGGCGCGATCGGGCAGGGGTCGACGCTCGTGCCTGGATGACACTCCGCGCAGTGTCGCGGGTGGGTCGGACGGTGGGGTCGGGGGGGCGTGCCGGCGGTCGCCGGCGTGCGGGCGTGCGGGCGGTCGCCGGCGTGCGGGCGTGCGGGCGGTCGCCGGCGTGCGGGCGTGCGGGCGGTCGCCGGCGTGCGGGCGTGCGGGCGGTCGTCGGCGTGCGGGCGTGCGGGCGCGAGTGCGTGGGCGGCCTGTACAACGCGCCAAAGCCCCCCGGCTCGACCCGCCTCGGGCCACATAAGCATGTCCACCGTGCTTATGTGGGACCTCGGGGGACGCAGGGGTTGACTTTGGCGCCTTTTACATAGGGGTCTATGGCGCAGCCGCCGCGCACACGGCTCCGCCGGCGACCCTACCGCCCGGGAACCACCCCGAACTCCTCGGTCGACCCGAACCCGAGATCGGCGCCGCCCTCGGCGGTCCCGCTGGCGCGGGCCTCGGCGGCGACCGCGGCCGCTACCGCCGGCGCGACGTCGCGGTTGAACACCGACGGGATGATGTAGTCCTCGCGCAGCTCGTCGTCGGACACGATGCCGGCGATCGCGCGCGCCGCGGCGGTCTTCATCGATTCAGTGATCCGCGTCGCGCGGACGTCGAGCGCGCCGCGGAACACCCCCGGGAAGCACAGGACGTTGTTGATCTGATTGGGGTAATCCGACCGCCCGGTGGCGAGGATCCGGACGTATCGGTACGCCTCCTCGGGTGCGACCTCGGGGTCGGGGTTGGCCAGCGCGAACACGATCGGGTCCGGGTTCATCCGCGCGAGCGCCGAAGCCGGCATCACGCGTGCGCCCGACAGCCCGACCAACAGGTCAGCTCCGTCGAGAACATCGACCACACCTCCCGAGCGGCGCTCCAGGTTCGTCACGGAGGCCAGCGCCCGCTTCACCGGCGGCATGCTCCCGTCCAGGTAATCCGCACGTTCAACCGACAGCGCGCCACGCGAGTCGACGCCGATGATGTGGTGCGCGCCCGCCTCGAGCAGGATCTTCGTGACCGCCACGCCCGCGGCACCCAGGCCGACGATCACGATCCGCAGATCCGAAATATCTCGCCCCGTCAACCGCAAGGCGTTCAACAACGCCGCGAGCACCACCACCGCGGTCCCGTGCTGATCGTCGTGGAACACTGGGATATCGAGCGCGTCGATCAATCGCTCCTCGATCTCGAAGCACCGCGGCGCGGAGATGTCCTCGAGGTTCACCCCACCAAATCCGGGTGCCAGTGAACGCACGACTGACACGATCTCGTCGACGTCCCGAGTGTCGAGACAGATCGGAAACGCGTCGACGCCGGCGAACTCCTTGAACAGCATCGCCTTGCCCTCCATCACGGGCATCGCCGCGCACGGACCGATGTCGCCCAGGCCGAGCACCGCGGTGCCGTCCGACACGACCGCGACGGTGTTCCGCTTGATCGTGTACTGGAACGCCTTGTCGGGGTCCTCGAAGATCGCCCGGCACACGCGCGCCACCCCCGGCGTGTATGCCATCGACAGGTCGTCGCGGGTCTTCAGCGGGCTCTTGTTGCGGATCTCGATCTTGCCCCCGACGTGCAGCTGGAATGTCCGGTCGGTGGTGTCGAGCACCCGCGCCCCCGAAACCGCGTCCACGGCTGCCCTCAGCCGCGGCCAGTCGGAGGCGTCGCCGGTCTCGACCGTGATGTCGCGGATCGTGTGCTCCCGCTCGACCTGCACCAGGTCGACCGCGCCGATCGTCCCGCCGGCCTCCCCGATCGCGCTCGCCACCCGTCCCAGCATCCCGGGGCGGTGCTCGATCTCGACACGCAGAGTCAGGCTGTACTGGGCGCTCGGTGTTGTGGCCACGGCGCGAGATAGCCTGCCATAAGTGGCATCGACACCAAGCCCAGATGAGCTCTTCCTGATCGACGGCAACAGCCTGGCCTACCGGGCGTTCTTCGCGCTGCCCGAGTCGATCGCGACGTCCACCGGAGTGCCGACGAACGCGATCTTCGGCTTCGCCTCGATGCTGGTGAAGATCCTCACCGACTACGGCCCGAAGGCGACGGTGGTCGTCTGGGACGCCGGGGACACGGGACGCAAGACCCTCTACGCCGACTACAAGGCGCAGCGAACCAGCCGCCCCGACCTGCTCAAGGAGCAGTGGCCGCACCTCGAGCCGCTGGTCGACGCGTTCGGCTACCGCAACCTCAGGGTCGAGGGCTACGAGGCCGACGACGTGATCGCGTCGATCGTCGAAAGAGCCCGGACCGCCGATCCGCAGATACCCGTGATGGTCGTCACCGGCGACCGCGACGCCTACCAGCTCGTCGACGACGGCGTGGTCAAGATCATGACCACCTCGCGTGGGATCACGGACACGCGCGTGTACGACCGCCAGGGCGTGATCGATCGGTACGGGATACCGCCGGAGCTGATCCCCGATTTCATCGGGCTCAAGGGCGACACGAGCGACAACATTCCCGGCGTCCCCGGCATCGGAGACAAGACGGCCGCGGAGCTGCTGCAACGCTTCGGAACCCTTGAAGACGTCCTCGCGCACATCGACGACATCAGCGGCGCCAAGCGCAAGCAGAACCTGACCGAGTACGCCGACGACGCGCGACTCTCCAAGGAGCTCGCCACCGCCAAGCGTGACATCGACGTCGAGCTCGACCTCCAGGCGTTCGCGGCGGCCGCGCCTGACCGGTCGCAGCTTCGCGACACGTTCCGCAAGTTCGAGCTCCGTGAGCCGCTGCGCCGCTTGGAGGAGGCGCTCGGCTCGGCCGACGCCGCGGCGCCTGCGCCCGCGGCCGAGCAAGCCCTCATGGCACGCCTGCGAAATGCGAACAGCGACGCCCTGAAGCGCCTCCCCGACAAGCCCGTGTCCCTGGCGGTGAGACCGCCGCAGGCCCCCGAGGGCGTCCTGTTCGCCCCCGATCCCGAGTGGCGTTTCGGCGTTTACGTCGACGGCTCGCCCGAGGTGCTCGCGGGGGACGCGACGAGCCCCGAACAGCTCGTGGACGCCCTTGGCCGACGCCCCGTCACCGCCCACGACGCCAAGTCGCTCGGCCGGGTGCCCGCGACGCTCGCGCACGACACCGAGGTCGCCGCCTACCTGCTCGAGCCCGCGCGCCGCGCCTACCCGTTCCGCGAGCTCACCGAGGAGCGCGGCCTCGGCACCGACCTGGATGACGAGGCCGCCGCGGACGCGCTCCTGCTGAACGCGCTCGCCGCCTGGCAGCGCGAGGAGATTCGCCTGCGGGGGCTCACCGACCTGTTCCAGAACGTCGAGCTCCCGCTCGTGCGGGTCCTGCGCGAGATGGAGCTGATCGGCTCGAAGCTCGACACCGAGCGGCTCCACGAGATCTCCGATCGGGTCAAGGCCGAGGCCGACGCGCTCGAGCGCGAGATCTTCGATCTGTGCGGTGAGGAGTTCACGCTCGGCTCGCCCAAGCAGCTGGAGGAAGTCCTGTTCGGCAAGCTGGGCCTATCGCGCAAGCGGCGCGGCAAGACCGGCTACTCGACCGACGCGCGCGTGCTCCAGGCCATCCGCGACGAGCACGAGGTGGTCCCGAAGATCGAGCGGTGGCGCGAGCTGACCAAGCTCGCCCAGACCTATCTCGACGCACTCCCGTTGCTGATCGCCGACGACGGGCGGATTCACACCACGTTCAACCAGACCGCGGCGACCACCGGCCGGCTGTCCTCGAACAACCCGAACCTCCAGAATATCCCGATCCGGACGCCACTCGGGCGCGAGATCCGCGCCTGCTTCATCGCCGAGCCGGGAGATCTGCTGGTTTCCGCCGACTATTCCCAGGTGGAACTACGCCTTTTGGCCCATATCGCGGGCGAGGACGCGCTAAAGGAGATCTTCCGAAAGGGCGAAGATGTTCATACCGCGACGGCCTGCCGGGTGTTCGGGGTTACCCCGGAGCAGATCGATCCCGGTATGAGATCCAAGGCGAAGATGATCAACTACGGCATCGTCTACGGACTCTCCGCGTGGGGGATGGCCGACCGGCTCGACATCCCGCAGGAAGAGGCCGACGAGTTCATACAGCGCTACCTGGCAGGGTTCCCGGCGGTGGCACGGTGGATCGAGGACACGATCACCCAGGGAACCGAGCACGGCTACGTCTCGACCCTGTTCGGCCGGCGCCGGCAGGTGCCCGAGCTGCGGGCTCGCCGCTGGGACCTGCGCAAGCAGGGCGAGCGGTTCGCGGTGAACATGGTCATCCAGGGGACCGCCGCCGACATCATGAAGGTCGCGATGGTTCGCTGCGACCACGCAGTCAAGGAGGCCGGGCTGCGGTCGCGGATGATCCTCCAGATCCACGACGAGCTGCTGTTCGAGGGGCCCGCCGAGGAGGCCGAGGAGGTCAAGCGGATCGCGATCGAGCAGATGGGAAGCGCGTTCGAGATGGACCCGCCGCTGGCCGTCGATGCAGGCATCGGCCGCGACTGGCTGGCGGCCAAGTGAGCCTGCGCGCGCTCGCCTCGGCGGTCGCGGTCGCCGCCGTCGCGGCGCTTCCCGCTGTCGCCCCGGCCGCGGCGCAGGCGAAGTTCATCGATGTCACCCCCGACGTTCCGAGCGGTGCGCACGCCCACATCGCGACGACCCAGAAAGCGGCCGACCTTCCCTACAACGGCGGCCGGGTGATCAACTCCAACCGCACCCACCCGATCTTCTGGGAGCCGGCGGGCTCCGGGATGGCCTTCGACCCCGGCTACGAGTCTCTGATCGAGACGTTTCTGATCGACGTCGCCGCCGACAGCCACAAGACCACCAACGTCTACAGCCTGAGCGGGCAGTACACCGATTCGAATGGGCCGGCCACGTACGACTCGGCCTACGGCGGCGCGGTGGTCGACACCGATCCGTTGCCGCCGAGCGGCTGCACGGAGCCCGCGACCGGCCCGGGCTGGACGGTGTGCCTTACCGACGCCCAGCTCGAGACCGAGCTCGGACACGTGATCGCGGCCGATCATCTTCCGACGACGAACCGCGACGTGTACTTCATCATCACTCCCAACGGCTTTGGCAGCTGCACCGATTCGGGCTCCTCGAGCTGCGCGCTCGGGGGCAGCGAGAACGGCTACTGCGGCTATCACTCCGAGACCCCGAACGGGATCGTGTACGCGGTGATCCCCTACAACGCCGTCCCCGGCCACTGCCAGTCGAACAATCCCCGCCCGAACTCGAGCACGGCCGACCCGACGATCTCGACGGTCAGCCACGAGCACAACGAGATGGACACCGATCCGGACGGCAACGCTTGGATCGACGCCCGGGGCGAGGAGGAGGCCGACCTGTGCCTGACGAACTTCGGCCCGAGCCTCAGCGGCCAGGGGGGAACGGCCTGGAACGAGTCGATCCACGGCGGCCACTTCTTCCTCCAGGAGGAGTGGAGCAACGCGGACCTGGGCTGTGAGCCCCGAGCCAAGCCCGACTCGGTCTCGTTCGGCCAGGTGCGCGCGCCCGATCACGCACGTCTGCTGTCGTTTACCGGGCGCGGGTCGGATCCGCAGGGCCGGATCGTCTCGTTCCAGTGGTTCTTCGGCGACGGCCGGACCGCGTTCGGCCGGCGCGTGTCTCACACGTTCACGATCCCGGGCGCCTACCGGGTGATGCTCCGCGCCACCGACAGCTGGGGCAACTGGGCGTTCGCCGGACGAATGATCCGGGTCAAGGGACAGCCGACCGACTAGCGGCCGCCCTCGCGGGATCAAGCATCTGGGCCGGAACGCGAACCGCGACCGGGGCCCGCCGCGGACCGGCCGTCACGAACCGCGGGTGCGCGATCTCGAGGTAGTGGCCGAACGCCCAGTCGAGGAAGCGCCTGCTCTCCATCGTGCGCAGCGCCCCGGCGAGCAGCCGCGGCGGCACCCGCGGGACGAGCCGCTGGCACCGCAGCATCCACTCGAACGCGCGCGCGTTCGAGGCGCTGAAGCGGGAATAGCGGAGCAGCGCATCCGAGACCGAGCGCCGCCCGCCGAGGACGTCTGAAAGCTCGCGGCCGACGGCGAGCCCGAAATAGAGAGCGGTGCGGATCCCCTCCGCGGTCAGCGGCAGACAGTGCCCGGCCGAGTCCCCGGCGAAGAACAGGCCGTCCTCGGTCGCGTTGCGCAGCGCGTGCGGGATCCAGTTGCCCTGGTAGCGCATCGTGTCGGCGGACAGGTCCGTGGCGAGCCGGTTAGTCGACTCGCGAACGTGGAAGCGCGGATCGAACGAGCCGACGCCGATCCGCAGCTCGTCGCGCGCCGGAAAGCTCCAGCCGTAGCCGGCCGGCACGTACGACCGGTCGATCCAGATCTCCATGTCGTCGCCCGAGCCGTTCGGGTGGACCTCGAGGCCACGGGAGAGCAGCGCGTCAGGCGGCTGGACGTTCTCGCCGGCGCCGAGCACCCGCCGCCACCCGAGCGCGTCGACGATCATCCCGGCGCGGATGTCGCCGCGGTCGGTGTGCACGGTGTGGCCGGTCCGGCGCGGAGAATCCGCGCCAGCGGATTTCCCTTCGACCTTGGCGGTCTCGAACGTGAACGCTCCCTGATCGGCCAGCGCCTCGCACAGCGTGCGGTAGTCGAACGTCGAGAACGTCCACGGGAGCCGGTAGCGAACGGTCGTGTACGGGGTGTGGATCACGAGCTCGCCGAACGTCTGCTGCAACGCTCGCTGCAGGTCGAGCGCCTCGAGCCACCCGGTCGGGATCCCGCACGCGGACGTCTGCCGCTCGCCGATCTCGTAGCGGTCGATCAGGAGCACGTCGGCGCCGCTGTCGGCCAGCTCGCGCGCCACCGCGAGCCCCGCGAAGCTCCCCCCGCAGATCAGCACGTCGCAATCGCGTTCTAGAGGGGTCCGCTCGATGCCCCGCTTGGTCGCTCTCCGTGGCACTGCGAGCGGATGATAGGGGCGCGCTCGAAAGCGCTCCTGCGGCGATGTGCGGCTATCCTCCGACACACGCATGTCTACAACCACAGCCCTGAATCCCGCCGCTGATCAATCGAATGCGAAGGTCGTCGAAGGTTCGGACGGCTTGCTGCTCGAGATCGACGGCCGGATCGTTCCCAACTACGACGCCACCGTCCACCCGTTCCAGGAAGGCGACGTCGTCTCCGGCCACGTCGTCCGCATCGACAACGACGAGGTGCTCGTCGACATCGGCTACAAGTCCGAAGGCGTCATACCGTCGACCGAGCTCTCGATCCGCAAGTCGGTCGATCCGAGCGATGAGGTGTCCCTCGGCGAAGAGGTCGACGCCCTCGTTCTGACCAAGGAGGACCAGGACGGCCGGCTGATCCTTTCCAAGAAGCGCGCCCGATTCGAGAAGGCCTGGCGCCGGATCGAGGCCGCCGCCGAGTCCGGCGAACCCGTCGAGGGCGCGGTGATCGAAGTCGTCAAGGGCGGATTGATCATCGACCTCGGGGTGCGCGGCTTCCTGCCCGCCTCGCTCGTCGACATCCGCCGCGTGCCCAACCTCGACGAGTACATGGGCGAGACGATCGAGTGCAAGGTGATCGAGCTCAACCGCTCGCGCAACAACGTCGTGCTGTCCCGCCGCGCGGTGCTCGAGGAGCAGCGCAAGGAGGACCGCGAGCGCATCCTCGACCGGCTCCAGCCCGGCCAGGTCGTGGAGGGCACGATCTCGAACATTGTCGATTTCGGTGCCTTTGTCGACCTCGATGGGATCGACGGCCTGATCCACATCTCCGAACTTTCGTGGTCGCACGTCAACCATCCCTCCGAGATCCTCGCGATCGGCGACAAGGTCACGGTCAAGGTGCTCGACATCGATCGTCAGCGCCAGCGGATCTCGCTCGGCCTCAAGCAGACGCAGGAGGATCCGTGGCAGCGGGTCGTCGACACCTACAACGTCGGTGACGAGCTCGAGGGCACGGTCACGAAGGTCGTCACGTTCGGGGCGTTCGTCGAGATCCTCGACGGCGTCGAGGGCCTCGTGCACATCTCCGAGCTCGCCCAGCACCACGTCGAGAACCCGCGGGAGATCATCCAGCCGGGCGATCCGGTGCGCGTCAAGATCCTCGAGATCGACTCCGAGCGCCGCCGCCTGTCGCTCTCGATCAAGCGGGTCGAGGGCCAGGTGCTTCCGGTCAGGCCGATCACCGCGCCGATCGACGGCGACGCCGGCGACCTCGACAACGTGCCCGAGCTGGGCCTGTCCGAGGACGTGTTCGCGGCCGCCGATTCGGACCTCGGCTCCGAAGCACCGACGGACACGCCGGCCGACGGCGACGCCCCGGAGACCGAATCAGAGGTGGGGAGCGCCGACGAGCAGCCCGAAGCTGGACCGGACGCCTGAGCGTCCGCTAAGGCGCGGCCGGCAGGCGCCGCCGACAAACCCAAGGCGCCGCCGTCAGGCGCCGCCGCCAAACCCAATCCCCTTCATCGGGCTGACTGGCGGAATCGGCGCCGGCAAGTCGACCGCGCTCGAGGCTCTGGAGCGAGCCGGTGCGGCAGTCCTGTCAACCGATCGGGTCGTGCACGAGCTATATGGATCGGATCGGGTGGTAGCGGCCGTGACCGAGCGGTTCGGTGCGGCGATCGCGCCCGGCGGGGTGGTCGACCGCGGGGCATTGGCCAGGCGCGCGTTCGCCACGCCCGAGGATCGCGCCTGGCTCGAGGGCCTCCTGTGGCCGCTCGTCGGCGAGCGAATGGTCGCCTGGAGGCAGGAGGTAGCGCGCACGCCGGAGAGACCCCGTGCGGCCGTCGTCGAGGTCCCGCTGCTGTTCGAGTCCGGGATGGACGGGGCGTTCGATGCGACGATCGCGGTCGTCGCCGGCGAGGACGTTCGCGCTTCGAGAGCCGAAGGACGCGGTCACGAGGCGCTCGCCGAGCGGTCCGCACGCCAGCTCTCGCAACAGGAAAAAGCGCACCGTGCGACGTACGTGGTCGTTAACGAGGGTACGTTCGAGGAGTTGGAGTCGAAGTTGTCGGCGTTGCTTGAGATGCTGCACACATGAGTCCATCCGCGGTGAGTACCCCGCCGCGCCAGCGCGCTCGGAGCAGCGCCGCCCAGCGCCGGCGGGCGGCCGCTCGGCGCCGCAACCGGCTGATCGTCGCCGTGCTCGTCGGGGTCGTGGTGCTCGGAGTGGTGCTGTTGATGCCGCTCGTGCAGAAAACCGTCAACGAATTCAGCCTCCCGCTCACGAACGCCGACGTGATCCGGCAGCAGGCGGCCCAGAAGCGCCTCGACCCGGCGCTGATCGCCGCGGTGATCTACGCCGAGACGAAGTTCGATCCACGAAGCTCAGCGGCGGGGGCGGAGGGCCTGATGCAGATCATGCCCGAGACCGCCTTGTTCCTCGCCCACCGCTCGGGGGCCACGACGTTCACGACGTCGGACCTCGCGACGCCCCAGGTCAACATCGCGTATGGGAGCTACTACCTGCGGTACCTGCTCGACGAGTACCACGGCAACGTCACCGACGCGCTCGCGGCGTACAACGGCGGCGAGTCGAACGTCGACCGTTGGATCGCCGCCGCGCGCGCCCAGGGTCACGGGTTGACCGTCGACGAGATCCCGTTCCCGGAGACTCGGGCCTACGTTGCGAAGGTGCTATCGGCCGAAGGCAAGTACCGCAGCAAGTACGCGGCAGAGCTGTATGGGTAGTGCCGCCGCGGACTTGGGCGATCCAGCTAACACATACGTAGCCTCAGCGCCAATGTCCAGGCGAGAATGCGGACCGTTTCTGGCACCGGCCACCGCTACGCTAGTTCGGTGCCTAAGTTCGACCTCGACGCCACCTATAGCCCAACCGCCGATCAGCCGGCGGCGATCGAGTCGCTCGCGGCCGGGATCAACGCGGGCGAGCGCAGCCTGACGCTGCTCGGAGCGACCGGGACGGGCAAGACGATGACGATGGCCGCGACGATCGAGGCGGTGCAGAAGCCGGCGCTCGTGATCGCGCACAACAAGACGCTCGCGGCCCAGCTCTGCAACGAGTTCCGCACATACTTCCCGCACAACGCAGTCGAGTACTTCGTCTCCTACTACGACTACTACCAGCCCGAGGCCTACGTCCCGAGCAAGGACCTGTACATCGAGAAGGACTCGGCGATCAACCAGGAGATCGACCGCCTGCGCCACTCCGCCACCGCGGCGCTGTTCGCGCGTCGCGACGTGGTGATCGTCGCGAGTGTCTCCTGCATCTACGGACTGGGGTCGCCGGAGGTCTACGACGAGAACCTCCAGACGCTTGCCAAGGGGGAGATGATCGACCGCGACGGCCTGCTGCGCAAGCTCGTCTCGATCCAGTACACGCGCAACGACACGGCGCTGGCGCGGGGGACGTTCCGGGTGCGGGGCGAGACGCTCGAGATCTTCCCGGCATACGCCGAGACCGCGTTCCGGATTGTGATGTTCGGCGACGAGGTTGAGCACCTGCAGCATTTCGACCCGCTGACCGGAGAGATCCTGGAGGACGACCTCGAGCACGTCGGGATCTGGCCGGCCTCTCACTACAACGTCCGGGAGGGGATGATCGAGGACGCGGTGACCGAGATCGGGCGCGAGCTCAACGAGCGGTGCGCCGAGCTCGAGGCTGAGGGCAAGCTGCTCGAGTCCCATCGCCTGCGCCAGCGGACCCAGTACGACATGGAGATGCTCCGTGAGCTCGGGTTCTGCTCAGGGATCGAGAACTACTCGCGGATCCTCGACGGCCGCAAGCCGGGCGAGCGGCCGTACTGCCTGCTCGACTACTTCCCCGACGATTTCGTTTGCTTTATCGACGAGTCGCACCAGACGGTGCCGCAGATCGGCGGCATGTCCGAGGGCGACCGCTCGCGCAAGCAGACGCTCGTCGAGTACGGCTTCCGGCTGCCGAGCGCGATCGACAACCGGCCGCAGACGTTCCAGGAGTTCCTGTCGGTCACCCCGCAGATGGTGTTCGTCTCGGCGACGCCGGGCGAGTACGAGCGCAAGACCTCAGCACGGATCGTTGAGCAGATCGTGCGCCCGACCGGGATCGTCGACCCCAAGGTCGAGGTCCGCGAGACCCGCAACCAGATCGACGACCTGATGAACGAGATCCGCGAGCGCGTCGACCGCGACGAGCGCACGCTCGTGACCACGCTCACCAAGAAGATGGCCGAGGACCTCACCGACTACCTGCTCGAGATGGGGTTCCGGGTGCGCTACCTGCACTCGGAGATCGACACGCTCGAGCGGATTCAGATCATCCGCCAGCTGCGCCTCGGCGAGTTCGACGTGCTCGTCGGGGTCAACCTGCTTCGCGAGGGGCTCGACCTGCCGGAGGTGTCGCTGGTCGGGATACTCGACGCCGACAAGGAGGGGTTCCTGCGCGGGGAGACCTCGCTGATCCAGACGATCGGGCGCGCGGCGCGGAACATCGAGGGCAAGGTGCTGATGTACGCCGACAAGCAGACCGCCGCGATGCGGGCCGCGATCGATGAGACCGACCGCCGGCGCGCGATCCAGGTCAAGTACAACGAGGATCACGGGATCACTCCGGAGACGATCGTCAAGGGGATCTCGGACATCGCCGAGTTCCTCATGTCCGAGTCGAAGGTCCCGCGGTCACGCCGGCGCCGCCAGCGGGACGCCGAGGCGATGCCGCCGGCCGAGCTCGAGAAGACGATCGTCGAGCTCGAGGAGGAGATGCTCGCGGCCGCCGAGGAGCTCCGCTTCGAGTACGCGGCCAAGCTGCGCGACGAGATCCGCGACCTCAAGCGCCAGCTCGATCAGGCCATCGCTGAGGGTCGCGCGCCTATCGGCTGAGGCCGCCTGTCCGTTCGCTAGGCTCCGGTCGCTTCTCCCATCCCGAGACGGAGGTAGTTCCGTGGCGCTGGACCGACAGAGCATCGAGAAGAAGGACTTCCCCATCGGGCGGCGGGGCTACGACCCGGAGGCGGTTGACTCCCATCTGCACACGCTCGCCGACGAGATCGATGAGCTGAAGCGCTCCGCCCGTCGCCGCAGCGAATCGCTGGCCGCCGCGGCCAGCGAACAGGTGCGGTCGATCGTCGAAGCAGCCGAGACGAGCGCTGCCGACATCCAGCGCCAGGCCGAGGACGAGGCCCGCGAGATCCGCGCCGAGGCCAGCAGCGAGGCGGACGCGACCCGCGAGCACGCGACCTCTGAGGCCCGCGAATACGTCGGCCGCGTGTCCGAGTCGACGTCCGGGATGCTCGAGCGGATCGACGCGATGGAGAGCGAGCTGGGCGCCCTGATCGAATCGCTCCGGACCGGCTCGAACCGCCTGGGCGCCGATCTCCAGCTGCTCGAGGGCAACCTGACCGCGGTCAAGAACGCGGTCGTGCCGCGGCCCCAATTCGAGCCCGAGCAGCCTTCCCCGGCCGCACAGCGCGTCGTGCGCCCGGAGGAGCCGCCGGCGACTGCCCCGCCCGTGTTCGAGGGCGCGGCGCAGGTCACCGGCGCGGCGGCCGGCGAGGTCCTGACCGACGGCGCCGCCGAGCCCGCGCCTCACGCACGGACGAACGGTGGCGACGACGATGGCGCTCGCCTGATCGCGCTCAATATGGCGCTGAACGGGACTCCTCGCGAGGAGACCGATCGCTATCTGGCCGATAACTTCAAGCTCACCGACCGGCGGGGCCTGCTCGACGAGGTGTACTCGTCGGTAGATGGCTAATCGGCCTGGCGGCCGATTAGCTGGCAAGAATCCGCTGGCGCGGATTCTCGGTAGATGGCTAATCGGCCTGGCGGCCGATTAGCTGGCAAGAATCCGCTGGCGCGGATTCTCGAGGGCTGAATCAGTCATCTTGGCCGGGCCGGGGTACTGTTCCGGACCCCGCCGGGCTGGTTTTCCGCAAACAGCGGACCCCCAGCGAGGGGAACGTCTGTTCGGTCGATTAGACTCGGTTATGTGGACAAACTCGTCGTCTCGGGCGCCCGGGAGCACAACCTCAAAGACGTAACGGTCGAGATCCCGCGGGACGCTATGACCGTGATCACCGGCCTTTCGGGGTCGGGGAAGTCATCGCTCGCGTTCGACACGATCTACGCCGAAGGGCAGCGCCGGTACGTCGAATCGCTGTCGGCGTACGCGCGCCAGTTCCTTGGGCAGATGGACAAGCCCGACGTTGACTCGATCGAGGGGCTGTCCCCGGCGATCTCGATCGACCAGAAGACGACGTCGCGCAACCCAAGGTCGACCGTCGGGACCGTCACCGAGATCTACGACTACCTGCGCCTGCTGTGGGCGCGGATCGGCCACCCCCATTGCCACATCTGCGGCCGGCCGATCACCGGGCAGTCGGCCGAGCAGATCATCGATCAGGTGATGGAGCTGCCCGAGGGCACGCGGTTCATGGTGCTGGCGCCGATCGTCCGCGGCCGCAAGGGCGAGTACGGGAAGCAGCTGGAGGAGCTAAGGGGCGAGGGCTTCACGCGGGCCAAGATCGACGGCGAGCTGCGGCGGCTCGACGAGGAGATCGCGCTCGACAAGAAGTACAAGCACGACATCGCGATCGTCGTCGACCGGCTCGTGATGAAGGGCGAGCTGCGCAAGCGTCTGGCCGACTCGATCGAGACCGCCGTGTCGCTGGCGGACGGACTCGTCGAGATCGAGTTGGTCGACACCGGCGAGCTCCAGACGTACTCGGAGAAGTTCGCCTGCCCGGTTCACGGGCCGAGCCTGGTCGAACTCGAGCCGCGCATCTTCAGCTTCAACTCGCCCCACGGCGCGTGCCTGCGGTGTACAGGTCTCGGGTCTCAGATGGAGATCGACCCGGAGCTGGTCGTGCCCGACCCGACGCTGTCGATCGGCGAGGGGGCGATCGCGCCGTGGGCGCAGAGCGCGTCCGACTACTACGACCAGCTGATCCAGGCGATCGCCGAGCGCTACGACGTCGACCTCGACACTCCGTGGGAGGACCTGCCGGAGCAGTCACGCGACTTCTTCCTGTACGGGACCAACGGCGACCGCGTGCAGGTCACCTACCGGAACCGGTTCGGGCGCCGGCGCTCGTACGGCGCGACGTTCGACGGCATCCTGCCGAACCTCGAGCGCCGCTACCGCGAGACCGAGTCCGAGCTGGCGCGCGAGAAGATCGAGGAGTACATGACGCTGCGCCCGTGCCCGGACTGCAAGGGCGCCCGCCTCCGGCCCGAATCGCGCGCGGTCCTGATCGAGGGCACGGCGATTCACGAGTTCACGGCGCTGTCGGCGCGGCGCGCGCTCGAGTGGGTCGATCAGCTCGAGTTGTCGGAGCACGACCAGCGGATCTCGCGGCTGGTCCTGCGCGAGATCTCCGAGCGCCTGCGGTTCCTGGACAATGTCGGCGTCGGGTACCTGTCGATGAACCGGGCGGCCTCGACGTTGTCTGGCGGCGAGGCTCAGCGGATCCGGCTCGCGACGCAGATCGGCTCCTCGCTGGTCGGGGTCCTGTACATCCTCGACGAGCCGTCGATCGGGCTGCACCAGCGCGACAACAGCAAGCTGATCGTCACGCTCGAGCGGCTGCGGGACCTCGGCAACACGGTGCTCGTGGTCGAGCACGACGAGGGCACGATGCGGGCGGCGGACCATCTCGTCGACATGGGCCCGGGCGCCGGCGAACACGGCGGTCACGTCGTGGCGCAGGGCACGGCCGACGACGTCGCCAAGGTCGAGGAGTCGCTCACCGGCCAGTTCCTGGCGGGGACGCGCACGATCGAGACCCCGCGCCGGCGCCGGAAGCCGTCGGGGCGCGTGGAGATCGTGGGCGCCTCCGAGCACAACCTCCAAGACATCGATGTGAGCATTCCGCTCGGCGTGTTGTGCTGCGTGACCGGCGTGTCCGGGTCGGGCAAGTCGACGCTGGTCAACGAGGTGCTGTACAAGGTGGTCGCCAACCGGTTGCACCGAACTCGTCAGAAGGCGGGCGCGCACAAGCGAGTCACCGGACTCGAGCAGCTCGACAAGATCATCTCGGTCGACCAGTCGCCGATCGGGCGCACCCCGCGATCCAATCCGGCCACGTATATCGGGCTGTTCGACCAGATCCGGGAGCTGTTCTCGAAGACGCAGGAGGCCCGGGCGCGCGGCTACAAGCCGGGCCGGTTCTCGTTCAACGTCAAGGGCGGCCGGTGCGAGGTGTGCCGCGGCGACGGGCAGATCAAGATCGAGATGCACTTCCTGCCCGATGTCTACGTGCCGTGCGAGCAATGCCACGGCAAGCGCTACAACCGCGAGACGCTCGATGTGCGGTTCAAGGGCAAGACGATCGCCGACGTGCTCGAGATGCCGATCGAGGAGGCGCTTGAGTTCTTCGCCCACATCCCGAAGATCCGCCGCCGGGTGGAGGCGCTGAACGACGTCGGGCTCGGGTACATGCGGCTCGGGCAGCCGGCGACGACGCTGTCGGGCGGCGAGGCCCAGAGGGTGAAGCTGGCTGCCGAGCTGTCCAAGGTCGCCACCGGGCGGACGATCTACATCCTCGACGAGCCCACCACCGGCCTCCATTTCGCGGACATCCAGCGCCTGCTCGAGGTGCTGATGCGCCTGGTCGATGCCGGCAACACCGTTGTTGTGATCGAGCACAACCTCGACGTGATCAAGGTCTCCGATCAGATCATCGACCTCGGACCCGAGGGGGGAGAGGAGGGCGGACGCGTGATCGCCACCGGGACGCCGGAGCAGGTGACCGCGAGCCCGGACTCGTACACTGGCGCGTTCCTGGCCGAGGTGCTGCCCGTACGCGCGTCCAGGTCGGCCAACGGCACGTCGAAGAAGGCGAACGGGACCGCGAAGAAGGCATCGGGCGCGGCGAACGGCGGGGCGAAGAAGGCATCGGGCGCGGCGAACGGCACGGCGAAGAAGGCATCGGGCGCGGCGAACGGCACGGCGAAGAAGGCATCGGATGCGGCGAACAAGGCGTCGGGCACGACCAACGGCACGGCCAAGAAGAAGCAGCCCGCGCGCCGGCGGGCGGCGGCGACCACGGGCTGATCGGCGCCGGCTTGAGCGACCCCGCGCCACCGGGCGCTGACGCGGCCGCCCTCAAGCTGTGGCTCCAGAAGTGGCGGTGGTACGAGCGCAACTCGCTGCCCTGGAACCGGGCCCGGATTCACTGGGAGTTCATGCGGCGCGGGGCGTTCGTGCGGTGGCCGGTGCACGGCAACGTGCTCGAGGCGCTGCTCGAGGGGCGGCTCGAGATCGGGGAGCACACGCTGTTCGAGCCCGGCGTGTGGATCACCGCGCCCGGCTCGGCGCGCGTCCGGATCGGGTCGGGGACGTTCCTGAACCTGGGCGTGATGGTGGCGTCACTCGAGCTCGTCGAGATCGGCGACCACTGCATGTTCGCGAACCACTGCTACATCACCGACTCGTCGCACCGGTTCGACGACCCGGACAGGCCCGTTCCCTGGCAGGGCTTCACCACCAAGGGCCCGACGCGGATCGGCGACAACGTGTGGTGCGGCGTCGGCGTCGCGGTCACGAGTGGCGTAACGATCGGTGAACGCTGCGTGATCGGCGCCAACTCCGTCGTCACGTCGGACATCCCTGCGTTCTCGGTTGCTGCCGGCGCGCCGGCCCGGGTTCTGCGCACGATTACTTACTCGTCAGGCGGGCCATCGGTGCCGCCTCTGGCGCCCGCTTGACGTGTCGCTGGCGGGCTCTGGTCGCGCTTCACGCGAGTGGCGCCAGACGCGGCACCGAGGCCCGCCTAGTCAGGTCTGAGCGATGCAGGGCCGTGCCGGGCGCCGTTGGGGGCGACCACACGCAGACCCTCGTCCCCGCACGCCCCTCGTCCCCCACGACTTGGTTGAGCTGGGTCGCGCACCTGAGTTTCCGTACGGCTGGGACTTGCGCTGCTGAGCGAGCGACCGCGGCGGTGGGTGGTGGGGTCGCCGCACCAGCACGCTGCGCGACCTGACGCCGGCGACGCGGGCTGAGGCTTGGGTACCCGGGTCTGCGGCCCTCGCGCCCAGCCCCCATCGCCTACGACCCGGGCGGACGGCGCACCGGGCCGCAGACGTGGGTGCCCAAGGCCTCAGTTCGACGGAATACCGCTCGCCGGAGGCGCGGGCTGAGTACCTGTGTACGGCGTGATCGCGCTACCAGCCACCGGCGTGGTCGTGAGCGGCCCCCCGGAGAGGACGATTTGGCCGTTCTTGATCATGCCCATCTCGGCGCCGGAGAAGCCGCCGTGATCGGTGGTCGAGTAGCGGTACGGCACGAGTCCGGGGCCCGACCAGCTGGCGCCGTGCTCGTTGATCGCGCTGATCACGTCCTGACGGGTGAGGTCCTTGCCGGCCGCCTGGAGCGCCTGTACGAGCGTGTAGGCGTTGGCCATTCCGTACTCGACGTTGCCGTCGAACGGCGCGCTCGCGTCGTACTGAGCGTGGATCTTCATGAACAGCTGGATCCACGGGTTCGACGTGTCCGTCGGCGAGGGCACGTAGCCGTCGGTGATCGCGCCTTCGATCAGCGCGGTGCCCGAGGCCTTGCCCTTGGAGATGGTCTTGAGCAGGCCACCCACCGTGGTCGGGTCGATGCCGACGTTGGAGACGACGAGCTGCGGCTTGTAGCCAAGCGTGAACGACGTCAGCTGGCCGATCGCGGTGTAGATCGGCACCGTGAAGTCGACCAGGATCTGCGCGCCCGATGACTTGATCGCGGTGATCTGCGGCGCGAGCGTGGTGACGCCCGGCTGGTAGGGCTCCTTGGACACGATCGTGGAGGCCGGCACCTCATCCTTGATGCCGTCGAGCCCGCCGTTGCCGAAGTCGTCGTCCTGGTAGAGCACGCCGATCTTCTTGCCCGGGAAGTGCTGCTTGATGTACTGCCCGAGGATCTTTCCCTCGATCGTGTAGTTCGGCTGCCAGCCGAAGGTGTACGGCTGCGTCGTCCCGTCGTCCCAGCAGGGGCAGCCGGAGGCGACGAACAGGTCCGGAATCTTGGAGGCGTTGAGGAACCCGACGACCTTGGTGTGGGTCGGGGTGCCGAGCCCCTCGAAGATCCCGAACACGTTGCTCTGAAGGACCAGCTGGTGGACGACGTTGACCGTGTTGGTCGGGTTGTACGCGTCGTCCTTGATGATCAGGTGGATCGATCGCCCGTACACGCCGCCGTGGGCGTTGACGTAGTCGAAGAACGCCTGCGACGCGGGGGCGATCTCGCTGTACCCGGGCGCCGCCGGTCCCGTCAGCGGCTGGTGGGTGCCGAACGTGATGCTCGTGGCGGTGACGCCAGTCGCGGTGGCGCCGCCGTTGCCGCTGCTGCTGCTACTGCTCCCCCCGCTGCTGCTGCTCTTGCTGCTGCTACTGCTCGACGACGAGCCGCAGCCGGCCGCCACCAGCGCGACCACAGCGATGACTCCCACGCACGCCAGCGATTTGGTGCGGCGAAAGCTCATACCTCTCCTCTCCACATGGTGGAACCAGCTGGAACCGGCGCAAACTTCGACGCGCCGAATGTAATTTAATACGTTTTCCCTCAGGTGTTTCAAATATTAAAGTCCGGTGATGGGCGCTGCAACACCGACGCAGACAAATCAACCCGCGAGCGAGCCGGCGGTAGAGCGGCCGGTCAAGGGGGGCAAACGGGGGCGACCCGCCACCGCGTCGCCCGACGACGTGCTGGCGCTCGTGACCGAGCTCTACCTCGACGGCCAGCGCGTCGACATCACGGTTGTGGCGGCACGGCTGGGCCTGGGCCGGGCCACGATCTACCGCTGGTTCGGATCGCGCGAGGCGCTGCTGGGCGAGGTCATCGCCCGTCAGCTCGAGCTGCTCGTCGCGCGCAAGCGGGCCGAGGTGAGGCGGCGAGGCGCCGCCGGTGTGCTGGAGGTGCTCGACCGCGTCAACCGCACGCTCACTCGCTCGAGCGCGGTCCGGCGGCTGCTCGAGCAGGAGCGGGACAGCGCGATGCGGATGCTGACCTCCAGCGCCGGCGTGGTCGAGCCGCGCGCGGTGGCGTGTGTCCAGGCGCTGATCGAAGAGGAGATCGCCGCCGGCCGCTACGAGCCGTCCGTCGACCCGGCGACGCTCGCCTACGCGCTGATCCGCCTCCGCCACGCGTTCCTCTACCACGACACCGCGGTCGGGATCCGAGGCGATTACGAGCGGCTGCGCGAGGTCCAGGCCGCGCTGCTGGGGATCGCGCCCGTGCCGCCTCGGCGCGCAGGCGCGGACGGCCGCGCCCAGCCGTCGTCGCCCAAGACGCGGCGTTCGCGAACGTCCTCCGGATGACCCTAGGGGCGGGACGCCTTTACTCCCTCGTCCTTGGTGGGCTCGGCCTCGCCCTCGCTCTTGGCCGGTTCGGAGCCCGCCCGCCCGCCTCGCGACGCGATCGCCGGCCGGACCGCCCGCCCGACCGCGCGCAGGCCGCCCTGGATTCCGCTCGGCCACACCAGCATCGCGCCGATCAGGACGACGCCGTAGATCGCGATCGGCAGGTTGTGGGAGACGTTCCCCGACAGCGAGAACGAGTTCGCGAGGTCGTTGGTCCAGTTCGGGAGAAACACCAGCAGCGCCGCTCCCCAGACCGCGCCGACGAGCGATCCCAAGCCCCCGATCACGGCGCCGGCGAGCAGCGTGAGCGACAGCTGCAACGGGAACGCCCCCGGCGAGGTGAGTTGCAGGACGGCCGCCAGCAGCCCGCCGCCGAGTCCCGCGCATGCGGCGCTCACCACGAACGCGAGCGTCTGCTTGCGCCCGACGCGCAGGCCCGCCAGCGCCGCCGCGATCTCGTCGTCGCGCACCGCTCGCCAGGATCGTCCGATCGCGCTGTGGGTCAGGTTGTAGAGCACGAACACCACCAGCAGCGCGCCGGCGCACGCGATCCACGCCTCCCACCGCTCGAGCGGGAAGTTGGCGCCGAGCCACGAGGGAGGAGTCGGCGGGTTCACCGACAGCCCGTTCTCGCCGCCGAGGAACGTGGGGAACTTGTCGGCCAGCGCCGGCAGGCCGACCGCGAACGCGAGCGTCGCCCCGGCCAGGTACGGCCCGCGCAGCCGGCTCGCCGCCACGCCGACCGGGATCCCGACGAGCACGGTGGCGACCACGGCGCCGACCAGCGACGGGAACACCGACCACGCGACAGGGGCCGCGTTCAGCTTGCAGAACGTGTACGCCCCGACCGCCATGAACGCGCCCTGACCGAGCGAGATCTGACCGCTCGAGCCCGCCAGCACGGTCAGGCCGGCGAGCACGCAGAAGTAGTACCCGCCGTAGGCGAGCTGGAGGTTGCGGTACGAGTCCAGCGAGTCGCTGACGACGATCAGGACCACGCCGGCGACGACGACTATCGTGAGCGAGCGCAACAGCGTGCTCCCTCGAAGCACCGCGAGCGGCCGGACGCTCACACCCGCCGTTCCTTGGTCGCCGAGAACAACCCGGTCGGGCGGAACATCAGCACGACCACGAGGATCACGAGCGCCGCCAGCGGGACCAGCGATGAGCCCTCGTAACCCGACACGTACGACAGCGCCAGGCCGAGCACGATGCCGCCGACGACGGCGCCCGGAGGGCTGTCGAGTCCGCCGAGCACGGCGGCGACGAACCCGATGATCAGGATCGGGTCGAAGCTGTTCGGCCCGAGGAACACCGACGGCGCGACGAGCACGCCGGCGAGCGATCCGACCATCGCGGCGAGCGCCCAGCCGAGCGTCAGCATCCGCCCGACGCGCACGCCGAGCAGGCGGGCGACCTCGGGCGCGAACGCCGCACCGCGCATCCGCAAACCCAACGACGTCGCGCGGAACAGGAATGCGAGCGCCGCAGCGACCGCGATCACGACGAGCACGATGAACGTGTCGTTCGGGGTGAACAGCAGGGTCGTGCCGCCGACCGTATAGCCGTGCAGCGAGAACGCGGCCGGGAACGAGCGGGGCGTGTTGCCCCAGATCATCCCGGCGATCGCGACGATCAGGGTGTACAGGCCGAGCGTCAGGATCACCGCGTTCAGTGGCGGCGCGTTCTCGACCGGCCGCACGACAACGCGCTCGACCACAGCGCCCAGCACGAACCCGGCGGCGAGCGCGACCACGAAGCCCTCCACGTACGAGCCGCCCGAGTTGATCACCGCAGAAGCGATGAACGTCGTGAACATCAGCATCGCCCCCTGCGCGAAGTTCACGACCCGGGTCGAGCGCCAGATCAGCACCAGCGCGAGCGCGACCGCCGCGTAGATGGCGCCGGTCGAGATGCCGCTGAGCGTGAGGTCTATGAATTTGGTCATCCGATCACGCGCCCACTAGAAGCCCAGGTAGGCGTGTAGGAGTTGGTCGTCGGCGATGAGCTTGTCCGGGTCCTGCTCGGCGACGACCCGTCCGAGGTTCAGCACGATCCCGCGGTTGGCGATCGACAGCGCGCTGCGCGCGTTCTGTTCGACGAGCAGCACCGCCAGGCCAAGCGTGTCGGCGAGCCTGCGGACCATCGTCATGATCTGCGCCACCAGCACCGGCGCCAGCCCGAGCGAGGGCTCGTCGAGCAGCAGCGCGCGCGGCCGTCCCACCAGCGCGCGCCCGATCGAGAGCATCTGCCGCTCGCCGCCCGACAGTCTCGATGCCGGCTGGCTCTCGCGCTCCTCGAGCCGAGGGAACAGCTCGTAGATCTCAGTCAGAGGCGCTGCTTCGCGTCCGCGCCACAGCCCGCCGAGCCGCAGGTTCTCCGCGACCGTCAACTCGGCGATCACGCCGCGGCCCTCGGGCACGTGGGCCATGCCACGTCGGACGATCTCCTCGACCGGGAGCCGAGTGATGTCCTCGCCGGCCAGCTTCACGGTGCCCGAGCTGGGCCTCACCAGGCCGGTGATCGTCCGCAGCAGCGAGGTCTTGCCGGCGCCATTGGCGCCGAGAACCGCCGTGACCGAGCCCTCGGGCACGTCGAACGACACGCCGTCGACGGCGCGGACCGGGCCGTAGTCGGTGGTCAGCCCCTCAATCGTGAGCATCCTCGCCACCTTCGGTCGTGAGCGCGCCGGCAGCCTCGGCCTCGCGCCCGAGATAGGCCTCGAGCACCCGCGGGTTCCGCTGCACCGCCGACGGTTCGCCGTCGGCGATCACGCGGCCGAAGTCGAGCACGACGACGCGATCGCACACGGGCACCACGAAGTCCATGTGGTGGTCGACGAGCATGACCGCGACCGAGCTCGCGAGTGACTTGATGAGCTCCCCGAGGTCCGACAGCTCGCGCGCGTCAAGTCCGCCGGCGGGCTCATCGAGGAGCAGCAGCTCGGGCTCGGACACCAGCGCGCGCGCCAGCGCGACCCGCTTCTGGACGGCATATGGCAGCGTTCCGGGCAGCCGATCGGCGACGTCGTCGCAGCCGACCTTGGCGAGCGCCGTCAGCGCCCGGTCGCGCTGCCGACGCTCGTCGCGATCCGACCACGGCAGCCCGAGCATCTGCGTGATCACGTGCGTCTTGCGAAACCGCTGCGCGCCGACCATCACGTTCTCGAGCACAGTCAGGCCCGGGAACAGCCCGACGCCCTGGAGCGTCCGTGCGATCCCGATCGAGGCCAGACGATCCGGAGCGACGCGCACCATCCGCCGCCCGCGCCAGCTGAGCGTCCCCTCGTTCGGCCGCACGAACCCGCAGATCACGTTGAACAGGGTGGTCTTGCCGGCGCCGTTGGGCCCGATCACCCCCAGCACCTCTCGCGGGGACACGGTCACCGATACGCCGTCGAGCGCGGTGATCCCGCCGAACGAGACGACGACGTCGTGGACCTCCAGGCCGACGCCGGTGGGCAGGGTGGGTGGGTCCCTCTCCACAGGCGCGCAAGCTACAACAGCGCACGGCGCGTGCCAATAGTGAGACACGCCGGCCTATGAGTTCTTAATAACGATCCCTTCGAGAATGTAGGCCACGTGCTCGGTGGAGTCGATCGCGGCCTCGAGCCGTTCGAACAGGTCCTTCCAGCGAATAACGACCATCGGGTCGATCGGCGCGTCGAACAGGGAGGCCACGGCTTCGCGGGTGATCGTGTCGCCCTCGTTCTCGAGGCGATTGACCTCGACCGTGTGCGCGGAGAGGTCGCGGAACCCGCGAAGGAGCGGGATCGCCTGGCCGATCTCCTGGCACGCAAGGTTCAGCACGCGCGCGAGGCTGATCGCCTGGTCCATCGGCGCCTCGATCCGGTAAAGGCCGAGATAGTCCGCCACCTCCTCGGTGTAGTCGACGATGTCGTCGAGCGCGGAGGCGAGCGCGAGGATGTCCTCGCGGTCGATCGGAGTCACGAACGTGTGGTTGAGGCGATCGATGATCTCGTGCGTGATCCGGTCGCCCTCGTGCTCGCACTCGAGGATCTGAGCGGCCAGTTCCCGGGTGTCCGGGAAGTTGACCAGCATCCGCTCGAGCAGGTCCGCCGCCACCACCGCGTTCTGCCCGGCCTCCTCAAACAACTCGAAGTAAGCCCGGTCGCGCGGAGCGAACAGGTCTCCGAGGCGCGGCATCCCGCGATGGTATTCGCGCGCCGCCTGCCGGCGCTATGTCATGTCGCCCTACGGAGTCTCGTCGAGGCCGGCCTCGAACGTGCGCAGCTCGTCGTCGTCGATCGAATAGACGTGCTCGGGGCCCGGGAACGACCCGGATCGCACTTCCGCCGCGTACGCCGCCACGCCGGCGATCATCTGCTCGCGCATCTCGCCGTAGCGCTTGGCGAACCTGGGTGCGTGGCCGTCGTAGATCCCGAGCAGGTCGTGGAACACCAGCACCTGGCCGTCGGTCGCCGAACCGGCCCCGATTCCGATCACGGGGACGTGCAGGCGCGGCATCAGCGCGGCAGCGACCGCGGCTGGGATCGCCTCGAACACGAGCGAGAAGCAGCCCGCCTGCTCGAGCGCGAGCGCGTCGCGCGCTACGCCAAGCGCGCGCTCGGCCGTGCGCCCCTGTGCGCGGTAGCCGCCGAGCGCGGTCGCGGTCTGAGGCGTCAGCCCGATGTGGCCCATCACCGGGATACCGGACTCGACGATCGCGCGGGCGCGCTGAACACTGGTGCCGCCGCGCTCGAGCTTGACCGCGTCACAGCCGGCCTCCTTGATGAACCGCTGCGCGGTCGCGATCGCCAGCTCGTCGGAGGACTCGTAGGATCCGAACGGCAGGTCCCCGACCAGCAGCGGCGTCTGCAGACCGCGCCGCACGGCGCAGGAGAGCATCAGCATCTCGTCGATCGAGACCGGCACGGTCGAGGGGTAGCCGAGCACGGTCATCGCGCCCGAGTCGCCGACCAGCACGACGTCGACGCCCGCGGCCTCGGCGACCTGAGCGGACGGATAGTCGTAGGCGGTCACCATCACGATCGGCTCCCCGAGACGCTTCTTCTCCGCTAGCCGCGGAAGCGTCATCGGCAGCGGCGAGTCGAGGTTGTCGGGGATCGGGATACGGGGAGTTGCGGACATTTGCCTTCGCTCCTTAGGCGACGGTTGACGCCCTCAGCAGGGTCGCCACCTCGTGGTCGATGTTCAGGATCTCGTTGCGCGTGTCGACGTGGACCACACGCGGCGAGTAGTTGCGTTGCATGTCAGGGCCTCCCGCTGCCATTCGATCCGACCTCCGGAGGCTGGATCGGTTGGTTGTCGATCAGTCGCGTGCCGCCCACCGGAGCGGCGAGGACCGCGAGCACGTCGCCGGCGATCCGGTGCAGGGGCGCCAGCGTGTCGGCCGACACCAGCTCCACGTACTCCGGCTCGATGTCGGCGCGCGTGAGCTCGGCGAGCGCCCGTTCGCGGGCGGCGCCGGGGTCGCGCTCGCCGGCGCGGACGGCGTCCGCCGCCGCGCGGAGCGCGCGATTAAGTGCGGTCGCGCGGGCGCGATCGGCCGGCGACAGGTGTACGTTGCGGCTCGACATCGCCAGCCCGTCCGCCTCCCGGACAGTCGGACAGACCTCGATCGCGACCGGGATGTCGAGGTCGCGCACGAGCCGGCGGATGACCACGGCCTGCTGCGCGTCTTTCTGGCCGAAGTAGGCGACATCGGGCGAAACCATGTTGAAGAGCTTCGTGACGATCGTCGTCACGCCGTCGAAATGGGCACGGCCGCGGTGCGTCCCCTCGAGCGTCTCGGTCACCCCAGCCACCGACACGGTGGTCGCGAAGCCCGACGGATACACCTCTTCGACCGGCGGCGCGAACAGGTAGTCGATGCCGACCTCGATGGCCAGCTCGGCGTCGCGCTCCGGATCTCGCGGGTACGCGTGGAGGTCGCCGGCGTCGTTGAACTGCGCAGGGTTCACGAACAGCGACACGACGGCCACGTCGCAATCCCGGCGGGCGCGGCGCATCAGCGACAGGTGTCCCTCGTGGAACGCGCCCATCGTCGGGACCAGGCCGATCCTGCGGCCGGCGCGCCTGGGCTCGAGCAGCTCGGCCCGGAGCTTGGCGACGCTGCGGATCACGTTCATGCCGGCTGGACCTCCCGGTCGGGGGCGGGCGCGTCTGAACCCCGAGCGGCCGCGAGCGCCCGCGTCGCCGCCACGAGCTCGTCGAACAGCGGCACTAGATCTGGAGCGGCGTCCTCCACGGCGGCGCGCTGCCGCGCGATCGTGAGCTCGTCGCCGCGGGCGACCGGCCCGGTCAGCGCCCGCTCGGGCCCCAGACGGGCCCAGTTCTCGACGGTCGCACGGACCAGCGGCACGAGCTGCTCGCGGTCGACCCCGGCGGCGGCGGCGACGCGCTCGGCGGCGGCCTCGAGCGTCACCAGGAAGTTGGACGCGATCGACGCGGCCGCGTGGTAGGCGGCGCGGTCGTGCTCGTCGACCTCGACCGCGCGCATGCCCAGCGCCGCCGCGAGCTCGGCGGCAAGCCCGAGCGCGCGAGGCGTGGTGCCGGCGATCGCCGCCCCGGCGCCGGCGAAATTGGCTCCCTCCGACGGCACGGTCATCAGCGGATGCAACGAGAACGCTTCGTGCGGCCTGAGCTCGCGCAGCCCCGTGGCCCCCGAGCAATGGCCCACGAGCGGCTCCCGCGCAATGCACCGGGCCGCGTGTGCGATCTCCGCGTCCGGCACGCACAGAAGGACGGCGTCGGCGCCAATCCCGTCCGCGCCGCGCCCCAGCGGCCCGGACACCCGATAGCCCACCCGCCTTAAAGCGTGAGCGAGTGCGGTACCGACTCGGCCCCGGCCGACGATGGCCAGGCGCATGCGTACAGGGGTGTCAGAGGACGGGTTCCGTTCCAGTTCCCGCATTTGAGATACCGGTCGGGGGTCAAGAAGATGGTGAATCGGCGTCGAGATCCATCCGCGGCATCGCGTGACGGCCTCGAACAGAGGATACCCCCGGCCGGTGGGGAGTTACTCAGGACGAATCGCGCGCGGTAGTGCGGACCACCCGCATCGATCACACGCAAATACCGGGATGTGCGCGCGGGGCCGTCCGTGCCCGGGGCTAGCATCGCGGTCAGTGAGGAGCGCCCCCGAGCGACGCGAGCTGTTGAGGGCCGTCTACGAGGAAGCGCGTGGCTGCGTCCGCTGCCCGCTGCACCAGACGCGCACGACCGTCGTGTTCGGCGCCGGCAACGCCGATGCCGACCTGATGTTCATCGGCGAGGCGCCCGGGGCCAACGAGGACCGGATGGGGCTGCCGTTCGTCGGGCAGGCGGGCAAGCTGCTCGACAAGTTGCTCGCGGAGATCTCGATGGACCGGAAAGATGTGTTTATCTGCAACACCTTGAAATGCAGGCCCCCTGACAATCGCGACCCCCACCCGAACGAGATCGAGGCGTGCCAGGACTACCTGCGCAGCCAGGTCGAGCTGATCGAGCCGACTGTCATCTGCACGCTCGGGAACTTCTCGACGAAGCTGTTGCGGGCCGACAGCACCGGGATCTCGCGGCTGCACGGCCACGAGGAGGTGCGGACCGTCGGGCCGCGCGCCGTGCGGCTGTATCCGCTGTACCACCCGGCGGCGGCGCTGTATACCCCGTCGACGCTCGAGGCGCTCAGGAAAGACTTCCACCGGATCCCCGACCTGCTGGCGCTCGGGCCGCCCGAGCAGCCTCAGTCGTACGAGCCAGTCCCGGAGATCGACGACGAGCCCGACGAGCCCCACGAGCCGCCGGTCGCGGTCGGGCAGCCGGAGCCCGCGGCTCAGCTCGGACTGTTCTAGGGCGTCGGGGAATCCGGCTGCGAAAGCTTTGGGCTCCGTCACATGACGGAGCCGGATTCCCCCGCGACGCGCTCGATCAGGAACGAGATGCGGACCAGCGCCCGCCACTCGTCGAGGTCGTCGCCGCGCAGGCCGACCGAGACCACGTCGAGCGCCTTGATGTTCCGGATCGTGGCCTGCGCCTCCGTGAGCGCGGCCTTGACGGCGTCGTCGGAGCTGGTCTTCGAGCTACCGACGAGCTCGATGATCTTGGTGACCGCCATCGCTACGAGAGGCCCGAGGCGCCCACGAGCTCGGGCTCTTCGAGGCCGGGCGGAGGCTGATCGGCGCGGTCGGGCCGGGCCCTGTCGGGCCGGAGCGCCATCCCGAACGCGATCAACGCGCCGACGATCTGGACCCCGAGCACGACCGTTGCGAACCCGAGGGGCTTCTTCGACGCCTGGAGCAGGAGGATCGGCTCGGCGACCGCGACGAGGCCGAGCGGGAGCAGGAACCAGGTGCGCTTCAGCGCGAGCATGTACTGCACCGCGAGGTACGTGGCCGCGAGCACCGTGAACGCGACCCCGAGGATGAACAGCGCGTCCACCGCGAGCAGGCGATTCGAGCCGAATGCGGCTCTGATTAGCGGGGTGGACGCGAAGGCGTAGATCAGCAGACAAGGGATCGCTGCAATGCCGACGATCGCGAGCGCCTTGCCGAGCACCGGACGGCCGTCCTCGCCGGCCGAATGCTTCCGTGAAACCTCCGGAACCAGATAGAAGCCGGCGCCCATCGCCACCCAGATCAGGACCTTCGCCGCCACCGCGGTGGCGCTGTAGGAGCTCGCCAGGTTGGTCGAGAACTGGTGTTTGGCGGCGATGATGTCGATGTTCTGGAGCACCGCGATGATCGCGAGCGCGGCGATCGCCGCCCACGCCCTCCGCACGTGAGTCCACAGTCCGATCGCTGCGCGGTCGGTTGGCTTTGCATGGCCGAGCCGCCGGTGCAGCGGCACCGCGCAATACACCATCATCGCCACGAACGACAGCGGCGTTCCCACGTAGGCCCCGGTGACACCGAAGCCGACGGCTGCCAGCACGCCGCCGATGAGGAGCCGCGTTGCCTGTTCGCCGACCAGGCTGATGCCGACCGCCCGGTAGTCGCCGAGCCCCTGGAGGAACCCGCGCATGATGCACAGGAACAGGTAGAGGCAACCGGCCGGTATTCCCAGCGCCGCCGCCCATTGCTGCTTGACGCCGACCGCCTCGGCGATCGGATGCCGCAGCAGAACGGAGGCGACGGTCGCCACTACCGCGAACGCGAGCAGCGCCTTAGCCCAGCTCCGGATCGTGGCGGTCATCCCGCCGCCGACGCCGAGATGACCGAGGACGGCCTCGCGAGCAGTCGCCAACTGCATGGCGTACCCGGCGACGGCCAGAATCAGGAAATAGCTGACGAGCGCGGCCAGCGATCCGTAGTCGTTGAGCAGACGCGAGAAAACGATCACCGAGCCGAGCGCGATCACGTTGTTGGCGACCATCGCGCCGGCCAGCCCCGCCGCCTTCGCGGTGTCCGAGCCTCCCAGGCGCGAGATCTGGGGCTCGAACTGCTTTCTGAGGCGATCCAGCATCACGCGGCTGAGTGGAGGGTGGGGGCGCTCATCCTCGTCGCTGACGGTACCGAACCGCTCGGAGTAATGGGCCCGCCCGGCTTCTCTACATTGACATAAGGCGCCGCCGTCAGGCGCCGCCGACCATCCCATTTCGCCATGTCACGGCGCCATGAGACCACTGATCCAGCCCAGACCGAGGCGCTCGCCGCGGACCTCGCCGGCGGCCTGCACGCGGGCGATGTCGTGCTGGTCGAAGGCGAGCTCGGCGCCGGCAAGACGACGTTCGTCCGCGGGGCCTGCCGTGCGCTCGGGATCGATGGGGTCGTGACCAGTCCGACGTTCACGATCGGCCAGCGCTACCGCGCGAGCGTGCCCGTCTCGCATCTCGATCTCTACCGGGTGGCGGATCTCGGGAGCGAGGATCCGGACCTGCTGGCGGACTACATTGGACCCGACCGGATCGCGTTCGTCGAGTGGCCCGAGAACGCTGAAGCGACGCTCGCGGGCCTGTCGCGGCTGGCCGCGCGGGTCGTGATCGAGCACGCCGGCGGAGACCGGCGGGTGGTGACGATCGAGGCGCCATGAGGATCCTCGCGTTCGACACCGCTACCCCGGCGACCACGGTCGCGCTGTCGGGCGTCGGCAACATCGTGTACACGGCGCGAGACGACCCGCCTCCGGGCGAGCGTCCCGGCCACGCCACTCGCCTCCTGCCGCTGACCGCCATGGTGATGGAGCGCGCCGGGGTCGGCTGGGACGGCGTCGATCGCATTGCCGTCGGCGTCGGCCCCGGAACGTTCACCGGGCTGCGGATCGGGATCGCGACGGCGCGCGCGCTGGCGAGAGCGCGGAGCATCCCGCTCGTCGGAGTCTCGACACTGCAGTCGCTGGCGCTGGCGGGTCCGCGGGCGCCCGTGACGCTCAGCCGGCAGGATCCGGGCGGGACGATCGCCGGGCTCGACGTCGTGCTCGCGGTGCTCGACGCCCGTCGGGGTGAGGTGTTCGCCGCGAGCTGGCGGATGGACGAGGTCGAAGGCTTCGAAACCGCGCTGCTGCTCCCGCGCGCGTTCGCGCCGGAGATGTTGGCGGAGCTGGTGACGCCGCTCGGCCCGACCACGCTGGCGATCGGAGACGGAGCGCTAGCATTCAGGCAGGTTCTCGAGCGCTCGGGAGCCTTCATCCCAGACGACGATTCGCAGCTGCACAGGGTCACGGCCACGAATCACTGCAGGCTCGCAGACGGCCTGGAAGCGAGTGTCCCTGACGAGGTCAGGCCGGACTACCTGCGCGCTCCCGACGCCGAAATGGCCCGCAGGATTTAGATGAACGCACAGCCCGTCACGATCCGGACACTCGGCTACTCGGACCTCCCGCAGGTCATCTCGATCGAGCGGCGCGCGTTCCCGACCCCGTGGTCGCTGGCTATGTTCGTGCTCGAGCTGTCCAAGCCCTCGGGCGTGTGCCTGGCGGCGATCGAGGAGCGCCGCATCATGGGGTACCTGATCTGCTCGCGCTACGCCGACGTCTGGCACCTGATGAACATCGCGGTCGACCCCCCGGTGCGCCGGCGGGGGATCGCCACCGCGCTGCTCGAGGAGATGATCGCGCGCGCCGGCGACGACGCGTCGTACACGCTCGAGGTGCGCCCCTCGAACAGCCACGCGATTGCGCTGTATGAGCGCTTCGGCTTCCGGTCGGCCGGCACGCGCCGGCGCTACTACCAGGACACGGGGGAAGACGCCCTGATCATGTGGCGCACGGCGGACACGGCACCGACCCCGAGCGCTTCAGGGTGATCCTGGCGCTGGAGACGAGCTGTGACGACACCTGCGCGGCGGTCGTCACCGGCGACGGGGAGATCCGCTCGAACGTGATCTCCTCCCAAGGCGTGCACGACCGCTACGGCGGGGTCGTGCCCGAGATCGCGTCGCGTCACCACCTCGAGCTGATCGGGGACGTGGTCGACGACGCGCTCGCGCGCGCCGGCACGTTGCTGACTGACGTCGAGATGGTCGCGGTCACGTGCGGGCCCGGGCTCGTCGCCGCCCTGCTCGTCGGTGTGGCGACCGCGAAGGGACTCGCGGCGGCGCACGAGCTGCCGCTCGCGCCGGTCGATCATCTGCACGGTCACGTCGCCGCCGCATTTCTGGGCTCGACCCCGTTCGAGCCCCCGTTCCTCAGCCTGATCGCCAGCGGCGGCCACACGCTGCTGGCGCGGGTGACCGATCACGGCCCCGGCTACGAGGTCATCGGCCAGACGCTCGACGACGCCGCCGGCGAGGCGTTCGACAAGGGGGCGCGGCTGCTCGGACTCGGCTATCCGGGCGGGCCGGCGCTCGAGCGACTCGCCCGCGACGGCGATCCGGAGGCATTCCGGTTCCCCACCGGGCAGAAGCTGGCGGGACTCGACTTCTCGTTCGCCGGCCTGAAGACCGCGCTGCTGTACCGGGTACGAGACCTCGGCGAGCAGGAGACCGAGCGCCGGCGGGCCGACCTCGCGGCCTCCTACCAGCGCGCGATCGTCGAGTCCCTGGCGATTCGCGTCGAGCGTGCACTGGCCGAGACCGGGCTCGAGCGGCTGTCGATCGGCGGGGGCGTGGCCGCCAACGGCCCGGTCCGAGAGCGGATGCGCTCGCTCGGGATCGATCTGCACGTCCCGGCGCGAGAGCTGTGCACCGACAACGCCGCGATGATCGCGAGCGCCGCTCGCTTCGCGGGCGCGCTGCCGTATCCCGGCTACCTCGGTCTCGACGTCTATGCGACCGGCGAGCGGATGCTGATCGCGCGATGACGACGGTCGTCCTGTACTCCCGCCCCGGCTGCTGTCTGTGCGACGACGCCCGCGAGATCCTCGAACGAGTCCGCCGTGAGCGCCCGTTCAGGCTCGAGGAGCGCGACATCGATTCCGACGACGCACTGCAACGGGCCTATCTCGAACGCATCCCGGTCGTTACGATCGAGGGTGTGGAGGCGTTCGAGCTGTTCGTGAACGAGTCCGAACTCGAACGCCGGCTAGCTATGGTGCACAGCGGATGAGTTACACGGTCGGGACCGATCCCGAAACCGCCCAACCCGGGCTCGACAGACCGGGCGAGAAGCTGGCCCTCGGGGTCGCGGCGCGACTGTCGCGCTATCTGCAGGTACTGATCCAGGCCCGCAAGATGGGCAAGGAGACGATCTCCTCGCAGGAGCTGGCGGACTACACCCACGTGAATTCAACGCAGATCCGCCGGGATCTGTCGGGGTTCGGCAAGTTCGGCAAGCGCGGCGTCGGCTACAACGTCGAGTCGCTGGTGACGCAGATCCGCAAGATCCTGCGGACATCGGGTCAGCACAACATCGCGCTGTTCGGGGCCGGCCACCTGGGCACCGCGATCGCGACCTCGGACATCTTCGCGGACCACGGCTTCCGCGTGGTCGCGATCTTCGATGTCGACGAGGGCAAGGTGGGGACGAGGATCGGGACGCTCGCGGTTCGCCACAACTCGGACCTGCCGGAGCTGATCGACGACGAGGACATCGTCGTAGCCGTGCTCGCGGTGCCCTCCGCGGCCGCCCAGAAGCTCGCCGACGATCTGGTCGACGCCGGCGTGAAGATCATCTTCAACTACTCCGACGCGCTGCTGCAGGTACCGCCGGAGGTGACGGTCCACACATCGAGTCCGGCCGTCGACCTGCTCTACGCGCTCTACTTCTACCTCACCTGATACTCACTCGGATCGTGAGCCTCGATCTGGAATCGGCTTCCGCCGCCTTCGAGGGATCGACGGATTTCACCGTCGGCCTCGAGGAGGAGTTCGCGTTGCTGGACCCGACCTCGCTGGGACTCGTGCCCCGCTTCGAGGAGCTCCGCGACGCCGCCCAAGCCGACTCCGTGCTGGCGGAGTCGATCGCCGGGGAGCTGATCTCCTCCGAGATCGAGATCCGGTCGGGCCGGGGCGCCGACTTCGCCGCCGCCGTTGCAGCGCAGCGCGACCGGCGCCGGCGGCTGTTCGCGCTCGCGGCCGACCGGGGCATTGCGCTCGCCGCCGCCGGAACCCATCCCTGGTCGGACTACCGCGAGCAGCGGATCATCGACACCGAGCACTACCGCCGCGTCGAGGATGGCCTGAAGTACGTGGCCTGGCGCAACAACACGTTCTCGCTGCACGTCCACGTCGGCGTTCAGCGCGCCGACCGGGCCGTCCTGGTGTGCGACCGGCTGCGGCCAGTGCTGCCGCTGCTGTTGGCGATCTCGGCGAACTCGCCGTTCCTGGACGGGCGTGACTCCGGCCTGCACACCGCGCGCACGCAGATCTTCACCAAGAGCTTCCCGCGGTGCGGCGTTCCCGACGCGTTCGGCGGGTGGCCGGCGTTCGCCGACTACATCGACTTCCTCGTCCGCACCCGTTCGATCGTCGAGTACACCCAGGTCTGGTGGTCGATCCGCCCGCACTTCTCGTTCGGCACGGTCGAGGTGAGGATCTGCGACGCCCAGATGACCGCGACCGAATCGGAGGCGCTGGCGGCGCTGATCGTGGCCTGCGTGGCACAGGCCGCGCGCGACCACGACGACGGCGTCCCGTTCGTGGACCTGCCCCGGCGCCTGATCGAGGAGAACGTGTGGCGGGCGATTCGCCACGGGCTGGACGGCGAGCTGCTCGACCTCGAGCGGGCCGAGCCGTACCCCGCATCGGAGGCGGTGGAGCGGCTGCTCGCCTGGTCCGCCCCGGTTCGCAGCGAGCTCGGGATCGAGGTGGCGCTGCCCTCGCTCAACGGCGCGCAGCGCCAGCGGCGGCTGACGGACGCCGGAATGACCTTGTCCGAGGCGTACGGTGCGGTCGTGGCGGAAACCCGCGAGACGTATGCTCCGAGCACAGCGGAGGTGACCCGATGAGTAGCGAGCCCACAGAACCGTCCGAGGAAGAGCTGCGGGCCGCCTACGAGGCGGAGCTCAAGCGGCTGAGGGTCGAGCACGTGCTGCTCGACAACGTCGCCGCGCTCGCGAACCTCGGGATGCGTCGCACGGGCCTCGCCCCGGGCACCGAGGGCGAGCGCGACCCCGCGCAGGTTCGCCTCGCAATCGAATCGATCCGGGCGCTCTTGCCGGTGCTCGAGCAGGCCGCGCCTTCGCAGGTCAGCGCGATTCGCGACGCGGTCTCCCAACTCCAGCTCGCCTACGTGAGGATTGGCGGACAGCCTCCCGCGCCCGGCGCTCCGGAAAGCGGTGCAGCTGAAGGCGGCGCCGGAGGCGGGGCACCGCCTGGGGGGACCGAACCGCCCGCGCAGGAGCCCCCGCCCAAGCCCGGGGAGCCGGGCCCCGCCCAGCGCAGCGGCCGCCTCTGGGTGCCCGGGCAATAGCCCGAAAAAGCGGTCAACGGTCATACGGTTGCGGGCTCTGTGAGGACGTTCCGCCCCCTCGCCCGCTAGAATCGCGTCCTTCCGGGCCTCCGCTCGACCAACACGGGTGGCGGCCCTTTCCAGTTGTGTTGGCTGCGCTTGCCCGCGCCCTCTCTCTAACTCAGACCGTCTCCGGAGGACCTTCTTGTCCAGCTTTCTGACGCACCATGGCGTGCTCATTGCGCTCTTCTGCGCCGGCGCCGCTGTCGCGTATGGCGTCGTTACCTCGCGCGCGCTGCTCGCGCTGTCGCCAGGGAACGAGACCATGCGCACGATCTCGGCGGCCGTGCAGGAGGGGGCGCGCGCTTACCTGAACCGCCAGTACACCGTGATCGCCGGTGTCGGCGTACTCCTGTTCATCGTGCTGATCCCGATCCAAAACATTCGTGTCGCGATCGGCTTCGCGATCGGCGGCTTCCTCTCGGCGTCCGCGGGATACATCGGGATGAACGTCTCGGTGCGGGCGAATGCCCGTGTGGCGGAATCGGCCCGAAGCGGCGTGTCGCGCGCTCTGGACGTGGCCTTCCGGGGCGGGGCAGTGACGGGTCTGCTCGTGGTCGGTCTCGCGCTGCTGGGTGTCTCCGGCTACTACGGCGTGCTCACCTGGATCGCCGGGGAGACGCCGGCGAACGCGGTCACCGCGCTGGTCGGCCTCGGCTTCGGGGGTTCGCTGATCTCGGTGTTCGCCCGTCTGGGTGGCGGCATCTTCACCAAGGCCGCCGACGTTGGCGCCGACCTGGTCGGCAAGATCGAAGCCGGGATCCCGGAGGACGATCCCCGCAACCCCGCCGTGATCGCCGACAACGTCGGGGACAACGTCGGTGACTGCGCCGGGATGGCGGCCGACCTGTTCGAGACCTACGCCGTGACCGCTGTCGCGGTCATGCTGCTCGGCACCCTGCTGTTCAAGCAGCAGTCGGCCGTGGCCCTGTACCCGCTCGTGCTGGGCGCGGTGTCGATCATCGCCTCGATCATCGGCACGTTCGCGGTCAGGTCGCGGGCTGGGAACGTCGAGCGCGCGCTGTACCAGGGTCTGATCGTCTCAGGCTTGCTCGCCGCGCTCGCGTTCCTCCCGATCACCTACTGGATGATGCACGGCCTCACGTTCAAGTCTGGAGCCCCGGCTCCGCACTGGTGGAAGTACTACCTGTGCTCGTTGATCGGGATCGGCGTCACCGCGTGCCTGTTCGTGATCACCGACTACTTCACCTCGACACGCTTCGCTCCGGTGAAGAGCACCGCGCGGGCCTCGCAGACCGGGCACGCGACGAACATCATCCAGGGGCTCGCACAGGGCCTTCAGTCCACCGCGCCACCGGCGATCGTAATCGCGCTGGGCATCTTGGGCTCCTGGAAGCTTGCCGGCGGCGGCACCACCACCGGGATCTACGGCATCGGCGTTGCCGTGATGGCACAGCTCTCGCTGACCGGCCTGATCGTCGCCCTCGACGCGTTCGGCCCGATCACCGACAACGCCGGCGGGATCGCCGAGATGGCCGACCTTCCCCAAGAGGTCCGGGACGTCACCGACCCGCTCGACGCGGTCGGCAACACGACCAAGGCCGTCACCAAGGGGTACGCGATCGGCTCGGCCGCACTCGCGGCGCTGGTGCTGTTCAGCGCGTTCGAGAACGAGCTGATCCAGAGGGGAAAGCACCCAGACTTCTCGATCGGCAACCCCGCCGTGCTGATCGGCTTGCTGGTCGGTGGGCTGATGGTCTACCTGTTCGCTTCGTTGGCGATGGAGGCCGTCGGCCGCGCCGGCGGCGCGGTCGTCGAGGAGGTGCGCCGCCAGTTCCGCGAGCACCCCGGGATCATGGATGGCACCGAGCAGCCGGAGTACGGCGCCGCGGTGGCGCTCGTGACCCGTGCCGCGCAGCGCGAGATGATCCTGCCCGCGCTCATCCCGATCCTGATCCCGTTCATCGTTGGATTGATCAGCATCGAGGCGCTCGGCGGCCTCCTGATCGGGGTGATCGTGGTCGGCCTGTTCGTGGCGATCTCGATGACATCGGGTGGTGGCGCCTGGGACAACGCCAAGAAGCTGATCGAGGACGGCGCGTACGGCGGGAAGGGCTCCGAGGCGCATGCGGCGGCGGTCACCGGCGACACGGTCGGCGATCCCTACAAGGACACCGCGGGGCCGGCGATCAACCCGATGATCAAGGTGGCAAATATCGTCGCTTTGCTGATCATCCCGATCATCACCTAGCCGCTTCGGCACGTCTCCGCAGCGGGTGGCGCGCGCATTCGTGCGCGCGGGTGATCCCGGTTACACAAATTTGCGCATTTCACAACTTCATAACACGCCGCAAGCTAGCCTGCTCTCCGAGCGAATGCGACTACAGTGCAGGCCATGTTCATCCTGATCGTGGGCTCGGGTCGAGTCGGCTCGGCGGTGGCCAAGCGAGCGCTCGACGACGGGCACGAGGTGTCCGTGCTCGACAGCGATCCGCTCTCGCACGAGCGGCTCGACAAGGACCAGCTGACGACCTGGGAGGACGCGGGCGGCAGGTTCACGGTGAGCACCGCGCTGGAGATCGACGGGCTGATCGAGGCCGGCATCGAGCAGGCGGACGTGTTCCTGGCCGCGACGAGTGGCGACAACACGAATCTCGTGATCGCGCAGATCGCACAGCGGCGCTTCAAGGTCCGGCGGGTCGTGGTGCGGGTGGCCGATCCAGGCCGCGCCGCCTGGTACGCGGAGCAGGGCCTGTCGACGATCTGCCCGACGCAGGTCGCGATCGACCAGGCGTCGCGAGTGGTGCTGGCATGAACAGGAGCCTCGCGGCATGTACGTGATCATCGCCGGCGCTGGGAAAGTCGGCTGGAACCTGGCTCGCGAGCTGATCGCCAAGGAGCGCGAGGTGACGCTGGTCGAGTCCGACCACGCCCGCTACCGGGTCGTCGAGGAGGAGCTGGAGCACGCGGTCCAGTACGGCGATGCCACCGAGCTGTGGGTGCTCGAGCGTGCCGGGATCCAGCGGGCCGATCTGGTGATCGCGGTCACCGGAGACGACGAGGACAACATCCTCATCTGTCAGATGGCGAAGGAGAAGTACGGCGTCCAGCGGATCGTGGCGCGCGTCAACAACCCGCGGAACCTCCAGCATTTCCGGCTGCTCGACGTGCAGCCGGCGGTGTCGGCGACCGATCTGATCTTGCGGCTGATCGAGCACGAGGTCCCCGAGTACGGCCTCGTGCAGCTGCTGGCGCTCGAGGAGGAGCATCTGGAGATCATCGAGCTCGAGGTTGGCCGGGGCTCGGAGGCGGCCGGGCGGCGGGTGCAGGACGTCGAGCTGCCCGACGGGTCGCTGATCATCTCGGTCCTGCGCGGCGGCGCAGGGTTCGTGCCGAAGGCCGACTCCGTGATCCAGCCGGGCGATCAGGTGCTCCTGATCCTCGATCCGGGGCTCGAGTCCCAGATCACGCCGCAGTTCGCCCCGAATGGAGCGAGCCCCGGCGCGTGATGGCGGATCGGCACGTCGATTACGCGCTGATCGGAGGCGGCCTGGCGGCCGGCAACTGCGCGCGCTGGCTGCGCGAGTCGGGTGCCGACGGGACGATCCTGCTGATCGGGCGCGAAGCGGATCTGCCGTACAACCGCCCGCCGTGCTCGAAGGGATACCTCCAGGACAAGGAGTCGCGCGCGGACACGCTGTTCCGGCCGCCGGACTGGTACGAGGAGCAGCAGATCGAGGCGCTTACCCGGGTCTCGGCCAAGAGCCTCGATGTCGGCGAGCGGACGGTCGCGCTGTCCGACGGGCAAGACGTCAGCTTCGACAAGGCGCTGATCGCCACCGGGTCGGGCGTCCGCCGCGTGTCGGTGACGGGCGCGGAGCTCGAGGGCATCCACTACCTGCGCACGCTCGGGAACAGCGACGCGATTCGCGCCGATGCCGCCGGCAAGCGTGTCGTGCTGATCGGCGGCTCCTACATCGCGACCGAGGTCGCGGCCTCGCTGACCGAGCTGGGCAGCTCGTGCTCCCTCGTGATGCTCGAGCCGATCGCGCTCAGCCGCGGCTTCGGAGAGCAGGCGGGGCGGTTCTTCCAGGAGCGGCTCGAAGAGCACGGCATCGAGGTCCATGGGGACGATGAGCTGGAGCGCTTCGAAGGCGCCGGCGGCCGCGTCACCCATGTGATCACCAAGCGCGGGCGCCGGATCGACGCCGACGTCGTCGTGGTCGGGGTGGGTGCCGTCCCCGACGTCAGGCTGTCGCGAACCGCCGGCCTCGAGATCGGCGAGCTGGGCGGGGTCAGGGTGGATTCCCGGCTGGAGACTTCCGCGCCGGGCATCTTCGCCGCCGGCGACATCGCCGAGTACGAGAGCGTCGTACACGGCGGGCGCTCGCAGCGGATCGAGCATTGGGATGTCGCCTTCAACCAGGGGAAGACCGCGGCGCTCAACATGCTCGGCCAGGACCAGGCTCACGACGTCGTGCCGTACTTCTTCTCCGACCTCTCGGACTGGGCTTCGCTCGAGTACGTCGGTCCCGCCGGCGAATGGGAGCAGGAGGTCGTTCGCGGCTCGATCGACAACGGCGAGTTCACGATCTTCTACCTGCATGACGGCCGCGTCGCGGCGGCTCTGACCGTCGGCCGCTCAGACGACCTCGAGCACGCCGGCCGCCTGCTGAGCGCCGGCGCCGGCGTCCAAGATCGCGTGCACGAGCTCGAGGATCTCTCGAGCGACCTGGGCGCGATCAGTTAGTCGCGGGCCCTCAGCGCTGCACCGAGTACGCGGTCGCCGGCTCGGGCAGCTGGACGACGCGATCGGTGACCACGAACGCGAGGTCGGGTCCCTCGGTTGCGATCGCCGTGGTGATGCCCTTGAGCGCGGTCATCGTGCGGCCGTGCTCGAACAGCAGGTAGCCGAGCACGCCCGGGTTGAACCTGTCGAGCAGCTCGGACGGGACGCCGTCGACCTGAGTGAGGGTCGCGACGGCGCCCTGAACGGAGGCGACCCGGCACACGATCGGGCGGTCCGCGCTCTCAACATGGATCTCCACTCGCTGGTCATGTTTCAGTCGCCGCATGGCTGTGCTCCAGTCCCTGTGCGCTGCCCGGCTCCTTCCGGGCTTGCCGGGGTGATCGGCCCGGCGGGCTTGTCCTTTAGCTCTAGACATGAATTTCAGGTTCTGCCGCCTTTGAGGATCGCGCCTCCGCTTGGCGTCCAGCACCTGACGCAAGGTTCATGTCATGACTGGAGGGGGTCGATACCGCCGCGATGGCGCGATGGACGTTCTTCACGAACCACCTGCGGGTGCTGACGACGCTTGCCGGGCGGCCGGACCTACGGCTGCGCGAGATCGCGCAGGACGTGGGGATCACGGAGCGCGCTGCGCACCGGATCGTCGGCGAGCTCGTCGAGGAGGGGTATCTCACGCGCACGCGCGTCGGATCGAGAAACCGCTACGAGATCCACCCGGAGGCGGCCGTTCGCCATCCACTCCACGCCGAGCACCAGTCCGATCGGGTCATCCGCCTGCTCACGGGCGATGGCGAGCCCGTCGAGCCGGAGGGTCCGGTCGCGCGCGGTGTCGACCGTTCCGCGGAGGTCGGCTGCGGGGATATGTTCGCCGAGGTGTTTCGCTCGGCGCCGGCGGGGATGGTGGTCGGCGACGCTCGCGGCCGTCTGGTCGCGGTCAACCGCGCTTTCTGCGCGATCGTCGGCCGGCACGAGGACGAGCTCGTCGGGCGCGATTTCCGCGAGCTCACCCATCCCGATGATCGCGCCGAGGACGAGCAGGGCTTCAACGAGCTTGCGAGCGGCGACCGCGGCGAATACGTGACCGAGAAGCGCCATCTCCGCCGGGACGGGTCGCCGGCGTGGGTCAAGGTACGCGCCGCCGTCGCCGACGATCCCCGGACGGGCGAGCGGCTCTTCATCGCCCACATCGTCGACATCGCGGAGCGCAAGCGCCATGAGCTGGCGCTCGCCGAGGCCGAAGAGCGCTTCCGCAGCGCGTTCGACAACGCGCCGATCGGGATCGCGCTGGTCGCTCCGGACGGACGGTTCATCAAAGTCAACCGGTCGCTGTGCGAACTGACGGGCCACTCGGAGACCGCGCTGCTGGTGCGATCGTTCCAGGCGATAACGCACCCGGATGATCTCGACGCCGACCTCGCCTACGTCGAGGACGTGCTCGCGGGCAGGCGCCGGACCTACCAGATGGAGAAGCGCTACTACCACGCCGACGGCCACATCATCTGGGTGATGCTGTCCGTGTCGCTGGTTCGCGACGCCGCCGGGGTGCCTCTGTATTTCATCTCGCAGATCGCGGACATCACGGAGCGGAAGTGGCGCGAGGAGGAGCTGCAAGACCGGGCCGAGCAGCTCGCGATCATCGCCTCGACGGACCGGCTGACCGGGCTGAGCACGCGACGGGCGTGGGACATGGCGATCACCGAGCGGATCCGTCGGCGGGGTGACCGTGCCGGCACGTTCGCGGTCGCGCTGATCGACCTCGACGGGCTCAAGGAGATCAACGACACCCGCGGCCACGACGCCGGAGACAATGCGCTGGCGGCGACCGCGTCGGCCCTGCGTGCCGCACTGCGCGACCGCGATCTGGTTGCCCGGCTCGGCGGCGACGAGTTCGCGATTCTCGTCCCGGAAGCTACGCTCGAGGCCACGCTCGCCCTCACCGAACGGATTCTCGCCGCGCTGCCCAAGCCGCTGAGCGCATCCGCCGGCGTCGCGGTGTGGGACGGCCACGAGAGCGCCATCCAGCTGCAGAGGCGCGCCGACAGGGCTATGTACGCCGCCAAGCGCGGCGGCAAGGGGCATGCTCGGCTCGCGGGCGCCGAGCAGCCCACGGATGACGGAAACCCGCGGTTAGCGGCTGGTATAGGGGCTTCCTGACCTATACTCGGCCCCTCAGTTTCGACAGCCACGCACAGCACTGGGGAATGGTGTAATGGCAGCACGCGACGCTCTGGACGTCGAAGTTGGGGTTCGAGTCCCTGTTCCCCAGTTGTGATTCCGCGCTGTCTGTCTGAGCTCGTGGCTTAGCGCCGTTCGTCGTTGGGTAACTTTCCGCCGGGACCGGGGCCCGTCCACGCTCAGCGCTGAGGGAGGCGCATGATGCCACGCGTACGCCATCGCCGGTCCGTTTGTCGATCGAGGTGGGGGGCCTCCGGTCGTAGGCGGTTGCCGGTCGTCGCCGTCGCGGTCGCGGCGGCGACGATGCTCGCGGCGCTCCCGGGCGCGGCTTCGGCGCGCACGCACATCACCGCGGCCGGCGCGAACGCGCCCGCGGCCCGCGCGCACGCCAAGCCCGCACAGTCCGCGTCGGGCTGCCCGTGGCTCGACTCGAGCCAGCCGATCGCGCAGCGCGTGGCCGAGGTCATGAGCGTGATGACCCTGGACCAGGAGGACTTCCTCGTCGAGGGTCACGGGACCGCCAACGAGCCGCCCACTCCCGGGGGCAATCCGTACGTGTTCTGGATGCCGGGGATCCCGCTGTCGTGCGGCTCGATCCCCGCCCTCGGCGAGGAGGACGGCCCAGCTGGGGTCGCCGACGGTCTGAGCGGCGTGACCCAGCTGCCCGCCGGCGTCGGCCTCGCCGCCACGTTCGACCCGTCGCTGGCCTGGCAGTACGGCCAGGTGATCGGCTCCGAGGAGTGGGGCAAGGGCGCGGCGGTAAACCTGGGGCCGACGATCAACATCGACCGTGACCCGCGGTGGGGCCGGTCGTTCGAGACGTTCACCGAGGATCCGTTCCTGAACGCGTCGCTCGCCACGAGCGAGATCGACGGCGTCCAGAGCACCGGCGAGATGTCCCAGGTCAAGCACTTCGCCGCGTATAACCAGGAGACCAACCGCAACACGCCGGCCGATAACGTGATCGTCGATCAGCGAACGCTGAACGAGATCTACTTCCCGGCGTTCCAGGCGGCGGTGCAACAGTCCAAGGCGGCGTCGGTGATGTGCTCGTACGCAACGGTCAACGGCGACTACGCCTGCCAGAGCCCGTTCCTGATGAACGACACGCTCGACCAGGAGTGGGGTTATCCCGGCTTCGTCACCTCCGACTACGGGGCGCTCCACGACACGATGGGCGGCGCGCTCGCGGGACTCGACCAGGAGCAGCCGTTCGACACGTACTTCGGCAGCGCGCTCGAGACCGACGTCGAGAACGGCACGATCCCGCGCGCGGTGATCAACACGATGGTGCAGCGGATCCTCACCGAGATGTTCCGCTTCAACCTGTTCACCAGCCCGCCGACCGGTAACCCGTTCTCGACGGTGACCAGCGCGGCCCACCAGGCCGTCGGCACCGACGTCGCGGACACGTCTGCGACGCTTCTCAAGAACACGTCGCATACGCTGCCGCTGTCGGCAAATCACGCCGGTACGGTGGCGGTGATCGGCCCGGCCGCGTCGACGCAGGCGATCTACGGCGGCGGCGGAAGTGCCTACGTGATCCCGTCGCAGACCGTGACCCCGCTCGCGGGAATGCAGGCCGCGGCCGGCTCGGCCACGAACATCGTCTACCAACAGGGACTGCCCACCGACAGTCAGCTGACGGCGATCCCGTCGTCGGATCTGACGCCGGCCTACTCGGGGACAGCCGGGTTCGGGGCTCCCGGCTATACGGGGACGCTAACCGCCCCAGAGTCGGGCACGTACGTGCTCGCGATCACGAACAAGTGCGGCTGCTACACGCCGACCATTCTGTCGGTCGACGGCCAGCAGCTGCTCGCAAACCCGAGTACACCGCCGGTGAACGTGTATTCGGTTGCGGTGAACCTGACCGCGGGGCCGCACACGTTGTCGGTCTCCGGCCAGGGCCCGTCGAGTGCGCTCACCTGGGCCACGCCGTCTGACCTGGCTCCGGGCATCGCCGCGGCGGTCACCGCGGCCAAGTCGGCGTCGACCGCGGTGGTGGTCGTGTCCGACGACACCGAGTCCGAGGCCACCGATCGCCTCAGCCTGAACCTGCCCTCGGCGCAGGACGAGCTCATCTCCGCGGTCGTCGCGGCCAACCCGCACACGGTGGTCGTGGTCGACGCGGGAGCTCCGATCGTAATGCCGTGGCTCGACCAGGTCAGCTCGGTGCTCGACACGTGGTATTCCGGCCAGTCGAACGGCACCTCGCTTGCGAACGTGCTGTTCGGCAAGGTCGACCCGAGCGGTCACCTGCCGGTGACGTTCCCGACGAGCCTGTCGGAGGTTCCCGCCTCGACCCCGGCCCAGTTCCCCGGGATCGTCACGAACCCGGCGGTCCCGACCGGGACCGTGCAGTACTCCGAGGGCATCGACGTCGGCTACCGGTGGTATGACGCCCAGCACCTGACGCCGCTGTTCCCGTTCGGGTTCGGGCTGTCGTACACGCGGTTTGCCTTCAGCGGTCTCCGCGTCGGTCCGCAGAGTGTCGACGGCGTCCACGACGTCCGGGTGTCGGCGACGGTCACGAACGTCGGGAGCCGGTCGGGCGCCGACGTGGCTCAGCTCTATCTCAGCGATCCGCACTCGACGGGCGAGCCGCCGCGTCAGCTGGTCGGCTTCCAGCGCGTCCAGCTGGATCCGGGCCAGTCGGCCCGCGTCCAGTTCACGATCACCCCGCGGGATACGTGGTGGTGGGACGACTCGGCCGGAGGCTGGAACCAGACCGCCGGCCTGTATCGCGTCTACGTCGGCGACTCATCGGCACTGGCTAACCTGCCGCTGCGCGACGCGTTCCAGATGACCGAAACGCCGGGTGCCCGGCAGGTGATCGTCAGCGCGCCGAGCACGGTGACGCCCGGCAAGCGGTCGAGCGTCACGGTAACCCTGACCGCCTCCGGGAACGAGACGCTCAGCAACGTGCGGCTCGCGCTGCAGCTCCCACAGGGTTGGAGCGCTTCTCGCGGAGGACAGAAAGTGTTCGGCCGCGTGAATCCGAGGCGAGCGGTCGCCGTGACGTTCACCGTGACGCCGCCGAGCTGGGCGCCGTCCACGAACTCCGTGGTGCACGCCACCGCGGACCTCGGTCCGGACGCTCAGCGAGAAGCCGGAGCGACCGTCACGGTCAGCTGACTCATGGTGTAGCGGGCGGCAGCCGGTTCTCGTAGTCCTTGACCGCTGCCGCCCCGCACACCACGGCGGGCGCGCCGCCCGTCGCCTCGCAGATCTCGGCCGTCAGCAGCTCGGCCGTGCCGTCGAGCGCCTGCCCCGCGATCGTCTTCGGTCGCGACAGCGAGCCGGCCAGACGCGTCCAGGAGAGGCCGCTCGCGACGCTCGGGGACGCCGGCGAACCCACGTCGGCGAACTTGTTCGCGACGTCGACGAACGGCAGGGGATGCGGAACGTCGCTCGAGGGCGCCGCGATCACGAACGCGATCAACGGGCTTCCGTAGCCCGCGCCGCGGAATGTGAACCCTCTGACGAACGGGCGCCGAGTCGTCGCCGACTGACTCAGGCGCAGGTTCGTAAAGGCTCCAAACTGCGACAGCGCCTCGACCACCCCCCAGCTCTCCAGAGCGCAGGCGGCGCAGCCATCCGGGCCGACGAGCACGACCTCGGGCTCGCCGGCGTGGGTGAGCGGCGGTTGGTTCTGGACGGCTCGCACCGAGGAGAGCTCGATGCGGTGGCTTACAAGAGCGTTCTCCGCGGCGGCGCCGAGCGTCGCGGGCGGCACGTTGGTCGCCGGCGTGACGACGAGCGGCGTGAGCGCGCCGAACGCGTCCAGCCAGGCGGCGCCGTACTGCTCGGCGGCGAGATCGACCCGAACCGTCGCGGCCCAGCGGTCGCCTGAGAGGATCATGCCCTCGGCCCTCGCGAGCAGGCCGGTGCCGCGGGCCGCCTCGTGGATCACGTTCTCGGCGAGACGGCGGTCAGCCGCGAGGATCTCGGTCGCGGCGGCCGTGAGGCCGGGGGGTGGGGTGGAGGACGCGAGCTGCGGCTCGAGCTCGATCAGCGCGCGGCCGGTGTCGGCGAACACGGCTCGGCCGTACGGCGGAGCGACGGCGTCGCTTCGGTCGGCCCACAGGGATGTCGCGGTCGCGGCACGCAGCCTCCGGTATGCGGCGGTCTCGTTCGTGAGCCCCCGGAGCGCCGCGCGCACCTGACCGAGCGCAGTCAACGGTGGGGTCGGAGCAGCTGCCTTCGCGGCCGGCGCCAGCAGAGCCGAGGCGAGAACCACCACGACCACCGCTCGCGCGCGCCTCATCACGGACGTCAGGTCGGGTCGTCGAACTCCGCGGGCTGCTTCGCCATCCCCGCGGTCACCGCCGCGAGCTGATTGGGCGTTCCGAGCAGGCCGAGCTGGATGTCGGCCTCGAGCCGCAGCGTCTCCTCGGCTGAACCGGTCCACGACTCGTCGAACAGCCGCTTCATCCCGCGCACGGCGTCGGGTGAGCGCGTCGCGATCTCGGCCGCCAGCGCTTGGGCGGCGGCCAGCGGCTCATCGACAACGTGAGTCACGAGACCGAGCGCGTGCGCCTCGCTGCCGCTGATCATGCGTCCGGTGTAGGCCAGCTCCTTGGCGACGTCGATGCCGACCAGTCGCGGGAGCGTGCGGGTGATCGCCATGTCGGGGATCAGCCCCCATTTGACCTCGAGCACCGCCATCCGCGCGTCCGGGGTGGCGAACCTGATGTCGGCCGCGAGCGCGATCTGGAGGCCGCCGCCGAGGCAGTGGCCATGGATCGCCGCAATCACCGGTACCGGCACCTCCAGCCAGCCATGGGCCGCGCGCTGGAACCAGTTCGGGACGGGTCCGTGCAGTGGATCCATCAGCGCGTCCGACCCGGGCTGGTTGGCCATCACGCCGGCCACGTCGAGCCCGGAGCAGAAGCTCGGCCCCTCACCGTGCAGGACGACCGCCCGCACCCCCGGCTCGACCGCCACGCGTGCGGCGGCCGCGGCGATCGCATCGAACATCGCGACGTCGAGCGCGTTGTGCTTCTCGGGCCGGGTGAGGGTCACGGTCGCGACGTGATCCGACACGTCGATCGCGACGCGTTCGGCGGTGACGCCGGTCCCGTTGGTGGCGGTGTGCTGGTCGGTCATCCCCCGGGAACACTATCCATCGGCGTGACTCCGTCGCCGACCCGCATCGCTCCGGGCTCGAGCACGTGACCGTAGATCCCGAACGGCAGCGGCTCGGTGCAGTCGAGGCCGGTCCGGTACTCGCCGAGCCAGTCGAGGGTGGGCCGGTCGACCTGGCCGGTGTCGGGGTCGCGGCTCGTGATCAGGCAGCGGCCGACGTGGCCGCCGAACCCGATCGTCGTCTCGCCGATCCGCACGGCGCGTCCCACCCAGCCATCTTCCGCATGGGCGCTCACGCCGTCGATCTCGATCAGCATCCGGAACCGGCGCGAGTCAATCGACTCCTCGCCGCCGGCGTGCGCGAGCCTGGCCAGCGAGGCCCGTGAGATCAGCGACACCGCGCCGGTCGGGCCGCGATCGACGGCGGTCGCGCGGTCGCCCACTTCAACGAGCCGCAGCGTCTGTCCGAAGCAGTCGCTGAGCGCGTCCGACCACGGGCCCTCGACGATGTGTCCGTCGGCGGTCTGGGAGAAGAAGTTGGTCGTGACCTGATCCCCGAGCCGGATCTCGCCGCCGATCACTCGCCCGTCGGGGAGCTCGAGCCGCAGCGTCCGCTCCGCGTCGCGGTAGTCGGCGACCACCTGCTGCAACTCGCCGACCAGCTTGCTGTTGATCATCCGGTCGTGGTCGTCGATCAGATAGAAGCGCCGGTTCTCTCGCACCCCGTCGGGCCCGAGCTCGATGTGGTCGACCCGGCGCAGACGGGTGGCCTTGACCGCCGTGAAGGCGAGCCCGACGACGAGCGGCACGCTACGCAGCCGCCTGCTCGGCCCAGTCGCGATACAGCCGCCAGTAGCGCCCCTGCGCCTCGAGCAACTCGTCGTGGGTCCCGTCCTCGACCACCTGCCCATGCTCGAGCACGAGGATCCGTCCGGCGTGCCGGATCGTCGAAAGCCGGTGTGCGATCACGATCGCGGTCCGGCCCGCGACCAGTCGGCGCAGACCTTGCTCGATCAGGCTCTCGGTGTGCACGTCGACGTTGGAAGTTGCCTCATCGAGCACAAGTATGCGCGGATCTGCGACCAGTGCGCGCGCGAACGCGACCAGCTGACGCTGGCCGGCCGACAGCTGCACCCCGCGCTCGCCAATCTGCGAGTCGTAGCCGTCCTCGAGCTCGGAGATGAAGCCGTGCGCTCCGACCGCGCGGGCCGCCGCCTCGATCTCCTCGTCCGTGGCCGAGGAGTCACCGAACGCGATGTTCTCGCGGATCGTGCCGCTGAACAGGAATCCCTCCTGAGGGACGATCCCCATCTGCGAGCGGAGCGAGTGCGCGGTGATCGTGCGCAGGTCGTGACCATCGACGAGCACGCCGCCCGTGGTGGGGTCGTAGAACCGCGCCACCAGCTTCGCGAACGTGGACTTGCCGGCGCCGGTCTCGCCCACCAGGGCGACCGTCTGCCCCGGCGGGATCACGAGATCCAGGTCGCGGAGCGCGTACTCGCCGCCGTCGGCAGCGCCGTACCGGAACGACACGTCGTCGAAGCGGATCTCCCCCCGGATCGAGGGCAGCGCCGTCGCGTCGGGCGCATCGGCGAGGTCGGGTTGCTCGTCGAGCAGGTCGAAGATCTTGTCGAGCGCGGCCATCCCGGACTGGTAGGTCGTGTAAAGCTGCGACAACTGCTGGATGGGGTCGAAGAAGTTGTTGAGCGCGGCGATGAACGCGAATACGACGCCGGTCGAGGTGTGGCCGTTGATCGCCTCGATCCCGCCGATCACGAGGATCTCGACGGTCACGATCGCCGAAAGGAACTCGACGGCCGGGAAGTACGCGGCGTTGAGGTTGACGGTCGTCATGTTCGCGGCGCGGTTCTCGTCGTTGAGCTCGCGGAACTGCTTGATGTGCGCCTGCTCCTGGCCGAACGCGCGGACGACCCGGATCCCGGACAGGGTCTCCTGGAGGTAGCCGGTGATCGACGCGATCTTCTCGCGGGTCAGGCGGTAGGCGTCGGCGGAGGCGATCCGGAATGCGAACGCGCCGACCGCGAGGATCGGCAGCACGAGGAAGGTTAGGAGCGCCAGATGGGGGTCGAGCACGAACAGGATCACGACCACGCCGATCAGCGTGAGGCCGGACTGGATCAGCGTCGCCATCCCGTCCTCGACGAGCTGATCGAGGGCCTCGATGTCGTTGGTCATCCGCGAGATGATCACGCCGGTGCGGTTGCGGGAATAGAAGCCGATCGACAGCCGCTGGAGGTGGATGAACAGGCGGATACGAAGGTCCTGGAGCGCGCGCTGCCCGACCCAGCCGACGAGGTACGTCTGCGCGTAGGTGGCGACCGCGTACACGATCGCCGAGACCAGGAACAGGGCGACGATGAGGTCGAGCGCGCCGACGTCGTGCTTCTGGATCCCCTGGTCGATCGCGACCTTGGCGAGCGGCGCAGGCGCCAGGGCGGCGGCGGTCGCGGCCACGAGCGACACGGACATCGCGAGCACGCGCCAGCGATACGGTCTGAGCAGGTCGATCAGCCCGCGGACCTTGCGGCCCCGGCCACGGGACCGCTCGAGGCGTCCGCGGATGTTGGTCAGGCGGCTCACAGACCCACCGCCTCGATCGCGTTGCGCGTCATGAACACCTGATCGGGCATGCCCTTCTCGACGATCTCGCGGTACAGGTCGGACTCCTCGAGCAGGTCGTCATGGCTCCCGTGCGCGGCCACGCGGCCGTGCTCGAGCACCACGATCTCGTCCGCCAGCGCGATCGTCGACAGTCGGTGCGCGATCACGAACGTGGTCCGACCGGCCATCACCTCGCCGAGCGCCTGCTTGATCGCCTGCTCGGTGGACGCGTCGACCGACGAGGTCGCGTCGTCGAGCACGAGGATGCGCGGATCGGCGAGAACCGCTCGGGCGATCGCGATCCGCTGGCGCTGGCCGCCCGACAGAGTCAGCCCCCGCTCGCCTACGAGCGTGTCGTAGCCGTTCGGGAGCGCCTCGATGAATTCCGCGGCCTGAGCGACATGAGCGGCATGCTCGACCTCCTCGCGCGTCGCGCCCGCGCGCGCGTAGGCGATGTTCTCGTGGATCGTGGCCGAGAACAAGAACGGGTCGTCGGTGACGACCGCGATCGCCTGACGCAGGCTGTGCAGGTCGACCGAGCGGACGTCGGCGCCGTCGATCCGGACCGAGCCGGAGCTGACCTCGTACAACCGTGGAAGGAGGGACACGAGCGCCGTCTTGCCGGCGCCCATCGCGCCCACGAGCGCCACCGTCCGGCCGGGCGCGATTTCCAGATCGACGTCGCGCAGCGCCGGCTGGGCGGCGCCGTCGAAGGTCAGGCTCACCTGGCGGAGCGACACCCGACCCGGCCCGTCGGGCAGCGGCGGCGCGTTCTCAGGGCTGGTGATCCGCGGCGCGCGGTCGAGCACCTCGAAGATACGCGCGCCCGAGGCGGTCGCGCGCTGCGCGGCGCTGAGCATGTATCCGAGCGTTCGCATCGGCGAGATCAGGAGCAGCAGGTACGCGTAGAACGCGGTGAAAGAGCCGATCGTCAGCGATCCGTTGATCACGTCGCGGCCGCCGATCAGCAGGATCAACGCCAGGCCCAGGTTCGGAAGAAAGCCGATCAGCGGCGTGTAGCGGGCCTGGATCCGCGTTGCGTACATCTGCTGGTCGAACACCCGCGCCACCGAATGCTCGAAGCGGTGGAGCTGGCGCTCCTCCTGCGCGAACGCCTTGATCACGCGAACCCCGGACACGTTCTCCTCGGCGTCCGCGGTCAGCTCGGCGATTCGCTGCTGGGCCTCCTGGAGCGCGGGCCGCGAGCGGCGCCCGTACATCCACGCGATCACGACCACGAACGGCACCGGCGACAGCGACAGCGCCGCCAGCGCGGGCTGGAGCGCGAACATCGCCACCGCGGCGAGCGCGATCGTGACGATCGACTGCGCGATGAAGATCAGGCCGTACCCGAGGAAGAAGCGGACCGCCTGCAGGTCCACCGTGGCGCGGGACATCAGCTGGCCGGTCTGCTGGCGGTCGAAGAACGCGAGCTCCAGCGACTGCAGCGCCGAATACAGCCCCTCGCGCAGGTCGACCTCGACGGCCAGCGACACCCGACCCGCGACGAGGCGCCTCGCGGCGCTCAGCGCCAGCCGTGCCAGGCCGGCAACGACGATCGCGATCGCCCAGATGATCAGCTCGTGGCGGTGGCTGTAGCGGATCGAATCGATCGCGCGTCCCGTGAGGTACGGGATCAACACGGTGGCGCCCATCGCGCCGAAGGCGAGCGCGAACGACCAGGCGACGGCTCCCTTGTACGGATGCAGGAAGCTGAGGAGTCGCCTGAATATAAGCATACTTCATTTAGTATAGTGGGTCGGCGCGAGGCGTGTCGCGCCGCTGGCGAGGGTCCGTTTACCGCACGATTTGCAGGCGATTCGTGGTCGAGCCCGAGCGCTTTGGGCGGGCACCGCCACCGGCCTTCCGTACTGGGGCATTGAGCGCCGGCGCGCCCGCTAGCTCACGCGGTGGTCGTCGCGGCGCAGCGCATCGGTGAACCGCTTGGGGACGGCTGCGTCCTCGCCCTCTTCCCACAGCGTGATCACGACCAGCTCGCTCCCGTCGGGGCGGCAAACGTAGACGACGTCGGGGCGCTGGAGGTCGCGCACGAGGACCGATCCGCCGGAGCCCTCCTCGATCCGGCCCGCGGCGTGGGCGCGGGCGACGCGGGAGGCGATCTCGGTCTTCTCGTCGAGCGTCCCGCGGACTCGCTGGCGGAACCGCTCGGCGGCGTGATCGGTGACGGCTACGAGCATCGGAACGGACAACGACGATAGAAGGCGCGCCGGCTCGAACTTGAACGTCGGCTTTGGCTCAAGTTAGATCCGGCGCCATGCAACTCGCGCGGGAGCGAGAGCGCATAGCGGGCTGCGCGCCACCTGGCCGCCGACCGCCGTGCACTCTGGTGAGCGGTCTGCTGTAGGGACGGTGGCGTCCGACCCCGGAGGCCCGGTGCGTTCCGGGGTGTGGTCGCGGGTTGTGCTGGGTCGAACGCGAGGGCCTCCGGCGCCGGATCGCCACCACCCCCAGGGGTCGGCGAGCATCCGCCCGGAACGCTTCGGTTGCCAGCCCCGCCGCGTGCTCTAAAAAAGCGGGGAGGCCAACGCTTCGAAGGCGAGGTGGGAGCTGGTGAGCCGAGGCTCAGCATCCCGGGGTAGCAAGCTCCGGTGCCGTCGCGGGCGGTGGTCGTCGCGGACATCGACCCGTGGCGCAGGAGAGTGGCTGCTCCCGGGCCCACGGCGCTCGCGCCCAACCCCAACCGACTCGCGGCCACGATCCGAGATCGCGTAACGCGCGGCCGTCGATCACGGAAGTCGCGCCCTGGCCCGGGGGCGCCACCCTCCACCAACCCAGTAGGGTCCAAAAACCGGCCAAACATGACCACCGTACGCCAAGCAACGCTAAACATCTTCCGCGCCCACGGGATGACGACGATCTTCGGCAACCCCGGCTCGACCGAGCTGTCGATGTTGGCGGACCTGCCCGAGGACTTCACGTACGTCCTCGGGCTGCAGGAGTTGGTCGTGGTCGGGATGGCGGACGGGTATGCGCAGGCGAGCGGACGGCCGACGCACGTGAACCTGCACACGGCACCGGGGGTGGGCAACGCCGTCGGCGGGATCGGCAACGCGCTGGCGAACAAGGCGCCGCTGGTGATCACGGCCGGCCAGCAGGTCCGGCCGCAGATCACACATCAGGCGCTGCTCACCAATCGCGACGCTACCGTCGGCCCGCAGCCGTACGTGAAGTGGAGCCACGAGCCGCCGCGCGCGCAGGACGTCCCGGGCGCGATCGGGCGCGCCATCCATCATGCGATGCTGCCGCCCCGCGGCCCGGCGTTCGTGTCGATCCCGATGGACGACTGGGACGCCGAGGCCGACGCGGACCGCGCGCTGAACGCCCAGCGCCGGGTCGTCACCGGTCGGGCCCTCCCGGACCCGGCGGAGCTCGCGCAGCTCGCCACGCTGATCGAGTCGGCGCGCAACCCGGTGATGGTCGCGGGCCCCGACATCGACGCGAGCGGCGGATGGCAGGCCGCGGTCGCGCTCGCCGAGAGGCAGCGGCTGCCGGTGTGGGCCTCGCCCGGCACCGCGAGCAGCCGGATCGGCTTCCCGGAGAACCACCCGAATTTCGTCGGCGTCCTCCCGCCGGCGATCGGCCCGCTCGCGCAGACGCTGAACGGCCACGACGTGATCCTCGTGGTCGGCACCTACGTGTTCCCGTACTACCCGTACATGCCTGGCCCGTTCCTGCCCGACGGGGCGTCGCTGGTCGCGATCATGAGCGATCCGGACGAGGCGGCGCGCGCGCCGATGGGCGACGCGATCGTCGGTGACGTCGCGCTGGCGCTGCAGCAGCTCGTGGAGCTGGTCGGCGAGTCCGATCGCCCCAGCCGGAATCCGCGTCCGGCGCCCCCGGAACCGGCGCACGCCGACCCGATGAGCGGTTCGGAGGCAATGGCGGCGCTGGCCGACGTCTGGCCTGACGGCGGGATCGCGGTGGCGGAGATTCCGTCGAGCGCGTCCGCGCTGCGCAACCGGCTGCGGCTGTCGGAGCCCGGCAGCTACTACCAGAGCGCCAGCGGCGGCCTCGGCTTCGGGATCTGCGCCGCCGTGGGCGTGCAGCTGGCCGAACCCGATCGGCCGGTGGTGTGCGTGGTGGGGGAGGGGTCGGCGCAGTACGGGATCACCGTCCTGTGGACCGCGGTCGCCTACAAGGTGCCGGTCACGTTCCTGGTCGCGCGCAACGCGGAGTACATGATCCTGAAGTGGTTCGCGGAGCTCGAGCAGGTGGCCGGCGTGCCGGGCCTCGAGCTTCCGGGGCTCGACACGGCCGCGGTGGCGCGCGCCTACGGGATGCCGGCGGAGACCGTGTCGAGCCGGGAGCAGCTCACCGAGGCGCTCCGCGGCGCGATCGCCGCCGACGACGGCCCGCGCCTGATCGAAGCCCGGGTTGCGTCCGGGATGTGGTGGGAGTAGGCGGCCTCAGCGCCGCTTCCCGCCGCCCTTGGTGTTCGGCCCCTCGGCCGACTCCTTGTCCTGCTCGGTCTGCTCGCGTTCCTCGACGCGGTCGATCTGATCGCAGAACAGCTTCCAGGCGCCCGCCGGGTCGTCATCCTTGCCCTTGTAGCGGTCCCGGCTCTGGAGGAACGCCCATCCCTCCGAGCGCAGGGCGTTCGCGGCGAGCCCGCGACGGGTCGAGCGCCTCGACGGCTTGAGCCACTGGCTCAAGCTCTGTAGCCCGCCGACGACGAGTCCGGCGAGGATCACCCACACCTTGGGCCATTCGAGCGCAGCGGCCAACGATGCACCGAGGCCGGCGATGATCGACGTGACATTGAGGAAGTTGTCGAGGACCGAGTAGCCGCGAAACGTCCGCTCGTACGCCTTCAACGGTCCGACGAATCGGTGCTCAAGGAACGCTCGCTGTATCTCGAGATGGTCAATGGCGGGTGCGTGCGGACTGGCGTACTGGCTAGCGGCGATCACCGCGAGCCGGCGCTCGATCAGCCGTGCGATGTCCCGCGCCTCGCCGCTCAGATCCCCGCGCAGCCCGACGGCGTCGAGCAGCGCCTGCGTCTCGTCGCTGCCCTCTTGCATGAGTTGGGTGACGATGCTCATGCTCCGATCGGGATCGCCCTCACCCGGCGCGGTCGGAGTCGCGACCGCTGCCGGGGGCTCCGCCGGGGCCGATGGCTGGACCGCCGCCGGTTGCCTCGAAGGCTTCGTCAGCCTTTGTCGCTGCGCCGTGACCGGCGGCTCCGCCGTCGCCATGGCCGGGTCAGGGGGTGCTTCGGTCTCGTGCGTCATCTGCCGCCCTCCTCCGTCGGTGCCCTCGCTTGTCACGCCCCGGAGGCGCGGGACGTGTCAACCGCGTGTGAACGCAGCACAAACGGTAATCGGTCCGGCAAGCCGGCGGGAAATCTGCAATCAGAGGTTCACGGCGACGTACTTCGTCTCGAGGTACTCCTCCATGCCCTCGTAGCCGCCCTCGCGGCCGAAGCCCGATTGCTTGATGCCGCCGAACGGCGCGCCGGCGTTGGACACCATCCCTTGGTTGAGCCCGACCATGCCGGTCTCAAGGCGCTCGATCACGCGGAGCGCGCGCTTGAGGTTGTTCGTGAACACGTATGCGACCAGGCCGTACTCGGTGTTGTTGGCTGCGGCGATCGCCTCGTCCTCGTCGGCGAATCCCATGACCGGCGCCACCGGACCGAAGATCTCCTCCTGAAGCAGGTTGGCGTCGTCGGGAATGTCGGTGAGAACCGTCGGGTCGAAGAAGTAGCCGGCGCCGTCGCGGGCGTGGCCGCCGACGACCGCCTTCGCCCCCCGGCCGATCGCGTCCTCGACGAGCTCTGAGACCTTGCTGCGCTGACCGTCGTCGATCAGCGGTCCAACCTGTACGCCCTCCTCGGTGCCGCGGCCGACCTTCATCGCGCCCATCTTCTCGGCGAGCTTCTCGGCGAACTGGTCGGCGACGGAGGCGGCGACATGGAAGCGGTTGGCCGCGGTGCACGCCTCGCCGATGTTGCGCATCTTCGCGATCAGCGCACCGGCCACGGCCGCGTCGATGTCGGCGTCGTCGAACACGATGAACGGCGCGTTGCCGCCGAGCTCCATCGATAGCCGCAGCAGGTTCTGGGAGGCCTGCTCCATCAGCTTGCGGCCGACCTCGGTCGAGCCGGTGAACGACAGCTTTCGCAGCCGCGGGTCTGCGATCAGTGGCGCCATCGTCTCACTCGAGGAGGAGGCGGTGACGAGGTTGACGACCCCCGGCGGGAGCCCGGCCTCCTCGAGGATCTTGACCAGCATCAGCATCGACAGCGGCGTCTGCTGCGCCGGCTTGACCACCGTCGTGCACCCGGCCGCGACCGCCGGCCCGATCTTGCGGGTGCCCATCGCCATCGGGAAGTTCCACGGGGTGATCAGCAGGCACGGCCCGACCGGCTGCTTCATGGTCAGAACGCGCCCCTGCCCGTTCGAGTTCACCGCGTAGCGCCCGTCGATCCGGACCGACTCCTCGGAGAACCATCGGAAGAACTCGGCGGCGTAGGCGATCTCGGCCTTGGACTCGGCGAGCGGCTTGCCCATCTCAAGCGTCATCAGCAGCGCCAGGTCGTCGGCCCGGGCGATGAGTCCCTCGAACGCGCGTCGCAGGATCTCGCCGCGCTCGCGCGGCGGGTGCACGGACCACTCGGGGCCGGCCTCGACGGCGGCGGTCAGAGCGGCCCTGGCGTCATCGGTCGAGGCGTCGGCGACTTCGCAGAGCGACTCGCCGGTCGAGGGATCCTCGACCGACAGCGTTCCTTTGCCTCCGTCGCGCCATTCGCCGCCGATGTACAGCTGCTTGGGGACCTCATCAACGATTCTCTGTTCGGCTGGGGCTGTGATCGTGGTCATGGCTCCAACCTACCACCGGTGAAGCCGCGCTAACGGGGCCGAACGCCAAGCGGGCGGGTCTCGTGTAGAGACCCGCCCGCCGGTGGTGTGGGAGGAGAGAGTTTTTCTAGGCTGCCTGCGGAACGGCGGCCGGCTCGAGTGCGACGGCCAGCACCTCGTCGACGGTCATCGCGAAGTGGAACTTCATCGCGTCGCGCACCTCTGCGGGCACGTCATCCAGATCGCCGCGGTTGCGCTCGGGGAGCACCACGTCGGTGAGGCCCGCCGCGTGCGCCGCCAGCACCTTCTGCTTGACGCCGCCGATCGGGAGCACCCGGCCCTGGAGCGTCACCTCGCCGGTCATGCCGACGGTGTGGCGCACCGGCCTGTCGCTCATCAGCGAGGTCAGCGCGGTCACCATCGTCACACCGGCACTGGGGCCGTCCTTGGGGATTGCGCCGGCCGGCACGTGCACGTGGAACGAGCGCTCCTCGAACACCGAGGGGTCGATCTCGAGCTCATGCGCATGCCCACGGACGTAGGAGAGGGCGATCTGCGCCGACTCCTTCATCACGTCCCCGAGCTGGCCGGTGAGCGTCAGTCCGGGCTTGCCCTGCATTCCGGTGGCCTCGATGAACAGCACGTCGCCGCCGGTGCCGGTCACGGCCAGGCCGGTCGCGACGCCGGGGACCGCGGTGCGGATCGCCGACTCCTGGAAGTGACGCTGACGTCCGAGCGCGTCGCGGACCGCATCGAGGTCGATGACCACCGGGGCCTCCGCCTCACCTGATGCGATCTTCGTCGCAGTCTTCCGCAACAACGTTCCGAGCTCTCGCTCGAGCTGCCGGACGCCCGCCTCACGGGTGTACTCGCTGGCGACCGTGTTCAACAGCTCGTCGGAGATCTCGACCTCCTCGGGCCGCAGGCCGTTCCGCTCCAGCTGACGCTTCCACAGATAGCCGCGGGCGATCGCGACCTTCTCGGAGGTCGTGTACCCATCGAACCGGATGACCTCCATGCGGTCGAGCAACGGGCCCGGGATCGTGTCCGCGACGTTCGCGGTCGCGATGAACAGCACGCCGCTCAGGTCGAGCTCGACGTCCAGGTAGTGGTCACGGAAGCTGTGGTTCTGGGCCGGATCGAGCACCTCGAGCAGGGCCGCGCTCGGGTCGCCGCGCCAGTCGGCGCCGACCTTGTCGACCTCGTCGAGCATGATCACCGGGTTCATCGTGTCGGCGTCCCGCAGGGCACGGACGAGCCGGCCCGGGAGCGCCCCGATGTATGTGCGCCGGTGCCCGCGGATCTCGGCCTCGTCGCGGACGCCGCCGAGCGACATCCGGACGAACTCACGTCCGGTGGCGCGGGCGATCGACTCGCCGATCGAGGTCTTGCCGGTGCCGGGCGGTCCGATCAGGGTCAGAATCGCGCCCGAGCGCTTGTCCTCGGTGATACCGCGCTCTTGGCGCAGCTTCTTGACCGCGATGTACTCGACGATCCGGTCCTTGACGTCCTCGAGGCCGGCGTGGTCGGCGTCGAGCACCTCACGCGCGTGCTGCGGATCGAGCCGCTCATCCGAGCGCTTGCTCCACGGCACCGCGATCAGCCAGTCCAGGTAGGTTCGGATCACGCTCGACTCGGCCGACTGCTCGCCGAGGCGCTCGAGCCTGCCGAGCTCCTTGTCGGCCTGCTCGCGCACGCCCTCGGGCATTCCAGCCTCTTCGATCTTGGTCCGGTACTCCTCGACGACCGACGCGTCGTCCTCGCCGAGCTCCTTGCGGATCGACTCCATCTGCTTGCGCAGGAAGTAGTCACGCTGCTGCTTCTCGGCACCGGACTCGACGTCGTCGCGGATCCGCTTGCGGACCTGGAGCTCGGCCAGACGCTCGCGCTGCATCGAGAGTGCGAGCTCGAGCCGCTCGGTGACGTCGAGCGTCTGGAGCAGCTTGACCTTGTTCTCGTAGCTCAGGTCGGGCGAGTATCCGCCGGTATCGGCGAGCGCGCCCGGCTCCGTGATTCCGCGCAGGAACGAAGAAACGCGTGAGTCGGCACCGCGCAGCTCGAGGATCTCCTCGACCACGGCGCGATACTCGCGCTCGAGGTTGCGGGTCTTGCCGTCGACCGGGACGGAATCGGGGTGCTCCTCCACGTCGACAAACAGGCGGCCGTCGGGCGCGGTGTTGGCAGCGCCGGCGACTCCGCGGTGAAGCCCCTGCAGGGATACCGCGCGAGCGCCGCCCGGAAGCCGGACGCGGTCGACGACCTCGGCGACCGTGCCGACATTGGCAAATTCGGTTTCGTGTCTGGGAACGAGCAGGACTCGCTCCTCCTCGCCGACGTCGATCGCGAGCGTCAGGGACATGCCCGGGAAGGCCACGACGTCGTCGAGCGGGATCAAAAGAAGACGACTAGACATCAGTAAAGGCCATTCGCTTTCGATAGTTGCTTACTCAAGATAAGTGAAGGATACCATGCCGCGACGGACGGGATGGCAACGATCTTAGTCGGGTCGGCTGAGATCTTCGGGACCCGCCGAGTCGACGATCCCGGGGCGCATCTGGGAACATCCCGCCCGATGCCAGGCCCGGAGAAGTCTCCCGAGGATGCGGCGCACGACATCCTCGCGGCGGAGGCATTCGCAGTGCCATCCGCCGACCCGACGCTGCGTCACCAGCCGATCACGTTGCCCGAGGACCCGAGCGGGATCGCCGAGGCTCACGACGTGCTCGCTGCCGAGGAGTTCGCGATGCCGGCGCCTCGGAGCACGGCGGAGTCCGGTGGCGGTGCGCTGGCGCGCGCCGGCGAGGCCGCCTCGCCGAAGCGGATCGGGATCGCCGCCGCGGTGGCGCTCGTGATGCTGGTCCTCTTGCGGCGCCGACGCCGGGTCTAGCCAGGCGCTTGGGAAGAAACGTCCACTATTTAGACGTTTCTTCCCTAGGAGGCGCGGGCGGGGCGCTTCCGAGGCGGCATCAGGTCTGTGATCGTGCCCTCGGCCATCTCGGAGGCGAACCCGATCGTCTCGCTCAGAGTCGGGTGCGGATGGATCGTGAGGCCGATGTCCTCGGCGTCGGAGCCCATCTCGAGCGCGTGCACGGTCTCAGCGATCAACTCGCCGGCGTTGACGCCGACGATCCCCGCGCCGAGCAGGCGGCGCGAGCCGGGCTCGAACAGAAGTTTCGTGAGGCCCTCGTCTCGACCCAAAGACAGCGCGCGGCCCGAGGCGGCCCAGGGGAACACGGCCTTTTCATACTCGACCCCTTCGTCCCGGGCCGACGTCTCGGTCAGCCCCATCCACGCCACCTCGGGGTCGGTGTACGCCACGGACGGGATCGCCCGGGGGTCGAACTCCGCGCCGGGAACGCCGGCGATCACCTCGGCGGCGACCTTGCCCTCGTGTGAGGCCTTGTGGGCGAGCATCGGACCGCCGACGACGTCGCCGATCGCGTAGATCCCCGGCACGTTCGTGCGCAGTTGCCGGTCGACCGGGATGAACCCCGCGTCGTCCACGGTCACCCCGGCCTCGGAGGCCCCGACGGCGCGCCCGTTCGGCCGGCGGCCGATCGCCACCAGGATCCCGTCGAACTTCTCGGACTCGCCGCTCGACAGCTTCACCTCGAGGTGCTTTTCGGAGGCGTCGACCGACTCGAGCTTGGTGCCGAGGTGGATCGCCTCGTAGCGCGCCGCGATCCGCTTATGCAAAGGCTTGACCAGGTCGGGGTCGCAGCCTGGGATCAGCTGGTCGAGAAGCTCGACCATCGTCACGTTCGAGCCGAGCGCGTCGTACACGGTCGCCATCTCGAGGCCGATGATCCCGCAGCCGATCACGAGCAGCCGCTTGGGGACCGACGGCAGCTCGAGCGCCCCGGTCGACGAGAAGATGCGCGGATCATCCGGAAGCGCGGGCAGGGAGGCGGCATCCGACCCCGCGGCGATGATGCAGTTGTCGAACGTGATCGCCCGATCGCCGACGACGACCGTGTTGGGCCCGGTCAGCGAAGCGACGCCGGTGACCACCTCGACCTTGCGCTGCTTGGCCAGGCCGGCCAGTCCGCCGGTCAACCGTCCCACGACCGACGCCTTCCAAGCACGCAGCTCGTCGAGATCTACCTTGGGCTTGCCGAACTTGATCCCGTGCTCGGCCATCTCCTCGGCCTCCGCCACCACCCGCGCCGCGTGGAGCAACGCCTTCGAGGGGATGCAGCCGACGTTCAGGCAGACGCCGCCGAGCGTGTCGTAACGCTCGATCAGCACGGTCTTCAGACCCAGGTCGGCGGCGCGGAACGCGGCCGTGTAGCCGCCCGGGCCCGATCCGATCACGACCACCTGAGCATCGCGGCCGGCGCCGTCAGACGAAGGAGGTGGGGGAGGCGCGGGCTCGCGCTCGACCGACGCCTCGGTGGCCGCGGCCGGCGAATCGGACCCGGCATCGGAGCTCGGGCCGGCGCCGTCTGACTCGAGCGTCAGCAGCACGCTGCCCTCGGACACTCGGTCGCCGATCTTGACGCTCAGCTGCTTGACCGTCCCGGCCTGTGGCGCCGGCACGTCCATCGTCGCCTTGTCGGACTCGAGCGTGACCAGCGGATCCTCTACCGCGACCTCGTCCCCCGGCGAGACGTGGATCTCGATCACCGGGACGTCGGTGAAGTCTCCGATGTCGGGGACGCGAACCTCGGTCACAGCAGCGCCCGCTTCAGGTCGCTCAGGACCTTGACCAGATGAACCACGAACCGCGCCGCCGCCGCACCGTCGATCACGCGATGGTCGTAGGACAGTGACAACGGCACCATCAGGCGCGGGACGAACTCGCGACCGTTCCACACCGGCTTCATCGCGGACCGCGTGGCACCAAGGATCGCGACCTCGGGCGCGTTGATGATCGGGGTGAAGCTGGTCCCGCCGATCCCGCCCAAAGACGAGATCGTGAACGAGGCGCCCTGCATGTCGCCGGGCATCAGCTTGCCGTCGCGCGCCTTGCCCGACAGCTCGGTCAGCTCGCGCGCGATCTCCAAAAGCCCCTTCTGGTCGGCGTTCTTGATCACCGGCACGACCAGGCCGCCGGGCGTGTCGGCGGCGAACCCGATGTTGTAATACCGCTTCAAAATCAAGTCGTCGCCGTCGAGAGACGAGTTGAACGTCGGGAACGCCTTCAGCGTGGCCACCGACGCCACGATCAGGAACGACACCATCGTGACCTTGACCCCGTCGCGAGCAAGCTCGTCGTTCAGCTGCTTGCGCCACGCCTCGAGATCGGTGATGTCCGCCTCGTCGTTGTGCGTGACGTGCGGGATCATCACCCAGTTACGGGCCAGCACCGGACCCGAGATCCGCTGGATCCGCGACCGCTCCACGCGCTCGACCTCGCCGAACTTCGAGAAGTCGATCGACGGCCACGGCGGCAGGTCCAGACCCAGGCCAGGCCCGCCCGCCGGCGCCGCGGCGGGCCTGCCAGGAGCGCCGGGGGCGGCCGGGCCGCGCTCGGCGAACGAATGGACGTCCTCCTTTGTGATCCGCCCCTTGCGGCCGCTGCCGGTCACCTGGTGAAGGTCGACGCCGAGCTCGCGGGCGATCCGCCGGACCGCGGGGCTCGCGTACACGGGACCGCCGCCGTTGCCGGCCGACGGCGGGGCGGGCGCAGCGGCAGGCGCCGGCGCGGACTGCTCCTCGGCCTGAGCGGCGCTGTCGACCGAATCGGCCGCCTTCGTCCCCGCGGCCGGGGTGGGCTCGGAGGCCGGGGTGCTGTCGCCGGCCGGAGCGTCACCGTCGCTCGATGGCGACAACGTCAGCAGCTTGGTCCCCTGAGAAACCCTATCCCCGATCTTTACCAGCAGCTCGCCTACGGTTCCCGCCACCGGCGCCGGCACGTCCATCGTCGCCTTGTCGGACTCGAGCGTCAGCAGCGGATCGTCGACCGCGACGGTTTCGCCCGGCGAGACCAGGATCTCGATGATCGGTACGTCCTCGAAGTCGCCGATGTCCGGGACCTCGACCGAGACAGCATCCGAGGTCGCGCTCATACGGTCGTCGGCATCGGGGCGTCGGCGTCGATCTCGTAGCGACCGATCGCCTCATTCACCCGCTCCCGGTCGATCGTGCCTTCGTCGGCGAGCTGCTTCAGCGCGGCCACCGCGACGTAGTGGCGGTCGACCTCGAAGAACCTGCGGAGCGCCCGGCGGGAGTCGCTGCGTCCGAACCCGTCGGTGCCGAGGACGCGGTACGAACCCGGCACCCACTGGCGGATCTGGTCGGGGTACGCCCGTAGGTAGTCGGTCGAGGCGACGACCGGCCCCTCCCGCGACGAAAGCTGCTCGGTCACGTACGCGCGGCGCGGTTCCTCGAGCGGGTGGAGCATGTTCCACCGCTCGGCCTCGATCCCGTCCCGGCGCAGCTCGGTGAACGAGGTCACGCTCCATACGTCGGCCGCCACGCCGAAGTCCGACTCGAGCAGCTCCGCGGCGGCCAGCACCTCGTTCAGGATCGTGCCCGACCCGAGCAGCTGCACCCGCGGACCGCCGTCACGAGAGCTCTGACGCAATAGGTAGAGACCGCGCAGGATTCCCTCCCGCGCGCCCTCGGGCATCGCCGGGTGCCGGTAGTTCTCGTTCATCAGCGTGATGTAGTAGAAGACGTCCTCCTGCTCGGCGACCATCCGCCGCAGGCCGTCCTGGATGATCACCGCGACCTCGTAGCCGAAAGTGGGGTCGTACGCGCGGCAGTTCGGCACCACCGAGAACAGCAGGTGGCTGTGGCCGTCCTCGTGCTGGAGGCCCTCGCCGTTCAGCGTCGTCCGCCCTGCCGTCCCCCCGAGCATGAAGCCCCGCGTCCGCGAGTCGGCCGCCGCCCAAACGAGATCCCCGACCCGCTGATAGCCGAACATCGAGTAGTAGATGTAGAACGGCACCATCTGGACGGCGTGGGCGCTGTACGACGTCCCGGCGGCGATGAACGAGGAAACCGACCCGGCCTCGGTGATCCCCTCCTCGAGGATCTGGCCGTGCTTGTCCTCCTTGTAGAACATCAGCTGCTCGGAGTCCTGGGGCTGGTAGAGCTGACCGACGGGCGAGTAGATCCCGACCTGGCGGAACATCCCCTCCATCCCGAACGTGCGTGACTCGTCGGGGACGATCGGCACGATCCGGCGGCCGATCTTCTTGTCGCGGAGCAGCGCCGCCAGCACCCGCACGAACGCCATCGTGGTCGAGATCTCCCGGTCGCCGGTGCCCTCGAGCTGGCCCTTGAACAGGTCGAGCTCGGGTACGTCGACCCGCTCGGCCTTCATGCGGCGGACCGGCATGCTGCCGCCCAGCGCGGCCCGCCGCTCGCGCAGGAACTGCATCTCCGGCGAGTTCTCGGGCGGCTTGTAGTACTCGGCGGCCCGCACCTGCTCGTCGGTCAGCGGCAGCTCGAACCGGTCGCGGAACGCGAGCAGCGCGTCCTCGGTCATCTTCTTGGCCTGGTGGGTGATCATCTGGCCCTCGCCGGAGACGCCCATCCCGTAGCCCTTGATCGTCTTGGCCAGGATCACGGTCGGCTGGTCGGTGTGCTGCACCGCCTCGTGGTAGGCGGCATACACCTTTTGCTGATCGAGCCCGCCTCGATTCAAGAGCCAGATCTCCTCGTCGGACATCTGCGAGACGCGCTCGAGCAGCACCGGGTCGCGCCCGAAGAAGTGCTCGCGCACGTACGCGCCGTCGCGGGACTTGAACGTCTGGTACTCGCCGTCGACGCACTCCTCCATCACCTTGACCAGGCGGCCGTCGGTGTCCTGCGCAAGCAGCGGGTCCCAGCGCGTTCCCCACACGACCTTGATGACGTTCCAGCCGGCGCCCCGGAAGTCGGCCTCGAGCTCCTGGATGATCTTGCCGTTGCCGCGAACCGGGCCGTCGAGTCGCTGCAGGTTGCAGTTCACAACCCAGATCAGGTTGTCGAGCTGCTCGCGGCCGGCGAGCGCGGTCGCGCCCATCGTCTCGGGCTCGTCCATCTCACCGTCGCCGAGGAACGCCCACACCTTGCGACCCGCGGTCTGGGCCTCGCCGCGCGCCTCGAGGTACTTCATGAACCGCGCCTGATAGATCGAGGTGATCGCGCCGATCCCGAGCGACACCGTCGGGAACTGCCAGAACTCCGGCATCAGCCACGGGTGCGGGTAGGAGCTCAGCCCGCCCGCCGTGGATACTTCCTGGCGGAACCCGTCGAGCTGCTCCGCCGTCAGCCGGCCCTCCAAAAAGGCGCGCGCATAGTTGCCCGGCGAGGAGTGCCCCTGGAAGTACACGAGGTCACCCCCGTGCTGATCGGAAGGCGCGTGCCAGAAGTGGTTGTAGCCGACCTCGTACAGCGTCGCCAGTGACTGGAAGCTCGCGATGTGCCCGCCGAGCTCGGAGGACAGCTTGTTCGCGCGCACAACCATCGCGATCGCGTTCCAACGAACAATCGAACGCAGGCGCCGCTCCAACGACGGATCGCCGGGGAGCCTGGCCTCGCGCCCGGGCGGGATCGTGTTCACGTACGGCGTGGTGATGCTGGCGATCGGGCCGCTGCCGGCGAGTTGCGCGCGCTGCACGGCGCGCGCGAGGATCTGGCGGGCCCGGTCGGGTCCGTCGTGCTCGACGACTGCATCCACGGCCTCGAGCCACTCGGTGGTCTCGACCGCGTCGATGTCAGCTCCGGCGCCGTTTGAGCTTGGGGTCTGGACTCGGTCCGTCATGGCGGAATGCCCCGCTTGTCGAGACTGACTGGGAATGGTCACTATAGCCCGGTCGGTTTCGCCGAGGGTCCCACGCTCCGGCCGTTTCGCGTACGGTGACGGCATGGCACTCCAAGAACTGGACGGCGTCGTCGGAGCGCCGTGGGCGCGTCCGCTCGGAGGCGCGCTCGACCAACTGGTTGTCGAGTCCGACGCGCTTGCCGGCAACCCGCTCGGAGACCCCGCGCGCCGGCCGCTATACGTCTACCGTCCGCCCGGCGTGGAGCTCGATCACCCCAAACCGCTCCCGTCCGTATACGTGATCCAGGGGTTCACCGGCCAGATCGACATGTGGCTGTCCCACTCGGCGTTCGAGCCGAACATGATCGAACGGGTCGACACGATGTTCTCGGCGCGGGCCTGCCCGGACGCGATCGTGGTGTTCGTCGACTGCTGGACCTCGCGCGGCGGATCGCAGTTCATCAACTCCGCCTCGACCGGCCGCTACCTCGACTATCTGTGCGACGAGGTCGTGCCGTTCATCGACGGCCGCTACCCGACGCTGTCCGCGCGCGATCACCGCGGGCTCGCCGGCAAGTCGTCCGGCGGCTACGGCGCGATGGTCGTCCCGATGCTCCGTCCCGACGTGTTCGGGGCACTCGCCTCGCACGCCGGCGACGCGCTGTTCGAGTGCTGCTATCTACCCGCGTTCCGCAACGTCGCCCGCGGGTTGCGCGACAACTTCGAGGGCTCGTACGAGGTCTTCTTCGAGCACCTCGCCGCCGCCGATCACTTCGACTTCGCCAAGTACGGCGAGCCGTTCGAGATGTACGGATACGCGTCCGCGTATTCCCCGGATCTGACTGCTCCGGGCCGGGCCCTGCTGCCGTTCGAGATCTCGACCGGCCGCGTGATCGACGACGTCTGGGCGCTGTGGCTGGAGCACGATCCCGTGCGGATGGCGCCGCACCACGCGGACGCGCTGCGGAGCATGCACCGGATCTACCTCGACGCCGGCAAGTCCGACGAGTACTACCTCGACCTCGGTGCCCAGGCGTTCGCGGAGGAGCTGTCGAAGATCGGCGCGGCGCACACGCTCGAGCTGTTCGACGCCAAGCATGGCGGCATCACCTATCGCTATCCGGGGGCGATCCGCGAGCTCGTGACGGCCCTTCAGGGATGACGGCGACAGCCGAGCAGGACCTTGCGTTCGCGGGGCCGGGCGCGCTCGCCGACATGGTCCGCCGTCGGGAGGTCAGCGCGCGCGAACTCGTCGAGTTGTTCCTGGCGCGGATCGAGGCGATCAATCCGAAGCTGAACGCATTCCGTGTCGTGATGGCGGACGAGGCGCTCGCGGCGGCCGAGAAGATGTCCGAGGCGGCACCCGAAGGTCCGCTCGCCGGCGTCCCGATCGCGATCAAGGACGACATGCCGGTCGCCGGCCAGTCGGTGACCCGCGGATCGCGCTCGTTCTCGCCTCCGGAGGCCGCCGACGGCGAGGCGGTCAGGCGGCTGCGAGCGGCCGGGGCGATCCCGATCGGGATCACGAACGTCCCCGAGCTCATGATCTTCCCGTGGACCGCGAGCGCGGCCAACGGCGTCACGCGTAATCCGTGGGACCCGACCCGCACCCCGGGCGGCTCCTCGGGCGGCTCGGCAGCGGCGGTGGCGTCGGGCATGGTCCCGTGCGCGACCGGCTCGGACGGCGGCGGGTCGCTCAGGATCCCCGCGGCGTGCTGCGGGCTGGTCGGGATGAAGCCGAGCCGCGGCCGCGTTTCGAGCCAGCCCGCCCGCGAGGGGTGGCTCGGCCTCAGCGTGTTCGGGGCGCTTGCCCGGACGGTCGCCGACAGCGCGCTGCTGCTCGATGCGATCCACGGGTCGATGCCCGGTGACGCCGACACCGCGCCGCCGTTCACGGGGCGCTATGTCGAGGCGGCGGCGACCCCCCCGGGCCGCCTCCGGATCGCGACCAGCCGCAAGCTCCCGCCCGGCTTCCTCGCCCGGCTATCGAGCGATCAGCGCGGCGCCTGGGAGCGGACCGGTGCGGTGCTCGCCGAGCTCGGGCACGAGGTGATCGAGCGCGATCCGTCCTTCGGCCTGATCGGAATCGAGTTCACGCAGATGTGGATCCGTGGCATCTACGAGGAGTCGCGCACGGTTCCCGACCGCTCGCGGCTCGAGCGCTCGACGCGGCAATTGGTCGCCGCCGGCCGTCGCCTGGTCCCGAGCCACCGGCGGCAGACGCTCCTGGCGCAACGCCCGGCCAGGACGGCGCGCGTGCTCGAGCTCTGGAACGAGATCGACGTGTTGCTGATGCCGGTGCTCGCGACCACCGCGATCGCCGCCGAGGGCGCCTACGGCAAGTCCGCGCCGGTCGCGATCGACCGTTCGTCGCGGTTCATGCCCTGGAATCCGCTGTTCAACGTGACCGGGCAGCCGTCGATCGCGGTCCCGGCGGGGTTCGGAGGCGACGGGCTCCCGCTCAGCGTGCAGCTGGTGGGGAGCCCGGGAGCGGAGGATCTGCTCTACTCGCTCGCCGGCCAGCTCGAGACGGCGCGGCCGTGGGCGCATCACCGGCCACCGCCTTAATGGGATGGTCGGCGGCGCCTGACGGCGGCGCCTTAGTGGGATGGTCGGCGGCGCCTGACGGCGGCGCCTTAGTGGGATGGTCGGCGGCGCCTGACGGCGGCGCCTTAGTGGGATGGTCGGCGGCGCCTGACGGCGGCGCCTTAGCGAACACCTCCTCGGACAGCTGCAGGAACTCGGCCGCGGCGGGGGAGAGCCGCCGCCCTTCGCGGCACGCGAGCGTGATGTCGCGCCGCAGCGAGGGCTCGATCAGCGCCGCTACCGCGACGTTGTCGGCGGAGCGGTCGGCGTCGGACTGGGGGAGGATCGCGACCCCCATGCCGCGGGCCACCAGCCGCCTGATTCGCTCGCTCTCGTTCGATTCGAGCTTGATCTGCGGCTCGAATCCGGCCTGGTGGGCGGCGTAGGTCAGCAGCTCGCGCAACCGGGCGCCCTCTCGGTAGCTGACGAACTGCTCGTCGGCCAGTTCAGCCATACGCAGCCGGCGCCGGCTTGCCAGCGAGTGATCGCGCGGCAGCACCACCACGAGCTCCTCGGAGATGAGCTGCCGCAGGACGAGGCCCTGGGTCTCGATTCGCTCGGTCACCGACAAGAACGCCAGGTCGAGCACGTCATCGCGCAGCATCTCCGCGAGCTCCTCGCTCGACTGCTCGCGAACGGTCAGCTCGACGCCCGGGTGGCGCTCGTGGAACATGGCCAATACCAGCGACACGTCGACCGGTCCCATCGTGTGCATCGTGCCGACCGACACGTGACCCGACCGGACGCCGGCCAGTGCCTGCATCTCGGCGTTGGCGGCGTCGATCTCGGACAAGATCCGGCGGGCGCGGGCGACGAGCGTCCGGCCCGCCTCGGTGACCGTGACCCGCCGGGTGGTGCGCTCCACCAGCGCGAGCCCGACCTCCTGCTCGAGCCGGCGGATCTGCTGCGACAGGGCGGGCTGGGCGATGTGCTCACGCGCCGCCGCTCGCGTGAAATGCTGCTCGTCGGCGAGCGCCACGAGGTAGCGCAGCTGGCGAAGCTCCATAAGCTAAGCCTATAGATAACTGCGCGTATTCGTCTTTGACATATGAAAGCGCCGGCGCGAATATCTCTCCACACCCTCTCCTCCCTCAGTACGCGCCCCGTAGATCCGGCCCCAAGTCACTTCGCCGGGTCCGGGGCGCGTCTGTTTTTTGGATAGATGTTTTCGGGGCCGGCGAGCGGCGGGGACCGCCATTGCCCGTCGCGGGCGACTAGCGCAGCGCCGGCGCGAGCACTTCCCCGATCAGCGTCACCGCTTCGAGGTCGTCGTGCACGAGCATCTGGCACATGACCCGGTTCAGGCCGGCGTCGCGGTAGGCCGCGAACTGCTCGGCCGCCTGCTCGACGGTCGCCACGACCCAGCCGCTCGGCGGCTCGCGTAGTAGGGCGTCGGCCGAGGAGCCGATCCGCTCCGCGACCCGGCGAGCGCGGTCCTCGAGGTCGGCGGCGTCCGCCCCGATCACGGTCCCGATCATGGCCGAGAACGGGATCGGATCGCGGCCGGCGCGCTCGCAGGCCTCGGCGATCGCGCCGCGAAGGCGCGGCACGTCCTCGAGCGCAGGAAACGGCGTGTTGTACTCGTCGGCGAATCGCGCGGCCATCGCGGCGCTCCGCGGACCTGCGCTGCCGCCCATGAGGAGCGGGGGATGGGGCCGCTGGATCGGCTTGGGCTGCGCGTCGAGGTCGCGGAGGATGTAGTGCTCGCCCTCGAACGAGAACGAACCGTCACTCCACGTGCCCATCAGCACCTGCAGCTGCTCCTCGAGCACGTCCATCCTGGTCCGGGTCGGAGCGAACGGAAAGCCGTACGCCTCGTGCTCGCGCTGGTGCCAGCCGGCGCCGATCCCCAGATCGATCCGGCCGCCGGACACGTTATCGGCAGTGACCACGAGCTTGGCCAATACGGAGGGGTGCCGGAAGCTCGCCGGCGAGACGAGCGTGCCGAGCCGGAGCGTGGTGGTCAGGGCGGCCAGCGCGTTCGTCGTGCCCCAGGCGTCGAGCGCTCCCCGCTCGGGGTGCTCCCCGTCGAGGTTCTGGTAGTGGTCGGAGCGGAACAGGGAAGGGATCCCGTGCTCCTCGCACGCGGCGGCGAGCGCTCGCCACTGCGGCCAGGTCACGCCCTCCTGACCTTCGATCATCAAGCAGAGATCCAAGCCGGGCCTCCTCGGGGTGCTCGTGGTCGCGATCGCTCCGCGCCGGGCGGCGATCGTCCAGGCGCGGCCTGGCGATCGTATTGCAACCGTGCTTGCGTCTCGTTGCCGGCGGGTTGCCGAGTCCAGCTCGCGCGAAACTTGCAAGTTGTGAAAGCGTGGCGCCGCAGCCCCTTCTTCCATTTCGACGTGGCCGTCGTGTCGGTCGTGGCGACACTGATCGTCGCGCTCGTGCTCGCCGGCACCGGCGGCGGGGATCCGCGGAGCCCTGACGCCGACGCCACCACGGTGACCGTCGATCCGGGCGCCCCCGGGCCGGCGGTCCCGGCCGGGTTCGTCGGGCTGTCGATCGAGTACCCCGCGCTCGAGGCCTACGCCGGCTCGGATCAGAGCTCGCTCGACCCGGTATTCGAGCAGCTCGTCCGCAACCTGGCGCCGGGGCAGGCGCCGCTGCTGCGGATCGGCGGCAACAGCGCGGACAGGACGTGGTGGCCGACGGCGGGGATGCAGCGGCCGCCGGGCGTCACGTTCGACATCACCGACCAGTGGCTGGGCGTGACCCGCGCGCTCGCGCGAGCGCTCGGCGCCCACCTGATCCTGGGGCTGAACCTCGAGGCGGACAGTCCGCAGTTGGCTGCGTCCGAAGCGAAAGCGCTCGTCACCGGCGTTGGATCGTCTGCGGTCAGGGCGCTCGAGATCGGCAACGAGCCGGACCTCTACCCCGCGTTCCCCTGGTACCGCTCAAACGGGCACGCGGTCTTCGGCCGACCGAAGAGCTACGACGAGTCGGCGTACATCGGCGACTTCGCCGGCCTCACGGGAGCGTTGCCGCATGTGCCGCTTGCCGGCCCGAGCCTGAGCGGCCGCCAGTGGACCCAGGGCCTCGGGCAGTTCCTCGCCGCCGTGCCGCATCTGGGGCTCGTGACGTTGCATCGCTACCCGCTCCAGGTGTGTCTGACGCCGCGGACCTCGGCGCGGTATCCGACGGTCGGACGGCTGCTTTCGCCGGCGACCTCGACCGGGCTCGCTCAGTCGTTCGCGCCGTACGTCGCGCTCGCCCGGGCCCACGGGTTGTCGCTGCGCGTCGACGAGCTCAACACGGTCTCGTGCGGCGCCGATCCGGCCGTCTCGGAGTCGTTCGCGTCGGCGCTGTGGGCCCTCAACACGCTGTTCGGCCTCGCGAGCGCCGGCGTCTTCGGGGTTAACGTCCATACGTTCCCGGGCGCGGGGTACGAGCTGTTCAAGATCAGTCGCCAGGCTGGGCAATGGCGGGCAGCCGTGTCGCCGGAGTACTACGGCATGTTGATGTTCGCGGAGGCGACGCCGCCCGGATCCCACCTGGAGACCGTCGGCCCCACCGGCATCCCCGGGGTCAACGCATGGGCGACCCGCGCGGCCGACGGCACGGTTCGAGTGGTCCTCACGAACGAGGGCTCGACCGCGCATGAGCTCGCGGTCCGCATCGCGGGCAAGTTCAAGGGCGCGACGCTGACCCGGTTGGCCGCGCCCAGCGCGAGCGCGAGGAGCGGAGTGACGCTCGGCGGCCAGAGCTTCGGACCGCAGACCACCACCGGCGTGCTCGCCGGCCCGGCGCAGCATGCGCTGGTGTCCGAGGACGACGGTCGCTACGCGGTCGAGCTGCCGCCGGCGAGCGCCGCGATGCTGGTGTTGTCAGCGCGCGCGACCGGCCATCAATGACAACATGACTCCCGAGATGACCGACGTGTTGATCCACGGAGACACCGTGCGCCACTCGACGATGCGCCACGAGATCCCGCTGATGGTGCCCGACCCGTTCCTGTACGCGGAGGCGGGGGGCGGGCGACATGTGGTGGTGAGCTCGCTCGAGCGCTCCCGCATCGAGGCGCTCGGCAGCGGCCTCACCGTCCACACGTTCGAGGAGTTCGGTTACGACGATCTGGTGTCATCCGGCACCGACCGCGAGGACGCGGTGCTCGAGGTCATGGTCCGCGCCGCCGGCTCACTCGGGCTCGAGCGCGCGGCGGTGCCGAGCGAGTTCCCGCTCCAACTCGGCGACCACCTGCGCGCCGCCGGAGTGACGCTCGAGGTCGATCGCGAGCTGTTCGAGACTCGCCGCCGCGTCAAGAGCGGGGCCGAGCTGGCCGGCATCCGCCGCGCGCAGGCTGCCGCCGAGGCGGGCATACTGGCGGCGGTCGAGCTGCTGCGGCGTGCCGAGCCCGGCGGCCCCGGACTGGTCGCCGACGGCGACGCGCTCACCTGCGAGCTCGTTAAGGACGCGATCCGGGCCGCGGTCGCCCGCGGCGGCGCCAGCGCCGACGCGCTCATCGTCGCGCACGGCGGCCAGAGCGCCTCCGGCCACGACATGGGTTCGGGGCCGATCCAACCGGGCGAGCCGGTGGTCATCGACCTGTGGCCGAACGACCTGGAGTCGGCGTGCTTCGCCGACATGACGCGGACCTTCGTGGTCGGCGAGGCACCCGGAGAGCTGCGCAGGTACCACCAGCTCACGCGCGATGCGCTCGAACGCTCGCTCGAAGCGGTTCGGCCAGGCGTCGCCGGCAAGGACCTCCACCGCCTGTCGTGCGAACCCTACGAGCAGGCGGGATTGCCGACGCAGCTGACCAAGGCTCCTGGACAGGTGCTCGAGGAGGGGTTCTTCCACTCGCTCGGGCACGGCGTCGGGCTCGAGGTTCACGAGGCGCCGCTGCTCGGAAGGGCTCCAGACGTGCTCGTGGCGGGCGACGTGATCACGCTCGAGCCCGGCTGCTACCGCCCGGGCTTCGGCGGATGCAGGCTCGAGGATCTGGTGCTCGTGACCGAGGACGGCGCCGAGCTGCTGACGGACTTCCCGTACGAGCTCGAGCCCTAGCTCCGTACGAGCCCCTCGCCCTGAGGCTCTTGCGTGCGCCGCGTCGGGGCGATGTCGGTCAGAGTTCACGCCGTGGCGTTCCTCCACGCGAGCTGCGGGGTTTGACTTCCTGATCCGGAGTCGCCCCGACCGGCGGCCACGCGACTCCCTGAAGAGCCGCTTTACACCAATTAACGGCGATAGTCCCCGCTTTTCGCGGGAACCAAACAGTGGCGTTGCGGCTGGCCACGCTGAGATGATCCGCGGCTGAGGACGCGGTGCTCGTCGATCTGCACGCCCATTTTCCGATGCATCTGCTCCCGGACGAGCAGCAGCGAACGCACGAGCGAGCGCGCAACTGGTGGCGTCAGCGGTGGCAGAGCCGGGTGGTCGACCTGATCTCGCGCGTCGCGAACTATCAAGGTCCCGGGGACACGCCGAGCGTCACCGAGAAGCTCATGCGAGACGGTGAGGTCGGGGTAACGCTGTCGATGCTGTACCAGCCGTTCGACGAGATCGATCTGACCCAGAGCTACGGCGCGCCGCCCCGCGAGAGCTACTTCAAGGACATCGTCGATCAGCGCGGGATCGTCGAGGGCTACGTGGCCGCCCACCGGAGTGCGGTCGCGATCGCGCACTCGGTGACAGAGCTCAACGCACTGCTGGGCGGCGGGGTCCCGATCCTGATTCACGCGATCGAGGGCGGCTTCCAGGTCGGCGGCGATTCCGCGGAGGTGCGGCGCAACATCAAGAAGCTCGCGGACCTCGGAATCGCGTACGTGACCGTCGCCCACCTGTTCTTCCGCGACGTCGCCACGAACGCGCCCGCGCTGCCGTTCCTGCCCGACTGGCTCTACAACCGCGTGTTCCCGCAGGCCTCTGACGAGGGTCTCACCGCGCTAGGGCACGAGCTGGTCGACGCGATGGTCGACGAGGGGATCCTGATCGACATCACGCACATGCGCTCGCAGTCGATCAGGGACGTGCTCGCGCAGCTCGACGCCCGCGACCCGGCGAAGGAGATCCCGCTGATGGCCACGCACATGGCGTACCGGTTCGGCGGCCTTCAGTACTCGTTCGACGACGAGACGATCAAGGCGGTGGCCGCGCGCGGCGGCGTGCTCGGCTGCATCCTCTGCAAGCACTACATAACCAACGGCCTGCCCGGCGTGAGCTCCTCGCTCGAGGGCTCGCTCGAGGCGTTGTGCAAGCACATCGACAAGATCCACGAGCTGACCGGAAGCTACGACCACGTTGCGATCGGCTCGGATCTCGACGGCTACATCAAGCCCGCGCTGCCGGGCCTCGAGGACATGGGCCGGATGACCAAGCTGCAGGCCCACCTGAGCGCCCGGTACGGCGCCGTCGACGCCGAGAAGATCTGCAACGGCAACGCGCTGAGGGTGCTGCGGGCGGAGTGGGGCCGCAAACGGCCCCGACCCTAGATCCGTGATTCCTCGGTGGTCGCGGCCGTTGGCGGCCCGTAGAGGCCGGTGAAACGCGGGTCACCGCCGGCGCCGCGCCGGCAACACGCGCCCGGGCTCGGCTTCGATCTCGATCTCGATCTCGATCTCGATCTCGGCCTCGGCCTCGGCCTCGACGATCCACCCTCGGCCGCCCCGCCGGCTCTAGTAGGCGCGCCGCGCGTCGAGGATCGAGTCGAGCGGCCGCGTGTTGACCACGTTCGCCGCCGTCGCCCAGCCTCGGCGCGCCGTGGCCACCGCGAGCGTCATGTTCGCCAGCCCCGCGACCGAGTGCGCGTCGGTCGAGCAGACGATCTCGACGCCGGCCCGCAACGCCTCGCGGACGTGCTCGCCACTCAGGTCGAGTCGGAGCGGGAGGCCGTTGACCTCGACCGCCACGCGCTGCTCGAGCGCGACCTCGAAGATCCGCTCGAGGTCGACCGCGTTCTCGGGACGGCGGTTGATGTAGCGGCCGGTGGGGTGGCTGAGGCACCGCACGTACGGGTTGCGGAGCGCCTCCTCGACGCGCCTGGTCATCTCCGGCGCCGGCATCCGCTGCCCGCCGTGCACGCTGGCCTGAACCCAGTCGAGCTCGGCGAGGACGTCGTCGGGGAGGTCGAGCCGGCCGTCGCCGAGGATGTCGCACTCGATTCCCGACATCACCCGGAACGGCGCGAGCAGCTCGTTGGCGGCGGCGATCTCCTCGCGCTGCCGGCGGACGTCGTCGGGGGTGAGGCCCCGAACCGCGCCGACCGCCGGCGTGTGATCGCAGATCGCCACGTAGTCGTAGCCGCGGTCGCGCGCGGCGCGGGCCATCTCCTCGACGGTCGCTCTGCCGTCCGACCAGGTCGTGTGGCAGTGCAGGTCACCGCGGATGTCGGCGAGCTCGAGCAGCGGGGGCGGCTCGCCGGCGAATGGCTGTTCCCGCAGCTCGGGTGGACACCACGGGATCCCGAGCGCGTCGTACACCGACTCCTCGTCGGGTCCGTCCGGGAGTGGCTCGAGCGCGTCGACGTACGTCCGCGAGCCCGTCGCCCGGACCAGCGCGGTCCCGAACCGGTCGGGCTCGGCGGCGACGAGCTCGACCGGCACCCCCTCGACCGTGACCCCGACCGCGTGCCGGTCGCCGCACTCCAGCAGCGCCACGATCTGCGGCAGCGCGGCGAACCGATCGAGCACCGGCCCGGGCTCGGGCGCGGCGCAGACGACCGCCAGCCGCTCGCACGAGTCGCGCCAGCGGCGGACGTCGCCCGCCGGCTCGCCGCCGACGGCGGCCGCGACCGCGCCGACCAGCTCCTGGGCGCGGTTGAGCAGGAGCCCCTGCCTGGGTCGCGGCTGCTCCTCGCGCGCGAGCGCCTCGAGCAGCAGCGCCTCGGTCTTGGCGCCGATCCCCGGCACGTCGCGCAGCCGCCCGGATGCGGCGGCCTCGCGGAGCTCGTCGGCAGTGCGCACGCCGAGCGTGCGCGCCAGCTCGACCGAGCGCTTGGCGCTCAGGCCGAGGTAGCGGCCGAGGCCGACCAGGTCGGGCGACAGCTCCCGCTCGAGCTCGGCGAGCTCGGCGATCTGGCCGGTCTGAACGAGCTCGCGCAACCGCGCCTCGATCCCCTGGCCGATCCCGCGCAGCTCGCGGACCCGGTTTCGGCGCACGAGGTCCTCGACCGGAACCGGGGCGCCGCGGATCGTCTCGGCGGCGCGGCGGTAGGCGCGGATCGTGTATGGGTTCGCCTCCACGAGCTCGAGCATCAGCGCGAACGTCTCGAGGCGATCGGCGATCTCGGAGTTCCCCACGGGCTGTAGTTTCCCGGCCGTGAGCAAGGTCCTGATCACCGGCTCGGCGGATGGCCTGGGACGGCTGGCGGCCCAGCAGCTCGTCGAGGGCGGCCACGACGTCGTCCTGCACGCCCGGGACCGCCGGCGCGCGGACGACGCGATGAAGGCGACGCCGGGCGCGTGGGACGTCCTCGTCGGGGATCTGGCGAGCATCGCCGCGACCCGGGCGCTCGCCGACGAGGCGAACGCGGCCGGTCGGTTCGATGCGGTCATCCACAACGCGGCCGTCGGCTACCGGGGCCCCCGGGTCGAGACCGTCGACGGGCTCGCCCATGTGTTCGCGATCAACGTGTTGGCGCCGTATCTACTCACGGCGTTGATGACCGGGCCGGATCGTTTCGTGTACCTCACGTCCGGGATGCACCGGGGAGGAGATCCGGACTTGAGCGACCTGCAGTGGACGCGGCGGCGATGGAGCGGCACGCAGGCGTACGCGGATTCCAAGCTGTTCGACGTCGTGCTCGCGCTTGCGGTCGCACGGCGCCGGCCCGCCGTTCTCTCGAACGCGGTCGAGCCGGGATGGGTTCCGACGAGGATGGGCGGCCCGGGCGCTCCCGACGACCTCGAGCTCGGCGCCGACACCCAGGCGTGGCTCGCCACGAGCTCGGACCCCGGCGCCACCGTGACCGGCCGTTGCTTTCACCACCGGCGCGAGGTCGCGCCGGCACCGGTGGCGACCCGCGTCGAGCTCCAGGACGGCCTGCTCGACGCGTGCGCGCGGCTTACCGGGATCGCGTTTCCGCCCGGCTGATCAGGCCGCGTGCGACGGCGCGGCGCAGGCCATGTCGGCGGGGGCGTCGTCGAGCCGGTGCGACCTGGCGAACGCGATCAGCACCGCCACCGCGCCGGCGGCGCCGCCAAAGGCGAAGGCCGCGGTCGGGCCGGCAGACTGCACGAGCGGGCCGGCGACCGCCGCGCCGAGCGCCGCGCCGGTCAAGCCCGCGGTCTCCACCCACGAGAACGCCTCGGTGTGGGTTCCGGCCGGCGCAAACCGGTCGACCATCGCGTACAGGCTCGCGGCGGTCGGCGCGATCGTCGCGCCGGCGAGCAGGATCACGGCTGCGATCGCGAGCACGCTGCCGGTGGCGAACGTCAGAGCTCCGTGGACGACGGCGAGCGCGGTGAGCAGCAGGATCACTCCGCCCGAGCGCCGCGCGCTGCCGCCCAGCCGCGTCGCGGCGATGCCGCCGAACAGTGACCCGAGACCCCAGAGCCCGAGCAGCGGCCCGGCGGCTGCCGTGCTCCCGAGCGCTTTCGCGGCCGCGGTGACGCCGACCTCCGTGGCGCCGAACACCGCACCGGTGGCGATCTCGATCAGCGCGAGCGTGAGGATCGCCGGCGAGCGCAGCGAGCCGCCGCGACGGCGGGGCGCGCCCGGGTCGGGGCGCCAGGCCCGCGACGCCGGCTGTGCCGCGAACGCGAGCGTCGCCGCGAGCATCACGATGCCCGCGGACGCGAGCGCCGCGCCGGTCGACCAGATCGCGCCGACTCCGAGCGCGAGCGGCGGGCCGAGCACGAACGTGACCTCGAGCACCGTCGACTCGAACGCGAACAGCGCCGGCAGCCGGCTCGGGTCGGTGACCATCCTCGGCAGCAGCGTCCGGACGCAGGCCGACAGCGGCGGCGTCGCCATCCCTGCCGCGGCGGCGAGCGCCACCAGCGCCGCCGGCGGAGTGCTTGCCGGCGCGAGCCCGGTGGCGACGAGCATGAGGGCCGTCACGGTCGCCCCGGCGACGAGCACGGTCGTCTGACCGCAGCGGTCGACGAGCCGTCCGAGCAGCGGGGCCGCGACCGCGGCGGCGATCGCGTAGGCGCCGCTGACCATGCCGGCGACGGCGAACGAGCCCGTCAGATGCTGGGCATTGACGAGCAGCGCGATGCTGAACATCGCGAGCGGCAGGCGCGCGAGGATTGAGCTTCCGAGCAGCGCGCGGGCACCGGAGGCCGAGAGGATCGAAGAGGTTGAGTGCTTGGTCGTCATCGTGCGGCCAATCTAGGCCGAAAGCGGCTCACTGATAAGAGCCAATTCGGTTTCGATCTAGTGGACCGGTTTGGGCGTCACCGGCCTAAGCCCGGGACTGCGGCGCTTCAGAGCAGGTCGCCGATCGCGGCAATACCTCGCGCGATCGCAGCCTCGGTCAGATTCCCGAAGCCGAGCACGAGCTCGGGCGAACCGCTGCGTCCGCTCGGGCGGTACGAGCTCATGCCGTACAACCCGATCGAGCGGGCGCGCGCCGCCTCGACGATCGCCTGCTCGTCGGCCTCGGGCCCGAGGCGAGCGACCGCATGGAAGCCCGCCGCGAGCCCTTGCAGCCCGATGTGGGGCGCCTGCTCGGCGAGCGTGTGGACCAGCGCGTCGCGACGCGCGCCGTAAACGTCGCGCATGCGGCGCAGGTGACGGTCGTAGCGACCTGACTCGATCATCGTCGCCAGCGCCAGCTGCTCGAGCGTCGGCGACCCGCGGTCGCTCAGCCGCTTGTCCTCGACCACCGCCTCGAGCAGCCGCGCCGGGCAGACGACCCACCCGAGCCGGAGCGCCGGGGCGAGCGACTTGCTGACCGTCCCGATCAGCGCGACCCGTTCGGGAGCCAGTCCCTGGAGCGCGCCGATCGGGTCGCGGTCGTAGCGGAACTCGGCGTCGTAGTCGTCCTCGATGATCGTCGCGTCGCGCTCGGCCGCCCACGCGACCAGCGCCTGGCGGCGCTCGGGAGCCAGCGCGGTCCCGGTGGGGAACTGATGGGTGGGGGTGAGGATCACCGCTCGGACGTCGGTCGCGGCGAGCGCGTCGACGTCGATCCCGCGCTCGTCGATCGGGACGGGAACCGCCTCGATCCCGAGGCGGGCGGAGATCTCGAGGTAGTCGTCGTCGCCCGGGTCCTCGATCGCCACCCGCCGGATCCCCTCGCCGGCGAGCGAGCGCAGCACGAGGTTGATCCCCTGGCCGAAGCCGACGCAGATCACGATCCGCTCGGCGTCGGCGACCGTCCCCCGGACCCGGCGCAGGTACCCGGCGAGCACCTCGCGCAGCGTCTCGGTCCCACGCGGATCGCCGTACCCCAGCTCGCTCGGGGTCGCGTTGCGGCAGCTGTCGCGCATCGCGCGGGCCCAATCGGCGCGCGGGAAGCTCGTGAGGTCGGGGACGCCCGGGCAGAAGTCGACCGACAGGCGCGGCGAGGGAGCCGGTCCCGTCGGCTCCGGGGTGAGCGGTCGGGACGGCGACGGCGACGGCACGGGCGCGAGCGCGCCCGCTGCCACCCTCGTGGCCGAACCCGTTCGCGACATGAGGAATCCCTCCGCCTGGAGCTGGCTGTAGCACTCGATCACGAGCCCGCGCGAGATCCCGAGCGCCGCGGCCATCGCGCGGGACGACGGGAGCCGTTCGCCGGCGGCCAGCCTGCCGGAACGAATCGCTTCGCGCAGCTCGCGCTCGAGCTGGATCCGCAGCGGCTCGGCGCGCGTTCGGTCGAGCGTCAGCAGCACGTCCGGGCCCAAACCGGCCCACTCGATCGGCATCGGATCGGATCCTATCGGTAGACCGGTTTTCCTCCTCCGGGAGCTGGTCGCCTATGCTCGCCCGATGGCGGATCCCCGGTGGGCCACGTTCGACTGCTACGGGACGCTCGTCGACTGGAACGCCGGCATCCGCGCCGAGCTCGATCGGTTGCTCGGCGCTTCGACTCCAGACGGGCTGCTGGCGCGATACCACGCGATCGAGCCACGCGTCCAGAGCGAGCACCCGACCTGGAGCTATCGCGACGTCATGGCGGCGGTTCTCGCCGAGCTCGCCTCCGAGGCCGGGGTGGCGCTTGCCGCGGACGAACGCGACGCGCTCGGCCGGTCGCTTCCCGGATGGCCGGTGTTCGCCGAGGTGCCGGGTGCGCTCGCCGAGGCGCACGATCGGGGCTGGACTTTGGTGGCGCTGTCCAACACCGACCGCGACCTGATCGAGGCGTCGATGAGGACGATCGGGGTTCCGTTCGAGCGCGCGATCGTGGCTTCGGAGATCGGGTCCTACAAGCCGGCCCCGGGGCACTGGCGGGCGTTCCAGGAGGCCACCGGCGCCGACCCCGGTCGGCATGTGCACGTGGCGCAGAGCCACTACCACGACATCGTGCCCGCGCACGCACTCGGCATCCCCACGGTGTGGATTAACCGCCTGGCTGAGCGGGGCGAGCCGGCACCGACGCGTGAGCTGCCCGACCTCCGCGGACTCGCCGACGTCCTCGACGAGCTCGTCCCACGATGAGGGCGTCTCGGACCCTTCGGATCGCGTGCCTCGCGTGCGTCGGCTGGTTCATCGTCGCGGCATCCGCCGAGGGCCGGGCGCCCGCGATCCGTCCGGTGCCCGTACCGGCCGGTGGACGCCCGCTCGACACGTCGCATCCGAGCCGGGTCGTAGGCCGGGGGACTCCGGCCGGCTGCACCTCGGCCGCGGTCGTCGCCGCGGTCCGCGCCGGCGGGATCATCCGTTTCTCGTGCGGGGCCGGGCCGGTCACGATCAGGATGAACGCGACCGCCAAGGTGATGAACACAAGCCGGGAGGTGGTACTCGACGGAGGCGGGCTCGTGACGCTGAGCGGGGAGGGCCGGCGCCGCATCCTGTACATGGACACGTGCGACCCGGCGCAGAAGTGGACGACGTCGCACTGCCAGGATCAGGCCACCCCGTCGCTCGTGGTTCAGAACCTGACGTTCACCGACGGGAACTCGACCGGACACGACTTCGACGGTGGCGGCGGCGGCGCGATCTTCGACCGCGGCGGCCGGCTGCGGATCGTCAACTCGGTGTTCATCGGCAACCGGTGCGAGCGCGACGGGCCGGACATCGGTGGCGCCGCGGTCCGGGCGCTGTCGCAGTACCGGAATCTGCCCGTGTACGTGACGGGCAGCCGCTTCACCGGCAACGCATGCAGCAACGGGGCCGCGCTGAGCAGCATCGGCGTCTCGTGGACCGTGCTGAACAGCCGCTTCACCGGCAACCGCGCGATCGGCAGCGGAGCGAACCCAGCGGCCCGTGGAACCCCGGGCGGCGGCAGCGGTGGCGCGATCTACAACGACGGCGATCTGATGAGGCTCTCGATCGCAGGCTGCGTGTTCACGGACAACCACGCCAACGAGGGTGGCGGCGCGATCTTCTTCGTCAGCGACGACCGCAGCGGCACGATGTCGATCCGCGACAGCACGCTCGAGGACAACCCCAACGACCGGTTCCACACGCCAGGCCTTCCCGGGATCTTCTTCCTCGGAGCGCGGCCGCCGACGATCACCGGCTCGATCCTGCGCTGACGGCTACCGCAGATCCGTCAGGAGTGAGCACTGGCGAGCTCGTCCGAGGTGAGCGAGCGCCGGCGATGTGCGTGAGGTTCGGACCAGGGCCCGGTTGCCCTGGGTGCCGATCACAGAGCACGTCAGGCAGCCGGCTCGAGTGCCAGGGTACGGCCGGCGACGAACTGCGCCCGCGCCGGTGGGGCCAGGCCCCCGGCGCCGGCGCTCAGTCCGGGGAGGCGCCGCCGGGAACGAGCCCGGCGAGCTCGGACCGATTGCGAACGCCGGTCTTCTCATAGATCGCCTTGAGGTGGTCCTGGACCGTCCAGGGCGAAATCACCAGCTCGGCCGCGATCGCCTTCGTCGCGTGGCCCTGGAGCACGAGCGAAGTGACCTCCCGCTCGCGCGTGCTGAGCCCGAGGGCGCGGAGGGCGCCGTCGAGCACGCTGCCGGCGGGCGCCGGCTGGATCACGACGGCCACATCGCCCCCGTCCCCGCCTTCGAGTTGTGAGGCGTTGACGAGCAGCCAGCGGGCGTCATCGGTGCGCATCCGTGCCGTCGACGAACGCCCGTCCGCCCCCCAGCGCGCCTGGGCGGCCACAAATGAGATCAGTCCGGGAACCTCGACCTGGCGTGGGTCGCGTACCGCGCTCAGCCGGCGACGCGCCGCGGCGTCCGCAGCGACGATCCGGTCCTCGCGGTTCAGGAATAGAACCGAGGGACCACCGTGATCGCTGGGCTCGCCGCTCGGGGAGACGATCTCGAGCGCCCGGCGGCCGCCGCCGAGCGCAGTGCGACGGTGGCTCCGGGAACCAGGTCGGACACGAACGTCAGATCCTCAGTCGTCATCCGGCGGCTGGTGAAGATGACCAGCGTGGCCCAGAGCCCGAACGGGTCGACGAACGCGACGCGAAGCTCGTCGGCGGGTCCGCACGGCTCGATCATCTCGCGGAATCGAGCGCTGGCGTGAAGCTCGCCCCGGGTTTCGGCGGAGATCGCGGCGACCGGCAGCCGTCGGGACCGCAGCTCCTCGAAGCGATTCAGGTCCGGCCGGCGGAACTCGTAGACCAGCGACTCCTCGAGGCTTCCCGCCGGCTCGCCCAGCATCGCGCTGGCGATCGGGAGCCCCGAGCTCGGGTCGGTCAGATGCCAGCACGACCCGATGACTCCGAGCAGGTCGGCCGAGGCGCCCAGAATCGTCTGATGGCCTCAGGCCGTAGAGCGGGGCGGTCCTCCGAACCGACCTCGTCTTTGCGGGTGACACGGTTGTGTTCGGGCTCGCGGAGCACGGGACCCATTCTCGCAGCGCAGCGCTCGCCCACAATCCCTGAAATCCTGGGATTGCGGGTCGCCGGCGATCAATCGACCATGCCCGCCATGAGCAATCACACCGCAACAATCCACACCCGCCCCGTCATCCAACCGGTCGACGAGGCTACCAAGCGAGTAGTTCTCGGCGGCTCGATCACGGTCCGCTTGCGCGGGGAGGAGACCGGCGGGCGGCTCGGCCTGATCGAGCAGCTCGTTCCCGGCGGCTACCCGGGGCCGGCCTTGCACGTGCATCCCGAGTTCGACGAGACCTTCTACGTCGTCGACGGCACGCTGGCGTTCCGAGTGGGCGACCACGCGTACGAGGCCGGACCCGGGACCGTCGCGTTCGTGCCGCGCGGCACGCCGCACACGTTCGCCAACGCCGGCGAGGAGCCGGCGCGATCATTCGTGCTCGTCACCCCGGGGGGGTTCGAACGCTACTTCGAGGCCCTCATCGACCTGATCTCCGCGACGGGCGGAATCCCGCCCGAGCGGGAGCTCCGCGACCTCGGGATCGCGCACGGCAGCATCCCCGTCTGAAACCTGACTTGCTCGTTTGACCCCTCCCAGATCGGTTGGTTGAATCGCCGCCGGGGCGCCGACGAACCTGAGGAGGTTGGGATGGGCCGTGAGGTCACAAGCAGGCCGGCGGACGCGTCTGGACGCCGCCGGCGACGTTTCAGCGCGTCGTTGAAGGTGTTGGTGCCAACCGTCGCTGCGCTGGGCGCCGGAGCCGCGATCGCCGTGGGGCAGATCGGTGCGACCGGCTCCACTTACACAGGGTGCGTCTTGACGAATCAGGGCGACACCGCCACGGTGCCGATTGGAAGCCTGCGCGTACTCGACCCCGCTGTCACTGACGACATGAGCTGTACCAGCGGCGAGGAGCAGATCACCTGGAACCAGCAAGGCCCGCAAGGCCAGACCGGTCCGCAGGGACCGCAAGGGCCACAGGGGACACCCGGCGCCGCGGGGCCGGCGGGCCGGCAGGGAGTGTCCAGGTGTCATCAGGCTCCGGAGTGGCATCACCATGTTGCTCGCGCCGACGAACGACTTGGGCAAGCTCACTCCGGTCGGTGAGACGACGATCCAGAACCAGGCCACGAAGACCAAGCAGTTCGAGCTGTCGTCGTTCTCCCTTGGCGCGATGAACTCGCTTTCGATCGGCAGCGCCGCGACCGGCGCCGGCGCGGGAAAGGTGTCGTTCGAGAAGTTCCAGTTCGTCACGCCGCTCGACAAGTACAGCGCGAGCTGTTCCAGGACCTCGCCGCGGGGTCGCATCTGGCCTCGGCGAGATCGTAGTTCGCAAGCCGGGGGCCAACGGCATGGAAGCGCCGGTGGTCCAGTACATGCTCAAGCCCGTCTTCTTCACGGGCTTCCACATGTCCGGAGACGCGAACAAAGCCACCGAGACGATTCAGGGTGAGTTCGGCGCGATCCAGTTCGTCCTTTACGGGCAGAGCAACAACGGCACGACGTCGGTGAGTTCCGCCGGGGGCTGGAGCCAGGTGACCAACAGTCCGGTCACGATCCCGGGCATCGGAACCGTTCGCGACGTGAAGAAGCGGCGCGATAGCCCACGCGGTCGGGGTGGATCAATCGGTCCGCGGGGGCGCGTGGAGTTCCAAGCGCCCCCGCGCCCGCCTGCACGGGGTGGGCTCAGGGGCGGAGCCGGCGACGCTTGACATGCAGCCGCGTGGCTGCATATAATCATGCAGCCATATGGCTGCGTATTCGGACAGACGGGAGATCGACGAGGTATTCAAGGCGCTCGCTGACCCGAGCCGGCGCCGGCTGCTCGACAGCCTGAACGCTCAGAACGGCCAGACCCTGCGAGAGCTGTGCGCCGACATGGACATGGCCCGCCAATCGGTCAGCAAGCACCTCGCCGTACTCGAGGCGGCCAACCTCGTGACCACGCTGCGGAGGGGGCGCGAGAAGCTCCACTACCTCAACGCGGCTCCCATCAACGAGATCTCCGAGCGCTGGATCGATCACTACGACCAACCGCGGGTCCGAGCTCTCGCGGACCTCAAGCAAGCATTGGAGAACCCCACGATGCAAAAGCCCACATTCGTCTACACGACCTACATTCAGACCACGCCGGAGACGCTCTGGCAGGCACTGACCGAGCCGGCGTTCACCAAGCGCTACTGGGACGTGACATTCGAGACCGACTGGACCATGGGGTCCACGATGGTCTGGGACAACCACGGCGCGATCATCGCCGACCCGGGCCAGGTGGTCCTCGAATCAGATCCCTACCGGCGGCTGTCCTACACGTGGCACAACTTCACCCCGGAGCTCGGCGAGGTGATCGGGTTCAGCGGCGAGCTGCTCGCCGACCTGGCGGCCGAGCCTCGGTCCAAGGTGACGTTCGAGATCGAGCCGGCCGGTGACGCGGTGAAGCTGACCGTCGTCCACGACGGCTTCGAGCCCGGGAGCAAGGTTGCGGAGAGCGTCGGCAGCGGCTGGCCGGTGGTGATGGCCAAGCTCAAGACCATGCTCGAAACCGGCGAGCCCCTCCGCATCGAGCGCGGCACGGGTCAGTCGCGGATCGTCGTGTCGAGCTCGAGCTGAAGCGGCGAGGGCTCGAGCGGCTCGTCGGTCACCCGCGGCCGGCCGCGCTTGGACCAGTGCGTCCGGACCTCGTGGGCTCGGCAGCTCCGGTAGGTCACCCGCTTGTCGAGCGGCTGGACGGCGAGGCCACCCGGCGCCTGACCCGTCACGAGCGCGTGAAACCGCCGGCCGAGGCGATCCACTTCGACTATGTCCCCGGTCTGGATCCCGTCGAGCCGCATCGAGCCAAGGTTACGAGCGGCCGGGGACGTCGGCGTTCAGGAAGCCGAGCGCCTGGGCGGTCGTGCGCGGCGTGCCGGTGACCGTGATGTGCCCTCGCTCCGGCTGGAGCGACAGCCGGCAGCCGGGAATCAGCCTGGCGGTCTCCTCGAACAGCTCCGGCTCATAGAAGCGGTCTCGGCCGCCCGCGATCAGCAGCGTCGGGCTCCGCACGGTCGGAAGGGCGGCGAGGTCGAACTCGTCCTCGGCCTCGATCGTCGTGGCCATGTCCCGCAGACCCGCGGCCCCGAAGAGCCGGGTGCCGGCCGTCCACGCGACCGCGGCTGCGAGGTGGCGGCCCCGCCACGGCGGCACAAGCTCGGCGGCCGCCACCGCCAGCGCCTGGCGCGGCGCTCCCGCGCGCACGCGCGCCGCCACCCGGCGCTGAGCCGCGCGGCCCGTGCGACCCAGCCGGCAGGCGGTGCTGATCAGGACCAGTCGACCGACCACGGTCGGATGATCGGCCGCGAGCTGCTGCGCGATGCTGCCGCCCGTCGACAGGCCGAGGACGTCGACGGGTGCGTCGAACGCCTCCCGGAGCGCGGCCGCGTGCTCGCCCGCCAGCGCGCCCATGCTCAACGGGACGGGCAGCCCGGGACGCCGATTGACGTAGAACACACGACGGCGGCTCGTCCATGGCTGGAGCGCCTGCTCGTGCATCCGGCGCATCGGCCCCGGCGCGACCCCGGCGTCCGGTGACAGGCCGGCGAGGACGATCAGCGGCGGCCCGTCCCCCGCGACCAGGCACGGGTACTGTCCGATCGCGTCCTCGCGCACGCGCACCGCGTGACGATATCCGGGATCGCGATCCGCGCGCGCTACGCGGAGCCGCCGGCTTCCTCGAGCTCGGGGGGAAGTGCCTTGGGTCCGTCGGGATAGAGGAAGGCGAGCGTCTCGGCGGTCATTTCGAGCGTGTTGGCGCCCTCGCGCGGTGCGCCGACCATCAGCCACAGCTGTTCGGCGTCGGTGTCATTGAACACCTGGCGGACGGTGTCGGGGTCGACGAGCACGGCGCTCAGCGGCGTCAGCGTGTGCAGGTCGCCGCCGACACGAATCCGTCCGGTTCCCTCGAGCAGCACGTACAACTCGGTCGTGTGCGCGTGGCGGTGGCGCGTCGACGCCTGACCGGGCGCCAGACGCCAAAGCCGCGCGCCGAGGGTCTCGGCCTCGAGCTGCTTGCCGAGATCGGTGTTCTGCACCCTCATCTGATTCGAAGGTCGCCAGAACGCATCCTCGGACCGGAGCAGCCGATACCCTATACCTGCGGGCAGGTTAACGAGGGAACGCTTCAGGCGGCGAGGATCTTGGCCTTCTCGGCGGCGAACTCCTCGTCGGCGAGGATACCCTGCGTCTTCAGGTCCGCGAGATCCTTGAGCTGCTGAATCGTGTCTCGGGGTGGCGCTGGTCGAACCGCGGCTCAGCCGCGACCGTGGCTTGAGCAGGCCAGGCGTCGATCGCATCACCCGTTGCGTATGACGCGCGGCGGATCGGCGGGTCAGGACGACGCGGGCGTCACGTGGGGAGCGCCAGGCCGACGAGGTAGGTCGCGCCGCCCACGATGACGCCAGCGAGGGTCATCTCCAGCCCCGCCGACCACCAGGTCCGCAGCGTGACCAGCGACTTCGCGGCGCCGACGAGGAAGTGCGCGACCAGCGAGACGACGGCAGCGAGGACGATCGCGACGGTGCCGGTCGTGAAGATGAACGGGATCACCGGGACGATCGCGCCGAGCCCGGTCGACACGCCGGCGGCGAGCGCCGCCTGCTTGGGGTCGCCCGGGTCGCCGGCGATTCCGAACTCCTCGGCGGCGAGCGCTCGAAGCATCGCGTCGGGTTGCTTGGAGAGCTGTTCGGCCATCGCGTCCGCGGTCGCCTCGTCGATGCCCTTCAGCTGGTAGAACAGCGACAGCTCCTCGCGCTCCTCTTCCGGGTGCTCGGCGATCTCCTGTCGCTCGCGCTCGATGTTGGCGGCGGCGACCTCGGCCTCGGACCGCTCGGCGAGGAATGCGCCGGTCGCCATCGACAGCGCCGAGGCGACCGCGGCGGACACCCCCGCGGTGAGCACGAAGCTCGAGCCGCCAGTCGCGCCGGACACTCCAGCCACGATCCCGAACACCGCGGCGAGGCCATCGTTGGCGCCGTAGATCGCGCCGCTGATCCAGCCACCGCCGGTCCGGTGCCACTTCTCGCGGCCGAGCAGCTTGTCCAGGCGCACCTGCGCGGGGTGCACCGGAGCTTCGGTCCGAGCTCCGTCGGTCGATCGGGTGCGCATGTCGCTCACGGTGTGCGAGTGCGCCCGCTCCTCCCTGCGGATATCGCGAAGGAGCGCATCGGTCGCGGCATCGCCGGTGGGCCTCTTGTAGAGGTCGCCGACCTCCTCGTCCTCGGCCGCCTCGCGCGCGGCCAGCAGCCGGTCGACGGGGGCGATCCGCGCCTGGAGGCGCGTCCACCACGAGAGATGCACGCTCTCGGGCGCGGGAACCTCGATCGACAGCTCGGCCATCCGCGCCTCGAGCCGGGCCCGATGACCGGCTTCCGCCTCGGCCATGCGCCGCAGGACCTCCGCCTCGGCAGGCGGCATTCGCGCGGCGATCAGCTCATAGACGCGGGCGGCCTCGACCTCGCCGCGCCATTCCTCCAGCAAGCGTTCGCGCAGCGCGAGAGGAACGACGTCGGCGGCGTTCGTGCTCATTGACGCTCAGCCTAGCTCGCGGGCAAGCGCGTCGGTTTGACACATGTGTGACACCGGTGACATGTGTAGGTTCTAATCAGCCCGAGGGTCACGTGCCTGTGTGCACTGACTGTTGCAACGCCGACCACGCGCGGGCGATCCCGGCACCAAGCTTGCAGTTGCCACGAACGATCTCGAGGTTGACGGCCACGCTCGAACGGTCGGTGTGCTCGTGGATGTAGTCGAGCAGGAACGGCGTGATCTCCTTGCCGCGGACGGACGCAGCCGCCGCGGCGTCGAGGGCCTCGGCGAGCAGCCGGTCGTGCAGAGCGGGGTCGAGTTGGGCCGCCTCGGGCAGGGGGTTCGCGACTAGGATCCCGCCGGGGAGCGCGAGCATGTCGGCCGCGCGCATCACCTCGGCGATCTCCTCAGGGGTCCTGACCGAGAAGTCGACCGTACGACCGCTGTCGCTGAGCCAGAACGCCGGGAACCGGTTGGTGCCGAACACGAGCACGGTCACGCTCAGGGTCTCCAGTCGCTCCAGCGTCGCGCCGATGTCGAGGATCGACTTGACGCCGCCGGAGACGACCGTGATGCGGCAGCTGCCGAGGATCCCGAGGTCGGCCGACTCGTCGAAGGTGGTGTCGGCGTTGCGGTGGACGCCGCCGATACCGCCCGTGGCGAACACCCGGATGCCGGTCTGCGAGGCCAGCAGCGCCGTCGCGGCGACGGTCGTTCCTCCGGTTGCGCCGCGTGCCATTGCCACCGCCAGGTCTCTGGCGCTGAGCTTCAGCGCGCCCCCGGTACCCGCCAGATGCTCGAGCTCACCGGCCTCGAGGCCGACGTGGGCGACTCCGTCGAGTATCGCGATCGTTGCCGGCACCGCACCGCACTCCGCCACCGTCCGCTCGAACTCGAGCCCGGCCCGCGCGTTCTCGGGGCGAGGGAGGCCGTGGGTGATGATCGTCGATTCGAGCGCGACGACCGGATCCCCGTCGGCGAGCGCGTCCGCGACCTTCTCGGAGACAACCAGTTTGTGCGCTGCGGACCTCACCGACGCACCCTACCCTCGTCGCCTCGCCGGCGCTCGATCACGCTTGCCATACGCGACCCCCAGAGCACGATCGTGATCCACGCGGCACCGATCAGCCACCCCGCGATCACGTCGGTCGTCCAGTGCACGCCGAGATACACACGGGACCACCCGATGCCGGCGGCGAGGGCGAACGCCAGCCCTTTCGCGGCCCCCCTTGCACCGGCGGCGAGCGCCGCCGCGATGAGCGCCAACGCCGCGAACGTCGCCAGCGACTGAGTGGCATGGCCTGACGGGAAGGATGTGGATGTCACTTTCATCAACCAGATGGCGGCCGGCGGGCGCGGTCGGTGCACGAAGTGCTTGACCAGGCTGTACAGCAAGATCGCGCCACCCCAGGCGGCGACGACCAACCCCGCCAATAGGAGGCGTCGCCGGCCGACGAGCAGCAGTGCCGCCACGCCGGCAACGGGCAGCAGGATCTTCTGACTCCCCACCGCGGACAGAAGCCGCGCGAGCGTCGTCAGGCCTCCGGTTCGGTGGGCGACCATCCACGTCGTGATCGAGCTGTCGAACGAGGTCGACCCGTCCGGCCGCTCCGCCAGCCGCAGCAGGTCTCCGCACACGATCCCGGCGGCCAGAATCGCGGCGAACCACCCGAGCGTCACCAACGCCAGCAGAGCCGGCGTCGTCGTCCTTCTCGCCAGCCAGGCCACGGCACAGAACCTACCCCAACGGTCGCGCGACAACTACCGCCGGAGCTGGAGCGAGCGTGAGCCCGAAGACGCGTGGATGATGTCGGCGTGGAGGCCGAGAGCGCCAACGCCCAGAAGCGCAGGCCGTTGTCGGTGTGCGCGATCGGCGACCTGATCCTCGACGTCGTCGTCCTTCCGGACCGCCCGCTCGCGCCCGATGCGGACACGCCGGCGACGATTCGCTTCGCCGCCGGGGGTCAGGCTGCGAACGTGGCCGCGTGGGCGAGCGCTCTGGGCGCCAGGAGCCGGCTGATCTGCAAGCGGGGCAACGACGTCTTGAGCGAGCTGGCCGCCTCCGAGCTCGCGCGGTTCGACGTCGAGATCTGCGGCCCGGTGGTGGAGGGTCGTGGCGGGGTGGTCGCCTCGGTCCGCGACGCGGTCGGACGACGCACGATGGCCTCGGACCGGGGAGTGGCCGCGCTCCTGCACCCCTCGGAGCTCGATCCGGCGTGGGTGCAGTCGTGCGACATGCTGCACGTCTCGGGCTACTGCCTGCTCCGCGAGCCGATGGCCGAGGTCGCCATCGAGGCCGCGCGGCACGCCCCGCGCGTGACCGTCGATCTGGCCTCGGCTCACGACATCGGGATCGTCGGTGCGCGGCGGTTTTCCGCTCGCTTACAGGCGCTCGGCCCCGATCTCGTTTTTGCCACCGAGGCTGAGCGGGCCGCCGTCCCGGACTTCGACGCGACCTGGGTCATCAAGCTCGGCGCGCGCGGTGCGAGCTTCCCCGAGGGCCTGTATCCGGCGCCGGCGGTCGTCGCTGTCGACACGACCGGCGCCGGCGACGCCCTGGCCGCTGGATACCTGGTGGGGGGGCCCGAGCTCGCGATCCAGGCCGCGGCGCGGAGCGTCGGCCTGATCGGCGCGATGCCGTCTGACGGGTGAAGGCTTCTAGGCGCCGCCAGGCGTCGTGATGTCACTGAAGACGAACCCGTCGCGCTCGACGATTTCACCGACCTCGACTGCGATCGGCTCCCGCAGGATCGGTCCGGCATACACGAACGTGTGGAACTCGCCGTTCTCGCCGCACGGATCCACGCCGGCGGGGAGATCGTCGAGCAGCTGCTCGTCGAACCGTCGCCCGGCGAACGAACCGTCGAGCTTCCTCGGATCGACGCACGCGACGATCGCCTCAAAGCCCGCGGCGACGAACTCGCGCGCGAGACCGGCCGTGTCCCGGTGCCAGAGTGGAAAGCAGGCTCGCTTGGCGACGGTGGCCAGACGGTCTTCGCGGTAGGCCCGGACATCCTCGAGGAACAGGTCGCCGAACGCGACCGCTTCGACGTCTCGTAGCGGCTCTGACCCAAGCGCATCGGCCATGCGCTGCTCGTAGACGTCGTTGGTGCACGCCACCGGAATCTCAACCTCTACGAGTGCGACCCCGGTCTCCCGCGCCTGGAGCGCGAGTAGCGACCGCCGGACGCCGTGCATCGAGATCCGGTCGTAGACATCGGTGACGGTGGTGATCAGCGCGCGGGGAGCGACGCGATGCTCTCGAGCGAGGACCCACAGCGCGAGCGCCGAGTCCTTGCCGCCGCTCCACGACAGGGCAAGATCGCTGGGCGCGGCGTCGTGCATGAACTCGATCCCCAGACTACCCGCCGGCTCGCGCGTCCGGAGGACCCGGGTTAGGTATCACCCGATCAGGGTGATGCCTCGACCGCGGCTCGGCTGCAGACTCGTGCCCGATGCGAGCAAGATGCGCGCTGTGGTTCATGGATGAAGCACGGCGGTCAAGCCCCCGGACCAGATAGGAGCCAGCTGTGGCGCTGCCCATCGCCTCTTCGTACCCTTTCCTCGACATCCTGTGGACGACACTCATCTTCTTCGCGTGGGTGATCTTCATCTGGATCGCGATCACCGTGCTGATCGATGTGTTCCGCCGCCACGACATATCCGGGTGGGGTAAGGCCGGATGGGTGATCTTCATCGTGATCCTGCCGTGGATCGGCGTGCTGTGCTACCTGATCTTCAACCACACCGGGATGGCCGAGCGGCGCATGAAGGAAGTCCAGTCGAGCCAGGCGCAGTTCGACCAGTACGTCCGCCAGACCGCCGGCAACGGCGGCGCGGCGAGTGAGATCGAGAAGGCCAAGGTGCTTCTCGACAACGGCACGATCACTCAGCAGGAGTTCGACGCAATCAAGGCCAAGGCGCTGTCGTCGTAGAGCGACCGCGAGATCCCTAGATCCGCCGGCCGGACGGCTCGGGTCGGGCGTCAGCCGGCGGGCTCGCGGAGACTGCCGATGCCGAGCGACCCGTCGCTCGGCTCGTCCGCCGGCACGTCGGCGTCGCTCACCGCGGCGTCGCTCGTGCCGTCAGGTACGAGGCTCTCCAGCAACTCCCCCGACGGGACGAAGAACAGAGCGCCGGTGACGGCCGTCGAGAAGTCGAGGATCCGGTCGGTGTTACCGGGCGGATCTCCAATGAACATGTTGGTGAGCATCTGCTCGATCAGCTCGGACGTTCGCGCGTACGCGATGTAATACGTGCCGAACTCGGCGGCCCCGACGCGGCCGAACGGCATGTTGAAGCGCATGATCTGGCGCTCCTCGCCGTCGGGACCGGTGATCACGTTCAGCGCGAGGTGGGAGTTGGGGGGCTTGTCTTCGTCGGGTAGCTCGATGTCGTTTAGCTTGGTGCGGCCGATGATCAGCTCCTGCTCCTCGGTGGACAGAGCGTCCCACGCGCGCAGGTCGTGGACGTACTTCTGCACGATCACGTAGCTGCCGCCGGCGAACGCGGGATCCTCGCCTCCGATCAGGACGGCTTCGGCCGCGGCCGCGCCCTCCGGATTCTCGGTGCCGTCGACGAAGCCGAGCACGTCCCGCTCATCGAAGGACCGGAACCCGTGCACCTCATCGACGACCTCGGCGAGTCCGCGGACCCGCTCGGTGAGTCGCTGGGCCAATTCGAAGCACACGTCGAAACGATGGGCCCGAATGTGAAACAGCAGGTCACCGGGCGTCGCGACTGCGCGGTGGCGTGCCCCGCCCAGCTCACGGAACGGGTGCAGGCCGGTCGGACGCGGGGCGCCGGTCAGCCGATCCCACAGGCGGGCGCCGATGCCGACCACGAGCGTCAACTCGGCCTCGGGCACACGAAAGCCGACCGACCGCTTGAGCCCGGAGGCGTCCGCGAGGGCATCCGCGATCGCCGCTTCGGCGCCCGGAGCCACCGTCAGTACGAGGAAGATCGCCGCTTCGGTCGGGATGCTGAGGATCGGCTGAGGCTCGGGCGCGGACACGCTCGGCGCAACATACGGCATCGCGGTCGCGCCGCGGCGACCGCACCGGACTCAGAGCAAGTTCTGGCGCCGGCGAGCGCTCAGGTCGACGGCGCCATCGGGTCCTCGCCCGGGGCCGACCCAAGCTCGGCTCCCTGCGTTGGATCCTCGTGCGCAGCCTGCCCCAACTCGTCGCCTTGCGTCGGGTCCTCGTACGCCTGCTCGCCCAACTCCGCGCCCTGCGTCGGGTCGGTCGTCGTTTCCGGCGCTCCGGGTCCCGCCGGGTCCTCGCCGGCGCCCGCGCCGTGTTCGGTGCCCTGGGTGGGATCTTCGCTGAACGACATGTGTTGCTCCTCTCGGCCGGTCGAACTCTGCCTCGCGCGCTCCACGTCCGCGCGAGCAGTTACCTGCTGGCTGGTTTACCACCGGCGCCCGTTTCTGGCAACACCGCCGTGGAACCGTTTCTCCGTAGCCGAAGGTCTTAACCAGCGTGATGACAGAAGAAAGGACCAGACTTATGAATCTCACGCGCCGTAACCCCGAGAGCCCGGGCGCCGCGGCCATAGCCGATCGCCCCGAGGCCGAGGCCGAGGGCTTGGAGCGCGCGACCTTCGCCGCGGGCTGTTTCTGGGGTGTCGAGGCCTCGTTCCGCGAGATCGAGGGCGTGGTGAAGACGAAGGCCGGATACACCGGCGGGACCACAGCCGATCCGACGTACGAGCAGGTGTGCTCGGACACGACCGGCCATGCCGAGGCGGTCGACGTATGGTTCGACCCGGCGCTGGTCGGCTACGACGAGCTGCTGAGCGCGTTCTGGACGATCCACGATCCGACCACGCGAAACCGCCAGGGGTGGGATCTCGGCAGTCAATACCGCTCGGCGATCTTCTTCCACGACGCCGAGCAAGAGAGACTGGCAATCGCCTCCCGCGATCACCGTCAGGCGAGCCTGAGCCGGCCGATCGTGACCCAGATCGCCCCGGCACCCGAGTTCTACGACGCCGAGGAGTACCACCAGCGCTACTTCGAGAAGCACGGCGGTGCGGCCTGCGCCACGACGGTGCGCTAGCCGCGGCCCGTGTCGGCTGCTCGGCCCCGTGATCGATCGAATCGCCGAGGAGCGCAACGCACTCAGGCCGCCTAGTCGTTCAGGCGTCAGCCCTCCTCGAGCCGCAGGTATGGCTCGAGGAGGGCTCGTAACTGCATGCGGCCGCGATGGAGGCGACTCTTGAACGCAGCCTCGCCGATGCCGACGATCTCGGCCGCGTCGTGGGTGGAGAGGCCCTCGATGTCCCGGAGGACGACGGCGGCGCGCCACTCCATCGGAAGCTGTTCGAGCGCCCGCTCCAGCGTCTGCTCGAACTCGTGATCGAGCGTCTGGGCCTCCGGGCTGAGGCTCGGCGACTCCGGCAGCGAGACGATCGGGTCATCGCGGTCGGGATCGGCTTCGGCGCGCGGAGGCGGTCGGCGCGCCAGCCGGCGCTGAGCCTCGTTGAACGCGATCCGATACAGCCAGGTCGAGAACTGCGACCGCCCTTCGAAGCGCGCCAGGCCGCGCCACGCGCGCAGGAACACCTCCTGCGCCACCTCGTCGGCCTCGTTTGCGTCCAGCCCGAAACGCCGCAAAGCCCCCTGGACGCGGTCGGCGTGGAGCATCACCAGCTCGGCGAACGCCTCCTCGTCGCCGTCGCGGGCTCTTCGAATCAGCTCGTTCTCGGAGCTAAGCCCGCCGGTCACCGCGGGTTTATACCGCGCCCCGTCGCCTGCCCGGCGGGCGCTACGCGAACGCGCGCCCGCCGAAGCCCGCCATGGCTTAGCTCTCGTCGAAGTCGAGCGAGCAGGAGTTCATGCAGTACCGCTCCCCGGTCGTGCCGGGTCCGTCGGGGAACACGTGACCGAGATGCCCACCGCACGCGGCGCAGTTCACCTCGATTCGGTGCATGCCGAAGCTGTGATCGTCGACTAGCTCGACGTTGGCCCGGTCCGCCGGCTCGGTGAAGCTCGGCCAGCCGGTGCCGGACTCGAACTTCGTCTGCGACGAGAACAGCTCGGCGCCGCAGCCGGCGCATCGGTAGGTCCCGTCGCGCTTCTCGTGGACGTAGGTCCCGGTAAACGGCCGCTCGGTGCCCTTCCGGCGGAGCACCTCATACTGGGCCGGCGTCAGCTGCTCGCGCCACTCGCCCTCGGTCTTCTCGACGCGGGTGGGGGCAGCCTCGTTCTGAGTGTGGATGTGCTTGTTCATGTCTCGTTTGACCCGCCGACGCCGCGCAACGGTTCAGTCACCGCGCCGTGGCTCGATCAACCGCACGCGCACCGACGCGGCGATCTGGACCGCCTCGACGCCGCCGCCCGGCGCCGGCAGGCGACGCAGGCCGTCCACGACCGCCCGCAGGCCGGCGAGCAGTCGGCGGCACTCCTGGCATTCGCCGAGGTGCCGCTCGAGCCGCCCTCGCGGGCTCGCCGCGAGCTCCCCGTCGAGATAGTCGGACATGTTCCCGGGCGCCCACCGATGGTCTCGCTCGAAGCGCGCCCGGTCCGAGAACTCGGTCATCTCGCGTCTGACCCGGTCAAGGGCCAAAGAGATTCAGCGCCGGACACCGTCGCGAGCCTACCGTCCTCGGCGTACGCGCAACGTTGACATCGAACTGACTCACGGCATCCCCGGCCACCGATGAATTTGGCCGTGGACCGCGGTCTTTCGGGGTATGCGGCCTGGTTCCACGCCTAGGAGGACTCGAGATGGCCAAGCTGATCTACTCGGCAATCGCCTCGCTCGACGGCTACGTCGAGGACGAACAGGGCAACTTCGGCTGGGCGGCGCCTGACGACGAGGTGCACGCGTTCGTCAACGACCTCGAGCGTACGGTCGGCACCTATCTGTATGGGCGCCGGATGTACGAGACGATGGTCTACTGGGAGACCGTGAGCACAGGTGCCGATCAGTCGACGGTGGCCCGCGACTTCGCGCAGCTCTGGCGGGCGGCCGAGAAGATCGTGTACTCGCGGACCCTTCAGACGGTGTCGAGCGAGAGGACGCGGATCGAGCGCGACTTCGAGCCCGATGCGATCCGGCGGCTCGTCGAGGCCTCCGGAGCCGATCTCACGGTGGGCGGTGCCGAGCTTGCCGGGGTGGCGATGAGGGCGGGGCTGATCGACGAGTGCCACCTGCTCCTCGCGCCGATCATCGTCGGTGGCGGGAAGCGCGCGCTGCCGGACGGCGTCCTGGCGCGCCTCGACCTGCTCGACGAGCGGCGCTTCGAGAGCGGCGTCGTCCACCTCCGCTACGGTGTGCGCGGCTGAGAAGCCGTGGTACCTGCCGGGCGCCGCTCGCGACGATCAGCGGAGGTTCGCGTGCGGCCGATGCGAGTGCACCGCGGCATCGGAGTACCGAGATTGGATCGCCCGAACCTGAGCCGCGTAGGCCTCGCACGCGGACTGCTCCCGATCGAGCGCAGCCGTGTACGCCGCGAACGCCACGGCTCGATCTGGTGCCGGGGCCTCGAGGAACCGGTCGTAGGCGGCGCGCACGTCCCAGCACGCGGTTCGCCAATCGCAGTACAGCTCGATCATCCGATCGACCAGGTCGGGGCGGATTTCGGTGCTCATGCCGGCCAGGCTAGGTCGTCGCTGGCCCGGGCGGAAGGTCCAATCCGTGGAGCGATGACAGGACCAACACGGGCATCTCGCGTTCCGCCGAGGGGGCAGGGTCCTACGATCTCCGGCCAGTGGACATCCACCTCGCACTAGATCGAGCGGCGCCGTTGCGGGCTCAGCTGGAGCGCGAGTTGCGCACGGCGATCCGCTCCGGTCGGCTGCGCGCCGGCACCAAGCTGCCGCCGAGCCGCCTGCTCGCCGATGAGCTCGAGGTGTCACGGGGGGTCGTGGTCGAGGCGTACTCGCAACTGGTCGCCGAGGGTTATCTCGTGGCTCGTTCCGGGGATGGGACGAGGATCGCCGACGGGCTCGCGCAACAGCCGCCCGCGCTGCGCGCCCCGTCGGCGGCAGCGCGCCGCATTCGGTACGACCTTCGCAGCGGCATACCCGACCTGTCCTGCTTTCCCCGGCGGGAGTGGCAGTCGGCGATGGCGAGCGTCATGCGAGACCTGCCCGACGCGGCGTTGTCGTATGGGTCGCGCCGCGGCCTGCGTCAGCTGCGGGTCGCGCTGACCGAGTATCTCGGGCGTGTGCGGGCAGTCGTCGCCGAGCCGGAACGGGTGTTCATCTCCGACGGGGCGGCCCCCGCCATGGGCGTCATCTGGCAGACGCTGCGTCAGCGTGGCGCTGCCCGAGTGGCGGTCGAGGACCCGGGGTGGCGGGCGATACGGGAGACGGTCGCGCAGGCCGGGCTCGAGGCGATTCCGATCCCGGTCGACGAATACGGTCTCGACGTCGGCCGGCTGGAGCGCGTCGAGGTCGACGCGGTGGCGTTGTCTCCCGCGCACCAGTACCCCACGGGCGCCGTTCTGGCTCCGGTCCGTCGCGCGCAGCTGATTGCCTGGGCCCGGCGCCGCGGGGCGCTGATCGTCGAGGACGACTACGACGCCGAGTACCGCTACGACCGCGATCCGATCGCTTCGCTCCAGGGGCTCGCGCCGGACTGTGTCGCCTACGTCGGGACGGCCAGCAAGACGCTGGCCCCGGGGGTGCGGCTGGGGTGGGCGCTGGTTCCGAGCCACCTCGTCGGCGAGATGGCGGCGCAGCAGGGAGTCGCGCGCGCGATCCCGAGCGTTCTCACCCAGGCCGTGTACGCGACGCTGCTCGAGCGCGGCGAGATCGATCGCCACCTCCGCCGTACCCGTCGCGTGTATCACGCTCGCCGGAATGCGCTGGTCGGAGCGCTCGTGCAGTGGTTGCCCGAGTCGTCGGTCGGCGGGGCCGCCGCCGGGCTTCACGTGATCGCATGGCTGCCCGAGGGCACCCGTGAGACGACGATCAGCGACGCGGCGGCAACCCGAGGCGTCGCGATCCACACCCTTCACCACGACTGTGCCGTGACGGCCACGCTGGGGCCCGCGCTCGTGCTCGGGTACGGACTGACGGCGGAGCCGGCGATCCCGCGCGCCGTCCGAGAGCTGGCTACCGCGGCCGCTTACTAGTTCTCGAGCGCGCGTCCACCGCGGCAGGACGGGACGTCGGTCGGGCTTGGATGGCATTGGTCTTAGGAACGAGAGCTCACTTGGTCCTCCCCAAACGGCAGGCGCGGTCGTACGATCGACCGTCCAGGGTCGCAGCCGGAGCGGAGGCAGCTCGTCATGGAAGTCGCAGGCACGAACCGCGCGCTCGTCATCGGGGCTCAGGGCGTACTGGGCGCCTTGATCGTCCGCGCGTTCGAAGCCGCCGGCTGGGCGGTGCGCTCCGGCGCGCGCCGACCGCGGCCGGGACAGATCGAAATCGACCTCGACCGGCCCGATTCGATCGCCGCCGCAGCGGACGAGCGCGAGCTCGTCGTCAATACCGTGCCTCATCCCGACCTGCTCGTCGAGCGCTATGTCCTCGAGCATGGCGGAGCAGTCATCAACGTCTCCGATCTCCCCGCCTCGGCGGGACGGTCGCTCCGCGCCGTCGCGGGCGGAGCGCGGGGCACCGTCGTGATGAACGCCGGCCTGGCGCCGGGGGTGACCACGATCGTCGCGGCGGACCTGCTGAGCCGGCACCCCGCGGCCAGCGAGCTCGAGATCGTGTTCACACTGTCGCAGGCAGCCCCCAGAGGTCCGGCGAGCGCCGATTTCATCCACCGCGGGCTGACCGCGCTGCCGCGCCACCGAACTGCGCTCGTTCCGCTCCCGAGACCATTTGGCGAGCGCCGGTGCCTGGGCTTTGGCGAGCGCGATGCCGGCTGGCTCGGCGGCGTCGCCGAGGGCCGGATCGTTCGTCAGTACGTCTGCATCGCCGAGCCGGCGGTGCATGAACGGCTGCTCGAGCTCAACGGCGCGGGCGCGATGACCAGCCTGCCGAGATCGCTTATCGGGGCGCGCAAGCAAGGCGTCAACGGGACGCCCGGCGGCGAACCGGTCGCGCACTGGATCGCAGCCGTTCGTGACGGGCGGCGGTTGGGCGTCGGCACGGTGCAGTGCGTGGGCGGCTCCCGGTGCGCCGCCCGCAGCACGGTCGTGTTCGCCGACGCGCTGCGCGCCGGGCCGTCCCCGAGCGGATGCTTCGACCCCGAGGAGATCTGGACGCTGACCGGCGTCGAAGCCCAGCTGCGAGCCGCCGGAATTTCGGTCGTGTCACATCACTAGGTCGCGGCGGGTCTGGCTCGGTGGACCCAGGCAAATCGCCCGATGCGACAGGAGGTGCCCGATGGCACGGATTCAAGGAGTACCGCAGGACCAGGCCGGTCCGATCGTCAGGCTCGTCTACCGGTTCATGCGCAGGGGCATGACCAAGATGACCGGCCGCGAGGCCGCCCACGGGAGCGGCATCGAGCCGGTCGAGATCTGGGCCCACCAGCCCAAGATGATGAGCGGCATGGGCAAGTTCCAGGGGGCGGTGAGGAAGGGCAACACCGTCGACGAGCGGCTCAAGAACCTGGTCGAGCTGAAGGGCGCGCAGATGATCGGCTGTGAGTTCTGCGTCGACCTCGGTTCGCAGATCTGCCGGAACTCGGGCTTCTCCGACGAGGAGCTGCTGGCGATCCCGCGCTACCGCCAGAGCGATTTGTTCTCCGAGCGCGAGAAGGTCGCGCTGGACTATGCGGTGGCGGTGATGCGTACGCCCGTCGAGGTCACCGACGAGTTGTTCGCGCAGATGAAGGAGCACTTCACCGACGAGCAGATCGTCGAGATCACAGCGCTGCTGACCGTCGTCAACCTCGACCGCTTCAACGCGGCGTTCGGCGTCGGCTCCGCGGGCTTCTCGGAGGGCATGGTGTGCCTGCCGCCGGATCGGCCCGCTGCCAAGCCCTCGGTCGCGAACATCGCCTGAGAGGTCCGCCGGCGAGCGTGCGGCGCCTCCAGCGAGGCGCCGGCTCGCCGGCGTGGGTAAGTTGCCGCCCGCGACCGGTGGAGCGCCGCGGCTTTGGACCATTCGATCGACAGACGGGCTCGCAACATCGCGCTGCTGGTGGCGGCGTGCTTCTTCATGGAGCTCCTCGACGGAACGATCGTCATCACCGCGATTCCGAGGATCAGCGCATCGTTGGGGGTCTCGCCGCGCACGACCGGATTGGTCGTCACCGCCTATCTGGTGACGGTCGCGGTGCTGATCCCTCTGAGCGGCTGGATGACGGTCCGCTACGGGTACCGGTGGGTGTTGCTGTCGGCAATCGCGATATTCACGCTCGCGTCGCTGGGATGTGCGGCGAGCCAGACCTTCGGGGAGCTGGTCGCGATGCGAGTGCTCCAAGGCGCCGGCGGCGCGATGATGGTGCCGGTCGGCCGGATGGTCGTGTTCGAGCGGGCCGGGAAGTCGCAGGTGATGCGGCTGATGTCCTACATCGTGTGGCCCGCGCTGATCGCGCCCGTGATCGCGCCGCTGGCCGGTGGCGTGATCACCACCTACGCCAGCTGGCGATGGCTGTTCTCGATCAACCTTCCGCTCGGAGTCGTGGGCCTGATCTGCGCCTGGCGGCTGATCCACGGCGGGCCCGCCGAGGCTCCGCCACGCCTGGATCTCCCCGGCGTACTGCTCACCTGCGGTGGCCTTGCCGGGTTCACCTACGCTGCGCACCTGGCGTCCGACCCGCACCCGCACTGGCCGCTGGTGGCATCGCTCGGACTGGCCTCGGTCGTTCTCCTGGCCGTGGCCACCTGGCACCTGCTCCGCACCGCGACACCCCTCGTCGACCTGCGGACCCTGAGGATCCCGACGTTCGGCAACGCGATGGTCGGCAGCAGCCTGATCTGGCTGGTGATCGGCGCGATCCCGTTCCTGCTGCCGCTGCTGTTCCAGACGGTGTTCGGCTGGAGTCCGATCAAGTCCGGCGCGCTCGTGCTGTTCGTATTCGTCGGCAACATCGCGATCAAGCCGCTCACCACACCGATGTACGGCAACTACGGGTTCCGGCGCGTGCTGCTGGCCGCGTCGGTGTGCCTGACCCTGACGACGATCGGGTGCGCGTTTCTCACCGCCGAGACGCCAGTCGTCGCGATCGCGCTTCTCGCCCTCGTCAGCGGGGCCGCTCGCTCGGTCTCGATGACCGGCTACACCACGCTGGCGCTCAGCGACGTGCCACCGGCGCAGATGCGAACCGCCAATGCCCTGGCCAGCACCGCCCAGCAGCTGTTCACCGGACTGGCGGTGGTCCTGGCCACCCTGGCGCTGCGTCTGGGCGACGCGATCGGCCGGCTCGCCGCGGCGGCGCACGGCGCGCGATTCGCGTACGTGATCGCCTTCCTCGCGATCAGCCTCGTCGGTGCGATCGCCACCGCGGTCGCACTCCGGCTTCATCCCTCGGCCGGGGATGTGCTCACGGCCGGCGCCACCGTCGGGGGCTCGCGCACCACGACCTCGGCGCCCTAGCCGGGATCGACCCGCTAACGAAATCCCGCGGGCGACGCACGGAGCGATTAGATTCGTCTGCCGGGGTCGTGACTGGAACGGAGCAGACGATGGCTGATGACGTGAGGCGGAGGCAGAAGCGGGCGGCGGAGTTCATCGAGCCGTTCCGGGTCAAGCCCGGGTCGAGGGTGAGGCTCGGCAGGGATTTCGATCCGTCGTTCAAGGCCGAGGTGAAGAAGAAGAAGGACGGGATCGCGCTGCTCGACGAGGGCGTGCGCCTGCTCTCCGATTATCAGGCCCGGCTTGCGGCTCAGGACACCTGGGGCGTGCTCCTCGTGCTCCAGGCGATCGACGCCGCGGGCAAGGACGGGACGATCCGCCACGTGATGAGCGGCGTGAACCCCCAAGGAGTGTCGGTGCACAGCTTCAAGGTCCCGTCGGCCGAGGAGCTCGACCACGACTACCTGTGGCGCTATGCGCAGCGCCTGCCCGCCCGGGGTCAGATCGGGATATTCAACCGCTCCCATTACGAGGAGGTGCTGGTGGTCCGGGTGCACCCCTCGAACCTCGACCGCGAGAAGCTGCCGAGATCAGCGAAGCGGGCCGACGTGTGGAAGCGGCGCTATCGCGAGATCAACGACTGGGAGCGGTATCTGACCAGTAACGGGTTCCGGATCGTGAAGGTGTTTCTCAACCTCTCCAAGGAGGAGCAGCGGACCAGATTCCTGCGACGGGTTGACCTGCCCAGCCACAACTGGAAGTTCTCGAACGCCGATGTCCGGGAGCGCGAGCGGTGGGACGACTACCAGAAGGCTTTCTCCGAGATGCTCTCGCACACGAGTACCGAATGGGCACCCTGGTACGTGATCCCTGCGGATCGGAAGTGGTTTGCGCGGATTGGCGTCGGGGCCGTGCTCGTCCACGCGCTGATGGAGATCAATCCCCGGTTCCCGGCCGTCACCGAGGAACAGCGCGAGACGCTGCGCGAGGCCAAGGAGATGCTCGAGGCCCAGGCGCCGAAGGGCGCGGCGCCGGACCCGTTTGAGCACGAACAGCGATAGGGGCTTCGCTGATGGCCACGACAGCGCGCTCACAGGTCGGCAACGCCGCCGGCGGGGACAGCTGGTACGGCGTCTCTCCGGACGACGTCACGGCGAGGCTCGGCGTCGATCCGTCCGTCGGGCTGTCGGGCCAGAAGGCCGCCGAGCTTTTGGAGAGCCATGGTCCGAATGCGCTGCCGGCGGAGGCAGCGGTCCCCGGCTGGCGGCGGTTCGCCGAGCAGTACCGCAGCTACATGCAGATCATCCTGGTGGCCGCGGCGATCGTGTCGCTTGCGATCAAGGAGTGGAGCACCGGCGTCCTGCTGATCCTGATCACCGTGCTCAACGCGGTCGTCGGCCTGCGCCAGGAGGGGAAGGCGCAGAGCGCGATGAACGCGCTCCAGGCGATGGTCAAGGCGACCGCGCGAGTGCGCCGCGACGGGTCTGAGGCCGAGATCCCGGCCGAGGAGGTGGTGGTCGGCGACATCGTCCTGCTCGCGGCCGGCGACGACGTGCCGGCGGACGGGCGGATCATCTCGGCGAGCGCGTTGCAGGTAGACGAGTCCGCCTTGACCGGCGAGAGTGTGCCCGCCTCCAAGGGCGTCGATGTGCCCGAAGGTAAGGATCTCGCGCCGGGTGAGCAGTCCGACATGGCGTTCATGCACACGCCGGTCACGCACGGCAGCGGCGTGATGGTCGTGACCGCGACGGGCGGTGACACGGAGGTCGGGAAGATCGCCGGCATGCTCGCGACCACGACGCGCGAACAGACACCGCTGACCAAGCAGTTGAACACGCTGACTTTGTGGATCGCGGCGGCCGCCGGGGTGACGATGGTGATCATGTTCGTGCTCGGCGCGCAGCGCGGTCTGTCCTCTACGGTCGTGTTCACGAGCGCGGTGGCGCTCGCGATCGCGGCGATTCCGGAGGCGATGCCGACGGTGCTGCAGGTGGTCATGTCGCTCGGCGCCGCCGACCTGGCGCGGCACGGAGCGGTGTTGACCGATCTCGCCTCGGTCGAGACGCTCGGCTCGACGTCCGCGATCAACTCGGACAAGACCGGGACGCTAACGATGAATCAGATGACCGCGGTCGAGGTCGTCGATCCGACCGACCGGTACACGATCTCGGGTTCAGGCTACGAACTCGAGGGCAACGTCCAGCACGCCGCGGGCTCCTCGGACACGATCGACGACGCGATCCTGCCCTACGTCGTCGCCAGTGACGCCACGCTCGTCGACGGCAAGGTGGTGGGCGATCCGACCGAGGGCGCGCTGCTCGTGCTCGCACACAAGGCGGGCCTCGACATCGACGCCACGCGTGAGCAGCATCCGCGACTCGCGACACTGCCGTTCGACCCGACCTACAAGCTGATGGCCGCCTTCACGAACGCGACCGACGGTTCGGGCAAGGACGTCGTGCGCTGCTACGTGAAGGGGGCGGCGCCGGCGGTGATGAGCCATGCATCGAGCGCGCTGTCCGCGGGGCAGAGCGTCCCGTGGGACGAGGACCTGCGCACCCGGGCGCAGGAGACCATGCGCAGGATGGGCGAAGCCGGCCTCCGAGTGATGGCCGGCGCGTACCGCGACCTCGACCCCGGCTCGTTCGACGCCGACGGCGATCTTCTGAGCTACGTCGAGGGTCTCGAGATGACGAGCCTCGTCGGCATGGTCGATCCGGCCCGCGCCGAGTCGGGGCCGGCGGTAGCGGACGCGCAATCGGCGCACATCCGCGTACGGATGGTCACCGGGGACGATGTGATCACCGGCGCAGCGATCGCCGAGCAGCTTGGGATCGAGGGTGAGGCGATTCTCGGCGCCGAGTTCGCCGCGCTCGACGAGTCAGAGCGCCTTGAGTGGATCGACCGGATCGGCGTCGTCGGCCGGGTCGCGCCCGAGCACAAGGTGCTGCTGGTCGAGACGCTCAAGAAGCAGGGGCACGTGGTCGCGATGACCGGCGACGGCGTCAACGACGCACCGTCGATCAAAGCTGCCCACATCGGCGTGGCGATGGGCAGCGGCACCGAGGTCGCCAAGAACGCCGGGCGCATGATCCTCACCGACGACAACTTCGCGACGATCGTGCGCGCGGTCTCCCAAGGCCGGAAGCTCTACGACAACCTGAGCAAGTACGTCCGCTTCGTGCTTATCTCGCTCGTGGCGTTCGTGCTGACGTTCCTCGGCGCGACGATCCTCAACATTGCCGAGGGTCAGCCGTTCTCGCCGGCACAGGTCCTGTACATCCATTTCTTCGTCAGCGCGCCGTTCGGCATCGCGCTCGGCCTGGACCAGGCCACCGCCGGGCTGATGGAGCGCCGGCCCCGCCCCAGCACCGAGTCGATCGTGAACCGCGGGGTGCAGCTCACCTCGGGGCTGGTCGGCCTGTACATGGCGATCTGCATGGACCTGCTGATCTACTTCGGCAAGCAGCACTACCACAGCACCGCGGTCGGATCGTCGATCGGGCTGAGCGCGTTCGCGCTGATGCTGATCGTCTCCGCCTACGAGTGCCGCAGCGTCACGGGCTCCGTGCTCGTGAGCGAGACGTTCGACAACGCCAAGATGAACTGGACGGCGGCGGCGGAGCTCGCGCTCGCGGTGATGATCACGCAGATGGACCTGTTCAACCGCCTGCTGAAGACGACGCCGCTGACCTCTCCGCAGTTCGGGCTCTCGGTTGCGTCGGCGGTGCTGCTGCTCGTGCTGTGGGAGATCGGCAAACGCATCGCCCGGCGTTCCTAGCCCGCGCACCGGCTCGCGGGCTATCGCGCGTAGACCGCGAAGAAATCCCGGTCGTCCGGCGACAGGTAGCGGGTCGCAGGACGGCTCATGCCGGGCAGCAGCTTGGCGGGCTCGCCGGCGCCGAAGACCCCGTAGAAGTTGAACGTCGTCCACTCGTAGTTGATGTCGAGTTCCATCGCTCGCACGGCGCCGGCGTCCTGGAGGATCTGCGCAAGGCTCTCCGCGGTCTGGATGTCGGCCGCCGCGTAGATCAGATTGCCGTGGGCATCGACGCCGAGCCCCGAGCGCCACACGCGGACCGCGTTGCCGAGCGTCGCCCCCCACAGCGAGTCGTTTGACAGGGCGGGGTTGAGGTGGCCGTTCTCGACGATCAGCGGCAGGTTCTGGCGCACGAATGCGATCCCGGGACCGGGACCGGGATCGGGGCCGCCGGTCCAGGTCCGGACGTCGATGGCCCCGTTGCCGTAGCCGATGAGCGTCGCCTGTCCGTCCTTGAGCGGCGCGTACACGTGACCTTGGGAGAAGAAGCCGCCTCCCGAGTCCTCGAGCTTGAAGCCGCTGTTGAACGTGGCGAGCAGGCTCGAGCGCAGCTGAGGAGGCACCTGCGCCTGCTGATTTCCGTCGTTGGGCGGCTCGTACCGGCCCGGGTACAGCGCGAGCCGCGTGCGGGTATGGTCGATCCATGCGACGCCTGCGACCAGCTCCGGGTAGTTCGGGTCCGGGCGGAAGGTCGTGACCAGGACGGGCGCGGAGCCGCCGACCAACGGCCCGGTTCCGCGCCACTGCCCCTCGCCCGGGAGCCTGGGCGTGATCACCGCGGGAATCGGCGGCGGCGCGTAGCTCGCGACGCGAACCTGCGCGCCGGCTCCGACCCGCGGGAGCCGCTTGAGCGGTGGGCCTCCGGTCGCGGGCGCGTTCAGCGAGTAGTAGATGCTCTCGACGTCCGACACCACCCCGGCGGCGCCGTTGTCGCGAAGCCACTCGACTGCCCGTACGCCGAAGGAGACGTTCGAGGGGCCCGCCATCGCGCTCCAGAACGACACCACCAGGTTAAGCAGGAGGATCAGCGCAGTGAGGACGATGATCCGCCGCGCACGGAGCCGAAGCGGCGCGCGTCGCGAATCGGGCCGGGTGCGGGTCCGCGATCTGCCTCGCGGACGCGCCGCCCCGGCGGCGGCAGACCGTGGGGGCGGCGGGAAGTGCCGCCCGTTCGCATCGGGCTCCCGGCTCCGCTCGTAGGCGAGAATCCGGGCCTCGTAACGTTGGATCGCCTCGCGGGTTGGGCTGGGCATTCTCTTCTGAGCGCGTTTCGACCGCCCACCGGTGGCTCCTTGCGCTCCGGCGGGGCGATGAGAGCTTTCTAAGCTCACCGGACGTACACGGCGAAGAAGTCCCTGTCGTCCGGCGTCAGATACCGGGTCGGGGAGCGATCCATGTCGGCGAGGAGGTTCGCCGGGTCGCGCGCGCCCGGGTAGCGATAGGTGATGAAGCTGGTCCAGTAGGTGTTGATGTCGAGCTCCATCGCGCGGACGGCGCCGGCGCGGATCATGATCGCCGCGAGCGACGAGACCGTCTGGTCGTTGGCGGCCACGTAGATCAGGTTGCCGTGGCGGTCGACACCGATGGACGATCGCCACACCATGATCGCGTTGCCGAGCGTGGCGCCCCACTGAGGACCGTTGGAGAGGTTTGGGTTCGGTCGGCCGCCGTTGACGATCAGCGGAAGGTTCTGGCGGGCGTATATGACGCTGGGCGGAACATCGGATCCCCCATGCCACGAGATCACGTCGACGCGTCCATCGCGATAGCGGACGATCGTCGCCGTGTTGGGTTTCATCGGCGCGTACGTGTGCCGGTCATAGGCGAACCCGCCACCGGAATCCTGCAGCTTGAAGGCGCTGTTGAACGTCGCGACGACGCCGGAGCGCGCACTCATCGGGACCTCCGCCGGCCCGCGTGAGGGCATCGTCACGGCAGGCTCGGAGATCCCCGGGTACAACATCACGCTCGTGCGCGTGTGGTCGATCCAGGCCACGCCCACGACGAGCTGCGGATACTCCGGCTCGGGTCGGAAGCTCGTGATCAGCACCGGGGGGCGCGACCCGCCGCCGGCGAACGTCGGGTGCCAGACGCCCTCGCCCGGAAGCGCGGGATGGATCACCGGCGCGATGTTCGGCGGGCGGTAGCGACGAAGCCGCGCACGGCGGTACCGGAGCTGCGGGATCTGAACCGCCGTGACCGCAACGGCGCCGGACTGACTGGGCAGCGCCTTCAGCGGTGGACCGCCCTTGCTGGGAGCGGTCAACGAGTAATAGATGTTCTCGACGCGGTCCACCAAGCCGCGCGCGCCGTTGGCGCGCAGCCACTCCACGGTCCGAATCCCGATGCTCGAATCGGATCGCCCCGCGAGCGCCCCGACGTACGAGACGAGCGCCGGCACCAGACAGATTGTGGCTGCGATCGCCGCGATTCTGCGAACGCGTATTCCTCGCCGTCCCGTCGGGCGCGAATGCCCGCTCGAGGCCAGAAAAGGAAAATTACGGTGCGACAGATGGAACGGCTCTGTCGTCCGAACTGTCATCGCCGGCAACCATGTCACACGCCCCGACAACGAGGCTAAGGAATTCCTGAGAGCGTCCTCATCGCTGTCACAGGTTGGCCTTACACAACACACTTACCTTTGCCGATATGGAGTCCGCGGGCGCAGGCCGCTTGCCCCTGCGTGGAGCGCGACGGAGCCGTCCGGGCGCTGTGATCGCAACGATGCGTCCCAAGCAGTGGATCAAGAACACGCTCGTGATCGCGGCGGCGGGCGCGGCCGGTGCGCTCGGCCACGATGACACTCCGGGGCGCGTCACCGTGGCATGCGTGGCGTTCTGTCTGCTCGCGTCGGGGATCTACGCGATCAACGACGTCAGCGATGCCGAGGAGGATCGCCGCCATCCTCGCAAGCGCTTCCGCCCAGTCGCAGCGGGTGAGCTCGACCCGCGGTTCGCGGCGGCTCTGGGCCTGTCGCTGTTGCTCGCCGGGCTTTTGTTGTGTGCTGCGATCGAGCCGCTGCTCGCGCTCGTCGGCGTCGGGTATGCCGCGCTCACGCTGTCCTACACGCTCGTATGGCGGCACCTGATCGTGTTCGACATCTTCGCGGTGTCGGGTGGGTTCGTGTTGCGGGCGGTCGCCGGCGGCGTCGCCGCGCCGGTGACCCTGTCACGGTGGTTCCTGCTAGTCGTGACCAGCTCGGCGGTGTTCGTGGCCGCGGCGAAGCGTTACGCGGAGCTGCTCCGGACCGACGGCCGGCGAGATCGAGGAAGACGAGTGCTCGACTTCTACAGCCCGAGGGCGCTCGAGCTGATCATCGCAGGCGCGACTGCCGTGGCCCTGCTCGCGTATTGCATGTGGGCATTCTCACTGCCCGTCGTGCGGGGAATCCCGTGGCGGCCGTTGACGATCCTGCCCTTTGCCACTTGCCTGCTCCGCTACGGCGAGCTCGTCCAGCATGGGGCCGGGGAGGCGCCCGAGGATCTGCTCCTGTCCGACCGGCCGTTGCAGCTCGCGGGGGTGGCGTGGCTGGCGCTGTTTGCGCTGGAAGTTCATGCGGCCGGCTGATGCGGCGCCCGTTCACGCGCGCGCGATTGCGGCGACGCACTCGGTCCTCACCGGATGGGGCGCAGGCGAAGGGGCGAGCGTCACGATCGTCCGTCCGGATGGCGTGGAGGACCTGCGCGCGGCGCTCCAGTCGGCGGGCCTGCGCCACGCGCTTCCGCGAGGGATGGGTCGGAGCTACGGCGACGCCGCGCAGATCTCCGGTGGTCTTGTGATCGAGACAACCGGGCTGAAGCGAATCGAGCTCGACAGCGAGCGCGGCATGGTGACCGCACAGGCCGGGGTGACGATCGGCGAGCTCTTGCGACAGGTGGTCCCCGCCGGCTGGATGGTCCCGGTGGTGCCCGGCACACAGCACGTGACCGTCGGTGGCGCGATCGCGAGCGATGTTCACGGCAAGAACCACGGCAGCGCGGGGACGTTTGGGACGCACGTCGAGGCGATCTCGTCGGTGCAGGCGGATGGCCACCTCGTCGAGCTCGAGCCCGGGATGAGCGACCGGCAGTTCGAGGCGACGCTCGGGGGCATGGGCCTGACGGGCATCGTCGTAGACGCCCGGATCAAGCTCATTCCGATCCGGGGCGCGATGCTGTCGGTCGACACCGACCGGGTCCGCTCACTGGACGGCGCGCTCGCGGCGCTTGCCGCGCGCGGTGGGCCATACCGGGTCGCGTGGCTCGACTTGCTGTCCGCGGACGCGGTAAGGGGGTTGGTGACACGCGCGGAGCACACCGATGCCCCCGGCGGGGGCGCCGCCGTCGTGCGCGCGCGCGCGACCGTACCGCGCGGCTGGCCGGCCCGCGCGCTCCGGCCGGCCACGGTTCGTGCCTTCAACGCGCTCAAGTACGCGGGCGCCCCGCGAACCGAGCGAGGCCGGCCCGAGCCGCTCGGCCGGCACATGTTCCCGCTCGACTCGATCGACGCATGGCCCCGGCTGTACGGTCCGCAGGGCTTCCTCCAGTACCAGCTGGCTGTGCCGACCGGCGCAGAGCGCGTGCTCGAGCTCGTCATCGAGCGGCTCCGCCGGGGACGGGTCCCGTGCTACCTCGCCGTGCTGAAGGACTTCGGTCCCGCCAACGGCGCGCCGCTGTCGTTCCCGCTCGCTGGATGGACGCTGGCGCTCGACATACCGCGGGCCGCACCGGGGCTCGAGCCCCTGCTCCGGGGCTTCGATCGCGCGGTCGCCGACGCCGGCGGGCGCGTGTATCTGTCCAAGGACGCCCGGCTGCGTCCGGAGACGGTGCGGACGATGTACCCCCGGCTCGATGAGTGGCGCGCAGCGCGCGACCGCGTCGATCCCGAACGGATCTGGTGCTCGGATCTCGCTCGCCGGGTGGGTCTGGTGTGAGCGACGCGCTACTGGTAGGGGGCACGTCTGAGATCGGACTTGCGATCGTCCGCGGGCTGGGACCCCGACGCGTCTGGCTACTTGGCCGCGACCGCGGCCGGCTTGCGCGGGCGGCGTCCGAGTTCGACGCTGCCTCGGTCGAGGTCGGTCTGCTCGACGCCGAGGACATTGCTTCGCATCGGCACGCGATCGATCGGGCGTTCGCCGACGCCGACGGCTTCGACGTGGTCGTGATCGCGATCGGCGTACTCGGGGCTCAGGCGGGGCTCGACGCCGATCCCGACGAGGCGATCGACGTGATGCGCGTGAACTTCCTCGGTGTCGGCTCGCTGCTCCTCGAGTGCCTTCGCCAGTTGCGGCAGCGCGGCGAGGGGACGCTGGTGCTGTTGTCGTCGGTCGCAGTCGAGCGTCCTCGCGCCTCCAACCCGATCTACGGAGCGGCCAAGGCGGGCCTCGACGCGCTCGCCCAGGGCCTCGCCGACGCGATCGTGTCGAGCGGCGTGCGCGTGCTGGTCGTCCGCCCCGGGTTCGTCAAGACCCGGATGACTGCCGATCTGCCGCCGGTTCCGTTCGCGACGACGCCCGAGGGCGTTGCGTCGGCGACCGTCGCTGCTCTTGGCGGACACGCGCGAACGATCTGGGTCCCCGGACGGCTGCGGCTGATGTTCGCGATCTTGCGGCATCTGCCCCGCGGCATCTACCGGAGGCTTCCGCTGTGAGACCCAACGTGCTGCTGGTCGACGTCGGCATTGCGATCGTCGCGGCAATCGTCGTGTTGACGATTACGCCCGGGCTGGCGGTGGCGTCGATGATCGCGATCGCGGTCCTCACCGCGTGTGCGATCAGCTTCAAACGCGAGTCGCGGCGCCGACGCCGCGCTCGAGACGCGCGGCGGCGCACCGCTCAGGCCACTGCGCGCCCGCGTCCACCGGCCGCCCGGCGCAGCGATCGCAGCTGAGCTGCAGCTAGCTGCGGACACCGCCGAAGTCAGCGTGTTCGCTGGTCGCTCCGGTGCTCTCGCCAGCGCGCGAGGAGATCGTGTAGCTCGGTGCTCAAGAACTCGAAGAAAGCCAGTGATTCGGCGAGCCGTTGTCCGGCCGGTGTGGTCGGCCCGAGCGCGTTGACGCCTTCTCGAGTTGTCGCAATCCACCGGTCGAGAATTTGCTCGCGGCGAGCGATGACCTCGTACCAGGTCGGGTTCTGGAGAACGTAACGTTGGCGACGGGTGCCCGGCTGGCGCTCGCGAGTCGTCAACCCGACGTGGCCGAGGTAGTTGACGGCGCCGGAGATCGCGGCCCGGCTTACCTGCAGCTGCGCGGCGAGTTCGTCGGCGGTCAGTCCGCCACCGTCGGTGGCCAGCAGGGCGACGAACACCAGCGCCGGCATCTGCGGCATGCCGGCATCGACGAGCGCCGAAGCGAAGCTCTCGACGAAGCGACGCACCTCCTCCTCATCGCGGCCGCGAGCCATGGGCGAAATCACGCTTCCCTGGCAATTTTCACAAGAAACTGAAGTTTATGTAATCTGCGAAGGACGATGCTTCGGTCTAGTCAGGCGGCGGGATCCCTCCCGTGCAGCTGCCGAGCCATCGTGATCCAACGAGGGAGGGAGGTGGAAGGGGGCTCGAGTAGACCCTGGGAAGGAGTGTGGAAGGCCGAGAGGTCGCCCACCGGCCCGGATGTCATAGGGGCGAAACGTGCTTGACCTCCTCCATGTACCGCCCCGCCGACGCGGCGGCCTCGTCCGGGTCGCTGCCGGACTGGCGCGCGGACATGTAGGCGGCGTACCAGTCCCACCAGTCGTGCGGAGCGTGGCTCTTCTCGTAGGGGTCGTGATGCTCGGCCGTCTCGTGCAGCAGTTGCGCCAACGCCTCGATATCCATCGTTCACCGCCCTGGGAGACGGGTCGTGATCTCCTGAAGCAACCAGCCGTTGCCGTCCGGATCGCTGAAGGTCGCGAACGAGCCGTAGGTGCTGTGGTCGGGCGCCGGCCCGGTCACCCGGCCGGCCTCGTGGAATCGAGCGCCGGGCGCGCCCTCGTGGAACACCTCGCTCACTTCCACACCCCGGCCGAGCATCTCGTTACGCGTCGCATCGATGTCGGAGACGCTCAGGTAGAGGCTCTCGGCCGAGCCGGGTGCCGCCGACGTGAGGTTCGCTCCAAACTGAATCGAGCACCCGGAGCCTGGAGGCGTGAACTGGACCAGGCGGAAGTCGTCACCGCGTGTGACGTCGGCGTCAAGCCGCCATCCGAGATCCTGATAGAAGCGCTTCGTCCGATCGACGTCGGATATGGGCAGAACCACAACCTCGAGCCGCATCTCCCCGGGCTGCACGGCGGAGGCCGGGGCCGATGGTGTGCTGCTTGTGTCGGTGGTGCTCATCTTTACCTCCGTGGCTTGCGTTGATCGTGGACTAGACGAACTGCTGGCCGCCGTCGATGTCGAATGTCGCGCCGGTGAGGGCGGTGTTGATCATGATGTGAACCGCCAGGGCGGCGACGTCCTCGGGGCCGACCACGCGGCCGATCGGGAGCGTGGTCCGCAGCTCGTTCCGGCGGGCATCGAGTTGATCTCCGAGCAGGGATGCCGACAGCGGGGTGTCGACGAATCCGGCGGCGATGAGGTTCACGCGGACCGGCGCGAGCTCGAGCGCGAGGGCGGCCGCAAACGGAGGAATCGCGGCGGTGGCCGCGGCGGCGATTCCGAGGCCACGAACGATCCGCCGGCCGCCGGTACCGCCCATCAACACGAGCGTGCCTCCGGGCCGCATCTTGCCGTGGGCGTGGCGCGCGACCTCGAGCCCCAGCACCACGTGGTCGCTGAGCGCGTCCCGCACCTGGTCTGAGCTCATCTCGAGCAGCGGCCCGTACGTCGGGCCGCCCGCGGTGACGAGGATGTGATCGATCGGATCGGGCAGGCCGTCGAAGAACTGCTCGAGCGCGGCCGGATCGGTCGCGTCGAAGGCCGCCGTGCTCCGCGCGCCGACATCGGCCGCGGCCTGCTCCAGGTGCTCACGATTGCGGCCGGTGAGGATCACGTCGGCGCCCTCCGCGCGGGCTCTGCGGGCGGTCTCCAGGCCGATGCCGGCACTGCCGCCGATCAGGACGACGGTCTGGCCGGCCAGCTCGGGTTCGCGTCTGGTGGGTTCACCGGTAGTTGCGGTGTGCATGCTTTGCTCGTTACGCCGTCATGCTCGCCATCTGCGGGTTCATCGGTGCGACGGGTCGGGGTTTGTTTTCGATTTGCATGCGGAGTTCCATCACGGCGGTGTCGTAGATCCCCGAGAAGCTTGGGAAGGGTTGGATCGTGTCGGCGAGTACGTCGAGTGGGACTTGTGCCCGGATGGCGAGTGTCGCTTGTTGCATCCACTCTCCGGCCTCAGGGCCGAGAGCGTAGGCGCCGGTCAGTCGCTGGCCGTCGCTCAGCAGTGTCATGAATCCGTTTGATTGAGCCCAGGCGTGGGTGTAGGTGGCGGTCTTGGGTACTTCCGATACGAGCGTGGTCCCGCTGTAGGGGGCTTCGAGCGCGCCGACGGCGGCGGCTTGCGGGTCGGTGTAGGTGACGCGGGGGACGGCCTCGTAGTTCGCGGGCCGCGGGTCGCCGGCGATGTTGGCTGCGACGATGTCGCCTTCGTACTCGCCGACGTGGGTGAGCGGCCAGATGCCGTTGACATCGCCGATCGCCCACAGGCGCTCGCCGGCGCGGAGGTGATCGTCGACCTTGATGCCGTGCGGTTCGGGCTCGATGCCGACGGTCTCGAGGCCGATCCCCTGAACGCGCGGGCGCCGGCCGGTCGCGACGAGCAGACGGTCGCCCCGGAGCTCGTTTCCGCCGTCGAGCTCAAGGACGTACTCATCACCGTCGCGTCGCGCGGCGGTGGCATGCACGCCTAGCGTCAGCTCGATCCCGTCCTGGCGCAGCGCCTCCGCGAGCGCCTCGCCCAACGGCGCGGCCTCGCGAGGAATCACCCGATCGGCGCCCTCGACCAGCACCGCCTGGCCGCCGAGACGTTGCACGACCTGGGCGAGCTCGACCCCGGCCGATCCGCCGCCGAGGATGAGCAGACGGCGCGGGACGGCGGTCATGCTGGTCGCCTCGCGGGTGCCCCAGACGCCCTCGAGCTCGCGGAGTCCTGGAACCGGGGGCACGATCGGGTCAGAACCGGTAGCCACGACGACGTGCTCGGCCGTATGCCGGGCGCCGTCGACCTCGACCACGCCGGTACCGGCAAGCCGGCCGGTTCCGCGCAGCAGATCGATGCCCTGGTTCGCCAGCCACTTCGCCTGGCCGGTATCGGTGTGGTTGGAAACCATGTAGTCACGCCACGCGAGCGCGGCCTGGACGTCGACCTGTGCCGTCGCCGCCGCCTCCCTCGCGCCGTGCACGGCCTCGCCCGGGCGCAGCAGCGACTTCGACGGAATACACGCCCAATACGAGCACTCGCCACCGACCAGCTCACGCTCCACCACCGCCACCCGCAACCCCCGCGCAGCCAGCGCGGCCGCGCAATGCTCACCCGGCGCTCCACCCCCGAAGACGATCACGTCATAGTCATGGCTCGAACTCATCGGTCCCTCCCTCGGTTGCTGGTGAAATCAGGGTCGCGTCGGCCCGGGATGATGAAGGCACACACGCTCTGCGGCCACGTGCTGGTCGGAAGGATCGAAGGCGTGTGCCGGCCGGTGCTCTCGGCGTGCCGGATCGCAGCGAACGACCAGGGCGTTGGTTTCGCCGGAAATCACGCCGGCGAAGCACGGCACCGGTCCTGCGGCCCGGGCGTCCGCGTCATGGCGAAGAGCCCGCTCGGGCACAGGAGCCGAGAACAGCTCTGGCAGCCACGGCATGCGGCGAAGCCTCTCACAGCGGACAACCCGCGCGGGCAATTCGTGGGGGAGAGCTCGCGAGATCTGCGTCGCCTTCAAGCGACCGTCGCATATGGGGAGTTGGCGCGGGGTTGCCCCGCCAACATTCCATCGACTACGGCGCTTGCTGGCCACGCGATCCGAAGGCGCAGTTGTGCTGGGGTCGCCGTCGTGGCGGTACCCACGAGATCCTCGTCTCGGTCGGTGCCGGCGATGACATCAACCTTGTTGACGTGCCCTGATGCGAGCGCTTGCCGCAACGTCATCGTGAGCGTCGTACCGTTGATCGTCGGGCCGACCGTGCCCTGACCTCGAGTTGGTTGGGTCTGCGCACAGCAGCCATTCGGTCGAGTCAGGGGTCATTCAGTATGGCCCCCGCTGCCGCGCCATCCTTCCCAAACCTCCGAGTCGGCTCGCTACATCGAGGAGCTGCTCTGACCGAGCAGCGACCTCCACCACCCACCTCGAGGTCCGTGACGGCGGCGCCCATCGAGATCCGTCGCCGGCCCTCGGCATGCGTAGCACGACAATTGACGCCCGCCGACCGGACCGTGCCGCGTCATGCGTGCCCCACATGCCTGACGCGTCACGGTCCGTCCCAGACGTGCGGAGTGACGCGAATTGCAGGTCGGCGCCGGAGCGTCCGCGCGTCCGCGCGTCCCGCGTTGGCCCGCTAACGCCGGGACTTCGTGTCCGCAGCCGCGCGGAACTGTCCGGGCTGATAGTGACCCGGCTCGACCCGTGCGGCGATCAGGATGCGGTTCCAGGTGTTGATGGTGGCGATCGCGAACACGAGCTGGCCGAGCTCGGACTCGTCGAACTCGGCTCGAGCGCGGTCCCACACCTCATCGGGAACGTGTCCCTCGCCGATCAGCGTGATCGCCTCGGAAAGCGCGAGAGCCGCCCGCTCGCGGGCGCTGTACAGGTCGCTCTCGCGCCACGCGCCGAGCATGTACAGGCGCTCCTCGGTTTCCCCGAGGTCACGAGCGTCCTTCCAATGCATGTCGAGGCAGAAGGCGCAGCCGTTGATCTGCGAGACGCGAACATCGACGAGCTCGCGCAGCTCGGCGTCGAGGTCCACCGACGAGGACAGCCTGAAGACCGCTGCGTACTGCTTGGAGGCGACCTGCGAGAGCTGTATCCGCTCGGCCGGAATCGTGTTGCTCATTTCACTTCTCCGCGTCTCGAGGGTTTATCGCGTGACGACGTAGCTCTACTGGATGTGACACTGCCCGCCGCCTCGGTGTCACTTTCAAGCGGGTCCTCCGGCCCGCGCGTCGAGCGTGACTGGAACGACGCTCGGCGAGCGGCCGGTCGCGAGCCTCAGGCCGCGCGCACCGTTGAGGAGAATCACCCAGCAGGTCGATCACTGAGGCGAGATCGCCGTTCTCCGCGGCCATCAGGAACGCGGCAACGATCGCGCGCTGCTCATCCGCGCGGGCCGGGTAGCGCGGCCGCCTTGCTTCGACCGCCCGCCGGGCCCGCGTCGCGAGCTGGCGGGTGGCCGCGGGTGTGCGGCCGACGACCTCGGCCCACCTCGGCGAATAAACGCGCGGAGGTCGCGGATCGTTTCCCGTTCCATGCCGGCGAGGCGCAACCACGAGTCCTGCACGACGTCCTCCGCCTCGCTGAGGCTTCCGAGGTGGCCGTCGGCGACCCGAAGGAGGTATGGCCGCAGCCGGTCGAACTCAGCCGCAGTCGCGGCGTCGAGCCCATCCCTCACGACCGCGATTCGGCTGCTGGTCATTCGACGACCTCTACGATCCCCGTGGGCGCTTCGAGGCTCTCGACGGTGCGCCGGGCCGCGTCCGCGACCCCGATGCGCGGCGGTGACGGCACGCTCGTCTCGTAGTAGGTGCCGGCGCCGTACAGCTGGCCGTAGCGAATCACGACCCCGCCGGCATCGAGCACCGCGCGCTCGTGCTCGCGGTACACGATGCCCCGGTCTCCGGGCAGTTCCCAGGCGATGCTCTGCGCGAGCAAACGCGTCGCATGGGCCGCCTGGGCGGCGGCGATCAGGTTGCGGGTCCCTTCGGAAAGCATCCGGTCGGCGCGCGCGCTGTGTGCCGCGATGCGCGCCGCATCGTTCGGGAGATCGGTCAACTGGTGCATCACCATGTCCGGTGCAAAGCGCGCCACGACATCGCGCAGCGAGCGCACGTCGTACACGTCGCAGAGCACGGGCTCGGCACCCAGTCGCTGCACGGCCGCGAGCTTCTCCGGCGAGCGGGTCATGCCGGCGACCGTATGTCCGGCGTCGACGAGAAGCGGAACGAGGGATGTTCCGATGACGCCGCTGGCGCCTGCCACGAAGATCCGCATCAGCGCACCCGGTAGATCTCGTACTCGATCGCGTTGCGACCGCTCAATCGGCCTCGGCCGAGAAACAGGCTCTCGCCGAGCCAGGCGAGACGGCCCGGCCCGACCTCGAACTGCGGCGCGATGCGCATGTACTGGTCCTCGAACGTCGTGGCCTCGCCGGCGGCCAGCGCGTTCAGGAACCGCTCGCTCTGGCGGATCAGCGCGACCTCGTAGCGCAGCAGGATCAGGTCGCCCTCGCTGGTCTTCATATGCGCCCGGAGATCCGGGCGGCGGATTCCGTCACCGCCCACCCTGATCCAGTCCAGCCCCGGTGCCGCGAGCGTCGCGTCGATTCGCGGACCGCTCAGCGTCGCGGTGCTCACCTGCCAGCAGAGCCGCTCGCCCTGCGGCGATCCTCCGGTGGAGCCGATCGGACCCTCGATCGTCTCGGCATAGGTCATCTCGTACTCGAGCTCGATCATGATTCTGTGTCCCTTCGCTTGGTCGGTCCGGCGATACGCAGGTGACGCTAGACGGACCCAGCGGGGATGTGAAATGCAGGTCGACGCTCAGTTCAGCGCAGTTCGTTATCACCACGCCGCGATCGTCGGCGAGCCGCTTGCATTCCTCGCGCGCTTACTGTACCATGTGGTACATGAGACCAGTGAAAGTGACAACCGAAGTGCCTTATCCGGCCGAGGAGGTCTACGACTTCCTCGACGTGATGTCGAACCACGAGCCGTTCACCAACCACATGCTGCGCGACTGGGAGTACGCGGGCCCCGATCGAGGGGTCGGGTCAAGGGCGAAGGTCAAGGCCACTGCCGCCGGCCGGACTGACAGCATCGAAATCGAAGTAGTCGCGGCCGACCGTCCCACGCGGATAGTCGAGCGGAACGTCGGCGCCGGAGGACGCCGCGTGGCCAACGGCACCTATGTGCTCGACGGCCTTCCCGACGGGGGAACGCGGATCACGTTCGAGTACGCCTGGCAGCGGGCGCCGCTCTCAGAGCGGCTCGCCTCGCCACTGGTCCGCGGGATCTTGCGGCGCGGAAACGAGAGATCGATGCGCCGGCTCGCCGACCAGCTCGCGACCGCCGTACCGTCTCGGCAGTCCTAGGCCTCCTCGCGGGACGGAGCCAGGCCGGCTGGTGTGCTGGCCGCCTGCGACAGTACGTGCTCGTGGCCGACACGACCCCCAAGCAGCGGCTTCTCGACGCCGCATCGAGTACGTCGCGGCCAACGGGATGAGCGACGTGAGCCTCCGCACGCTCGCCGCGGCGTTGGGCACGAGCCATCGGATGCTGATCTTCCACTTCGGCTCCAAGGAGGGGCTGTGGGTGGAGATCATCCGCGCGGTCGAGCAGCGCCAGCGGGAGCTGCTCGGCCAGGTGCTACCCGACCCAAGCCAGCCGGTCGGCGAGGCGATGCGCGCATGGTGGCAGCACATCTCCGACCCGTCGCTGTGGCCGAACGAGAGGCTGTTCTTCGAGATCTACGGCCAGGCGCTGCAGGGCCGGGCGCACACGACCGAGCTGCTCGACGGGATCGTCGACGACTGGCTTGACCCGATCACCGAGATCAATGTCTCGCTCGGGCTCTCGCGATCCGCGGCGCGTGCGCACGCGCGGCTCGGCGTCGCGGTAACGCGCGGGCTGCTGCTTGACCTGCTCGCCACACGCGACCGCGCCGGCGTCGACGGCGCCATGGAAGCGTTCATCGACGTGTATGAGACGTGGCTGAACGATCGGGCTCGGAGCTGAGCGAAGGCACCCAACTGGTGCCGAGCCCGGTGTTGCCAAAGGCCTTCCCGGTGTGGAAGGATGCCGGGCCTGGGCCGCAAGGGTACGTCCGCCCCAGCGGTTGGATATAAGCGGAGAGGAGGACCATGTCCAGACGAATCGTCTTGTCGACGATTGGAGCTGTCGCGCTGGCAGCTCTCGTGTTTGCAGGTGGCGCGAGCGCGGCGAGAGCGCCCCGCCTGCGCTCGGTGAGCGGCAAGTTGCTGATCCACACGCGCTTCCTGGACGTAACCGGGCAGGCGGCGGCGGGTTTGCAGCCTCCCACCGACGCGCAATGCCGGGCGGCGGGCGACGGGCCGTGCTACAGCCCGCAGGAGATCCGCCACGCCTACGGCGTGGATCAGTTGCTGAACCGCGGAGATCAGGGCAAGGGCCGGACGATCGTGATCATCGACTCCTACGGGAGCCCGACGATCACCTCTGACCTTCAGACCTTCGACGCCGGCTACGGCCTGCCGGACCCGCCGTCGTTCAAGGTACTCGCGCCGCTGGGGACGGTGCCGTACGACCCGTCGGCGAATCCCGATCAGCCCGGCTGGGCTGCGGAGACCACGCTTGACGTCGAATGGGCGCACGCGATGGCGCCGAAGGCGAGCATCGTCCTGCTGACGAGCCCGGTCGACGAGACCGAGGGCGTCCAGGGCATGCCTCAGTTCGACTACCTCATCAACTACGCCCTCGATCACCACCTCGGCAACGTCATCTCCGAGAGCTGGGGAGCCACCGAGGACACGCTGTTCAACCCCGCCGGAGAGCAGGTCATCCGGAGCTTCAACGACAGCTACGCCCGTGCTGCGGCGATGGGCGTCACCGCGCTGGCCTCCACCGGCGACGCGGGCGTCGGCAATGTTGAGACCGATGGGGTGACGGTCTACCCGTTCCCGACAGTGAACTTCCCGGCAGCCTCGCCGCTCGTCGGCGCGATCGGCGGCACGAGCCTGTACGCCGATACGAACGGCGACTACCAGTCCGAGACCGCATGGAATAGCGACGGTGGTGCCACCGGCGGCGGCATCAGCCAGCAGTTCCGCGAGCCGTTCTACCAGGCGTTCCTGCCCCGCTCGGTGCAGCAGGAGCTCGGCGGCTTCCGCGGCATCCCGGACGTGTCCTGGAACGCGGACCCGAACACTCCGATCCTGATCTACCTGTCGTTCTTAGGGCCCAGCGAGGCCGGCTACTACGGGATCGGTGGGACGAGCGAGGGCTCGCCGTCGTGGGCCGGGGTCGTCGCCGACCTCGACCAGCTCGCGGGGCGGGGGATCGGCCTGCTCGACCCGTACGCCTACGCGCTCGGGGCGAGCGGACGCGGATTCCATGACGTCACCGTGGGCAACAACTCCGACAACGGCGTCACCGGTTACAACGCCGCGCCGGGATGGGATCTGACCACCGGGTGGGGAAGCCCGAACCTCGCGCAGGTGTTCGGCGGGTTCGGCGCGCTCGTCCGGGGCAGCCATTCGATGAACGCTCTGCTGGCCCGCGTGCGCCGGTAGGACCACACGCGGTTTCTCTTGGGGGCGTGTCCGCGCGGCACGCCCCCTAGGTTTCCTCCGAGTCGACCGAGCTGCGAATTGGGGGGCCGACCCCATTGTCGCCGGCGCCCCGTTGAGCGACCCTGAACGGCATCGGCGATAGAACAACTCGAGGCAAGCCGGCGGCGATGGTGCGATCGCGATCGGATGCCGGAAAACCGGGGTGCTGCGATGCAATTCACCATGTCGTCGGTCGCCGGCCGCGACCAGGGCGCGAGCGCGGCGGCGGCGCGCGTGCTGGCAGGCAAGTTGAAGGGGCGGGTGTTGCTCCCAGGGACCGCCGGGTATGACAGGCACCGGCGCGTCTTCAACGCGATGATCGACCGCCGCCCCGCGATGATCATCAGTTGTGCCGGCGCCGAGGATATGGCCGAGGGAATCGGGTTCGCCCGAGCTCACGATCTGCCGGTGACGGTCAAGGGCGGGGGCCATGGTGTGGCGGGCAGGGCGGTGGCCGATGGCGGCGTGATGCTCGACCTGTCCGCGATGAAGCGCGTGGGCGTGAACCCGGTCGAGCGGACCGCCACCGTCGAGCCAGGTGTGACACTCGGCGACCTCGATCGTGAGACCGAGCCGTTCGGGCTGGCCACTCCAACCGGCGTTGTGTCGGTGACAGGGCTCGCGGGTCTGGCGCTCGGTGGCGGGCTTGGCTGGCTCAACGGCAAGCACGGGCTCACATGCGACAACCTGCTGGCCGCCGAGATCGTCACTGCGGCGGGCGATCGGGTTCTCGCTAGCGCCGACGAGAACCCGGACCTTCTGTGGGGGCTGCGCGGGGGAGGGGGCAACTTCGGCGTGGTGACCTCGTTTACGTTCCGGCTGCATCCGGTCAGGCGGGTGCTCGCGGGAGCGATCACCTACCCGGCGCGGCAGGCTCGGTCGGCGCTGCGCCGCTTCCACGAGTTCGCCGGCGGTTGCCCGGACGAGCTCAGCGCCGCGCTGTCGCTGTCCCGGCCAGGTGGTGGCGAGTTGGTGGCGACGATCGTGGTCTGCTACGCGGGACCGTTCGAACCCGCTGACAGCTTGCCCGAGCCGCTGCGCGGCCTGAGCCCCGAACCCGATGCGATCACACCCATGCCTTACCGGACGCTGCAGGCGGCTGCGGACGGGGGATACCCGCCCGGGCAGCAGCACTACTGGAAGTCCGGCTACCTCACCGAGATCGACGACGAGCTTGTCGACGTGCTGATCGAGTTCGCGACCCGAATGCCCTCGCCTTCGTCTGGGGTGGGGCTGCAGCAGCTCCACGGCGCGGCCGCTCGAGTCGATCCGTCCGCGACGGCGTTTCCACATCGTGGCGACCGTTACGACTGCCTGATCCTCTCCCAGTGGCCGGATCCCAGCGACTTGGAGCAAAACGTCGCCTGGACTACAGAGCTGTTCGACGCGCTCAGACCGTTCTTCGCGACCGGTGTCTACGTCAACAACCTTGGGGACGAGGGCGATGACCGTGTCAGACAGGCTTACGGGCCGAACTACGACCGTCTTGCGGCCCTGAAGACCCAGTATGACCCGACCAACCTCTTTCGCCACAACCACAACATCAAGCCGCTGAGCACCGCTGCCGGCTGTCGATGAGAGGGTGCCGTCGCCCTGGGCCGATCAGCCGGGATATTCGTCCTTGCGCCAGGCACTGATCTCTTCGGATTGCGCTCTTGGCGTTCGTCTGAGCAGGAACGAATGGTAGGGGGCGACGAACTGATCGGGCGCCATCACCGTATACGTGTGGTACACGTTGCCGTTCTCGCGAGCGAACACGATGAAGCTCGGCCCCTCCCGCAGGCCGTCGTCGAGCTTGGCTCCGATCTGTCGCCCCCACGCCTGAAGCCACTCAGGCGGGTCGTCGATCATCGCCTTCACCTCGGGTATCTCCTGTACCTGCTCGGGCGTGAGCGCCAATCCGAAGTCGAACGGGAAGTCCGTGCCGTGCGTCGAGACGTACGGGAAATCCCAACCCATCCGCTCCTTGTAGGCGATGAGCCGGTCGATTGGCGCACGCGAGAAGCAGATCAGCGTCACGTCGCGGTGGTTGAGGTGCACGCGTGTGGCGCCAAGCTCGTCTCCGAGGTTCGAGCAGCCCGGACAGGCCCCCAGCTCGTAGTCGGGACCGAACATGATGTTGTAGGCAAGCAGTTGCGAGCGCCCGTCGAACAGATCGGCGAGCGTCTTCTTGCCGTCCTCGGTTTCGAACACGTACTCCTTCTCCACGGGAACCCACGGGAGCCGGCGGCGCTGCTCGGTGACCTTCTCGCCCAGCTTGGCGTACTCGGCCTCGAGCTTGGCAAGGTCGGCGCGGGCGGCCTGCCATTCCTCGCGAGTCGCAATCGTGTGATCGGGCATCGTGACCTCCTCTGTTCTTCGCCGATGGGCTTCGGCTGCGGTCGTCGTCGACGGCGCGGTGCGCCCGCCATACCTTAGGACCGGCCGGTTACCGCGAACTCATCGCGCCGTCTCGGAGCCCCGCGCATCTGCACCGACGACCCGACTGGGCTCCTGCTGCGCCGGCATCGTGTGGTGGGCGAGCTCCCGGGCCATTGCGGCGGCCCAGGCGCCCTCGCGTAGGGGGTGGACCTTGACCCAGGCGCGGCCCTGCCATTCGCTTAGCTCGAGCGTGCCGGCCCTGCCCGGAATCCTCAGATGCCAGTGGCTGCTGCCAACGCGGCCCGCGAGTTCGCGCCGGCTGGCGACCACGAGGCCGCGTCGCTGACACTCGGCCAGCGCCTGCTCGCCCGTCAGGTTGAGGTCGAGTTCAAGCAAGCGCATCCGATCGTACCGCCAGACGCTCCCCGCCCGAGGGCGTCAGCCGGTACCCGCGCACACGGCGCGTGGATTTCCGTTCAGCATCTGCCGGTCAGGCAGCGCGAGCAGGTCGACGCCGACGTCGGCGCCGCGCTCGAGACGCTCGCGCCGATCCCGGACCTGCTGACGAGCACGGGATCGAACTCACCCAGTACCTGACCGCCGCCTCCGCGATCATTTATGCGGCCCGCGAGCGCGGGACGCGTTAGTCAGCGCCAATCGGCCCCGGCCAGCGTTCCTCGGGCGTGTGTCGCCCGTGCCTCGGACGTGCTTGACGGTTGACTTATGGGAGATGCGGGAAGATCCTCGCCTCCATGTCGGATGAGCACCTCGTAGGGGCAGGGAATCGAGGGTCGCGATCGCGAGCCCTGCGCGGACTGGCGACGGCGATCGTCGGTGCGGTCGCGGTCGGGGTGCTTGTTTGGGTCGCGGCGCCGGGCAAGGTGCTTCACCAGCTCGGCGATATGAACGCCACGTGGGCGCTGGTGGCGGTCGCGCTGGAAATTGGATCGTGCCTGTGTTACGTGATCGTCTTCCGCTTCTTCTTCCCGGAGTCGGCGGCTGCGACCAGCCGCCGGGTGGCGTGGATCTCGATGGGTGCCGGGGCCGTGCTGCCCGGCGGGAACATCACCTCGGCTGCTGCCACGGGCCTGCTCATGCGTGACGGCGGACTCGGTACCCGGCAGCTACTGGGGCGTTGCGCCGCGCTGCTGTGTCTGCTCACCGCGTTCGGGTTCGCGGTGAACGGGGTGGCCGGTGCGCTGCTGCTCGCGGGTGTGCCGGATGGCCCACTCGACCTGAGCCACACCGGGATACCAATCCTCGTATCCGTTGTCGTCCTGTCGGGAGCGGCGATCGTCGTGTTCGCGAGTCGCCGCTTCGGAGAGCGGACTCCGAAGGCCGTTCGCGGCGTCGCCGCGGGCCTGGAGGGTGCCTGGACGGCGGTGAGGAATCCGGCCTGGCGGCTGATCGGCGCGGCCGGCTTCTTTTGCCTGGACGTTGCCGCCCTGTGGGCTGCGTGCGCCGCGACGGGTCATCGGTTGGGCTTCCTCGCGGTGTTGATCGCGTACTGCATCGGCTACCTGGCAACAGCGGTTCCGATTCCTGCGGGGCTTGGCGTGCTCGATGCGGGCCTTGCCGGCGCGCTGGTCCTCTACGGCCTTCCGGCGACAGCCTCGGTCGGCGCCGTGCTCGTGTATCACGCGATCTCGATCTGGGTGCCCGGGCTGGGTGGGCTGATCGCATGGTTGTCGACGCGGCGAGTGCGGGCGACAAAGCTCGCGGACATCGGCCCTTCAGGGCTCGCCGCGTTGCGGCTCGCGGAGGCGACCGAGACCGACGCCTGACCGCTCCGTGCGCCGACAAGAGGCCTCTGGCGCCAACAACAGGCCGACATCTGCCAATCTCGGCCTTGATGCAAGCTGCGAGTCTTGATCCGAGCCTGAAGCCGCGGCTCCGCGGCGTCCTGCATCAGTGGGCTTTCGCGGTGTCGCTGCTCGCTGGTATTGGCCTGGTGCTCGAGGCGGGTTCCGCGCGCGCTCGAGTAGCGGTCGCGGTATACGCGCTGAGCGTCGCCGCGTTGTTCGGGACGAGCGCTCTGTATCACCGTGTCGACTGGCGCACGCTGAGCGCTCGCCGCTGGGTGCGCCGGCTCGACCACACGATGATCTTCGTGCTGATCGCAGGCAGCTACACGCCGTTCGGGCTGCTCGTGCTGCGGGGGACGCTGGGCACGGTGATCCTGATCGCGGTGTGGTCCGCGGCGCTCGCCGGGGCGGTGTTCAAGCTGGTCTGGATCGACGCCCCGGGCTGGCTGGGCGCGGCCACGTACGTCGTGGTCGGTTGGATCGCGCTCGTCACGGTCCCCGAGCTGCTGGAACGTCTCGGCATCGCCGCGGTCGGGGCGTTGGCGCTCGGCGGAATTCTCTACAGCGTGGGCGCGGTGATCTACGCGCACAAGCGCCCCGATCCGGTGCCGACGGTGTTCGGCTACCACGAGCTGTTCCACCTGTTGGTGATCGTCGCGGCCGCGCTGCAGTACGCCGTCGTGGCGTTCTGGGTCCTGTAGCCGGCGTTCCAAGCGCACCCGAGCTGCTACCTTGGTGCGAGCGACCGGCCTTCGTCGGCCGCGAGGCAGCTTGCTTAGGTTCCGCACGCAGCGGTTCGGGTCGGCCATCGCCTCCCGAATCGTCCGCGGCCCTCTCGCGCCGCCAAGGAGTTGTGCATGTCAACAGAATCGTTCGCTGGTCTCGGTGTGTCGCGCGCCGTCATCGGCTCCCTTGCCTCGGCTGCGATCACCGAGCCGTTCGCGATCCAGCGCGCCGTGATCGGCGACGCGATCGCCGGGCGCGATGTGATCGCGAAGTCGCCCACCGGTTCCGGCAAGACGCTCGCGTTTGGGATCCCGCTGGTTGAGCGGATCCGGGCCGAGGACCCGAGACCGGCGGGACTCGTGCTCGCACCGACCCGCGAGCTCGCGACACAGATCGTCGATGACATCCGCGGAATCGCGCGCGTGCGCGCGCTGCGCGTCACGGCTGTCTACGGCGGGGTCGGGCTGGTCAAGCAAGCCAAGGACGCTGCCGCTTCACACGTGCTGGTCGCGACCCCCGGGCGGCTCGAGGACCTGCTCGCACGCGGCGCATTCACGCTCGACAACGTCAGGATGCTGGTCCTCGACGAGGCCGACCGGATGCTCGACATGGGCTTTCGTCCGGCGATCGACCGGATCGTCGGCGCCTGTCCCGCGGCGCGTCAGACGCTGTTCTTCTCCGCCACCCTCGACGGCGAAGCCGGGCGGATTGCCGAGCGTTACGCCCACGACCCGGTGATCCGTCAGCACGGGCCGACCGCCCGGCGCGCAAGCGAGGAGATCGAGCACAAGTTCGTGCATGTAGCGCACGAGCACCGAGTCGATGCGCTCGTCAAGGAACTCGGTCGCGATCGTGAGCTCACGCTCGTGTTCGTTCGAACCAAGCGCGGAGCCGATCGGTTGGTCAAGCGCCTCGGAGCGTACGGCGTCAAGGCGGCGGCGATGCACGGCGACAAGTCACAGCGCCAGCGCGAGCAGGCACTGGCCCGGTTCGAGGCCGGCGCCGTTGACACCCTCGTTGCGACAGACGTCGCGGCCCGCGGCATCGACGTGGAGGGAATCTCGCACGTGATCAACTTCGACCCGCCCGAAGACAGCGAAACCTACGTCCACCGCATCGGACGCACCGGCCGCGCCGGCCGCAAGGGCGTCGGGATCACGCTCCTCACGCCCGACCAGCGCCGCGACGTGACCCAACTCGTCGGCCAACTCGGACTCGACCACCACCTTCGCGGTCCCAGCCCCCGGAGCCCCAAACCTCAGTCCGCGCCGCACGGCGGTCCTCGTAGCGACCGTACACAGCGCCGCCGGCCTCGGCGCCGGCGAACCGGCACTCGACCTTGAGCTGACGGGCTGGTAGACGAGCGAGGGGTGCGCGCTTAGAAAATTGGCGCAGGACGCGACTCACAACCAGGGCGGCCGAATGGCCGCCCTTTGTGTTTGCCGAAACGGCAAACACAAAGGACGATTTGCGGAACGATGAACATCAAGACGTTCGGCCCGGTCGACGAGCGCAGCCTGAAGCAGCTCGAGCGCTGCATGCAGGCGGGCGACGCCGACCACGGCGTGCTGTGCGCCGACCACCACCCGGGGTACAGCCAGCCGATCGGCGGCGCCATCGCGTACGAGGGGTATGTGTCGCCGTCCGGCGTCGGCTACGACATCGGCTGTGGCAACAAGGCCATCTGCACCGAGCTCACGCGCCAGGACCTCGACGCGCTGGGCGGCGTCGATCGGCTCATGCGCGAGATCACGCAGCGGGTCTCGTTCGGCATGGGCGTGCCGGCACGCGAGCGGGTTGGGCATCCAGTGCTGGAGAAGATCCGCACCGCGGAATTCGAGCCGCAGCGCAGGCTGGCGGGTCTGGCCGAGTCTCAGCTCGGCACCGTCGGGTCAGGCAACCACTACGTCAACCTGATGGAGGACGAGCTGGGTCGGGTATGGGTCGGCGTTCACTTCGGCTCGCGCGGCTTTGGACACAAGACCGCGTCCGGGTTCCTCGCGCTCGCGCAGGGCCTGCCGTTCGACGGCCACGCGACCGAGGGCGAGATGGACTCGCCGCCGGTGCTGCTCGAGCTCGGCACCGAGCTCGGCGACGCCTACGTCGCGGCGATGCAGCTCGCCGGTGAGTACGCTTACGCCGGTCGCGATGTGGTCGTCGACAAGGTGCTCGAGATCCTGTCCGCGAGTGCGGTGCACGAGGTACACAATCACCACAACTTCGCGTGGCAGGAGGAGCACCTGGGGCGGATCTGCTGGGTGATCCGCAAGGGCTGCACGCCGGCGAGACCGGGACAGGAGGGCTTCGTCGGCGGCTCGATGGGCGACGAATCCGTGATCCTCGAGGGCGTTGAGTCCGCGGAGGCGCAGGACTCGCTGTTCTCGACGGTGCACGGCGCCGGCCGGATCATGAGCCGCACACAGGCGGCCGGGCGGATTCGCCGACGCAAGCGCTGGGAGTGCTCGGCTCGCGACTGTGGGCGACTGTTCGGGTCACCCGACCACCGTTGCCCCGAGCACCCGAGCGCCCGCCTGCGGAAGGTGTGGGTCGCGGAGCAGCTCAAGCCGGGCAAGGTTGACTGGCCCGCCGTGCAGGCCCGGCTGCGCGAGCGTGGGATCGTCCTCGTCGGTGGTGGCGCCGACGAGGCGCCGGAGGTGTACAAGCGCCTGCCGGACGTCCTCGCGGCTCATGCCGGTTCGATCCGCGTCAAGCACACGTTGCGTCCGCTCGGCGTGGCGATGGCGGGCCGCGACGTTCACGACCCGTACAAGGACTGAGGCCCGCCGGCGGGGGGACCGGTCTTTGCAGGGAATTACCCAGCGAGAGAGCGCGGGAGCCGCTCGACTGGGTGTGGGATGCTTGCCGGATGCCGTGGCTCCCCGAGCTGTTCTCCGCGCCGGTGCTCCAGCAACTGCAGGAGAAGTGGGACCGAGAGCTTGTCACCGTGCCGTTCTTCGACGGGTTGATGACGGGTGAGCTCGATGCCCTGGTCGAGTCGTTCGCCGGCGAGCCCGAGCTGCACCACCCCGTTCGCGGGCGCATCAGGGGCGTGGCGGCGTTCACCAGGTTCATGGTGGAAACGAGAGAGCGCCTCAGCCGGCCCGACGCCTCCGTCGAGGACCTCGGGCACGTCATCCGCGCGGGGCGACGCGGCTGTGGGGAGGTGATCCTCCACGTTGAGGGTGGGAGCGGACGAGTCAGCCTTCCCGTCGCGATCATGGCTGAGAAGGAGCCCGACGGACAGATCGACGAACTGCGGCTGTACTTCAGCAGCTGGCCGCTGACCGGCCGCCATGCGAACCGGCCGCCGTTGCTGCAGGCCGATCCGGAGCTGCGCGAGTCAGGTGTCGTGGCCGAGTACCAGCGGGCATTGTCGGCTGGCGATGCGGACGCGATCGTTGCGGCATTCGAGCCGGACGGGTACGCCCCCGAGCCCGCGGGCGGAAAGCCCGTTCACCGCGGCCCCGACGCCCTGCGTGCCTTCTATGAGCGTTTGTTTGCGAACGGCGGCGGCATCGGGCTCGAGCACTGTGCGGTCACCGACGACGAGCACGCGTGCGCTCTGGAGTACAACGTCGTCAGGTGGGGCAGGACGGAGCTACCGCCGCAGGCTGGGGTTGGCGTCTACGTTCGGGGCGAGAGCGGCAAGCTCGCCGTGGCTCGCATCTACGATGACGTCGATCCGCCTCTCGCCTCGACGATGTAGCGGTCACCGATCCGCCCCGGGCCGCCGGGGGGCGGCATGGGTTCTCTGGCAGACTGCCTGTCCGCGGCCCCGCCGGCGGCCGGGGGACCAACGACTTCGAGGGAGTGTCCGGGAATGGCGCGTTTTGCTGAACGGACGGTGCTGATCACGGGAGCTTCGAGGGGTATTGGTTTGGCGACCGCGAGGCGCTTTCACGCGGATGGGGCGCGCGTCGGCCTCGTCGCGCGGGACGCGGACCGGTTGGCGTCGGTGGCCGCTGACCTGGATGGTTCGTGTCATGCGGTGGCGGCGGATGTATCTCAGCGAGAAGAGTGTGTGCGCGCCGTTGACGAGATTGAGGCCGCGCTTGGTCCTGTCGACGTGCTGGTCAGCAACGCGGGAGTCCTCCGGCGTGACTTTGTGAAAGACGTGAGCGTCCAGGACTTCGAGGACAGCTATCGAGTGAACGTGGGGGCCGCGTTGTGGCTGACGCAGCGGGTGCTCCCGGGAATGCGCGAGCGTGGGTACGGGAGGATCGTGCTCGTCGCGTCGGAGCTCGGTTTGTTCGGGGGTCCATCCTATGCGTCGTACTGCACGAGCAAGTTTGCGCTCGTCGGGCTTGCCGAGGTCCTCTGGCACGAGCTGGCCGGCAGCGGCGTTCGCGCGTGCGCCGTCTGCCCCGGTGATGTCCGGACCGATCAGCTCGATCAAGAACACGAGTGGGGACCGACCGGTGGCGTCCCGCCGGAGAAGGCCATGTCGCCTGACTATCTGGCTCAGGCGATCGTCAGCGCGCTCGACTCACGTAACCCCGTGGTGATCGTCGACAAGCCTCACCTGCGGGCCGTGTTCAACCTGTGGGGCGGCTCGCGACGACTGCGCCTCGCGGCGGTACATGGCGCCTACAAGGAACTACTGAGGACGTGAGGCGAAGATCGGCGCTGCGGACCAACTCATCAGCGCCCCGGAACCATCTGATAGATCGTCGAGTACCCGATCAGGAACACGACCTTCCCGTCGGCGATGACTGGAGTGAACTCGCCGTCGGGGAACGAGAACACTTGTCTACCGGTGCGCCAGTCGAGGCCCGTAGTCGTGTTGGATCCAAGGCTCGAGTAGTAGACGACGTTGCCCAGAACGGTGGCGGAACCGTCGATCCGCCCACCGCCGCCATGACTCCACCGCATGCCTCCGGTGTCGGCACTGTAGGCGTACAGGTGGCCGTCGTAGGAGCCGATGTATACCGTGGGCCCGAGGCCGGGAACATCGGCCACCGCCGGCGAGGCGTAGACGTAAGCCCCGGTCGACGCTCTCCACGAGGTTGTTCCCGAGTTCGCCCAGAACGCGCACACCGCGCCGCTCGTGCTGCCTATGTACACCCGGCCGAAGGCGACCGCGGGCGTCGAGTAGAAGCTGTCGCCGCCGGCGGCCGACCAGATCTCGCGGCCATTGGCGGCATTGACTGCGTAGACGTGAGCGCCGTAGTCGCCGAAGTAGATCGTGTTGTGGGCAAAGGCGACGCCGCCCTTGACCGCCCCGCTGGCCTGGAAGGTCCAGTTGAGGTGGCCGTCGTAGGTCCTGAACGAGTGCACGGCGCCACCCTGGTCACCGAGGAACACGCTTAGGCCGTGCACGAGCGGCGAGGACTCGCTGCCAGCAGGCAGCGGGTGAGACCACGCGACCTTCCCGCTCGTCATCGACAGCGCCACGACCGCGCCATTGCCCGGCGCGCGGGCGCCGGGGCTGGTCGAGAGCAGCGTGAAGAACACGAGTTTGTGCGGGATGTCGAGGGCCGGGGAGGCCGCGGCCAGCGTTCCGATCCTGTGGTGCCAGATCAGGCGACCGTTGGTCGAGCTGAGGGCGCTCGCCCATCCGTTTTCATCCTCGAAGTACAAAGTGTTGTCGTAGATCACGGGCGGAAATTCGAGCAGGGCGCCATCGTGGAACCTCCAGCCGACGTGCAGCGGCGGGTCGAGCCTCGCGCCGTGAGCGAAGAAGCGGGTGCGGGCAAGGTTGTAGCCGTACAGCGGCCAGGGTTCGTCGGTGGGACGCGGCTTGGGCCGCGGTGGCGGAGCCGGTGGCCGGGGTGGCGGAGGAGGAGGCGCCGCGACATGCACCGCGACCGGGCGGGGATGGTGGGCAGTTCCAGAATTGACGAGGACGAGGACCACCACCGCGACCCCTATCGCTAGTAGCAGGCCCGCCACGGCGACGAGTCCCCGACAGAGACCGGGGCTCGATATGGTCGCGGATGCTAGCCGGCTCCACAGACGGTCAAGACCACCGGGCAGCCCGGCGGCAGCCGGTCACGCGCCGGCGTTGGCGACGTGCAGCGTGATCGGGGTCAGCGCGTCGGTCGGGACGAGCAGCCGGAAGTCGCTCCAGGCCACCTTGCGCCCGGCCGGGTCGGCCTCGACCCACACCCACCGGGGCCGGTGGCAGGCATACCCGCGCGGCCGCGGCGAGACTTCGTAACCGTTGATGCTGAGCGCCAGCTCCCGCGCTCGGCGGGAACGGTCCACCCAGTCGTCGACCCGGAACTCGAACTGCGCGCTGGCCACGTCCTTGATGCTGATGAGGCTCGTACTCATGCCGATCAGACCGTCCTATCGGCTCCCGACCGTCAGCGCTTGTGGAGAGCTCGGCCAAAGCGGACGGTTTGCGAGCACGCACTGATGGCCGCGTATTGACGCGGCAATCCTCCACCCGGGAGGGTCGCGCGTTTGGTCGAGGAGGATGGAGTGCCGCGGGCGACGAGGCTGGTGCAGCGCTCAGAATCCGTGGACGGCGCTGATGCGAATCCGCACAGGGACGCTGAAGTGCCGCGCGAACGACTCGGCGGTCATCCCGAAGCGCTCCCATTCAGTCGCGTACTTGGCCACCCATGCTGCATCCTCGGCGGCGCTCGGGCGTGATTCGTCCACTTCGGCCGTGCCCGACAGCACGACGATGTCGCCGCCGTTCGTATCGCCGCGAAAGTTCAACGCGACCTTCGGGTTGCGGCCGATGTTGCGGATCCGTGCGCCGGGCTGGCTGTACACGGAGACGTTCTTGCCGCCGTCCCATAGGAACCCCACCGGCCGCGGGAGCGGCGCGCCGGACGCCGTCACGGTCGTCAGCCATACGACCGTCTCCTCGCGCAGGTGTCGCGCGACGCGGGCGCGGAACTCGGTGCTCTCGTCGATCATCCGCCGATCCTAGTGAGCGTTCCCTTGGCGGGCGAGGGTGGCGGCTGCATGGCGGCCACCCTCGCCCCGACCGCTAGGCGGAGGTTGCCGGCAACGGCGCGGTTGCGGCCGGCGCGGTGTCGGCTTTGGCTTGGCCGTTGAGGAACTCGAGGATCGCGGCGTTGACCTCGTCGGGGTAGGTCCAGCCGATGTTGTGCGGGCCGTTCTCGACCTCGACGACCGTGAGGTCGGCGATCAGGTTCTCGTCTCTGAGTCGCGCGGCCGTCGCGTCGAAGGGCAGGATTCGGTCCGCGGTGCCGTGGACGACCAGTGTCGGCACGTCGATACTGGGCAGGTCGCCGCGAAAGTCGGTCAGCCATGTGTCGACGCATGCATAGGATGCGTACGGGGACGCTCCGGCGGCGACGTTGAAGCTCGCCCGAAGGGCTGCATCCCCGATCCGTTCCGGTGCCAGCACATCGGTGTTGTAGAAGTTGGCGAAGAAGTCGTCGAAGCGCTGGATTGGCCGAAGCCCCGACGGTCATAGCTGATGCAGCGGTACCCGTTCGCGAGCAGCACCCGCTCCTGGCGCTCCCAGGAGTTGCCGTCCAGCGGGTAGCCGTGGATCAGGACGATCGGCTCGCCGGAGCCGTGATCGTTGTAGTGGATTTCGATGTCGGCGGTGTTCTCCGTTCCGACCTTGACGAATGGCATGGTGCCTTCCTTTCGCATGTGTGGCCGTTATGGGTGGGGTTGCTCGCGGGCCACTGTGCCTGAGCAATCGCATGGAGCGAGCGGGCGTGGGCGGTCAATGTCCGCCGTCGACGTGCAGACGCTGCGCTCATCCGACGAGGTAGGTCTCGTAGATCACGCCGGCGGCCTGGCGGCCGGCGACGCTGATGAAGATGCCCTTGTTCAGCCAGTCGAGATCGGGGGCTGCCGTCTCGATCCGGGTCGAGGTGCGAAACGTGTACTCGCCGGGGTCGACGTCCTCACCTCGCCCGAGGCGCGCGAGCACCTCCGGGCTGCCGTGACGGATGCTGCGTGACCGGACATAGAGGAGATCCCCGCGGTCGGTCCGCAGCGTGTAGCGGATGTCGCCGAGCGTGGTGCCGTCCGGGAGGATGATCTGCCAATCGGCGCTGGCGCCTGGGAGCAGCTTGCCGCTGATCTCCGGCCCGCTGAATGTCCCGCCGGTCAGGGGCACGATTCGCCGGTGGCCTTGGGCTGTCTCCCCGAGCTCCAGCGGTGGGGCGAGAGTGGCCTCCAAGGTGTACACCTGGGTGAGGCGAGGTTCGGGAACGTGACTGCTCGCGCCTTCCTCCTGACGGTGAGGCGAAACGCGTTGCTGCACCGCCGGATCGTTGGGGTGGGGCTCCAGGGGGGTGACCGTGACGCGCATCCACTCATACAGCGGCAGCGCACGCAACAGGCCGTCCATGTCGGCTTCGCTCTCGGCGCGGTATAAGCCGATCGGTCGGCTCTCGCCGGGGGCGACGTCCCGCCTCCAAAGCCGTATTAGGTGTCCTTGGTCCACGAGCTTGGCTGCGGCGGCCGATTCAGCGTCATCGCGCGCCGTGACTTCGGACACCGGAATTTCTTTGGGAACGTTGAGCTCGAACTCGACAAGGAAGTCCATCGGGCTCACCCGACCAGGTGCCGGCGGCCGTCGAGGTGGAGATGTGTCCAGGAAGGGGACCACGCTTCGGAGCCGGTGCTGTGGCGGGCAGTGCTGCTGTCGATTGTGCTCATTTCAGGTTCCTCCGGGAAGTGTCTGACGGTCGATCCGCATCGGAGCCGCGTTGCCCCGGCTGCCGTAGCCGCGGCGGCCGGGGCAAGCGCGGGACCGTCACGAAGGCAGGTCCGTCCCGGCCTGCTCGGCCACCATGTAGGCGGCGTACCAGTCGAGCCAGTTCTCGGCTTGGTCGGACCGGTGGAACAGGTGCGACCGCCCGGTGCGCTTCTCGTGCTCGCGGTGGGCGGCCTCGGCACGCCCAAGCGCGTTCTCCAGGTCCGCCGTGGATGCGAAGGCCGTCTCGGTGGCGTTGATCCGGCCGGGGAGCCGGGTCGTGACCTCCTGGACCAGCCACGTATTGCTGTCGGGATCGGTGAAGTACACGAACGATCCGTAGCTGGTGCGTTCGGGGTCCGGGCCGGGTTGCCGCGCCTCGACCGGGAACGGTGGGCCGTGCCAGATGTCACTCACGTCGATCCCACGGCTGACGAGTTCGTCATGTGCCTCTTCGATGTCGGAGACGATCAGCCCGCCTTCGGCCGAGCCGGGCGCGGCGGTCGTGAGTCCCTGGCCGAACGTGATCGAGGTAGGCGAGCCTGGGGGTGTGAACTGGACGATGCGAAGGCCCTCCATCGGGGCGACGTCGTCGTCGAGTCTCCAACCCAGGCGCTCGTAGAACTCCTTGGATCGGTCGACGTCGGAGACGGGGATGATCTGGACCTCGAGCTTCATGTCGACGCGCCCGACGCTCGCGTCGCGGCTTGTGATGCCTTCTTCAGTGGCGCTCATGGCTACCTCCTGGTGTGTAGGAAGACCTCGATCGGTCTTCGCATTGGTCATGCCATGAAGCGTGCTCTTCGCACCTGTTCGTCGCGTCCGGTGGACACCCGGGTTAACACCCCCGGGGGGTCCCCGATCCCGGGGTCACGGGCGTCGGCGCCGGGGTTGCCAACGGAGGGAGCCGCCCCTACGCTGGCGGGGCGATGTCGACGACCGTTTCCGCGCGGCGGCTGCTTGGCCGGCGCAGCGAGTGCGCGGCGCTGGAACAGCTGGTGGCGAGTGTGCGCGTGGGTCAGAGCCGGGCGCTGGTGCTGCACGGGGATGCCGGGGTCGGCAAGAGTGCGTTGCTGGAGTACCTGGTGCAGCACGCGTCGGGGTGCAGCATCGCCCGGGCGGCCGGAGTCGAGTCGGAGATGGAGCTCGCGTATGCAGGGTTGCAGCAACTGTGCGCGCGGTTCCTGGATCGCGTCGCGCTCCTTCCCGGCCCGCAGCGCGATGCGCTTGGCACCGCGTTCGGTTTGCGCGACGGCGATGTGCCGGATCGTTTCCTCGTCGGCCTCGCGGTCCTGAGTCTGCTCGCCGACGTCGCGGAAGACCGGCCCCTTGTCTGCATCGTGGACGACGCGCAGTGGCTCGACGCGGCCTCGGCACAGGCGCTGGCGTTCGTCGCGCGCCGTCTCGGTGCGGAGTCGGTCGGGCTGGTCTTCGCCGTGCGCGAGCCGAGCGGCGAGCAGCTTTTCGCGGGGCTGCCGGAGCTCGCCGTCGGCGGGCTGGATGACCGTGACGCGCACGAGTTACTCGCGAGCGTGGTCACCGGTCCACTTGACGAGCGCGTGCGTGATCGGATCGTGGCCGAGACGCGCGGCAACCCGCTGGCGCTGCTCGAGCTGCCACGCCGGTTGACGCCTGCCGAGCTCGCGGGCGGGTTCTGGATGTCCGACGGCCCGGCGTTGTCGGAGCGGATCGAGCAGAGCTTCCGGGAGCGGCTGGCGCCGCTGCCGCCTTCGACGCGGCTTCTGCTGCTCGTCGCCGCGGCAGAACCGCTGGGGGATCCGGTGCTGGTGTGGCGGGCGGCCGCCGAGCTCGGCATCGGGGCGGACGCGGCTGCGCCGGCCGCCGCCGCGGGACTAGTCGATTTCGGCGCGCAGGTGCGCTTCGATCATCCGCTCGTGCGTTCGGCGGTGAAGCGGGCGGCAGCGCCTGAGGAGCGGCAGCGCGTTCACCGGGCGCTGGCCGAAGCCACCGATGCTGACATCGACCCCGATCGCCGCACCTGGCACCGCGCGCACGCGACGGCCGGGCTCGACGAGGAGGTCGCCGCCGAGCTGGAGCGTTCGGCCGGCCGAGCGCGGGCGCGAGGCGGCCTGGCGGCGGGGGCGGCATTTCACGAGCGCGCCGTCGAACTGACGCCCGATCCGAGGCGCCGGGCACAGCGTGCGCTCCTGGCCGCAAAGGGCAAGCACCAGGCCGCCGCGAACGACGCGGCGCTGCGGCTGCTGGCGGTCGCTACGGCAGGACCCTTGGACGAGCTCGAGCAAGCGCGCGCCGAGCTGTTGCACGCGCAGATCACCTTCGCGATGACGCGCGGCCGCGACGCTCCCCCTCTGCTGCTCGAGGCGGCGAAGCGGCTCGAGCCGCTGGACTCCAGGCTCGCTCGCGAGGCATACCTCGAGGCATTCGCGGCTGCCCTCTCGGCCGACCGCCTGGTGCGTGGAGGCGATCCGCGCGAGGTCGCCGCCGCCGTTCTGGCCGCTGACTGGGAGCCCTCGACCCGTGCCTGCGACCTGCTGCTGGACGGGCTCGCACTCCTCACCCGCGAGGGCTACGTTGGGGGGGCGCCGGCGTTGAAGGTCGCGCTGCGCGCGTTCCGTGACGAGCGGCTCTCCGAGGAGGACGAGCTGCGCTGGCTGTGGCTGGCCTGCCGCATCGCCCGGGCGCTGGCCGATGATGGGGCGTGGGACGAGCTCACCGCGCGCCATCTCGAACTCGCGCGCCGCGCCGGCGCGTTCTCCGCGCTGCCCGTCGCGCTCACCGACCGCGTGCTCGTCGAGCTGTTCTCCGGGAGGATCGGAATGGCTATGTCGCTGGCCGCCGAGTCGGACGCCGTGCTCGAGGCCACCGGCAGTCACGTCACGCTGCGCACCTCGATCGTTCTGGCGAACTGGCGGGGACGGGACGCCGAGGCGGTGGCGCTCATCGAGGAGCGCCGGCAGGACGTGCTGCAACGCGGCGAGGGGCTTTTCCTCGCTGCCAATGACTGGGGCAGCGCGATCCGCTACAACGGACTCGGCCGCTACGAGGATGCCCTGGCCGCGGCCGAGCGGGCCGCCGCGGCCGCGGGCGGGCTGGGGCCGGCGATCTTGCTGCTGGCGGAGCTGATCGAGGCTGCCGCGCGCAGCGGCCAGGCGGAGCGCGCGACCGGTCCGCTCGCCCAACTCGCTGAGATTGCGCATGCCGCCGGCACGGACTGGGCGCTCGGAACCTATGCGCGCGCGGCGGCGATGCTAGCCGAGGGACAAGCCGTCGAGCGGCTCTACCGGGAGGCGATCGAACGGCTGTCGCAGGTCAAAACCCCCGCGACGCTGGCCCGCACGCACCTCCTGTACGGCGAATGGCTGCGGCGCGAGCGCCGTCGCGTCGACGCCCGCGAGCAGCTCCGAGCCGCGTACACGATGCTCTCGGACATGGGCATGGACGCGTTCGCCGAGCGCGCCCGCCGCGAGCTGCAGGCCACGGGCGAGACGGCGCGCAAACGCACGGTCGAGACGCTCGACGAGCTGACCCCCCAGGAGGTGCAGGTCGCGCGCCTAGCCGCAGGTGGGCAAACGAACCCTGAGATCGGCGCCCAGCTGTTCCTGAGCCCGCGCACGGTGGAGTGGCACCTGACCAAGGCGTTCGGCAAGCTCGGGATCAGCTCCCGCAAGCAGCTCCGCTCGGCACTTTCCGACGTCCGGCAGCGGTCCGTCCGCCTCCAGTAGGTCACCCTCAGCGACGCGCTATCTCCCTCGGCGCGTCAGGTCTAGCACCATTGACAAGCGAGCTATTGATATGATATCATGCTGATACGTGGTCGGATGGCCGAGGCCACGGCCCCATAGGAGGCATCTCGATGAACGCAGCCAACGACAACACCGCTCCCAAAGGTCTGCGCGGGTGGTGGCTATCTCCTCCGCGACCCGGCATGCAACGCCTGATCGCGCCATGGGAGTACCGCCACGTCCGCGGCTTTGGGGTCACGCGCATTTTCGGTGGCAGCATCGCGGTCGCCGCGGGCGTTGTGTGCCTCTCGTACGGCGTCTACGGATGGGCAGCCTTTTTTCTGCTTCTTGGGGCGCTGAATCTCGCGGGTGGCTGCTGGTACCTCACTATCGCCCGCTCCGCGTCTGCCCGAACCTGAGCCTGTCTCAAGACATCGGAGGACGTTGAGGTCGGTCTCGGACAGTGCGAGCGCCTCATGGATCGGAATGCGGCCCGCCACGGCACGACGATCAGGCCGCGCATCCGCCGGCCGTAACCGGTCGCCTCCGGCTCGGAGGATGACCGCGATGATCTCGTCGACGGTGGGCAGATCCGCGGGATAGCGGCGGCCTTTATTCGGTGGACTGCCGCCGGCGTGATGCCCGGGCATGGTCGCCGGCCGCTGGCGGGCTCTACTGCCGCGCACCTGGCCGGTTGGCGAGGCGGCCAGCTCCGTGTCGTCCATCCCGGAGCGAGACCAGCGACGGCGTCTGCTACCGCTCACCGAGGCGAAGCGGTCCGGGTTCTGCCTTTGGCGACGAGCAGGTCGACCACCGCCCGTGCTCGCGCAGCCCTCCTTTCCCGACTGCACAGGCATCGTTCACACCAAGTGGTCGCTGCCGGGTCGTGCGGAGAGCAGCAGCCTCCCCGGGAGTGCCGCCTGGGCGGTCGCCGGCCAGATCGCGAAGATCAACGGCGCCCGCGCGGTCGGGATCGCGGGCGGTGAGCGCAAGTGCGCGCTGCTGACCGATGAGCTCGGATTCGACACCGCCGCCGACTACCGGTCATCGAGCTAGCGCGACGCCTCGGCGCGGCAACTGGAGATGGATCGACGTTGATTTCGAGAACGTCGGCGGCGCGGTCACGGAGGCGATCATCGCGCGTCCGAACCTTCGTCCCCGCGTGGTCGTGTGCGGACTGATCTCCGGTCACAACGAGGCTGATCCGCCGCCAAGACCGCACAGCTTCGGGCATCTTCTGGTTCAGCGGGTCCACGTGCACGAGAACTTCGAGCAGCAGCCGGCCGCCGTCAACATGCTGTTTGACGGCGCCAATACCGGCAAGCTCGTGTGACGCGTGTCCGACTAACCGCCGCTGCTCGCGTCAACCGCCGTGTCCCCGGCCTAGGCCGTGCTTGGCGTGCGTCCCCTCGGCGTGGCCGCGGTTGCTGTAACCGCGATCGCCGCGGCCGTGATTGCCGTGGCCGTGATTGGCTAGATCGAACGGACGCAAGAACTGCGTCGGCCTGAAGTCGGTGAAGGCAGGAGCTGTGGGAACGAGTTGGGAACCGGAGCTGAAGACGTTGAACTGAGGTCCGAGCGCCGCTGCGTTGGCGTTGAGGCTGCTGGTGTCGAAGTGCCAGTGACCGGTGTTGATGCGGTCGATCAGCGTCTGGAATGCCGTCACCGTCTCGGCCGGCGTGAAGGCGCAGTGTCCGGCGCGTGACACGAAGATCTGGCGCAGTAGGTGCTGGTCTCCGGCCCTGTCAGCGGCTGACCTGTAGGCCTGCTCGTCCTGGTTGACGACCAGCCCATCGCCGGTCGTGTGCATCGTCAGCACCGGGCGGCCGTCAAATTGGCCGTTGAAGACGATGTTGTTCTCCAGGTACCTGACTGCGTTCGGGTCGGCGCTGATCCGCGGCGCGGAGTTCAGTGTCTTGAGGTCGGCGTTCAACGACAGCCCGGCGGCTGCGTAGAGCGCCTTGACCTCGGCGTAGTCGACTGACTTCCTGATCTGCTTGAAGTAGTTGACGCCTGTGTTCCAGGACGGGTTGCCACCCGCCCGGCCCTCGAGTTCGGCTCTGAAGTCGAACACGAACGGACCGTCGACCTGCGTCAGCCACTCAAACTGATTGGCCTCCTGGGTGGCGAAGTCGCTCGCCGCCGGTTCGGGACTCAGTGGTGTAAACCATCCGGGCAGATCGCCCAGCGCGCTCGCGAGCGCGAGCCGGGCGCGACCCTGCGCGGTCTGCTGGGCCGTCGCGACCGCACCCTCGGCCGCCACGAGATTTGCGGTCGGGTTGGCGATGTTGACCACCTGCAGTGACGGATCGATCAGCTGTTGGATTGCGAACTCGGAGTCGAGCGCCTCGTTCCACGTGCCGACGCCGCCGGCGAGAACGCCGCACATCGGAAGCGCGGCCGTGAAGCGGTTGGGGTCATCCTGCAGGAGTCCGGCCGTGATGATTCCGCCGAGCGAGTGACCCCAGGCGATCGTGCGGGTCGGCTTTCCGAACATTGCGTCGAACGTGTTGAGCGTGTCGATCTGATCCGGGATCGCCTGCTGGATCGCCCAGCCGGTCGTCGCGTACGAGGAGCCGGCGAGCGCGTAGCCGTGATCGAGCAGCCAACCCCCGGTCAATGGATCGCCGACGTCCTGGGCCGGATTGGCCGAACCTGGGGTCACGTAGCCGTGGCTGTAGAGCACCAGCGTGCCGTTCCACTGCACGGCGGGCAGCTGGATCTCGTACGTCGCGCCATCGGAAAACGATCCGGTGAACGTCTGGACTGTGCCGGTTCCGCCGGCCGCGCGTGACGTGGCCCCACCGGTCAGTGCGATCACGGCGGCGAGTGCCGCGGCGCACAGGCCGAGGGTTGCGATCCGACTCCGAAGCGAGTTGCGCCAGCTGAGCACGGCCACTCCTATCCCCGTCCGGGAAGCGGGACGGTGTCACGCGGTAGAGACCGCGCAGACTATGTGCCGCCGCGGGGCGCGTCAACGTACAACTGCAGCACGCGCGCGTCGCGCGCGGGGGGCCAGCAGACCGCGGACCGGCAGGACCTAGTCCCTCAGATCCCCAAAATACTGTTCGGACGCGGGCCGAGATCGCTGCTTTGGGTCCAGACGCAGAAGCGCCATCCTTCCAACCATCGTGGCGACGGGATGACCTCCAGCCAAACCGCGGGGATTACAGGGTCACGCTCGCGAAGGCCGTTGCGAACCACCAGCCGGACCGCAGTCGGGCTCCACCGCATTCTCAGACGAGCGCGACTGCGGGGGCCGCGCGGAAGTGGCTCGTTTATGTGCTGCGTCTCGTCACGCGGGCCAGGAAACGCGCGGTCACGGTCCACCACAGCGCATAACCGGACGCAGCACACAGAGGCAGAACTCTCGCCGCGTCTGAGTCGGGCAGATCACACTTCCGCTCTCAGCTGGACGGAGCTACGCGGGGCCCGCTTTCACACTGCGACAATCATCTCCAGGACGGTGAGCAGCGCCCTGCTTGGCACGGACAGCAGGTCACTGCTTCGCCTCGATGAGCGGCAGTCGGCGATCGCTGGTCGGGCTCCCCGGAGGACGAAACGAGGCAGGTCGCGGCGGCCGCGGCCAGCCCCCGACAGGAATACTCCCCGTCGTTCTTGTCGACGGCGCCACCATCGCCTACCGATGGTGCGTCACCCGGGCGACGCCGACGGCCCTCCTAGCGGTCGAGGGTCCGGCCGCCCTTCGGGCGCGGACTGTGGATCTTGCGAGAGGATTCAACGGCGATGGTTGCGCGGGCGGATCGCGCAGCAGAGCCGCCGCCGCGTTAGCCTGAACACCACTCGTCCCCTGAGCTCATGCGATTCGCGATCTCCATCCCGCAATACGCTCGCGACAGCCGCTTCGACGATGACGCTTTCCGCGCGCACCTGCGCCGCGTCGAGGAGCTGGGGCTGTTCGAGAGTGCCTGGGCGCAGGAGCAGGTGATCGGCGCGGCGGGCAGCCTTGCGCCGCTGCAGACGCTTGCCTACGCCGCGGCGTGCACCGAGCAGCTGCGGCTGGGTTGTGCAGTGTTCGTGCTCCCGCTGCACAACCCCCTGCACCTGGCCAAGGCGATCAGCTCGCTCGACTGCCTCAGCCATGGCCGCGTTGAAGTGGGTGTCGCGACCGGCGGCCGTGGACGCCCGTTCGGCGCCTTTGGCATCGAAGCGGACAGGCCCGTTGCTCGCTTCAACGAGGCCCTGGCGCTGATGAAAGCGTGTTGGATGGAGCGCGAGATCAACTTCGACGGGCGGTTGTGGAAGCTCCAGGGCGCCTCGATGGAGCCCAAGCCGGTGCAGAAGCCGCACCCGCCGATCTGGTTCGGTGGCAGTGTGCCGGCGGGGATGCGGCGCGCGGTCCGGCATGGTGACGGATTCATGGGCGCCGGCTCTCAGACGCCGGCTCAATTCGCCGAACAGGTCAAGGTGGTGAGGGAAGAGCTGAGCGCGCAGAGGCGTGAGCCCGACACGTTCCGGATCGGCAAGCGCGTCTACGTCCACGTCGAGGACGATGCGGAGCTCGGGCGCCAGCGACTCGAGGACGCGCTCACGCGACACTACGGTCGGGGCGGCTGGTCGGAACACATCCTTGCGGGGCCCCCCCGAGGTGTGCGCCGCTCGCATCCGTGCGGTGGCGGACGCCGGCGCGGGACTGATCCTGCTCAACCCGCTCGTCGATGACGCGCAACAGCTCGAGCGTCTCGCGGCCGAGGTGATCCCGGCGCTCAGATGAGCTCGAGATCGCGCGGCTGAGCAGTCCCGCAAACGTCGCTGCCGAGTCTTTCCGACCATCGCAATCGCTTTCCCGCCCAGTTCACCGAGCGAGTGCACCGGCGACGAGGGCGGCGCCAGTCTCGTCCCCTTGGTTGGCGACGCCGGGGCATGTCTCATGCGAGCGAACCAGTCATACAGTTGCCCGCCAAGAGCGTGGCCGAGATTGTCCGATTCTCGTCGTCCTGGAGCGGGCAGTCAGCTCCTACGGTATGGCTCCTCTCGTCGCCGACGAGGGCCCGGTCGACGACCTGCACGACACGCGCGATCAAGTCTCGAGCCCGAGGTCGGCTCCTCCTCGTGACGATCTCGCATACGCGCGTCTCACTCGGTTGCGATGGCCGCGAGCACGTCGAGCTTGGCGGCGCGGCGAGCCGGCCAGCTGGCGGCACCGAGGCCGAGCAGCGCGGCTAGGACCAGGAACCCGATCAGGCGGGCGAAGGGGATGGCGACCTCGGTGACGCCCTGCTGCTTCAGGGATACCGCGAAGGCGACTCCGAGTGCGGTCCCGATGATGATGCCGGTGACGGCGCCGAACAGGGCGATGATGACGGCTTCTGAGCGGATCATCTCCCGGACCTGCCGGCGCTTCATGCCGACCGCGCGGAGCAGGCCGAGCTCGTGGGTGCGCTCGAATACCGACAGCATCAGGGTGTTGACGATCCCGATCAGGGCGATGACCACGGCCAGTGCCATCAGTACGTAGACCAGTCCGAGCAACTCGTTGACCTGGGCTTGCTGAGACTGCTGGAACTGGGCGCGGGTCTGAATCTTCAGGTTCGGGTATGCCGCGAGCTGGTCGGTCAGGCCCTTCCCGACATCGCTCGCGCCGGGGCCTGCCCTTACCAGAATCGCGGTCGGCAGCGGATTGTTGAAGTGCGAGAGGAAGAAGCCGGCACCCGTCAGATAGCTGCCGATCAGCGGGTTGGCCTTGAAGATCCCGCCGATCCTCATCGTCGAGACCCCAGTCTGGGCGAACTTGACCGGCACCACCGAGCCCACCGAGAGGTGCTTGGCGCTCGCCGTCGTGGTGTCGACGAGCAGCTCCCCGGCGTTCAACGCGGGAGCGCCGCTCCCAGCGGTGAGGGCGAGGTGGACCGTCCGCGGAAGGTCGGCCGGGGTCACGGCAGTCAAGCTCTGCAGTGAGCCCCGGAGCTCAAACTGGCCCTGGTAGACGGTCGAGACCGTCGCCACGCTCGGGATCCGGGAGACGACGGCGGGCGCCGAGCTGCTCACGGAGCCTGAGGTGATGATGTAGTCGGCGGTGAGGGCGTTGTCGACGCTGGTGGCCCCCGATTTGGACAGCGACGCGCCGATGACTGCGATCGTCGACACGAGCGCCAGGCCGACCATCAGGGCGGCGGCGGTCTGGGCGGTACGCCGTGGGCTGCGCATCGAGTTCTCTCGTCCCAGCCTTCCCGGGGTGCCGAGCAGGGCGGCCAGCGGTCGCCCCAGCGTCCCCGCGATCGGGCGGGCCACGATCGGCGCGAGCATGCCGGCACCGATGAACATGGCCACCGCGCCGAGCCCGACCAGAGCGATCGCCGGCGCGGCCAACCCCGCCACCAAGGCGGCGATGCCACCGCTGGCGACGGCGCCGCCCAAGCTCACCCGTCGTCGCAGCGACTCACCCTCGTCCTCGCGGCTCTCGACCAGTGCCGCCACGGGTGGGATCCGGACCGCGCGCCGGGCCGGACCGATCGCCGAGGCTACGGTCACGCCGACCCCGACCGCGATGCCGATGACCGCCGTGCGGGGCTCGAACACCAGGGGCGCGGATGGCAGCGTGAACCCGAACGCCCCCAGCAGCGCTTTGAGCCCCAGCGCCGCCAGCACTCCCACTCCCAGCCCGATCACCGATGCACTCACTCCCACCAGCGCGGCCTCGCTCAGAACCGAGCGGAAGAGCTGTCGCCGGCTGGCTCCCACGACCCGCAGCAGCGCCAGCTCTCTCGTCCGCTGCCCGACGGTGATCGAGAACGTGTTGAAGATGGTGAACGCGCCGACGAACAGGGAGATCAACGCGAACACAAGCAGCGCCGTCCGGAAAGACGACAGCTCGTCCTTCACCGCGCTTGACAGGTCGTTGGCGACGGTTTGACCGCTGACCACCTGCACGCCCGGCGGGAGAACCCTGGCAATCGCCCGCTGAAGCTGGACGTTGTCGGCCCCGGGCTTGGCCAGAACATCGATCGTGTCGTAGTACCCGCGCGATTGGAACAAGGCCTGGGCCGTCGGCAGGTAGAAGGCGGCCAGCGTCGATCCCGCCAGGTTGTCGTCGCTCCCGAAGGTCACGATTCCCGAGATCGTGAACGTCTGCGGCGGCCCGGATAGGAGCACGCGCACCCGGTCACCAACCTTGAAGCCGTACTTCGTCGCCGTCGCCTTGTCGATCACCACCTGATGGGCGGTGATCGGCGCCTTACCCTCGGTGAGCCGCAGAGACGACAGCTGCCGGTTGGGGTCGAACGAGAAACCGAGCGCCGCGGCGCTGTTGCCGACCGCCTTGCCGTCGGGTGCCACGAACTGGGCGTAGCCGCTCACGGACCCGGCGACATACGCGGCTCCAGGCAGCCGGCCAACCGCCGTGGCAATCGACTGAGGAACGGGCTTACGGCCGGCGGTGCCCTCCTCAGCGGCCGCGGTATTGCTGTTGAACTCCGCCTTACCGCGGATCTCGAAGCTGACGTGCTGGTAGGCACCGCTGACCAGCGTGGTGAACGTGTGGCTGAGGGTGTCGGTGAGCACCAACGTCCCGGTAACGAACGTAACCCCGAGCACGATCGCCAGCGCCGTAAGCGCCAGGCGCAGCTTGCGGGCCAGCAGACCGGTAACGGTCACCTTACGCATCTCTACCTCCCGAGCTTCATCATCTGCTCGAGCACGGAGTCGGCCGTGGGCGAGTGGAGCTCTCCCATAACCGCGCCGTCGGCGAGGAACACCACCCGGTCCGCGTACGCCGCCCCCCGCGGATCGTGCGTGACCATCACGATCGACTGGCCATGCTCGCTCACCGACCGGCGGAGGAACTCGAGCACCTCGGCCGACGCGCTCGAATCGAGATTGCCTGTCGGCTCATCGGCGAAGATCAACTCCGGCCGGTGAAGCAGGGCTCGCGCGCATGCAACCCGCTGCTGCTGCCCACCGGACAGCTCACCCGGACGGTGCGACAACCGATCCGCGATCCCCAGCGCCTCGACGAGATAGTCAAACCACTCCCGGTCAAGCTTGCCCCCCGCCAGATTGACCGAAAGCGTGATGTTGTCGCGCGCGGTCAGCGTCGGAACCAGGTTGAACGACTGGAACACGAACCCGATCCGGTCACGACGCAGCTCGGTCAGGCCAGCGTCATCCAGCGACGCGATCTCCCGCTCGCCCACGAAGCTACGCCCGGACGTCGGCAGATCCAGCCCCGCCATGCAATGCATCAGCGTCGACTTCCCCGACCCCGACGGGCCCATCACCGCGGTAAAGCGGCCACGCTCGAACTCGACGGACACGCCGTCCAACGCACGGACCGCGGCGTCGCCCTTGCCGTAGGTCTTCATCAAGTCCACGCCACGGGCAGCCAACGACGCTGCTCCCGGATCGACGTGACTCACCCTACTTGCGACCCGCTCCGAAAGGGTTGTCATGGCCGGCTCTCCTTGATCACTGGTGTGTTACACGCGTCGACACCGAGACCACTTGACACGCGATGACACAAAGGCGGACCAAGGCCCCTGGCAACGGTGAACGCGCCCCACGGATCAACTCCTCGCGATACGGACGCAGATTCGCCCGCTGACCCAGCATCCTGAACTCCAATCTCTTACTGAAGCAACTAGTTGCTCGACACTACGCCGCGACGGCCAGGCTGTGAATGGTCCGAGCGAACCAACTTTCGGGCTCGCGGAGGGTTCGATCTAACTACCGAGCACTGCTCGACGGGTGGAGCCCTGCGCATGGACACTGACAAGGCCCCCGCGCTCATTGGCGCGCCCGGGAGCGGCGCCGAGATGCCGTCCAAGGTCTCTTGAGTAGGCGTCCGGCCGTGCCCGGCGTTCAGAGCGGTGGTTGTGATCGCGCGTCATCGAGCGTCCCATTGGAACCACCGGATGCCGATGGCGGCGAACACGACGATGTACCCGCCGCAGGCAAGCAGAGCGAGCGAATCGTTGGTGTCCCACGCAGACAGGTTGAGGACTGCGGCGAATAGCGTCATCACCACGCCGACGGGGGACCAGCGCGCGATCGATTCCCAGGCGCTGCCGAGCGTCCCGCTTTGACCCAGCGATGAGAGCAGGACGAGGCCGAGCACGAGCACCCGTCCGGCGGCGTTGATGCTGTCGGCGGATTTCACCAGGCCGACGAGCGCCTGCCCGATGCTGAGGAAGACAGCACCGCCGACGATCGAGACCACGAGCACCAGTCCATACGTGCCGGCCGACAGTGAGACGTGGTGAATTCGAGTGCCGACGATCACGACGATCACCGTGATCACCAGGTTCGCGAGGACCTGCATCGCCAGCCGGCTGGTCATGATCGTCCAGGTCGGGGCGGGCGTGACACGCAGGCGTTGGAACACGCCCAGCTCGCGGTCTCGCGCCACCGCGAGCGCGTAGCCCAGGATCGAGTTGGCCACGAGCCCGTACGCGATCGCCAACCCGATGATGAAAAGCGATCCCCCGAAACTCTTCGTAGCTTTGCTCGAGTTCGTCGAGAAGAGAATCAGGATCGGCAAGATGACGCTGATCAGCAGGGCCCGCCGGCTCTTCAGCAGCACGGCGAAGTCCGCCCGCAGCAGCGAGCTCACAACCAGCTGAAGCGGCGGTCCGGAGGCGGGCTGAGAGCTAGTCACGGATCTCGCTCCCAGTGAGTCCGATGAACACGTCCTCGAGGGTCACCTCGCCGTGGGCGACCTTGCGTACGTCGGGGTCGTCCTTGTGCTTCGCGATCAGGTTCTGCGGTGTCTCACACGTGAGCAGGGCGCCGTGGTCGACGATCGCGACGCGATCGCAAACGGCTTCTGCCTCCTCCATCGAATGAGTGGTCAGGAGAATGCTCCCGCCCTGCTGTCGGATGTGCTCGATCCGACCCCAGAGCTGACGACGGGACTGAGGATCGAGACCAGCCGTCGGCTCGTCCAGCAGCAACAGCGCAGGATCGTGGACGACCGCGACGTACAGCGACAGGCGCTGCTGCTGCCCGCCTGAGAGCTGCTTGAACGGCTTGCTCGCCTCACCCTCGAGCCCTATCTCCTGCAGCCCCGCAGTGATCTCGCGGTCAGACAGCCGGACGCCGTAGAGCCCCGCGTACAACCTCACGATCTGCTTGATCGTCAGCTGCGGCTGGAAGCTGGTCGCCTGCAGCTGCACCCCCAGCTTGGCCTTCGCCTGCGAAGGATGGCGTCGGATGTCAACCCCATCCAAGAACACCCCCCCGGATCGCGGCGTGATCAGTCCCTCGACCGCGCTCAGCGTGCTCGTCTTACCGGCCCCATTGGGACCGAGAAGACCAAAGATCTCACCACGGGTCATCTGAAGACTGATGCCGTCGACGGCCGTCTTGGTGCCGTACACAACCGACAGGTCCCGGACCTCCAAGATCACGCCCGAGCCGGCTGGGGCCCCTCGACTCACGTCGCCGTGAACACGCTCCGCGGGCCGGGGACGGACCACGAAACGATCCAGCACCGCAGCGGCGATCAGCTCGGCGACGCCACGGACACCATCGGTTGTCGCAAGCCGATCTCCGAGCGGACCTTCTGCGAGCAGTTCGCCGGTGATGATCTCAGCGAGCGGGTCGAAGGACTCCTTCTCAGCGAGCGGGTCGAAGGACTCCTCCGACTTCGGATCCCGTCTGACCGGGTTAGGGTCACCGCTTTCGTTCATTACCCGGTCTTCGCTCATGAGCCCCATTGTCGCCTCGGGTCTTCGGAGAACCAAACTCGCCGACGAGATCGGCGACTACGTATTCGGGCGGTCTTTGCCGCTCCACCAGAAGAATGAGCCGGTTCGACGCTTTCGATGCACCTTGAACCCGATGCTGAGTAGCGCGACGACAACGAGAACGATGATGGCGATGCTCATCCGAGCCTCCAGACCCGTGGAACTGCTTAGGAGGCGCTGGGCCTGACTGGTCGGGTCGCGACGCCTTGCTGAATACAACCAGCTGTTCCATCCTAGGCGGCAACGGCGACGCTGTGAATGGTTCGAGCGAACCAACTTTCGGGCCGGTCCGGGGTTCGATCTAACTACTGCGCACTGCTCGTCGGCTCGAAGCGTCGGAGGCTGGGGACGTGGGTAGAGTCCACAGAAGACGGGGATCGGGAGGCGTACACATGCAGACTGAAGACAGCCCCCGCGCGGAGTTGCAACCGCCCACTACCGTCGTGCTGGTCGACGATGAGCAGCTCATCCGCGGCGCGATCGCGCAAGCGCTCTCCAACGGCGGCCTCGAGCTCGTCGGGGAGGCCGCCAACGGAGAGGACGCCATCGAGACCGTTGTCGACGTGCACCCAGACGTCGTCCTGATGGATCTGCGCCTCCCCGGAATCTCGGGCGTCGAGGCGATCGAACAGCTCGGGCTGCTCGCGCCCGCGTCGCGTGTACTGGTGCTCACCCGCTCAGAAGAGAACCGAGTCGTCGAGGCGATCATCGCCGGCGCCAGCGGCTACATCCTCAAGACCGCGCCCCCCGACGCGATCATCAGCGCTGTCAAAGCCACCGCGGCTGGGGAATCTGTCCTCTCCCCGCAGGTTGCCGGAAAGCTTTTGCAGCGCATCCGCGAGCTAGACCTCCCCGTCAAGACGAGCGGTAGCACCGCGATCGCGATCCGCGCGGCCCTAACCGAGCGAGAGCTCGAGATCTTCACCCAACTCGCCAGCGGCAACAGCAACCACCAGATCGCGCAGGACCTCTCGCTCAGCACGAATACCGTCGCGAACCACATCGCAAGCATCCTCGCCAAGCTCCACCTCGAGAACCGCATCCAGGCAGCCGTCCAAGCCGTACGCAGCGGCATCTCCTAATCAGCTAGGCGTGACCGTATTCGCGGTGGTGGCCTATACGACCACCGCGATCGAGCCCCGACCTCCGCTGCGTAGCCCTCCCTCCTGCGACCAGGGCCGTGATTGAGCACGCCGGTCGCCTGGCCCCGCATGTGCGGCCGGCGTGGTCAGCATTCGTGCTCATCGTGAGCTCGTCTTCTCCAACGCGGCCGGGTCCCCGATCGGGACCGCGCGCACGCGTGAAGGGAGCGCCCGTGACGGTTATTTCGCCCGGCGGTTGCCCGCGCCACGACGGCGCCGGCCGGGACCCGGTGTAACGATCACGCCGTCGGCTGGGTACACGATCGACTCGTGCTGCTCATCCCAGCGCACGCGGTAGTGCTCGTGTCCTTCGGCGCCGAGCACCTCGATGATCTCTCCTCGCCGCGACGCTTGGCCGTGTACGCCATGAGGCTCAATCCAGTCACCTACGTGGGCGCCGGTTTCAACGGACTTGTTCGGCATCAGTTCACCTCCTTTAACGCCATCAAACCGCTCGGCCCCGAGATCGGCATCGGTGACCAGGCGAAGCCCGCTGCGGCGATCTACGGATTTGCGGCCCCCGGCGCAGAAGCAGTCTTTCCGGATCAGGGCTGCGATGCTCCGTGCCGGCGACGATCAGCAGGAGGCCGGCAACGCCCCAACGTCGGGTGCTTCGATGTCTGGGCTCACGACATATGTCCCAGGTGATAGGTCCCTCATGAGTCGGGACATAGGTCCCGGTGTTGAAATGTGCTTTGCCCGCGCTGGCGACGGTCGGCGTTAGGGTCGAAGAACGGACCGGGGTCTGACCCGTCATAGGTCTGGACCCGTTGGTGTCCTTTGGATGAAGTGTCGGCCTCGGTCCGTGTCTTCGAGGAGCCGGTCTGACCTGATAGGAGCGTCGATCTCGTGGAGCGCCGATCCCGACCGGGACGTTGTCGACCGGGTCCGCAATCAACCGTAGTGGAGGTTCAGCATCGTGTCTAGGAGGCGAGGGTCGGGTCCGTCGAGCGTGTTGCTGACGCCCGATCAAGCGGGCAATGTGGTCGGGGTCGATCCGCATAAGCGGAGCTTGTCGGCGACGGTCGTGGATCCCCGCGGTGGGCTGCTCGCGGGCGAGCATTTCCGTGTGTCGGGCGATGGGCACCGTGCGCTTGAGGCGTGGGCGCGGCAGTTCGGACCGATCGCGCGGTGGGGGGTCGAGGGCGCCTCGAGCTGGGGTCGTCACACGGCGGTGTTCCTCGCCCGTCGCGGCTATGACGTGCGGGACGTGTGCGCGAATCGCACGCCACGGTCTGACCGAGCCCGACAGCGCGGCAAGTCCGATGCGCTGGACTCGGAGCGGATCGCGCGGGAGACGCTCGCGCATCCGCTGCTGCCTAGGGCGTTCAAGCGCGCGGGGCAAGACAGCGGCCCGGACGAGTGCCACGAGCTGCTGGCGCTGTGGCATAACCAGCGCCGGTCGATCCTCGCAAGCCGCCAGCACCTGGTGAACGAGGCCGAGAACATGCTCTGCGAGCTCCCGTTGGAGCTGCGCGAGCAGCTGCCCGACAGCAAGGCGGTCAGGCCGAGGCTGGCGGCGCTCGCTGACCGCAACCGTCGCCGGCGCTATGACCGACCGACCGCGCTGCGGCTCAGGCTGTTGGACGAGTACCGAGTCCGGATCGCCACGCTCGACGCGGACGAGAGGCGGTCTGCCGCGAGCTGAGCGCGCTCGTGCGAGCGAGCGGCTCAACCCTGGATCGGCTCTGCGGCCTCTCGACCCGGTCGGTCGCCGAGCTGCTGATCGAGGTCGGCGACCCCCGCCGGTTCACCGAGGGCGGGTTCGCGCGCTTCAACGCATCAGCGCCGCTGCCTGCCTCGACCGCGGAGGGACCCGGCGAACCGGTCCGCCATCGCTACAACCCCGGCGGCAACCGACGGATCAACCGGATCCTGCACCTGATGGCGATCACCCAGCTGCGCTGCGAACCGCGCGCTCAAGCGATCTACGCCCAAGCGCGAACCCGCGGTCACACCAAGAAGGAGGCTCGCCGGATCCTCAAACGCCACCTCTCGGATGTCGTCTACCGCCGCATGATCCGCGATCTGGAACCCCAGCTCCCCGCCCAGCCCCTCCTGGCTGCATGACACCCCGCGCGGTCGCCGCGCGGTCAAGGGTGGCCCGACAGGGCCGAGCACCGCGAGCCGCGCAGCGGCACCCCTTGACAGCGATCGGTGACCCACGCGCCACCATCTCGCAAGGAGGGCCCTTGACACAGGAGCTTCACACCTAGACCGGCGGTCGTCGCGGAGGCGCGAGCGGAGCGAGTGCCGGAGCGGCGATCGCCGGTGCGGGCCTGTCTGGGGGGCGGGCGAGAGTCGCTGGCATGTCCCGTGCCCGCGTTGCTGTTCTCAACGTCGCCTCTGGCCAGTTGTCTGTCGCAGAGTCCGCTGCTGAGCAGGGGTTCTCTCGCCGCCATCTTCACCGCCTTCTCGCTCTCTACCGCCGGGGCGGGCTGGACGCTCTGGAGCCTCGCTCGCGGCGGTCGAGAACGAACCCGGCCCAGACCTCTGAGAAGGTCCGTGAGCGGGTCATCGCTCTGCGCGGCCAGCTCAGCGCCGAGGGACTCGACGCCGGGCCGGTGACGATCGCCTGGCATCTGGAGCAAGCTGGGCTGCGAGCACCCCCGACCTCGACGATCCGCCGGATCCTGCACCAGGAAGGGTTGATCACCCGGGAGCCGCGCAAGCGACCCCGCTCCTCGTACTTGCGGTTCCAGGCTGCCCAGCCGAATGAGATGTGGCAATCGGACTTCATCCACTGGCGTTTGGCCGCTGGCACTGATGTGGAGGTCCTCAACTGGCTCGATGACCACTCCCGCTTCTTGCTGTCCTGCACCGCTCATCGGCCGGTCACCGGCGATGACGTCGTCGCCGTGTTCCTTGATGTGGTGGACGAGCACGGCCGACCAGCCTCGACCTTGACCGATAACGGCAGCGTCTACACCTCCCGGCTCACCGGCGGGCGCAACGCGTTCGAATACGTCCTGCCGCTGCTCGGGGTTCGCCAGAAGAACGGATCCCCGGGGCACCCGCAAACACAGGGCAAGACCGAACGCTTCCACCAGACGCTGCAGCGCTGGCTCAAGGCCCGGCCACCAGCCTGCGACATCACCGAGCTGCAGCGCCAGCTCGACGCGTTCCGCGAGCACTACAACGAGCGCCGCCCGCACCGCGCGCTGGACCGCACCACACCCGGAGCGGCTTATCGAGCCACCCCGAAAGCGATCCCCGCCACCAACGGCATGCCCACGGCCATTACCGCCTGCGCTACGACCGGCTCCACACCAAAGGCAAGATGAGCCTGCGCCGCGCCGGCCGCATGCACCACCTCGGCGTCGGCGCCGCCCACGCCCGCAAACGCGTCCTCGCGTTCGCCGACGAGTACCACGTCACCGTCGCCGACCTCACCAACCGGCGAGATCCTCTCAGTCCATCTAATCGAGCCGAACAAGACCTACTGGCGCAACCAAAACAAAGAACCCGGCCGCTGGCCCGGCTCCCCAAACTGAGACCTATGACGCGACTCATGTGAGACGCATGTCCCGACTCATCACACAATGCCGGAGGAGGGACTCGAACCCCCGACACGCGGATTATGATTCCGCTGCTCTAACCGACTGAGCTACTCCGGCGCGCCCGCGAGTGTAGCCCGCGGGGGGCGGGGGCGGTCCGCGAGGCGGCGCCCATATGATCCAGCGGCGATGAGCGACCTTGGGCCTGCAGTCCAGACCGTGGTGCGACGGTGCCTCGCGGTCAAGGAGGGCGAGGACGTCGTGGTGGTGGTCGATCGGGCGACGCGGGCGATCGGCGACGCGCTACGCGATGAATCCGCGGCGGCCGGCGCCGACGCGATGCTGATCGTCATGGACGAGCGCGCTACCGACGGCACCGAGCCCCCGGAACCGGTGGCGGCGGCGCTGGCGGCGTGCGACGTGTTCATCGCGCCCACCAGCAGGTCGCTGAGCCACACGAGCGCGCGCAAGCGCGCCACGGATCGGGGAGCTCGTGGCGCGACGATGCCCGGCGTCACCGAGGACATGCTCGCCCGCGTGATGGCGGTCGACTTCGACGCGATGGCGGCGCGGTCCAAGACCGTGGCGGCGCTGCTCGACTCGGGGACGCGCGCGCGGGTCACGTGCCCGCGGGGCACCGACCTCGAGCTTGCGCTCGACGGCCGGCCCGGGATCTCCGACGACGGCGAGCTCGGGGCGCCGGGCGCGTTCGGGAACCTGCCCTGCGGCGAGGGGTTCATCGCGCCGGCGTATGGCGAGGGCACCGTGGTCGCGTCGAGCGTCGCCCCGCTCGGGATCAGCGTGGACCCGGCCAGGCTCACGGTGGCCCAGGGCCGGATCGTCGCGGCCGACGGCGGGCTCGGGCCCGCGTTCATCGAGTTGCTGCTCGCCCACGGCGAGCTCGGAACCAACCTGGCCGAGCTCGGCGTCGGGACGAACGACCGGGCGCGGCTGACCGGCAACGTGCTCGAGGACGAGAAGATCCTCGGGACCGTGCACGTCGCGTTCGGCGCGAGCGCGGGGATCGGCGGGACCGTCTCGGTCCCGATCCATCTCGACGTCGTGGTGGTCGACGCGAGCCTAGACGTGGACGGTCAAACGGTGCTCGACCGCGGCCGCTACGTGCTCGATTGACTCGGGCGTGGCGCTGCTCGCGATCCCGAACGTGTCCGAGGGGCGCGACCAGGCCGCGATCAAGCAGATCGCCAACGCATTCGATGCGCGGCTGCTCGACGTCCACTCCGACACCGATCACCACCGCAGCGTGTTCACGCTCGCCGGCGAACCGGGCGAACTCGCGAACGCGGTACTCGAAGGCGCCGCCGAAGTCGTCCGCAACGTCGACCTCAGCGCCCACGAGGGCATCCACCCCCGCGTGGGCGCGATCGACGTCGCCCCTATCGTCTACCTCGATCCGCACGACCGGGGTGCCGCCTGCGCGGAGGCGCTCGTCGTCGGCGACCTGCTCGGCGAGGAGCTCGAGCTGCCCGTGTTCCTGTACGGCGAGCTCGCGCATGGACGGACGCGGGCCGAGCTTCGCCGCGGCGGCCCCGCGGCGCTAGCGAACAGGATCCAGTCCGGAGAGCTGAACCCCGACTTCGGCCCGAACAAGCTCCATCCGACCGCCGGCGCGGTGCTGGTGGCGGCGCGTCCACCGCTCGTCGCGTTCAACGTCGAGCTCGCGCCGCCGGCGACCCTCGAGGACGCCCGGTCGATCGCCGCGCTGATCCGCGACGGCGGCCCCGAAGGGCTCGAGTCGGTGCGCGCGATCGGCCTGTGGCTCGCGGCCCGCGACGCCGCCCAGGTCTCGACCAACGTCGAGGACCATCGCGCGACTCCGCTCGCCCGGGTCGTCGAGGCTATTGCCCGTTACGCCACCCCGAGCCGGGCCGAGCTGGTCGGCCTCGCGCCGCGGGCCGCGTTCGACGGATTCCCCGACGGCCTCCCCGTCGCGAACCGACGGGTGGTCGAGGACGCCCTCGAGGAGTAGCGCGACCGTACCTCCGGATACTAAGCTGCATTCACCATGGCCCAGACAAAACGCAAGCGCCGCACGAAGCACCGCGGGACGGCCGCCGGAACGATCCAGACGAGGGGTCGAACGGGTCGCCCGCCGTCAGCCGACGATAAGAAGAAGCAGACCCGGTTGGAGGCGCGCGAGCGCCGGCTCAACTCACCCCCGACCTGGAAGGCATCGATCACGCGCGCCTCGATCGCGTCGGTGCTGATGTTCTTCTTCCTGGCGCTCGTGGGGCCGAAGAGCCACCGGATCGAGAGCGCGGCGATCTTCGCGCTGTTCGCGCTCCTGATCTATATCCCGGGCGGCTACTGGATCGAGATGTTCATGTACCGCCGTCGGATGCAGAAGAAGCAGCAGGCCCTCCGCAAATGATCGACGTTCGCATGTTCACGGTCGGCCCAGTGCAGGAGAACTGCTTCATCGTGCGCCGCAAGGACGCCGCGACCGCGCTGATCGTCGACCCCGGTGACGAGGCGCCGAAGCTGCTCGGCGCACTCGACAGCCTCGGCATCGAAACCGTCGAGGCGATTCTCATCACGCACACCCACTTCGACCACATCGGCGCGGTCGCGCCGGTGGCCGAGGCAACCAAGGCTCCGGTCTACTGCCCCGAGCTAGAGGTCGACGTCCTCGCGAACGTCATGGACTACGTCCCGTGGCCCGGCTTCGGCCCGTTCGAGAGCTACGAGGCCGACCACACCGTCGGCGGCGGTGAGACGCTCGAGCTCGCGGGCCTCACGATCGGCGTGGTCTTCACCCCCGGCCACAGCCCCGGGCATGTCACGTACGCGATCGCCGAGGAGGGCGCGGTGTTCTCGGGTGACGTCCTGTTCCAGGGGTCGGTCGGGCGGGTCGACCTGCCCGGCGGCGATTGGCCGACGCTGCTGGCCTCGATCGAGAAGCTCACGAGCGACTACCCGCCCGAGACGACCGTATATCCCGGTCACATGGGGGTCACGACGCTCGGGCGCGAGCGCGCCACCAACCCGTTCCTGCGCGAGCTCGCGGAGCGGTGATTGGTGATTCAGGCCCCTCGCGGCACCTTCGACATCCTTCCGGAATCAGCGCAGCAGCGCAAGCTGGCCGAGGCCGAGGCTGACCGGATCCTGGGCGCCGCCGGCTACCGGCGGATCGAGACGCCGACGTTCGAGGCGACCGAGCTGTTCGCGCGCGGGGTGGGGGAGGCCACCGACATCGTGCAGAAGGAGATGTACACGTTCGACGACGGCGGGGGGCGCTCGCTGACGCTCCGCCCTGAGATCACCGCGCCGGTGTGCCGGGCGTATCTCGAGCACGGGATGCACAAGCTCGCCCAGCCGGTCAAGCTCTGGTACCTGTCGAGCTGCTTTCGCGCCGAGGCGCCGCAGCGTGGTCGCTACCGCCAGTTCTGGCAGTTCGGCGCCGAGGCAATCGGCTCGGAGGCACCCGAGACCGACGCCGAGCTGATCGTGCTCCTGGCCGAGCTGCTCGAGGCCGTCGGCGTCAAGCGCACGCGCCTGCGTCTGTCGAGCCTGGGCACGCCCGCCACCCGCGCCGAGTACCGCGAGGAGCTGACGGCGTTCCTGCACACGCACGAGAGCGAGCTCGCCGAGGATGTGCGCGACCGCATCGACCTCAACCCGATGCGGGCATTCGACTCCGGCGACGCGGGTACCCAGGCGGTGATGCGCGACGCGCCGAAGCTCCTGGACCGGCTCCACCCCGACGACGCCGAGCACTTCGAGGTTGTCCGCGCCCTGCTCGACGATGCCGGCCTGCGCTACGAGCTCGATCCGACGCTGGTGCGCGGGCTGGACTACTACACGCGCACCGTGTTCGAGTTCACCAGCGACGAGCTCGGCGCGCAGTCGGGCGTCGGTGGCGGTGGCCGCTACGACGGCCTGATCGAGTTGCTCGACGGGCCCCCGACACCCGCGTCGGGCTGGGCCGCCGGAGTCGAGCGGATGCTGCTGGCCGCGCGCGAGCTCCCGCCGGCGCCCGAGCTCGTCGACCTGTTCGTCGCGCTCGCCAAGCGCGACGGCTCCCGGACGGCGTTCGAGCTGGCGCTCGAGGCGCGCCGCGCCGGCCTACAGGCGCAGCTCGAGCTGGCCGGCCGCTCGCTCAAGGGCCAGCTCAAGCACGCCGACCGGATCGGCGCCCGGTACGTCGCGATCATCGGCGACAACGGCGTGGCCACGCTCAAGGACATGGAGTCCGGCGAGCAGCACGACACCGGCGTGCAGGACGTGATCCCGGAGATCCTCCGCGCGGAGCGGATGCGGTGAAGCACGGGCCGCGGCCGAACGACTATCGCGACGCCTGGTGCCGCCAGCTCACCGCCGATCGCGCGGACACCCATGCGCGCGTCGCCGGCTGGGTGCACCGCCGGCGCGACCATGGCGGGCTGATCTTCATCGACGTGCGCGACCGCTCGGGGATCGTGCAGCTCGTGTTCCATCCCGAGCACGCCCCCGCCGCGCACCAGGAGGCACACAAGCTCCGCTCCGAGGACGTGATCAGCGCGAGCGGAACCGTCACCCGGCGCGACCCGCAGAACGTCAACCCGAACCTCGCCACCGGCGAGATAGAGCTTGCGGTGTCCGAACTCGAGATCCTCGCTGACGCCGAAACGCCTCCGTTTCCGGTCGATAACGGCGGCGACACGGATGAGATCATCCGCCTGCGCCACCGCGCCCTGGACCTCCGCCGCACGCCGCTTCAGCGCGCGCTGGCGCTCCGCCACCGCGTGATCACGACGATGCGCGAGGTCCTGAACGAGCGCGACTTCCTCGAGATCGAGACGCCGTACCTCACCCGCTCCACCCCCGAAGGGGCGCGCGACTACCTGGTCCCGGCGCGAATCCAACCGGGCTCGTTCTACGCGCTGCCCCAGTCGCCGCAGCTGTTCAAGCAGCTGCTGATGATCGGCGGCTTCGAGCGCTACTACCAGATCGCGCGGTGCTTCCGCGACGAGGACACGCGCGCCGACCGTCAGCCGGAGTTCACCCAGCTCGACGTCGAGATGGCGTTCGTCGAGGAGAACGACGTGATCGACTGCATGGAGGCGGTGATGGGGGCCGTGTTCGAGCGCGAGGGGTTCGACGTCCCGCCGCCGCCGTGGCCGCGGATGACGTTCGCCGAGGCGGTCTCGCGCTACGGCATCGACCGGCCCGACACGCGTTTCGGGCTCGAGCTGCACGATCTCGCCGACGCGCTCGCCGGCACCCAGTTCAAGGTGTTCGCGGGAGCGCTCCAGTCGGGCGGCGTCGTCCGCGGGATCAACGTGGGGCCGCGCGAGCTGCCCCGATCGGACCTCGAGGCGCTCACCGAGCTGGCCAAGCAGCACGGCGCCAAGGGCCTCGTGTGGGCGTTCGTGCAGGACGACGGATGGCGCTCGCCGATCGCCAAGTTCCTAACCGAAGCGGAAATCGAGTCGATAAACGAGCGCCTGGGCGCAAAGCCCGGCGATCTGCTGCTGATCGTCGCCGACGAGGTGACGACCGTCGGTCAGACGCTCAGCGCGCTGCGGATGGAGCTGGCCCGCCGGTTCGACCTGATCCCCCAAGGCCGGCACGACATCCTCTGGGTGGTCGAGTTCCCGGCGTTCTTCTGGGACGACGCGGCCCAGCGCTGGGACGCCGCGCACCACCCGTTCACGGCGCCGTCCGGCGATCTGGACGATCCGGCGCACCTCAGCTCGCGCGCGTACGACCTCGTGCTCGACGGCTCCGAGATCGGCGGCGGATCGATCCGTATCAACCGGCTCGACACCCAGCAGCGCGTGTTCGAGCTGCTCGGGATCGGCCCGGACGAGGCGAACGCCCGGTTCGGCTTCTTCCTGGACGCGCTCCGCTACGGAGCGCCCCCGCACGGCGGGATCGCGATGGGGATCGACCGGATCGTCACCGCGCTCGCCGGGGTCGAGTCGATCCGCGACGTGATCGCGTTCCCGAAGGCGGCCAGCGGCGCCGATCCGCTGACCGGCGCGCCCGCCCCGGTCGACCCGGCGCAACTGCGCGAGCTGGGCCTCCGACTCCTCTGAATCGGGCCTGTTCGTCCGTTCCCGTCCAGACGGGCTTAAAGGCCTGGCCGTCCCTGCCGAACATTGGGCGTGATGGCAAGCCTCCCCCGACCCTTGATTGCGTTGCTCGTCGCGACCCTGGCCGCGTTCGGTCTGTGGTACGTCGAGCTCAAGCCGAGCTCGTCCTCCTCGGGAGGCAGCTCGCAGGGCCTCGGCGCCTACCAGTCGGCGATCAACAAGGCTCACCAGGCCGTCAAGATCTCGGGTGCCGCCAACGCACAGCTCGGCGCGCCGACCTCGACCGGGCCCGCGCCAAATTCGCCGACGAGCACGAAGGCGAGCAGCCCGAAGGCGACCGCGACAAACGCCGCCGCGGCGAAGGCCACCACAGCGAAGGCCACCCCGGCGGTGAAGACCGCCGCCCCGGCCAAGCCCGCCGCTCGGGCGAAGACCGTCGCGCGCGCCAACCCCGCCCCCGCCAAGCCGGCGGCCAAGACCCTGTCCACGGCCCAGCAGGTCAGCCTGATCGAGAACGCGATCGACACGCACAAGGTCGTCGCCGTGCTGTTCTACAACGCGGCTGCCTCGGATGACCAGGCGATGGCACACGAGCTCGCCGCGGTGCCGACGCATGGCGGCAAGGTCGTGAAGCTGGCGGTTCCGGTCTCAGAGCTCACGAGCTTCGGGATGATCACCCAGCAGGTTCCCGTCGTCACCGCTCCGACCCTGGTTCTGATCGACGCCGCCCGGCAGGCGACGACGATCACGGGCTTCGCCGATCCGCTCGAGATCAGCCAGCGGGTCGACGACGCGCTCGCGGCCAAGTAGGGCTTCTATCCTCGCGGGCGATGGATGACATCGCCTTCGAACATCACCTGACCTCGCCACAGGGACACCGCCGGACCCCCGCCGGGGCGTTCACCGCGACCGTCGACGGCGGTGCCTGCTGCGACCAGATCGCGCTGTCGCTCAGCGTCGAGGGTGATCGCGTGACCGACGCCGGGTTCGACGCGCACGGCTGCGGCGCCTCGACCGCCGCCGGCAGCGCCGCGGTCACGCTGGTCCGAGGCGGCTCGGTGCTCGACGCGGCCCGGATCGGGGCCTCGCAGATCGCGGCCGAGCTGGGGGGTCTCAGCCCGGGCAAGCTGCACGCCGCAGAAGTCGCCGCCGACGCGCTCGCGCGGTCTCTGGGCGCGGCCGTGCGGGCGACCGCGAGCGTGCCCCCGCCGTCGGCGCCGGACACACGGACGCTCGTGGCGATGAGCGGCGGCGTCGACAGCGCGGTGGCGGCGCTCCTGTCCACCCGCGCGGGCGAGACCGTCGCGGTCACGCTCGAGCTGTGGTCAGATCGGGAGAACGACGCCGAGCGAAGCTGCTGCTCGGCCTCCGCGGTCGCGCAGGCGCGGTCGCTCGCGCATTCGATGGGCCTTGCGCACTTCACGATCGATCTGCGGGACGAGTTCCGCGCCGGCGTGGTCGAGCCGTTCATCGCCTCGTTCGCCGCCGGGGAGACCCCTAACCCGTGCGTGGGCTGCAACGGACACGTGCGTCTCGATGCGATGCTGGACGTCGCCGACCGCCTCGGCGCCCGCCCCCTGGCCACCGGTCACTACGCGCGGATCGCCGAATCAGGCGACCCCGCCGGCCCGCTGCTCCGGGTGGCGGCCGACGCCGCCAAGGATCAGACGTACATGCTCGCCGCGCTGTCGCCGGAGTCGCTGGAACGGATGTCGTTCCCGCTCGGGGAGCTCACCAAGCCCGAGGTCAGGGAGATCGCGGCGGCCGCGGGCCTGCCGGTCGCGAGCAAGGCCGACTCCCAGGATCTCTGCTTCCTCGCCGGCACCGACCGCGCCCGGTTCCTCGCCCGCCACGGGGGGCTCGGCGACGCTGCGGGCGCGATCGTCGACGGCGAGGGCAACGAAGTCGGCAGGCATGAGGGCCAGTATCGGTTCACGGTCGGGCAGCGGCGCGGGATCGGGATCGCCGCCCGGGAGCCGCTGTACGTGACCGACAAGGACGCCGCTCGCAACGAGGTCGTCGTCGGTCCCAGCTCGGCGCTCCGCACGACGCGTGTCGCAATTCGCAATGCGCGGCTGAGCCGCGCCGGCACCCGTGTCGACAGGGTCAAGCTCCGTTACCGGTCGCGACCGCTCGAGTGTCGCCTCGCCGGCGACCCGCAGCCCGGGCGGCACACCACGCTCCAGATCGAGCTCGCACAGGCCGTCGACGGCGCGGCGCCGGGTCAGCTCGCGTGCCTGATGGACGGCGAGCTCGTCGTCGGGTGGGGGACGATCACGCGCGCGGACGACGGACGGCGCTACCGCGAGCCGAAGCCCGCTTTGCGCACCAGCATCAGCGCGTAGGCGGGCCAGAATACGCCGGTCTTCGGTGCGCCCGGCCGGCACGGGCCGCCCGACTCGCCCGGGTTGGTCGTCCATGCGAACATGTCGACGTTCGTGAAGCCGGTGTCGGCGGTCGGGCGCGGTCCGAGCCCGCGCCCCGGCGGGTTGCAGAGGACCTCGTTGCCCTGGTGGACGATGTCCGGCGGTCGCAGAGGGCCGCGGCCGTCGGTGCCCGTGTTGACGACGAAGTGCTTGCCCCCCGTAAAGGCCGAGATCTTCTCTCCGAACCGGATCTCGTTGGATGTCCAGTCGAAATGGGTGGCGTTGAGGAAGAAGCCCTGTATCTTGGCCACGCCCGACCGCCGCAGGTAACGGGCGGCCCGCTTGGGGGAGAGCGCGTCGGCGGCGCCGGCGTCGAGATAGATCACGAGGTGCGGGCAGTTCGCGGTCAGCGTGTTGATCGCGTACTGGAGTTCCTGCTCGCGGACGGCCTGACCGTGCCGGGAGAGGCACGGCATCGTGATGATCGAGTCGATCTCGAGGAACAGCACCGCGCGGTACGAGCCGATGCCCTTCGAGAAGCCGTCGATGAACCCCTTGTAGCTCGCCACGTCCGCCCGCGAGTCGGACGCGTGTCCGCACAATCCGTGCACGACCCGGTAGGTGGCGAGCAGGGGCACCGTCCCCGGCTGCTGCACCGACGCCCGGGTCAGGTACCGCGAGACAGCGGTGGCGATGTTGGGGACGCCGTTGTGGCCGAAGCTGAACGACCCGAAACGGGCGGTGCCCGGTTGAATCGAGATCGTCTTCAGCGCCGGGAAGCGCCGCGCCGCGTTGGCCACCTCGCTTTCGGGATCGACGAAGAACGTCGCGCCGATCAGCGGGTTGCTCGCGCCCGGGGCGGTCGGCAGCGCCAGCGGGTTCTGGGGGTCCCGCGGCGTGACAGGATCGTCGTCGAGGATCGTCAGTACCGCCTTGTGGGGCGAGGCCATACGGATCGGTGAGGGGCCGAACAGCGACACCTCGATCGTCTTCGAGACGTCCTGCACGCCGTGATCGACGATCGGCACGGTGAACGACTCGCTGGCAACGCCGGCGGGAAAGTCGAGCTCTCCCTTGACCGAGTGGAAGTCGTCGGGATCGACGGCGGTGCACTCGGTGGTCCCGCACTTGACGCCGTCGCCGAGCGTGATGTAGCGGATCTGCGCGGCGGGACCCGTGTTGCCGCGCTCGATCGTGATCACGGCCTGCCCGGCGTTCTCATCGACCGACAGCGACGACGACACCAGATGGAAGCCACCCGGATCTGATGCGGCCGCCGGCGGGGTCGCTGGGCCGAGCGCGACCGAAAAAGCGAACGCGAATGCGAGCACGGCGGACACCAGTGCAGGACGAAGCACCGCAGACATCGTAAGACGGGCTCACCCGGTCGCCGCAGTGGCCTGGTGTCGATCAGGAACTGTGGATGTTCGGCGCAGGAAAGCTGCGCGCAAGACGCCGGTCGCGTGACCTGCTACCGGACGTTGAAGTCCGCGTTCTGCACCAGCATCGCCGCGTACGCCGGCCAGTATTGGCCGGTCGGCGGCGCGCCGGCGACGCAGCCGCCGCCGGACTCACCGGGGTTGCTGGTCCAGGCGAACATGTCGACGTTGCCGTAGCCGGTGTTGGCGGTCGGAAGCGGTCCGAGGCCGCGGCCGGGCGGGTTGCAGAGGACCTCGTTGCCCGCGTGGACGATGTCCCGCGGCCGCAGCGGACCCTGGCCGTTCTCGCCGGTGTTGATCACGAAGTGCTTGCCGCCGGTCATCCGCGAGATCCGGCTGCCATAGCGGATCTCGTTGGAGGTCCAGTCGAAGTGGGTGGCGTTGAGGAAGAAGCCCTGGATCTTTGCGATGCCGGACGCTCGCAGGTACTTCGCCGCGTCGCGAGCGGAGAGCGCGTCGGCCGCCCCGGCGTCGAGGTAGACGACCAGGTGCGGACAGTCGGCGGTGAGAATGTTGATCGCGTCCTGAAGCTCGTGCTCGCGGACCGCCTTGCCGTGGCGAGAGAGGCAGGGCATCGTGATGATCGAGTCCATCTCGAGGAACAGCACGGCCCGGTAGGAGCCGATGCCCTGCGCGAAGCCCTCGATGAAGTTGTGGTAGGAGGCGGCGTCCGCCGGCGAGTCGGAGGCGTGGCCGCACAACCCGTGCAGGATCCGGTAGGTCGCCAGCAGCGGTACGGTGCTCGGCTGTTCGACGGCCGCGCGGCTCAGGTACCGCGAGACCGCGGTCTCGATGTCGGGAACCCCGTTGTTTCCGAAGCTGAACTTGCCGAATCGCGCGGTGCCGGGCTCCCGCGCGATCACGTCGAGCGCGGGGTTCTGGAGCGCGGCGTGCGCAGCCTCGCTCTCGGGGTCGACGAAGAAGGTCGCGCCGGACAGCGGGTTGCTCGCGCCCGGAGCGACCGGCAGGGCGAGGGGGTTCTGCGGGTCGCGCGGGGTGACGGGGTCGTTGTCGAGGATCGTCAGCACGGCCTTGCTGGGTGAGGCCATGCCGATCGGCGAGGGGCCGAACAGCGACACCTGAATCGTCTTAGGGACGCTGGAGACACCGTGATCGACGATCGGCACGGTGAACGTCTCGCTGCCTACGCCGACCGGGAAGTCGAGCATCCCTTTGACCGAGGTGAAGTCGATCGTGTCGACCGCCGTGCACTCGGCCGGGCCGCACGGGACGCCGTCGCCGAGCGTGATGTAGCGGATCTGGGCGTCCTCGCTCGTGTCGGTGCGCTCGATCGTGATCACGGCCTGTCCGGCGTTCTCGTTGACGGTGAGCGACGAGGACTGAAGCCGGAAGCCGCCGGCGTCGGTCGACGCGTCGGCGTGTGCCGCGGCGGGAGCGAGCAGAGCGCCGAGCAGGCCGAGCAAAAGGATCATGAGGCGACGCAGGCGGAGCATCGCCATTCAGGTTCGGCGGTGCGTCCGCGAACCTTGAGGTCAGCGGTCCGACCTCGACGCCCGTCCGCCTACACTCACTACGTCCATGCCGCTCAAGCCGATGACTTCCGACGAGATCAGGAGCACCTACCTCGAGTTCTTCGAGGCGCGCGACCACCTGCGGCTGCCGTCCGCCTCGCTGGTCCCCGCCGAACACGATCCATCCGCGCTGTTCACGGTCGCCGGAATGCACCCGCTGAAGCCCTACTTCCAAGGCGTCGAGACACCGCCACGCCGGCGGGTGACCACCTGCCAGAAGACATTCCGCACGGTCGACATCGACATCATCGGCACCACCTCGCGGCATCTCACGTTCTTCGAGATGCTCGGCAACTTCTCGTTCGGCGACTACTTCAAGCGCGAGGCCGCGCGCTTCGCATGGGAGCTCTCGACCGACGGGTTCGGGTTCCCGGCCGACCAGATCTGGATCACGGTGTTCGCCGGGGATGACGAGTTGGGCCTCGGCCCCGATCAGGAAGCGATCGAGGCCTGGCTCGAGATCGGGGTCCCGCGCGAGCGAATTGTCGAATGCGAGCGGTCCGAGAACTTCTGGCAGGCCGGCCCGACCGGTCCGTGTGGGCCGTGCTCGGAGCTGTACCTCGACCGCGGCCTGGAGTTCGGCAAGCCCGACGACCTTCCCGGCGGCGACAACGAGCGCTTCCTCGAGTACTGGAACCTCGTGTTCATGCAGTTCGACCAGAACCCGGTGAACACGCTCGCGCCGCTGCCCGCGAAGAACATCGACACCGGCCTCGGGCTCAACCGCCTGGCTTCGATTACGCAGGGCAAGCCGTCGATCTTCGAGACCGACCAGTTCTGGCCGTTGATCGAGCTGGGGGAGGAGATGAGCGGCAGGCGCTACGGCCGGGAGTATCCGACCGACAGAGCGTTGCGGCTGCTTGCCGACCACTCGCGTGCGATGACCTTCCTGATCGCCGACGGCGTGGTCCCGTCGAACGAGGATCGCGGCTACGTCCTGCGCCGGATCATGCGCCGCGCAATCCAGCAGGGGCGCTCGCTCGAGCTCGACCCCGGCTTCCTGTGCGTCTACGCCGACCGCGTCACCGAGATCATGGGATCCGAGTACGGCGAGCTCCGCCAGCAGCGCGACTCGATCCAGAAGTGGCTCGAGTCCGAGGAGGAGAGCTTCGGCCGGACGCTCGAGCAGGGCCTCAAGCGGCTCGGGGAGCTGATCGAGCGCGCGCGGCTGACCGGCGCCGAGGGGATCGCCGCCGCCGACGCGTTCCTGCTTCACGACACCTACGGGTTCCCGATCGACCTGACGCTCGAGCTCGTGGCCGAGCATGACCTCGGGGTGGACGAGGCGGGCTTCGAGGTCCTGATGGACGAGCAGCGCGAACGGGCCAGAGCCGGCGGCCGCAGCGTGGCCGGCGACGAGCTCCGCGAGCGCGCCACCGAGCTCGCCGGCGACGCCGGGTTCGCCACCGACTTCGTCGGCTACGAAACCACGGACGCCGAGACCACCATCGGCGCGGCCGAGGCGGACAACGGGCGCGTGCTCGTCAAGCTCGTCGAGTCGCCGTTCTACGCCACCGGCGGCGGCCAGGTCGCCGACTCCGGCTACGTCGAGTGCCTGCACGGCGACTGCCGCGCGCGGGTCGACGACGTCCTGCGGATCGGCAACGACCAGGTGCTGGCCGTCGTCCCGGAGCAGGGGACGATCGAGGTGGGCGAGCGCGTCCGCGCGCACGTCGATCGCGCCACCCGGCACGCGACCGAGTGCAACCACACCGCGACCCACCTGCTCCACGCCGCGCTGCGCCAGCGGCTGGGAACCCACGTCCGACAGGCCGGCTCGTACGTCGGGCCCGACAAGCTTCGCTTCGACTTCACCCACGGCAAGGCGCTCACTCCCGAGGAGCTCGAAGACATCGAGAATCAGGTGAACGACTGGATCCTCGAAAGCCAGCCGGTCCGCGCGCTGACCACGACGCTCAACGAGGCGAAGAGGCTTGGCGCGATGGCGCTGTTCGGCGAGAAGTACGGCGACGTCGTGCGGATGGTCGAGGTCGGCGACGGCTCGTTCTCGCGCGAGCTGTGCGGCGGTACCCACGTCCGCAACTCCGCGGAAGTCGGCCTGTTCAAGGTGCTGAGCGAGAGTTCGAGCGCCGCCAACATGCGCCGTATCGAGGCCGTTACCGGGCGTGCCGGGGTCGAGTTGATGCGCCGCCACGACCACACGCTCACGGAGTCGGCGAGGGTTCTCCGCGTCCCGCCCGAGCAGGTCACAAACGCGGTCGCCGAGCTGCGCTCGCGCGTCCGCGAGCTCGAGCGCGCTTCGCGCCGCGGCGCGACCGAGGACGCGATCGACGTCGAGCAGCTGGCCGCGGCCGCGGTCGAGCGCGACGGCGCGCGCGTGCTGGTCGCGACGGTGCAAGCGCCCGACGGCAAGGCGCTGCTCGACGTCGCGGACAGACTCAAGAACAAGCTCGGCGACGCGGCGATCGTGCTCGCGAGCACCGGCGAGAACCGTGTCGACCTGGTGGCGAGCGTCTCCCCGTCGCTGGTCGAGCGAGGCGTCCGAGCGGGGGAGATCGTCAAGATCGCCGCGGCCGAGGTCGGCGGTGGTGGTGGTGGCCGCGACACGCTCGCGCGCGCAGGAGGTCGCGATCCCGATGGGCTGCCGAAGGCGTTCGAGGCCGCGCTCGGGGCGATCGAGACCGCGCTCGGCGTGTGACCTTGCGCTCGGGGTGACAAGCGGCTTGACAACCCCCGCGAGCGCCGGCGCCCGGTCCAACGGGTAAGGTCATGCGCGTGCTTGCGCTCGATTACGGCCGGGCGCGGTGCGGTTGCGCGGTCAGCGATCCCACCGGAGTGCTCGCATCGCCGGTCGAATCCGTACGGGCCCCGACGACACGCCGGGGGCTGGCGCGCCTGCGCGCGCTGGTCCGTGACCTCGGGGTCGAGCGAGTAGTGGTGGGGCTGCCTTTGTCGCTCTCAGGTGCGGATTCGGCGCAGACGGTCGAGACGCGGGCGTTTGCGGCCCGGCTGGAGCAGGAGTTGCCGGTCCCGGTGGAGCTGTACGACGAGCGCTTCACGACCCGTCTGGCCGAGCGGACCGGAGGGCGGGCCGATGAGGATTCGCGAGCGGCGGCGCATCTCTTGGAGAGCTGGCTGGCCAGCCGGCCAGGAGTGAATCTCGGTGCCTGACGGATACGAGCGGACGGCCGAGGAGCACGACGAGGCTCGGAGCGAGCGCGACCGAACCGCCGAGCAGCGGGACGAGGCACGCCGCCAGCGCGAACGGACCCGCCGGCCCAACGGTGGTGGGGCGCGCAGGTCGTCGACGGCGCGGCGGCGATCGGCGCGCCCGTCGCGCTTGCGCAAGTGGGGTGGCCGGTTCCTCGCGGTGCTCGCCCTCGCCCTCGCCGTCGGCGCGATCTGGTTCCTGGTCGAGCTGTACCAGCCGTTCCACGGCTCGCCGCATGGCAGCGTCACGGTCACGATCCCGCCGCATTCGACCTCCGGGGAGATCGGCGATCAGCTTGCGCGCGCCGGCGTGGTCTCCTCGGGCTTCTTCTTCGACCTACGCGCGACGCTCGCCGGCGAGCGCGGCGACCTGCGCGCCGGCACCTACAACCTCCAGCAGGACATGACCTACAGCAAGGCGCTCAAGGTGCTGACGACGGCGCCCGTGGGCCCGCCGACGACCAACATCACGATCATCGAGGGCAGGACGCGGGCCCAGATCAACGCGCTGCTGAAAGCCCAGGGCGTCAAGGGCAGCTACTTCGTCGCGACCCGTCACTCGCCGCTGATCAACTTCGCCGCGTACGGCGCGCCCCGGCACACGCCGGACCTCGAGGGGTTCCTGTTCCCCGACACCTACCAGCTGGTCGAGCCGATCAGCATCCCGAAGCTCGTCACCGATCAACTAGACACGTTCCGCTCGGAATGGGCCCAGGTCAACCTCGGCTACGCGCGCAGCCGGCACCTGACGCCGTACGACGTGCTGATCATCGCGTCGATGGTGCAAGCCGAGGCCGCGACCGCCCACGACCGGCCGCTGATCGCCTCGGTGATCTACAACCGGCTCCGGCTTGGCATGCCGCTCCAGATCGACGCCACCACGCGATACGCGACCGGGAACTACACGAAGCCGCTGACGGACGCGCAGCTGAACTCGAAATCGCCGTACAACACGCGGATCCACAAGGGCCTGACCCCGACGCCGATCGACAATCCCGGGCTGGCGTCGATCCAGGCCGCGGCCCATCCCGCGCAGACCAACTACCTGTACTTCGTGGTCAAGCCGTGCGGCAACGGCGAGCAGGTGTTCACCTCGAACTACAACCAATTCCTGGCCGACGCGCAGAAGTACCAGCAGGCGCGAAACGCGCACGGCGGGAAGTCGCCTGAGCGCTGCTCGTAGGGGTCGCGTGGGCGGCAGCGTGGACCGTCCCCGGATCCGCCTCGGCGTCGTCGGCTGGCCGGTCGCACACAGCCTCTCGCCGGCGATGCAGAACGCCGGACTTGTCTCAGTCGGGCTCGCCGGCTGGCGCTACCAGCGGCTGCCGATCCCTCCGGAGCTGTTCGACGAGACGGTTGCCGCCCTGCCGGGGGCGGGCTTTCGCGGCGTCAACGTCACGATCCCGCACAAGCATGCGGCGCTCGCGCTGGCCACGGACGCGGCGCCCCGAGCGCGCGCCATCGGCGCCGCCAACACGCTGATCTTCGAGGGCGCCAACCGGATCCGTGCCGACAACACCGACGCGCCCGGGCTGATCGCCGCGCTGCCGTTCTCGGCCGCCGGCAGGACTGCGCTCGTCCTGGGGGCCGGCGGCAGTGCTCGCGCCGCCGTGTGGGCCCTGCTCGACGCCGGCGCGCGAGAGGTTCGGGTCTGGAATCGCACGCCCGCGCGCGCCCGCGCGTTGTGCGCACAGGTGGGCGGAACGCCGGTGCCGAGCGCCGAGCCCGCGGATCTGCTCGTCAACTGCACCTCGGTCGGCCTCGACCCGTCGCAGGATGCGTTCAAGCCGCTGCCCGTCGATGCCGATGACGTGACGAGTTACGAATGCGTGGTTGACCTCGTGTACAGGGATACTGAGACCCCGCTCGTGCAAGCGGCACGAGCACGCCGCGTCCCCGTAGTCGGCGGGCGCGAATTGCTCGTGCGCCAAGGTGTCCTCAGCTTCGAGATGTTCACGGGTCGCGCCGCGCCGATCGAGGTCATGCGGCGGGCGGCCGGGGCAAGATGAGCGAGCACGATTCACCGTTGCGTCTGGTCGAGTCCGACGTGGATCCGGGCGATCTTCAGGCGCAGATCAGCGGCATCACCCCGCCGCGCCGCCGCGGCGGCTCGAACCGGTTCCTGACCGATGTGGTCGTCGAGCTCGGGTTCGCCGACGCCGAGACCGTCAACCGTGCGGTGGACGCCTCCAGGGCGGCCAGCATCCCGCCCGAGCGCATGCTGCTCGACCAGCAGGCGATCACCGCCGAGCAGCTCTCGCGCGCGATGGCCGAGCGGTACGGCCTCGATCACCTCGATCTCGGCGTGTTCAAGGTCGATATGAGCGCCGCCAACCTGCTGAGCGCCGCCGCCGCGAAGCGCTACAACGCCGTCCCGGTTTCCTACGTCGACGAGCACACGTTGCTGCTGGCGATGTCGGATCCGGCGAACGTGCTCGCGGTCGACGACATCGCGCTGCTGACCCACCTCGACGTGCGGCCGGCGGTCGCCTCGGCGGACGACATCAACGCGCTGATCATGCGCATGAACCGCTTCGAGGACGCGGTCGCCGAGGCCGTCGAGGAGAGCGAGGCGGGCCCGGGGATCGAGGAAGTCGTCGACCTGCGCGAGACGGCCGACGACGCGCCGGTCATCAAGCTCGTCCACTCGATCATCGCGCAGGCCACCGAGCGCGGCGCCTCCGACATCCACTACGAGCCCCAGCCCGACGCGAGCGGGCGCGCGGCCCGTGAGATGCGCGTCCGGATGCGCGTCGACGGCGTGCTCACCGAGGCCACCACCGTCCCCAAGAAGATGGTGCCCGGCGTGGTGTCCCGGATCAAGATCATGGCCGACCTCGACATCGCCGAGCGCCGCATCCCGCAGGACGGCCGCGTCGGCATGACGATCGACGGCCGTCACGTCGACGTGCGCGTGGTCACGATCCCGAGTGTCCACGGCGAGGGCGTGGTCATGCGCATCCTCGACAAGGAGAGCATCCGCCTCGACCTCGACAAGCTCGGGTTCCAGGAGTACGAGCTCCAGCGTTTCCGCAAGGCGTTCAGCCAGGCCTACGGCTGCGTGCTGACCACCGGGCCGACCGGCTCGGGTAAGTCGACCTCGCTCTACGGCGCTCTGCAGGAGCTCAACACCCCCGAGAAGAACATCATCACGATCGAGGATCCGGTCGAGTACCAGATCGGCGGGATCACCCAGGTTCAGGTCAACAACAAGGCAGGGCTCACGTTCGCCGCGGGACTGCGCTCGATGATGCGCGCCGACCCGGACATCCTGATGGTGGGAGAGATCCGCGACCCCGAGACCGCGCAGATCGCGATCGAGGGCGCGCTCACCGGCCACATGGTGCTCTCGACGCTTCACACCAACGACGCCCCGTCGGCGATCACCCGTCTCGTCGAGATGGGAATCGAGCCGTTCCTGGTCGCGTCCGCGATCGACTGCGTGGTCGCCCAGCGACTCGCGCGAACGCTGTGCGCGCACTGCAAGCAGCGCACGATGATCCCGGCCGAGGTCTTACGTGACCACGGCTTCCCGGCCGAGTTCCCGATCGAGGCCTACGAACCGGGTGGGTGCGTGCGCTGCGGCGGCATGGGCTACCGGGGCCGGATCGGCCTATACGAGGTGATGACGATGTCGGAGGAGATCCGCTCGCTCACGCTCCAGCGTGCCTCATCGGATCAGCTCGGGGCCGCCGCGGTCCGCGAGGGGATGCGCAGGCTGCGCGAGGACGGCCTGGACAAGGTCAAGCATGGGCTGACATCGGTAGCCGAGATCGCCCGCGTCACCGGCACGGGCGGCCACTAGAAAGGCGTCCAGTCGCGTCCACCTGGACGAATAGCCGTAAACGGGATCGGCCCGGATGCCGATAGACCCACAAAGTTTCGTACGCGATCCACGACAAGGACTGATCAGGATGCAGCTCGATTTCGCCGATGTGTTGCTCGAGGTCATCGACCGCCGAGCCTCGGACCTGCACATCACGGCAGGTGCGCCGCCGACCGTGCGCGTTCGCGGACGGCTCGTGCCGATGGACGGCTTCCCGGTGCTGACGCCGAACGACACGCGCGAGATCGTCTACTCGATCCTGTCCGAGGGACAGCGCCAGAGGTTCGAGAACAACTGGCAGATCGACTTCGCCTACCAGATCCCGGGGCGGGGCCGGTTCCGCGTCAACGCCTACTTCCAGCGCTCGGCCGTCGGCGCCGCGTTCCGTCTGATCCCTTTCGAAGTAGTCCCGTTCGAGACCCTCGGTCTGCCGCCGGTCGTCGCCGAGTTCGCGAACAAGCCGCGCGGCCTGGTGCTCGTGACGGGCCCCACGGGCTCGGGCAAGTCGACCACCCTGGCCTCGCTGCTCGACGTGATCAACGCCAGCCGCGAAGAGCACATCATGACCATCGAGGACCCGATCGAGTTCCTCCACCACCACAAGAAGTGCATCGTGAACCAGCGCGAGCTCGGGTCTGACGCCACCAGCTTCGGGGACGCGCTCAAGGCCGCGCTTCGCCAGGACCCCGATGTGATCCTCGTCGGCGAAATGCGCGACCTCGAGACGATCGGGACCGCGCTGACCGCGGCCGAGACCGGCCACCTCGTGTTCGCGACCCTCCACACCCAGGACACGCCGCAGACGATCGACCGCATCATCGACGTGTTCTCCCCCGAGCAGCAGGGCCAGGTGCGGGCGCAGCTGTCGGTCGCGCTCCAGGGCATCATGACCCAGACGCTGCTGCCGACCGCCGACGGCGCCGGCCGGTGTGTGGCGGCCGAGGTGCTGGTCCCGACGCCGGCGGTTCGCAACCTGATCCGCGAGGCCAAGACCCACCAGATCTACTCCGTGCTCCAGACCGGCGCCTCCCACGGCATGCAGACGATGGACGCCTCGCTCGCCCAGCTCGTGCGCGCCGGCAAGGTCAACCGTCAGCTCGCCGAGACGCGGGCACACGCACCCGAAGAGCTTCGCCGTCTGCTGACCGGCATGGGCGCCGCCCCCGGCGGCTATCAGGCGGCCGCATAGCCATGGCCACGTATGTCTTCAAGGCGATGGACCTCGCCGGCGTTCAGGCCAAGGGCGAGGTCGAGGCCGACTCCAAGCAGGCGGTGGCCGAGCAGCTCAAGGAGCGCGGCCTGGTCGTCGTCGACATCGCCCACAAGTACCGCTCGAAGGAGCTGAACCTCGAGCTGTTCTCGCGGGTCAACGCCAAGGACTTGGCGGTGGCCTCGCGCCAGCTCGCGACGATGGTCACCTCCGGCATGTCGATCATGCGCGCGCTCCACGTGCTCGAGACGCAGACCGGGTCGAAGGTCCTGCGCGAAGCGATCGCGGGCGTGCGCCACGACGTCGAGGCGGGCTTGCTGCTGTCGGACGCGATGGCGCGCCATCCCAAGGTGTTCGGGCCGCTGTACGTCGCGATGGTGCGCGCAGGCGAGACCGGTGGTGTGCTCGAGGAATGCCTCCTGCGCGTCGCCGACCAGCTCGAGAAGGATGCCGCGCTGCGCCGCCAGGTGCGCGCCGCAATGATCTACCCCGCCGTGGTGATCACGTTCGCGATCACGGTGCTGATGGCACTGGTGGCGTTCCTGATCCCGGTGTTCGTCGGCGTGTTCAAGCAGTTCCCCGGGAAGCTGCCGGCGCTGACACAGTTCATGGTGAACTTCTCCCACCTGGTCACTCACCAGTGGTACATACTGATCGTCGCCGTCGGCGCCGCGGTCGGTGGCTTCGTGTCAGTCAAGCGCTCACAGCGCGGACGCGACACGTGGGATGCTTTCAAGCTCCGCATCCCGATGAAGATCGGAGAGGTCGTCCAGAAGGTGGCGATCGCCAGGTGGTCGCGCACGCTGTCGGCGCTCACCTCCGCCGGCGTCCCGATCATGCAGGCCATCGAGATCACCGGCAAGACCGCCGGCAACGCGGTCATCGAGAAGTCGATGGGCGACGTGATCACCTCGGTCAAGGGCGGCGGCACGATCTCGGCACCCCTGCGCCAGTGCTCGGCGTTCCCGGCGATGGTGTCGCAGATGGTCGGCGTCGGCGAAGAGACCGGCGCGCTCGACACGATGCTCGCGAAGATCGCGGACTTCTACGACTCAGAGGTCGAGGCCGCCGTCAAGGCGCTGACCTCGATCATGGAACCAGTGATGATCATCTTCGTCGGCGGCATCGTCGGCGTGATCGTCATCTCGATGTACCTGCCGCTGTTCTCGATCTATAACAGCATCAAGTAGTCGCTGCGGCCGCTCGTCCGAGTCAGCGCCCCCGTGCGCTTCCGAGCCGTGGTCGCGGGCCGAAAGGTGGTTGGGCGCGAGGGGCGCTGATCGGACGCCGCGGCCTCCGCTAACAGCCCCACGCGGCCGTCGCCGATACCGCTGCGTCCATCTCGCTATCGTCGCCGACGATGAGCGCGACGCCAGAGGATGCTAGGAGCAGCTGTACGCCCTGCCGGGGGACGGGGAAGCTGGTCTCTGGCCTCGGCGGGGAGCCGCATGAGGTCACGTGTCCGTGGTGTGGGGGGAGTGGGGAGTTTCAGCCCGGGCGCGATGCGCAACAGGCGGGACCGGAGGACGCCGGCGCGATTCCCGGTGGTGGCACGTCCTAAACGGGATCGGACAAACGTTGAAAGTCGTCAGGCTGCGGGTTTAGAGTGTCGATACCTCCGGTGCCAGAGTCACTCAGGTGCCAAGGGCAAACCACTCGCAAGGGTGGGACGCAAAGCCACGGACCTCCAACGGAATGTGAGGAAGCCGGGCTGCCACCAATACGGAGATGTGACTTAGTCATGGATGACTCCCGATTGGGGCCTTGGATCTGGCTAGACAGACCCAATCAAAATCCCAGGAGGGCTCCATGCTTCATAAGCTGCGCCGTCGCGCCGAGGACGAGAAGGGTTTTACCCTGATCGAGCTCCTCGTCGTGATTCTGATCATCGGCATTCTTGCCGCGATCGCCATTCCCACGTTCCTCAACCAGAAGAGCAAGGCCAACGATGCGTCGGCCGAGTCTCTGGCCCGGAACGCGGCCACCGCGATGGAGACGTACGCGACCGACAACAACGGTAGCTACGCCGGCTCCGGCACCGCGGCTCTCAACACGATCTCGCCCGCGCTCAACACGAGCACGAGCAACGGCCAGGCTTACCTGTCGTCCGCCACTGGCGACGCCAGCAGCTACACGATCGTCGCTGAGTCCCCGACGGACACCGAGCTGTTCACGCTGCTCAACAACAACGGCTCGGAGACGTTCTCGTGCTCCCCGGCCAACAAGGGCAGCTGCTCGGCCAACAGCACCTGGTAGTGAGTCAGTAACCATCTACGCAGTGACCGAGGCGGCCTCCGGGCCGCCTCGGTTCGTTTAACGCCGCGCCTCCGCCGCTTAGAGCCCCGATAACAGCGCACTCAAACCTCAGGCCGGAGGTGAATGCCGATTCACCCGGCTCTGGTGCGGACAACGTCTCACTCGGCGGGCACGACCGCGCGAGTGCGCACTTATCCGGGGGGAATCGGGGGGCGGGTCGTCCGCCGAGCGCATCCTCGGGTAAAGACGGAGCGATACGCGCCGATTACGAAGACATGCGGCGACTTATCCTCGCGCTCCTCTGTGTCATAGCGGCCGCCTGGGCGATCGTCCCGGCGACCGCGAGCGCCTCCACCGCCGGGCCGCCGCCGGACACCGAGCCGGCGATGTTCCTGGCCCCCAACGGCAATCTCGCTCCTCGCGGCTTCACGATCACCCCCAACCAGGCGATCGCGGTGGCCAAGACCGCTCCGAAGATGATCGCGATCCATCGCGCCCATCACCCGCTGCGGATCTCCGCCTACGTATGGGTGGGGAGCCACTACGAGATCTACTTCTATTACCAGGGCAAGGTGATCGCCGACCAGATCATCGGCCCGCACGGTCAGATCGGCGCGACGTACACCGGGCCGCTGATCCTCGGGATCTATGCCCGCGGACACTACGGCGACATCTTCGACTCTCCGATCGTGCTCGGGGCGTTCACGCTGATGTTTCTGCTGCCACTGCTGTTGCTGCGCGGCCGCTCGTGGTTTGACAAGTTCGATATCGCGGCGCTGCTCACGTTCGGCGTCTCCTACCTGCTGTTCGACAACAGCCACCTTGAGCCGGCCGTGTGGATGTTCTATCCGCCGTTGATCTACCTGCTCGTCCGGATGCTGATTCGGGGCTACAGGCGGCGTTCGGTCGCGGGCCGGCTCGACTGCCGCCTGCCGACGGCCGTATTCGTGGTCGGCCTGGTTGCGCTGATCGTCGCGCGGATCGTCATCACGCTCCACCCGGCCGGGGTGGTCGACGTAGGCACCGCGTCTGCGCTCGGCGCGTACAAGCTTCTGCACGGGCAGAGCCTCTACTACTTCTCGCTGGGTCACGGCGACACGTACGGGCCGATCGCCTATCTCGCCTACACCCCGTTCGAGCTGTTGTTCCCCGGCAACTGGGGTTACCTGCCGGCGGCCCGCGCGGCGACGATCACGTTCGACCTGCTGACAATCGCCGGGCTGATCGTGCTCGGCTGGCGCCTGCGGTCGGGACGCGACGGATGGCGCCTCGGCCTGCTGCTGGCGTGGCTGTGGGCCGCGTGCCCGTGCAGCCTGCTCGGCATGGAGAAGAGCACCAACGACGGGCTCGTGGCCCTGATCGTCGTGTTGATCATGCTGGCGCTCGAGAGCCCGATCAAGCGAGGGATCCTCGTCGGACTGGGCACCGCGTCGAAGTTCTTCCCGGCGATCCTGCTGCCGCTCGTCGCGGTCGGGCGTGGCGACGGCGACCAGCACACGATCCGCAAGGTGCTCGCGGCGTTCGTGATCGCGACCGGCGTGTCGATCGCGGTGTTCCTGCCGCCGGGCGGTTTGACCGAGTTCTGGGACCACACGATCGGCTACCAGCTGACACGCTCGGACGTCTTCTCGGTCTGGGCCCTGCACCCGGCGCTCGCGCCGATCAAGGTCGCGCTCGAGGCAGCCGCGGCATTCCTTGCCGTGTTCGTCGCGTTCCGCCCGCGTGGCCTCCGAACCCCGGCCCAGGTGGCCGCGCTCGGCGCCGCGGTGATCATCGCGGTCCAGTTGCCGGCCCTGCACTGGTTCTACCTGTACATCGTGTGGTTCCTGCCGCTCGTCCTGGTTGCGGTGCTCGCGCCCGGGATGCCGGTCGCGCGTGAGTCCGACGTGCTCGATCGGCCGGCCGAGCTCGAGCCGGAGGAACCGGGCGACGCCTCACCGGCGTTCGCCGGAGCGGCGTGAGGCGCGAGCGGTGCCGCTGGCATTCGCAGCCGCGGTCGCGGGCGCGTTCGGAGCCACGATCGGCTCGTTCCTGAACGTCGTCGCCTATCGGTTGCCCCGCAGCGAGTCGCTGGTTCATCCCGGCTCGCACTGCCCGGGATGCGGAATCGCGATCAAGGCTTACGACAACGTGCCGGTGCTCGGCTGGCTGTGGCTGCGCGGCCGCTGCCGCAGCTGCCGGGCGCCGATTTCGCCGCGCTATCCGATCATCGAGGCGACCACAGCTGCGCTGGCCGTCGCCGTAGTCCTGACCAAGCACTCGGCGGCGGAAATCGTCCTCGGCCTCGCGCTCGTCGCCGTGCTCGTCCCGATTGCGCTGATCGACTTCGAGCATCGCATCATCCCGAACAAGATCACGCTGCCGGCGGCCGTCGCCGCAGTGGCGATCGGCGCGGCCCTCGATCTGCGGGGCGTGCCCGAACAGTTGATCGCGGGCGCCGCCGCGGGCGGGTTTCTGCTGGCGTTCGCGCTCGCTTACCCGCGTGGCATGGGCATGGGTGACGTCAAGCTGGCCGCGGTCCTGGGGCTGTTCTTGGGGCGCTCGGTCGCCGTGGCGATCCTCGTCGGCGTCCTCACCGCCGCGCTCGTCGGCGCTGGAGTGATGGCTCGCGTCGGGGTCGAGAAGGGTCGCAAGACGGCCGTGCCGTTCGGACCGTTCCTGGCGCTCGGCGGTGTCATCGGCCTGGTCGCCGGCCCGGCGATCATCCACTGGTACCTGCACGCCGGCCTCTGATGCTTGCGCTGGCTCGACGCTGGGGCGTTTCGCGGCGAGTGTTACCGCTGCTGGCCGGCGTTTCGGTCGCGCTGCTCGCCGGCGTCGCTATGACCGTGACTCACCACCCGGCGCGTCCGTCTGTGGCACCCCGCGTGGCCGTAGCCGCGGCGATGCGCGATCCCAGGGTGACGGCCGCCCGGGCCGGCTCGCACTGGAACCACGTGGCGGTGACCGCGATTGACAGTCACCTCGTGCACGTCAGCTTCCTCGCCAACGGTCAGCTCGTCGCCGAGGCCGCCGTCGATCGCGCCGGCCACGTCCTCTCGGAAATGGACGACAGGACGATGCGCGTGCCCTACGGCGATTGGGTCGCGTATGAGCCCGCGCTGGTCGTCGGCCTTTGTGCCCTGTTCGTGCTGATGTGCGGGGTGGCGCCGTGGCGCCGGCTGCGCAATCTCGACGTGATCGCGGCGCTATCGCTCGTCACCGCGGTGGTCCTGTTCCAGCATCGCTATCTCACCGCCAGCGTCGAGGCCGCCGGGCCCGGGATGCTCTACCTGCTGCTCCGATGCGCCGGCAAGGCGCTCGGCCCGCCGCGCGAGCAGCCGCCATCGACGCCGTTGCTCGCCCTGATCACGCCGGGGCTCGATCCGGCGCGAAGAGTTCGGTGGCTGCGCGGACTGCTGGTCGGGCTGGCGCTCGTGTACTTCATGATCGGGGTGAGCTCACCCGATGCCGTCGACGTGATCTACGCGGTCATGGAGGGCGCGACCAAGCTGATCCACGGCGTCCTTCCGTACGGACACCTGCCGCCGGGCGTGATCCACGGCGACACGTACCCGCTCCTCAGCTACGCGCTGTACACCCCGCTGGCGCTGGTGGCGCCCGTGAGCTCGCTGTGGGACTCGGTCGACGGCGGGCTCGCGGTCGCGGTCGTGGCGGCACTCGTCGCCGCCTGGGCCGTGTTCAGGACGACGGCGGGTCCCCGCCGCCTCTCCGGAGCGCGCCGGCCCGCCGAGCTCGAGGAGGCGGGGCTCCGCGCGGCGGTGGCCTGGCTCGCGTTTCCCTCGGTGCTGATCACTGTCTCGACCGGGACGACCGACATCGTGCTCGCGGCGATGCTGGCCATCGCCGTGCTGCTGTGGCGACGCCCGACGCTGTGCACCGGAATGCTCGCCACCGCGGGCTGGTTCAAGCTCGCGCCGGCTGCGCTCGTGCCCGTGTCGCTGGCGCCGCTGCGCGGCCCGCGGCTCGCCCGGGCGCTCGCCGCGATCGCGCTCGTGTCGCTGCCGATGGTCGTCCTGCTCCTGGCGCTCGGCGGGTTGCACGGCCCGGAGGAGATGATCCACGCCGTCTCCTACCAGTTCACGCGCGGCTCCGAGCAGTCCCTTTGGAGCGCGCTCGGGATAGACGGCGTCCAGCCGCTCGCCGAGGGGTGCGTCCTCGGTTTGATCGCCGCGGCCGTCGTGAAGCTCCGGCTCGAGCCAACGCTCGCGCATGACCGAACCCGGATGGCCGCGCTGACCGCCGCGATCCTAGTCGGTCTCCAGCTGAGCGCCGACTACTGGGCCTTCCTGTATCTCGCCTGGATCATGCCGATGGTCGGGGTCTCGCTGCTCGCCGACCGCGGAGCCGCCGCCGAGCTTGTCGAGGCGCACGCATCGGTGAGCCGCGTCGGCGCGGCGGCTCCGTCGATGGCGGGATGAAGCACGAGCAAGTGGCCAGGCGCAAGCTCGATGGGTTCGACGGGCTTCGGGCGCTGGCGGCGCTGAGCGTGGTCACGTACCACGTGGCGCTATCCGGCGCGTTCGCGCACGCTGGGTCGCTGGCCCCGATCCTGTGGGAGCTGAAGGGGGGAGTGGCGATCTTCTTCGTGATCTCGGGCGCGCTGCTGTACCTGCCCTACGCGCGCGCGATCGGCGACCGAGCCACGCTGCCGGACTGGCGTACGTACGCTGGGCGGCGCGCGGTGAGGATCCTGCCCGCGTACTGGGTGGCGCTGACCGTGGTGGCGATCGGACCGTTCGGCGCGGGCGTGTTCGGTCCGGACGCGGGGAGCTACTACGGCTTGTCGCAGATCTATAGCCCGCAGACCGTTCTCGGTGGGCTGGGCGTCGCCTGGAGCCTGTGCGTCGAGGTGAGCTTCTACGCGCTGTTGCCGGTGTTCGCGTGGCTGGTGGCCCGGACCGTGGGTCGCGCCGGCGGCCGCGCGGTCGTTCGCGTCCAACTCGGATGGATCGCAGCAGCGGGGCTTGCGTCGCTCGTCCTGCGCGCCGCGCTCGCCGGATCACTGACCGCGCCGCTCTACGACCAGGGGCAGACACTGATGGTGAGCCTGCCCGGCCTGCTCGACTGGTTTGCGATCGGAATGGCGCTCGCCGTGCTCCGGGCCGAGCTCGAAGCCGGACGTGCGTCCAGGTTCCCGCTCGCGGTCCTCGGCCGCCGGGCATGGGTGTGCGTGGCGCTCGCGTTCGCGGCTTTCATGATCGCGATCCCGGAGCAGCATGGCGACATCTTCCTGCCGTGGTACGGGGTGGCGACGCACCTCGCAATCGGCGTCGGCTCCGGGCTGCTCGTGCTTGGCGTGATCGTGCCGTCCGCCGCCGCGGCGCGTCCGTGGACGGTGCGCGTGCTCGCCGGCTCGATCGCTGCCTGGCTGGGGACGATCTCGTACGGCATCTACCTCTGGCATCTGCAGGCGCTCCAGCTGATCGAGCGCGCGGTCGTGCCGGATCCGGCGTCGGCATCGGTCGTGAGCCTGCTGCTCGTTTGGCTGGCCGTGGTGGCGGCGGCGGTGGGTCTCGGCGCCGCGAGCTTCTACCTCGTCGAGCGGCCCGCTCAGAGGCTCCTGAGGCGCCGCGAGCGGCGTGATCTGGACCGGGCTTCGTCACGATGCCGGCCCATTCTGGCGAGCGTCCAGCTGCCTGGACGTCCGGGCCTGGACGATCAGGCCGTCCAGGCTCGGCTAGACGGCCTCAACTCGTCAGGGGTAGCGGCCGATCACTTGGCCTGAGCCGCTATGGGTTATGCCAAAGGAAAATCAGTCGTGGGCCTCGACATCGAGCCCGGGTACGTGGCCGCGGTGGAGACGCGCCCAGGCCAGGTGAAGGTCGAGCGCGCCGCGACGGCGCAGCTTCCCGCCGGGATCGTCCGTGACGGGGAGGTCGTCGACGTCGAGACCCTTGCCGCCTCGCTCCGCGATCTGTTCGCCCAGCACAAGCTCGGCAAGCGCGTGCGTCTCGGCGTAGCCAACCAGCGCATCGTGATGCGCACGCTGGATCTTCCGCCGCTCAAGGGCACGAAGGAGATCAACTCGGCGATCCGCTTCCAGGCCCCCGATCACATCCCGATGCCGCTCGAGCAGGCGGTGCTCGAGCACCATTCGCTCGGCGTCGTCGAGACACCCGACGGTCCCCGGACCCGCGTCGTCGTCGTCGCCGCTCGGCGAGACATGATCGAGCGCCTGCTCGAGGCCACGCGCAAGGCGGGGCTCCGCCCGACCGGGGTCGACCTGTCGGCGTTCGCGATGATCCGCGCGCTGTACCGGCCCGAGCTGAGCGGCGCGACCCTGTACACCAGCGTCGGCGGCCTCACCAATCTCGCCGTCGCCGTCGGACCGACCTGCGCGTTCACGCGCGTTGCCGGCCAGGGGATCGAGTCGATCGCAGGCGAGCTCGCCGAGCGCCGCGCGCTCACGCTCGAGCACGCGCACGGCTGGCTCCGCCACGTCGGCCTGCTGGCGCCGGTCGACGAGGTCGAGGGTGATGAGGACATCGTCGCCGAGGCTCGCGAGGTTCTGAACGACGGCATCCGGAGGATCGCGGACGAGGTCCGGAACTCCCTGGACTTCCACGCGATGCAGGACGCGTCGGCTGCCGTCGAGCGGGTCGTGCTCACCGGCCCCGCCGTGGCGATCCCCGGCTTCCCGGAGCGGCTCGGCGAGGAGGTCGGGCTCCCGCTCGAGGTCGGCGTGGTCCAGGAGGGTCAGCCGGGCGGGTTCGGCGGCGTTGACGCCGGCCGTCTGGCCGTTGCCGCCGGCCTGACCGTCGAGGAGATCCCGTCATGAGAGCCGTCAACCTGATCCCCGCAGACTCGCGCGGGCGCACCCGCGGCCCCTCGACCGGCATGCAGGTGCCGGTCTACATCTTGCTCGGGTTTCTCGCGGCCGCGGTCGCGCTGGTGAGCGTGTACGTGCTCACCAACAACTCGATTTCCTCGCGCACCGCCACCCTGGCCAGCCTCAAGACCCAGGTCGCCCAGGAGCAGGCGGCGGCCAACCGCCTCGGTGAGTTCTCGAAGTTCTCTCAGCTTGCGCAGACTCGCATCGGGACCGTCCGCGGGATCGCCTCGGCGCGGTTCGACTGGCACACCGCCCTGGTGAACCTGTCGAAGGTGGTCCCGGCCGACACCACGCTTCAGTCGATCGTCGGCACGGTCGTGCCCGGCGCCAGCGCCGGAGGCGGTGGGTCCTCGAGCTCGCTTCGGTCTGACATCACCGCGCCCGCGTTCGAGCTGACCGGCTGCACCGCCAACCAGGACGACGTGGCGCGTCTGATCTCGCGCCTGCGCCTGATCGACGGCGTCACCCGCGTCTCGTTCAGCAACTCGCAGGAGACGAACTCCAGCGCCCCGGCGTCCGGGTCCGGCGGCGGCAACGGCAACGGCAACGGCTGCGCCGCGTCCGCACCCACGTTCGACCTGACCGTGTTCTTCACGCCCGTCGCTAACGCAGGCGCGGACGGCGTCACCTCCATCAGCGGAGTGACTCCCACCACCACGACCGGAGGCACCCAGTGACTTCCCGTGACCGCATCGTGATCATGGTCGTCCTCGCCCTCGGCGCAGTGGTGGCCGGCTGGTTTCTCGTGGTATCGCCCAAGCGCTCGCAGGCGTCGAGCCTCAGCACCCAGATCGCCAGCGAGCAGTCGCAGCTGTCGGCCGCTCAGCAGCAGGTGGCGGCCGGGGTGAGCGCGCAGAAGGCGTTCGCGGGGCAGTACGCCCAGTTGGCCAAGCTCGGCGAGGCGGTCCCGCCGGACGATGACGTCCCGTCGCTGATCTACCAGGTGCAGAGCGCTGCGCAAACGTCACACGTGAGCTTCCGCGGTCTGCAGCTGACCGGCGGCGGGTCGAGCAGCTCAACCCCCGGCAGCAGCTCGGGCTCGAGCAGCAGCTCGTCGTCGAGCGCCCCAACCGCGCCGCTTCCCCCGGGTGCCAGCGTGGGACAGGCCGGCCTGCCGACCGAGCAGTTCACGATGACGCTCAGCGGCAACTACTTCAACCTGTCGAGCTTTTTCAACAAGCTCGAGGGCTTCGTGGTCAGCGACAACGGCACGCTGACGATCCGCGGTCGCCTGATGACGATCAACGCGATCAACCTCGTGCCCGGTCCGAGCGGCTTCCCGCAGATCACCGCGACCGTCTCGGCGACGACCTACATCGTCCCGCCGACCGAAGGTCCGTTCGATGGCGCCACGCCCGCCGGCCCCGCGCCCTCCACGACCCAGGCCCAGACCACGACCTCCGGGTCCTCAACCTCGACTCCGCCGGCGGCGGCCGTCACCTCGGTGCTGCGATGAGCGTCCCCCGCAACATGCTCAAGGAACTGGTCGACCGCAAGCTCTGGCCGATCGCGCTGGTGCTGGTCATCGCCCTGGTGGCGGTGCCGGTGCTGCTGACCAAGAAGGCGCCGACGGACATCGTCACGCCGCCCTCGGGTCCGCTGCCCTACTCTTCGGGTAAGACGCTGCCCGCTATCTCGGTGCAGACGGCGCCGGGCAATTCGAACCTCGGTGGCAAGGGCCGCAATCCGTTCACCCCTCAGCACGTCGCCACCACGTCGACCACCGCCGCCGTGGCCTCGGTGACCACCACGCCGGCCACGGGCACGGCGACCACGAGCACCGGTACTACCGGGGTCTCGGGCACCGGCAGCAGCGGAGGCAGCGGGGCGGGCGCGTCTACGACGACCCCCGCCACCACGCCGGCGCCGACCTCGACCACGCCCGCGCCTGCGCCTGCGCCGAAGCCTGCGCCGACCGGGCTGACCGCGACCCAGGCCTATCACGTGTCTCTCGCGATCACGACTCATGACGGCGGGGTCAACACGATCGACCCGCTCGAGCGGCTCAGCATCCTTCCGAGCAAGAAGCAGCCGATGCTCGTCGAGCTCGGCGTGCTCCAGGGCGGCCACAGCGTGCTGTTCGTGGTCGAGCCGGGAACCGTCGTCAGCGGCGCCGGGACATGCACCCCGGGTCCGATCGACTGCGAGATCCTGTCGCTCCACCCCGGCCAGACCGAGGGCATCTCCAAGCAGACGGCCTCCGGCTCGACTCCGGTCGCGCTGTTCTCGGTGAACTCGATCTCGGCCGATCAGTTCCCTTCGGCAGCCGCCGCGAACAAGGCGCGAGAGACCGCGTCGGATGTCGGCCGCCAGCTGCTCAACCGCACCCCGCTCAGCTCCATCTCCCTGTTCCAGTACGACCCGAGCGTCGGCGCCGTCGTCGACCTGCGCAATCTCACGGTAGGAGGCTGATATGCGCCGTTATTCGCTCGCCGTTCGTCGGCTTGTCCTTGCCCTGACTTGCACCATCCTCGCGTCGCTGGCCGTCGTGGCCAGCGGGCAGGCGATCGTCCTCAACGACCACGGCACTGAGGCCGGCGTGGCGCTGGTGCCGGGTGTGCGTGGCGCGACGCTGCCTTCGGGCGTCTCGGCCGTCACGGCGTCGGGCTCGTGCACGGACCCATGGCTCACCTCTGACTTCGGGGGCCCACTGATGGGAACCGATGGCCTCTGCTATCGGGGCGGCGCCCTGATGCACAAGAACGAGACGTTTACGCTGACGTGGGACCAGCAACGCGCTTACTGGTCCCAGACGCTCGGCTATGTCCAGCAGTACCTCCGTGACGTCGCCGACGCCAGCGGATCGCTCGGGTCACCGTACGCCGTGACCGCGCAGTACAACGACGCAGGCGGGAAGGCCCAGAACGCGTCGCTCTTCGGCGGCGGCTGCGTAGACGATGGGGTCACCGGCGGTTCGGCGTGCCAGTTCGGCAATCCGACCGGAGCCGGTCACAACTTCCCGGCGAACGGCTGCACTCCCGGAGGCGATTCGTTCGTCTCTCCCAGCCTGGTCGCCCTGAACGGGATTTGCTTGACCGACGCACAGCTCCAGGGCGAGGTGTCGATGATGGTCGCCCAGACGGGGATCCTCGGCCGGACCCAGCCGGGTTACACGCCGCTGGTGACGCTGCTGATGCCCCCGGGCGTCGAGACCTGCCTCGACGCATCAAACACCCTCTGCTCGGCTAACGGCAACCTGACACCGCCCCCGCCGTCTCTCTCGACGAGCTCGACCGGTGGAACGATCCCGGCCGGCACCTACCGAGTCCAGGTCACCTACGAGACGGGCAGCGGTGAGTCTGCGCCCAGCGGCTCGCAGTCGATCACCACCACCGGTGGGACCTCGACGATCACGATAGCTTCACCCCCGTCGGCGCCTGGCGCTACGGGCTGGTATGCGTATGTCACGCAGCCGAACGGCTCCAGGTACACGCTGCAGGGGACCCCTTCGCTCAATTCGATCGGCACTGACCTCACTCTGACCACGCCGATGACCGGAACCGGAGCCACTCCGCCGAACATCACCGCCTTTTGCTCCTACCACTCGCAGGCCAACGTCGGCGGCACCGAGGTCGCATACGTCGTGCAGCCCTGGACCGCAGGGACGGGTTGCGACGAGCCGGATGCGCCGACCATCCCGAACGCCCCAACTCCTCAGCAGATGTCGATCGGTGTCGGCGAGCGTCTCGTGAGTCCGCTCAGCCAGGCGCAGATCGCCTCGATTGTCGATCCCGGCCTGAACGGGTGGGCTGCGCTGGACGGTTCGGAGATCGACGACAACGGGTGCGCTCCTCTCCCGAATGACCTGGACCAGGTCACCGTCGGCGGCAGCTCGCAGAACCCCTACTACCTCCAACGCGAGTTCAACAACGCCGCAACGCTCGTATTCGACCCGAACACGTACTTCGGCTGCGCGCCCAACGTGATCCTCTCGCCGGGATTCGTCGTGCCGAGCTCTGTGGACGAGGGCGATGTGATCGAGCTCGACGGCTCTTCGACCGCCTCGACGCTGCTCGTTCCGGCGGCCGACTATCACTGGAACTTCGGCGACGGCACCACCGCCACCGGCCCGAGCGTCGTGCACAGCTACGGCGCTGGTGGCAACTACAACGTGACGCTGACCGTGACCGACCGTGGCGGAAACACCGCCACCCTGGTGCAGGGCATCCAGGTGCTCGGCGCCAACGGGGTGACGGTCACCTCACAGCCGCCGGCGACGAGCGGCTCTGGTGGCTCGGGCGGCTCGGGCGGCTCGACCTCCGGCGGCCTCAACGTGCGGCTCCAGCTGCTGCCGCAAAGCCTCAAGACGGTGCTCCGGAACGGCATCTCGGTCCGGGTGACCTCCAACAGGCCGGCCAACGGGATCGCCACCGTGTCGATCACGCGGGCTTCGGCCAAGAAGGCGGGGATCAAGGTCGGGCGTGGGCCGTCGGTCAGGATCGGCCTCGGAACGCTGTCCTCGATCAAGAACGGCACCGTGACCCTGCACCTGCACCTCTCGAAGGCCACGGCCAAGAAGTTGAGCAAGCTCCATCACGTGGCGATGACGATCCGCCTGCAGCTGGTCGCCCCCGGCAACCAGCGCTTCGCGATCGACGCCGCCGGCCGCTACTAAACCCCGGGGCGCAGTCTCCCAACACGACGCCGGGCGCCACGCGAGTGACGCCCGGCGTTTGCGTTGGGCGGCGCGAGGTATCTGGACGCGCTACGTCGGCTGAGCCTCAATGACGCCTTCGCCGACGCGCATCGCCCGCCAGCCGGCGTTGCCGAGCAGCACCCGCCACTGCTCCACCGTCCGCTCGCGGCCGCCGGCGAGCGCGAGCATCAGCAGGTCGAGCCACTTCGCGCCGTCCGGGGTATTGCCGGGGTCGATCACGCTGTCCAGCACGACCAGCCGCTCACCCGCCGCGGCCCGGACCGTCTCGAGGATCCGCTGTGCCGAGTGGTCGTCCCAGTCGTGGAGGATCGTCGAGAGGAGGTGGACGTCGCCATGCGGCACCGACTCGAAGAAGCTCCCCTCCACGAACCTACAGCGGTCGCCGAGAGCCTGCTCGTCACGCACCGTCTCGGGTAGGTCGAACACGATGCCGCGCAGGCACGGGTGGCGCTCCAGCAGCGCGAGGAGCAGCGAGCCGCTGCCGCCGCCGACGTCGACGACGAGCTCGTCACCACGCCAGGGGACGCTCTCCAGCCGATCGAGGCGACCCTGCCAGCCTTGCGACATCGCGCGATCGAACGCGGCGCGCTCGTCCGGGTGCGCCGCCAACCATGCCCAGAACTCGTCACCATGGACGCGCGGGAACGACGCCTGCCCGCTCGCGTCAAGACCCGTGACCGACTGCAGCCATACACCGCCGAAGAGGTGGGCGAAGTCGTCCCAGCCCTCGCGTGCGAGCACCTCCGAGGCGGCCGTGTTGCGGAACGTGCCAGGCTCGGTCTCCTCGAAGATGCCGTCACTGGCGAGCGCGCGCAGGACACGATGCAACGCGTCGGCGTCGACCCCCCGCTCGCGCGCGAGCTCGGCGCTGCTCCGCGGGCCGGCGGACAGCGCCTGCGCCACCTGTAGGTCCGCAACGAGCCCGAGCGCGCGCGTCACCAGCGCACCTCTCAGCGCGTTCCAGATGATCCCTTCGGCGTTCATGCGCGAACAGCATGGGCGGCGGCTGTCGCCTCGTCTGGTTCCATCGGCCGAACGATAGGGCAGCAATTTCCCCCGCCGCGAGATTGGACAGCCCGCGGTTAAGCCGCAGCCACCACGGTAGATGGTCACGATGGCGTCCCTGCCGTATCGGCCGAAGATTCGATCCATGCGAGCGTGTCACGACCGGTCTCGCCCTTCGGTCGGAGGGAGGCTGGCTACGACACCCAACTCGCGATTACGCAAATGCGGCCCGTGCGTCGTCATTAGCGCCGCCGATTCGGCTGCGGCAAGTGCCCCAGGCGGGATTCCCAGGAGGTACAGACGATGGTTGTGCTGACAGATAAGGCGACAGGCACGCGGTCAGTCGTGGAGCGGCTCGCAGCCGTCCACCCTGGCACGGAGATCTGGTGGGATTCGTCCCCGCTCGTGTACGAGACGTGGCGGGAGAAGATGCTCGCGGCCGTAGCAGCTGAGGAGCGCGCCGAGCTCGAAGCCGCGCTGCTGCGTCTCTGGGATCCCAGCGATCCGGAGGCAACGCTGTTTCGTGGCGTCACGACCAATCCGCCGCTGTCGCTGGCGGCGATGCGCGACGACCCCGACCGCTGGGCGGCATGGATTCGGGCGTACCGGACCGCCCACCCGCGGGCGAGCGATGAGGAGATGTTCTGGGTGACCTACAAGGAGGTGGTGCGCCTGGGGGCAACCTTGTTTATGCCAGTGCACGTTGCCAGCGGCTATCGGTACGGACACATTTCCGCACAGGTCGACCCCCGGAAGGTGTTCGACACCGAGACGATGATCCGCCAGGGGATCGAGCTGTCCGCGCTCAGCCCGAACGTGATGGTCAAGGTCCCTGGGACCCGCGAGGGACTGCCGGTCCTGCGCGAGTTGACTCGCCGCGGGATCTCGACGAACTGCACCCTCGCGTACACGGTAGGGCAGTTCGTAGCTGTTGCCGAGAACGTCCAGGCGGGGCTGCTCGAGGCGCGGGCGGACGGTGTCGACCTGACCGGATGGAAATCCGTAGTCACCGACATGATCGCCCGCTGGGAGACCGCGCCAGACTTCGAGACGGACGCCCAGGAGCGCGGAATCGAGCTGACCCTCGAGGATCGCCGCTGGGCGGGCATCGCCGTGTTCAAGCGAGCATTCCGGCTGTTCCGCGAGCGCGCGTATCCGAGCAAGATGCTCCTGTGCTCCATCCGGGTCGGACCCGAGGAGCTTGGTTGCTGGCACCTCGAGCACACGGCCGGCGCGGATGTCGTGTTCACCCTCCCGCCCGCCTTCCTGAGCGACTTCGTTCCGCAGTGCGAGGCGCTGTCGTTGACGCCTCGCATCTGGGAGGACATACCGCGCGACGTGATGGTGCGTTTGGAGAAGATCCCCTATTTCACCCGTGCGTATGAGCCTGACGGGCTGACCGTCGACGAGTTCGACGACCTCACGTGCCTGCAGAACACCGCCCGGGAGTTCTCCAAGGCCACCGACGAGATGGTGAGCTTCGTCCGCGAGCATGGCGCGGCGGGGCCGCGCTGAGACGTGGTCACGAGCCTGGGCGATCCCGGCGAACCGGCGCGGCTCTTGGCCAACCGCAGCGCAGCCGAGCCGGGCGACCTCGTCACGCTCGCGGCTCTGGACCTCTGCCGGGTGCAACCACTACTAGACAAGGAGGACGCATGAGTGACACCCATCTAGCCCGCGGCGAGCTGGTCGTGTACACGATCGCCCAAACCACTGTTGACAACGAGAAGTACTTCTGCGACCTCGATGCCGTCGTCGGCGACGGAGACTTCGGCTACTCGCTGGCCCGCGGATTCGAGGTTGTCATCTCCGACTGGGATTCGCTCGAATACTCAGACATCGGCGGGCTCCTCAAGCGGGTCGCGATCATCCTCAGCAAGAAAGTCGGCGGCGCTTCCGGTCCGATCTGGGGCACCGCCTTCCTGCGGGCAGGGGGGTCGCTGGCGGGGGCCGACGATCCGACCGGGGAGCAGGTGATCGCCGCGCTCCGCTCGGCCATCGAGGGGATCAAGCAGCGCGGGACCTGCGACCTCGGCGACAAGACGCTGCTCGACGCGCTCGTGCCGGCTGTCGACGAGCTCGAAGCGGCGCTGCCGGAGGGGCCTGATGTCGCGCTCGAGCGCGCGGCGGCGACGGCGCGAGAGCGGGCCGAGGCGACGAAGGGCATGCTGGCCAAGCGCGGTCGTGCGTCCTACACGGGCGAGCGGAGCCGCGACTCCGTAGACGCGGGTGCAATCGGCGTGGCGGTCCTGCTCGAGGCGGTGAGCAAGGCCTGGAGCGAGGCAGGGGCGAGGCTCGCCTGAGTTCGCCACGCATACGGTCTGCGGAGCACCGCAGCGGTGTTGATGTGACCCGTCAGCGTCGACAAGCAGCCAAGTCAACGACAGGAGATGGCATGAAGAAGTTCGTGAATGACCCCCAGGACTTCGTCCCGGAGATGCTGAAGGGCATCGAGCTGGCGAATCCGGGCACGCTCAAGTACGTCCCGGAGTACAACCTGATCATGCGGGCCGACGCGCCGCGCGATGACAAGGTGTCGATAATCCAAGGATCGGGCTCCGGTCACGAGCCCGCACACGTCATGGTCGTCGGCAAGGGCATGCTCGACGCGGCCTGTCCCGGCAACGTCTTCTCGGCCCCCCCGTCCGACTTCGTGTACGAGACGACGAAGCTGCTGCGAAGCGACAAGGGCGTGCTGCACATCATCAACAACTACACGGGCGACCGCATGGCATTCGATATGGGTCGCGAGCTGGCCGAGGCCGATGACATCGAGGTGGCGACGATCATTGTCGACGACGACGTTGCAGTCAAGGACTCGACCTATACCGTCGGTCGCCGCGGCGTGGCGGGGAACTTCTTCGTCATCAAGGCCGTGGGTGCGGCATCGGAGCGTGGCGCCGAACTCGAGGATCTCGTCAAGCTCGGTGGGCGCGTCAATTCGGTCACGCGCACGATGGGCATGGCGCTGACCTCGTGCACGCCCCCGGCCAAGGGCTCCCCACTGTTCGAGCTCGGCGATGACGAGATGGAGATGGGCGTGGGCATCCACGGCGAGCCGGGGCGGCGCCGGGTGAAGCTCGCTGACGCCAACCAGATCGTCGACGAGCTTCTGGAAGCGGTCGTCACCGATCTCCCGTACAACTCCGGCGACGAGGTCGCGTTGATGATCAACGGCCTCGGAGGCACCCCGATCTCCGAGCTCTACCTGGCCTACGGACGGGCTCACCAGCAACTGGCCGAGCGTGGCATCAACGTCACACGGAGTTACGTCGGCGAGTACTGCACGTCGCTCGACATGGCCGGAGCCTCACTGACCCTGGTCAAGCTCGACGACGAGCTCAACGAGCTCTTCGATGATCCCGCCGAGGTCGCGGTCCGCATTTTCTAGGCGGTGGCGGTGTCGGCCGGTCTTCGCGCCGGCCGACACCGGACGAGCGCCGCTTCCCACGTGTCCCCGCTGACGCGGCGACTCAGGCGGTGGGCTGGACGGCCCGGGCGGCGCGGAGCTGGCGCTCGAAGGCCGTGGGCGGCGAGAGCCGCTTGGGGGCGCCGAAATGGAACCCCTGGGCATAGTCGGCGCCGATCGCCTTGAGCACGCCGAGCGTGTCGGAGTCCTGGACGCCTTCGGCGATCGTGCGCTTGTCGAGGCACCGGGCGATGCCGACGATGGACTTGACGACCTGGTGGTCGAGCTTGCTGCTCGCCAGCTCGCGGACGAAGCCCATGTCGATCTTGAGGTATCGCGCCGGGATGTGCTTGAGGAACGTGAAAGAGGAGAAGCCGGTGCCGAAGTCGTCGAGCGCGAGGCTGCATCCGAGCCCGTACAGCGTGCCGGCGAACTGGCGAGTGGCCTCGAGCTTGGTCATCGCGGCGGCTTCGGTGACGTCGAAGATCACCTTGCCGGGGTCGACGCCGTCGGCGATCGCAGCGCGGATCTCGGCCACGATCGACTGGTCGCCGATCGAGTAGCCGGACAGGTTGATCGCGACGCCCTCGCCGTCGATCGCCAGTCGCAGGCCGGCGCCGGTGACCCACCGGTCGATCTCGCCGATCACGCCGAACCGCTCGGCCATCGGCAGGAAGGCGGCGGGCGGGATGATGTCCCCGTCCTCGGAGAGCATCCGCACGAGCAGCTCGTGATGGGTGATCCGGCCGGTGCGCAGGTCTGCGATGGGCTGCCCGTACAGAACGAAGCGGTCCTCGGACAGCGCGGTGCGGATCCGCTGGACCCAGGTCAGCGCGCCGCTGGCCTGTCCGGTGTAGACCCTGGCCTGGTCGCCGCCGAGCTCCTTGGCCTCGTACAGAGCGATGTGCGCCCGCGTGAGGATGTCGTCAGCCGCGACGTCTTCGTCGCCGGTCAGCAGCGCGATCCCGATGCTGACCATGATCGGGGGACCGATCTGGCGCTCGCACAGGACCGAGCGGATGTCGCGGGCGACGATCTGCGCCTCGTCCTCGTTGACCTCGGGAAGGATCAGCGCGAACTCGTCGCTGCCGAGCCGTGCGACCACGTCGGTGGTTCGGGCCCGGGCCCGCAGGCTCTCGGAGACGGCCTTCAGCATCACGTCGCCGGCGGCGCGGCCGTAGGTGTCGTTGGCCAGCTTGAAGTTGTCGATGTCGAGCGTGAGCAGCGCGCCGGCGCGGGAGTACCGGGCCGTGTAAGAGAGCTGGCGATCCAGCTCGCTGACGAGCCGTGACCGGTTGAAGACGCCGGTCAGGAGGTCGTGCTCTGCGAGATGGTCGAGGGGATCGGACATCGGGAATGCGTCACGGGACGTGCGGCATGCTCTTCGACACCACAATCAACGCATCGGCGCCCGGGCCGCCAACCTCTATCCGTAGAAATTACGGATTGGTCGGTGGTGCGCCCGGACGATCGAGCACGCTGGACCTGGTACCGGCACGGTGGGGTGGGGGACGGGACGGGGGGAGTGGTTCCGGCGGCGCCTCCGGAGCGATCGAGTCGGCCCGCCGGCGTACCGCCAGGACCGGGCCGATTCCGGTCCGTCCGTAACCTACGTCGGCCATGTCGCTGCGCTTGACAACCGCGGGGGAGTCCCACGGCCCCGGGCTGACCTGCATCCTCGAGGGGATGCCGGCGGGCCTCACGCTTGACCCGGACGCGATCAACCGCGATCTGGCGCGGCGCCAGCTCGGCCACGGCCGAGGCGGCCGGATGAAGATCGAGCGCGACCAGGTCGAGGTCACCGCTGGGGTCCGCCACGGACGGACGCTCGGCGGCCCGATCGCGCTCCAGGTGGCCAACCGCGACTACGCGAACTGGGAGGAGCGGATGAACCCGTGGCCGGTGGAGACGGCGATCGCCGAGGTCCACCTGCCCCGCCCCGGCCACGCCGACCTCGTCGGCACGCAGAAGTACGGGCTCACCGACGTCAGGAACATCCTCGAGCGGGCAAGCGCTCGCGAGACCGCAGCTCGCGTTGCCGGCGGGGCGGTGGCCAAGGCGTTCCTCCGCGAGCTCGGCGTCCAGGTGTTCTCGCACGTGATCCAGATCACGAGTGTGCAAGCGCCGCGCCGGCAGGACCTGACCGCCCAGGACTTCGACGACGTCGACGATTCGCCGGTCAGGTGCCTGGACGCCGAGGCCACGAAAAGAATGGTCGCGGAGATCGACCGCCTGCGGAAGGCGAACGAGTCCCTGGGCGGCGTGTTCGAGGTCATCGCGTTCGGGCTGGTCCCGGGGCTCGGCTCGCACGTCTCCTGGGAGGAGCGGCTCGACGGCCGGCTCGGCCAGGCGATCCTGTCGATCCAGGCGATCAAAGCGGTCTCGATCGGTGACGGCGCCGAGGTCGCCGGCGTCCCCGGCTCGCAGGCTCACGACGAGATCTTCTACGACGACGAGAGTGGCTACTACCGCGAGACCAACCGCGCCGGCGGGCTCGAGGGCGGGATGACGACCGGCGCGCCGCTGGTCGTGCGCGCCTCGATGAAGCCGCTCCCGACGCTGACCAAGCCGCTTCGCTCGGTCGACATCGCCACGCACGAGCCCGCCGAGGCGCTCCGGGAGCGGACCGACTCGTGCACCGTGCCCGCCGCGGGCGTGGTCGGCGAGGCGATGGTCGCGTTCGTGCTCGCCGACGCCTACCGGCGGAAGTTCGGCGGCGATCACATCGACGACGTCGGCGCAACCTTGCGCGCATACGAGGAACGGATCGCGTGGCGGCGCCCTTAGCCGAAGCGAGCCCGGCCGCTCAGCGCAAAGTCGTCTGCATCGGGTTCATGGGCGCCGGCAAGTCGACCGCCGCCGAGAGCGCCGCGCAGGCTCTCGGCACTGCCCACATCGACGTCGACGGGGTGATCGAGGAGCGGCTCGGCAAGAGGATCGACCGGATCTTCGTCGAGGACGGCGAGGCGAAATTCCGCGCGGCGGAGGAGGAGGTCACCCTGGAGCTCCTCGCATCGCCGCGCCCGCAAGTGCTGGCACTCGGTGGCGGCGCGATCGGCCACGAGCGCGTCCGGGTGGCGCTGTCCGAACATGTGGTGGTGTGGCTCGACGTCGGCCTCGACATCGCCTGGTCTCGGTGCCACGGGAGCGACCGTCCGCTCGCCCGCGAGCGCTCTGAGTTCGAGCGCCTGTTCCACCAGCGCGCGCCAATCTACGCCGGCCTCGCCGACGTGACCGTGCCGGCCGAGCGCTCCCACCGGATGGAGCCGATCCTCGCCGCGCACCGGGACGTCCCGGAGAAAACGAAGCTTCTATGGGCCGCGACCGCCGGCAATCCCCGCGCCGACTACCCGGTGTACGTCGGGAGCGGACTGGTGGCCGAGCGACGCTTCTGGCCGGACGCCGTCGGCGGACGGCGGTTCCTTGTCACCGACGGCGCCGTCGGCCGGCTGTACGGCGACCAACTCCAGCCGCTCAGCGGGAGGGTGGCGATCATGCCCGGTGAGCAGTCGAAGACGGTCGCGCACGCCGAGATCGTGTGGACCGAACTCGCGCGGGCCGGCATGACACGCCGGGACGTGGTGGTGGCGCTCGGTGGCGGCGTGGTCGGAGACCTCGCCGGGTTTTGTGCCGCCACCTATCAGCGCGGCGTTCGCTACGTGCAGGTGCCGACGACGCTGGTGGCCCAGGTCGACTCGGCGTACGGTGGCAAGACCGGCGTCGACCTGGCCGAGGCGAAGAACTACGTGGGCGCATACCACCAGCCCTCGGCCGTTATCACCGACACGGCGACGCTCGACACGCTTCCGGAAGCCGAGCTCGCCGCCGGATACGCAGAGGTGCTCAAGACCGCGCTGATCGCCGGCGGGGAGCTGTGGGAACGAGTTCGCCAGGGCGCGGACGCGACCGACCCCGGCCTGATTGGCGCCTGCGCGCTGACGAAGCTCCGGATCGTCGCCCGCGACGAGCGCGACGCCGGCATCAGGCAGGTTCTGAACCTCGGGCACACCGTCGGGCACGCGATCGAGACGGTGACCGGGTACGCGTCCTACCGCCACGGCGAGGCGGTCGCGCTCGGGCTGCTGGCCGCACTGAGGCTCTCCGAGCAAGACGACCTGCGCGCGGAGGTCGAGCAGCTGCTGAAAGCCCACGGGCTTCCCACGCGCCTCGAGCACGCCGACCCCGACGCGGTCGTGATGGCGACCGCCCGCGACAAGAAGCGGGTCGGCGAGGGGTCGGTGCCGTTCGTCCTGCTCGACGCTCCCGGAGCTCCGCGGACCGGATGCACCGTCGAGCCGAGAGCCCTGATCGCCGCCGTCAGAGAGCTGTCAGGCTGACCCCGGATGCGCAACCGCGTCGAAGTCATGCACGGCGTCAACCTTGACCAGCTCGGCCGCCGCGACCCCACCCACTACGGAGGCCTCACCCTCGACGACCTCGAACGGAAGATCGAGAAAGCCGCCGACGAGCTCAGCCTCGAGGCGCGCTTCTTCCACACCAACCACGAGGGCGAGTTCGTCGAGCACCTGCACCGGCTCGAGGGCGCGGCCGACGCGATCGTGCTGAACCCGGGCGCCTGGACGCATTACTCGTACGCGATCCGCGACGCACTCGAGCTGGCCGATCTGCCCGCGGTCGAGGTGCACCTGTCCGACGTCGACTCGCGGGAGTCGTGGCGGCGTCACTCGGTGATCACAGAGTTGTGCATCGCCCGCGTCGCCGGCAAGGGCCCGGACGGGTACCGAGACGCGCTCGAACGCATCCGGGAGGAGCTCGGAGCGAAATGAGCACCGGTGCCGCCGAACGCCTGACCGAGCGACTCCCGGACGCCGGCATCGACGTGCTGTTGGTCACCAACCTCATCAATGTTCGGTACCTGACCGGCTACACGGGCAGCAACGGGATCGCACTGGTCGGGGCTGGCACGCGTACGTTCATCACCGACTTTCGCTACGTCGAGCAGGCGGCGGAGGAGGTCGACCCGGCGTTCGATCGCCGCCGCTCGGCGCAGCACCTCCTCGAGGGAATCGAGGAGGCGCTCGGAGCGGGGGAGCTCCGCGTGGGCTTCGAGGCGAGCCACATGTCGGTGAGCGAGCACGCGCGGCTTCGCGAGCTGCTCCCGTCCCGGATCGAACTCGTCGCCACCAGCGGGCTCGTCGAGGAGCTGCGAGCGGTCAAGCAGCCCGAGGAGCTCGCGGCGATCAGGGCGGCGGCGGCGCTCGCGGACGAGGCCTTCGTGGAACTGGTCGCCGGCGGTCTGACGGGGCACACCGAGCGCGAGCTGGGGCTCAAACTCGAGTACGAGATGCGCCGGCGCGGCGCGTCAAGGCCGAGCTTCGATCCGATCGTCGCCGCCGGCCCGCATGGTGCGCTGCCCCATGCGCGGCCGCGAGACGAACCGGTCCGTGCCGGCGGGCTCGTCGTGATCGACTGGGGGGCCCAGCTCGACGGCTACTGCTCGGATTGCACGAGGACGCTCGCCACGGGTGCCGCCGATTCCGAGGCGGTGGAGATCTACCGGCTCGTGCTCGACGCCCAGCTGGCGGCGCTCGAGGAGGTGAAGCCCGGCGCCGTCGGCCGCGACGTGGACTCGGTGCCGCGCGCTGCGATCACCGCCGGCGGGCACGGCGAACACTTCGGGCATGGCCTCGGACACGGCGTCGGGCTCGAGGTGCACGAAGCGCCGCGCCTCGCGCAGGCCTCGGACGCAGTGTTGGCGCCGGGGAACGTCGTGACGGTCGAGCCCGGGATCTACATCCCGGGGCGATTCGGCGTGCGGATCGAGGACCTAGTCGTGGTCACCGATGAGGGCTGCGAGATCCTGACGTCGGTCTCCAAGGAGCTGACGGTCGTCGACTGACGCCGGTCCGCAGTCTGACCAGCGACGTCCGCAATCGACCGGCGGTCCTGAAAGCCCGGTCGATCCGGGCGATGTCAGTTCGTGTGAGCGAACAGCGGACTCGCATGCGCGCGACCTGGGCCTGGATCGCGTAGATCGGGCCGGCGCGCGACTACACTCGTCGCGTGCGTAGGACCGAGCAGCGCCGCGCTGCGATCTGGGCGCTGTATCAGAGCGATCTGCTCGGTCGGCCCCTCGAGCAGACCTTTCCGCGAGATACCCACGCGTTCACGCGCGCGGTCGCGGCGCTCGTGCGCGACCATCAGCCCGAGCTCGACGAGCTGATCCGGACGCACGCGAGCGGCTGGTCGCTCGAGCGGATCGCGCCGCTCGAGCGCTCGATCCTGCGGGTTGGCCTGGCCGAGCTGCTGTACGGCCAGGAGCTGCCCGGAGACCACGCGATCCCGCCCGAGGGCGCGATCGACGAAGCGGTGGAAACGGCCAAGCGGTTCTGCGGAGCCGATGCGCCCGCCTTCGTCAACGGGATCCTGGGCGCGGTCCTGCGCGAAATGGCCGCGCGACCAGGTAAGACCTAAGTAGGAACCGGTCGCGAGAACGCGCGCGAGCGACCACAATAATTGACATGAGACTGCTGGTAGTCGACGACGACCGGGCATTGCGTGACGTGTTGCGTCGCGCGCTGTCGCTCGCCGGCTACGAGGTCAAGCTGACCGAGACCGGGGCGGGCGCGCTGTCGGAGGTGAACATCAGCCTGCCCGATGCGGTCGTGCTCGACATTGGCCTGCCCGACATCGACGGCCTCGAGGTGTGCCGCCTGCTGCGACGCGAGGGCAACCGCGTCCCGGTGCTCATGCTCACCGCGCGCGACGCCGTGAGCGACCGGATCGACGGGCTCGATGCCGGCGCCGACGACTACCTGGTCAAGCCGTTCGACATCGACGAGCTCAAGGCGCGACTGCGTGCGCTGCTGCGCCGCGCCGGCGGCGAGACCACCGCCGACGGGGCGCTGTCGTTCGTCGACCTGAGGCTCGACTCGGCGCGTCACGGCGTGATGGTGGGGGAGAAGTTCGTCGAGCTGACGAGGACCGAGTACCAGCTGCTCGAGCTCTTGATGCTCAACCCGCGCCGCGTGCTGCCGCACACGCTGATCTATGACCGCGTGTGGGGATACGACTTCGGGCCGACCTCGAACGCGCTCCGGGTGTACGTCGGCTACCTCCGGCGCAAGCTCGAGGAGGCCGGGGCGCAGGCCCAGATCCACACGGTCAGAGGGGTCGGCTACTCGCTGCGGGAGCCACAGGAATGAGCCTGCGCGCGCGGATGGCGCTGTTCGCCGGCGCCGCCGTGGCGATCGCGGTGGTGGCGGTGGTGGTCGCGGGGTACGGGGGGACCCGGAGCGAGCTCCAGGGTCAGGTCGACCAGTCACTGCAGAGTCTGGCCAAGCGGCCGCTCCAGAACATCGGGCTCGGGCCACACGGAGGCCCGCCGCAGCCCGGGGTGCTCCAGTTCGGGGGGCACATCCCGAGCGGGAGCCGCGACCACGACCCCGACGAGGGGCTCGGCTTCGACAACCTGCCGCCGCAGGCGTTCGGCGGACCCTCGGGAACGTTCACGCTGTTCAAGCGAGAGGGTGGAACATACGTGCCGCCCGGTCAGAGCTACGAGATCCCCTCGACCGCGGCGATCCGCGCGCTCGCCGCCAAGGGCCACGGCCAGTTCTACACGGACATGCGCGTCCGTGGCACCCACATCCGGGTGCTCGCGATCGGGATCGGAGAGAAGGGCGCGCTGGCGATCGCGCTGCCGCTGACCACCGTCGACAACGCGCTCTCGAACCAGCTGGTGCTGCTGCTCGTGATCGGCGGCGCGGGGATCCTGCTCGCGGTGCTCTTCGGGCTGCTGGTGGCGCGGACGGCGCTCGCGCCGATCACGAAGTTCACCCGCCAGACCGAGTCGATCGCGGAGAACCCCGAGCGGATCGAGCACGAGCGGCTGGACGTGACCGGGTCCGACGAGCTAGGCCGCCTGGCCAGGACGTTCAACCAGACGCTCGATGCGCTCGAGCAGTCGGTCCAGTCCCAGCGCAACCTGGTCGCCGACGCGTCGCATGAGCTGCGCACGCCGATCGCGACGATCCGCGCGAACCTGCAGCTGATGCGCGAGGAGGAACTGCTCTCGCCCGAGGACCGGGCCGCGCTCAGGGAGGACGTGATCGACGAGCTCGACGAGCTGACCGCGCTGGTCGCCGACGTGGTCGAGCTGGCCCGCGGCAGCAAGCCGAGCGCCGAGCCGGGCGACGTGCGGCTCGACTCGATCGTGCGGGATGCGCTCGAGCGTGCTCGCCGGCGGGCGCCCGGGTTGGACCTCCACCAGGTCATCGAGCCCACGCTGGTCAGAGGCGAGCCCGACCGGATCTCGCGCGCGGTGACGAACCTCCTGGACAACGCGGCGAAGTGGAGCCGCGAGGGCGGAGTCGTCGAGGTCACGTTGCACGACGGCGTCGTGACCGTCCGCGACCACGGACCCGGCTTCAAGGAGGAGGACCTGCCGTACGTCTTCGACCGGTTCCACCGCGCCAAGGACGCGCGCTCGAAACCCGGCTCGGGACTGGGGCTCGCGATCGTCCGCCAGGCGGCCGAGGCGCACGACGGCTTCGTCGAAGCGGCCAACGCCTCGGACGGAGGCGCAATCCTGCGCGTCGGCTTCGGTCCGCCGCTCGAGCTCGAAGAGGAACCCGCAGATGCGGAGTCGGCCGTCGGTGGCCGGTCGGCTCGGGATTAGCCGCGCCAGTCGTGGTAGCTCGCGAGAGTCAGCCCGAGGCTCTCGATCCGCGACCGCAGATCGGGCTCGGTCAGGGTCGCGAGCTCGACCTCGCGCTCGCCGGCGTAGCTCGAGTGGAGATCGCTGGTCACTCGGGCCGGATGGCATCCCAGCTCGATGAACTCGGCCGTGACGTCGTCGCGCGAGAGCAGCTCGAGGAGGAACGGGGTGCGGACCCGGTCGAGCTCGACGACTCCGCGCAGGGGCTGGGCGTAGAAGTCGCCGAGGTAGGCGACGCGCCCGTCGCCGCGGAGCGGCACCCCGAGCGGCGCGACCAGCGGCGCGAACGTCGACATGCGGGTCATGTGAACGTGGTGGTGAGAGTCGACGTGGGTCGGCTCCGCACCGGTCAGCTCACGGAAGCGCGCCAGCTGGGCGGCGAACGTGCGAGCGGCGTGGCCGGGCTCGTCGATCTCGGGGCCGTCCTCCTCGTAGTGCAGGCCGACCGAGAGCGCGCGATACTCGCGCGCGAGCCGAGCGGCGTCCGCGGCCGCGGGACGGCCCACCATCAGGCTGGTGCTCGTGACGATGCCGCTGACGTGCGCCTCGACGATGCCCTCGTTGACGCCAGCCGCGAAGCCGAAGTCGTCCGCGTTGACGATCAGTCGTCGCATCTCGTGGATTCTGTCGGTTGGACGGTGGGTAGCCGTTGCGTATGGCCGAATGCTGTCCTCCCGGGCACGGGTGCAACGCCCCAGCCGGCGCCGAGCCGCCGGGCGCGGGCGTCAAGTCGGCGCGGTCTCGTACCCGCCGTCGCGGCCGGCTCGCGCATCGCTAGCCGCGTCGCGGAGATCGAGCTCATAGGTCTGCCCGGTCAGGTCGACCCCAAAGCTGTGATGGGGCTCCTGCGCGATCAGCACAAAGCCGCACTCGACGTAGAGGTGCCGAGCGGCGACCAGCGGATGGTTGGTCCACAACCTTACGCTGGCGTATCCGGCGCGGCGCGCGAACGCGAGGCACTCGTCGATCAGCCGCCGGCCGAGGTCGTGGCCGCGCCCATCGGGATGGACGAGCAGGATCCGAAGCAACGCCGTGCCCTCGTGCTCGGGATCGGCCACACAGAAGATGCACCCCACCCGCCGTCCGTCGAGCTCGGCGATCCAGGCGGCCTCGCGGCTCGGGTCGCGGCCGGCGGCGTAGTCGGACACGATCCGGGCCACGAGTGCCTCGAAGCTCGCGTCCCAGCCGAACTCGCTCGAGTAGACCTCGCCGTGGGTCATCACGACCCAGCCGAGATCGCCGGGCTTGTCGAGGGGGCGGATCGCTACTGAAACAGTCGTTTCAGTAGCCTACACTGTTCGCGATGTCCGCAAGCGTGCCCGCCACCTCCCCGCGACGCCAGGAGCTGCTCGAGCTGTCCTACGAGTACGTGCTCGAGCACGGGGTCGGCGACCTGTCGCTGCGGCCGCTGGCCGCGGCCGTCAACTCGAGTCCGCGCGTGCTGCTGTTCCTGTTCGGCAGCAAGGCCGAGCTCGTGCAGGCGCTGCTCGCGCGGGCCCGCGAGGACGAGCTCGAGCTGCTCCAGGGCGCGCGGGCCGCCGGAGCCGGCGGCGATCTGGTCGCGGTCGCCACCGAGCTGTGGGGGTGGTTGGCGGCGCCGGAGCACCGCGGGCTGCTGACCCTTTGGGTCGAGGGCTACGCCCGGTCGCTGATCGATCCCGACGGGCCCTGGGCGGGGTTCGCCTTCGACACCGTTGCCGACTGGCTCGACGTGCTTGGCGAGGTGGCGTCAGCCTCCGATGCCGCAGACGCCGACCCGACCCTCGTGCTGGCGGTCCTGCGTGGTGCGCTGCTCGACCTGCTCGCCTCCCGCGATCTACACCGCACCACCGACGCGGTCAACCGCCAGCTCGCGCTGATGACCGGAGGCCGATGACCGTGCCCGACGATCTCGCCGCACGCCGGGCGACCGTCGCCGACGCCGCGGTCATCGGCCGCCTGCTCCACGACTTCAACACCGAGTACGACGACCCGACGCCCGGTCCCGACAGGCTCGCCGAGCGGATCCGGCGGCTGCTGGGCGGCGGCGACACCGCGGTGCTGCTCGCGGGCGCCGGCCCGGACGGGCTCGCGGTGCTTCGATTCCGCCCGGCGCTCTGGAGCGAGGCGCTCGAGTGCTACCTCGCGGAGCTGTACGTGGTCCCGGCCGCGCGCGGCCGAGGTCTCGGGCGCGCGCTGATGAACGCGGCGATGGACCTTGCCCGCGACGAGGGCGCCGACTACATGGATCTCGGAACGGCGGAGACCGACGTCGCCGCCCGTGCCCTGTACGAGAGCCTCGGGTTCAGCAACCGCGAGGGCAAGCCCGACGGCCCGATCAACTACTACTACGAGCTCGAGCTGTAACGCCGGCGGACGCGGCGGGTGGGCGGGCGAACGGCGAGCACCTGGGGAGGGCGGTGGCGCCGGGTCGCATGCCGCCGACGTGCGTGAACGTCACCCGAAGCGTCCGGGCTGGGCCGTGTCGCCTCATGCGTGCCCCGCATGCTTGAGTCGACGAGGCTGGTGCCGGACGCGTGCGTTGTCGTGATCTGCAGGTCGGCGCTGGCGCCGCGCCGGCAAGATGCGCCCGTTCATGCGCGAGGTCGGGCTGCTCGTTCGCTCCCACCACGAGCGCTGGGACGGTTGCGGCTACCCGGACGGCCTCGCCGGCGAGGAGATCCCGCTCGAGGCCCGCATCATCACCTGCTGCGACAGCTGGAACGCGATGAGGACCGATCGCGTCTACCGGAAGGCCCTCACGCTCGAGGCCGCGCTCGACGAGCTGACCTCAGGCGCCGGCACTCAGTTCGATCCGCAGCTGGTCGAGGCGCTGCTTCCGATCATCGAGCGGACCGAAGGCGGGCGGCGGTTGCTCCGGAGACGGCGCGCTCGCTCCCGCACCCCTTGCCGACGCCGCTGCCGAAGCCGGCGACTCCCTGACGCCCGCCGGCGCCCCTTGTCGTTCGTGACCACAGCGGCTCGATGGCGACTCGCGGCGCTCACGACCACTTGACATCAGTATCGAACTTTCAGCATTCTCTGAACAGTCGAATCCTTCGAATGATTCAGAGAGAGGCAATGGACGAGGTCGCCATCGAGAGATTTGTGGAAGAGGTCGGGGTGTTGCTCGAGCTCGAGGCAGCCGCGCCACGCATGGTCGGGCGCGTGCTCGGGTGGTTGCTCGTGTGCGACCCGCCGGAGCAGAGCGCCGCGGAGCTCGCCGACTACTTGCAGGCGAGCAAGGGGTCGATCAGCACCGCCACCCGGGTGCTGCTGCGCCTCGGGATGATCGAACGGGTACGGACCCGCGGCGAACGGTTCGACCGCTTCCGGGTCCGGCCCGGCGCATACGACGAGGCGATCTGGCGTGCGGACCAGTTCACCCGGCCGCGCCTGGTGCTGAAGATGGGAATGGATGCGCTCGCCGATGAGCCGCCGTCCCGCCGCGAGCGACTCGAGGAGCTCGAAGCGATGTACGCCTGGTGGGAGAAGCGGATTGCCGCGCTGCACGAGGAGTACCTGGCCGACCGGGACCGCAGAAGGAAACAGCGAGACACGCAAGGTGAGAAATGACAGCCGGTCCTGCAATCCAGGTCGAGGAGCTGCGCAAGCGGTTCGGCGAGGTGGTCGCCCTCGACGGGCTCGATCTCTCCGCCCCAGAGGGCCAGGTGCTCGCGCTCCTGGGTCCGAACGGCGCCGGCAAGACGACGCTCGTGCGCGCGCTGACGACGCTGCTGATCCCCGATTCCGGTCGCGCGATCGTGCTCGGGCGTGACGTCGTCGCGGATCCGTTCGGAGTCCGTCGCGAGATCGGGCTCGCCGGACAGTTCGCGGCGGTAGACGAGATCCTGACCGGCCGCGAGAACCTGGAGATGGTGGGGATGCTCTACCACCTGGGCCGGGGCGAGTCCGCGCGGCGCGCCACCGAGGTCCTCGAGCGGTTCGATCTCGCCGATGCGGCCGACCGCCGGACGTCCACATATCGGGAGGCATGCGACGGCGGCTCGACCTGGCCGCCACGCTCGTCGGGCGTCCGCGGGTGCTGTTCCTGGACGAGCCGAGCACCGGGCTCGATCCGCGAAGCCGGGCTCAGCTGTGGGAGATGGTGCGCGAGCTCCGCGTCGAGGGCACGACGATCCTGCTGACGACGCAGTATCTCGAGGAGGCCGACCACCTCGCGCAGCTGATCGCGGTGATCGACCAGGGCCGGATCGTGGCCGAAGGCACCGCACACGAGCTCAAGGAGCTTGTCGGGCGCGACCGGCTGACCGTGCGTGTCGCCGACCCCGCGCGAACCGAGGAGGCCAGGGATGCGCTGTCGGGGCTCGTGGCCGAGGGCCGGGGCGATGTCGTCGGCGACGGCGAGCTGTCGCTGCCGATCTCGGGGTCCGACGCCCCCGCGGACGCCGTCCGCGCGCTCGACGCCGTCGGGGTCGGGATCGCCGGTCTCGAGGTCCGCTCTCCGACGCTCGACGACGTGTTCTTCTCGCTCACCGGCCGGCACGTGGAGTCGGAGCCGGACGCTCACCTGGAGGAGGTGGTCGCATGAACCAGCCAACGTTTCGCTACGCAGTTTCGGACTCGCTCGTGATGGCCCGGCGCGGGCTGCTCGAATCGGTGCGCAAGCCGGCCCTGCTCGTGTTCACGTTCATCGAGCCGGTGATCCTGATCCTGATCTTCCGGTACGCGTTCGGCGGCGCGATCAACGTGCCAGGCGGTGACTACGTCAACTTCCTGATGCCGGGGATTCTCGTAATGACGGCGATATTCGGGGCGATCGTCACCGGCATCGGCTTCTCCGAGGATCTTTCGAAGGGGATCATCGACCGCTTGCGCTCGCTCCCGATTCCGCGGTCGGCGGTACTCGTCGGCCGGACGCTGTCGGACCTGGCCAGGAACGTGGGGACCGTGGCGATCATCTTCGCGGTCGGATTCCTCGTCGGCTTCGACCCCAACCAGCCCGTCTACCGTGTGCTGGCGGCCGTCGCGTTGCTGCTCGCGTTCGGCTACGTGTTCTCGTGGATCTCGGCGACGATCGGTCTGCTGGTCCGGGATCCGGAGACCGCGCAGGGCGTCGGGTTCATCTGGGTGTTCCCACTGACGTTCGTGAGCTCCGCGTTCGTCCCGACCCAGACGATGCCGTCGGTCGTGCGCGCGTTCGCGGAGGTCAACCCGGTGACGCTATGCGTGAACGCCGTGCGCGCGCTCACGATCGGCGGCGACGCGACCGGGCCGGTGCTCGGCACGCTCGCCTGGCTGGTCGGGCTACTGATCGTGTTCGTCCCGTTCGCGGTGTCGCGCTACCGGGCGCTGCAGTAGACGCTCGCTCCCATGCACCGGAAATCAGGCCGGATAACTTCTCGCTCGTCCCCTGCCGCGCGGTGAATGCCGATTCACCCGGCTATATCCCGGACTTCGGCACCTTCGCGCTGAGCGCGGTGCCGAGTGGGAAGTTGACCGGCCCCGGCTAGATGCGCAGCGCCTCGGTGGGGCTGAGCCGCGCGGCCTTCATCGCCGGGTATACGCCGGCCAGCACGCCGATTGCGAGGCCGGAGGCCGGCGCGGCGATCAGCGCGTACAGGGGCACGACGAACGGCTCCTTCTGCGCCACCGCGTACACCTCGGTGGCGCCGGCGCCGAGGGCCAGGCCGGCGAGGCCGCCCAGGGCCGCGAGCAGGGCCGACTCGGCCAGGAACTGGGTGCTGATGTGGCGCCGGGTGGCCCCGAGCGCGCGGCGGAGGCCGATCTCGCCCCGGCGCTCGAGCACCGAGATCACCATGATGTTCGCGATCCCGATCGCCCCCACGAGCAGGGCCACCGCGCCGAGCCCGAGCAGCAGCGTCGTGAACTGTCCCTTGGCCGCGGCGCGCGCTTCGAGTGCGTCCGACGGCCGGCTGACGTCGACGCCGCTGGCGTTCTGGGGGTCGGCGGTGGGGGCGAGCAGGTTCGAGACGGGCGTGACGTCGTTGACGTTCGCGCGCACGTAGATCTCCGACGGGTTCGGCTGCACCTGGAAAAGCCGCTCCGCCACCGGCAGCGAGATGAACACGGTCGTGTCGATCGAGGAGTCCAACAGGGCCGGCTTCAGGATCCCCACGACGGTGAACCACGTGTTGCCGAGGTACACCTCGAGGTGGCCGCCGATCTGGTTGATCTCGAGGATGCTTGCGGCCTGGGCGCCGAGCACGACCTCGGGATAGCGGTCGGCGACGGCGTCGAGGAAGTGGCCGGACGCCATCGAGGTGCCGACCACCTGGGGCAGGTTGTCGCCGGCCGCGTCGACGCCGATGCCGCCGGTCTCCTGCGGGGGTACAAACGGCGTCCGCAGCACGTTCGCTCCGGACACCTGGTAGACGGCGACGTCGTTGTCGACGTTCTGCATGTGGTCGATCATCCCGACCGACGTGTCCGGGAGAACCTCGTTGTTCCCCTCGAAGTTCTGACCTGGGGTGACCGTGAGTAGGTTCGTCCCGAGCTTGTCGATCGTCGCCAGCAGGTTCGCCTGGCTCGAGGCGGAGACGCCGACGACCGCGACCATCGCGCCGATGCCGATCGCGATCCCGAGCGCCGACAGCGCCGCCCGCAGCCGCCTCGTGCGCAATCCCTGGAGGGCCACGCCGAGCAACTCGCGCGGCGGGAGGCGCGCGGCGTCGAAGCGATCCTGCGCCGGCAGCGCGGCGGCGGCGGTACTCATCCGGCCTCGTCTCCGACGATCTCGCCGTCGCGCATCTGGATCTGCCGGGGGAACGACGCGGCGATGTTGTGATCGTGGGTGATCAGGACCAGCGTGGCGCCGTCGGACGCGAGCTCGTGAAGCAGGGCCACGACCTCCGCGCCCGACTTCGAGTCGAGGTTCCCGGTCGGCTCGTCGGCCAGGATGATCCTCGGTCGCTTGGCGAGGGCCCGCGCGATCGCGACCCGCTGGCGCTCGCCTCCCGACAGCTGAGGCGGGCGGTGGGTGAGGCGATGGCCGAGGCCGACGCGCTCGAGCGCGGCCCGTGCCGCGACCCGCCGCTCCTCCCCTCGGACCCCGGTGTACAGCAGCCCAGTGGCCACGTTGTCGATCGCCGTCAGCGTGTCCTGGAGGTGGAAGGTCTGGAACACGAAGCCGATCTGGTGCGCGCGCAGCCCGGCCAGCTCGCGGTCCGAGGCCTTGGCGACGTCGCGCCCGGCGATCCAGACCTCGCCGCTCGTCGGGCGCTCGAGCGTCCCCAGGATCGTCAGCATCGTGGTCTTGCCCGATCCCGACGGACCCACCACCGCCACCTGATCGCCGCTCCCGATGTCCACGGTGACGGACCGCAGCGCCGCGACGCCGCCGGGATACTCCTTCTCGACGCGGTCGAGCGCGAGCATGCCACTTATCCCTGGGAGTCGGTGACTTCCAGCCCCGGGTAGATCCCGGAGCCGGAGATCTCCACGTAGCCGGCGGCGAACAGTCCGGTGGTGACCGGGATCAGCTGGTGCGGGGCGGCGGCCTCCTGGACCGCGTAGTTGCCGCCGCCCGTGGCGAGCAGCGCGGTCACCGGCACAGACAGCACGTTGGTGGCCTTCTGCTCGACGAAGTTCACGCTGACCGCGGCCTGATCGAGGCCGGCCCCGCTGATGTGGCCGTCGAGCGTGATCGTCACCGGGATCGTGGACGACGAGCTGTTCCCGTTGCCGTTCCCGTTCCCGTTCCCGTTGCCGCCGCCTCCGCCGCCTCCGCCATTGCCGCTGTTGTTGTTGCTCGAGCTCTGGGCGACCGGGCTGACCGCGGTGATCTTTCCGTTGACCAGCGTGTTGTTGGGCATCTCGACGGTGACATGCTCGCCGACGGTCGCCTCGCTCTGGACGCTTGCCGAGAGGTCCACGGTCGCGACGAGCTGGGTCGAGGTGGTCTGGAGGATCGCGGTGGCGTTGCCGGCGCCCGAGCCCGAGCCGCTGCCGGCGCCCGAGCCCGAGCCGCTGCCGGAGCCCGAGCCGCTGCCGGAGCCCGAGCCGCTGCCGGAGCCCGAGCCGCTGCCGGAGCCCGAGCCGCTGCCGGAGCCCGAGCCGCTGCCAGAGCCGCCGCCCGAGCCCGAGTGGGAGCCACCGCCCGCGTTGCCGCCGCCACCGGGCGAGCCGCCGTGGTTGGCTTTGAGCTCCGCGGTTTCGGCCTTGAGCAGCGCGATCAGCGCCTGGAGCTCCTGCTTGCTGGTCGGCTTGCTCGACTTCTTGGGCTTGCAGTTACTCGAGTTCTTCGAGTTGTCCTCGGTGCCGGTCGTCGGCGTCGTGCTGGTCGTCGAGGTCGGCGAGGTGCTGGTCGGTGTCGTCGGTGTCGTGGACGTGGTCGGCGTGATGCCGGTGGTCGTCGAGGGGCAGTTCGCCGCCTTCTTCGCCTTATGCGGGGATTCCGTGTTGGGCATCGTGTGGGGCACCTCGTAGCTGACGAACTCTGCCCCGGGCGGGTCGACGGTCGCGCTCGCGTTCGTCCCGCTCGATCCCCCGGTCGAACCGAGCGTGCCGTCGACGGTCGTGACGAGCTGATCGCCCGGGAGGAACACGATCTCACCCAGCGACAGGGTGCCGGTCTCGGTCTCGTCGAGCGACTCCTGGAGCAGGTCGACGCCTTCGGTGGTGGCCGCCTGCCAGACGTCGTCGACCGTGATGTTGGCCGCGTTGAAGCCGAGCGCGACGAGGTTGCGGTTGAGCTGATCGATGTCGGCGCCGTCGCTGTCGGACGGGCCGAGATCACGGTAGGCGGGCGTCGTCCCGTCCATCAGGAGCACGGGCTCGCCGTCGACCTTGTACAGCGTCTGGCCCGGCTTGATCTCCTGGCCCACCTGAGGGAGCCAGGTGATCGTTCCGCTGAGGCGGTTGTAGACGGTCTGCGGGCCGTTGTAGCTGAGCGTCCCCGACTCGGTGTCGGTCTCGGTGAGCGTGCGCCGCTCGACGGCGGTGGCGCCCGACGTCTTGCTCGAGTTGCCCGCCGCGCTCGGGGACGACGAACCCGCATTCATGACGACGACGATCACGATGGCCGCCGCTACCGCCAGCGCCAGCCCTGCGAGCAGGCGCCGGCGCCACCGGCCGCCCGAGATCCGCTTCACGCCTGGTACTCGCATCACTCAAGCTCCTCCGCACTCGGCCAGCGCGTGCTCGAACGCAGGCGATTGAGGGTTGACGCCGGGGCCGACGCCCTCGATGATTCCGCCGCCGGGGGGAACGTCGGGTCGGGGAAGTTCGGCACGCCGTGGTGGCGCATGCACTCGGCCGACTGGATCAGCTTCAGCCTCGTGCCGGCCGATACGGTCTTCGGGGCCGCGCCGATCACGAGCTTCCGGCACTGGTTCAGCGCGGATCGGAACGCGGGCGCGAGCGGGTTCATTGTCGGCGGGAGCACGATGCCGAGGACAACCCGGACCGGTCCGCTGGACACGGTCGCGTTGGGGGTCGGGTCGGGGAAGCCGGGTACGCCGTGCGAGCGCATGCACTGCGAGAACTTGAGCTGGGTCGCGTAGTGGCTGGATGCGTCCGCGCTCGCGTTGGTGGCTGTCGCGGCGCCCGGCGGGGCCGAGGCCCCACACGCGGCGAGCGCCGGCGCGCAGCCGACGCCCGCGAGCGCAAGCAGCGTGGCCGTCATTGTCTGTCTGAGCATCTATCCGGGCACCTGGAATCCGCCGTTGCGTCCGCCGCCGCATGTCGACACCGCCTGCTTGAACGCCGGCGAGGAGGGATCGACGCCGGCCGGCGGACCCGAGGCGACCTTGCCGGCGGCGCCGCTGCCCGTTGGGAACGTCGGGTCCGGGAAGTTCGGCACGCCGTGCTTGCGCATGCACTGCGCGAACTCGATCGCCTGCTGCTTCTGCTGGGCGGTGGGCGGCGGGGGCGGGCCGCCACCGCCCGGGAGCAGCTTGGCGCAGGCTTTGGCGGCGGCGTCGAACGCCGGTCCGCTGAACGTGATGCCGTCGGCGATGACCGTTTCGCTACCCGGGCTCGTGGCGAGCGACAGGCCGGTACCGCCGCCGGGTGCGGCCGTCGGGTCCGGGAAGTTCTTGATGCCGTGCGAGTGCATGCACTGCGACAGCCGCAGCGGCGAGTTCGTGCTCGGGTTGGTCGCCGCGGCCGGGTTGTAGCCGGCGTTGCCGCCGCAGGCCTCGAGCACCAGCGCGCAGCCGAGGGCGGCAACCCCCATGACCATCAGCTCCATACTGTGCATGTCCTGCTCCCTCTGCTCTGCTGGATCGTCAGCCGTACGGGTTGTACGGACCACCCAGTAACAGCGTCGTAACGCTGTTATGCCGCTGTTATGCGGCCTGAGGCATCCTGGGCGGGCAGATGCCGGCGCGGGCCGCGGTCCCGCCCGGCTCTGCCCAAAGAAATAGGCGAGTGGTCTGGTAGAGGAGCGAACGATGAGGGTGCTGGTGGTCGAGGATCATCCACGGCTCGCCGAGACCGTCGCGACGGTGCTGCGCCGCGAGGGCATGGCCGTCGATGTCGCGTTCGACGGCCGCGAGGCGCTCGGGCGGGTCGCGCTTGCCGACTACGACGTGGTCGTGCTCGACCGCGACCTTCCCGGCGTGCACGGCGACGAGGTCTGCCGGGCGATGGTCGCCGACGGCCGGCCGAGCCGGGTGCTGATGCTGACCGCGGCCGGGTCGCTCGAGGATCGCGTCGAGGGCCTCGGCATCGGCGCCGACGACTACCTCGCTAAGCCGTTTCACCTCGTCGAGCTGGTCGCGCGAGTACGCGCGCTGTCGCGGCGCTCGCGCCCGGCGCTTGCCCCGACGCTCGCCCACGGCGACCTCGAGCTCGACTCCGCCCGCCACAAGGTCACGAGGGCTGGCGAGCCGATCGCTCTGAGCCCGAAGGAGTTCGCGGTGCTGGAGCTCCTGCTCGGGGCCGAGGGGGCCGTCGTCTCGAGCGAGCAGATGCTCGAGCGAGCCTGGGATGACGCGGTCGACCCGTTCACGAACACGGTCCGGATGACAGTGAGCCGGCTCCGGGCCAAGCTCGGCGACCCGCCGGTGATCGAAACCGTGACACCGGTCGGCTACCGGATCGGGGAATCGCCATGAGGGCGCGGCTTCGCGGGCGGCCCGCCGTCGCGGGTCGGCTGCGCCACCCGAAGACGACCGTTCGGTGGCGGCTGACGCTCCTGTACGGCGGATTGTTCCTCGTGTGCGGTGCCACTCTGCTCGCGATCACGTACACGCTCGTCGATCACGCCACGGTCACCAACGCCCCGTTCCGAGAGTTTGATATCAGCGCGGGTCGCGTACCGCCGTCTGCATCGCCACCGAACTTCCAGCGGGCCCCGATCCGAGGGCTGGCGCATCCACCGCCGACGCGGCTCCCGGAGCCAATTCAAAAACTGCTCAAGACCCCTTCCGGGCGCAGCGCGATCCTCACCGTCGGCTCGGTGCAGCGCATCTCGGACCTGCATCAGCTCGTGATCGAGTCGAGCATCGCGCTCGCGATCATGGCGATCATCTCCGGCGCGCTCGGCTGGGTCGTGGCCGGTCGCGTGCTGGCGCCGCTGCGGACGATGACCGCCGCCACCCAGCAGATGTCCGAAGCCAATCTCCACGAGCGGCTCGCGATGACGGGGCCGCCCGACGAGCTCAGGCAACTAGCGGACACGATCGACGGGCTGCTCGGGCGTCTCGAGGGCGCGTTCGACGCCCAGCGACGGTTCGTCGCCAACGCCTCGCACGAGCTCCGCACGCCGCTGACCGCGGTTCGAGCGTTGCTCGAGATGGTCCTCAGCGACCCGAGGGCAACGGTCGGGACGTTCCGGACGACCTGCCGGCAGGTGCTCGACGAAAGCGAGCAGCAGGAGCAGCTGATCGATGCGCTCCTGGCCCTGGCCCACGGACAGCGCGGCGTCGACGCCCGCGAGCGGATCGACCTGGCCACGATCGCCGGCGATGTGCTCCGAGCCCACGAGGCGGAGGCGGCGGCGCGCGGGATTCGCGTCGACGTCTCGCTCGATCCGGCCCCGATCCTGGGCGACCGGCGCCTGATCGAGCGACTCGTGTCGAACCTCGTCGACAACGCGCTCCGCCACAACGTTCCGGGCGGGAGCGCACGGATCGTGGTGCGAACCAGGGCGAGCGAGGTCGATCTCAGCGTCGTCAACACCGGCCCCGTGGTGCCCGCGGCGGAGGTCGATCGCCTGCTGCAGCCGTTCCAGCGCCTTGCCGGCGACCGAGTCGGGCACGGCGAGGGCCTCGGGCTCGGGTTGTCGATCGTGGCGGCGATCGCGAACGGCCACGACGCGACGCTCGAGGTGAAGCCGGGGGCGGAGGGGGGACTCGACGTCAGCGTGCGGTTCGCGCGTGCGCCCGCGCCCGACGGGATGCCCGTATTGCCTCCCGACGGGCAAGCCGTCGGACTCGGGCTGATCGAAACCTAGGCATCCGGAACGCGCAAGATGGGTCGCGTGTTCCGATGTGGAACCGGCGCTCCTCGCCTACCGTGGCGGCATGGTCCTGCACCCCACCCAACGAATCCAACTCGCCGAGGCGCGCGCCGACGCGCTCCGGCGGGACGGCGGCCGGCGCACGCGGGCAAGCGCCGGAGCGGGATCGCCCGCCGACGTGGAGATCGTCATCCGCCTGAGCCGGGCCGAGGACGAGCGTGCGCTCGAGCGGCTCGCGGGCCTCGACTCGGCGGCGGTGCCGGCCGCGCCGATGCTCGTCGCGGAAGCCGACGGCGCGCTGCGCGCCGTCCTCTCGCTACACGACGGCGCGGTGATCGCCGACCCGTTTCACCGAACCGCGCCGCTCGTGGCGCTGCTGGTTGCGCGAGCGCAGCAGCTCCGCGGGGAACCGTCTGGCCGCCGGCGATGGTTCTCTCGCCTCACGTTCGGGATCGCACGGACGGGCGGCCGGCAGCGGGCAGAGAACCTGGGCGCCAGCGAGCTCTCGTAAGAAACCGGCCGGCGGCGAAGCAAAGCAGGTGACGGCAAGCTCACTATCACCCTCGCGAGCATGTTCTACCCGCCCGGGACCGGGTTCGGGTTGTAGTTACTCGGGCGAGCGCCTCAGTCGGGGCAAACCGTCTAGGCTGGGCGCGATGCCCACCCAGCGACGGCCGGTCTCGCTGTTCGATATCGCCAAGCGCGCGATCGAGGTCTGCGACCCCGACGACCGGGATTCCCGGCTCGGCGACCTGCTCGAGCAGTTCGAGGATGCGGACGAGCCGGTCACCGCGATCCAGAATCTCGAGGAACGCGTGGCGATCGCGGTCGAAGGCGTCGACGTCGAGATCGACGACCCGGCCGTGTCGATGGCCGCCGCCACGATCCTGTACCTGGCGCACCGTCGCGACGAGCTGCACGACGACCCGAGCAAGATCCTCCGCCTCACCGCCCGAGCGGAGTGGAAAGGTGATCCTCCCCTGCAAGTGGTGGACTGGCTGGCCGATCGCGGCGTCGAGGTCTGAGCGGAGGTGGCCTGATCGCACACGAGCCGAGCCTCATCGTCCAGGTGCCGCGCGGCAGCGCGGTGCACCGTCAGCTGCACGAGGAGCCGCCATCGAGTGTTGCCGGCGGCGAGGTCGTCGTCGAGGCCGGACCGACCGACGCCGAGGGCAATCTCGAGGCGGAGGCCGCCGGCGAGGTCGTGCTGTCGCTCCCCTCGCCCGAGGGCCTTTCGCGCGAGGCGGACGAGGTCCGGCGAGTGATCGCGCAGGCGGGCACCGGGGTGGACCCGCTCGTGATCGTGATCGAGGCGGCCGAGGAGCTTCGCGACGAGGAGCTGGCGCCGGCGCTCGCGGCGACGGCCCACACCTCACGGGCCGTGATCCTACGCGTGATCCGCGACGCCTGAGCCGGCTCAGCCGGGCGACTTGAAGTCCGGGTCTTCCGAGCTGTACGGATCGCTCTCGCCGCGCACGTCGCGGTAGCGGCGATCGAACAGCTCGAGCACGGAGGTCACGTCCGAGGGTCCGTGCAGGTCGTGGCTGACCCCGTAGGAATCGGGAGTGGTCTCGGCCGCCTCGGCGTCGCCGTGCTCGACGAGCTCGTCGTGCTCGGGACCGAGGAAAGGCAGCTCGGCGACCCCCCGGTCTGGGTACAGCACGCCGAGCTCGAGCTGCTCGTAGAGCACCAGGGCACCACCGTCCGAGCGCCGCTCGATGCGCACACCGGGCCACGTGTTCAGCTCGTTGGCCACCTCATCGACGAATGCGGACACGTCGGGCATGGGCACGATCCTACAAAGCCTGCGGCGCGGCGTCACGCCCGCTTGCCTATCCTTCCGCGCCCATGGGCTTGAGGTTGTATGTCGTCCACGGTTCGCACCCGTGCGCCGCGGTCGAGAAGGCTTTGTCGATGAAGCGGCTGTCATACGGGATCACCGAGTGGCCGCCGCCGCTGCACGCACCGATCCAGCTCGCGCTGTTCGGCGCCCGCGAGCCGGGCGATTGCGCCGGCGATCGCCCGCATGGGCGCACGTCTGAACCGGACCGACGAGGGCGTTGCGCGCCGCGCGCTCGACGCGCTGCCCGGCCAGCTCGACAAGATCGACGGCTGGATCGCCGGCGGGACGATCGGCGATCCCGAGCGCCCCAACGCGGCCGACCTCCAGATCACCTCGACGGTCCGGCTGCTGATGACGCTGGACGACGTGCGGCCGCTGATCGACTCCAGGACGTGCGCGGAGGTGGCGATTAGGCTGTTCCCGGATGCGGACGGCGCGATGCCGGCCGGATCGCTGCCCGCGTTCTGAGGCAGCGCCTCAGCGATCTTCCGGCGGCTCGTGCACGACGATCACGGGGGAGGAGGCGTGCTTCAAGAGACCCTTGGTCGTGCTGCCCTCGAGCCGCGCTCGGACGCCGCTCAAGCCGCGCGACCCGACGACGATGGCGCTGGCATGGTTCTCCTCGGCGACGCGCAGGATCGTCTCCGGGATGTTGCGCTCGTCGGGCACGGCCAGCGGCTGTGCATTGAGTCCGAGCGAGCGCGCGAGTTCCGCGCCTTCGCCGGCAACCTGCTCGGCCTGAGAGTGCACCCCCTGGTCGACGCTGCGCGCGATTCCGGGGTCGACCATCGGAGCCGGAACCAGCCCCTCCGCGCGCATCTCCGGCATCGCGTAGGCCAGCCCTGGTTCCCACACGGTGACCACCAGCGCCCGGCGGGGACCGAGCAGCCGGGCGGCATCGCTGACCGCGCGGCGCGAGGCCGGTGATCCGTCGAACGCGATCAGTATCGGGCCGTCGGCAGCGCCCACGCGGCTCAGCATAACCTCAACCGCGGGGGCGGTTCATGTCACACGCGCAATCGCGAACCGGCAACATCTCGCGGATGGAATCCCGTCCCGAGCCGGCCCGTCCTCCGGGGTGGTTGCCAAAGGCCGAGTTCGATTCGATCTTCAGCCGCGTGCCGCGTCTCTGCGTCGAGGTCGTGATCACGGCGCCCGAGCGTGGAGTGTTGTTGACGCGACGTGACATTCCGCCGAACGTCGGCGCGTGGCACATCCCGGGCGGCACGGTGCTGTTCGGCGAGCCGCTCGTCCAGACCGTCAGGCGGGTCGCCCGGGACGAGCTCGGGCTCGAGGTGGTGGTGGGGGAGCTGCTCGGATACATCGAGTACCCGAGCCACTACAACAACGGCCTCGACTCGCCGGTCGGACTCGCCTTCGCGACCGAGGTCGTCCCTCGATTACCGGAGGCAAAGGAGCTGCCGGACGGTTGTGAATGGTTCAGCAGCCTGCCCGAGGGCCTGTACGAGGAGCAGCGCGACTTCCTCATCGGGCGCCTCGGCTTCGAGCCGTTCGGGACCGAGCCCGCCGATCAGTAGATTGGGCGGCGAACCGCGCGAGAGGAGCAGACATGGCTGACGGGCGACTAGCGCAGACCCGGGTTGGCGTGCTTGGGAGCGGCGAGGTCGGGCGTCGACTGGCGGAGGGATTCCACAGCCGTGGGCACGACGTGATGATGGGCTCCCGCGATCCGGCGAAGGCCGATCTGCGCGAATGGCTGTCGAGAGGTGGGGCCGGCATCGAGGCCGGCACGTTCGCGCAGACGGCCACCCACGGCGAATTGCTCGTGCTGGCTGTCCTGGGCGACGCCGCGGAGGACGCGATCGACGACGCCGGCGCCGCCAACTTCACGGGCAAGGTCGTCATCGACGCGATGAACCCGCTCGACTTCTCGGGCGGCTTCCCGCCCAAGCTGTCGATCTGCGGGGAGGACTCACTGGGCGAGCGGGTCCAGCGCGCCCTGCCCGACGCGAAGGTCGTCAAGGCGTTCAACACGATCGGCAACCCCTACTTCGTGGACCCCGGCTTCTCCGACGGACAGCCGACGATGCTGATCGCCGGAGACGACGACGCCGCCAAACGCACCGTCACCGACGTGCTGGCCGACTTCGGCTGGTCCGACACGATCGACATCGGCGGCATCGAAGCCTCGCGCGAGCTCGAGGCGATCTGCATCGCATGGGTCAAGATCGGTGGCGCGCGCGGCGCCTGGGACCACGGGTTCAAGCTGCTCGTCGGCTAGCTGCTAGCGGCGGCGTTCAAGCTGCTCGTCGGCTAACTGTCCGTGTCGTGCAGGTGCCGTTCGGTGTGCAGCCCCGATTGGAGATCGGTGAGGCTGCGCGCCGTCGCCTCGCGCAGCACCCCGGCCGGATCTTCGAGCAGCCTCCTCGCGCGGAGGCTCGGCGGCGGAGCGGTCCACGAGGGCGCTGCGTCCGGCGCCTCCCTCGTCGAGCGTGAGAAGCTCGCCCAGATCGGCGGCCTCAGCGATGCGCCTACCGAGGTGGCGGGAGTTCGGACAGAACCGTTGCAGGATCGTCTTCGGGATCGTGGCGTGGTCGAAGAGCGTGTGCGAGACCGAGCGTGCCGCAACCCACGGGGTGACCACGAACGCCGGCACGCGCACCCCGTAGCGCCCGAACGTGGTCGGGTCGTCATCCGGCGGGTGCTCGGGTGGCGTCACATGATCGAAGAACCCGCCGTGTTCGTCGTAGAAGACGAGCAGGAGAGTCTTGTCCCACTGCGGACCGTTGGCGAGTGCGTTGTAGACGAGCAGTGCGAGCTCCTGCCCGTGCGTGACGTCACTTGGCGGGTGGTCATCGTTGGGAGGGGACCCGATCAGGTTGAAGTCCTTGAAGTTCGGGTCGATCCATGACACCGCCGGGAGCCGACCGTGGCGGCATCCTCCAGGAAGCTCGCGGCGTCCTCGTTGAGGTACAGGAGACCTCTGCCACGTGTCTTGAACACCAACTTCAGCTTCTGCACGTACGCAAAATGCTCCGGGTATCCCACCCGGTACTTGACATCCGCGAGGCGGAGCGTGGCGACGTCGTGCGAGTACCAACGCCAGGCGACACCGGCAGCCTCCAGGTGGCGAACGAACGAGTGCTCGTGGTAGATCGGCACTTTGCGATCGTCGCGGCTTCCGCCGGCGGTTCCGGCGATCGCGTATAGGCGGTTCGGCCAGGTTGCGCCGGCGACCGAGCTGTGCCAGCGGTCACAAACGCAGAACTCTGCCGCGAAATGGTCGAACACTGGTAAGTCGGTGGCGTTGTAATAGCCCATCACGACGCCGGGGTCTCCGTCGTCGACACCGCGAGTGGCGAGTGTCTCGGCGTAGCTCGCAGGGAAGCCGTTCATCGCGCCGTCGTTGATCTGCCGGTCGGTCTCCGCCGCCGTGTGCTGAGGATCCCATCGCTCGTCCGGGAAGTATGTCGCCGCCAGATGGTGAATCGGGTAGCGCTCACCTTCGTGTTCGTTGGCCATCCCGGCCCGGAGACCATTCACGTCGTCGCGGCCACCCTCGAGCGAGAGGTAACCGAGCATGTGGTCGAACGAACGGTTCTCCAACATCAGCACGACAATGTGCTCGATCCGCTGAAGCCCGCTCCTCGCGTTGCGTGTCACACGCGCCTCGTTGACTTGGCTAGTCGGTGCCGGAGTGAACCGATCAGAGGCCCAGGATGACCGCCTTTTGGCCCTCGAACTCGGCGTCCGTCAACACGCCCGACGCTCGCAACTCACCGAGCTGCTGGAGCTGCGCGAGCTTCTCGCCTATGTCCGGCGATGCTGGAGCCGCCTCCGGGGGCATCGACGTGGTCGCTCCGGGCTGGGTCGCCGGCGCCGGGTGACCTTGCGCGGCCGCGTGCGCCTGCTGGCGCGCGAGGACGCGCTCGTGGATCACGTCGGCCGTCTTCACCGCGACTGCCGCTTTCAGGCCCGTCTTCAACAGTCCCATGTGCGCCTCCGTTCAATCAGTGTGTTCACGCGGGTTCGGGGCGTCGAGCGCTGCGATCAGATCGTCGGCGACTATGCGCCCCGCGCCGACCAGCCGCGCGCTGCTTCGGTCGAGCGCGGTCCACATCGGGACCGCCCACACGTTCTCGTAGACGAGGATGCCCGCGAGGCTCCCGGGTGCGATCTCCGCGGCGACCTCATCGATATCCGATTGGTCGAGCAGGCCGGACGACAAGCCCCACAGCCGTGCATCGAGCGCGTCGGAATGCTCGATGTCGGCCACGTCGACCGTTGACACCTTCCCGTCCTCCTCCTTGGCGATGAACAGGAGATCGAGGACGCGGACGATCTCGCGGTCGACGAGGTCCATCAACAGTCGGAACCCCTCGCCGGTCACATGGCGCCCCGGCCACTCCACAGCCAGGTAGTCGATCGGTCCCAGAACGGCGTCTCCCATGGAACCCACCTTCCCGATATCGGATTGCGGCGCCCCCTGAGCGTTCGTACTCTACCGTGGCGCGCTGCCGCCGACTGACTGATTTCCACGCCCTGTTCCGTAGCCTCCGCATCAGCGTGGAGCGCGTGTTTCAGACGAAGCCACTGCCGCAGGCGCCGGACGCCGTCGCCCCTGACGGATCAGATGTACGCGTTCTGCTGCAGGTTCGCGGCGGCGGCCTCGCCCACTTCGAGCTGGCGGCCGGACAGACTTCCGTCGCGGTCCGCCACCGCTCGGTCGAGGAGATCTGGTACTTCCTGCACGGGACGGGCGAGATGTGGCGAAGGTCGGACGACGACGAAGGAGTCGTGGCAGTGTCGACCGGCGTCTGCGTCACGATCCCGCTGGGAACTGCGTTTCAATTCCGCGCGACCGGCGACCAGCCTCTCGCGGCGATCGGCGCGACGATCCCGCCCTGGCCGGGCACGGGTGAAGCGGTGATCGTCTCCGGGCCGTGGGAGCCGACCGTCCAGCCCGGACAGATCTAGTGCCGCCCCCGCTCGACGGTTCGCCGGCCGCTCGCCGGGTCCGCGGCCCACGGTTACGAACAGGAGGATCGCGGCGATCGACGCCCTGGTGGCCCCGGAGCGACTCGCGTTGCTCGACTTCAGATGAGGTCCTTCCCTCATTGGCGCGGGCGCCGGCTGCCGCCAACATCGGAGGCGATCCCGCCAGTGTTCCCAAACCTGCTGCTCGCATTTGCGCTCGTTCTCGCCAATGGCTTCTTCGTCGCCAGCGAGTTCGCGCTGGCCCGGCTCCGGCCGACGCAGGTGGCCGAGCTCGAGCGCCAGCGACGGGCCGGCGCCCGGTCGCTTCGGCATGCCGTCGCCCACCTCGACGCGTACCTCGCTGCCTGCCAGCTGGGGATCACCATCGCCAGCATCGGCCTGGGTGTGGCCGGTGAGTCCGCCTTCGAGGAGCTGCTCGCGCCGCTCCTGGGCAGAGAGGCGAAGCTTGCCGGGATCGCCTTCGCCGCGGCGCTCGCGTTCGCGGTGATCACGGTGCTGCATGTGGTAGTGGGCGAGCTCGCGCCGAAGAGCGTGGCGATCTCGCGCACGACCGAGACGGCGCTGCGAGTGGCGCGGCCGATGCGAGTGTTCTACATGGCGACCAAGCCGCTCGTCGACGTGTTCAACGGACTCGGCAACCTGTTGCTGCGGCCGTTCGGAATTCCTCCCGCGCGGGAGGTGGGGCACGCGCCGCACTCCGAGGGCGAGTTGTTGGAGTTGCTCGCGCAGAGCCGTGCCCACGGGCTGATCCAGCACGATGAGCAGGAGATCGCGGAGCGCGGCTTCGCCTTCGCCGACCGCCGCGCCGGCGAGCTGATGCGACCGAGGGAGGAGATCGACTTCCTCATCGTCGACGTCGGGGTCGAGTGGGCCGCGCGTCACGCGGTGCGGTCCAGACACACGCGGTTGCCGGTCTGCGAGGGCGGGCTTGGGCTCGATGCGCCGATCGGGCTCGTTCACGCTCACGACCTGCTGGCCGCCGCGATCGACGAACGAACGGTGGCGCTCCGAAAGCTTCTTCGGCCGCTCGCACGCGTCCATGAGCGCATCCCGGTCACCGCGCTGCTGCGGCGGATGCGCGACGAACGCCGCGAGATGGTGCTCGTCGCCGACGACCGCGGCGCCACGGTTGGACTGATCACGCTCGAGGATCTGCTCGAACAGCTCGTCGGTGAGATCGACGAGGAGCCTCGGCGCGCGACTCCGTTTGCGGGTCGTTGAGCCTGCGTCCCAGGTGCCAGAACAGCCATAGCTCGAGCGCGGCCATGCCCACGATCGCCAGCACCATCAGCACGATCGTGACTGCCGTCATCGCTCGAACGGGTCGCTGTGCTTGGCCATGCCGACACCTTCGCAGCGCCGCGTCCAGCCCGCCATACCGGCACGCCCCCATGTTTCGTGGGATGGGGCCGTCCCCCCATTGGAGCGGCGATCGCGCTGGTGCACGATCGCTGGCGGAGGCGCCCCACACCCCGAGAACTCAGAGCAGACGATGATCAATCGCTATCCACGCCGAATCGCTGCGGTGGCATCTGCGCTCGCACTGGCCGCCGGCCTCGCCGCCTGCGGCTCGGAGCCCAGTCAGCCGCCGGCGCCCCCATCGGAGTCGTCCGCACCCGCCGTGACGAGGTCCGCCGAATCTTTCGGCCGGATCCCGGACGTAGTCGAGAAGGTCCAGCCGTCGATCGTGACCGTGTTCGCCCGGAGTGGCGGCGGGAATCAGGGCGTCGGTAGCGGCGTGATCTACCGCTCCGACGGAACGATCCTCACCAACAACCACGTGGTCGCCGGCGCGACCCAGATCGACGTCGCTTTCGCGGACGGCAGCAGGGCGACCGGCCGGGTAACCGCGACCGACCCAGACACCGATCTCGCGGTGGTTCGCGTCGACCGGACCGGCTTGCCCGCGGCTCATTTCGAAAAGTCGGTCCCCCGCATCGGGAGCCTCGCGGTCGTACTCGGCAGTCCCCTCGGCTTCGAGAAGACCGTGACCGCGGGAATCGTCTCCGGGCTTCATCGCCAGATCCCAGGCTCGGCGTCCGAGACGCGGGCGCTCGTGGATCTCATCCAGACCGACGCGGCAATCTCACCCGGAAACTCGGGTGGGGCCGTGGTCGACTCGGTCGGCAGCGTGCTCGGTATCAGCGTGGCCTACGTCCCGCCGCAGCAGGGGGCCGTCGCGGTCGGCTTCGCGATTCCCGCCGCGACCGCCGCGCGGGTCGCGGACGAGCTGCTCGAGCACGGCCGCGCGCGGCATGCCTACCTCGGCCTGCAGCCGGGGCAGCTCACCCCGCAGATCGCGAGCGAGTTGCACGTGGCCAGCGACGGTGTGGCCGTCTACGCGATCACTCCCGGCGGCCCGAGCGACAAGGCGGGGCTCCGTCCGGGAGACGTCTTGACCGCGGTCGGCGGCCAGGAGCTCACGACGGTCGAAGAGCTGTTCGCGGCTCTTCGGCAGCACGAGCCGGGCGAGACCGTGACGATCTCGTACGTCAGGGGCGGCGATCCTCGCACGGCGCAGGTCCAGGTCGCCGACCGGCCGTCATAGAGCGACGGTTTCGAGCTGCGCCGAGTTCCAGGCCCCGAGGCCGCCGACCAGGTTCGCGACACGTGGCAGCCCTTCGCGGCGGAGCAGGCTCGAGGCGATGGCCGAGCGGTAGCCGCTCGCGCAGTACACGACGATGGTGCGATCCGTAGGAAGCTCGCCGATCCGCCCGGCCAGCTGTGACAGCGGCACATTCACCGCGCCCTCGATGTGAGCTTCGCCGTATTCCCTGGCGGTACGGACGTCGAGCAGCAGCGGCGCGTGCGGTGCGCCCAGCTGCTCGGCGGCGGAACCCGCGGTGATCCTCTCGACCCGGCCGATGAGCTCGGGTGCGTCTTCGAGCTGCTGCATCCCACCGCCGAGATATCCCACGACGGTGTCGAAGCCGATCCGCCCGAGACGCGTCGCGGCCTCGACCTCACGCCCCGGCTCGGCGACCAGCACGACCGGCCGAGCCGGATCCAGGATCGTCCCGCACCACGTGGCAAAGGAGCCGCCGAGGCCGATGTTGAGCGCTCCGCGGACGTGGGCGCCCTCGAACTCGGCCTGATCGCGCGTGTCGAGCAGCTGCGCTCCGTCTGCGACGAGCTCGAGCAGCTGCGTGCGCGACAGGGGCCGCAGCTCGCGCGCGAGCGCGTCGTCGAGCGTCGGCCGCTCGCGCGCGTTCAGCACCGCGTCGTAGGTGAAGTAAGCCGGCGTGTCAGGCTGGTCGGTCGTGACGATCTCGATGAACCGCTCGCGGCTCATCGGCTGCAGCGCGTAGTTGTACGTCCGCTGCACGCCGATCGTTGACACGGTGTCGGTCGACAGGTTCTTGCCGCAGAGCGAGCCGGCGCCGTGCGCCGGATAGACGAGCGTGTCGTCCGGCAGCGGCAGGAGCTTGTCCCGCAGTGAGTCGTACAGCAGGCTCGCGAGCTGATCGGCGCTCCAGCCGAGCGACGCGCGCAGGTCGGGGCGTCCGACGTCGCCGATGAACAGCGTGTCGCCGGTGAGCACTGCATGCGGACGGTCCTCGCTCTGCTCCGGATCGAAGACGAGAATCGAGATCGACTCCGGCGAATGACCTGGCGTCTCGAGCACCGACAGCCGCACTCGCCCCAACCGCACCTCATCGCCGTTGGCCATCGGCGCAAACGCGTACTCGGCGCTCGCGCGGGCTCCGAGGTGGATGGTCGCGCCGGCACGGTCGCGGAGCTCGAGGTGCCCGGCGATGAAGTCCGCGTGCATGTGGGTCAGAAAGACGTGTCCGATCGTGCAGTTCAGCTCCTCGGCGTCGGCGACGTACTGCTCGATGTCGCGCTGGGGATCGATCACGGCCGCGTGGCCTCCTACCTGATCGGCGACCAGGTAGGAGGCGTGCGCGAGACAGCCGAGGTAGTACTGCTTGAGGATCATCGCTGGGCGCCGTCGGGTTGCGGCACGATCCGGATGTACGGCTTTGGCTCCTGCCAGTCTCCGAAGATCTCCCTTGCCTGATCGTTGGTGACCGATCCGGAGATGATCACGTCCTCACCGGGCTGCCAGTTCACGGGCGTGGACACCTTGTGGTTGGCCGTGAGCTGCAGCGAGTCGATCACCCGCAGAACCTCGTCGAAGTTGCGCCCGGCCGACATCGGATATACGAGGATCAGCTTGACCTTCTTGTCGGGACCGATCACGAACACATTGCGGACGGTCTGGTTGTCGGCGGGCGTGCGCTCGGCCGGATCGCCCGACACCTCTGCCGGGAGCATCCCGTACAGCTTCGCGACCGCGTAGTCCCCGTCGCCGATGATCGGGTAGTTCGGCGCGTGCCCCTGGGTCTCCTCGATATCGCGCGCCCACTGTTCGTGCTTGTCGGTCGGGTCGACGGACAGCCCGATGATCTTCACGTTGCGGCGGTCGAACTCGGGCTTGATCTTGGCCATGTAGCCGAGCTCGGTCGTGCACACCGGTGTGAAGTCCTTCGGGTGGGAGAACAGCACCGCCCACGAGTCGCCGATCCAGTCGTGGAAGCGGATCGGTCCCTCCGTCGTGTTCGCCTCGAAATCGGGCGCCTCGGCGCCCAGCTGCAAAGCCATCCTTCCTCCTTGGGTTTCTCGGGTGATGAGGTGTACTCGGGGCTCACGCCCTCGGCGGCTCGGTCTCGCCCTCGTCGGGCAGGCCAGCCTCAGCCCACGCCGTCGGCAGCCACGCCTGGCGTCGGAAGACCCTCTAGATTCGAACCTTCGGCACCAGCCCCCGATCCTTTGCAACGGCGCCACCCGGACCGCAGATCGTACAGCGCTCAGACGCCCGAACCGTTGGGGGCCGGCCGCTCGACGGCGGCCGTGTGGGGGCTCACTCATTCGGCACGGCGCTACGCGAGACCCACAGCGCTGTATGACGACGGGATCGACGTAGCGGCCTTAGCCGCCGCGATCTGCGCCAGCAACTGCGAAGGGGTGGTGCCGGCGGTCACCGGCAGCCTGGGAAGACGGAAGCGATCCTGCCCCGGGCTCGCCCATCCTTGATTGACGGTCGTCGCGCCGATATAGCCGGCGGTGCGGACCGCGGCGGTCACGGTCGGATCGTAGTCGCCCGATGGGTAGCTGAACCAATTCACCGGGACGCCGTAGCGGGTTTGCAGCATCTGGCGGGCGGCGGTGAGGTTGTTGGCGACCTGCACGGGATCGAGCGTAGTCAGGTCGGTGTGATCGAGTCCCTGGGTGTCGAGCTCCCAATGGGCGGCGATCAGGCCGCGGATCTGTGCGTCGGTGAGCCCGCCGTCTGACGGCGGCAGTCCATTCAGCTGCAGGTTCTCGACCGCCGGCCAGCCGAGTCCCTTCAGCACCGGCAGGGCGTTCGTGTACTGGGACGCGTACCCGTTGTCGAAGGTGATCACGAACGGTTTCTCGGCTCCGAGCGAGGTGCCGTGCGTCCAGTACGCCTCCACCTGGTTGAGCGTGACCGCATGCCAGCCGTTTGACTCGAGCGTTTGCATCTGGCTCGAGAACTCGGCGGAGGGAACGTACAGCGCCGCGTTAGCAGAGCTCCCGGCGGGCTGCGAGTTGATCACGTGGTAGACGAGGATCGGAACGCTCGTCGTACCCGGCTGAACCGTAGTGCGGGTCGTCTGTTGGCGCCGGGGCGGCGAGGTCGACGCGGTCGAGCTCAGGCTGGCGGGATGCGAGGTCGTGTCCGGGCCGGAGTCGAGCACGATCGCGACGATCGCCGCCGCGACCACGATCAGCGATCCGAGCGCGCCGACGCGGCCGGGCGTGATCGGGAATTCCCGCCTATGGGCCTGTGCGGGGCGACCGCGCGGCTCCCCGCGGAAGCTCATGCCGGCCGACGTTACACCCAATGGGCGGTGCCACGGCCGGTTGTGCCCCGAGAATTCCGGCGCTGATCCCGAGGCCGAGGTCGACGGCGAGGATGCCGTCGTGCGTTGCAAAACGGCGTGAGGAAACCGGTCAGGAATCGAGAAGCGCGGTCACCGAGCTGCGACTAGCCTGACCGCCATCGAGACCACCACTCACGCGATTCAGGAGCGACCATGACCGGCTCTTCCACCGAAGGAATCAAGACCGTGCTGCATCCCGTATCCGACCTGGCGGCGTCCAAGGCCGTGTACACGGCCCTGCTCGGCATGCCCCCGCAGCACGACTCGTCCTACTACGTCGGCTTCGACGCCGAGGGCCAACACATCGGGCTCGTGCCGGGCGGTGGACCGCAGGGAATGACCTCACCGGTGGCCTACTGGCACGTGCCAGACATCGAGGCGAAGCTGGCTGACGTGACCGCCGCCGGGGCCACCGTGCAGGAGTCGCCGCATGACGTCGGTGGCGGCCGCCTGGTGGCAAGCTTCACCGACCCCGATGGCAACGTTCTCGGTCTGATCCAGGACCGATGAGCGTCGCCGAGAGCCCGGCCTCGCGAACGGCTGCGCTGGAAGGTGCCACCACGCGTGCTTCGACGTGGCAGGATCTTGCGGGTGTCCGGCAGATCCGCCTCGGCTCAGCACCTGCGCGACCTCTCGGTGTTGCGTCGCGTTCGCGACCGGATCGACCGCGAGTATGCGCAGCCGCTGGACGTCGAGGCGCTCGCCCGCGACGCGCATATGTCGGCGGGGCACTTCAGCCGCGAGTTCAAGCTCGCCTACGGCGAGTCGCCCTACGGCTATTTGATGACGCGCAGGATCGAGCGCGCGATGGCGCTGCTGCGCCGGGGAGATCTCAGCGTCACCGAGGTGTGCTTCGAGGTGGGCTGCTCGTCGCTAGGGACGTTCAGCACTCGGTTCACCGAACTGGTCGGCATGTCGCCGAGCGTCTATCGTCGCCGCGAGGCGGAGGCGACGGCGGGAATGCCGTCGTGCGTGGCCAAGCAGGTGACGAAACCGGTCAGGAATCGAGAAGCGCGGTCACCGAGTCCCAGCTAGCCTGATCGCCATGCCCATCAGCATTCACAGTTCGTTCCTCCCGCAAGACGACCCGGACGCAGCCCTGGCTTTCTATCGCGACACCCTGGGCTTCGAGGTCCGCAACGACGTCGAATATGGTGGGCTTCACTGGATCACGGTCGGGCCGCCCGGCCAGCCGGAGACGTCGATCGTCCTATACCCGCCGGCTGCCAGTCCCGGCGTCACCGACGACGAGCGCCGCACGATCGCCGAGATGATGGCCAAGGGCACCTTCGCCGTCCTGCTCCTCGCCACCGACGACCTGGATGCCACGTTCGATCGCCTGCAGGCCAGCGACGCCGATGTCGTCCAGGAGCCGACCGAGCAGCCGTACGGGGTTCGCGACTGCGCCTTCCGCGATCCCGCGGGCAACCTGATCCGCATCCAGGAGCTGCGCTGAGCCGTCCATCGCTC
>CAWCMG010000016.1:0-291357 GCA_963796575.1 uncultured Solirubrobacterales bacterium | reverse complement strand
CCTACGCGGCCATGCCCGGCGGAGGCGCGGACGGGCGCCCGTTCGCCGATGCGATCGGCGCCGCCGGCCTCACGTGCGGCACCGGCGTCGGCTCGGGCGAGGGCGAGCCCGACGGCGACGGCGGGGGCGATGGGGAGGCCGGGGGCGTGGCGCTGACGTGATCCGAGCCCGCGAGGTCGTCCATCGACGTCGCGGTCCGGCCCTCGCCGGCGACCAGCAGCTTGAAGTCGTGCGGGCTCGAGGCGACGCGCAGCGCGTCTTCCATCGACACCCGCCCGGCCTGGTAGTGGCTCAGGAGCGCCTGGTCGAACGTCTGCATTCCGTAGTACTCGCCTTCGGCGATCACCTCGCGCAGGCGGTCGGTCTGATCGGGATCAAGGATCATGTCGCGCGCCCGGCCGGTCATCCGCAGGATCTCGCACACGGCGACGCGGCTCGCGTGGTCGGCCGTCCGCACCAGCCGCTGCGAGACCACCGCCCGAAGCGTGCCGGCGAGCATCGCGCGCGCCTGGCTCTGCTCGTGGGGCTGGAAGAAGTCGATGATCCGGTTGACGCTCTCCGCCGCGTCCAGCGTGTGCACGGTCGAGAGCACGAGGTGGCCGGTCTCGGCGGCAGACAGCGCGGTCCTGACGGTCTCCTCGTCGCGCATCTCGCCGATCAGGATCACGTCCGGGTCCTGGCGCAGGACCCGGCGCATGGCGCGGCCGAACGATTCGGTGTCCATCCCGACCTCGCGCTGGTTGATGATCGACTGGCGGTCGCGATGCAGATACTCGATCGGGTCTTCGATCGTGACGATGTGGCGCGCCATCGCGTCGTTGATGTGGTTGATGATCGCCGCCAGCGTCGTCGACTTGCCCGACCCGGTGGTGCCCGTGAGCAGGATCAGCCCGCGCTCCTCCTTGGCGATCTCCTCGATCGCCTGGGGCAGGCCGAGCTCGTGAATCGTGCGCACGGTGAACGGGATCACGCGCGCGACGACCGATACCGAGCCACGCTGGCGGAACGCGTTGACTCGGAACCGCGCGAGACCATCGACGGTGTACGAGAAGTCGATCTCGTTGTCGCTGTCGAACGCCGCCATCTTGTCCGAGTGGTCGGCGAGCATCTGTCGCAGGACACGCTCGGTATCCGCTGGCGTGAGCGGCTCCAGATACTGCTCAATCGGCTCGAGCTGGCCGCGGAACCGCGCCATCGGTCGTGCCGGCACCTTCAGGTGAAGGTCCGAGCCCTCATTGTTTACGACGTACGCCAGCGCATCGTGGAGACTGAACATCGATCCCGCATCGGCGGAAACGATCGCCGGCTTGAGCGTCCGCGGGAACCGTGGACGCCCCAACCGGCGATGTGAAACCTAAGCGACGTCGCGCAGCTTCTGCGCCTCAGCCAGCGACTGAAGCTTCTTGAGCGACTGATTCTCGATCTGCCGGATCCGCTCGCGCGTCACGTTGAACGTACGGCCGACCTCGTCGAGCGTGCGCGGGTGCTCGCCACCGAGCCCGTAGCGCAGCTCCAGAACGCGGCGCTCCCGGTAGCTGAGGTTCTCGAGCGCCTCGCGGAGAGCCTCCTTGGTGAGGATCTCGGCCGCCCGCTCGTACGGCGACTCGGCGCGCTCGTCCGCGATGAACTGCCCGAACTCCGACTCCTCCTCGTCGCCCACCGGCTTCTCGAGCGACACCGGCGCCTGCGCCGAGCGCTTGATCGACTCGACCTCTTCGGGCTCGATCCCGGTGACCTCGGCGATCTCCTCCGCGGTCGGCTCGCGTCCGAGCTCGGTCACGAGCTTGCGCTCGGCCCGGCCGATCTTGTTGAGCTTCTCGACCACGTGCACCGGGATGCGGATCGTCCGCGCCTTGTCGGCGAGCGCGCGAGCGATCGCCTGACGGATCCACCAGGTGGCGTAGGTGGAGAACTTGAAGCCCTTGCGGTAGTCGAACTTCTCGGCCGCTCGCACGAGCCCGAGCGTCCCCTCCTGGATCAGGTCCAGGAACGGCAGGCCCTGGTTGCGGTAGTTCTTGGCGATCGATACGACGAGCCGGAGGTTCGACTCGACCATCTTCTGCTTGGCGTCGAGGTCCCCGCGCTCGATCCGCTTGGCGAGGTCCACCTCTTCCTGGGCGGTGAGCAGCCGAACCTTGCCGATGTCCTTCAGGAACAGCTGAAGGGAGTCGGTGGTCATGTCCGGCTTGAGGTCCAGCGCCGTCTTCGGCTTGCGTCGGCCGCGCTTGTCGGGCGCGCGCTCGAGGTCCGCCGCGGCGATTGCCGGGTCGAGCTCCTCGACGAGCTCGATCTCAGCGCGCTCGAGGAAGCCGTGAAGCTCCTCGACATCAGCCTCGTCGAGGTCGAGCTCGGCGACCGCGCCGGTGATCTCGGCATACGTGAGGACGCCGAGCTGCTGACCGCGCGAGACGAGGCCTTTGATCTCTTCGAGTTCCTGCAGATCCGCTACTGACATCTGAATCCGTTTCTCGTCGTACCCGCCGGCCCTGGACACCACCGGCTTGAGAGAGGATGACAAACGGGCGAAGGCCCCGGAGGGCGCACGCCCGCTAGCTAAACGTATGAGGCAAGTCTAGTCGCTATACTTTTTGAAGTCAACGAACGCGCGGGGCGTCGCCGCGCGGTCCGGTTATACGTATACGCGTAAGCGTGACGGCGGTTTCAAATCCTGTTCGGATTTTGGTAAGAGCGCGTTCCCAGGAGCCCCGAGTGGCGGCTTACGCCATGATTGTGACCGGTTGAGCGACGAACGCCCCTCAGACGTCCTCGGCGCGCTGCCGCGTAGCCGGCCGCACCGCCGCAGCGACAAGCGCGCGTCCCCCTCCCTGCCGAAGCGATCCGCGTCCTCCTCCGCCCCAGGGACGGCGAACGCAGGCGCTGCAGCCGGCAGCGATGCGCCCGCTGCGCCGAACCGCGCAGGAGCCACAGCAGCACTCCGGGCGCGCGGCGCGCGCAAGACGCTGGCTGCACGTCGCGAGACGCCGGCTGCACGTCGCGAGACGCCGGCTGCACGTCGCGGGGCGCCGACGACGCGCCGCCCGTCGGCTCCCCGGCCCGAGCGCCTGCGCCAGCCCGCCCAACCGGCCGGCGTCCCGCCGACTCCGCCGCGACCCGGCCTTGCGGAATTCTCGACCGGCAGGGACATCCTCGGCATCGCGGCACAGGCGGCCGCCGAGCTCGCGGAGATCGGGCTCTCGGTGAGCGCCCGCATGCTGCGAAACGCGGTCGGCCGCCTGCCCCGCCCGTAACCCCGGGCGTCGCTCCCGCCGACGCATCTGGTTAGAATCCCCGCCGTTGACGCCGAGCGATCGATCCGTCCGCGGACGATCGGCGGGGGAACCACTTGCGGATCCAAGGATCCGCAGGGGCGAATCGGCCCAGCAGGGTCGTAGCGCTCACAAGGCGCGAGCCCGTCAGCTCACCCCGTAGGCCCATAGACGAGAGGACCGATCAAGCTGCTCGCGAGAGTTCGCGCTCATCGCTATCTGGCCCCGCTAGCGGTGGCTGCCGGCGCCATGGTGATCCCAGGGCTGGCCTTCGCCGCCTCGGGCGGCGGGGGAACCGGCGGGGCCGGGAGCGGCCCCGGGACCCCGGGGTCGAGTCAGAACCCGACTGTCCCCGTCACCGCCGGCAACGTCCCGGTCAGCGCGAGCAGCGACGGCATCACGATCACCTCCGAAGCCTCGGCGTTCATCCGCGGTGGCGTGTCGGTGACCGGCAGCGTTCCGGCGTCCGACGCCGGCGATGTCGTCGAAATCGATCAGCTCAGCTCCGCCGCCACCGCGACGTGGGTCCCGGTCGCGGACGCGGGCGCCCAGCCGGGCGGTTCGTTCGCGGCGTCGTGGCACCCGGGGCGCGCCGGCCAGCTCACGATCCGCGCGGTGATCAGGGGCTCGGAGGCCTCTAGCGCCGCCGCCGCGCCGACGTTGTCGCTCACCGTCTATCGCCGCTCGACCGCGACGCTCTACGGCCCCGGGTTGTGGGGCCACCGGACCGCCTGTGGAGAGGTCCTCAGACGCCGCACGATCGGCGTCGCGAATCGGACGCTCCCGTGCGGAACGCTGGTCCAGCTCTACTACAGCGGCCGCGTGATCACGGTGCCTGTAATCGACCGCGGGCCGTACGCTCATGGCGCCAACTGGGACCTGACGATGGCCACCGGGCGTGCGATCGGCGCGCTCACCACCGTCGTGATCGGCGCCGCAGCCGTCCCGTCGGCGACGACGAGCAGCACCTCGGCGCCGTCGAACGCCGCTCCGTCCGCGCAGTAGCCCGCGTCAGCTCACGAGCGTAGGACCGGGCGTGGTTGGCTCAGTGCCACCCTCACCGGACTCGTCGGTGACGATCCCGATCCCGCTCGCCTCGGCCGCGAACCTCATCTGCTCGGCGGCGTCGATCAGGGCCGCCGCGTTGTGGCCGTCCTCACCGAGCACAGCGAGACCGACGTTCACGGTCAGCGGACCGCCGAGCCAGGACTCCTCGCTCGGCACCGCGCTGACGATCCGGGATCCGAGCGCCTGGGCGCCGGCCCGGCCCGTGTCGCGCGCGATGATCCAGGCCCGGCTCTCGGTCTCGCACGCGAGCACGTCGCGGTGCCGGAGCGCGGTCCGCACCGCCTGGGCGAACCGGCCGAACGTCGCGCTCGCCTCGCTGCGAGGCCCGGCCGTGAGCAGGCGCTCCGCCTCCTCGAGCTCGATGAGCAGCAGCGACAGCGGGAGCCGAGCGCGGGCGGCCCGAACGATCTCGTCGCGGAGCGCGCCGATCCATAGCGCATCGCTTACGCCCCGTCGCGGCGCGTCACCCACGCCGTGCCATGCCGCCCCGCCGTCCTCCTCGCCTTTCGTCCCCCCGCCGTTCTCGAAGCTCCTGCCCTCGCCACCGCCGGCCCCGTCCGGTCCCACCGTGCCTTCATGCCCCGGCGTCGCGCCCCCTTCCTGCCGGCGCGCAGAGGGCCCGACCGCCGGCGCGCCCTCACGCGATGCGGATGCCCCGTCGGTTAGCGCGACCCGGAGCGTCGGGACGCGTGGTCGCGAGGCGCCGCCGGGCTCGTTCTCGGCGCGACGGCGCAGGACGGCGGCGCGCACGAGCCCGGCGACGAGTGACAGCCGCTCGCCGGCGTCGGCCAGCAGGTCGGGGTCGGTCCGCGCGAGCTCGATTCGAAGTGCGCTCCAGATGACGGTCCGGAGCGCCTCGACGGCTTGGGCGGCGTCCTCGGAGGCGCGCACGCCGGCGAGCTCGCCCGCGCGGGACACGAGCGGCTCGAGCACCCCGCCGGCCTCGATTCGCCGAAGGTCGGCCTCGTCGTAGATCGCGCGGACCACCGCATCGCAGATGCGCGGGCCGTCGCGAGCGACGTCGCCGGCCATGATCGCCGCCGCCGACTCGAGCGGCGCATCCTCTACGAGAGCCAGCAGCCAGCCCTTGGCGAGCTCGTCGCCCCGCAGCAACAGCGCTTCGACTCCCTCGGTAACGACCGGCCTGGGTCGTCGACGCCTTGGCACTACCCCGCTCCATCTCGCCACTTTTACCACGCATCGACCCGGTCCGTGCGCGTTGCCGCCATGCGACCGGTCTCGTTCGCGAGAATGAAGCGATGAGCCCCTCGCTGATCACGATCGCGGAAGCCCGGGAGCGGGTTCTGCGGGCCGCTCAGCCGCTCGGAACCGAGCGGGTGGCGATCGCCGATGCCCACGGTCGGGTGCTCGCCGCCGACCTGACCGCAAGTGGGGACGTGCCACCGTTCCCGTGCTCGGCGATGGACGGCTACGCGATCGTCCAAGGGGACGCAGGCCGGACCCTGATGGTGGTCGGCGAGTCGCGCGCGGGGACGCCGTCGGCGACGGCGCTCGCGGACGGCAGCGCGATGAGGATCTCCACCGGCGCCGCGATCCCGGATGGCGCCACCGCGGTGATCCGCCAGGAGAACGTCGAGGTTCGCGGCGACACGATCGTCACCCAGGCGGCGGTCATGCCCGGCGACCATGTTCGCGGGGCCGGTGAGGACATGCGCTCGGGCGAGACCGTGCTGCGTGCGGGCGTGACGATGGGCGCCGCTGAGCTGGGCGCCGCGGTCTCCGCCGGCGCGGCCGAGCTCACCGTCTACCGGCGCCCGAGGGTGCAGGTGCTGTGCACCGGGGACGAGCTCCGCGCTCCCGGGGAGCCGCTCGGCCCCGGCGAGATCCACAATTCGAACGCGCCGATGCTCGATGCGCTCGCGGCCTCCGAGGGCGCGAGCGCGGAAACGGCGCAGCGGCTGCCCGACGATCCAGCGGCGACCGAGTCCGGGCTGGCGTCCGCGCTCGACGCCGCCGATGTCGTGATCGTCACCGGCGGGGTCTCCGTCGGCCCACACGACCACGTAAAACCGGCGCTCGCCCGCCTCGGAGTCGAGGAGGTGTTCTGGCGGGTCGCGCTTCAGCCCGGCAAGCCGACCTGGTTCGGCCGCCGCGGAGATGTTCTCGTGTTCGGGCTGCCCGGCAACCCGGTCTCGGCCGTAGTGACGTTCTCGCTGTTCGTACGCCCCGCGCTCGCCGCGCTCCAGGGGCGGACCGAGGGCGCCTCGCTCGAGCCCGAGGCCGTGCTCGGGGCGGCGGTCCGTCGCAACCCCGACCGCGAGCAGGCGGTTCGGGTGCGCCTCGAGCGGCGCAACGGGAACCTGGTGGCCGTACCCAACGGGCCGCAGGGGTCCCACATCGTGACCTCGCTGCTCGGGGCGGACGCGCTCGCGTTCGTCCCCGCTGGGGAGGGCGAGCTGGAGGCCGGCGCGGCAGTGGCGCTCGAGCGCCTTCCGCGCTGAGAGAATCCCACCGTGCCTGTGTTCGCCGCGGTCGTCGCAGCGCTCACCGCGTTAGTGGCTTCGCGGCGTTGGCGCCGGCGGCCCGGACGGCTGCCCGCGGTTGCAGAGATCGTCTCTCCCCCGAAGTCGACGGCGATCGCGCAGGACGGCGCGGTCCGCTCCGTCCAGTCGGCCGAGCTGACGCTGGCCCACGAGGACTGGAAGCGGATGTGGAACGCCACGCACCTCGAGAACCTGGCTCGGACCTATTGGCGGTTCCTCTCGCGCGTGACCGGGTGGCTGATCCGCGTCGTCTACGACGAAAACGGGCGGTCCGTCGTCTTCCTCGGCCGGCCGCTGACGCTGCTCCGGTTTGACGCGCCCGAGTACGAGATCGAGCGCGACCACGGCAAGGTCAGGTGGCGGATCCGGGACGGACTGTTGGTCGCACGCGCCGGCCGCGGCTGTGGCTTCCTTTCGCTAGACGTGAGGCATCTGGGCGACGAGCCCGACGGCCGCGTGAAGGTCCGCATCGAGGTCGAGGTGGCGAACTTCTATCCCGCGATCGCGGCGGGCTTCAGCACGCCGGTGTACGAGGCGACTCAGTCCGCGATCCACGTGCTGGTGACGCACGCGTTCCTGCGCTCGCTGGCCACGCTCGACCTCGCCCCCTCGAAGGTGGGCCGCTTCGCCGTGCACCGACCAGGCGTGCGCGCCGCCGGACGCGCCGCGATCGAACGCGCCCGCCACATCCGCGACCACGCTCAGCATTGATTGGGGCCGCCTTCGGCGGCATCCGTGGGGCCGTTCCGCCGGGCATCCGTGCCCGGCGGGCCGCGAGCCGGCGGGCCGCGACCCGTGTCCGGACGGGGCACCCGGTCCCACGGACGCCGAGCGAAGCGAGGCCAAGAACACGTCCGACCGTCTACCTTCACGCGGTCGGGAACCAAGCGCCTGAACGGCGTCACCTGGGATGGCGGGTCTGCGGTCGAGCTTGGCCATGACTCCACGCTCGCCACGGCCCGCGAGCCGGGTGTGCGCGAGGCTGCCACGCCCGGCCTGCGGCACTCGCGTTCGAGACGGCCGGAACGGCGCCCGGGCAGCGCCGTGCCGCGGGGCGGGCGGGCAGGCTAGCCGTAACGTATACCGGTGAGCGCCCGCAGCTTCGCGCGGTCGTGCCGCGCGGATACGCGCCGGACGGTGCCCGACCGCGACCGCATCACGAGCGACTCGGTCGTCGCCCCCCGGTCGCCCTGGTAGCGGACGCCCTGGAGCACGTCGCCGTCGGTGACTCCGGTGGCCGAGAAGAACACGTCCTCGCCCGCGACGAGGTCGTCACACGTGAGGATCTTCGAGAGGTCGTAACCGGCGTCGATCGCGGCGGTCCGCTCCTCGTCGTTGCGCGGCCACAGCCGCCCCTTCATCTCGCCGCCGATGCACTTGATCGCGGCCGCGGTGATCACTCCTTCGGGCGTGCCGCCGATCCCCCACAGGATGTCGACCGGCGTGTTATCGGTGACCGCGAGCAGCGCCGCCGACACGTCGCCGTCGAGGATCAGCCGGACGCGCGCCCCGGCCGCCCGAATCTGTTCCATCGCCTCATTGTGGCGCTCGCGGTCGAGCATCACCACCATCACGTCGCGGATGTCGATCCGTTTGCGCTCGGCGATCAGCCCGAGCGTCTCGGGCAACGGCCGGTCGAGGTCGAGCAGATCGCCGATGTCCGGGCCGCCGGCGATCTTCTCCATGTACACGATCGGGCCGGGGTTGAACATCGAGCCGCGCTCGGCCAGCGCGATCACCGAGATGGCGCTCGGCATCCCGAGCGCGGTGAGGCGCGTCCCTTCTAGCGGATCGACTGCGATGTCGACGAGCGGTGGCGTCCCATCGCCGATCTGCTCGCCGTTGAACAGCATCGGCGCCCTGTCCTTCTCGCCCTCGCCGATCACGACCACGCCGTCCATCGACACCGAGTCGAGCACGTGGCGCATCGCGTCGACCGCGGCCTGGTCGGCTCCCTCCTTGTCGCCACGCCCTACCATACGGGCGGCCGCGAGCGCCGCCGCCTCGGTCACGCGCACGAGCTCGAGCGCCAGGTTCCGATCCGGTCGGGCGGGGTTGGCGGGATCCTGTTTCATGGCAGACCGGGTGGCTTGCGGGTCGTCATGCTCTCCTTCGTCCGCGCGACCGACCCGACCAGGATCAGCAGGCCGCCCGCCAGCCCGACCCACCAGCCGAAGCTGATGCTGATCTCACCGGGCGGTGTTCCCGGTTTGTCGATCAGTCCTCGGAACGCCGTGAACGTCAGCGCCGCGATCGCGATGATCGCGGTCATCTCGCCGCGCGGCCAGGACAGCGCGTGCCCTCGCAGGATGATCCACGCGAGGACCGCCGGCGCGACCGCCGCGATCAGCAGCAGGAAGCGAAGAATCAGCAGCGAGTTCCAGGCCGTGCACGAGCTGTTGGGGCCCCGGCAGTTGCCGAGCACCGTGTACCTGTCCCCGAGCGTGTACCACGCCAGGAACACCGACAGGCCCAGGATGACCCCGCCTAGGACGGCGATCAGTTCCCCCCGGTCGAGCTCCCTGAAATCCATCGTTGGCAGCCTAACCGGTTTGGGCCCTGCCGGTGCCGGCCCTAGAGGTCGGTCGTGGCCCGCTCGGGACGGGCGATTCCGCTGCGCACGGCTGCGATCCTGACGGCCTCGGTGACCGCTTCGTGGACGCTCTTTTCGAGCGCGTTGGGAACCAGCTCCCCGTCGTCGGCGAGCTCCGCGATCGCGTCGGCGGCCGCGAGCTTCATCTCGACGTTGATCCCGGCCGCTCCCGCTTTCAGCGCGCCGGCGAAGATGCCCGGGTAGCCGAGCACGTTGTTGACGCTGCGGCCGTCGGCGGCGAACGCGGCGCCGGCCGCTTCGGCCGCCTCGGGCTCGATCTCGGGGTCGGGATTGGTGAGGGCGAGGATCACCTGGCCCGGGCGGATCATCTCCGGCTGGATCAGACCGGCGCGCCCGGTTGTCGCCACGACCACGTCGGCCTCGGCCAGCACCCGTTCCATCGAGCTGATCTCGACCCCGTGCTCGCGCGCGCGGGCGTGGGCCGCCTCGAGCGGGTCGAACGCGAGCACGCGGCGCACCCCCGCGTCGACCATCAGCGAGGCGATTCCGTACCCGGCGGCGCCGAGCCCGAGCTGGCCGACCGTCGCTGCGCGGAGCTCGATCCCGGCGTACCGGCACGCGACGACCGCCGCGGCGAGCGACACCACGGCGGTGCCGTGGACGTCATCGTGCATCACCGGCTGGGGCAGCTCCGCCTTCAGCCGCCGCTCGATCTCGAAGCACTCCGGCGCCGAGATGTCCTCGAGGTGGATCCCGCCGAACGTCGGCGCGATCCGGAGGACGGTGTCGACGAACGTGTCGACGTCGGTGGCGTCGATCAGGATCGGCATCGCCGAGATCCCGACGAACTGGTCGTAGAACACCGCCTTGCCTTCCATCACCGGCATCGATGCGACCGGCCCGATGTTGCCCAGGCCGAGTACCCGCGAGCCGTTCGTGCAGATCGCGACGCTCCGCGCGATCATCGTGTAGCGCGACGCGAGCTCGGGCTGCTGCGCGATCGCGGTGCACACGCGCGCGACCCCCGGCGTGTATACGTCGCGCATCTCCTGGACCGTTCGCACCGGCCAGCGCGCGTCGATCCGGAGCTTGCCGCCGACGTGTCGAAGCAGGGCCCGATCCTGGTGCCAGAGAACGGCGACCTGGTCGAGCCCACCCAGCAGCTCGGCGATCCGGTCGGACTGGGCGATGTCGCGCACCTCGACGGTTATGTCCCTGACCGTGTGCTCACGACCGAGCGAGACCGTGACGACGTCGCCGATCAGCCCCTCCCCGTCGGCAATCGCCTGGGCGACGCGGGCGAGCTGCCCGGCGTGGTGCCGGATCTGGACGCGATAGGTGCAGTCGAGCATGCTCCCTCCCTCAAAGCGGCCTTGGCCTCAAGGCTGTCTGTTTATCACCCTGTTGATAGGTTCGACTCCGTGACCGCCGCCTCGTCGTCCGGCCCGGCCCCGGTTCTCCGCCGGCTGGTGCCCGAGCCCGCGCCGATCCACGTCGGCGAGTTGCTCGCGTCGCTCAACCTCGGAGGCCGCGCGCACACCGAGCGTCCGTACACGATCGTCAACTTCGTCTCGAGCGCCGACGGACGGGCGGCGTTCCACGGGCAGTCCCGAGACCTCAGCGACCCGGGCGACCGGCAGATGTTCCACGGGTTGCGCGAGCGCGTCGACGCGATCCTGGTCGGCACCGGAACGCTCCGTGCCGAGCGCTACGGGAGGCTCGTCCGTGACCCCGAGCGCCGGCACCGGCGCGCCGCCTCCGGGCTGAGTCCCGAGCCGCTCGCCTGTGTGTTCAGCCGCAGCGGAGACCTCCCGACCGACATCCCGCTCTTCTCAGAGCCCGCCGCCCGGGTGGTGGTGTTCACGCCGGCCGGGCTCGACACGTCCGGGCTCGCCGCCAACGTCGAGGTGGTTCACCTCGACCCCGGCCAGTTCACGCTGACCACGATGATGCGCAGGCTCCGCTCGGCCTACGACATCCGCTCGCTGCTCTGCGAGGGCGGCCCCACGGTGTTCGGAGCGCTGCTCGGCGAAGACCTCGTCGACGAGCTGTTCCTGTCGCTCGCACCCAAGCTGACCGGGGGTGGCACCGCCCCGGGGATCACCAGAGGACAGGCGCTCGCGGAGCTGTGCAAGCTCACGCTCGTGTGGGCGATTGAGAGCGACAGCTCTCTGTACCTGCGCTACTCGGTTCACTGAACCGTTTCACCTTAAATGGTGAACCGGTTCACCTCTGCGGGTGAACCGGTTCACTTCAAAGTTACTTTCACAAGTCACCCGAATTCTTCCGAAGTTAATGAAGCGGGTGCCTACAATCGCACTCAGTGACCGGCTCGATCGCAGCGACGGCGACCCCGACTGCGACGCGGATCGTCGAGGCGCTGCAGGAGGCGCGCCGGCGGACGCTCGCGTTGGTCGCTTCGGTGTCGGGCGATGATCTCGAGCGCGTCCAGTCCCCGCTGATGAGCCCGCTCGTCTGGGACCTCGCGCACATCGCCGCTTACGAGGACCTGTGGCTCGTACACCGATACGGCGAACGCCCGCTGCTGCGTGACGACCTGGCCGCGATGTACGACGCGTTCGAGACGCCGCGCGCGGTGCGAGGTGACCTCCCGTTGCTCGGACCGGCGCAGGCGCGCGAGTACCTGGACGAGGTTCGCTCCCGAAGCCTCGAGGTGATCGACGAACGCGGCCTCGGCGACGGCCTCCTGCACGAGATGGTGCTGCGCCACGAGCACCAGCACGACGAGACGATGCTGCAGACGTTGATGCTGGCGCGCCTCGGCGGCTACGAGCTCGCCGGACGCCGCTCGATGCCGGATTTCCGGCGACCGGCTCCGACCGGACTGGACATGGTCGAGATTCCTCCCGGCGAGTGCACGATCGGTGCAGCGCCCGACGGCTTTGCCTACGACAACGAGCGTCCCCGCCACCTCACGGATGTTCGCGGTTACCTGATCGGACGGACCGCTGTCACCAACGCGAGCTTTCTGACGTTCGTCGAGGGCGGCGGCTACGAGCGTCGCGAGTGGTGGTCACACGAAGGGTGGGCCTGGAAGCAGCAGCACGACATCACGAGACCTGGTGCGTGGACGGCTGACCTGGACGCCGAGTGGCGGCTCGGTGGGCTTGAGCCACTCCACCCGGACAGGCCGGTCGTTCACGTGTCCTGGTTCGAGGCCGACGCCTTTGCCCGCGCTCACGGTGCCCGCCTCCCCACCGAGGTGGAATGGGAGAAGGCGGCGACCTGGGACGAGATAACGGATCCCGCCCACCCTCACGCCCGCCGTTACCCGTGGGGGAACCGGCGCCCGGTTGCGGGCCAGCACGCCAACCTCGACCACCGCGGCTGCGGAACCGGGCCCGCCGACGCCCACCCGGACGGCGGCTCGCCCTACGGCTGCCTCGGCATGATCGGCGACGTCTGGGAGTGGACGAGCAGCCGGTTCGACGGCTACCCCGGCTTCGTCGCTCACCCCTACAAGGAGTATTCGGAGGTGTTCTTCGGAACCAACTATCGCGTGCTCCGCGGCGGCTCGTGGGCGACGCGCACCCGCGTCGCGACGCCCACCTTCCGCAACTGGGACTACCCCCAACGGCGCCAGATCTTCTCCGGCATCAGAATCGCGAGAGACGCATGAAGTTCGTGGCCCGATGCCGCCGCTTCCGGCTCGCGAGGGACACCTCTTGAGGCCACTCACGCGGACCGGTGACATCAGGATCGAGTCGTTCCTGTCGGAGACGGACGAGCGCTCGCTCGCCAACGACGTCCTCGATGGGCTGACCCGCCCGTTCAAGGAGATCCCGGCGAAGCACTTCTACGACGCGCGCGGATCGGAGCTGTTCGAGCGGATCTGCGAGCTCCCCGAGTATTACCCCACCCGGGCCGAGCGCGCGATCCTGCTCGCGCGCGCCGACGGGATCGTCCGTCGTACCCGCGCCGGCGAGCTCGTCGAGCTCGGTTCGGGATCCGCCGAGAAGGCGCGGATCCTGCTGGGCGCGATGGCTAGAGCGGGGACGCTGCGCCGGTACGTTCCCCTCGACGTCTCCGAGAGCGCGCTCGAGTCGGCGGCCGGGGAGCTCGTCGAGGAGTTCGACGAGCTGGCGGTCCGCGGCGTCATCGGCGACTTCGAGCGGCATCTCGGCCATGTCCCCGAGCGCGACGGGGCGGGCGGGGTGGGCGGGCCTCGCATCATCGCGTTGCTCGGCGGCACGATCGGAAACTTCTTGCCCGGCACGCGCCGGCGCCTGCTGCGCGAGATCGCCGGGCTGCTCGGCCCCGAGGACCGGCTGCTGCTCGGCACCGACCTGGTCAAGGACCCCGCGGTGATCGAGGCCGCCTACGACGACGCCGAGGGTGTCACCGCGGAGTTCAACCGCAATGTGCTGCACGTGATCAACCGCGAGCTCGATGCCGATTTCTCGCCGGAGGCGTTCGACCACATCGCGTTCTTCGATCGCAGGCACGAGTGGGTGGAGATGCGCCTGCGCTCCCAGCGCCCGTGCACCGTGCTCGTGGCGGACCTTGGCCTGCGGGTCGACTTCGCCGCCGGCGAGGAGCTGCGCACCGAGATCAGCGCGAAGTTCACCCGCGCGCGCGTGGAGGAGGATTTCCACGCCGCCGGCCTCGAGCTCGACACCTGGTACACCGACCCGGGCGAGCTGTTCGCGCTGTCGCTGGCCGCCCGCCGTTAGGGTTCCGCGCATGCGGATCGAAGGCAATGGCGCGCTCGTCGCCGGGGGCGCCTCGGGTCTCGGCGAGGCCACCGCGCGCCGACTTCATGCGGCGGGCGCCCACGTCGTGATCGCGGACCTGAACGGGGAGCGCGGCCGAGCGCTCGCGAGCGATCTGGGCGAGCGGGCCGGGTTCGTGGCGACCGACGTCACCGACGACGCGGCGGTTCAGGCGGCCGTGGACGCCGCCACCTCACAGCCGGTCACGCTGCGCATCGCCGTCTGCTGCGCCGGCATCGGCGGCCCGGCCGCCCGCGTCGCCGGCAAGCGCGGGCCGCACCCGCTCGAGCCGTTCGAGACCGTCATCCGCATCAACCTGATCGGCACCTTCAACGTGCTGCGGCTCGCCGCCGCGGTCATGCTCGAGACCGAGCCGACCGAATCAGGCGAGCGGGGAGTGTGCGTCAACACCGCCTCGATCGCCGCATTCGACGGACAGATCGGGCAGATCGCCTACTCGGCCTCGAAGGGCGCGATCGTCGGCATGACTCTGCCTGCCGCCCGCGACCTCGCGTCGGTCGGGGTCCGCGTGTGCGCGATCGCGCCGGGCACGTTCAACACGCCCTTGCTCGCCGCGCTCCCCGCCGATTCCCGCGAGGCGCTCGGCCACGCCGTCCCGTTCCCCTCCCGTCTCGGGCGCCCCGAGGAGTTTGCTGCGCTCGTCGCGCACATCGTCGAGAACGAGATGCTCAACGGCGAGGTGATCCGGCTCGACGGCGCGCTCCGAATGCCACCGCGTTAGTGCACCCGCTCCCACTGGGAACCCACCAACTCTCCGTGGCCATTTGTTCGACCCGGGATTCTTCCGACCTTTGCAGGGGTAAAATCCCCGCCATCCAGGAAGGGAGTACCCGTTGGCGCTCACCATGCAGGGTGGTGGTCGGCGCCCCACGTTGCCGTGGGGTACCTCGCCAGAATAGTCGTGATGAAGCCGCCCCCCAAACCACGGCGTGGGGCCGGCGAGTGGCTTGACCTCCAGCGCGCGGTCACCGAGGCGCTCGAGCGATCCCAGTCGCTGACCGAGGCCGGTCCGCTCATCCTCGAGGCGCTCGCCCGCGCCGAGGAGCGCGCCCGAAGCGAGCGGTTGCTCACCGAGGCGGAGCAGGCGGCGGAGACCGGCAGCTTCGAGCTGGAGCTCGACACCGGCGACGGCCGCTACTCCGCCGGCCTCGGCCGGATCTTCGCGACCACCCCGGACCTCGAGCTGACGCGCGAGATCGTGCTCGAGCGCGTGCATCCCGAGGACCGCGAGTTGGTCGAGAAGTCGTTTGAGCGGGCCCGCCACACCAAGGATCCACTGCACTTTGAGTTCCGCGTGACGCGGTTCGACGGCGCCGAACGGGTCGTGCGCGCTCGCGGCGAGGCGGTCGGGGAAGCGAAGGGCCGCCCCTTCAAGGTGGTTGGGACGATGCTGGACGTCACCGAGGAAGCCGCCGCGCGGTCAGCGCGCGACCTCCTCAGCTACGTCGTCCAGTCGACCCGGGACGCGATCGTGACCAAGTCCCGCGACGGGACGATCACGAGCTGGAACCACGGCGCCGAGCAGCTCTACGGCTATTCGGGGCAGGAGGCCATCGGCCAGCCGATCGGGTTGATAGAGCCCGCCCACCGTGCCGGCGAGCAGGAGAAGATCCTCGACACGTTGCTCTCGGGCGAGTCGATCGACCACTTCGAGACCGAGGGGGCTCGCAACGACGGGACCGTGATCCCGGTCTCGCTCACGGTCTCGCCGGTGACCGACGCGAACGGCAGGATCGTCTCGACGGCGATCATCGCGCGAGACACCACCGAGCGAGTGCGCTACGAGGAGCGGCTGCGGCACCTGGCCGACCACGACCAGCTCACCGGTCTGTTCAACCGCCGGCGGTTCGACGAGCAGCTCAAGCGAGAGCTCGCGCGCGCCGGCCGCTACGCCGCCCACAGCGCGGTGCTCAGCATCGACATCGACAACTTCAAGGGGACCAACGACTCCGCCGGCCACGCCGCCGGCGACGCCGTGCTCGTTCAGGTGGCCCGCGTGCTCGCCAACCGGTTCCGCTCGACCGACGTCGTGGCCAGGCTCGGCGGCGACGAGTTCGCGGTGCTGCTCTCCGCGGTCGGCGTCGACGAGGCCCGAGCCGCGGCCGAGGACCTGCTCGCGGAGATCCGGAACAGCCCGGCGAGCTACGGCGGCAGGCCGTTCCGGATCAGCGCCAGCATCGGCGTGAACGCGTTCGAGTCAGATGACGCCACCGCCGGCGAGGTGCTGGTCAACGCCGATCTCGCCATGTACGCGGCCAAGACCTCCGGCCGCGACCGGGTCGTGGTCTACACCGCGCCGGAGGCGCGCAAGGCGCGCGCGATGGCGAAGCTGACCTGGTCCCAGCGCATCCAGGACGCGCTCGACCGCGACCGCTTCGTGCTGCATCTCCAGCCGATCCTGGAGCTCGCCACCGGGCAGATCAAGCACGGAGAACTGCTGCTGCGCATGAAGGGCGAGCGCGGCAAGCTGATCGCTCCGGGCGCGTTCCTGCCGGCCGCCGAACGGTTCGGCCTGATCCATGCCATCGACCGCTGGGTGGTGGCGCGGGCGATCCGGCTGATCGCCGATTCGATGGGCCCGATCCCCCGGGTCGGGATCAATCTCAGCGGCGAGTCCGTGGTCGGCGACCCGGAGCTGCTCCGGATGATCGAACGCGAGCTCGAGCGCTCGTCCGTCGATCCCGCCAAGCTGATCTTCGAGGTCACCGAGACGGCCGCGATCGCCAACATGCCCGAGGCCACCGAGTTCGCCCGCGGCCTGACCGACCTCGGCTGCAGCCTCGCGCTCGACGATTTCGGCACCGGCTTCGGATCCTTCTACTACCTCAAGCATCTCCCGGTGAGCTACGTGAAGCTCGACGGCGAGTTCATCCAGAACCTGCCCCGCAGCGAGGTTGACGAGCACATGGTCAAGGCGATCGTCGGCGTCTCCCAGGCGCTCGGGATCAAGACCGTCGCGGAGTCGGTCGCCGACGCGGAGACGATCGGGCTGCTCCAGAAGCACCAGGTCGACTACGCGCAGGGGTACTTCATCGGCAAGCCGGCCCCGCTGAGCATCGCGCTCGCGGACGGCGGGTGGCTGTCAAGCGCCCCGCCGCTCACCGCGTAGCGCCCGACTGCCCGGCTCTTCGACATCACGGCCCATTCTGGCTTCGCTCCTGCTCGAGGGGTTCAAAGATCAGCGTGAAAGGCGAGGCCTGAGGGGCATCGTAAGCAATAAACGCTGACCCTGCTTATGTGGCCTCGGTCGGTGCGTGGCCGGGTGATTTGCCCCGAAATACAGGTTTGGCTGGGGCTCGGGCCGACGCGACGCCGGCGAACCCCACCGGCGAACCCCACCGGCGAACCCCACCGGCGAACCGACCGCGCCGCCGGCCTACAACCCGAGGCCGCGCACGCCCTTCTCGTCCCACCCCAGGTGGTGGGCGAGCTCGTGGCGAAGCGTGCGGGTCACCTGTGCCCTCAGTAGGTCGGGATCGTGGCCGAAGTCGCGCAGCAGCGTGTCGCGGAAGATCACGATCCGATCGTGGAAGTAGTCCTGGGCGACCGTGTCGCCCTGGTACAGGCCGTAGGCGCGCTGGCGCCGGCCGCTGTCGGACACGACGACCGCGACGTGTTCGAGCGCGCGGTGGAACTCCAGCGGCAGATCGTCGATCGCCGCGCGCACGAGCGCCCGGAAGTCGTCCTCGTTGTGAGGATCGAACAGGTCCTCGTCGTCGTCCTCGTCCTCGTCATCCCCGGCCCGCGAGCCTTCGGCGGCAAGCCGCTCGGTGCGCAGCACGAGCGCCTCGAAGTCGATCTCGGACTCCGGGTCCTGCCATCCGGCGAGGCGAATCATGACCAGCACGACCGCGCCGCCGACGATCACCGCGCCGGCGCCGAACACCGCGATCCCCTGGAGCAGGCGGACCGGTGGCGACTCGCTGAAGCCCGCGATCAGGCTCATCGCGCCCAGCCCGACGGTCAGCGCGCCCAGCGCTGACAGCAGGATGCGGCGGGCCGTGGGCGGGTTGGGGTTCATCCCGTCTCCGCGCTCACCGGCTGCTTGATCGCGCTCGAACCCTCATAGCCCTATCCATGCTACGACAGAGCACCGGGCGTTAGGTCGCTGGCGACCAGGCGCTCCTCCGCGACCACGTCGAAGGGTGGGGCGAGCCCCGTCAGCGGACGGAACAGCCGCAGAGGAGCAGGGCATCCGACGGAGGCCGCCGGATGCCCCTGCCAACCCTCCTCCTACATGCCGGGCGGGTGGCGAACTACGTAGTCGCCGCCGTCGGCGAGGTTCCCGAGCGGGTTCGACCGCCATCGTGGCCCGGTACCCGCTGGAATGTTGGGGCCGCCGTAGTCGGCCGTGTCGAAGGCTCGTCCGCCGATCACGATGAAGGCGTGGCTCGCGTCGGCGTAGATCGTGATCCAGCGGCCGGGCCCTGGGCTCCCGTAGGACTCGAAGCCCGTGGAGTCCTCGGACGAGGAGAGCAGGCCGGCCCCGTGGAGCACGTAACTGACCGAGCCGGAGCAGTCGTAGCAGCTCGACTTCCACTGGCCGTGGCCGCCGCCGACGCAGTACGAGGTGTTGAGGATCTGGTTGGCCGAAGCCACCGCCGCCTGGACCGCGGCGGGCGCGGTGGCCGGCGCGGTCGCGGTCCCGTCCGGGTTGATGGTCGTGGTCCCCGTGGGCACATCAGTTTCGTAGGCGCTGATCGCCGCCTGGAGCGCCTTGACGAACGCCGGCCCTGCGACTCCATTCGCCGGGGTCATGCTGTGGGCCTGCTTGAACGCGGCGACGCTCGCGGCCGTGTCGGGCCCGTACTGGCCGTCGACCGACGTCGGATAACCGGCGATCGTGAGGTAGCCCTGGAGGATCGTCACGTCGTTCCCGTGCAACCCCTGGCGCAGCAGGCGCCGGCCGAGCTGGTTGGCCGTGCTCGGTTTCGTCAGCGTGCCGGCGGTCTTGACGGTGGCCGCCATGGCGGCGCCACCGGACGCGGGTCGGCTGGTCGGGGTGGCCGCGCTGGCCGATGCGCCGGCGAACATCGCCGTCGCAATGAGTGCAGACGCACCCGCCCTACGGGCGACGCGTTGAAAATCCAGGCTCGACAAGTACAACCCCTTCTCTTTCTTGCGCCTACGGGGTTAGCTGTCGGGCTCGCGCTGAAAGAGTGCGCTACGCCGGAGGTCCGGCGATTCGCCCCCCGGAGCCTCTCGGCCCCATCGGGTTCCCCGCTCCCCGGCGCCGTAGCGACCGGGGACTCGGCTGGGCTTCTATGTCGGCGCGGCACACTACACGACCCGCCCGACAAATGTCACATAACTCGTATCGGGCGTTCGGAGCGAAGTCCTTTAGCGCGGCCGAAATCTTGCACCGAGCGCCCCGCGAGCGCCTTGACATCGCGATAGCTAACGGTTACGGTCGCCTAAATAACCGTTAGGTAGGTTCACCGTCTCTTCTCCGATGCCGCAGCCCGCCGAGCTTCCCGACAGAGATCCGCTCAACGGCTACCAGCTGCGCGTCGTGCGCGAGGTCCTCCTGGCGCTGCTCGCGGGCGAGGCGTCGCACGGCTACCAGCTGCGTGCGCGTCTCGCGCTCGCGCTCGGGCCGCTGGCCGGAGCGCTGAACGACGGTCAGGTGTACGTCACGCTGGGCCGGCTGGAGAAGGCTGGCTTGCTCAGCTCGCGGCGAGTCGGGCAGACCGACCGCCCGGACCGCAAGGTGTACGAGCTGACCCCGGCTGGACGCGAGCGCGTGGCGGAGTGGCTCGAGGACACGAGCTGGCCGAAGCCGGCGCCGGCCGAGTTCCACCTGAAGCTCGTGGCGGCCGCCGGGGCAGGGCTCGCGGATCCGGTCGGGATCGTCGACCGTCAGCGGCGCGAGTTGCTGGTCGGGCTGGGCCAGGCGCAGCGTGCGGCTCTCGCCGAGCCCGAGGGGTCGGTGGCGGCGCTGCTGCTCGAGGGCGTCGTGCTCAGGCTGCAGGCCGATCTGCGCTGGCTCGAGGCCTGCGCGAGGTATTGGAACTCGGCGAAGGAGCGATGATGGAACCGAACAGACCAGTGCTGTCGGCTCGAGGCCTGAGCAAGGAGTACGGCAAGGGGGCGGCGCTGGTCCGCGCCGTCGACGACGTCTCGCTCGATGTGGTGGCCGGTGAGTCGGTCGCGATCGTCGGCCCGAGCGGTTGCGGCAAGTCCACGCTGCTGTACCTGCTCGGCGGCCTCGAGCGGCCTACCCGTGGCTCCCTGGCGCTCGCCGGCCAGTCGCTCGAGCAGATGCCGGAGGCTGGGCTGGCCCGGCTGCGCCGGCACGCGCTGGGGTTCGTGTTCCAGGCATTCCACCTCGTCGAAGAGCTGACCGCGATCGAGAACGTCGAGCTTCCCGCGCTCCTCGCCGGCGCCTCGCCGAGCCGAGCGCGTGCGCGGGCGGATGAGCTGCTCGAGCAGGTCGGCCTCGAGGACCGGGCGGGCCACCTTCCCTCCAGCCCTGTCGGGCGGTCAGCAGCAGAGGGTGGCGATCGCCCGCGCGCTCGCCAACGCCCCCGACGTCGTGCTCGCCGATGAGCCGACCGGCAACCTCGACAGCGTCGCCACCACCGAGGTGCTCCGCCTGTTCGAACAGCTGCACGTCGATGGACAGACGCTGGTCGTGGTCACGCACGACGAGCGCATCGCCGCGACCGCTGACCGGCTGATCACGATGCGCGACGGCGCGTTCGTCGACGAGACGAAGCTGACCGGGGGGACGGCCCGCAGCATCACAGAGATCGTGGGACTCGACGGCTGAACGCGGTGGGGCGGCTGCTCCTCACCTGGCGCCTCGCGATCGGCGACATCAAGCGCCGGCGCGTGCAGTCCGCGCTCCTCCTGCTCATGATCGTGACCACAACGACCACGCTGACGATCGGCCTGGCGCTCCACAAGGTCACCGACAGCCCGTTCGCCCGGACACGCGCCGCAACCAGGGGCCCCGACATCGTCGCCGAGATCGGACCGCCCGCCGGCGCCGGCCATGACCTGACCCGCCAGTTCGCACCGCTCCTCCGCGCTCCCGGCGTCGCCGCCGTCGGCGGCCCGTACCCGATCGCGTTCGCCCGTCTGACCACGCGCGGGATCAACGTCGACGCCGAGACCGAGGGCCGCGACGCCGCGCCGGCGGCGATCGATCGGCCGGCGCTCACCGCCGGGCGGTGGATCAGCCCCGGCGGGGCGGTGATCGAGCGCGGGTTCGCCGACGCGCTCGGGCTCCACGTCGGCGATGCGTTCCGGCTTAACGGCCGCCCGTTCCGAGTCGCCGGCATCGCGGTCAGCACCGCCCAGTGCTTCTACCCCGTGAGCACCCCCGGCGTGATCTGGCTCACGCGACGGGACGCCGAGGCGCTCGCGACGAGCACGCAACCACTCGGCTACATCCTGAATCTGAAGCTCGACGATCCGTCGTCCGCACAGGCGTTCGAGAACGGCAGTGCCGCCACCGCGTTCTACAACGCCACGAATAACAACACCAAGTCGTTCCTCTCGGCATGGCAGGACACCGAGCGACAGGACTTCAAGGTGGTCGCGGTCGATCAGAAGGTGCTGCTGATCGTGAGCACGTTGCTCGCGCTGCTCGCGGTCGCGTCGATCGCGGTCGTGGTCGGGAGCCGGATGGCCGAGCAGACCCGGCGCGTCGGCCTGATCAAAGCGGTCGGCGGAACGCCACTCATGGTCGCGATAGTGCTGCTGGCGGAGAACCTCATGCTCGCGCTCGCGGCCACCGCCGTCGGCGTGACCGTCGGCCAGCTCGTCGCGCCGGTGCTGACGAACCTCGGCAACGGTCTGCTCGGAACCCCGCCGACGCCGCCGCTCACCGGCGGGTCGGTGCTCGAGGTCGCAGTGGTCGCGGTGGCGGTGGCCATCGGCGCCACCCTCGTCCCGGCGATTCGCGGCGCCCGCACGAGCACGATCCGCGCGCTCAACGACCCGGCTCATCGGCCCCGGCGCCGGGCGTGGCTGATCGCGCTCTCGGCGACCCTGCCAGTGCCAATGCTGCTCGCAGTGCGCCTGGTCGCCCGGCGGATCCGCCGCTCGCTGCTGACCGCAGCCAGCATGACGATCGCGGTGACGATGGTCGTGGCGGCATTGACGCTCGAGCACAACGACGAGGTGCGCAACCGCGCCGGCGTGATTGGCACGACCACCGTGGCCGGCCGGGTCACCCATCTCGTGTTCCTGCTCAGCGCGATCCTGATCGCGCTGGCAGCGATCAACGCGATCTTCACCACCTGGGCGACCGTGATCGACGCCCAGCGTCCGACTGCGATCACGCGCGCGCTCGGCGCCACACCCGGGCAGATCACCGCCGGTCTGACCACCTCCCAGCTGATGCCCGGCCTGTTTGCCTCCTGCCTCGGGATTCCGCTCGGCCTTGCCCTCTACCAGCTCGCCGGCGGCCACGTTAGCGAGGCGAGCCCGCCGGTCCTGTGGCTGCTCGCGGTGATCCCCGGGCGCTGATCGTCGTCGCGGGGCTGACCGCGATCCCGGCCCGCATCGGCGCGAGCCGCCCGGTAGCCGACGTTCTCAGATCGGAACGAGGCCTAGGCGACGTGGCCGTCGGCGGGCTCGAGCGGGAGCCCGGCCGCGTGCCAGTCGAGCAGCCCGCCCACCATGTTGTGCGCGTCGAACCCGGCGCCGCGGAACGCCTCGGTCGCCATCGCCGAGCGGGCACCGCTGCGGCAGTAGAACACGATCGGCCGGTCGCGGTCGATGCTGTCAACCTCGGCAGCCAGGTCCGAGAGCACGATCAGCCGGTCGCCAGAGATCCGGCCTGCGTCGTGCTCCTCGGGTTGGCGGACGTCGACCAGCTGGACGTCCTCGCCCCGGGCGATCAGCTCGGCTACCTGCCGGGGCGTGTAGTCCTCCATCACGCCTTCCACTTGATCGAGCAGCCCACCGGCTTCGTCTCGGCCCGCGACGGCTCGGAGCCTCCGAGGACGGCATCCAGAGCTTCCCGGAGCCACTCCGCACGCTGACCGGGATCGTCGTAGTCGCTGTCGGGCGCGCCGCGGTAGCGCAGCCGGCGCTCGGAGTCGAGCACGAACACGTCGGGCGTCACCTTGGCGCCGTACGCATGCGCAACCTCCTGCGTGGCGTCGTGGAGGTACGGCATCGGCCAGTCCTCGCGGTCGACCCGGGCCTTCATCGCGTCGAACGAATCCCGCGGATAGCGCTCGGCGTCGTTGGCGTTGATCGCGAGGAACCGGACGCCGCGATCGGCGTAGTCGCGCGCGGCGTCGGCGAGCCGGTCCTGCCACGCGAGCGCGTACGGGCAGTGGTTGCACGTGAACACGACCACGGTGGCGGGCGCGCCGGAGTCGCTCGCCGACCACATCCCACCGTCGGTGCCGGGCAGCTGGAAGTCGGGCGCCTGCGCGCCGATTGAGATACTCATCGCTTCACCTCCGCGCGCTCGGCGGCCTCTCGCAGCGCCTCGCGCAGATCGTCTGGATCGGGTATCGGGCTCACGCGGCCGTCGCGCCGCCGATACACGCGGCAGCTCAGGCCGATCTGCTCCTCTGCGGCAGCCGGGACGAGGTCGACGCCGTCGATCAGGATCGTCGGCGACCCGACGAATCCCGTCGCTGCAGCGTCCCCGTCATCCTTGATCTCCCGCGTGCGGACCTCGACCCCGTCGAGCCCGAGGTCGGTCAGCGCCTCGCGCACGGCCGCGAGCGCGCGGTCGGTCGACGGACAGCCCTCCCACCACAACAGCTCGACATCGAGTTCGCGCATCGAACTCAGCGTAGCGACCGGCCGCCGAGGCGCCGGACCCGCGGCACGGACTGGTTAGCCGACGGTCCAGCTGTCGGCGCCGAGCAGCAGGTCCGCCAGCTCGACGTCGGTGGCGGGCGCGGTGCGCACCGGGCCGCCGCGTCCGTACACGTGGCGCTCGACCTGGCGAAAGACGCCGATCGGGGTGGGCACGGTCGGGTCGTCCGCGAGGCGCGCCAGCGAGAACGCGAGGCCCGGATCGGACCGGCCCGGGTCGTGAACGATCAGCGCATCCTCGCCAGCGTCGGCGACATCGACGATCGCCAGGCCGCCGTCCGCAGCGCGCGCAACGCCGCGTTCGTTCTCGACCCCGAACCGGATCGGACGTGAGGCCTCGAGTCGGATCTGGTTGGCGTCCTTAGTCTCCTTCTCGGTCAGCGCCGCGAACGCGCCGTCGTTGAACACGGGGCAGTTCTGGTAGATCTCAACCAGCGCCGCGCCGTCGTGGGTCGCCGCGGCCCGCAGCACCTCGGTGAGGTGCCGACGGTCGCGGTCGATGGTTCGCGCGACGAACGTCGCTTCCGCACCGAGCGCGAGCGAGACCGGGTTGAACGGGTGGTCGGCGACGCCGAACGGGGTCGACTTCGTGACCTTCCCGAGCTCCGAGGTCGGTGACGCCTGGCCCTTGGTGAGGCCGTAGATCTGGTTGTTGAACAACAGGATCTTGATCGGGACGTTCCGGCGCAGCGCATGGATCAGATGGTTGCCGCCGATCGAGAGCGAGTCGCCGTCGCCGGTGACGATCCAGATCGACAGGTCCTCGCGCGTCGAGGCGAGCCCGGTGGCGAGCGCCGGGGCGCGACCGTGGATGCCGTGCATCCCGTACGTGTTCATGTAGTAGGCGAACCGCCCGGCGCAGCCGATGCCGGTGATGAACACGATCTTCTCGGGCGGGATGCCGAGCTCGGGCATGAACTGCTGCACCGCTGAGAGGACCGCGTAGTCGCCGCACCCGGGGCACCACCGCGTCTCCTGGTCGGACTGGAAGTCGGTCTTGGTCAGCGTCGCGGGCGCGCCGCCGTTGCCGTTGCCGTTGCCGTTGCCGGAGACGACCGCGCTCATTGCCGCTCCCCGATCTGCTCTTCGATCTCAGACGCGAACAGCGGCTGCCCCTGCACCTTGCAGAACGACTCGACGTCGACCAGGTACTTGGCGCGCAGGAGCTGCGCGAGCTGTCCGGTGTTCAGCTCGGGCACCAGCACGCGGTCGAACGCGCGCAGGACGTCGCCGGTGTTCTCCGGGAACGGGTTGAGGTGGCGCAGGTGCGCGCACGCGACCGTGTGGCCGGCGTCGCGCGCGCGGCGCACGCCGGCGCGGATCGCGCCCTCGCTCGACCCCCAGCCGAGCACGAGCAGGCGCGTGGGGTGGGCGGGGTTCGGCTCAATATCGACCACCAGCGGGGGGATCTCGCGCGCGATCCCGTCGATCTTCGCGGCCCGCAGCTCGGTCATCCGCGCGTGGTTAGCGCTGTCATAGGAGATGTTGCCGGTCACGTCGGCCTTCTCGAGGCCGCCGATCCGGTGCGCCAGCCCGGGTGTCCCGGGGATCGCCCACGGGCGAGCGAGACGCTCGTCGCGGGCGTAGGGCATGAACTCCTCGCCCTCGACCGCCACCGCGAACGCGGGGTCGATCGACGGGAGATCGGACACCACCGGCACCCGCCACGGCTCCGAGGAGGAAGCCAGGAACGAGTCGGACAGCAGGATCACCGGGGTCCGGTAGCGGATCGCGATCTGTGCCGCCTCGAACGCTGCCGCAAAGCAGCCGCCGGGCGTGCTCGGCGCGATCACCGGCAGCGGCGACTCGCCGTGGCGGCCGTGCACCGCCATCAACAGATCAGACTGCTCGGTCTTGGTCGGCATCCCCGTCGAGGGTCCGGCCCGCTGCACGTCGATCACGATCATCGGAAGCTCGAGTGCGGCCGCGAGACCGATCGTCTCGGCCTTGAGATCCATCCCCGGCCCGCTCGTCGCGGTCACCCCGAGCCGGCCGCCGAACGCGGCGCCGAGCGCCATCCCCGCCGCGGCGATCTCGTCCTCGGCCTGAATCGTCTTCACGCCCAAGGTCGCGTGGCGCGAGAGCTCGTGCAACAGCTCGGACGCGGGTGTGATCGGATAGCTCGCCAACAGCAGACCCAAACCGCTCCGGGCGCTCGCCGCGATCAGCCCCAGCGACAGCGCGGTCGTGCCGTTGACATTGCGGTACGTGCCCGGCGGGACGTCGGTCGCCGGCTTGACGCGGTACTGGACGTCGAGCAGCTCGGTCGTCTCGCCGAACGACCAGCCGGCGTTGAACGCCGCCAGATTGGCGAGGAGGACCGCCGGCTTACTCGCGAACTTGTGCTCGATCCACCGCTTGGTCCCGTCGGTCGGCCGCCCGTACAACCACGACAGGACCCCCAGCGCAAACAGGTTCTTGGCCCGCCCGGCATCGCGGGTCGAGGCGTCCTCGACCCCCTCGACGGCTCGCACCGTGAGCGACGTCATCGGGATCCGGTGCACGCGGAACGCGCTGAGCGAACCATCCTCGAGCGGGTTGGAGCTGTAGCCGGCCTTCTCGAGGTTGCGCTTGCTGAACGCGTCCTCGTTGACGATCAGCGTGGCGCCGCGGTCGACCTCCACGAGGTTCGCCTTGAGCGCGGCCGGGTTCATCGCCACCAGCACGTTCGGCTTGTCGCCCGGGGTGAGGATGTCCCGCGACGCGAAGTGGATCTGGAACGCCGACACGCCGGCGAGCGTGCCGGCGGGCGCCCGGATCTCGGCCGGGAAGCTCGGCAGCGTCGCCAGATCGTTGCCCAGCATCGCGGTCGCATCGGTGAACCGGCTGCCAGCCAGCTGCATCCCGTCACCGGAGTCTCCCGCGAAGCGAACTACTACTCGCTCGCGCTCCTCGACCGTCTTAGTCATGTGCCTGTGCGCCCACGTGAACCAGCCTTACTCATAGTACGCGCGAGGCGGGACGAAGTTTCGCCCTCGCCGCATAGGCCCCCCGAATGGGTGGATGCGGGCCGCCTTCGGCGGCGTCCATGGGAAATCCGGCTCAGGCCGTTGCAGAGCGGGAACGTGTCTCCGCCGGATTTCCTTAAGGGAATTCGGCGCCGTTTGCGATATTCGGGTCCCAGGCGTCCGGGTGCCGAATTCCCCTGGGCCGTGTGCCCCGTCCGGACACGACCGCTGGCCGGTGACACGCTTCGCGCGAGGCTGCGGCGTGCGGCCCGCGGCACTCGCGTTCGATACGGGCGGCCAAGCCGCCACCTTGCGGGACGCAGCGTGCCGCGGGGGGATGTCCAGCCGAAGCTAGAGCTTGTTCACGTTGACGGCCTTCGGGCCCTTCGGAGAGGCCTCCTCCTCATAGGAGACCTTGCTGCCCTCGGCCAGCGACCGATAGCCGTCGGCGGTGATGCTCGAGTGGTGGACGAACAGGTCGCGACCGCCGTCATCGGGGGTAATGAAGCCGAACCCCTTCTCGTCGCTGAACCACTTGACTGTGCCAGTTGGCATGTGGAGTGCTCCTCCGCTTGAAGTGCTGCTACCGCGGAGGATGCGCCGCACACACCCCGGAGCCTGCACCTGCTTCTCGCCGCCTTCCATGAGGGCGGCCTTACGGGCGAGAAGGTAGCAAAGGCGGCACCCGCGGTGGTGTCCGTCCAGCACACTTTCGGACCTATGGACGATCCGATGTCTGTGGGCCGCGACGTGAAGGTGCCGCTGCGCGAGGTGGTGCTGCGGACCTCGCGGTCGTCCGGCCCGGGCGGCCAACACGCCAACGTCACCGCTTCCCGCGTCGAGGCGATCTTCGACGTCGAGGCTTCCTCGGCGCTGACCGACGAGCAGAAGCGGCGCGTGATCGCCCGCGCGGGCCCGCGCGTGACCGCGGTCGCCCAGGACGCGCGCAGCCAGGCCCGCAACCGCGAGCTCGCGCTCGAGCGGCTGCGCCGGCGCCTTACCCAGGCGCTCGCCACGCCGCGCCACCGGCAGGCGACCCGCCCGACCGCCGCCTCGGTGCACCGACGGCTAGAGAGCAAGCGGCGCCAGGCCGGCCGCAAGCGCGACCGGCGCCGACCCACCAACGACGAATAGCCTGAGCAGAGATGCGATGGCTCGTCGACGGCATGAACGTGATCGGCGCCCGGCCCGACGGCTGGTGGAAGGATCGCGACCAGGCGATGCTGAGGCTCGTCGACGTGCTCGAGCGGTGGGCCGCCGTGAGCGGTGAGGACGTCACGGTGGTGTTCGAACGACCCCCGCGGCCGCCGATCCGATCGACCGTGATCGAGGTCGCCCACGCCCCGAAGCCCCGCCCGAACTCGGCCGACGACGAGATCGTCCGGCGCCTGCGCGCGGACCCCGATCCGGCCGCGGTGCGGGTGGTGACCTCGGACCGCTGGCTGGCCGACCGCGCCTGGGCCGCCGGCGCCAGCGTCGAGGGCGCGGACTCGTTCCGGACCCGTATCGAATAACGCCCGAAGAGTTGCGTGCCCGGTTGCGGCACCTTGCCACAATCAACTGATGGCCGAGCAACCACGGCGACGCGAGACCAGCCCCCGCCTGCGGCCGGGCGGTCCTTCGCAGCCACAGCCCCCGGGCTGGCGGGTGACTCCCGCGCCGGACGGTCGCGGTGGCCGGCCCGCCAAGCCGCCGTCGGGGCCGAACATCCGCTGGCTGGCGGTGTTGCTGGTGGTCGCGCTTATCGCGCTGAATTTCTGGATCTCATCGCAGGCGCTCAGCCCGAGCCCGCGCGTCCGCATCCCGTACAGCCCCACCTTCCTCACCCAGGCTGAAGACAACAACATCCAGTCGATCTCCTCGACCGGCGCATCGATTGACGGGACGTTCAAGAAGCAGGTGAAGTACCCCTCCGGCGGCGACAGCTACACCTATTTCTCCACCCAGATCCCGTCGTTCGCCAGCAACGAACAGCTGTTCACGCTGCTCCAAAAGAACAACGTCACGATCAATGCGCAACCGACGAATACCGGGCCGTCGTTCCTGACCAGCCTGATATTCGGCTTCGGTCCGACGCTGCTGTTCCTGCTGCTGCTCGTGTGGGTCTTCCGGCGCGCCGCGTCGGCCGGCGGCGGCGCCGGCGGTCTGATGTCGTTCGGCCGCTCCCGCGCCCGCCGCGTCGAGGGCCACGACCAGCGCGTCACGTTCAACGACGTCGCGGGCATCGATGAGGCCAAGGCCGAGCTGACCGAGATCGTCGATTTCCTCAAGAACCCCGACAAGTACCTCAAGCTCGGTGGCCGGATCCCGCGCGGCGTGCTGCTCAGCGGCCAGCCCGGCACCGGCAAGACGCTGCTGGCCCGAGCGGTCGCCGGCGAGGCAGGCGTGCCGTTCTTCCAGATGTCCGCGTCGGAGTTCGTCGAGATGATCGTCGGCGTCGGCGCCTCGCGCGTTCGCGACCTGTTCCAGCAGGCCAAGCAGGCGGCGCCCGCGATCATCTTCATCGACGAGCTCGACGCGATCGGCCGGTCACGCTCATCGGGCGGCCCGAACATCTCCGGTGGTCACGACGAGCGCGAGCAGACGCTTAACCAGATCCTCACAGAGATGGACGGGTTCGACCCTCGGCTCGGCGTGATCGTGCTTGGCGCGACCAACCGGCCCGAGATCCTCGACCCGGCGCTGCTGCGCCCAGGGCGGTTCGACCGCAGAGTCGTCGTCTCCCCACCGGACCGCACCGGCCGCGAGGCGATCCTGCGCGTTCACACCCGCGGGGTTCCGCTCGCCGCCGAGGTCGACCTCGGCGCCCTGGCCTCCACCACCCCCGGCATGGTCGGCGCCGACCTCGAGAACCTCGTCAACGAGGCGGCGCTGCTCGCCGCCCGGCGCGAGCACGAGAAGGTCAACCGCGAGGACCTCAGCGACGCGCTCGAGCGGATCGTCCTCGGCGCCGAGCGCAAGGTGATGATCTCCGAGGACGATCGCCGGCGGACCGCCTACCACGAGGCCGGCCATGCGATCGTCGGGATGCTCACCCCTGGCGCGGACCCGGTCCGCAAGGTGTCGATCATTCCCCGCGGCCAGGCGCTCGGGGTCACCTTCTCGGCGCCCGACGCCGACCGGTTCAACTTCGAGCAGCAGCACCTGCTCGCCCAGATCAAGGTCGCACTCGGCGGGCGCGCCGCCGAGGAGCTCGTGTTCAGCGACATCACGACCGGCGCCGAGTCCGACATCCAGCACCTGACGCGGATCGCCCGCCACATGGTCGGGCGGTGGGGAATGAGCCGCGCTATCGGCCCGATTGCGGTGATCCCGGCGGACGGGATGGGACCGCTCCTGCCGGGCGTCGCCGAGACCTCGGAGTCGACCCAACGGCTCGTCGACGAAGAGGTCAGGAGGATCGTCGAGTCAGCGCATGCCGAGGTCGGCACGCTGCTCCGCGAGCATCGCGCGAACCTCGATTCGCTCGTCGCCGGCCTGCTCGAGCACGAGACGCTCGACGAGGCCGACGCCTACATGGCCGCCGGGCTCCCGCGCAACGCGCTGGCCGAGCCCGAGCCGCACGTGACGCTGGACGCGCTGCACTCGGACGCTGCGCCTGAGAAGCCGCTGCGCTGACGGGTCCGCGGCGGGCGACTGGGCGGCGGCTAGTCGCCGAGGCGGGTCATGCGGGCGAGCGCCTCGTGGCACTCGACGACCCGGCGCTTGACCGGATCGTCGTCGGGACGGTCGTGGACGAGGTCCCAGGTGCGGTCGGCGATCTCGCGCGCGGACTCGGGCGTGGCGCTCTGCCAGAGGCGATCGACGAGCGTGATCTCGAAGCTCTGGATCTGGTCGGCGGGATCGCCGGGAGGCATCCTCGGCAGCGGCTCCGCGATCGTCTCCTTCCACATCGCGGTGGCGACCAGCAGTCGGTTGCGCAGCGTGATTTGATCGATCGGCGACATCAGCGCCAGCCTAACGGATCCGCCCTCCGTCCCCCGTGATCCGACGTGCCGTTTGTCAGCGCAGCGCCGGCAGTTCCTGCTTGACGCTGACCGCGGTGGCGAACAGGTCTCCCTGCTCACTCGCGCGCGTGAGGAGCTCATCGGCTTCGAACGTCAGCTCACGCTCATCGCCGCGCTCGTGGCAGAGCGCGACCTCGTCCCAGGTCACCGGCGTGGACGCCGTCGGGCGCTCGCGCGCGCGTAAGGAATAGACGGTGACGGTCGTCTTGTGCGCGTCGTTCTGACTCCAGTCGACGAGCACCTTCCCGGGGCGCAGCCGCTTGGTCATGCGCGAGACGACCAGCTCGGGCATTCGCTGCTCGAGCAGCTCGGCGACGCGGCGCGCGAACGGCTTGGTCACGCGGTATTCAATCGGCGTGTTCAGCGGCACGTACACCTGCAGTCCCTTCGAGCCGGATGTCTTGGCGACGCTGCGCAGCCCGAGCTGATCGAACAGGCCCCGGAGGACCAGTGCGACCTCGCAGCACTCGACGAGCCCGGCGGGGGCGCCTGGGTCGAGGTCGAACACCATCATCGTGGGCTGTTCCGGCTTCGCCGCCAGGGACAGCGAGGTGTGCAGCTCGACGTCGGCGAGGTTGGCCAGCCAGATCAGCGTCGGCCTGTCCTGCGCGAGCGTGTAGTTGACGTCGCCGATGCGGACCGTCTGGACCCACTCGGGGCGGTGCGAGGGCGACTGCTTCTCATAGAAGTAAGGCGCGTCGACGCCGTTGGGATACCGCTTGAGCGTCAGCGGCCGGTCGTGCAGGTGCGGGAGCACGACCGGCGCCGCCCGCGCGTAGTAGGCGATCAGGTCGCCCTTGGTGAAGCCGGCCTCGGGGTAGAGCACCTTGTCCCAGTTGGTGATCTTCAGCCGGCGCCCCTCGGTGAGGACCGCGAGCGTGCCCTCGGGGAGGCGCTCGACCTCGTCGAACAGCGCCTCCGGCGAGTTCGGATCGTCGGGGACCTCGAGGTCCGCTCGCCCGCTCTCGGCGACCACCTCGGCCGCGGCCTTGTCCTCGCGCAGGCCTTTGAACGACGGCGCCCGCATCACCCGTTCGCCCGTCCACTCGCGGAACTCGACCTCGGCCACCAGGCGGGGCTCGACGAACACGGCCTCGCGCGGGATTCGGACCCGCCCACCCCCTACATCGAACGGGCTCGTGTCGCGCTTGAGCGGGGCGAGGCGCCTCCGGAGGTCGTCGAGCGTCTTCTCGGTGAAGCCGGTCCCGACGCGCCCCGCGTATCGGAACTTCCCGTCCTCGTAGAAGCCCATCAACAGCGCTCCGATCCGTGCGATGCGCCGGCCCTCCCCCGGTATCCAGCCGGCGATCACGAGCTCCTGGCGGACCGTGTTCTTGATCTTCAGCCACGCGCCGCTGCGCCGGCCCGGCTCATAGCGGGTGTCGAGCCGCTTGGCCACGACCCCCTCGAGGCCCTGCTTGGCGGTCGCCTCGAGCAGCGGCGTGCCCTCGCCGGGATGGGCGGCCGGGACCCGCCACGCCGGCCCGGCCAGCTCGAGCGACTCCAGGAGCGCCCGCCGTTCGGAGTAGGGCAGGTCCATCAGCGAGCGGCCGTCGAGATACAGCAGGTCGAAGATCGCGTAGATGACCGGCGTGCTGCTCGCCAGCCGTCTGACCGCGGTGGGCGAGGTCACGTGCATCCGCCGCTGGAGCCGCTCGAAGCTCGGCCTGGGCTGGGCGGGGTCCGATTCGTCGAACGCCACGATCTCCCCGTCGAGCACGGCCTCGTGCATCCCGAGCGCGCCGATCAGTCCCCGGACCTCGGGGTAGGAATCGGTGACGTCGTTCAGGTTGCGGCTCTCAAGGCGAAGGCGGCCGGGCTGCACGTAGGCGATCGCGCGCACGCCGTCCCACTTGACCTCGAACGACCACCGTCGCTGGTTGGGCGGGAGCTCGGTGGCCGGCCTGGCCATCATCGGCACGATCCGCTCGGGCATCGGCTCCCGGTCCGGATCCGCCGGCGGATCCATCCGGTGGATCATCCAGTCGTTCTTCGTCTCGCCGGGCTTGCCGATCGGGAACAGGCCGTAACGGCCACTCAGCCGCTCGCCGTGGAACGTGACCTCGACCTTCCGTTTCTCCCATTTGTGCACGTCGAACGTGCCCCGGTCCCAGATCGTCATCGTGCCGGCGCCGTACTGCCCCTTGGGGATCTCCCCGTGGAACTCGAGGTATTCGAGCGGGTGATCCTCGGTCCGGACCGCCAGGCGGTTGTCCTTCGGATCGGCCGGGATGCCGTTCGGGATCGCCCAGGAGGCGAGCGCCCCGTCGTGCTCGAGCCGCAGATCCCAATGCAGGCGCGTGGCGTGATGCTCCTGGACGACGAACCGATGCCCGCCGGCCACGCCGTCGCCGCCCGCCGGCTCCGACGTCGCCGCGAAGTCGCGCTTGGCGCGGTAGCTCGTGAGCTTGTCCTTGTCCTTGTCCTTGGTTCGTGGCACCTGCCAGTGATGATCGCGGACCGGCGGTTCTTGCGAGGCCGTGGGGCTCTGGCCGCGGTCGCGCTCGCCGCCGCCCTCGTGGTGACCGCCGCGCGCCCGTGAGGCCGAGCGTCTGACGCCCACGCTCGCCTGAACCAGTGGGCTCGGGAGCGCGACCACCCTCGAGTCTTCACAAACCCTTAGCTATAACCGGCACAATTGCCCGCATGGCGCGCGTATTGGTGGTGGACGACGAGCCTGCCGTACGGCGGGCGCTCGAACGTGCTCTGAGGCTCGACCGCTACGACGTCGAGCTCGCCGGTGACGGCGAGGAGGCGCTCGACGCGCTCGCGAAGTCGCCACCCGACGCGGTGATCCTCGACATCGGGATGCCCAAGCTCGACGGCCTAGAGGTCTGCCGCCGGATGCGCCAGGCGGGCGACCGGACCCCGATCCTGATGCTGACCGCGCGCGACGCGATCGACGACCGGGTCGAGGGCCTCGACGTCGGCGCGGACGACTACCTGGTCAAGCCGTTCGCGCTCAGGGAGCTCCAGGCCCGGCTGCGGGCGCTGCTCCGCCGTTCGGGCGAGGGCGCCGACGGCGAGATCCTCCGGTACGCCGACCTGGTGCTCGACCCTATTGCGCACGAGGTTCGCCGTGGCGATCGCGTGATCGAGCTGTCTAAGACCGAGTTCCTGCTGCTCGAGCTGTTCATGCGTCACCCTCGCCAGGTGCTGACCCGCTCCACGATCTTCGAGAACGTATGGGGGTACGACTTCGGTCCGACCTCGAACGCGCTCGGTGTGTACATGGGCTACCTGCGCCGCAAGACCGAAGCGGATGACGAGCCGCGGCTCCTGCACACGGTCAGGGGCGTCGGCTACGTGCTCCGCGACTGACGGAGGTCGGAAGTGCCACTGCGCCGCAGACTTGCCATAGCTTGTGCCTCGGCGGTGGCGCTCGCGGTCGTAATCGTCGCGATCGTGTGCTATCTGGTCGTCCGCGGTCAGCTCCTCAGCCAGGTAGACGAGGCGCTCAAGGCGCAGGCGGCGGCGGTCCAGACTCAGGGCCAGGCGGCGCTCAATCAACCACCCGTCGGGCCGCCCGCGAGCGCCGGCGGCCCCGCGCAGTACTACCACGTGGTCGCTGCGGACGGGTCGACCGGCGGAGACATCACGCTCCCGGTGACCGCGCGCGATACGGCCGTGGCGAACAACCAGGGCGACCCCTTCTTCTCCACCGTCCAGATCGGCGGAAACAACTACCGCGAGCTGACGTTCACGGCCCCGGTGCGCTCGAACTTCACCGCGGAAACCGGCGCCGTCACGTTGTTGCGTCCACTCGGCGGCGTCGAGAACATCCTCTCGAACCTTCGGCTGGTGCTCCTGCTGCTGTGTGCCGGCGGGGTGGCGCTGGCGGCCGTGCTCGGGCGGGTGGCGGCCCGGCGGGTGCTCGCGCCGCTCGGGGAGGTGGCGCAAACCGCCCAGCACATCTCGGAGACCGAGGACCTGACCAGCCGGATCCAGTACCGCGCCGACGACGAGGTCGGCCAGCTCGCGACCCGCTTCAACGCGATGATCGAGCGATTGCAGGGCTCTCGAGCCGCGCTCGATGAGTCGGTACGGGCGCAGCGGCAGCTCGTGGCCGACGCCTCCCACGAGCTGCGCACTCCGATCACGAGCCTGCGCACGAACATCGAGGTGTTGATGGCCGGCGACGCGCTCTCGGAGGATGACCGGCACCGGCTGCTCGCCGACGTGCTCGAGCAGAGCGAGGAGCTGAGCGCGTTGATCGGAGACGTGATCGAGCTTGCCCGCGGCGACCTGCCCATCACCTCGGCCGAGGACATCCGGCTCGATCAACTCGTCGCCGAGTGCCTGACGCGCGCGCGTCGAGACTTCCCCGACGTCCGGTTCGAGAGCTCGTTCGAGCCCCTGGTCATCGACGGCGTCCCGGAGCGCCTGGCCCGCGCGGTCAACAACCTGCTCGACAACGCGGCGCACCATTCCGCGGCCGGCGGCCTCGTCGAGGTGACCGTCGACGAGCACGGGGTGCAGGTGCGCGACCACGGCACCGGCATCGACCCGGCTGACCTGCCGTACGTGTTCGACCGGTTCTTCCGCGGCGCCAACTCGCGCGGCCGCCAGGGCAGCGGCTTGGGACTCGCGATCGTCCGCCAAACCGCGCTCCAGCACGGCGGGTCGGTGCAGGCGGCCAACGGGCCCGACGGAGGCGCGATCTTCACCCTGCGGCTGCCGATCGTGACCGAGGACCAGCTCGATCGCGCCGACGACGAGTACCCGGTCGCGACGGATCCGCTGGCGCTTAGCTAGCGGCCGGCGGTACGCGCTTGGCCGGCTTGGCGATCCGCGCCTGCCGCGCGACCAGGAATCGCTTGCGCAGAAACCACGCGCACGTCGCGAACACCGCGGCGACGGGCACGAGCAGCAGCGCGCGAATCGCCGGCGGCCCGACCGTCAGCGCGATCAGGAACTCCACTGCCACGGCCGGGATCGCGGCCAATAGGACCGTGTGCGAGCGATAGCCCGAGAAGTGCTCGCGCGTAGTCACCTCGAGCACGCCGAGCAGGCAGATGACCACGCCACCGATCAGCGCCGCGCCACCGCGCCTGATCACGCCGACGATGAGCGCCACCGCGCCGGCGAAGATCGCGATCTCGGCGACGGGGAGCCCCCCGAACGGACTAGGCGGCCGTTCGCCATAGGCGCCGAGCGGGCTGGCACGCCGGCGCGCGGGCCGCGGCTGCCCCATTGCGCGGCGCGCCGACGTCGGCGCGGGAGGCTGCTCGCGGCGCGCCGGTTGCGGCGCGGCCGGCGCCGCCCCCGGATTGCGTCGCTTACGCGAGCGCCGCTTTGCCCTCTGACTCGCCACAGTGGGGCGAGGATAACCGTCCGCTCGCAGCGGCCGCGCAGGAGCCGCTACGGTGCCTGCGCGACCTCTGGCGGGGACGACGCGTCCGCGAACTCGCGGAACAACCCGGTGACGACGAACACCGTCTGCTCCGCGATATCGACGGTGTTGTCGCCGACCCGCTCCAGGCAGCGGGCAACGAGGATCATGAACATGGCCCACTCGCGGAGGTCGAGGTTGTCTCCGACCTCGACCGCCCGCCTGAAGATCTCCCGGTTGAGCCGGTTGATCTCCATGTCCTGGCGGACCAGGTCCTGAGCAAGCTCGACGTTGCGGCCGGCGAACGCCTGCTTGGCCTGCGAGACCTGCGAGCGGGCGAGGCGGCCCATCCGCTCGATCGCATCGAGGATGTCCTTGTCCTTCGGCGCCTCGTAGCCCGAGAGCGGCACGAGCTTGGCGATGTTGACGCATTGATCGCCCATCCGCTCGACGCAGCGGATCACGTGCAGCAGCGCCGCGACGATGCGCAGGTCGCCCGCCACCGGCGCCTGGCGGGCCAGCAGCGACAGGATCCCCTGGTGGACCTCGAGGTAGCGGCCGTCGATCCGGTCGTCGTCGGCGACGACCATGCCGGCGAGCTCGACGTCCTGGTAGGAGATCGACTCGAGCGCGCGGTCGAGCTGCTGGATGACCAGGTCGAGCCCGTCGAGCGCCTGGGCCTCGAGCGCTCGGAGCTGCTCATGGAACTGATGCCGCGTCTCCTGCATAGCCGAATCCCTATCCGAACTTCCCGGTCACGTACCGCTCGGTTCGCTCGTCGCTCGGGTTCGTGAAGATCTTGTTGGTCTCGTCGTGCTCGATCACCTCGCCCTCGAGCATGAACACGGTCGAGTTCGCCACGCGGGCCGCCTGCTGCATATTGTGCGTGACGATCACGATCGTGTAGCGCTCCTTGAGCTCGTCGATCAGCTCCTCGATTTTCAGCGTCGAGATCGGGTCGAGCGCGGACGCGGGCTCATCCATCAGAATCACCTCCGGCTCCACCGCGACCGTCCGCGCGATGCACAGCCGCTGCTGCTGGCCGCCGGACAATCCGATTCCGGGCTCGTTCAGGCGGTCCTTCACCTCATCCCAGAGCCCGACTGACCGCAGCGAGCGGTGGACAAGCTCCTTCAGGTCTTTGCTCCTGGTACCGGTCAGCCTCAGGCCCGCGGCGACGTTGTCGAAGATCGACATCGTCGGGAACGGATTCGGCTTCTGGAACACCATCCCGATCAACCGACGCACGGCGGTTACATCGACGTCCGGGTCGTAGATGTTGAGGTCATCGAGCGTCACGCTGCCCTCGGCGCGAGCCCCGGGGATCTCCTCGTGCATCCGGTTGATGCAGCGGACCACGGTTGATTTCCCCGATCCCGACGGCCCGATCAGCGCGGTCACCTCGTTGGCGGGGAAGTCGATCGTGACGCCCTTGATCGCGTGCTGAGCTCCGTAGTAGGCGTTCAGGTCTTTTAGGTTGACCGTGTGGCCCGTCTTCTCTGCGGAGGCGGCCTTCGAGGGCTGCGGCGCTGCCGGCGCCCGCTCCGGCCGTGGCTCCCCGGCGGTGGACATATCGGATTGTTCCTTGCTTGTCGTATCCGGCGGGATCATGCCATGCGGCTCCTTGAAGCGATCAATCGGGCGACGAGGTTCAGGATCAGGACGATTACCACGAGCGTCAGCGCCGTGCCCCACGCGATGGTTTGGAGCGCCGCGCGCGGCGACGTGATGTCGTTGTAGATCAGAAACGGCATCGTGTTCATCTGCTGGCTGAGGCTGAATGTCAACGCGAACGCGGTCGACACGGTGAACAGCAGCGGAGCGGTCTCGCCCATGCCGCGGGCGATCGCCAGCAGCGAGCCGGTGAGGAGGCCGGGGGCCGCGGTCGGCAGCACGACCCGGAACACCACGCGCCACCTTTGGGCGCCGAGCGCCAGCGCGGCCTCGCGCAGGCTGCTCGGCACCAGCAGCAGCACGACCTCGGACGAGCGGATGACGATCGGAAGCATCAGCAGCGACACCGCCACCGCCCCCTTCCAGGCCGCGAATCCGCTCCCCCCGAAGCGACCGATTACCAGCACGATGTAGACGAACAGTCCGAACATGATCGAGGGTACGCCCGTCATCACGTCGACGAAGTAGCGCACGGTGTTGGCGAACCATGACTGCTTCCCGTACTCGGTCAGGTAGAGGGCCACGCCGATCCCGATCGGGATCGATATCAGCGTCGCGAGCGCGACGATCTCGAGCGAGCCGAGAATCGCGCTACGGATCCCGCCCGGGCTGCCGAAGAAGCTGCCGGTGGGGTCGGTCGTGAAGAAGCCGCTCTGGGTCCACGCACTCAGCCCCTTGCGGAGGAGGTAATAGATGATCAGGATCAGCGGGATCAGGGCGACCATCGTGGCGGCAAACAGCGAGCCGCGCATCACCTTGTCGGTGCGCCGGCGCCGGGCAGATATCTGTGGGATGGCCGTGCTGCTCATTTCTCGCTCGCCGGGCCTGAGGTGATCGTCATGCCGGTCGCGCCCGTTCCCCTGGTGCCATGTGAGCCGCGGGAGATGAACCAGCGCGCGATGATGTTCACGATCAGCGTGAGCACGAACAGCACCAGGCCGGCCGCGAACAGCGCCGAGGTGTGGATCCCCGTCGCCTCGCCGAACTCGTTGGCGATCACCGCGGCCAGCGTGTAGCCCTGGGCGAACAGGTGGCTTCCGATCTTCGGCGCACTGCCGATCACGAGCACGACGGCGATCGTCTCGCCGATCGCCCGCCCCATGCCGAGCATCGCCCCGCCGGTGATCCCGGGACGCGAGTACGGAAGGACCGCCATGCGGATCATCTCCCAGCGCGTCGCGCCCAGCGCCAGCGCCGCTTCCTTATGCTCGGATGGAACGGTCGCGATGACCTCTCGCGAGATCGCCGACACGATCGGGAGGATCATGATCGCGAGGATCAGGCCGGCGATGAAGTAGTTGTAGAGGGTGGGGATGCCGCCGCCTATCCATGGGATGAACGAGAACGTGCTCGCGAACCACTTCTCGGCGGGAAGCAGGCGCGGGGCCAGGACGAAAACCCCCCACAGTCCGTACACGACCGACGGAACCGCGGCGAGAAGATCGACGAGGATCGACAGTGAGCCGCGCAGCCGGCGCGGACAGAGCTCGCTGATGAACACGGCGCTGGCGACCGCGATCGGTACGCCGATGATGAGCGCGATGATCGACGTGACGATCGTGCCGAACAGCAGCGCGCCGCCGTGGTAGATGTTGCGCGAGACGTCCCAGTCGTTGCCGAACACGAAGCTCAGTCCGTACGTGCTGAACACGTGGCCGGACTGGCCCACCAGGCGGATGAAGAAGTAGACGATCAGGATCAGGATGAGCGCGGCGAGCGCGCTCAGACCCCACTTCAGGACCCGATCGGGAAGACGCCCGGCCGGCGACCGCTCGAGAGTCGAGCGGCCGCCGGTGACGGTGGTGGCGCTTGCTTCCACCTAGGCGTCCTTACGTGATCGTCGGCCCACTGGTGCCCTACGAGATGGCCGCACCGTTGCAGACCATCGTGGCCAGCTGCGTGTTGTCCTTATCCGCCAGTGCCGACGGCAGCGGCGCATACGGCAGCTGGTTCGAGCCCGCGCCGAGCGTCTGCTGGCCGGCGCCGAACGCGTAGGTGAGGAACTTCTTCACCGCGGCGGCGGTACCGGAGCTCGCGCCACCGTCCTTGCACGGGTCCTTGTACGCGTCGAGGAACGTCTGCGACACGATCGGGTAGGCACCCGGGCTCGACGAGTTGATCGTGCTGATTCCGAGGTCCGGCGGAACCGTGATCCCCAGGAACGCGGCCGAGGTGTTGGGGATCGTCGGCAGGACGTACGAGCCGGCCGAGTTCTTGATCGCCGCGTACGTGAAGCCGTTCTCGAGCGCGTAGGCCTGCTCGACGTACCCGATGGCGCCAGCGGTCTGCTTGACCACGGCGGCGACGCCGGAGTTGCCCTTGCCGCCCGTTCCGGTCGGCCAGTTGACGTCCTTGCCCTCGCCGACCGCGGACTTCCAGGACGGATCGACGTCCGACAGCCACGTCGTGAAGCCCTGAGTGGTGCCCGAGGAATCGGAGCGGTGGACCACCGTGATGTTCGTGCTCGGCAGGCTCACCCCCGGGTTCAGCGCCTTGATCGCCGGGTCGTTCCAGGTCTTGATCGTGCCCTGGAAGATCTTCGCCACGGTCGGCCCGTCCAACTTGAGCCCGCTCTTGACCCCGGACAGGTTGTAGGACACCGTGATCGCGCCCGCGGCAACCGGGAACTGAAGCACCGGGCCCTTCATCTTGGCCTTGTCGGAGGGCTTCAGCGACGGGTCGCTGCCCGCGAAGTCAACCGTCGCCGAGGCCAGCTCGGTCTGGCCGGCGCCCGAGCCGACCGGGTTGAAGTTGACGGTCAGGCCCTGGCCCTTCAGCGTCGAGCCCCACTGCTGGTAGATCGGGGCCGCCAGCGTCGAACCGGCGCCGTTGATGGTGCCGGAGCCGCTACTGCTGCTCGAGCCGCTGGAGCTGCTCGTTGAACTGGCGGCGGCGGCGCTCGAGCTGGTGCTGCTGCTGCTGTTGCTCGATCCGCACGCCGCCACCGCGAGCGCGGAGGCGAGCGCCGTCGCGACGATTGCCATACGTCTTGGTTTCAAGGTCACATCTCCTTCACTAGGTGTGCGCCAAGTCTCGGGCCAACGGCCTGGCGAGGTGTTATCCAGTTGTGAACCGATCGTTGGCGTTCTGTGCTGGCTCGGCTGACAGCCGGTAGCCAAAGCCGAAGTGCGTGTGGATGAACCGCCACGCAGGGAGCGCCTCCTCCAACTTCACGCGCAGCTTTCGCACGTACACGTCGACCGACCTGTCGCCCGCCCGCATCTCGCGCCCCCAGACGAGTCGAAACAGCTCCTCGCGCGGCATTATCCGGTCCGCTCGGCGTCCCAGCTCGGTGAGGAGACGGAGCTCTCGGATCGAGAGGACGAGGGCACGGCCGTTCGCGCGCGCGAGATGCTCCTCGGGGAGGATCTCGAGCGGACCCACCTCGATCACCTCGCTGCTGGACCTAGCGATCGCCGGCATGGGCCCGATGCTCGCGGCCGACATCGGCGTTCGCGTTATCGAGTCGTGACGACGATGTGAATAAGTTGTGACCGAACCCCTCGGTGGCCCCCGCTTTCGGGGCATCGTCGGCGGGCGCGGGAAGCGCACCCCGCGGGGTCGGATCAGCGGCTCAGAGCCGCTGGCTCGGGGGGCGCCTCGACGGCACCGCGACTCACTTCGATCTCGTCTCCTTCGAGCTCGGGAGCGAATCTGTAGCCAACCCCGAAGTGCGTGTGGATGTAGCTCCAGGATGGCGATATAGCACGTAGCTTCTGGCGGAGCTTGCGGACGAACACGTCGACCGACCGGTCTCCGTGGGCCATTGCATAGCCCCATACCCGTTCGTAGATCTCCTCACGCCGCAGCACGCGATCGGACTGCGCGAGCAGTTGCAGGATCTCGAACTCGCGCGCGGTGAGCTCCAGGCTCTGCTCGCCGACGTAGGCCTGGTAGAGGTCCGGCCGGATCGTGATCTCGCCGATCGTCGCGGCGACGTCGATCTGGGGCAGCTCCTGCCGGCGGTGCCGGCGGACGGCGGCCTCGATTACACAGATCAGCTCCTCCGGATGACACGGCTTGGTCATCCAGGCGTCGGCGCCGAGCCGCAGGCCTCGGACTCGCTGCGCCACCGACGACGGCCCTGTGCAAACGATCACTGCCAGACCTGGCAGGCGCCCGCACACGCGCTCGAGGTAGTCCCAGCTTTCGGGGCCGATGACCGAGAGGTCGAGCACGAGCGCGTTCAGCCGCATCGCGACGAGCGTCTCGACCGTCGCCGGACTCGACAGGGCGCGGTGATCGCACCCGAGCGCCCCGAGACGGTTCGCGAGGACCTGCATGAAGCCCGGGTCGCGGTCGATCACCGCTACCCGGAGCCTGGATTGGGCGCGCTGCGGAGGGGTCTGTCCCCCGGGGTGCGCGTCGCTGTTGTCACGCGACATCGGGGGCACTGTAATTCACGGCGGGGGCGAACACACACCGGAGCGCATCCTGATCACAGGATGTTTACACGCAAACAGCGGGTAAGCAGGCGTCCCGGGGCCGGGTCGCCGCGCGATCAGACCTGCTCGGGACCGGCTGCGGTCCGGCCGGTGGCGGGCGGCCGTCGGCGGTTGCGGTCGCGGCGGGGCCAGGCGCCGGCCGGCCGTCGGCGGTCGCGATCGCGAAGAGCCCAGGCGCGGCCGGTCGTCGACGGTCGCCATCGCGGCGGGAGCAGGGCGGCCGCCGTCGGCGATTGCGGTCCCGGCGGGACCAGGGGCGGCCGGCCGTCTTCGGGCAGGGCCCCGGTGGCGGCGGGCCGCCCCCCAACGCGGTCCGCTACGGACAGCTGGCGGCGAAGTTGAAGAGGTGATGAAGACCTGCCGACAACAGGACTAGCGGCGTATTCGTGCCGCTATCCTCACGTCGAACGCGCCCCGGGCGCCCTCCCTTACGAAGATGGCTTCTCGAACCAAGCAGAAGGAAGAGGCACGTGCTCGTCGCCTCGAGGAAGAGCGGGCGCGCGCCGAAAAGGCTCGTCGCGACCGGCGGCTGCGGACCGTCGGCGGCATCGTGGTCGGAGCGATCATCGTGGTCGCCGCACTGGTCATCATCAACAGCGGCGGAAAGAAGGGCGGCATCAAGACGGGCACGGAGGCGACCGCCACCGCGAATGCGGTCGATCAGATGTTCGCGGGCATCCCGCAATCCGGCGCGACGCTCGGGAACGCCAACGCGCCGGTGACGATGACTTATTTCGGCGACTACGAGTGCCCGGTCTGCCAGGCGTTCACGTTGCAGGGCGGATTCCCGCAGCTGGTCCAGAACGAGGTCCGCCAGGGGAAGGTGAAGGTGGTCTACAAGTCGTTCTGTACCGCCACGTGCAACGGTCCGAATCCGAGCGTCTTCCCGACGCAGCAGGTGGCCGGGCTGGCCGCGGGAAAGCAGAATAAGTTCTGGCAATACACAGAGCTCTTCTACCGCGAGCAGGGCCAGGAGGACACGGGCTACGTGAACGAGGCATACCTGACCGCCCTCGCGCGACAAGTCACCGGACTGAATCTGGCCACCTGGCAATCGGACCGCAACGACTCGACGCTGACCGCCCAGGTCAGCAGCGATCAGACCGACGCCAAGAACATCGGCGTCAGCGGCACGCCGACGCTGATCTTCCAGGGACCGAAGGGCCAGGCGGCGCCCAGCGCAGCCGTTCCCAGCTACGCCCAGTTGCAGCAGGCGATAAAACAGGTCTCATGACCACCGCGGTCGGCACGGCGACCCCCCGGCGCCTGAGCGTCGACGCGAAGCTGCGGATCGCGATCGGCATCCTGTCCCTGATCGGGATCGGGATCGGGACGTACCTGACTTACACGCACTACGCCGGCCTGCACGTCCTGTGCCTCTCGAGCGGCGGCTGCGAGACCGTTCAGCACTCGCGGTGGTCCAAGCTCGCCGGCATCCCGGTGGCGACCCTCGGCCTCGCGGGCTACATCGGGATCTTCATATCGATCTGGATCCGCGGCGAGCTCGGACGCGCGATCGGCTTCGGACTGGCGTTGGTCGGGTTCCTGTTCAGCATGTACCTGACGTATCGCGAAGCGTTCACCATCCACGCCTACTGCCAATGGTGCCTCGGCAGCGCGGCCACGCTGACGCTGCTCGCGATCCTCACCACGATCCGGATGCTTCGCACCGAACCCGTCGGGCCGGTGGCGCCGAGGAAGAAACCCGTTGATCGGGCGGAGCGCCGGCGCCAGATGGCGGCGCGCCGCTAACGCCCGTCCGTCAACCCGATCGCGCCGCTAACGCCCGTCCGTCAACCCGATCGCGCCGCTAACGCCCGTCCGTCAACCCGATCGCGCCGCTAACGCCCGTCCGTCAACCCGATCGCGCCGCTAACGCCCGTCCATCAACCCGGTGGCGCCGCGCCCGCGCACCGCCCGCCTTCCCGATACACCGGAATTCAGGGCGGGTAACCGCGCACTCGACCAGCTCTCCGCGCCGAGTGCGCAGCAACGACCCGGATAGCGCCACTTTCCGCACACTCGAGCGGAGCGCATCGTCGAGTGCGCAGTTGTGGCCCTCGCACCGCCTGCGGAAGACGACATCCGCGGTCAAGGCCGCCCGCGGACGACGACAACCCGTGGCAGTTGTTCCCCACTCGTGGCATGCATCTGATATATCAGGGATCAACAGCGGACATGGCCGGCGCGGGAAACAACAAGAGGGTCGTCGTCATCGGCGCGGGGATCGTGGGCAACAGCCTCGCGTACCACCTCACGCGCCTCGGCGTCACCGACATCACGATGATCGACAAGGGCCCGCTGCCGAACCCCGGCGGCTCGACCGGGCACGCCTCGAACTTCATCTTCCCCGTCGATCACTCGAAGGAGATGACGTCGCTGACGCTCGAGAGCATGCGTCAGTACAAGGATCTCGGGGTGTTCGTCGAGAGCGGCGGGATCGAGATCGCCCGCAACGAGGCGCGGATGCAGGAGCTGACGCGCCGCGTCGTGTCCGCCAAGTCGTGGGGGATCGAGCCCGTCGAGTTGCTCACCCCGCAGCAGGTCAGGGACAAAGTCCCGTACATAAACGAGCAGCTGATCCTCGGCGGGTTCTTTACTCCGGGCGCCGGCGTCGTCGACTCGCTCCGTGCCGGGACGATCATGCGCGAGCGCGCCCAGGAGGCGGGCATGAAGGTCTCCGCGAACACCGAGGTCCTCGGGATCGATGTCGAGAACGGTCGCGCCACCCGCGTGAAGACCAGCAAAGGCGACTTCGACGCCGACCTCATCGTGATCGCATGCGGCGCCTGGAGCCCGAGAATCGCCCGCATGGCCGGCGCTTCGATCCCGCTCACGCCGATGGTCCACCAGATGATCGACATCGGGCCCGCGCCCCGGTTCGCGGACACCACGGGAATGATCGAGTACCCGATCATCCGCGACATGGACACGAACATGTACGAGCGCCAGGAGGGGACCGGCCTCGAGATCGGGTCCTACGCCCACCGCCCGATCACCCTCGACGCCGACGACATCCCGAGTATCGAGGAGTCGGCGCTGACCCCCACCGAGCTGCCGTTCACCCAGGAGGACTTCGACCCGCAGATGGAGCTCGCGCTGGAGCTCATGCCCGAGATCGTCGCCGACGAGACCGTCGGCGTGAAGTACGCGATCAACGGAGTGCTGTCCGTCACGTACGACGGCATGCCACTGCTCGGCGAGACCCCCGAGGTCAAAGGGCTGTGGTCCTCGGCGGCGATCTGGATCAAGGAGGGCCCGGGCGCCGGCAAGACCGTCGCCGAGCTGATCGTCCACGGCGACTCCGAGATCGACGTGTACGAATCCAATGTCGCGCGCGCGTACTCGTGCCAGCGCACGAAGGCTCACATCATCGCCCGCGCCGGCGAGGGCTTCAACAAGATGTACGGCATCGTCCACCCGGGCGAGCAGTGGGCATCGGACCGGAACGTCCGGCTTTCGCCGTTCTACGAGCGCGAACGCGACCTGAAGGCCGTTTTCATCGAAACGGTCGGGTGGGAGCGGCCGAACTGGTACGAGTCGAACGCGCGCCTGCTCGACGAGTACGGCGACCGCGTCACCCGGCGCGAGGCCGAGTGGGACTCTCGCTGGTGGTCGCCAATCATCAACGCCGAGCACCTGGCGATGCGCGACCGCGCCGCAATGATCGATCTCACAGCGTTCGCGATCTTCGACGTCGTCGGGCCGGCCGCGCTGCAAACCGTCCAGAACGTCGCGATGCGCCAGATGGACGTCGAAAACGGTCGCGTCGTCTACACGCCGCTGCTCACCCCCAGCGGCGGCTTCAAACAGGACCTCACGATCATGCGTCTCGCCGACGACGTGTTCCGCGTCGTGACCGGTGGCGCGTACGGGATGTCCGACAAGAAGTGGTTCGCCGACCATCTCCCTGACGACGGATCGGCGCAGATCCACGACCAGACGAACGCCTGGACGACGCTCGGCCTGTGGGGCCCGCGCGCCCGCGACATCCTGAGCAGCGTGACCGCAGACGACGTATCCCACGAAGGAATGCCGTTCGCCCGGTGCAAGCAGATCGAGGTCGGGCCGCTCCAGGTGCTCGCCTCGCGGATCTCCTACGTCGGCGACCTCGGCTGGGAGCTGTACGTCCCTTTCGAGCAGGGCGCCAGGCTGTGGGACATCGTCGCCGAGGCCGGCGAGCCGCACGGGATCATCCCCGCCGGCATCGGCGTGTACGGCACAACCGGCCGGCTGGAGAAGTGCTATCGCGCGTACGGCGCCGAGCTCGAGGGCGACTTCAACGTGGTCGAGGCCGGCATGGCCTGGGGCAAGGTCAAGGACCAGGACTTCGTCGGCAAGGAGGCGCACCTGCGTCACCGCGACGAGGAGCCCGCCGCGATCATGTGCACTCTCACCGTCGATAATCATTCTTCGCAATCGGGCGTCAACCGCTACATGCTCGGCCACGAGCCGATCGTCACTCGCGCCGGCGAACCCCTAACCGACCGCAAGGGCCGTCGCTCGTACGTCACGAGCTCCGGCGCCGGCCCATCGATCGGGAAGCACATACTGATGGGCTACCTTCCGCCCGAGCATGCCGTCGTCGGAGCGGAATTGGCCGTCGAGTACATGGGCGAGCGCTATCCGGTGACGGTCGTCACGAACGACTCGACGCCGGTGTTCGATCCCGACAACTCGCGCGTCCGCTGCTGAGCTCATGAACATCCTCGTCTGCGTCAAGCGCGTGCCGCTCACGGGTGGCAAGATCGTCCTGACCGACGACCAGCGAGCGATCTCCACGCGCCACCTCGGCTTCACGGTCAGCCCGCACGAGGAATGCGGCGTCGAGGAGGCGGTCCGCCTGATCGAGCAGCACGGAGGCTCGTCGGCCGTGCTCACGCTCGGGCCGCCCGAGGCCGAAGAGCAGCTGCGCGACATGATGGCGCTCGGCATCGATCGCGCCGTCCACCTCGTGACCGACGGCGAGGAATGGGACCCCCAGGCCACCGCCAGCGCGATCGTGGACGCGATTCGCTCCCAGTCCGAACCGTTAGACCTGATCCTGTTTGGCAACGAGTCCGCCGACGCCGGCAACTACCAGGTCGCGATCCGCGTCGCGCACAAGCTCGGGCTGCCGGTCGTCACCGGCATCAAGGGGATCGCGGTCAGCGACGGCCAACTCCGCCTCGAGCAGGAGGTCCCGGGTGGGCGCGACGTGTACGTCGTCCCGACCCCCGCCGTCGTAACCGTGAAGGAAGGGCTCAACCTGCCGCGCTACCCGTCGGTCCCCGGTCGCCTCCGGGCCAAGCGCAAGCCGCTCGACATCTCGACTCCCGCCCGCCCCGAACCGATGCTCGACATGATCAAACTCACCCTCCCGCCCGATTCCGGCAAGCAGGCCCAGGTGCTCGGCAGCGGCGCCGATGCGGCACCCGCGGTAATCACCGTCCTCGACGAGTTGGGGCTCCTCTAGAACATGGTCCTGGTCTTCGCCGAGCGCTCCGACGACGAGCTCTACCGTCAGGCTCTGACCTTCGCCAGAAGCATCGACCCCGACCAGGTGCACGCAGTCGGCATCGACGATCCGGCCGGCTACTCACCCGACGGTTGGGCGACCGCGCTCACCCGGGTGACCGAGGAGCGCGGACCGGGCGTCGTCGTCGGACCGGGAACCGAACGCGGCAACGAGGTCCTCGCCCACGTCGCGGCGATGCTCGACCTGCCGATGGCCGCTAACTGCGTCTCGGCGACGCCCGGCGACCCGCTAACGCTGACCCGCGTGCGGTGGGGCGGAAGCCTGCTCGAGGAAGCGCGGTTGCACGGCTCGCCGGCGCTCTTGACCATCGCCCCGCACGCCGTTGCCGCAGACGAACAGAGCGTCGAGATCGAGCTCGTCCCGGCCGCCTCCGAGGCGATCGTCAGGGTGTCCGAGCGAGTCGAGACCGTCACTGCGGGGGTGTCGCTGGCCGACGCGGACGTGGTCGTCTCGGGTGGGCGCGGCGTCGGGTCCGCGGAGGGCTTCGCGGTGATCGAGGAGCTGGCCGCGCTGCTCGGCGCTGCGGTCGGCTGCTCGCGCGCGGTGACGAGCGCCGGGTGGCGGCCTCACACCGATCAGGTCGGCCAGACCGGCACGAAGATCTCACCCTCGCTCTATATCGCCTGCGGGATCAGCGGCGCCACCCAGCACATGGCCGGCTGCAAGGGAGCCAAGAAGCTGATGGCGGTCAACCCCGACAACGAGGCCTCGATCTTCGCGAGCGCCGACTACGTCGTGATCGGCGATCTCCACGAGGTGGTCCCGGCGATCTCGGCCGAGATCCGCAGAACAAGGGGCGGCGGATAGCCTCGCTGATCTCCGCGCTCGCGCTCGCCGCCGCCCTCGCGGTGAGCGGCACGCTGTTCCTCACCCGCGTCCGACTCCTCGCGGGACTCGTACAACAGGCCGCGCCGACCCAGCGCTCGGGCGACGTGCCGCGCCGCGCCCGCAACGAGGCCGAGATCGTGCTCGGGCAGCGCAAGCTGCTCCAGCGCCTCGGTCCCGGGCTGTTGCACGCGTTCATCTTCTGGGGCTTCCTCGTGCTCGTCCCGACGATCCTGATCGCGATGATCGGGATCGTCGACAAGCACGACACGCTGCCGTGGCTCGGCCACCAGGGGTGGTACGCGCTGCTCGTCGACATCTTCTGCGTGCTCGTGCTCGTCGGCGTGATCGGAGCGCTGTTGATCCGCAAGGTGCAGAAGCCAAGGCGCTTCGAGGGCAGCCATCTCGGCGAGGCCGACCTGATCCTCGGACTGATCGCGACGATCGTGATCAGCCTGCTCCTGTGGCATGCGACCCGGATCGCCCTGCACCTCAACGAGTGGCCGGCTTCCTGGTCACCCGTCTCCAACGCCCTCTCACACCTGTTCTCGGACAACCAGACGACAAAGGTGCTCGAGCGTGTTTTTGTGTGGATCCACGTCCTCACGATCCTCGGCTTCCTCGCCTATCTCCCCCGTTCCAAGCACCTGCACATCTTCGTCGCCGCGGTCAACGTCTGGTTCGGCCGCACGCGCGCGCGCGGGCGGCTCGAGCCGCTGACGTTCGACGACCCAGAGGTTCCCGAGGACGAGCTCCGCTTCGGGGCGGGCCTAGCCAAAGACCTGACCTGGAAGCAGGTGCTCGACACGTTCTCGTGCACCGAGTGCGGCCGCTGCCAGGACGCGTGCCCGGCGTTCGCCACCGGCAAGATCCTCAGCCCCAAGCTCGTGATCATGGGGCTGCGCGACCTGGTGCTCGCCCAAGACACCGAGACGCCGCTCGTCCCCACCGCCGTCCCGGCCGACATGGTCTGGGACTGCGTGACCTGCGGCGCGTGCGTGCAGGCGTGCCCGGTCTCGATCGAGCACGTCGACCACATCGTCGACCTGCGCCGGCACCTGGTGATGGTCGAGTCGAGCTTCCCCGCCGAGGCCGAGCCAATGCTCCGCGACGTCGAGCGAGCGTCGAACCCGTGGGGAAAGGCGCAGTCCGAGCGCGCCGACTGGGCGGCCGAGCTGGGCGTCAGGATCCTCGAACCCGGCGACCCCGCCCCCGAGTACCTGTACTGGGTCGGATGCGCGGCCTCATTCGACGAGCGCGCGCGCACGAGCGCCGGCGCCACCGCCAGGCTCCTCCAGAGCGCGGGCGTCGATTTCGCGATCCTCGGTCCGCGCGAGAGCTGCACCGGCGATCCCGCGCGCCGGATCGGCAACGAGTACGTGTTCCAGGCGTTCGCCGAGCAGAACGTCGAGACGCTGAACGAAGCGGGAGTTACGAAGATCGTCACCGGCTGCCCGCACTGCTTCAACACGCTCGGCAACGAGTACCCGGACTTCGGTGGCACCTACGAGGTGATCCATCATTCCGAGCTCCTCGCGGAGCTAGTCAGCGACGGCCGGATCAAACCGTCCAAGAAAGCCGGGCAGCTGCCGATCACCTACCACGACTCGTGCTACCTCGCACGCCACAACGACGTGGTCGAGGCGCCAAGAGAAATCGTCTCTGCAATCGGGAAACCCATAGAAATGGGTCGGTCGCGCAAGAGCACGTTCTGCTGCGGCGCCGGCGGCGCGCACATGTGGATGGAGGAGCGCGGCAAGGCGATCAACGAGGAACGCGTGCGCGAGGCCTCGGCCACCGGCGCCGGCACGCTCGCGGTCGCGTGCCCGTTCTGCACGGTGATGCTCGACGACGGGGCGCGTACCGCCGGCACGGACCTGCGCGTGGCCGACGTGGCGACGCTGCTATCCGAGGCGATCGACGACGACGGCTGATCGCTGCGGCGCCGCGGCATCGAGCTCCGCTCGTGCGCGGGCTCGCGCTGCGCCGTCCGCCCCGAGCGCATCCAGTCCCAGCAGGGCGGCGCCGACGATCGGCTCGCTCGGCGACACCACCACTCGGGCGTTCGGTGCCACCCGGTGAACACCTCGGGCGATCGTCTCCACCGCGCTCGGCGAGACTGCCCGCAGCAGGCTGCCGCCCAGCACCACGTCCGGGTCGTCCCCGGTCAGCTGCAGGCGGCGGAGCGCAGCCACAGCGAACGCGACCACCTCGTCGGTCAACCGGCGAACGATCTCCGCCGCGACGGCATCCTCGTCGCAGGCGGCGAGCACGACCGGAGCAAGCTCACCCAGCCGTACCGCCGGCAGCTCCTCCAGGTGAAAGGCCCGCGCCACCTCGAGCGGGTCGCCAAGCCCGAAATAAGCGGGCACCGCGTCCTCAAGCTGCGTCCGCGGCCCGCGTCCGTCGGCGGCGCGCACGGCCGCGGCGAGCGCGGCGAGACCGACGTCGCGACCGCCGCCCCAGTCGCCGGATACGGGGCCGAACGACAGAAACCTGGCCTCATGCCTCCCACAGGCGATCCCGAGGCAGTTGATCCCCGTGCCGCACACGACCGCTATGCCCCAGCCGCGGTCGGTGCCCGCGCGCAGCAGCGCCTCCGTGTCGTTGCCGAGCACCAGGCGTTCGCTCCAGTGCAGCTGCTCGATCGCGGCGGTGAGCGCGGACAGCTCCTCAGGGAGGTCCATGCCGGCGAGCAGGAGCTGTGCCGTCGCTGCGAACGGTCGCTCGAGCGCGCCGACACCCGCCTCGGCGAGGGCGCTGGCCAGAAGGCTCTCGAGAACGTCGACGCAGCCCTCGACCCCGATGTAGTGGGCTTGGCTTCCGCCGCCTCGGACCAGTGACAGCAGCGCCCCGCTCGAGTCGAGCAGCGCGAGGTCGGTCTTGACGCCACCTCCGTCGACCGCGACGACGAGCTCGCGCCCCATGCTCATCGAGTCTCGGCGCCCCTGGCGAGCGGCAGCGGCCCGACAGTGTCGAGCATGCGGTCCGACAGGCTGTCGGCCAGCCGGTACTCGCGAACCAGCGGATGCGCCAGCAGCGCGAGGCGGGCGGCTTCGCGGTCGCCGCTCGCCGCGGCGGAGGCCGCGAGGCGCTCGTACGCCGCGACGTGCTGGACCAGGCCGAGCAGCTCGGGCGCTAGCGGCCTCTGTGCCACCGGCATGGCGCCGCCTCTCCCGATCCGCGCCGGAACCTCCACCACGTCGTCGTCGGCCAGGCCAGGCAGCGTGCCGCCGTTGCGCACGTCCACGACCTGCGTGTCGCCGGCGTCGGCCAGCAGCGAGGCGACGAGCTGGATCGCGGCTTCGCTGTAGTAGGCCCCGCCACGCTGGTCGAGAAGCGCCGGCTTCTCGGTCAGCGCCGGATCGAGGTACAGGTCCAAAAGGCTCCGCTCGATGTCCGCCACCGTCTGAGCACGCGGCTTGGTCATCTTCTGCTCTTGGACGACCTCGCGCTCGGCGTAGAAGTAGCGCAGGTAGTACGACGGGATCGCGCCCAGCGCCTCGATCAGGGAGCGCGGCAGCCCGATCTCGTGGGCCAGCACATCGCCAAACCCATCGATCACATCCGGCATGACGTCGCGGCCGTCCACCCACACCGCCCGGATCCAGGTGAGGTGGTTGAGACCGACCTGCTCGACGAGCACTCGCTCCGGCGTCACGCCGAGGTGACCGGCGATCTGGCGCTGGAAGTTGATCGCGACGTTGCACAGGCCGATCGCCCGGTGACCCGCGTCGAGCAATGCGCGGGTCACGATCCCGACCGGGTTGGTGAAGTCAATGATCCAGGCGTCGTCCGACGCGAGCTCGCGCGCCCGCTGCGCGATCTCGAGCACCACCGGCACGGTCCGCATCGCCTTGGCGAGCCCGCCGGCGCCTGTCGTCTCCTGGCCGACGCAGCCGCATGCCGCGGGGATCGTCTCGTCACGTAGCCGGGCCGCCTGGCCTCCGACCCGAATCTGGATCAGGACCGTGTCGGCGCCGTCGAGCGCCCGGTCCAGGTCGCCGGTGAGCTCGAGCGCGCCGGCGAAACCCTGGCGCTCGAGGATCCGCTGCGAGAGCCCGCCTACGACGTCCAGGCGAGAAGCGTCGATGTCGTGCAACACGAGCTCGCGCACGCCCACGCGCTCGCGCTCGCGCATCAACCCGGAGACGAGCTCCGGTGTGTAGGTGGAGCCCGCACCGATCACGGCCAACTTCATGGGGTCACCCCAATTCTGTACCGGTTGTCCGACGGCCGGGAGATGATCGTCGTGGCGAACTGCGTGGCCATCGTCAGCGCGTCGCGCCACCTCGCTCCGCCGGCGAGCGCATGGACGAGACCAGCATTGAAGGTATCGCCGGCCCCCGTGGTGTCGGCGACCTCGACGGCCGGCGCCGGGACGGCGATCTCGGTCCCGTCGGGTCCGACCGCGAAGCATCCGCTCGCTCCACGCTTAACGACCACCCAGCCGCTCGAGGCCGACTGCAGGGCGCGCGCGGCCTCGACCACGTCGCCGTCCCGATCGGCGAGTGCGCACGCCTCGACCTCGTTGGGCAGGAAAACGTCCACGCACGGGAGCAGCTCGCGCACCTCGGCACGGTTCGGCGCGGAGAAGCCTTCGGGGTCCCACGTGGTGTCGAAGAACGTGCGCGCGCCGCGGGCGCGCGCGGTGTCGAGCAGCCGGCGCGCCGCCTCCCCCCGCAGGCGCGGCGCGACGAAGTAGTCGCAGAGCAGCAGGTTGTCGCACGTGAGCGCATCGTCGGGGATCATCGCCTGTTCCCAGCGCGCGTTGACACCGAGGTAAGTGAGGAAGGTACGGTCCCGCGCAGGGGACTCGAGCACAACCGTGAGTCCGCTCGTCTCACCCGGAACGACGACGAGGTCATCCGCGAGGCCTGCGAGAGTGAGCTGGTCGCGCATCCATCCTCCGAGCTGATCGTCGCCGATGCATCCGATGAGCCGCACGTCCAGGCCGGCTTCGACGGATGCGAGCGCGGCGTTGGCGCCCGCGCCGCCGACGCGGACGGCCATCTGCTCGGTCAGCAGCGTACCGCCTGGGGACGGCAGGTCGGTGACGGGGCTCATCACCACGTCCGCCTGCACGCAGCCGATGACGGTCACGGCGGCGACATCGAGTTCCCTGGCCACTGACATCAACCGCTCCCCTCCCCACCACCGCGACAGCGCTTATGCAAGGTCCTTGCCTTATAGAGGATGCGACGCTTATTCTTACGCGGCACACGCACCATCGTATTCGTAAAGAGATCTAACCTCAATGCCCCGCACCAGCCGAGAGGGCGGTTACGGCGGGCCCAGCCGGGCCGACGCCGACTCTCGCCTGAGCCTGCTGCGAGAGCTCGGCGAGCAGGCCGTGCTCGAGACGATCTTCCGCAGGGGTCCGATCACCCGGCCGGAGATCGCGGCGGCCACCAACCTTTCCAAGCCGACCGTCTCGGCCGCGGTTAGCCGGCTCGAGCATGGCGGCCTCGTTCGGGCGGCGGGCCGGCGCGCCGGCCAGCGCGGCCGCAACCCCGTCGCATACGTGGTCAGCGCCCGGGCGGGGTTCGTCGTCGGTGCCGACATCGGCGGGACCAATGTACGGGTCGCGGCGGCTGACCTGTTCGGCGAGCCGATCTGCGATCTGAAGCGGCCGACTGCCAAGGACGGCGGCCGAGCCGTCGGCGTGCAGATTCTCGAGATGGTCAGCGAGGTGATCGACCGCGCCGGCGCGGTCAACGGGCGGCCGCTCGCCCTCGGAATCTCGTCGCCCGGGATCGTCGATCAGACGAGCGGCCGGGTCACGTCGCTGGCTTACAACGTCGTGCCGGAGGGCGGCTTCGATCCGCTCGAGGTGATCCGCGACCGGTTCGACCTGCCCGTGTTCGTCGAGAACAACGTCAACCTCGCGGCGGTCGGCGAGAAGTGGTTCGGCCTGGCCAGAGGCGTCTCGACGCTGGTGTTCATCGCGATCGGGGCAGGCATCGGGATGGGGATCATCATCGACGACGAGCTCGTCCGTGGCGCGCACGGTGCCGCCGGCGAGATCGGCTACCTGCCGCTGGTCGGCGATCCGTTCAACCCCCGGCACCGGTTGCACGGGGGGCTCGAGGACGAGATCGGAGCGGCCGGGATCGTCGCCGCGTACGGAGAACGGCGCGGTCCGAACGACCCCGAGCTCACGTCGGTCCACGATGTGTTCGAGCTTGCCGGCGACGGAAACGCCGCTGCTCGCTCCGTGGTCGATCACGTCGCCTCGCGCCTGGGCACGGCGATCGCGACGGTCTGCGCGATTCTCGACCCGCAGTTGGTTGTGCTAGGCGGAGGCATCGGCGCCAGTGCTCTGCTGCTGCGCCCCGTCCGCGGATCGGCGGCCGCGCTGGTGCCGATCACCGCCCGGATCGAAACCAGCCTGTTGGGCGAGCGGGCCGCACTCCAGGGAGCGATCGCCGTGGCGCTCCATGCGGCCCGCACGACACTGCTCTCCCCCACTGCCGCATCCCAGAAGAGCCTGGTCGCAATGGCCCAGCGCAGCCGATAGCGAGGAGTCGGTGCCGCTTGATCGCGATCACTCCCGTGAGGGCCCGACCACCGGTAGAACCCCTCGAGCGGACCCCACATTACGGCCGCCGACCCTGATTTGGAAAGGGAGTCTCCAATCTGGGCGCGACTCGCTGAGGGTTTTGGCGACGACGACGTGCGGAGGAATACGGAGGTGGAAGCTAGTCCCAGATTGGTATAAGGTCCTTTTGTTTAGGTATTTCCCAAATGGCTGAGGGACCGCGGTGAGCCGTAGGAAGATGGAGAACTTGCGATGACCGGTCAACACAGTTCCGGCCCCGATGCCGCTGGTGAGCCGCCTGCTCGCCGGATGGCGCGAGGCGCGAGCCGCACGTATTCCGAGCCAGCGATCCGCTGGCGATCGTCGAAAGGTGAACGGAGGATGTCGATGAAACGCTTCCAGTGGCTGTTGGCGTTGGTTGCCTCGTGTATGGTGGCCACCGCGTGCGGCGGCAGCTCGTCGTCGACCTCGGGGAACAAGACGTCCACCTCGTCGGGGACATCGACCACATCGGCCAACACCGGCAAAGTCGGGGGCAAGGTGGTGGTCGACAACGTCACCGGAGCCACCTGGACCTGCGGATTCAATCCGTTCAATTCGTCGGTCTTGACCACCGGCGCAACGTTCGGCTTCATCTATGAGCCGCTCGAATACGTCAACATCCTCCAGAGCACCAAGCCTCCGACCCCCTGGCTGGCTACCTCTTCGCAGTGGTCGAACGGGTACAAGACGCTCACCTTCACGATCCGCAACGGAGTGACCTGGAGTGACGGCAAGCCTTTCAGCGCGAACGATGTGGTCTACACGTTCAACGCTATGAAGAGCGACAAGGTGATCGATCTGAACGCGCTCTGGACCGCAGATGGCGGTCTTCTGACCAACGTGGCCCTCAAGGGGACAGATCAGGTCGTCTTCACCTTCAACGCGGCGGCGCAGCCGTACTTCTACTTCGTCGCGGACCTGACGCCGATTCTTCCGCAGCACATCTGGTCGACGCTCAACCAGAGCAAGCTCTCGTCGTTTGCAGACACGACGCCCGTCGGGACCGGTCCGTATGTGATGTCCGGGTGCTCGGGTCAGAACGTCAAGTACCTGCGCAACCCGCACTACTGGCAGAGCACGACCGGCCACCCGGTTCCCCAGATCGCGGAGGTCGACTACCCAGCGTTCCTCAGCAATACGCCCGGCAACCTGGCCCTCTCCCAGGGCCAGGCCCAGTGGGGCGGTCAGTACATCCCCAACATCCAGTCGTTCTACATCGGGAAGGACCCGGCCCACCGCCACATCTGGTTCCCGCCGGTCGGGAACGTGTCCCTGGTCCCCAACCTGACCAATCCGCTCCTTGGCCAGCTGGCGGTTCGGCAGGCCCTCGCATATGCCATAAACAAGGCCACGGTCGCCCAGCTCGGGGAGAGCGGGTACCAGAAGCCGGCAAACCAGACCGGCGTGATCACCCCCACGTTCCAGAGCTGGTCCGACACTTCGCTCGCCCAGCCGAGCTACAACCCTGCCAAGGCCGAGCAGATCCTGAACTCAGCGGGCTTCAAGAAGGGGTCGGACGGGATCTACGCCGACAAGAGCGGGAATAAGCTCTCGTTCACGATCAAGACGATCGCTGGGTACTCCGACTGGGACGCGTCGCTCCAGGTCATCACGCAGGAGCTGAAGGCCGTCGGGATCGCCGTAACCGCGCAGGATGAGAATTCGACCACCTACGCCGCCGACCTCCAAGGTGGCCACTTCCAGCTCGCCTACGCCGGAAGCGGCGGGCTGGGGCCGATCCCGGGACCCAGTCCGTACTACGAGCTACGTGGGGCCCTGTACAGCGGGAGCATCGGTTCGTACAACTTCGCACGCTACAAGTCCCCATCCACCGACGCTCTGTTCAATCAGTACGCCGCGGCGACCCCGGCCCAGCAGGCCCAGATCATGGACAAAATCCAGCAGGTGATGGTCAATGACATTCCGTTCATCCCGGTCACCGAGGGTGTCGATTGGTTCCAGTACGACACCACGAACGTCGGGGGCTGGCCAACAGCGTCGAACCCGTATGCGCAGCCGGCGCCGTTCAACTCCCCCGACAGTGCTGTGGTGCTGACGCACCTGTACCCGACGCAGTGAGGAGCGGGGCCTCAGGCCAGGCTGTGAGGCGATGAGGTATCTCACAAAACGAGCCGCCCTGTTTCTGGTGACCCTTTGGGCCGCCCTGACCGTCAATTTCATCATTCCCCGCGTGATGCCCGGCAACGAGGCGCAGGCTGTTCTGGCGACGTTCCGGGGCGCCAACCCAGGCGCGTTGCACGCCTTGGAGATCCAGTTCGGCGTCAACGTGCATCAGGGCGTGCTGGCGAGTTACTTTCAGTATCTCGGGAACTGCTTGACCGGGCAGTTCGGCGTCACCGCGCAGGGCGTGCCGGTAATGACGGAGATCATGTCGAAGCTTCCATGGACGCTGGGGCTCGTCGGGGTGACGACCGTCATCGCGTTCGTAATCGGCACGGTTGCCGGCGTGTACAGCGCGTGGCGGCGCGGTGGCCGGCTTGATGCCGTCCTCCCGCCGACTCTATTCATCGTCTCGACGGTCCCGGTGTTCTTCGTCGGTTTGCTTCTCATTTATCTCTTCGCCGTCAAGCTGAACTGGCTGCCGCTCAGCGGGAACTACAGCGTGGGCGCCACACCGTCGTTGTCGCTTTCCTTCATCTGGGATGTGCTGAAACACGCCATCCTGCCGGGGCTGAGCCTGGTGATCGTGACCGCCGGCCTGTGGGTGTACTCGATGCGCAACAACATGATCACCACGATCGCGGAGGACTACGTCAAGACTGCCCGTGCCAAAGGGCTGACGACCCGGCGGATCATGTACGACTACGCCGCACGCAACGCGATCCTCCCCAACCTGACCGGGTTCGCGATGCAGCTTGGCTACGTGCTCGGCGGCGCGATCGTGATCGAGTACCTGTTCTCGTATCCCGGGCTCGGCTATCTCTTCTACACGGCCTCGACCGATCATGACCTGCCGCTGATGCAGGGCCTTTTCCTCTTCTACACACTTGCCGTGCTGATCTGCGTCCTGATAGCGGACCTGCTCACGGCGGTGCTCGATCCACGCACTCGAGAGGCGTGAGATGGCGACCGACGCAAGCTCGAACGTCGCGATAGCCGCAAGACCGCCCGACACCGAGGAGAGGGCCGAGCCGCGGCGGTTGGTCCGCGCGGTGCTCGGCAACCGCAAGGCGATCGTGGGGGCGGTGATCCTGCTCGTGATGGTGTTCGTGGCTGTCTTCCCGGGGCTATTCGCGCCGTACGACCCCCAGGCGACGGTCGGTCCTCCCAATGCATCACCTTCGTCGGCCCACCTGCTGGGCACTACCCAGCTGGGTCAGGACGTTCTCTCCCAGCTGATCTGGAGCACCCGCCTGACCCTATGGGTCACGCTGGTGGTGAGCGTCATCGCGACCTTCATCTCGATGATCATCGGGGTTACCGCCGCCTATATAGGAGGGGTCACTGATCGAGTCCTGACGGTGATAACCGACGTCTTCTTGATCATCCCCGTGCTCCCGCTGTTGATCCTTCTGTCCGCGTACCTGGCACCCGGCACCACCACCCTGATAATCGTGCTGACCATCACCAGCTGGGCGTTCCAGGCCCGTCAGCTGCGATCTCAGGGTCTGTCGGTTCGCAATCGCGACTTCCTAGTCGCGGCGCGCGCGCGAGGAGAGCGGGCCATGTACATCATCCTCGTCGAGATCGTTCCGACCATGACCTCGCTCCTGGTCGCCTCGTTCCTGGCGCTGGCGGTGTTTGAGGTCGGGTTCGCGGCCAGCCTCCAGTTCCTCGGGCTGGGCAACGCCAGCCTGCTGATGTGGGGCACGATGCTCTACAACGCGCAGCAGGCCGCGGCGCTTGAGTCCGGAAACGTGTGGTGGGCCTTGGCGCCGGGCCTCGCTGTCGCTCTACTCGGAGCCGGGTTCGCACTTATGAACTACGCCTTTGACGAGATCGGGAATCCCGCGTTGCGGCCGGTGAGGAGGAGGCGCCGTGCCCGAGCCTCTACTTGAGGTCACGGACCTGTCGGTCGACTATCTCACGGAGGCAGCCGACGTACGCGCGGTGGATCGGGTCAGCTTCACTGTCGAACCGCGCGAGTTCCTGGGTATCGTCGGCGAGTCCGGCTGCGGCAAGTCGACGCTGCTATTCGCAGCCGCTCAGCTGCTTTCACCTCCCGGCGAGGTCGTTGGCGGAACAGTCGTCTTTCGTGGTCGTGACATGGTGCGGATCAACCGCAATGAGCTGCAGCACATGCGCTGGCGTGATTACTCGGTCGTGATGCAGAGCGCCATGAACGCACTCAACCCGATGAAGAGCATCGGAGCTCAATTCAAGGACGCCCTCCAGGCGCATGGCACCACCTCGAAGGAGGATATTGAGCAGCGATCGACAGAGGTCCTGAATCTCGTGGGCATCGACGCTGCCCACCTGGCTAGCTACCCCCACCAGCTAAGCGGCGGGATGCGCCAGCGCGCGATGATCGCGATGGCGCTTTTGTTCACACCTCAGCTCGTGATGATGGATGAGCCGACGTCAGCACTTGATGTGGTGGCCCAGCGGTCGCTGATGAGCAAAATCAGGGACCTGCAGCGAAGCCTCGGGTTCGCGGTCATCTTCGTGACACACGACATGTCGGTGGTGAGCCGCTATTCCGATCGTGTGATCGTGATGTACGCCGGACAGGTCGCGGAGGCGGCGCCGACCGAGGCAATCTTCGAGCGGCCCCAACATCCCTATACCCGCGGTCTAATGGACGCATTCCCGTCGATCCGTGGCCCGCGCCGAAAGCTGGCTGGGATCCCCGGAAGCCCCCCGGACCTCGCTCGGCCGCCGAGGGGCTGTCGGTTCCATCCACGCTGCCCAGAGGTGATGCCGGAGTGCCTGACCCGCGCGCCGGAGCTGGTTCCGGTCGGCGATGCTTCGGTGCGCTGCCTGCTGTATGCGGATCAGGCGAAAGAGGCGGTCTGAGCGATGGCCGACCAGCAGAACGCGTCTGAGAGCACGCGGGTCAACGATGAGCCCCTAATCCGAACGGTTGATCTGACGCGCCACTTCCGGCTCGGTGGGATGCTCTCAAAGCAGGTGCTTCACGCCGTCGATGACTTCAATATCGCCGTTGACGAGCGCGAGATCGTTGCGCTCGTCGGTGAGAGCGGTAGCGGCAAGAGCACCGTTGCGCGGCTGCTGGCCCGGATCTACCAGCCCACCCGCGGTGAGATCTACTACCGCGGTCGGCCCCTGCGCAGCCTGCGCTCCCGGAAGAAAGTCTCTCGTACCGCGGCGAGGTTGCAATTGTTCTCCAGGACCCGTTCAGCGCCTTGCACCCCGTGTTTCACCGTCTCGCACGGGGTGATGCGCAACATCGCCCTGCACCGGCCGGAGCTAAGAGGCGTGGAGCGGCGGCGGGAGGCCGAGCGTGTCTTCGAGAATGTGGGTCTCAGCCCGAAGATGCTGAATAGGTTCCCCTACGAGATGAGCGGCGGCGAACGCCAACGGGTCGGGTTCGCTCAGGCCCTCGCCGTGCGGCCGAGCCTGATCCTCGCCGACGAGCCGGTTTCGATGCTCGATGTGTCGATCCGCGTCGGCGTGCTCAACATGATGAGCAACCTACGGGACCAAGAGGGCGTCTCGCTCCTGTACATCACCCACGACCTTGCGAGTGCCCGGTACGTCGCCGACCGCATCGTCGTGATGTACGCGGGTCACCAAGTGGAGGCCGGCCCAACGGAGACCGTGCTCTCCAGCCCCAAGCATCCCTATACGCAGTTGCTCCTCTCCGCCGTGGCCGAACCGCGCGAGAAGGACGCGGAGATCGCGCCGACAGCGGGGAGCCACCACGGGTGATCAACCCGAGCGAGGGCTGTCGTTTCCGTTGGCGATGTCCGTACGCGATCGAGAAGTGCTCGCAGGTCACCCCTCACCTAACCCCGATCGGAGAGACGCTGGTCGCCTGCCATGTCGCGACCGCGGTCGCGGAGGCGCACGTGCCTCGAACCCTGCCTCCATCAGTTAGTGCCGGGTCCGTCGAACTCGTGATCTTCGATTGCGACGGCGTGCTGATCGACTGCGAGCGCCTGGCCGTCAAGGTCGATGTGCTGGTGCTGCACGAGTTGGGATGGCCTCTCAGCGAGGGCGAAGTGATCGAGCGGTTCGTCGGTCGTTCTGACCGCGACACCCGGGCGGCGATCGAGGCCCACCTGGGGCGCAGCCTTCCCGACGGCTTGGATGAGGCAGTCGAGCACCGCTACCGGCGAGGCATTCGCAGACGCGCTCACTCCAGTCGAAGGTGTGCTTGACGCACTCGACCGGATCGCGCTGCCGACGTGCATCGCGTCGAGCGGCACCCACGACCATCTGCGATACACGCTCGGGCTCACCGGCCTGTACGAGCGGTTCAGAGGCCGGATCTTCAGCGCCGAGGACGTCGCGAACGGCAAGCCCGCTCCCGACCTGTTCCTGCACGCGGCCGGGCGGATGGCGGCCGGGCCGGCGGGCTGCGTGGTTGTCGAGGACAGCCGCCCCGGCGTCGAGGCGGCGCGCGCCGCGGGCATGCGCGTGCTCGCCTTCGCCGGCGGTCTGTCGCCTGCCGGCGCTCTCGAGGGACCGGACACGATCGTGTTCGACGACATGCGCGAGCTCCCGAGACTCCTCGAGCGGGACGGCGGCGTGTGAACAGCACCTGGATGGCCTCGGAGATGGACGAGCAGCCGGCCCGCCTCCGGCAGTTGCTCCGGCGCGACCGCGCGATCGCCGAGCTGGTCCGCGCGGTCGCGCCGGAACCGCTCAACGGCATCACGCTCGTGGCCCGGGGCTCTTCCGACAATGCCGCGGTCTACGGGCGGTATCTGCTCGAGGCGGCCACCGGGAAGCCGATCTCGCTGGCGGCCCCGAGCCTCCACACGCTCTACGGCGTCGAGGTCGACTACACCGGCCAGCTCGTGATCGCGGTCAGCCAGTCGGGCGCCACGCCCGAGATCGTCCGGACCCTGGAGGCGCTTCAGGACGCAGGGGGAAGCGGGCTGGCGATCACCAACGAGCCCGGCAGCCCGCTCGCGCAGGCGGCCGGCGAGACCATCGTGCTCGAGATGGGGGTCGAGCAGGCCGTGCCCGCGACCAAGACCGTCACCGGGCAGCTCATGGCGTTCGCGATCATCGCCGCGGCCCTGGGACGCGCTCCGTTCACCCAGGAGCAGCTGGTCGCGGTCCCCGACTCGGTGCGGGCGGTGCTCGACGACCCGGGGCCGGCCGCCGCCGCGGCGCAGGAGCTGGCCGGCGCGTCGCGGCTGATCGTCGTGGCGCGCGGGTATCTGTTCGCGGCCGCGCTCGAGACCGCACTCAAGATCAAGGAGACATGCTCGCTGCTGGCCGATGGCTACTCGGCCGCTGACCTCCGCCACGGACCGATTGCGGCGGTCACGCGCGATTTTCCGGTGGTCGCGCTGTGCGCGTCCGGTCGCGCACGCGCGGACGTCGCTTCACTGATCGATGAGATGCGCGCGAGGCAGGCGAACGTGCTGGTCGTCGGCGACGGCGGCGGGGCCGACGTGTCGCTGCCGGACGACTTACCCGAGCCGCTCGCGCCGATCGTCGCGGTGGTCCGCGGCCAGCAGCTTGCCCACGAGCTCGCGACGGCGCTCGGCCACGACCCCGACAGGCCCCCCGGCCTGACCAAAGTCACCGCGACTTAGCGCGAAACAAGTAGCCACGTCACGCGTTGCCGACGAGGGCCTCGAGTTGTCGCTCGAGGCCCTCGTCGCCGGCCTCACGAACCTCCAGGGGCAACCCGATCCGCGCCGCGGCGCGCTCGGCGGCCAGGCGCGTGGCCGGCGTCGGTCGCTGCGCCAACCACACCACGCGCGTGTAGTTACGGAAGTACTCGTCTCGCAGCTCCGGATACCGATCCAGGCCGAGCTCGCGCCACACCGTGTGCTCGAACGTCCGGGCCAGGAAGTCGGTCAGGAAGTAGGTACCCGGCTCCTCGGCCAAGGCGGCGGCGACCTCAGATTGCGCGAACACGTCGTAGCAGTGCTCCCCCTCGAGGCGAGGGAACCCGTCGAGCGCTCCGTATGTCCCGCAGTCGCCGTACGCGACGGCCACGACGTCGTGGTCGGCGGACAACTCGGCAACCGCATCGCCGATGCGCTCGGGGTGGTTGTGCAGCAGGGCCGGCACCGGGATCACCTTGAGGTCCCAGCCCCGGCGCCGGGCGATGCGGCGGACGTCGACCGCCAGGGCTCCGCAAGCGACGACGCTCTTCATCCGGGGAACGCGAGCTGATCGACGAACATGTCGTTGAAGTCCGGCCGCCCCGACAGCTCGACGTACTCGACCTCGCGCAGGATCGAGTGCGCCTCGGCCCGCTCGCGCACCGACAGCGCCGCGATCTTCGCGCCCTCCCCCGCGACGTTGCCGGCGGACACGATCCGCGGCAGCGCGACGCGGGGTACGAGCCCGATCCGGATCGCGCTCAACGGCGTGAGGTAGGCGCCGAAGCTCCCGGCCAGCAGCACCTGGCTGACCTCCTCAACCCCGACGCCGAGCTCGGAGAGCAGAATGCTCCACCCGGTGGCGATCGATGCCTTGGCGAACTGGAGCTCGCGCACGTCGCGCTGGGACAGGAACACGGAATCCGCCGGATCGGACGAACCCAGCCAGTCGAGCACGAACACCCGCTCCTTGTCGATCTTCGTGAGCCGATCCGCGAGGCCCGGGTGCGACACCGCCGCGTCCTCGTCGGGAACGAACCGTCCCGAGTGATCGAGCAGGCCACAGTGGACCAGCTCGGCGACGGCGTCGACCAGCCCCGAGCCACAGATCCCGACCGGCGCCACGTCCCCGATCACATCCAACCCGACGCCCTCGCCGGAGATCTTCACCCCTTCGATCGCCCCGTCCGAGGCCCGCATGCCGCACCGGATCTGCGCCGCCTCGAACGCCGGGCCGGCGGGGGCCGCGGTCGCGACCACCCGCTCGTGCGAGCCGAGCGCGATCTCGCTGTTCGTGCCGACGTCGATGAACAACCTCAGGCGACGGTCGCGAGTCAAACCAGTCGCCAGCATCCCCGCGACGATGTCGCCTCCCACGTACGCGCCCAAAGACGGGAACACGAACGCGGGCGCGCGCGGGTGCACCTCGATCCCGAAGTCGCGCGCGAGCACGTCGCCGAACGAGTGGGTCGAGACCACGAAAGGCGCCATCGACAGCGGTTCGGGATCGATCCCGAGCGCCAGGTGCATCATCGTGACGTTGCCGCACACCGTGATCTCGTACACCTCGCGCGGCTCGACCTCCCCGTCCGCGCAGACCTCCGCCACGAGCTCGGAAAGCGTCTCGTGCACCCGCGAGCGCAGCGCCCCGAGCGCCTCGTCGTCCATCATCGTCGCCGAGATCCGCGTGATCACGTCGGCGCCGTAGGGCTGCTGGCGGTTCAGCATCGAGCGCACCGCGACCGGCTGGCCGCTCTCGAGATCGAGCAGCGTGGCGACGACCGTCGTCGTCCCGAGGTCGAATGCGATCGCGAACCGCCGCGCGGTGGTGTCGCCGGGCTCGAGGTCGATCAGCTCCTGGTCGCACACGACCGCGGTGACATCGAATCCCGACTTCCGCAGGACCGACCCGAGCGAACGCAGCATCTCGATCGACGCGTGGGGTTCGAGGTCGTCGAGCTCATCGAGCACCCGCTGGAGATCCGAGCGCTGGTCCTCCATCGTCGGCTCGTCCAGCACCAGGTGGCGTTTCTGCACCGCCGGGCGGAGGATCACGTGGCGCCCGACTCCCACCAGCGCCGCCTTCGGCCGGGTTTGAAGCGGCGGCACCTCGACCACGAGGTCGCCTCGGGCAGAAGCACGACACGCGAGCCTCCACCCCTCCCGCAGCTCATCGACGGAGAACGCGCGAGGGTCCAAAGGCCCAACTGGAACGTCGCCGGACACGATCCGCACGCGACACTTCTTGCACGTCCCATGCCCGCCGCAGGTCGAGTCGATCGCGATCCCGTTCCAGCTCGCCGCGTCGAACACGGGTGTGCCGCTCGGCACGCGGACCTCCGCGCCCTCGGGCAGGAACCGCAGCCGGACGCGCTGCGCGCCGTCGTCGGGCGCCGGCGCCATCTCGTGGGCGAGCTCGAGCCGGCGGCGCTGCGGCGACACCCCACTCACGACACGGGAGCCCCCTGCGCAACCGTCGCCTGGCGCGCCCGGTGCGCGGCGATCCAGCTCGCGCCCCACTCGTCGTGTCCGAGCAGCAGGTCGGCAGCCCGGACCGCGTCGACGCATACCTCCGACGCCGACATGATCGCGCTCGTCAGCCCCGCGGCCATCGCCATCGGCAGGAACGCCGCGTTCAGCACCAGCCGCTGCGGCAGCCCGAACGACACGTTTGACGCGCCGAGGCACATGTTCACGCCGAGCTCGTCGCGGATCAGGCTGATCGTCTGAAGGGTCGTCCGCACCGCCGAAGGGTCGGCGCCGACGGTCATCGCCAGCGGGTCGATCAAGACGTCGTCGCGCGCGATCCCGTGGTCGGCCGCCACAGAGACGATCTTGCGCGCGCACTCGAGCCGCTTCTCCGGCGTCTCCGGGATCCCGGTCTCGTCGTTGGCGAGCCCGATCACCGCCGCGTCGTGGCGGGCGACCAACGGGAGAATCTCGGAAAGGCGGTCGTCCTCGGCGGTCACCGAGTTCACGAGCGCGCGGCCCTCGTACACCGACAGGCCGGCCTCGAGCGCCTCGATCACCGACGAGTCGATGCAGATCGGCACGTCGACCGCCTGCTGGACGGTCCGGAGCATCGCCTTCAGCAGCTCGGCCTCGTCGACGAGCGGGATCCCCGCGTTTACGTCGAGCATGTCCGCACCCGCCTCGACCTGCGCCACCGCGTCGTGGGTGACGGTCGACAGCTCGCCGGCGCGCAGGTCCTCGGCGAACTTCTTGCGGCCGGTCGGGTTGATCCGCTCGCCGATGATGCAGAACGGCCGGTCCGCGCCGATCTCCACGGTCTTCGACCGCGACCGCAGGACCGTGACCGAACTCATGCGAGCACCTTCTCGCGCCTCAGCTGGATCAGCTCCTTTGCCTTCTTGACCGCCGAGGACGCGTCGGCCGAGTAGCCGTCGGCGCCGACCGCGTCGGCGTACTCCTGCGTGACCGGAGCGCCGCCGACCATCACGATCACCCGGTCGCGCAGCCCCGCCTTCTCGAGCGCGTTGATGTTCGCTTTGAACATCGGCATCGTCGTGGTCAGGAACGCCGAGAACCCGACAACGTCCGGGTTGTGCTCCTCGATCTGGTCGATGAACCTCTCGGGCGGCACGTTGACGCCGAGGTCGATCACCTGGAAGCCGGCGCCCTCGAGCATGATGTTGCAGAGGTTCTTGCCGATGTCGTGGACGTCACCCTTGACGGTGCCCATCAGGAACGTGCCCACCTGCGCCGCGCCTGTGTCGGCGAGCAGCGGCCGGAGGATGTCGAGCGCGCCCTGCATCGCCCGCGCCGCGATCAGCATCTCGGGAACGAAGAAGTCGCCGCGCTCGAACCGCGCGCCCACCTCCTCGAGCGACGGGATCAGCGCGTCGTACAGCATCCGGTCGGGTGCGAGCCCTTGCTCGAGGCCATCCTCCACGCCCTGCCTGACCACCGGCGCATTCCCGACCAGCGTCTCGTCATACAAAAGCTGGAGGATCTCTTCATCCGTCACGCCGCTCGTTCTCCTTGATCGCGATGGCCGAGGCGTCGGCTGAGCGTCCGCGCCTCGCTGGTCAAAATTGGGTTCAGCTCCTCGATCCGCGCGGGCGTCATCCGCAGCGTCGGGCCCGAGATGCTGAGCGCGGCGATCACCTCACCCCGCGCTCCCCGGACGGGCGCGGCCATCGCGGACAGCCCGATCTCGAGCTCGTCAATCGATATCGCATAGCCGTCCCGCCGAACGGCCTCGAGCTCGCGGCTCCTCGCTGCCCAAACGATGTCGGCCGGCGCGCGGCCGAACGCCGCGAACACCTTGCCGTTGGCGGAATGCTCATAGCCCACCGAGCGCCCGAGCCACTGCCCGGCTCCGAGGAAGTGCCGGCTGTCCACCTGGGCGATGTGCTCGACGCCGTCAGGTCCGGGCACGGCCAGGTTGATCGTCTCGCCGGTCGCTTCGGCCAGCGCGTCGAGCGCCGGCTTGGACACGTCGACGATGTTGCGCTCGAGCATGCTCCGCTCGGCCACGCGGAGGATCGCCGGGCCGGGCCGCAACCGCCCGCGCTCGCCGTCCTGCTCGATCAGGCCGCGGCGCTCGAGCGCGCTGACCAGACGGGACGCCGTGCTCTTGGGCAACCCGGCCGCGCTCGCCAAATCTGTCAGCGCCACCGGCTGCTCGCTCTCGAGCACCCGCACGAGCAGGTCGGCGCCGCGGTCGACCGCGGTCGTACCGTGTGCGGCGCCTCGCCGATTCGAAACTTGGAACTGTTGTTCCACGCGCTATAGATTACGGATAGAAGTCGCCAGGTCAACCCCAGAAGGCGCCGCCGTCAGGCGCCGCCGAAAAAAAGCCAGAAGGCGCCGCCGTCAGGCGCCGCCGAAAAAAAGCCAGAAGGCGCCGCCGTCAGGCGCCGCCGAAAAAACCGCCAGAACCGCGAGGAGCCGCCTTGTTCGTCAACGCCATGCCCCGCTACGAGATCCTCAGCGAAGACGCGATGGCCGTGATCGATCGCGGCTGGAGGCGGCTCGTATCCGAGATCGGGATCGAGTTCCTGCTCCCCGAGGCAGTGGACCTGCTGCAGAAAGCGGGCCAGATCGTCGAGGACGAGAACCGCGTCCGCTTCGACCCCGAGTTCATCCTCGAGCAAGTCGCCAAGGCGCCGCGCGAGTTCGAGCTCCAGGCCCGCAATCCCGCCAACACCGCGCACATCGGCGGGGACCACATGGTCTTCGCGCCGGTCTACGGCTGCCCCTTCATCCGCGAGGGCGACGTCCGCCGCGATGCGAAGATGGCCGACTTCGAGAACCTCGTCCGCCTGTCCCAGGCCTTCCCAGAGCTCGACTCTCCCGGCGGCACGATCTGCGAGCCCGAGGACCGGCCGCTGGACTCGCGCCACCTCGACATGGTGTTCGCGCTTCAGACCCTGTCCGACAAGCCTTACATGGGATCGGTGACGAGCGGCCCGAATGCCGCCGACACCATCCGGATGGGCGAGATCCTGTTCGGCGGCCGCGAGGCGATCGAGCGCGCGCCGGTCTCGATCAGCCTCATCAACGTGAACTCGCCGCTCCGCTACGACGACCGCATGCTCGCGGCGATGTTCGAGTACGTGAAAGCCAACCAGGCCGTGGTCATCACTCCGTTCCTGCTGATGGGCGCGATGTCCCCGGTGTCGCTGCCGGCGACGCTCGTCCAGCAGGTCGCCGAGGCGCTCGCCGGCATCGCGCTGGCGCAGCTGATCCGCCCCGGCTGCCCCGTCGTGTTCGGATCGTTTCTGAGTAACACCGATATGCAGTCGGGCTCGCCGTCGTTCGGCACGCCGGAGTCTGGGATGGGCGTGCTCTGCACCGGTCAGATCGCGCGGCGCTTCGGACTGCCCTGGCGCGGCGGCGGCGGCCTCAACGCGTCGCAGACCGTCGACGCCCAGGCCGCGTACGAGTCGCTGATGACGCTCCTGCCGACGTTCCTCGCCGGGACGAACTTCGTCATGCACTCGGCCGGCTGGCTGGAGGGCGGGCTCGTGTCCTGCTACGAGAAGTTCATCGTCGACGTCGAGCTCCTGCGCGAGCTGCGCCACGAGTTCACGCCGTTCGAGATCGACGACGCGTCGCTGGCCTTCGACGCCCACACCGAGGTCGGGCCCGGCGGCCACTTTCTCGGCGCCGCCCACACGCTCGAGCGGTTCCGCGAGTGCTTCTACCGTCCGCTGCTGTCCTCGACCGAGAACTTCGACCGCTGGTCCAAGCGCGGCGCCAAGGACACCACGGCACGCGCCGGCGAGATCTGGCGGCACGAGCTCGAGAGCTACGAGCCGCCGCCGCTCGACGACGCGATCCGCGCGGAGCTCGAGGAGTTCGTGGTGCGCCGGCGCAGAGAGCTCGGGGACTAAGCTCGCGCCCGCATGAATGCGCGCGAGCTGCGACTGCTGTTCCTTGTCGCCAGCGCGGTCGTATTCGTCGACACGATGTTCTATGCGGCGGTCGTGCCGCTGCTGCCGACCCTCACCCGCGAGCTCCATCTCTCGAAGGCGTCCGCGGGCGTGCTCACCGCCGGATACGCGGCCGGTACGCTCGTCGGGTCGATCCCGGGAGGGATGCTCGCCGCGCGGGCTGGGCCGCGCACGACGATCTACGTCGGCCTGTTCCTGATGGGGTCCTCCAGCCTCGCGTTCGGGTTCCTCGACGACATCACGGGGCTGGACGCGGCCCGCTTCGTCCAGGGGTTCGGCGGCGCCTGCACGTGGTCGGGCAGCCTGGCCTGGCTGATCGGAGAGGTCGACGTCGGGCGCCGCGGGAGTGCAATCGGTGGGGCGCTCGCGGCGGGGATCGCAGGCGCCCTGTTCGGACCCGTGATCGGCACGCTCGCGCATGCGCTCGGACGCGCGCCGGTGTTCTCGGCGGTGGCGGTCGTGGCGGTGGCGCTGGCGGTCGCGGTGGCGCTGCTCCCGGCGCCCTCGGCCCCGCCCGATCTGGGACCGACGGACTTGTGGGAGGAGCTCCGGCGGCCCGCCATCGTGCTCGGCATGTGGCTGACCGCGCTGCCGGCGGTCGCGTCCGGGGTCGTGAACGTGCTCGCGCCACTGCGGCTGAGCGCCCTGGGAGCGAGCGCGATCGGCATCGGGGCGACGTTCCTGATCGCTGCCGGCGCCGAGGCGATCGTCAGCCCTGCCGTCGGCCGCGTCTCGGATCGCCGCGGCCGGATGTTCCCGCTGCGGATCGGCCTCGCGTCCGCGGCGATCGTGTTCGTGTGCTTCCCGCTGTCGAGCAGGGTTGTCGTGGTGGCCGGCGTGGTGGTACTTGCCGCGGTTGCGCTCGGCAGCTTCTGGGCGCCCGCAATGGCGATGCTGTCGGACGCGGCCGAGGCCAGTGGCCTCAGCCAGGGCTATGCGATGGCGCTGATCAACCTCGCCTGGGCGGCCGGTCAGATCGTCGGCGCGGCGGGCGGTGGCGCGCTCGCCAAGGCCACCGGCGACGCGCTGCCGTTCGCGCTTTCGGCGGGACTGTGCGCGGCGACGCTCGGTCTCGTTCTCGTACGTCCGGTCCGGACGGCCCTTGCCCGGTAAGGCTTGTCGAACACGGTGGCCGCGCCGCACGCTGGAAGGCCGGCGTCGACGTGCGGACCGCGGCACTCGCGCCCGACCCGGTACGCCGTCGACCACGCCGGGACGCGCACGGGGCTGCGGGACGTACGTGACGCCGGGCCTGACGCCATGGATGCCGCGAAGCGGCCCCAACCTCGCCATCGCGCTTGCCGCCACATATAGACTCCGGTAACCGATGACTGATATATCAGTCGTCCCCAGCCGACGCCGCGGTGCGCCGCGCGGTCTGCTCGCCGACCGCGCCTACCGCGAGCTGCGGGACCGGCTCGTCACGCTGCGAATCGCGCCGGGCGCTCCGATCGACGAGGACCTGATCGGCCGCGAGCTCGAGATGGGCCGCACCCCCGTGCGGGAGGCGATCAAGCGGCTCGCGCTCGAGAACCTGGTCACGGTGTTCCCGCGGCGCGGCACCTTCGCCTCGGACATCAACATCACGGATCTCGCCCACATCTCCGACGTGCGGGCCCAGCTCGAAAGCCACGCGGCGTACCGGGCGGCGGAGCGGATCACCGACGCCCAGCGCGAGGAGCTCAGAGGGCTGCTCGAGGAGCTCCAGGCGAGCCGCGGCACCGACGACCTCGAGTCGCTGATGGAGCTCGACGCGCGCGTGCACCGGTTCATCTACCGCTGCGCCGCCAACCCGTTCCTCGAGGAGACCCTCGGGCGCTACTTCAACCTGTCGCTGCGCATCTGGTACCTGGTGATCGACCGGCTCCCGCACCTGTTCGCGCGCGTCCACGAGCACCAGGACGTGCTGCTCGCGATCTCCGCCGGCGAGGCGGAACGGGCGCGGGACATCCTCGCCGCGCACATCGCGACGTTCGAGCGGGAGATCCGCTCGGTTCTCTAAACGGTTAGTCGCCCGACGTCCGCCACTGAATCCGGTCGCCCCGCGCGTTCAATGTGGGTACGACGCGGGCGGGAGCGGCCGGGGCCGGCGCCTGAGCCCGCTCCGGGCGCAGCGCCGCTCGAAGCGACGCTGCGACGTAGCGGCGCAGGTGCCAGACGAGCAACCCCGTCCACCATGCGGCTGATACCAGGTGCGAGTACGCGAAGAACGAGCTCGTGCTCGGAGCGAACAGGAGCCCGATGCCGGTGGCAAGCAACGGCACCGACAGAACGCCGAGGATCACCGACACGAGCTCGGGGAGGCGCTGACGGCTGAACGCGCGGCGGATCCGGGCGATTCCGAGGTCGCCGACCTTGTAGACGACGAGCAGCAGCGCGAGCAGCGAGATCCCACTGTGGATCCAGATCACGGCGCCGGGGACCGCGCCGCCACCGACGTCGAGGCCGTACAGGACCGCGCCGGTGGCGACGGCTCCGAGCAACGGCCCGAGCGCGAGCAGACCGCGGCCCGCCACAGAGCGACGCACCATCAGCGCCTTCGGGGGCGGGGCAACCGGCTCGACTGGCACGACAACGCGAACCCGATCGTCCGATTCGCGCTCAGGCCGGTACGCGACCCACAGGAACGCGATGACCCCGAGGCCCACGAAGATCAGGTGTGGCCAGTGTGCCGCGAGGATCTTGCCCACGACCGAACCTTGCGCGCTAGGACCGGGAGGCGCGCTGAACGTCGCGAATCGCGAGGCCCATCAGCACCCCACCCGCGAAGATGAACCCGTGCTGTGTGAAATGGATCATCGGGTGGGTGTCGGCCAGGTGATCGACGAACGGCAGGATCAGCACGATCTCCAGGAGCGCGGCGAACACCACGAGGCGCAGCGCCCTGCGCCGGGCGGTCCGGCGGTCGCGGGCCGCGGACAGAGATGAGACGGACGACTCCATAATCGGGTGATCGGCGGCGTCAGCTCGCGCTTGAGTCCGGTGCCGTTCCTCCGTTGACCCAGGTGTGGGTCATGGCCTTGACGCCCGCCACGAGCGAATGCCTGGCAAGCCGCCGGCGGCTGCCGGGCACGCCCGGCGGCGGGATCAGCCGCCGCTGCGGGACGTGAGCGTAAGCCTGGCCGTCGATCGGGCCGGCGCCGCTGGAATCGTCGGGGTGGTAGGACGCCTCGGCGGCGGCGGAGGCCGGCTCGGCAGCGGCGTGGCTGTCGGCGAACAGCCGCTCGACGACCTCCGGCGGCTCCGGGCGGTAGAACAGGAACCCCTGTGCGGTGTCACATCCGGCCGTCTGGAGATTGCCCAGCTGATCGGCGGTCTCGACGCCCTCGGCGGTGACTGAAAGCTTGAGCGCGTGCCCGAGCTCGATCACGGCGTTCACGATCGCCACGTCCTCCTCGTTGTCAGGCAGGCCGCGCACGAACGAGCGGTCGACCTTCACGCAGTCGACGGGCAGGCGGCGCGGGTACTCGAGCGAGGAGTAGCCGGTGCCGAAGTCGTCGATCGCGATCCTGATGCCCAGCTCCTTGAGCTCGGTCAGCACGCGGATCGACGACTCGGGGTCCTCGATCAGGACGCTCTCGGTGACCTCGAGGCACAGCCAGGCGGGATCGATGCCGGTCTCCTTGATGATCGCCGCGACGGTCTCCCGGAAGGAATCCTGGCCGAGCTGCCGGGCCGAGACGTTGACCCTCAGGATCAGCGGCTGGTGGCTCTGACGGCCCCGCTGCCACACGACCGCGCGCTTGCAGGCATCGCGCAGGATCCACGTTCCGAGCGGGACGATCAGGCCGGTCTCCTCGGCCAGCGAGATGAACTCGCCCGGGCCGAGCAGGCCACGCTCGGGGTGTTGCCAGCGGACGAGCGCCTCGAGCCCGGTGATGCGCTCGCCGTCGATCGACACCTCCGGCTGGAAGAACACCCGGAACTCCTCGCGATCGATCGCCTTGCGGATCGCGTTCTCGTTGTGGAGGCGTGCCAGCGCCCGCTCTCGGGTGACCTCGTCGAACAGCACCACGCGCGCGCCGCCGGCGCCCTTGGCCCGGTACATAGCGGCGTCCGCGTCGCGGATCAGATCGTCGGGATCCTGATTCGGATCCGAGGTGACCGAGATGCCTATGCTGGCCGCGGCCATGGTCTCGCCGTGCGCGAGCTGGCTCGGCAGGCTGAACGCCTTCAGCACCCGCTCGGCCACGGCGACCGCGTCCTCGTCGTCGAAGATGTCCTCGCACAGGATCACGAACTCGTCGCCGCCGAACCGGGCGAGCGTCTCGTGTCGGCGCAGCGAGTGTCCGACTCGTTCGGCGACCGCGACCAGCAACTCGTCGCCCTCGCCATGGCCGAGGCTGTCGTTGATCACCTTGAAGCGGTCGAGGTCGAGGAACAGCACCGCCACCGAGCGGTTCGGGCCGCGGCCGAGCCGCTCGAGCGCGAGCTTGAGGTTGTTCACGTACAGCAGGCGACTCGGTAGCCCGGTGAGCGGGTCGCGCAGCAACTGGTTCTCGTTGGTCCGCCAGGCGACGATGTGCGCGACGCTCGCCGCGAGCACGAACCCGCCGTGGATGCATGCCCACAACCACGGGTTCTTGTCCGCCTGGGGGTTGTCGCCGAACACCGCCTTGGGGTCGAGCGCCCCGCCGACGCCGTGGTGGACGACGACGAACGCGATCGCGACCAGGAACGGCGTCCAGTCCTGGTAGAGGGTGAGCACCCCGATCATCACGAAGAAGTGGAAGTGCGCCTCGGTGACACCGCCCCACAGGTCGACCAGGACCGCCGAGCAGGTCACGAGTCCGAACGAGGCGGCGATCACGCGCGCCTTGAGGCGGAACCGCTCGAGGCTCGCGCCGAGCCCGCACAGCGCAATCAGGCTCACGTCGATAGCCGTGTGCTCCACCGAGTTGCCCATCAGCACTCCGAACGCGAACAGCGCCGGGACGTGGAGCCAGAGGAGAATGCAGATCGAGCGGTGGCGCTGACGCAGAACGTGCTCGGGGAGCAGCTGCCCCTTGGGAAGCCAGTGCTTCAGACCGACCCACTTGCCGCCGAGCCACGCCCCGGCGCTGCCCGTCCGCGCGCGCTTGTCGCGGTCGAGGTGCCCCTCGACGGCGCCGCCGACCACGGGGGTCGCCCCCTCCTGCGCAAGGGGAGCGCCGGCAAGCGCGCTCATCGCGCGACGGACGACTTCGCTTGACGGACCTTGGTGATCGCCCGCTGCGCTTCGGTGAGCGCGGGCCGCTTGGTGCGCGCGGGCGCCTGGGTGCGCGACGCGGGGAGCGCGACCTTGCACGGGGCGCCAGTCTTGTAGACGAACAGCGAGCGCGCCACGTGGTAGCTGCGGTCCTCGCCGAAGAAGCACTCGTGCGACTTCGCGAGCTCCTCGGTGCGGTAAGTGCTGAGCGGCTTGATCTGCTCATCGCGGGCGCGGCTGCGACGCTTCTTCTCGAGCCAGTGGCCGAAATCGGGATGGCGGGCGAGGCGCTCGGCCAGGCCCTGCACCTGTGCGCGGAAGCTCGCGATGCTGTCGCCGAAGGCCGAGTCGATCAGCCCGATGTCGACCGCACGGCGCGTCCCGATCGGGGTGAACGGAGCGCTCGTGAGCTTGGCGGTCATGTCGGCGCCGACCCGGCGCGGGAGCAGGTAGGTCCAGTACTCCGAGCCGTACAGCCCGCCCATGTGCTGGTAGTACGGGTTCAGCACGACGTCCTCGCGTGCGACGACGTGGTCGGCCGCGACAGCGAACGGGACCCCGCCGGCGGCGGCGTCACCCGACAGCGCCGAGATCGTGATGTGCGAGTCGGTCTCGACGATCTCGCGCACGACGTCGTCGATCGCATGGAGGTTGAACCAGGACTCCTCGCCGTGATCCGGGGCAGCCTCGATCACGCCCAGGTGGATGCCGTTCGAGAAGAAGTCGGCCCCGCCGGCGAGCACTATCACCTTGGTGGTGCGACGGCTGCGCGCGTACTGGTACGCCTCGCGCAGACGGCGGCACTGCTCGGTGCTCATCGCGCCGTTGTAGAAGTCGAAGTTGAGGTAGCCGACCCCGGCCTTCTCCTCATAGGAGATCTCACGATAGGTGTGACCGGCCGGGATCGGCGCGTGCAACGCAACCGGGATCTCCGGGGCGTCGGGCACGATGTCGGCGAGCTCCAGCGCCCGGATCGCGGGAAGCTTGAAGTACGCGCGACCTTCCTCGTCCTTCTGCTTGAGATGGGTGATCCACACCGCGCCGTCGACGGTCGCGCGGCAGATCGCGCCGTTGCGGGTCGCGATGATCTCGCCCGGGCGGCCGCGGAGGCCGCGCTCGGGATAGGCGTTGAACATGTGGAACTCGGTCCCGGCGATCGTGTCGAGCACGCCGGGGTGGCCCTCGGCGGCGCGGATCTTGCGGACCACGCGGCCGTCGACTCGCAGCGCCAGTCGACTTCTCGGTCGGCCTGCTTGATCAGGGGACGCAGCCGGCCGGTCACGTTCGGGTCGTCGTAGTCGAGCGGAAGCGGCTTGAAGTCCCCGCGCGCGAAGTTGTGGACCGCGAAGACCAGCATCTCGACCGCGGCGCGGCGCACCTCGTGCCGGTAGATGCTGCTCTTGCCGACCGGCCGCATCCGGAACTTGCGGGTCTCCCAGATGTCGCCGGCGTCCGGCTCCTCGACAGCCTCGAGCACGGTCACGCCCCACTCCTCCATCCCGAGCTCGATCGCCCAGTCGAGCGACGAGGGACCGCGGTCGCCATGCGGGCCGGGATGGACGACGAGGCAGGTGTACTTGCTCCACACCGACTCGGGGATGAACTGCTTGAGCATCGGGCACACGACCAGGTCGGGCCTGTGGACCTCGACGGTCCTCTCGATGAGCGCAGGAGAGTCGACGACCTGGACGGTGACGTCGTGACCCATCTCCGTGAGGGCGATGTACGCGCGCTGGCTGAGGCTGTTGTGCGCGGACGACACGAACAGGATCCGGAGCGCGTTCTCCGCGACCGGCGTCGGGACTTCTCCACGCAGGGGTCCCGGGCCTCGCCGCAGGACGTCCTCGAAGTTCTTGGGCGACTCCATATGCGGTTGCATCGACCCCGCTCACGCGCGTCTGGAGTTGTCTGGACGGATTACGGAGTAACGGCCGTCCGAATCCTGACTCCGCCCTTGCGGCCGATACTCAGAGACCGGCCGGCTTGATCACCCGCGCGCGTGCGGGCTCAGCACCACCGTCTGCAACTCGGTGAACGACAGCATCACGTGCGAGCCCCCGACCCGGCCGATCCCGCTGTCGGTGCCGGCGCGGCCGCCGAACGGGAGGTGCGCCTCCCAGTAGTTGCTCGACTCGTTGATGTTGACCCAGCCCGTGTGGACGCGATCGGCGAACTCGAGTCCGTCCTGGAGGTTGGCGGTAAAGATCGCCGCGAGCAGGCCGTACGGCGAGGCGTTCGTGAGGTCGATCGCGTGCTCGAGCGAGTCGATCGCGACGACCGGGGCGATCGGGCCGAACGTCTCCTCGACCGCGACGCGGGCATCGGCCGGCACGTCGGTCAGGACGGTCGGCTGCCAGTACAACGACGTGGCGAAGCCGTCGGCTCGCGCGCCACCGCTGACCACGCTCGCGCCGCGCGCCACCGCGTCGTCGACGTGCTCGTCCATCTTCGCCGCCACCGGCTCGTTGTTGAGCGGGCCCATCGTGGTCGCGTCGTCGAACGGATCCCCGAGCAGGATCCGCTCGGTCACGCGACGCGCCAGCAGCTCGACGAACTCGTCGCGCACCGCACGGTGGACGAGAATCCGCTCGCCGGCGGTGCAGCTTTGACCGGCGCACAGGTAGCACGCGGTCAGCGTCGCGTCGACCGCCGCCTCGACGTCGGCGTCGTCCATCACGACCAGCGGGCCGTTGCCGCCCATCTCGAGCAGCGCCGCCTTGCCGGCGGCCGCCTGGCCGACGATCCGCCCGGTCGCGGTCGAGCCGATGAACGCGACGCCGTCGGTCCCGGGGTTGCGGGCGATCTCGTCGCCGACCACCGGGCCAGGCCCGGTCACGAGGTTGAACACCCCCGGCGGCAGGTCCGCCTCTGCTATGCACTCCGCGAGCGCCACCGCGCACACCGCGGTCGAAGGCGCCGGCGTCCACACCACCGCGTTGCCGCACGCAAGCGCGGGGGCGATCAACTCGGCCGGCATCGTGTACGGCCAGTTCCACGGGCTGATCACGCCGACGACGCCGCGCGGGCGGCGCGCCAGCATCACGCGCTTGCCCGGAGAGAACGAGTTCGGCAGCTCGCCCCCCAGGCGCTTGGCGTCCTCGGCCGCCATCCGCCAGTACTCGACGAGCTCATCGACCTCGCCGAACGCCTCGGCGCGCAGCGGCTTGCCCTGATCGAGCGTCAGCGTACGGGCCAGGTCGTCGCGGCGGGCCTCGATCAGATCGCCGACCACGTGCATCCTCGCCGCTCGCTCGAATGCGGTCAGCCGCGCCCAGCCGTCTGCGGCGCCGCGCGCGGCGTCGATCGCGCGCTTGGCGTCGTCACGGTCGCCCTGCGGAACGGTGGCGATCAGCTCACCGGTCGCCGGACTCGTGGCCTCGAACGTCTCGCCGCTGGCGCTCGGCTGCCAGCGTCCGCCAAAGAACATTTCCTGCACGGTGCTGGTCGCCATGATCGCCTCTGGGCCGCTCCGCCCCGGTCTCGTTGACACAGTTCGACAACTGATATATAACAGCCCGATTAGGCTCGGGTCAATCGGATTCGAGGGTGCGCTCAGGCCCCAGACGCGGGCAAAAGCCGTGGTGTGTTCGATGGTCGCGCGGCGATGCGCGGACCGGGGAGGTTGATCGATGGCAGCTGTAGGAGAGGCTCCGCAGGCGAGCGGTGTCGCGTCGGACAGCAACGAGCTCGCGGGCTTCGGCTACAAGCAGGAGCTGGATCGTTCGCTGGGAAGCTTTTCCGCATTTGCGGCCGGCTTCAGCTACATCTCGATCCTGACCGGCGTAACCGCGCTGTACGGGTTCGGCTACCTGAACGCCGGGCCGGGCGTGTGGTGGACGTGGCCGGCGGTGGTGTTCGGGCAGATCCTGGTGGCCCTGTGCTTCATGGAGATGGCCGGTCAGTACCCGATCGCCGGGTCGGTGTATCAGTGGTCCAAGCAGATCTCGAGCGGGTTCACGTCGTGGATGACCGGCTGGATCTACATCGTCGGCGCGATCGTCACGATCGCGGCCGTGGCCGTCGACTGGCAGATCGTTCTGCCCCAGGTCACGACCAAGCTCCAGTTCTTCGGAACTTCAGCCGACGCGGGCACGTACCTGACCAAGCATGGGGCCCAGAACGCGCTGCTGCTCGGCGGGATCCTGGTCTGCATCACGACCACGATCAACATGCTCGGCGTCAAGCTGATGTCGCGGATCAACAACGTCGGGGTGACGTGCGAGCTGGTCGGCTCGAGCATCCTCGTGATCCTGCTGCTGTTCAACGCGCACCACGGGCCGCAGATCATCTTCCACTCCTACAAGTTCGGTGCCGGCCACCCGTGGGGTTACTTCGGAGCGCTGCTCGTCGGCGGCCTGCTGAGCGCGTACGTGATGTACGGGTTCGACACCGCCGGGACGCTCGCCGAGGAGACCAACAATCCGCGCAAGCACGCGCCGCCGGCGATCATCCGCGCGATCGCCGCCGCCGCGATCATCGGCGGCCTCGTGATCCTGTTCGCGTCGATGGCGAACAAGCACATCCTCGACAAGAACGTCGGACTCCTCGGCCTCCCGTACGTGATGAAGCAGGCGTTCGGAAACACCGTCGGAAACCTGTTCCTGATCGACTGCGCGATCGCGATCTTCGTCTGCTGCCTGGCCGTGCAGACGGCGACGATCCGGATGCTGTTCTCGATGGCGCGCGACAACCGCCTGCCGGCCGGCTCAGCGATCGCGCGCGTGTCGGGTCATCGCAAGGTGCCGATCGTGCCGGCGCTGGTTACGGGCGGCCTGACGCTGCTGCTGCTAGTGATCAACCTCGGCAACCAGAGCGCGTTCCTCGTGCTCACGTCGCTGGCGATCATCATGTTCTACCTCGCGTACCTCGGGGTGACCGTCCCGATGCTCGTCAAGCGCCTGCGAGGGGAGTGGCCGAAACCCGATCACGGCCCGTATTTCTCGCTCGGGCGTTGGGGGCTGCCGGTCAACATCGCCGCCGTCGCATATGGCGCGCTCGTGGCGCTAAACATCGCCTGGCCGCGCAACGCGATCTACAACGCGCTGGGCACGCCGCATTGGTACTGGCAGTGGTCGCCGTTCCTGTTCATCGGCGGGGTCGTGATCATCGGCACGATCTACTACTTCACGGTGCAGGTGAAGAAGGGCAGCGACGTGCTGCAGGAGCACCGGGCCGACGTACCCGAGCTCGAGCACCTGCCCGCGATGGGAGAGATGGCGCCATGATCGACGCCGGCGAGTTCGACTACGTCATCGCCGGCGGCGGCACCGCGGGCTGTGTTGTCGCAGCCCGGTTATCCGAAGACCCGGCGGTTACCGTCTGCCTGCTCGAGGCCGGGCCGTCGGACGTGGACGACCCGCGGATCCTGCGGCTCGAGGACTGGATGTACCTGCTCGACTCGGGCTACGACTGGGACTACCCGATCGAGCCGCAGGCCAGAGGCAACAGCTTCATGCGCCACGCCCGGGCCAAGGTTCTCGGCGGATGCTCGTCGCACAACTCCTGCATCGCGTTCTGGACGCCGAAGGAGGATCTCGACGAGTGGGCCGCGACGGGCAACGAGGGGTGGAGCTCGGCCGACTGCTGGCCGCTGATCAAGCGGTTGGAGACCAACGACGGGCCCGGCGACCACCACGGCCGTGAGGGCCCGGTCAACATCCGGACGGTGCCGCCCGACGATCCGTGCGGCGTCGCGATCCTCGAGGCGGCCGCGCAGGCCGGGCTGCCGACGAGCCTGTTCAACGAGGGCCACACGGTGACCAACGGGGCGGGCTGGTTCCAGATCAACTCTTCGGCGGACAACACGCGGATGTCGTCCTCGCACGCGTACCTGCATCCGATCCTGGGCTCGCGGCCGAACCTCGAGATCCGCACCGCATGCTGGGTGAAGCGGGTGGCTCTCGAGGATGGCCGCGCGACCGCGGTCGAGTACCTCACCCCCGATCTGCTCACGCAGGCGTCGGTGCGCGCGCGGCGGGAGGTCATTTTGAGCGCCGGCGCGATCGACACGCCGAAGCTCCTGATGCTGTCGGGCATCGGCCCCGGCGAACATCTCCACGAGTTCGGGATCGAGACGCTCGTCCACTCGCCCGGTGTCGGCTCGAACCTCGACGACCACGTCGAGGGGATCGTGCAGTGGGACGCGAGGAAGCCGATGATCCGTACCTCCACGCAGTGGTGGGAGATCGGGTTGTTCTCGACCTCAGAGCCAGGTCTCGACCGGCCCGACCTGATGATGCATTACGGGTCGGTGCCGTTCGACATGAACACCGCGCGCTGGGGCTACCCGACGACCGAGAACGGCTTCTGCCTGACGCCGAACGTCTGCCGTGGCCGCTCGCGCGGAACCGTGCGGCTGCGCTCGTCCGACTACCGCGATCGCGCGCGCGTCGATCCGCGCTACTTCACCGACGCCGACGGGCACGACGAGCGCGTGATGGCTTACGGAATGCGGCTGGCGCGGAAGATCGTCTCGCAGCCGGCGATGGCCGAGTGGGCCGGAGCCGAGCTCGCGCCGGGTCCGGAGGCCCAGACCGACGACGAGCTCGTCGACTACATGCACAAGACCCACAACACGGTCTACCACCCGGCATGCAGCTGCCACATGGGGCCGGACTCGGACCCGCTGGCGGTAGTCGACTCGCGCCTACGAGTGCGTGGCGTGGGCTCGCTGCGGATCGCGGACGGCTCGGCCCTCCCGTTCCTGCCGGCGATCAACCCGTGCATCACCACGATGATGATCGGCGAGAAGTGCGCGGACATGCTCAAGGAGGACGCTGGGCGGGGAGCGGAACGAGAAGCTCCCGCAGCCGTGGGCTAAGGCGCCGCCGTCAGGCGCCGCCGACAATTCGATTAAGGTCCGGAGCATGAGCGCCACCGCGGCGCCTGAGGTAACCCGCTTTCTCCACGAGCACCCGCCGTTCGACGCGCTCGACGATGACGTGATCGATCGCGTGGCCGCGGCGGCAGAGATCGAGCTCCACCGAGCCGGCGCGACGATCTTCTCTCAGGGCGCGGAGCCCGTCGACCACCTTCGGATCATCCGGGCAGGGGCGGTCGAGATCGTGTTCGACGGCCGCATCCTCGACCTCCTCGGCGAGGGCGAGCTGTTCGGCCACGCCTCGATGCTGTCTGGCCTTCCGACCGGCTTCGAGGCGCGCGCCGGCGAGGACACGGTCTGCTACCGGATCCCCGCCGAGGCCGCGCAGGAGTCCCTGTCCCGGCCGGCCGGCTTGCGCTTCGTCGCGCGCTCACTGCTCGACATCAGATACGAAGGCGGCGCCGCGGTCGCCACCGAGCCCGGCGTCGATCCGCCGTTGCAACCGGTGGGGTCCCTGCTCCGCGGCGAGCCGGTCGTGTGCCGCCCGGACACGACTATCCGCGAGGCGGCGGAGCTGATGACCGCGGCCCATGAGACGTCAGCGGTCATCAGGGCCGGGGACGGCTCGCTCGGGATCCTCACTGACCACGACCTGCGCACGCGGGTGGTCGCTTCCGGACTGACCGGGGACGCGCCGGTGTCCGCCGCGATGTCGGCGCCGGCGTACACGTGCCCGCCCGACCGGCTCGGTGGCGACGTCCTGCTCGACATGCTCGACCGCGGGTTTCGCCACTTCCCGGTGGTCTCGGCGACCGGAACGATCCTCGGGGTCGTCGAGGAGATCGACCTCGTCGCCGCCCAGACGCGCTCGTCGTTCTACCTGCGGCGGAGGATCGCCAGAGCCGTGACCGTCGACGAGTTGATCGAGGCGGCGCGCGATCTGCGCCCGACGGTGCTCGCGATGCACGACGCGCACGTCGGGGCCTCAAACGTGGCCGCCGTCTACTCGGTCGTCGTGGACGCATTGACGCGCCGGCTGCTCGAGCTGACCGTTGCGGAGGAGGCTCGTGACTTGGGCGTCGAGTTCGCGTGGTTGGCGCTCGGAAGCCAGGCGCGGCGAGAGGCGCTGCCGAGCTCCGACATCGACAGCGCGATCGTGTGGTTCGGCGCGGGGGATGACGATGAGGTGAAGGCGCGGCTTCACGCTCTGGCGACGACGGTTGTCGATCGGCTGGAGGCGTGCGGGCTGCGCGCAGACGAGCATGGCGCGACGGCCTCCGATCCGCGGTTCGTCCGCTCGCTCGATTCCTGGCGGCGCGCGGTGCGCAGCTTGATCGACGACCCGACCCAGGAAAAGGCCCTGGTCCTCGTCTCGACGCTCGTCGACAGCCGGCCGGTGTTGGGCATCCACACCGGGACTCCGGTCGCGGATGCCTTCCGCTTCGCGCCGAGTAATCCGGCCCTGCTTCGCCTGCTTGCCCGGTTCGCGCTGTCGCACCGTCCCCCGACCGGCTTCTTCCGCGGACTCGTGGTGGAACCGACGGGCGAGCACCGCGGCCTGCTCGACCTCAAGCATCGTGGCGTTCTCCCGATCGTGGACCTGGCGCGGTGGGCCGGTATCGCCGCGGGCGTGACCAGCGCCTCGACGACCGAGCGGCTGCGGGCGGCCGCCGCGGGCGGAACGCTGTCGGACGCTCACGCACGGACGCTCGAGGACGCCCTGACGCTGATCACGGATCTGCGGGTGGCGCATCAGGTGGACCAACTGCACGCCGGAGAGGAGCCCGATGACTTCGTCAACCCGGCGACGCTCACCGGGCTGACGCGCAGCTATCTGCGGGAGGCGTTCCGCGCGGTGGCATCGGTCCAGAAGCGAGTCGCGGCGGAGCTGAAGGTCGGCGTGCGATGAGGGTGGGTACGCTGCCATTGTGACCGGGGATTGGCGCGACTGGAGGCCTGCGATCTGGCTGACGATGCTCGGCATCGCGACCGTCCTGCTCGTCAGCCCGTTCTGGATCGGCGCGCTGTTCTTCGGGGCCGCGCTCGGCGCCGCGATCCGGATCAACCAGCGGCGCCGGCGGGCCGCGGCGATCGCTGCCGCGAAGCCGAGTCGACAATCCGGATCTCGGCGCCGGCGGTGAGGTTCAGGCGAGCCGCCTCGGGGTGATGCGCGCCGCTTCGCAGCGGTCGCCGGCGGGCCGGCAGTAGCACGAGGTCGAACCCGCGCTCGCTTGCGAACTGCGCCAGCGAGGGCTCGGCGCCGTCGATCAGCAACACGAAGCTTGCGCGCTCGGCAGCCTGAGCGAGCCGGTCCCGCGCTTTGTCGAGATCCCGCGCCACCGACTCCACGACCGCCTCGTTGTACTCGACGGCCGAGTTCCCGCAGCGCGGCCCGGACGGCGCCTGGGGAGCGACAGCGACCACGGTGAGAGCCGCGTTCGCTCGTTCGGCGACGTCGCGGGCGACGTCGATCGCTGCCGCGCCGGCGCGACTCTGCTCGTACAGCACCAGGACCCTCTCAGGCTCAGGCGATTTCACGGATCACCCGGCAGGGGTTGCCGTGGCAGAGATGGCCGGCGGGCATGTCCTTCGTGACGACGCTGCCGGCGCCGATGACCGCGTCGGCGCCGATGCTGACACCCGGGCAGACGATTACGCCGGTCGCGAGCCACGCGCCGTCGCCGATCGTGACCGGCTTGGCGGTCTCCGTGCCGCGCCGGCGCTCGATCGGATCCAGAGGATGCAGCGCGGTGAGCAGCTGGACGCCGGGGCCGATCTGGACGTCGTCGCCGATCGTCACCCTCGCGCCGTCGAGCACGACCACGCCGTAGTTGACGAACGTCCGAGCGCCGACCGTGATGTGGTAGCCGTAGTCGCACTCGAACGGCGCCATCACCTCGGCGCCTTCGCCGATTTGGCCCAGGAGCTCGCCCAGGATTGCGCGGCGCGCGGCGGTGTCGGCGAAGCTGGTCCCGTTGAACCGCTCGCACACGAGGCGGCACTGCTTACGCTCCTCGAGCAGTGCCGGGTCGTTGGCGAGATACGGCTCTCCCCGCAACATCCGGTCTTTTTCTGAGTCCAAGCCGCCATCGTGACACGGTTCGGGGTGGTTTCGTCCGACACCGCACGGATCATTGTGTCCACGTGAGCTGGAGATCGACTCGGGCGACGGGCCAGGGGGGCGAAGACGTCCGGCAGGTCGCCGTTATCGACCTCGGCTCGAACTCGTGGCGCCTGGTCGTGTACATGTTCGAACCCGGCGACTGGTGGAAGCTCACGGACGAGATCTTCGAGACCGTCCGGATCGGCGCCGGCCTGGCGGAGACCGGCCGCCTCAGCGAGGCCGGGATGGGACGGGGGCTGGAGACACTCGCGGTGTTCGAGCACTTCTGCGCGGCGCACGGCATCGGCCCGGACGCCGTCCACGCGGTCGCGACCAGCGCGATCCGCGACGCCACCAACGGCGAGATGTTCCTGAAGGCGGCCCGCGCCGCCAGCGGCCTGAACATCGAGGTGATCTCCGACGAGGACGAGGCGCGGTTCGGCTATGTGGCGGCGATCAACAGCTCGACGATGACCGACGGGATCGTGCTCGAGACGGGCGGCGGCAGCATCCAGGTGATCGAGGTGGCGGACCGCCGCACCGTGTCGCTGCACTCGTACCCGCTGGGCGCCGTGCGGGTCACCGAGCAGTTCCTCCCCGGGTCTGGTCCGGCGAAGAAGCGGGACCTGCAGAGGGTGCGGGCGCACGTGCGGGACATGCTGGCCGATGAGGCCGGGCTCTCCGGCGCCGGCAACCGGATCGTCGGCATGGGCGGCGCCGTGCGCAACCTTGCCGCCGCCGCCCAGCGCATGGCCGACCAGCCCGACATCGGCGTGCAGGGCTTCGTGATCACACGCGAGATGCTCGCCGAGCTCGTCCAGACGCTGGCGGCGCTGCCCGTGGACGACCGCGGAGACGTACCCGGCATCAAGGTCGGGCGCGCCGACATCATCCTCGCGTCCGCGCTGGTGATCGAGACGGTGGTGGAGCTGGGCGGGTTCGCCGGTATCGAGGTCACCGAGGCCAGCCTTCGCGACGGCGTGTTCATCGCCCGCGAGCTGCTTGCCGACTCTCCGGAGCCGCTGTTCGAGGACGTCCGCGTGGCCGGCGTGCGCAACCTCGCGATCCAGTACGAATCGGACCTGCGCCACGTCGAGCACGTCGCGCTGCTGTCGCTGCAGATGTTCGACTCGCTGTCGGGCGCCGGCCTGTTCGAGCCTCTCCCCGGGGAGCGGGAGCTGCTGTGGGCGGCCGCGATGCTCCACGACGTCGGGATGACGATCTCCTACGACGACCATCACAAGCACTCGGCCTACCTGATCGTCAGCGCCGAGATGCCGGGCTTCGATCCGCGCGAGCGCGCGCTCATCGCCCAGATCACGCGCTACCACCGCAAGGGCGCAGCCAAGCTCGGCGAGCTGGCCGCGCTCGCCGACCCCGGCGACGAGGAGCTGCTCGATCGCTGCTCGGTGATCCTGCGGCTCGCCGAGCACCTCGAGCGCGGTCGCGACCAGTCGGTCCGCGAGGCGCGGCTGCGCGCCAACGGGCATGGCGTCGACCTGCACCTCGAGGCCGCCGGCGACCTGACGCTGCCGCGCTGGAGCGTCGAGCGCTACGGCGACGGCGAGGCGTTCCAGCGCGTGTTCGGCCGGCGCCTGCTGATCGGTTAGCCGGGCGCCGACAGGCCCACCGCCGGCCACCAGGAAGTTGCCACTCCCACTAGAGTTGTCTGCATGCTCTGGCTTCTGCGACACGCCGAAGCGGAAGACGGCTTGCCGGACGACGAGCGCCAGCTGACCGAGCGCGGCGCGATGCATGCCGACGCCGCGGGCCGGACGCTCGCGGTCTTGGGAGTCCATCTCGACGCCTGCCTGAGCAGTCCGAAGCTCCGTGCGGTGCAGACCGCGGAGCGAGCGTGCGAGCCGTTGGGTGTGCCCGTGACGGTCGAGCGAGCGCTGTCGGGCGAGCCCTTTGACGTGGAGGCACTCACCGCCGGGCTCGCCGACGTGCTGCTCGTCGGACACGACCCGTCGTTCTCGCTGCTGCTCCATGATCTGACCGGTACGCAGGCGAGGATGAAGAAGGGCGGCCTCGCGGCCATCTCGAAGGGCGAGCTGGTCACGCTGCTGCGCCCGTCCGAGCTGAGCGCGATCGCCAAGGCGAACGTAGGAGTGACATGAGCGAAACACAACTGGACACGGGGCAGACCACGGCTACGGACGCGCCTGCGGACAGACGCCCGGAGACGGACACGCCTGTCCGCGAGATCGCTGACCCCGCGGTCTACGTCAACCGCGAGCTGTCGTGGCTGGACTTCAACGACCGCGTACTCCAGTTGGCCGAGGACGAATCGCTGCCGCTGATGGAGCGGGTGAAGTTCCTCGCGATCTTCACCACCAACCTCGACGAGTACTTCATGGTCCGCGTCGCCGGCGTCCACGATCAGCTCGACGCGCGCGTGGACGCCCGCGGGCCAGATGGCCTGTCGCCGACCCAGGTGCTGCAGGGCATCTCCGAGAAGGTACGCGAGCTCGACCGCCGTCAAGCGCGCCAGTTCACGGAGATCGTGCGCCCCGGGCTCGCCCGGGACGGGATCCGCATCGTCAGTTGCGAGGAGTCCTCGGCGCCGGAAAGCCTGATCGCGCGCCGCTTCCGCGAGGAGATCTTCCCGGTGCTGACGCCGCTCGCGATCGGCCCGGGCCGGCCGTTCCCTTACATCTCGAACCTGTCGCTGAGCCTGATCGTCCGGCTCCACGACCCCGACCCCGACCACGAGGTCTACGCGCGCGTGAAGGTGCCCAAGGAGGTCCTGCCTCGGTTCGTAGAGATCTCGCCCGATACGTTCATCCCGCTCGAGCAGGTCATCGCCAGGCATCTAGACGCCCTGTTCCCGGGCATGGAAATCATCAGCTACGACCTGTTCCGGGTCACTCGCGATGCCGACTTCGAGGTCTCCGACGAGGCCGACGATCTCCTCCAGGCCGTCGAGGACGAACTCCGGCGCCGGCGCTTCGGCGAGGTCGTACGGCTCGAGGTCGGCGCCGGCATGGATCCGGCGCTCCGCAGCCGGCTGATCGATTGGCTCGACGTCGACGAGGTCCAGGTCTACGACGTCGAGGGCATGCTCGACTTCGGCGACCTGTGGCAGATCGCCGGCCTGGAGGGCCATCCGGAGATTCGCCAGCCGCCGTGGACGCCGATCACCCACCCGGCGTTCGGCCCCACCCCTGGGGACCAGGACGACCAGCCCGACGTGTTCGCCCCGATGCGTACTCGCGACGTGCTCGTCCACTACCCCTACCAGTCGTTCGCGACGAGCGTGGAGCGGTTCGTCAAGCAGGCCGTCGACGACCCGAACGTGCTCGCGATCAAGATGACCGTGTACCGGACCTCGGACGACTCGGCGCTGGTCCCGTCGCTGATCGAGGCGGCCGAGAAGGGCAAGCAGGCGGTGTGCTTGGTGGAGCTGAAAGCGCGGTTCGACGAGCGCCAGAACATCGGGTGGTCCCGCGCGCTGGAGGAAGTGGGCGCCCACGTCGTCCACGGCATCCCGGGTCTCAAGACCCACGCGAAGGCGATTCTCGTCGTTCGCCGGGAGCGCGGCGGCGTGCGCCACTACGTGATGATCGGCACCGGCAACTTCCACGCGAAGAACGCTCGGCTGTACGAGGACTTCGGGCTGTTCACGACCGATCGCGAGATCGGCCAGGAGGTCGCGAACCTGTTCAACACGCTGACCGGCTACGGCCATCCAGCGCGCGAGCGGAAGGTGCTCGTGGCCCCTCACTCGATGCGTGGCCCGCTGATCGAGGAGATCGATCGCACGATCTCCGCCCACCAGGCGGGCGAGCCCGCGCGGATCGCGATGAAGATGAACTCGCTCGTCGATCAGCAGTGCATCGAGGCGCTCTACCGCGCCTCGCAGGCCGGCGTCCCGATCGACCTGAACGTCCGCGGCATCTGCTGCCTGCTACCGGGCGTGCCGGGCGTCAGCGAGACGATCAACGTCGTCTCGGTGGTCGGGCGGTTCCTCGAGCACTCCCGGATCTACTCGTTCCATCGAGGCAACGACCGCACGTACTACATCGGCTCGGCCGACCTGATGCCGCGCAATCTCGACACGCGTGTCGAGCTGCTCGTGCCGGTAGAAGATCCCGAGCTTCAGCTCGAGCTCGAGGACACGCTCGAACGCTGCTTCGCCGACGACACCAACGCCTGGACGCTCGATTCAGAGGGCACGTGGAACCGGCGGGAGGGCCGAACGCGGAGCGTGCACCGGGAGCTGATGGAGCGCACGATCCACCAGGCCTCAACGGCCGGCTCTTAGGCAGCGGCCGCGCATCGTCTTAACTGCCGCGGCCGGCATTCGGGCCGGCCGCGACAGTTCGCTCATGCCCCGCTGCCAGGAGATTCGCTACGGAGTCAACAAGCCGCCGCCGCCTTGTCCCTGCTGGCTCTGGCTCTGGCTGGTGGCGCTCGCCGGCTGGGCGCCGAGCGTCACCTTGATGCTCTTGCTCTGTCCGTTCCGGTTGACCGTCAGGGTCACGGTGTCGCCGGGCGCGTAGTTGGCGATCGTGGCCACGAACTGGTTGACCGAGGCGACCGGCGTGCCGTTGACGGCCGTGATCAGGTCGCCGGCCTCCAGGCCGGCCTTGGCCGCGGGCGAACCCGGGACGATCGGCGACGCGCCGGCGGTCGAGCTGTTCTTCGCGATCGCCGCGCCACCGGACACGGTCGGGTCGAGGCTCACGCCGACGTAGGCGTTGTGCGCCTGGCCGGTGGCGATGATGTCGCGAGCGATCCGCGCGTCGCTGCTCGACGGGGTCGCGAACCCGACGCCGGAGCTCGAGCCCTCGCCCTGGCCGTTGGTGTTGTTGGTCTCGATCTGGTCGTTGAGCCCGATCACCTCACCGGCCGCGTTGAGCAGCGGGCCACCCGAGTTGCCCGGGTTGATCGGGGCGTCGGTCTGGATCGCGTTCGGAATCGTGAACTGGTTCGGCGCGTTGATCGTGCGACCGACGGCGCTGACGATTCCCGCCGTCACCGTGTTCGGGAGACCGAACGGGCTGCCGATCGCGATCACGCTGTCGCCGACCTGAACTGCGTTGGAGTCGCCGATCGTCAGCGGGTGCAGCTGGGACGCGGGGACGCCCTGGACCCGGATGACCGCCAGGTCAGCGCCCGTGTCCGAGCCGACGACCGTCGCCGACGCCTTGACCTGATTCGGGAACGTCACCGTGATCTTGCTGGCTCCGGACACGACGTGCTCGTCGGTGATGATGTCGCCCTTCTTGTCGAACACGACGCCGGCGCCCTCGCCCTCGGTCTGCTGCGACTGACCGAAGCCGAACACGCCGCCGGTGTTCTGAGTGGAGGAGGTCGTGATGTCGACCACGCCGGGGCCGACCGCGCGATAGATCTGGTTGATCGTCTCGGGGCGACCGCTGCTGAAGCTGGTTGGTACCGCGGGCACGCTCGACGGCTGCACGACGGTCGTCGTGGTGACCGAGTGCGTGGTTGTGCTGCCGTTCGCTACGGCGAGCGCGATTGCCCCGCCGGCAATGGCGCCACCGATGATCGGAAGCAGACGGCTAAGGCCTTTCATGGGTTGATGTCTCCTAGCAAATGCATGGCTGTTATTCCGGTGCTCCCAGTACAGCAGCTACCCATGAGAAACCAGTCAGAAATCAATGAGAGCCGCGTAAGAGTCGCGGCTACGCCGTGGGCGCCGGCATGAACAGCTGCGGCAGGGCGCCGGGCTGGGCCGGCGTCTTGGGCGTGGTCGGCGCCTTGGGAGCGGCACCGGGCGGCGGGACGAACCCGGGGCCCTGCGGGGGATTCCCGGGGCGGTATGGGCCGTACGGGTGCCCCGGGCCGGCTCGGAACAAGCCGCGCAGCGCCTTGGGGGCGGGGAGACCCTTCTGGTTGATCCGCTGGCTGAGGCTGGCCGAGAGGCGGCTGAGGATCTGCTTCTCCTTCGCGGCGGTGATCGCCTTGCGGGCGACGGCCGCGTCGAGCGCCTTCTTGATCGGGGCGGTCATCGCCTGCTCGAGGCCCGCGACGGTCTTGCCCTTGGAGGTCGCGATCTGCGCCAGCGACTTCCCGCTCTGCAGCTGCTGGATCAGCTGCGCATTGGTGAGCCCGAGGTAGCTCGCGGCGCCGCCGAGACCGAAGCCGGCAAACCCGTGGCCGAGCGGGCCGGCGCCGAACGGCACCCGGCCGGGAGCCCCTGGGAACCCGGGGAACGGGCGCGGGACGGCGAGTCCCGGAGTCAGCGGCAAGAGCGGCGCCGGGCCGCCGTTCTTGAGCCGCTGCTCGAGCGCGTTCGCCTGCGCCTGAGTGATCTGGCCAGCCTTGACCTCCGCCTGGAGCTCATCGGTCGTTGCGCCGCTGAGGGCCGAGCTCAACTGCTGTGGCGTGACGTGGAGCCGCTTGGCCACGTCGTTCAGGAACGCCTGCCGCGTGCTCGGACCGGAACTCTGCGTGGCGGCGTACGCGCCACCGGCAAACGCGGCCACGCCCAAGGCCGCCAACCCGATCACGAGGTTCCGCTTGAGACTGCGATGCAACGTGCGCTCCTCCAGTTGGCCGGGCGCTCCGTTGACGGCGCGCCCGTGGCCGGCACTCTTTCAGGCGAGTTTTAGAGAAGCATAAGAACTTCAGGTTGCAAGACGTTCGAGGATCGCGCGCAGCCGGGCCGCCTCGCGCGCCGGCTGTGATTTGAGCCGCTCCCAGGTGATACGGATCGTCTGATAGCCCGCTGCGAGCAGTTCCGCGTCTCGATCCCGGTCGCTCTCGAAGCTTCCGCGGTCGGAGTGAAAGTCCCAGCCGTCGAGCTCCACGATCAAGCGGTGCTCGGGAAACAGAGCGTCGATTTCGAATCCCAGCAGCCGAGTGTTCGTGACCGGCGTCGGCAAGCCGTACTCGCGCGCGAATGCAGTGAACCGGTCCTCGAACTCCGACCTAGTCGGTCCGCCACGCGTCTGTACGAATGGCATCAGGCGGCTGGTCGAGGGATGGCGTGGGTGGCGGACCAGCAGCTCGTCGAGGTCTGATAAGCGGAACGTGCGGGTCAGACGCGCGTCGTTGACGAAACGTCTGAGCGCGGCTTCGGTCCTGAGCCGTGGCGTCATGTCGAACACCGTGCGCGCCGGGCTCGTTACCGGGACGCCGAGCTGGCGCGTGATGTCGCTGCGCGTGAGCGTCTTTGCCCGATGGACCTTGATGCCCTCGCGGCGCCGGTCCCAGGTCGCAATCACCTCGAAGTGGCGTGGCCACTGCTTTACGTATTTCCAGAGCGCCGCGGCTGAGGCGTGGCTGAGGACAGCGCCGTCGCCGCACGCGAGCGCGGCGGCATTGGCCCGAGCCTGCTGCCCCAATGGGATGTGCCCGACGGCGTAGACGCCGGCATAGACACGGATGAGCCAGCCGACCCCCACCCAGTGCTGGATCGCACGCCGTCCGACGCCAAGCGCCAGCAGCTGCTCCCGGGTCACGTACCCATGTTGCTTACGGGCCAGGGCCGCAATCGCCTTGTGTAGTCGTTCGCCCACCGCCACCACCGAGGCGTGCTGGATTTGGCCCCAATACGGGGCCTTTTCCAGCAACGCACAGATAAGAGCCCGGTGGCGGGCGGAGTTCTCCCCCTATGGGGCGAGACTCACGAAGTAATCGAGAGCCGCTGGGTTCGCGAGCGACTCGCGGGAGGCGGCTTGTTCGGGTGGCGTCCCCATCAGGATTCGCTTGACCGGGACTTCCAACACTTTCCCGGAGAGCGTCCGGGGGACCTCGGAAATCTGCCGAATCTCGTCGGGCACGTGCCGGGGCGAGCAGTCCTCGCGCACCCGCCGGCGGATCTCCGATACGAGCGAGTCGTCGAGCGAAACGCCCTCGCGCAGTACCACGAACAGCGGCATCCAGGCCTCGCTGCCCTCCCGGGGCACGTCGACGACCAGCGCGTCGATCACCGCGTCGACCGCCAACACGGCCCGGTAGATCTCGGAAGTGCCCATCCGCACCCCGCCGCGATTGATCGTCGAATCCGAGCGCCCGTAGATGATCGCGGTCTCGCGCGAGGTGATCTCGATCCAGTCGCCGTGGCGCCAGATGCCCGGGTACATCTCGAAGTAACTGTCCCGGTAGCGCGTCCCATCCGAGTCCCCCCAGAAGAACACCGGCATCGACGGCATCGGCCTGGTGATCACGAGCTCGCCCACCTCGCCGATCAGCGGCTTGCCGTCCACATCCCACGCCTCGACCGCCGCTCCCAGTGACCGGGCCTGCAGCTCGCCCATGTACACCGGCAGCGTCGGCACGCCACCGACGAACGCGGTGCACAGGTCGGTGCCGCCCGACGTCGAGAACAGCCACGTGTCGGAGCCGAGCTGCTCGTAGACCCATTCGAACGCCTCGGGCGACAGCGGCGATCCCGTCGAGCCGACCGACCGCAACGCACTCAGATCCCGCTCCTCGCTACGCAGCGTCAGCCCGTCCTTCATGCACGCGGCGATGAATGCCGCGCTCGTGCCGAAGCAGGTCATCCCGCTGTCCGCCGCGAGGTCCCACAACGTCCCCAGCGATGGATACCCCGGATTCCCGTCGAACAGGATGATCGACGCGTCGCTGAGCAGCACCCCGACGATGAAGTTCCACATCATCCAGCCGGTAGTGGTGAACCAGAACATCCGGTCGCCGGCCTGCGCATCGAGATGCAGCCACGCCTTCTTCAGGTGCTCGAGCAGGATCCCGCCCTGCCCGTGGACGATCGGCTTCGGCAGCCCGGTGGTTCCGGAGGAATACAAGACCCACAGGGGGTGGTCGAACGGAAGCTGCGCAAACTCGAGCTCCGAGTCCTCCGGTCCCAGGAACCCGTCCTCCCACCCCGACCCGTCCAGGTAACCGAGCCGAACAACGCGAGAGAGCGACGGGATCTCGGCCGCGATACGCGAAACCGCGTCCCCCCGATCGAAGTCCTTGCCGCCATACCGGTAGCCATCGACAGCCAGCAGCACCTTGGGCTCGATCTGCGAGAACCGATCGACGACGCTTCGCACCCCGAATTCGGGGGCGGCCGAGGACCACACGGCGCCGATCGAGGCGCACGCGAACAGCGCCGCGACCGTCTCGGGGATGTTCGGCATGTACGCGGCGACTCGGTCGCCCTCGCCCACGCCCGACGCCCGCAGTCCCGCGGCGATCGAAGCCGTCAACGCCCGCAGCTCGCCCCAGGTGATCGAAGCCAGCTCCCGGGACTCCGACGCATGCTGGATCGCCAGCGCCGACGGGTCCTTGCCGGCGAACACGTGCTCGACGTAGCTGAGACGCGAGCCTGGGAACCACTTTGCCCCGGGCATCGTCTGGTTGCCGAACACGCGCTGCGGCGGCTCGGCAAACCGAACGCCCAGGAACTCGATCAGCGAGCTCCAGAACCCCTGGAGGTCGGTCACCGACCAGCGCCACAGGTCGTGGTAGCTCTCGAACGCCAGGTCGTGCTTCTCGTCCAGCCACGCCTGGTAGCGCGTCAGCGTCGTCCGCTCGATCCACGCCGGCGAGGGCGTCCAGAGGAGCTTGGGCTCGGCTTCCGCCACTCCGGGAGTATCCCGTAGTAGCTTTGGGCGCGCATGCCCGCCGGCAACAAACCGAGCGCGCCGTCCCGGGCGGACGAGCTCGCCGAAATCGTCCTGCCCGACCACGAGTGCCACGACGTCCGTCTTGGCGACCTCTGGAGCGAGCGCCCGGCGGCGCTCATCTGGCTCCGGCACTACGGGTGAATTCTCTGTAAGGATCACGCGATCCAGTTGGATCGCGCCCGGGGCGAGTTCAAGGCGGCCGGCGTCGGCCTCATACTGATCGGACAAGCGACTCCGCGCGACGCGGCCCAGTTCCGACGGCGGCAGGGGATCCAGCTTCCGGTGCTCGCCGATGAGGGGCGGGTCAGCTATCGGGCCGCCGGTGCCAAGGTCGCGAATACGTCCGAGCTTTTCGGCCCACAGAGCGTCTCGAAGGGCCTGCTCGCCGGCGCGCGCAGCCGCCGCATCCAAACCCGAACCGTGGGAGATGCGGCTCAGCTCGGCGGCTCACTGGTGGTCCGCCCCGACGGCAACGTCACCTGGTCGCATATGTCGGCCAACGCCGGCGACAACGCCTCACCGGAGGAAATCCTCGCGGCGGCGGTCCGCGAGGTCGTCGCGTAGCGTTCGTCGGGTATGCCCGACCTCCCGCTGCACGCCCCGTTCGCGGGTACGGTGATCGCGATCGCTCGCAACACCGACGATCGCATCACAGCCGGCGAGGCGCTCGTCGTGCTCGAGGCGATGAAGATGGAGCACGAGATCCCGGCCGAGGTCGACGGCGTCGTCCGCAGCCTCGAGGTCGCGGTCGGCGACACCGTCGACGAGGGGCAGCTGCTCGCGGTCCTTGCGCCGGGACACGCGAGCCCGGGCGCGGACAAAGCGAAAGACACCGCCCCAGCCGCGAGCCGCGACGACCTCAAAGCGGTCACAGCACGCCACGACCAGACGCTCGACGCCGCCCGTCCGGACGCCGTCGCCAAGCGTCGAGAGCAGGGCCGGCGCACCGCGCGCGAGAACGTCGCGGACCTCGTCGACCCCGGCAGCTTCGTCGAGTACGGACCGCTGATGTTTGCCGCGCAGGAGCGCCGGCGCCCACGCGAGGAGCTAATAGAACGCACGCCCGCGGACGGGCTGGTCGGCGGAACCGCAACGATCGACGGCGCGCCGGCGATCATCATGTCCTACGACTACACCGTGCTCGCCGGCACGCAGGGGATGCGCAACCATCAGAAGAAGGACCGGCTGTTCGAGCTCGCCGAGCGCCGTCGCGTGCCGGTCGTGCTGTTCGCGGAGGGAGGCGGCGGGCGGCCGGGCGACGTCGACTGGCCGATCGTCGCGGGGCTCGACTGCCGTGCGTTCCATCTGTTCGCGCGCCTGAGCGGCCTGGTGTCGCTGGTCGGGATCGCGTCGGGCTACTGCTTCGCCGGCAACGCGGCGCTGCTCGGCTGCTGCGATGTGGTGATCGCCACCGAGGACTCGAGCATCGGGATGGGCGGACCGGCGATGATCGAGGGCGGCGGCCTCGGCGCGTACGACCCGGGGGACGTCGGCCCGATCGACGTGCAGGACGCAAACGGCGTCGTCGACCTCCGCGTGGCCGACGAAGAAGCGGCGGTGGCGGCCGCCAAGCGCTACCTGTCGTACTTCAATGGGACCGCGACCGAGCCGGGAGCGCAGACCGATCCGGACGCGCTCAGAGACCTCATCCCGGCCAACCGCAAGCGCGTGTATGAGATTCGCACGGTCATCGACGCCCTGCTCGACGACGTGCTCGAGCTTCGCCGCGGGTTCGGCGCCGGCATCGTCACCGTGCTCGCCCGGGCGGACAACGGCAGGCCGCTCGGCGTGATCGCCAACAATCCGGCACATCTCGGCGGCGCGATCGATGCCGAGGGCGCCGACAAGGCCGCCCGGTTCATGCAGCTGTGCGACGCGTTCGGGCTGCCGCTGCTGTTCCTGTGCGACACGCCCGGCTTCATGGTCGGGCCTAAGGCGGAGGAGACCGCCACCGTCAGACACCTCTCCCGCATGTTCCTGACCGGCGCGAACCTGAGCGTGCCGACGGGAACGATCGTGCTCCGCAAGGGCTACGGCCTCGGGGCTCAGGCGATGGCCGCGGGCAGCTTCAAGGCACCGCTGTTCACGGTGGCCTGGCCCACGGCGGAGTTCGGGGCGATGGGGCTCGAGGGCGCGGTGCGGCTGGGCATGCGCCGCGAGCTCGAGTCGATCGCGGATCCGGAGGAACGCGCGCGAGCCTTCGACGATGCCGTTGCCGCCGCCTACGAAAAAGGCAAGGGTCTCAACATGGCCGCCTACTTCGAGATCGACGACGTGATCGATCCGGCCGATAGCCGGCGCTGGATCGCGACCCTGTTCGACGACGACGCCCGAGACGACTGGCGCGCGCGCCAGACGAAGAAGCGCCCGTACGTCGACGCTTGGTGACGCGCGCGGGGCGCGGTCATTCGCACTGCTCGCACGCGCCGCGCAGCACCACGTCGTGATGCTCGACCCGCACGCCGAGCCGCGAGGACAGGTCGTCGATCGCGCGCTCCAGCGCGGGATCGTCGAACGCCACCAGCTTCCCGCACTGCTCGCACAAGAGGTGGTGGTGATGCTCCCCGCCCGCCTCCGAGCGCTCGAACCGCGACTGCCCGTCGCCGACGGCCACGCGCTCGACGAGCCCGTGGTCTACCAGTAGATCGAGCACGCGGTAGATGCTCGCGCGGCCGGTCGGCTTGCCCTGCGCGCGGAGCGCATCCTCGATCTCGACCGCGCTCAGAGCGCACGGCTCAGTGGCCAGCAGGTCAATGATCCGCTGACGGGCGCCGCCGCGTTTGAGGCCCGCCCGCGCCAGCACCTCGTGCACGTGCTCGCTCCAGGTTGTATCCGGAGTCGCTGGGGCCATCACGGAAGAGGCTGCCATACGGTCTAGAGCTTACCCGTCATCCCGGCAAACAAGAATAATTCTGAGATTCAGTCTTATTTTTTGCTAGGTTTTGTCGGCGATGCGGTCCGCCATTGCCCGTTCCCGAGCCGTCGTCCCTGCCCTCCTCGTGGCGCTCGCGCTCGTCCTCCTCCTCGCCGGCTGTGGCGGCATCTCGAACGCGAGCACGACCGGCGTCAGCGTGGTCGCGGCCGAGAACTTCTGGGGCTCGATCGCCAAGCAGATCGCGGGCAACAAGGCCGACGTGCAGAGCATCATCACGAACCCCGCCCAGGACCCTCACTCCTATGAGCCCACCGCCAGCGACGCTCGCGCGATGGCCATGTCCAAGTTCGCGATCGTCAACGGCGTCGGCTACGACCCGTGGGCGCCGAAGCTGCTCGATGCGAATCCCGACGGCGCCCGGATCGTGCTGACCGTCGGCAACCTGTTCGGGCTGCACGACGGAGACAACCCGCATCGCTGGTACGACCCCGCCGAGGTCGAGGTGGTGGCGAACAGGATCGCCGCCGACCTCGAGAAGCTCGATCCCACGCACGCCGCCTACTACGCGCGCCAACTCAAAGCATTCGAGACGCACGACCTCGCGAGCTACCACGCGCTGATCGCACAGATCAAAGCCCGCTACGCCGGCACGGCAGTTGGCGCGTCCGAGAGCATCTTCGCGCTCCAGGCGCCGGCGCTCGGCCTGAACCTGATCACGCCGGCGAGCTTCATGAAGGCGGTCAGCGAGGGCACCGAGGTCAGCGCTCAGGACACGATCACCGCGCAACGGCAGATCACGAGCCACCAGATCAAGGTCTGGATCTACAACAGCCAGAACGAGACGCCCGAGATCCAGCAACTCAATTCGATCGCCCGCGCGAACCACATCCCGATCGCCACCGTGACCGAGACGCTGTCGCCGCAGACCGACACGTTCGAGCAGTGGCAGGTGGCGCAGCTCGAGGGGATCGAGCGCGCGCTTCACGAGGCGACGGGACGATGACCACCACGGAGCCGAGCACAACTGAGGCCACCACCGCCGCCGAGCTGACGAACGCTTCGGTCCGACTCGGCGGGAAGCGGGTCTTCAGCGACGTCGGGCTGACGGTCGGGCGCGGCCAGTTCGTCGCGGTGCTCGGCCCCAACGGCGCCGGCAAGTCGACGCTCATGCGCGCGATCCTCGGCCTGCTCCCGCTCGAATCGGGCGAGGTGACCGTGCTCGGGCGCCCGCCGGCACAGGCCCGCGCGGCGATCGGGTACCTGCCCCAGCGTCACGCGTTCGACTCCTCGACGCGGATCCGCGGGATCGACCTCGTGCGCCTCGGCATCGACGGGACGCGGTGGGGGCTGCCGGTCGCACTCACCGGCGCCGCCCGCGAACGACGTAGGGCCGAATCCGGACGCGTCGGCGAAGTGATCGAGACGGTCGGCGCGACCGGCTACGCCCATCGGGCGATCGGCGAGCTGTCCGGTGGCGAGCAGCAGCGGCTGCTGATCGGCCAGGCGCTGGTCCGCAGCCCTCAGCTTCTGATCCTCGACGAGCCGCTCGACAGCCTCGACCTGCCCAATCAGGCGTCGGTCGCCGCGCTGCTGCGGCGCATCTGCTCGAGCGAGGGCGTGTCGGTTCTGCTCGTCGCCCACGACGTCAACCCGCTGCTCGGCTATCTCGACCACGTGATCTACATGGCCGGCGGCCGCGCGACCAGCGGATCGGTCGACGAGGTGATCACCTCGGCCAAGCTCAGCGAGCTGTACGGGACCCCAATCGAGGTGCTCAGGACCGCAGACGGGCGCCTCGTGGTCGTCGGCCAGCCCGAGGCGCCCCATTACCACGGCGCCCGCCACGAGCACGACCACCCGCACGACCACGACCACGTGCACGACTGAACCGATGACCCCGACGATCTCGCCCAACCCGATCGACGACCTCAACGCGCTGTTCACGTTTCCGTTCATGGTCAACGCGCTCGAGGCGGGGACGATCGTCGCGGTCCTCGCGGCGGTGGTCGGCTGGTACATGGTCCTGCGCCGGCAGACCTTTGCGGGCCACACGCTGTCGGTGATGGCGTTCCCAGGCGCCGCCGGCGCCGCGCTTGCCGGCCTGCCCACGGCACTCGGCTACTACCTTGCATGCGGCGGCGCGGCGCTGCTGATGCGCGGCGCCCGAAGCTCGCCAGGCCTCGGCTCGCCCGGCCGCGGCTCCGGCGCCGAGACCGCGACGATCGCCACGGTCCAGACGGTCGGGCTGGCTGCCGGGTACCTGTTCCTGTCGCTGAACCATGCCGTCCTCGGCGGGACTGAGACGCTCCTGTTCGGCACGTTCCTCGGGGTCAGCCGCGGGCAGGTGCTGGTGTTGCTGCTGGTCGCGATCGCCGCGCTCGCCGTGGTGGCGCTGGCGACTCGGCCGCTGTTGCTCGAGACGATCGATCCCGAGGTCGCTCGCGCCCGCGGGCTGCCCGTGGCGGCGCTCGACCTCGGATTCCTGCTCGTGCTCGCGCTCGCCGTCGCCGCGACCAGCCAGATCACCGGCGCGCTGCTCGTGTTCGCGCTGCTGGTGGCCCCGCCGGCCGCGGCCCAGCAGCTCACGATGCGCCCCGGCCCCGGACTGGTCCTGAGCATCGTGTTCGCGCTCGTGGTCGTGTGGCTCGGCCTCGGCGTCGCGTACTTCTCGATCTACCCCGTCGGCTTCTACGTGACGAGCTTCGCGTTCGCCCTCTACCTCGCGGCCCGCCTGTGGCACGCGACGGCCCGCCGCCGCGCCGGCCGCCGGGGTGCCTGATGTTCGCCCACGACTTCGTCCGCAACGCGTATCTCGCCGGCACGTTCATCGCGCTGGGGTGCGGCGTCGTCGGCTGGTTCGTCGTCCTCCGCGGCCAGCTGTTCGCCGGCGACGCACTCACCCATGTGGCGTTCGTCGGCGCCGTCGCCGCCGCCGTGGTCGGCCTCGACGAGCGCGTGGGGCTGTTCGTGCTGACGCTCGCGGTCGCCGGGGGAATGGGAGCCCTCGGCCGCCGCGGACAGGCGGACGACGTCGTGATCGGCACGGTGTTCGCCTGGATCCTCGGGATCGGGGTGCTGCTCCTCGCCGTCCTCGCCACGAGCGCCAATGGGGGGACCGGGATCGCGGCCGCAAACACGCTGTTCGGCTCGATCTACTCGCTCAGCCCGGGCGGCTCGCGCCTCGCCGCGGCCATCGGCCTGGTCGTGTCCGCCGGCGTGCTGCTCGCGCTGCGCCCACTGCTGCTCACCACGCTCGACTCGGAGCTGGCGTCAGTCCGCGGCGTGCCGGCGCGCGCGCTCGGGGTCGGGTTCCTGGCGCTGCTCGCGGTCGTCACCGCCGAGAGCACGCAAGCCGTCGGCGCGCTGCTGCTGCTGGGGCTGCTGGCGGCGCCGGCGGGTGCCGCCCACCAGCTCACCGCCAGACCGTACCGCGGGCTCGCCCTGTCCGCGCTGATCGCAGTGACGGCGATGTGGGGCGGGCTCGCGCTCAGCTACGAGCTCGCCGCGCTCCCTCCCAGCAGCGCGATCATCGGGATCGCCGGCGCGGGCTACGCGGCGGCGACCCTGTTCGCCCGCGCCCGCCGCCACCACTAGATCGAAACCGCGGCACGGTCTGCGGACCGGCTGGCGGACCCGGGCGGGAGTCACGACCCGGGGCCGCCGCCGGTCCCCAGCTGCGGGGTTCGGGGAGTCGATCCGCAAGCGACGAGGCGCACTTTCGTCGCGCTCGGCAGCGTATGACTCGACCCGTCAGGTCTCCGTAAGTGACCGTTAGGGGACCTGGCTGGCGGTCGGCGGAACCGTCAGCTCCAGGCGGCGCCCGGGGACGGCGTAGTACTGGTTGAGGTAGCGGTTGCCGGCGCCCGGCCCGAATTGCGAGCCGGCGCCGCGGCCCGAACTGCGAGCCGGAGCCGGCGCTGCCGCCGTCGGGCACGGGGATCGCAGCGGCGAACAGCCGGGACAGGACGAGCAGGAGCACCGCGGTTCCGGCGACGATCCACGCCACCACGACCGCTCGCTTGAGCCATAACGCGCCGTTCAACTGGAGCGCCGGCAACGCCGGCGCCGCCGCGGCGGCCGCCCGCGCAAGTCCACCGGGCGCCACCGATCGCCCGCCCCCGCCCGGACCGCTGACCACCGCCACCTCCGGATCCGGCGCCGGCGAAGCGCGCCGGACCAGCACCCGCGGCGTCGGCGCAGGACCGGGGTAGCGCTCGTTCATGCGACCGTCGGCAAGCAGCCCGCGCAGCGCCCGCTGCCACTCGCCGGCCGGCGGCCGGTTCACCGCGTCGGCGGCCAGCGCCCGCCCCAGCAGCCCCCGGAGCTCGGCCGGAACGTGCTGGGTGTGCGGGCCCGCCGCCCGCGCGTCGTGCGAACGCGCGAACAGGCGCAGGACCACGAGCCCGAGCTTGTACGCATCGGCCGCCCTCGTGTTGGGCGACTCGCTAAATCCGACCGGCAGCTCCCAGTCGCCGGTCTGGACGGGTGTGAGCGCCTGGCGTCCGTGGAACACCATCGAGTCGCAGTCGATCAAGCAGACCTCGGGTTCGTCGCCGGCGCCGAACGCGATCAGCACATTGTTCGGGGCGATGTCGCTGGCGACGATCGCGTGCCGGTGCAGGAACGCCAGCGCGTCGCAGATCCGCTCGGCCACCTCGGCACGGCTGAACGTGTCCAGCCGGACGCCGAGGCCGCGCATCTGCAGGTAGTCGTCGGCTCCGAGCAGGTGCTCGAGTGTGAGCAGGACGCTGTCGCGGCGGCCGCTCGGCATCACGAACGGCGCGGAGAACCGTCCGCTGACGTCGCGCATCGCGATCCCGGTGGCGACGTCGCCCGTCCGGACGATCGCCAGCGGCCACGCGGCGACCCGCTCCAGACTCGACCGCTGGTCGGACTCGAGCAGATGGCCCCAGGCGACCATCTCCCTCAAGACGTGTTCGGCGCCGGCCGGAGGCGTTCGCCGGTACAGCTTCACGACCACCGACCCGGCCCCGAGCCCCGCGGGGACGACCGCCGGCCGGTACACGCGGCCCTGGCCCCCGAACCGTGAGATCGGAACGAGCTCGCCGAACTCCTGCACCCCGATCGCGCGGCGCTCGACCCCGGCTCCCACGTCGACGAGGGCGCTCACCGGGCCGGTCCCCAGACGGCGATCAGGCTTCGGTCGTCGTCGTAGGTGCTGCGGCTGAAGTCGAGCAACCGTGCGAAGTCGACGACGTCCGGCGGGCGCGCGAGCTCGCGCGCGAGCGTGGCGCCGACCTCCCCGGCGCCGCCGGCGAGCGGCATCGCCAAACCGTCGGTGCAGAGCAGCAGGACGGATCCGGACTCGAGCGAGCACCGTGAAGCGAGAGCCGCGCCCGCCGACCGCGGCAGCGCGTCCACCCCACCCCCGACCAACCCGTCGAAGCGTTCAGGCTCGCCCACGACCGCATCGTAGACCCTGCCCCGCAGCAGGAACGCCGGCGAGTCGCCGACCGCGGCCACCTCCACGTCCGACCCGCGGACCGCCGCGACCAGCAGCGTCGTGGCCAGCGACCCGGAGGCCTCCTCCACCCCGGCGCCGGCGTCCCCGCAGGCGCGCCGGTGCTCCTCGACCAACGCCCAAGCGGCCTGTTCGAACACAGGACCCCAGTCGACCGACCCGCAACCGTCATCGAGCTGGCGCGCGACCGCGGCCGTCGCGTAGCGAACGGCGAGCGCGGCACCGAGGTCGGAGCGCGACGCCCCCGACACGCCGTCCGCAACCCCGGCGATCAGCGTGCCGGAATCCGCATGCAACCGCAGGCAGAGGTCGTCCTGCCGCGGACCGCCGGTGTAGCGCTTGTACAGGCCCCGGACCGAGGCCGCCCTCACCGTCAGCCCGAACGCGGTGCCGCCGTCGGCGATCGTGTCCGGTCGGTACGGTTCCGCCGCGGCGAGCCGAGCCTCGATCGCCGCGGCCGGCTCTCCGATCGTCACCGGCCCGCGTGCCAATCGGACCCGACGGCGGGTCGACGCGGAGCGTCCGGCGGCAGTCATCGCTCGACGCTACACGAGCGGCGCGTCGAGCTGGACGAAGCCCTCCGGCTTCTCGAATTCGATCGTGCGCTCGCCGCGATCCAGCCGCTCGGCGGAGGCGACCATCGAGTTCAGCATCGACGCCGCGAACTCGGCGATCGCGCCCGCGGTGGACGCCCCCTGGGTCATCATGAACCCGTAACGCGGCGAGCTCGCGAGCACCCCGATCACCTCCGGGTCGGCCTCGCCGACGCCGAACGCGAGGATGTTCGGCCGCTCCCGGAAGCTCGGATCCTTGAGCTCCGCCAGGCGCGCCTGCCACTTGTCGGGCTTCTCGGTGGGCAGGCCGTCGCTGAGGAAGAACACCGACGGGCGGTGAACCTGGTAGCCGTTGCCCTTGAGCAGCGCGACGTCGGCGGGGATCGTCTGGCGCAACGCCTCGAGCGCGCTCGCGTAGCTCGTCCCGCGGCCACGCGGCGATAGCGTCGGGAGCACGAGGTCCTCACTCAGCTCCGACAGCTCGAGGCGTGTCTGCGCGGTCTCGGCGAACGTGATGATCCCGAACCGCACCTTCTTGCCGATCAGAGGATGTTTGGCCACCTCGTCGCGGAGGTCGATCAGCCCCTGGTTGACGGCCGCGATTGGCTCACCCGCCATCGAGTGCGACTCGTCGCCGACGAAGTACATCGGCAGCACCTGACCGATCACGGACCCCGCCGGCGTCTGTTCGCCCGCCCATAGCCCGGGCTTGGAACCGGGTGCCGTACCGGCCTCCGGCTCGACGCCCGGCGCGGCGACCGGCGGTGGAACGAGGGGCTCCACCGGCGCCGCCGGCCCGGCGGGCGGCGTAGTCGCCGGCTCCCCGACGGGCGTCGTCGCCGGCTCCGGAGGTTCGGGAACACCGGCGCCCGTAGGCGGGCCGGTACGCACGTTCGATGGCAGTTTGATCTTCATGTCAACTCCCGAGTGGGCGTCAGGCTCCCGATGTCGTACTGGTTCCCCCACTCGACCCGCCACTCGGCCGCGCCGGGATCAGTAGGTGCTGGCAGGTCTTGCTGGCCGCCTGGAACTTCGCGTTGGTCTCGATGTTCCGGGGGAAGATCGGCCCCTTGCCGGAGAAGTTCGGGGCCGGCAGGTTGTAGCCGTGCTGCTTGACGCACGTCACGAAGCTCGTGATCGCCGTGTGCGAGATCCGCCCGCGGAACGCGCCACCGCCTCCACCGAAGCCGAACCGTGCGCCGCACGCCTGGAACGCGGCCCGCATCTTCGGCGTGATGTTCGCGCCACCGCCACCGAAGAAGAAGCCACGGCGCGGGGTCGTGCCCGTTCCGGTGCCTGTTGTGCCGGTGCCACTACCGCTGCCGCTGGCGCCGCCGGCCGGGGGCCCTCCGCCGGGTGGACGCGCCGGCAGGGTCACCCCGTGCGCCTTCAGGCAGGAGACCAGCTGCGCGCGCCGGGCGCTGTTAGCGCCGCCGCCCGCCGCCGCCCCGGAGGAGGAGCCGGACGCCGAGGCCGAAGCCGTCGTACTGCTCGTGGTGTTACTCGAGCTGCTGGCGCTGCCGCATGCGGCGAGTGCGCCACCGGCAACGAGGGTGACGAGCGCTACCGCCACTCGCCTGGATCGAACGTCAAACACTTTCAACACTGCTTCCTTTCGTAAATGAAGCTCTCATCCGCCCCGCCCCGAACGGGGACCGACCGCGGAAGAGAGCCTGTTGCTCATCCGCCCCCGCTCCCGAAGAGCGAGCTGACTGCGGAGGAGCCGCTGCTGCTACTGCCACTGCTGCTACTACTCGAGCCGCTGCCGCCCGCGGCGGCGGCGGCTCCGGCACCGGTGTCGCTCAGCGTGGTCGCCGCGACGGTGCCGTCAGAGTTCTTCGCGCCGGCGACGACGACGGTGTCGCCCGGGCGCACTGCCTTCTTTCCGACCGACACGTTCTTGGTGACCTTGGTCGCGCTCGAGAGCGTGACCTTCACCGTGTTGCCGGAGGTCTCCGTTATGTAAAGGTTGTTGCCGCTGATGCTGCTGACCGTTCCGAAGGTCGCGCCGGCGCCACCGGCCGCGCCGGCAGCGCCACCAGCCCCGAACAGGGCGCGGAAGCCGCCACTGGCCGCGCCGGCGCGGGAAGCCGCGCCGGATCCACTGGCGCCGGTCGCGCCACTACCCGTGGCGCCACTGCCGCGCGCCGCCGCGGCCCGGAGTGCCGCCGCGCCGCCGCCCGCTCCCAGTGCGCCGGCGCTAGAGCTCGAGCTCGACACCTGGCTCTTCTCGACGCGTACGCCGGCATAGAAACCGATCGCGCCGAGCACGACCGCGAACAGCGCCGCGCTCTTGCGGTTGAACCATTGCCGGCGAGGACGCCCGGGGAGCCCGAACTCCTCTTCGGTCCCCTCCGGATAGCTGTTCCACTCCTCCTCGGGCCTGTCGTAGGGGATGGCGTTCATCTCGATACCTCTGGTTTGTTGTTCAGGCTGGTCGCTCAAAGGCTGATCACTCAAAGCGGAGCGCCTCGATCGGCCGGAGCGCCGCGGCGCGGCCGGCTGGATAGGTCCCGAAGAAGAGCCCGGTCAAGACCGCGGCGCCGAACGCGAGCGCGATCGAGTAGGGCGCGATCACCGGTTGCACACCGGCGATCTTGAACTGGCTGCCGATGATCCCGGCGATCACCCCCGCGACGCCGCCGAAGAACGACACGAGCACGGCCTCGACCAGGAACTGGACCAGGATGTCGCTGTGGCGGGCACCTACCGCCTTGCGGATCCCGATCTCGCGAGTGCGCTCGGTCACCGACACGAGCATGATGTTCATCACGCCGATCCCGCCGACCAGCAGCGAGATCGCGGCCACCTCGCCGAGCAGCGTCGTGAACACCTTGCTGCTCGCGGTCGAGGTCTGGATGATCGAGCTCTGGTTGATCACGTTGAAGTTGCTCGTGGTCAGCGACCCGGCCGTGGGCGGATCGAGCTGGTTGAGGATGTTCGTGACCTCGGTCTGCGCCGCGTTGAGCTGGTCGCGCGACTTCGCCTGGACGACGATCTGGCTGATGTTCCCGTAGCCGGTCAGGGTGTCCTGGACCGCGGTCAGGGGTGCGATCGCGACGTCATCCTGGTTGGACGTGCCGTTCGAGCCCTTGGACGCGGTGACGCCGATGATCTGGAAGTTCGTTCCGTTGACCTGGATCGTCTGGCCAACGGGGTCCTGGCCGTTGAACAGCTCGCTCACAACCGTTGGCCCGACCACGAGCACCCGACTGTGGTTTTGCTCGTCAGCGCTCGTGAACCACGAGCCCTCGGCCATCGTGTAGCTTCGCGCGGCCTCATAAGACGGGGTCGTCCCGACGAACGACGACGGCGAGTACGTGGTCTCGCCCGAGGTCAAGGTCACGCCGTTCGCGGTCACCACCGGGGAGGCGCTTTCGACGTCGGGCGCCTGGAACTGGTTTGTGAGCGCATCCGCGTCGGCCACGGTGAGGCCGGTACTGGTGCTGGCGCTGGCGCTCCCCGCGCGGCGGAACAGGCCGCCGAGCGTGGGCGCGCCGCTGACCAGCAGCACGTTGCTCCCGAGCTGGTCGATCTGGTTCTCGACCGCGGTCGACGATCCGGTGCCGACGGCGATCAGCACGATCACCGAACCGACCCCGATCATCAGCCCGAGGATCGTCAGCCCCGACCGCAGCTTGTTCGCGGCCAGGCCGGCGAGCGCCACGCGAATGGTCTCGATCATCCGACCCTCTCGGCTGAGTCAGTTACCTCGTCGGACAGGATCGTCCCGTCGCTGATCCGGATCACGCGGCGGGCGTGGGCGGCGACGTCCTGCTCGTGCGTGATCAGGATGACCGTTCGTCCCTGGGCGCTGAGCCGCCCGAAGATCGCGAGCACCTCGGCCGAGGAGACCGTGTCGAGCGCGCCGGTCGGCTCGTCGGCCAGGATCATCGCCGGGTTGGTGACCAGTGCGCGCGCGATCGCCACGCGCTGCTGCTGGCCGCCCGACAGCTCGGAGGGCATGTGATGGATGCGCGGGCCAAGCCCAACCTGGTGGAGCGCGGCGAGCGCCCGGTCGTGTCGCGCGGCGCGGTGAACCCCGGCGTAGGACAGCGGCAGCTCGACGTTCTGGAGCGCGCGCGTGCGCGGGATCAGGTTGAAGCTCTGGAACACGAACCCGATGTGCCGGTTGCGAATGTCCGCGAGCGTGTCCTCGTCGAGGCCGCGGACGTCGATTCCGTTCAGGTGGTAGGTGCCCGTGGTCGGCATGTCGAGACACCCGAGGATGTTCATCAGCGTGGTCTTGCCGCTCCCCGAGGCACCGACGATCGCCACGTACTCGCCGCGCTCGATCCGGAGGCTGACCCCGCGCAGCGCGTGCACGGCGATGTCGCCGACCGCGTACGTCTTGTGCACGTCGACCAGTTCGATCACGGGCGCGCTCCGAGAGCCCGCCAGCGGAGAAGGCACCCTCACCGGAGCCGGAGCCGGAGCCGCCGCGGCGCGACGCTTGGCCTCCTCGCGCCGGGACTGCAAGACCCGCTGCGCCCGCGCCACGGCCGGGCGCCGGGGGAGACGCTCGGGCGGCATCAGCCACCTCCCGCGGCACGCCGGAAGAAGGCGCCGCCGCCGCCGCCGAACCCGCCAGCGCCGCCGAATCCGCCGGCGCCGCCGAGTCCGGTGCCACCGAGCGTGCCGGAGCCGGAGCTGCTCGTCGAGGTCGAGCTCAGCGAGGGCAGCGCGATCGTGATCACCAGTTGGTCGCCGGCGTTGACGCCGCTGATGATCTGAGTCCGCGAGTCGCCCCGCAGCCCGACCACGACCTGCTGGGTCACGTCCTTGCCGTTCTTCATCAGCGTCACCGAGCCGAGCGAGCCACTGCCGGTCACGGCCGCGTTTGGCACCGTGACGCCCGACGCCTGTCCGGTGATCACCGTCGCCGACGCGCTCATCCCGGGCTTGACGCGAGAGTCGTTCTGATCGAGCGTCAGGGTCGCGTCATAGGAGACGACGCTGCTGCTGGTCGTTCCCACCAGCGCGATCGAGCTGATGTGGGCCGCGAGCTGCACGCCGGCGAGGGCGTCGAGCGAGACCGTCGCCGGCTGCCCGACGGCGACCTTGCTGATGTCCGACTCGCTGAACGCGACGGTCATCGTCAGCGAGTTCGTGTTGACGATCTCTGCGAATCCTGAGCTCGAGCCGCTCGAAGAGGACGATCCCGAGCCGCCGAGGCTGCCGGCGGTGGCGGATCCGCTCGCGCCGGAACCGCTGCCCGAGGTCGACGATGAAGACGAGCTGCTCGAGGAGCCGCTCGAGGAGCCGCCGGCCGACACCGCGTCGCCGGGGGTCAGGCTCGAGAGCGACGCGATCGTCCCGCTCGTCGGCGCGTAGAGCTTGGTGTTGTTGACGGCGATCTCGGCGGTGTGCACGGCGGCCTGGGCGCTGTAGACCGATGCCTGAGCCGAGGCGAGGCTGCTCGGCGACGGCGTGGACGTCGTGGTCGTCGTCGAGGTCGAACTTGTCTTCGCCGCCGAGCTTCCGCCGCCCGAGGGCGACGACCGCGTCGTGTTCGGCACGACCACGGTCACGGTCACGCTCGGGGTCGTCTTCGTGATCTTGGTTCCAGACTTGGTCGTCGTCTCGCCGGATCCGCCGGCGCCGGTCTTCGGCTTCTTGGTCTTGCCGGCCCCCGGCGTCGACCCCGGCTCATAAGACGCGTACTCGACCGTGCCCGCCGAGGTCGGGGTGTAGCTCGTGCTGCTGCTCGACCCCGACGAACCCGACCCTGACCCGGACCCGGAGCCCGAACCGCCGCCGGACCCGCTGGACCCGCAGTTCGCCGTGGTCTGGTCCTGGAGGCAGGTCAGCTGGTCCTCGGCCGCGGTCAGCTGCGACTGCGCCTGGCTCAGTTGCAGATCCGCCGACGTCGGGTCGAGGTCCGCGAGGAGCTGGCCGCCGTTGACGTGCTGGCCCTGCTTGACGTAGACGTCCTGGAGCGTGCCGCTGGTGTTGAAGTTGACCGTGACGTCCGTCCCCGCGGCGATGTTGCCGGTCCCGGTCACGGTCGACTGAACGACGCCCTGCTCGGCTGTGACGATTTCCTTGGACGTCCGGGCCGAGCTGGTCGGCGCGCCGATCTCCGTGACCGCGAGCACGGCGACGACGATCGCCACGACTCCCAGGGCGTAGAGGAGCCAGGGCCTAGATGGTCGATCCCGGCGGCTGTTCATGGGAGTGGCAATCCGTTGCCGGGTGGAGGGCAGGCAGACCGGTGAATGCGGAGGTCACGATGCCTCAGCGTTGTAGCGCCGCCGGTATCAGCTCTGCGTAAGCGCTCTTGCGGTCCTCTTAGGTACGACCGTGACGCTGACCCGCGGGAGTGCCGGCAGCTCGATCCGGACCTCGAGCCCGCCCGTCTGCGGAGCCCGGATGTCGATCGTGCCGCCGTGGGCCACGACCACCGAGCGGACGATCGAAAGCCCGAGGCCGAAACCGCCGGCGGCGCGATCCAGGCGCCGGAACGGCTCGGTCAGCTTCTCGGCGTCGGCGGGGTCGATCCGGGGCCCGCCGTTGGCGACGGTCAGCCAGACGCGCCCGCCGACCGTCCGCGTCGAGACACGGAGATACCCGCCCGGCCCGTTGTGCTGAATGCCGTTGTCGACGAGATTCGCGATCATCCGCTCGAGCAGCGCGGACTCCCCCCTCGTCCAGGCCGGCTCGAGGTCGTCCTGCACCTCGACGTCGGCCTCCCTCGCCCGCGCCCGCAGGTCGGTGATGCAATCCGCCGCCAGCGCAGCCAGGTCGGCCGGCTCCTCGCGCCCGGTCGCGGCCTCGCTCCGGGCCAGCATCAGCAGTCCCTCGATCAGCCGCTCGCATCGATCGACGGTCTCGCGGACCGCTTCCCCCATCCGCCGCAGCTCCTCGGCGGTCGCGTCCGGGTCCGCCAGCGACACGTCCACCTCGGTCCGCATGATCGCGAGCGGCGTGCGCAGCTCGTGCGAGGCGTTGGCGACGAAGTGCCGCTGGCTGCCGAACGCCCCGTCGAGCCGGGCGAGCATTCCGTCGAACGTGTCGGCGAGCTGCTTGAGCTCGTCCGCCGGGCCCTTGAGGCTGATCCGCTCGCCCAGGTTCTCGCCCGACACCCGCCGCGCGGTCGCGGTGATGTCGCGGAGCGGCCGCAGCGCGCGGCCCGCCAGCAGCCAGCCGGCCGCCACCGAGACCATCGTCATCGCGCCGAGCGCGACCACGTACTCGATCAGCAGCCGGTGCAGGGCATCGGCGCGCAACTGGGCGCGGAATGCCTGGGCGATCCGGGCGGCGGCCGAGCCCGGACCAAACCCGGGCGGGCGTCCGAAGAACGCCGGAGCCACCCCGATGCGACGAAGCTCGTCGCGGTAGTCGCCGGCGCCGTTCAGGTTGTGGCGAACGAGTTCGTAGCCGATCGTCAGCAGCACCGCGCCCGTGACCAGGAACACGAGTCCGTACAACAGGGTCAGGCGCAGGCGGATGGTGGGCGCCGGCATGCGAATCGAGGCCGGCCCTACGCGCATCAGGTCATCCGGTAGCCGACGCCGATCACGGTCTCGACGACCGGCGGATCACCCAGCTTGCGCCGCAGCGTCATGATCGTCATGCGCACGACGTTGGTGAACGGATCGGTGTGCTCATCCCACACGCGCTCGAGTAGCTCCTCTGCCGATACGGTAGCCCCATCGGCGTCCATCAGTACCTCGAGCACGCCAAATTCCTTGCGCGTCAGCTCGACCGGCTGCGCGGCGCGGCTCACCAGACGGCGCGCCGGGTCGAGCTCGATGTCGCCACGCTCGAGCACGGGAGGACGGCTCGGCGAGGCGCGGCGGGCCAGCGCGTGGATCCGAGCGACCAGCTCGGCGAACCGGAACGGCTTGGGCAGATAGTCGTCGGCGCCGAGCGACAGGCCCTCGACGAGGTCCTCGAGCGCGCCCGCCGCGGTCAGCATCAGGATCCCGGTCTCGGGTCGCTCGCCGCGAACCGCCCGGCAGACATCGTCGCCGTGGAGCCCCGGGAGGTCACGGTCGAGCACGAGCACGTCGTAGCGCACGACGCGCGCCTTGACCAGCGCATCGGTCCCGTCGGGCGCCAGGTCGACCGCCATCCCCTCGCGGCGGAGCCCCCGCGCGATTGCCTCGGCCAGTCTCGACTCGTCCTCTGCGATCAGCACGCGCAATGCGCAATCCAGGATGACGGCCGGCGCGTAAGGAACCCATAAGAGGCAAGATTCGACGGCCGATTTGCAGGGCATCGTACTCGACATCGATCGACGTTACATTGATTCGTGTTAGGGTTGGGAGCGCATGGCCGAGCAAAACTTCACTGAGCGGGGAATGGCGGTCGGATTGCGGGCGCTCAACCGCCTCGCCGGGAACGGACTGATCGACCGGCTCGGCCTGCGCGACCCGGCGCAGCGCGTCCTCCACGGTGCGTCGAAGGCGACGGTGCGCACCGCCACGCGCGCCGGCCGCACGTTCGCCGCCACCCAGAAGCTGTCCGAGCCGGCCCGCCAACCCCGCAGCGGGCGCAGCGACCTGTTCGACCTGACGCCCGACGAGGAGCAGCAAATGCTCCGCGAGTCGGTCCGCGAGTTCGCCCTCGCCAAGCTGCGGCCGGCCGCGCAGGAGGCCGACGAGGCGTGCGCCACCCCGGGCGAACTGCTGGCGCAGGCGAACGAACTTGGGCTGATGATGGTCGGGGTCCCCGAGGAGCTTGGTGGCGCGGTCGCCGAGCGCTCCGCCGTGACGACCGTGCTGATGGCGGAGGCGCTCGCGCAGGGCGACATGGGGATCGCCGTCGCGTGCCTCGCGCCCGCCGGCGTCTCGACCGCGCTCAGCCTCTGGGGTGACGCCGATCAGCAGGCCACGTACCTGCCGGAGTTCGTCGGCGACAACGTGCCCGCGGCCGCGCTCGCGATCCTCGAGCCGCGCCCGCTGTTCAACCCGTTCGAGCTGCAAACGCGGGCGCGCCGCGCCGGTGACGGGTTCGTGCTAGACGGGGTCAAGTCGCTCTTGCCGCGCGCTGCCGACGCCGAGCTGTTCATCGTCGCCGCCGAGCTGGAGGAGGCGGACTCGCCGCAACCGGCGCTGTTCATCGTCGAGGCCGGGACCGCCGGCCTCGGCATCGAGCCCGAGCCGGCCATGGGGATCCGCGGCGCGGCGACCGGCCGGCTGATCCTCGAAGACGTCAAGCTCCCCGCCGGCGCGCCGCTCGGCGATCCCGGGCGCGACTTGGTGGCCGAGTGCGTCCAGCTCGGGCGACTCGGCTGGTGCGCGCTCGCGGTCGGGACCGGCCAGGCGGTGCTCGACTACGTGATCCCGTACGTGAACGAGCGCAGGGCGTTCGGCGAGCCGATCTCCTCGCGCCAGGCCGTGGCGTTCACGGTCGCGAACATCGCGATCGAGCTCGACGGCATGCGCCTCGCGACGTATCGCGCGGCGAGCCGCGTCGACCAGGGCGTCTCGTTCGCGCGCGAGGTCTCGCTGGCCAGGCGGCTGTGCTCAGAGCGCGGGATGGCGATCGGCTCCGACGGCGTGCAGTTGCTCGGGGGCCACGGCTACACCAAGGAGCACCCGGTCGAACGCTGGTACCGCGACCTGCGCGCGGCCGGCGTGATGGAAGGGGCATTGGTCGTGTGATCAACCTCGAGACCCCCAGGAAGTTCGAGTTCCTGGTCAGCCAGGCCCACCAGGTCGCGACCGAGATCTTCCGCTCGAACTCGCGCAAGTACGACGGCGACGAGCACAGCTACCCCAAGGAGCTCGACATGCTCGCCGCGGTGATCGACGGCATGAACGAGGGCGGCGCGCTGAGCGGCGCCGGCGCCGGCGGGGTGGGCGAGGGCAACGGCTCCAGGAAGAAGTCCCGCGACGGAAATCGCAACGCCAGCAACATCGCCAGCCTGCTCGGGCTGATCGAGCTGTCCTGGGGCGACGTCGGGCTGCTGTTGACGATGCCCCGCCAGGGCCTCGGGCAGGCCGCGATCGCCGCGGTCGCAAACGAGGAGCAGCTCAAGCGGTTCGGCGGCAAGTGGGCGGCGATGGCGATCACCGAGCCCGAGGCCGGATCGGACTCCGCGGCGATCCGGACGACCGCAACGCTCGAGGGCGACGAGTACGTGCTGAACGGCGAGAAGATCTTCGTGACCGCCGGCGACCGGGCCGAGCTGGTCGTGGTCTGGGCCACGCTCGATCGCAAGCAGGGCCGCGCCGCGATCAAGTCGTTCGTGGTCGAGCGCGACAACCCGGGTCTGGTCCTCGAGCGACTCGAGCACAAGCTCGGCATCCGTGCGTCCGACACCGCGGACTTCCGCCTCGAGAACTGCCGGATCCCCAAGGACAACCTGCTCGGCAGCCCCGAGATCGAGCCCAAGCGCGGCTTCGCCGGGGTCATGCAGACGTTCGACAACACGCGCCCGCTCGTCGCCGGCATGGCGATCGGGGTGTCGCGCGCGTGTCTCGAGCGCACTCGCGAGCTGCTGGCCGAGGCCGGCGTCGAGATCGACTACGACCTCCCGCCCCACGCGCAGGTCGCCGCCGCGTCGGAGTTCATCGCGATGGAGTCAGATTGGGAGGCGGCTCGGCTGCTGACGATGCAGGCCGCGTGGATGGCCGACAACAAGAAGCCGAACTCGCTCGAGGCCTCGATGGCCAAGGCCAAGGCCGGCCGCACCGCCACCGACATCGCGCTGCGGTGCGTGGCCCTGTGCGGATCGGTCGGCTACGGCGAGGGCGAGCTGCTCGAGAAGTGGGCCCGCGACGTCAAGATCCTCGACCTGTTCGAGGGCACCCAGCAGATTCAGCTGTTGATCGTGGCGCGCCAGCTGCTGGGCAAGACCTCCGCCGAATTGAAGTAGCTCCGGTGGCGTCCGCCTCGGGTGACGTGCACCGCCACCCGGATTATCGGCGGCTGTATCGAGCGCGAGTCACCCGAGGGCGGGCATCCACCTACGTAGCGATGGCGAGCGGACCCAATCCCTGTCCCACGGGGTTTGAGATCAGCCGTGGGGAGCCGTCGTCACCGAGAACGCCGCGCCGTGCGGATCGGCGAGCATCGCCTGGCGCATCCTGCCGGCATCGGACGGCGGCGCGAGCACGCTCCCCCCGAGCCGGACCGTTGCCTCCGCCACCGCGTCGGCGTCATCGACCCAGAAGTCGACGCTCCAGTACGGCTCGCGGTCGGCCGGCGCCATCGCCGCCACCACGTCGCGCGGCACCGGCTGCTGCGGCTCGCCGCCGACGTAGCCGGGCAGCCGGAACAGCTTCAGGCCGGGCGGTCCGAATGGCTCGCTCTCCCAGCCGAACAGCTCGCGGTAGAACGCCTCGCAGGCATCCGGATCGCCGGTGTGGAGGACGCTCATCGCCCACGCGCTCGGCTCGTTGACGAGCCGCGTGCCCCGGCGGTCCCGCGGCTCCCACAGACCCAGCGCCGCGCCCGACGGATCGGCGATAACGGCCACTCGTCCGGCGGGAAGCACGTCGAGCGGCGCGACCAGTACCTGTCCGCCCGCTGAGGCCGCCGCCTCCGCCGCCTTATCGACACTCGACACCGACACGTACGTGTTCCACACGATGGGAGCGCCACCGGCCGGCTGGCCTCCGACCCCGGCCACGTCGCGACCGCGCGTCTGCGCCACGTGGTATTGGCCGGGGCCAGGGCCGTCGAATCCCCAGCCGAGCACCTCCCCGTAGAAGCCGGTCGCCGCCGCCGGGTCGGGCGCCAGCAGATCCACCCAGCACGGGGCGCCCGCCGGATAGTCGTGACGCTCGCTCATCGCGCCACCTCCTCGTACTCGTCGTGCTTGCGCCACCAGGTATACGCCGGCGTCTGCGGCCGGCCCGCCGGCGAGTCCTCCCACACCTCCTGGCGCCCGAACGGGGTCAGGTCGAGCAGGTTGAAATCGAGCCGGAGGCGGTCGACGCCGCGGGAGGACGTGACGTACGAGCGGTACACGGACTCGCCGTCGCGAACGAACACGCTCAACGCAAACATCTCGCCCCGGTCGGTGCTCACGCCGAAGTCGTAGTTGAGGTCGCTCCCGAACGAGGAGAACCACGGCACCGTCCACCCCATCCGGTCCTTGAACGCGCGGATCTCGTCGTACGGCGCGCGCGAGATCAGCGCGAACGAGGTGTCGCGCGCGCGCAGGTGGGTCAGATCGGCGATGTTGTCGGTGAACGACGAGCAGCCCGTGCACGGATCCTCGCCCGGCCCGAACATGAAGTGGTAGACGATCAGCTGCCGCCGCCCGTCGAACAGATCGGCGAACCCGACCTTGCCGTCGAGCCCGTGGAGCTCGTAGTTCTTCTCGACCGCCACCACCGGCAGCCGCCGGCGCTCGGCGGCGAGCGCGTCGAGCGCGCGTGTGGCCTGTTTCTCCTTGACGAGCAACTCGTCGCGGGCCGCCTGCCACTCGGCCTCGGAGACGACGCTGGGCAAAGCCATGTTCAGCACCTCCGTCACAGGTCCTTGTAGTTGGAAAAACCAACCATAAGGTCTTTTATCCCGACTGTCAACTGATATTCTTGTCCGGTGGCCGGAAAGCGCACATACGGTGACCCCTGCGGCGTGGCGCGCGCGCTCGACGTGATCGGCGAGCGGTGGGCGCTGCTCCTCGTGCGCGAGTTGCTGCTGGGGCCAAAGCGGTTCACCGACCTTCGCGCCGGCATGCCGAAGCTGACCCCCGACGTGCTCTCGCAGCGGCTGCGCGAGCTCGAGCAGGCCGGGGTGCTACGGCGCGACAAGCTTCCGCCGCCGATCGCCTCGCAGATCTACGAGCTCACCGACTGGGGCCGCGAGCTCGAACCGGTCGTGCTCGGGCTGGGCCGCTGGGGGAGCCAGGCGCCGTTCCCGCCCGGCGATGCGACGCTCGGGGTCGACTCGCTGGTCCTCGCGCTGAAGACGCTGTACGACCCGGGCCGCGCCGACGGCCTACTGGGCTCGAGCTTCGAGCTGCGACTCGGCGAGCAGCGCTTCGAAGCCCGACCGAAGGACGGGCGGCTCGAGGTGACGCGTGGGGCCGCCACGAATCCCGACGCCACGATCGCCAGCGATCCAGGAACCCTCGAGCACATCCTGTGGCATTCCCAATCTCTCACGACCGAGGACCTGGCGATAACCGGCAGCCGGGAGGCGGCGGTGCGATTCCTGACGATGTTCCCACTGCCGGGTTGACGCGGGGGCGGCCTCCCTCGTGGCCGCCCCTCACACCATGGAGACCTATTACTGCTTCATGTTGACGGCCGTCTGCATCATCTGATCGGCCGTGGTGATCGTGCTCGCGTTGGCCTGGTAGCCACGCTCCGCCTCGATCATGTTCGTGAACTCCGTCCCCATGTCGACGTTTGACTGCTCGAGCTCGCCGCTGATCGTCTGGCCGAAGCCGGCGGTGCCCGGCTGACCCGCGGTTTCCGCGCCGGAGGCCACGGTCGGGCTCCACAGCGACCCGCCGTTGCGCTGCATCCCGGCCTGGTTGGGGAACGTGGCCAGCGAGATATAGCCGGCCGTCACCGACGTACCGGTGGGAGTCTGGTAGTTCACGCTGCCGTCCGCCCCGATCGTGACGTTGGTCGATCCGGGCGGAACGATGATCGGGTTGTTGGCGGGGGTGCTGCCGGTCGTGACCGGCGACCACTGACCGGTGGTGGTGTTCTGCTGCGCGGCGTAGCCGAGCACGTACTGGCCGGTCTGCGTGCACAGGTACCCGCTCGCGTTGAACGTGAGATCACCCGCCTGTGTGTACTGGGTGGCGTCGAACGTCGGCGGGGTCGCGCTGACGTTGCCGTTGGCCACGCGCAGCCACCCGTTGCCCTGAATCGCGACGTTGGTCGCGCTGCCGGTCGACTCGACGCCGCCGGCGTTCATCACGTTGTCGATCGATCCGACCTGCGTGCCGAGGCCGACCTGCACCGGGTTCGTCCCGGCGCTGAAGCCGTTGGCGGTGCTCCCCGCCGCGATCAGCTGCGACAGCTCGTCTGAGAACTGGGCGCTCTGGGCCTTGTAGCCGACCGTATCGACGTTGGCCAGGTTGTTGGCCGTCACATCGAGCATCGTCTGATGCGCATCCAGGCCGCTGATAGCGGCATACATGCCTGACATCATCGAGGTATCACATCCTTTGCGGGCCCCCGGGGCCGCTATCGAGTTGGTCCCTGCAGCCCAGTAGTCGGCAGCCGCGCCCTTACATGCAGTGGTGCGCGCACCACAACTGGCGCAAATGCAGCAGGATGTCCGTGGTCGGCATCGGAATCGGTGACTGGGCCGCCGCTAGACCTGTTCGGCCTCGCGCACGAGCACGTGCCATGCCCGGCGCACGTCGTCCGCGGTGGTGCTCTGCTGACCGATCGCCAGCCGCAGCACGTAGCGGCCGCCCAGCGCCGCGTGGCTGATGAACATCTCGCCGCTCGCGTTGACGCGCTCGAGCAGCTTGCGGTTGCGGTCGTCGTCCCCCTCGAGGCGGAAGCAGACGAGCGAGAAGTGGCGAGGCGCGCACACTTCCCAGGCGTCGGTCTCCTGCACCCAGTGCTCGAACTCGGTCGCGAGCTCGACGCCGTTGCGGATGTGGCGCTGGAGGCCGCTGCGGCCGAAGCAGCGCAGCACCGCCCAGAGCTTCAGCGCCCGAAAGCGCCGGCCGAGAGCGGGCCCGTACTCGCTCAGGCTGAGCGAGTCCTCGGCGTCGGGGGTGCGCAGGTACTCGGGGACGACGCTGAACGCGCGCCGGAAGTCATCGCGCCGACTGGTCCACAACAGCGAGCAGTCCATCGGCGTCAGCAACCACTTGTGCGGGTTGACGACCAGCGAATCGGCGCGGTCGACTCCGGCGAACGCCCACCGGTGTTCTGGGCAGACCATCGCCGAGCCGGCGTAGGCGGCGTCGACGTGCAGCCACGTTCCGGTCGCCGCGCACGCATCGGCGATCGCCGGCACCGGATCCACCGCTGCGGTCGCGGTCGTGCCGACGGTAGCCACGGTGACCGCCGCATCGGACAGATCGCCGAGGGCATCCGCGCGCATCCGGAACTGCTCGTCAACAGGCACCTTCCGCAGCCGCATTCCGAGCATCCGCGCGGCCTTCTCGATCGACGAATGGCCGTGCTCCGCGCACACGATCAGATCACGGCCGGTCGCCTCGCGGGCGGCCACGCACGCCGCGAACGTCGAGGTCGACGCGCTGTCCTCGATGTGGCCGTGCCAGCCTGACGGCAGCCCGAGCAGATCGGCGGTCCAGTCGAGCACAACGCCCTCGAGCTCGGTCGACGCCGGCGCCGTCCGCCACAGGATCGCGATCGAGTTGAGCGTCGCCGCGAGCAGCTCGGCCAGGATCCCCGGCTCGGCCGCGGTCGTCGCGAAGTACGCGAAGTAGCGCGGGTGCTGCCAGTGCGTGACCCCGGGCAGGAGTATCTCGTCGAGATCCCTGAGCACCGCGGAGAACGGCTCGGGATCGTCCGGGGCCAGCTCCGGCAGCCGGGCGCGGATGTCCCCCGGCGCGACCTGCGCGAGCACCGGAAGGTCGCCGACCCGCTCGAGGTAGTCCGCGGCCCACTCGATCGCGGCGTGGCCGTCGCTGCGAAAGTCACCGATGCCGGCGCCGGGGGAGCGCGTTTGACGGCCGGTCGAGCTCATACCGCGACCCCGTGGGCGTTGAACTCGTACTGCACGCCGGTGAGCGTCTCGGAGACCTCCCACAAACGGCGCCACGCCTGCTCGTCGTAAGCCTTGCCGGCGGCGCTCACAACCTTCGGGTACCCGCGCTGCTCGCTGCGCCCGCCCGGCCCGACGTACGTGCCGCCGGGGAGATCGGGGAACGTGGCCGCGTACAGGGTCGGCAGCGCTCCCATCTCCGCGCTCTGGGCGAACAGCCGGTTGCCGATCGCCATGAACCAGCGCTCGTAGAAACGGTCGGTCCCCGCTGCCTGGAGGTTCGTGGCGGCGTAGCCCGGATGGGCGGCCATGCTCCGCAGCGCGCTATCCGCCTCGACCGCGCGGCGCTGTAGCTCGAAGCAGAACATCAGGTTGGCGAGCTTCGACTGGCTGTATGCGCCCCAGCGGCTGTACTTGCGCTCGCTCTGGAGATCGTCGAAATCGATCGCGCCGCCGCGATGCATCGTGCTCGAGACCGTCACGACGCGCGGCGCCGACGCCGCCAGCAGGCGACCGAGCAGCAGCCCGGTCAGAGCGAAGTGGCCGAGGTGGTTGGTCGCGAATTGGCTCTCGAAGCCGACCTTGGTGAGCCGGCGCGGGGCCGCCATCACACCGGCGTTGTTGATCAGGAGATCGACGCGATCCGGGGCGCCCGCGGCAAACGCCCGCACGGACTCGAGATCGGCGAGGTCGAGCACCGCGGGCTGAACATCGGCGCCGGGCACTGAAGAGGCGATCCGCGCAGCGGCGCTCCGCCCCTTCTCGGCGCTGCGGGAGGTGAGCACGACTCGGGCGCCGGCGCGCGCCAGCTCGTGCGCGGTCACGAGACCGAGACCGCTGTTGGCCCCGGTCACGATCGCCACCCGCCCACCCTGGTCGGGGATATCGCCGGCGGTCCAGTTGAGGTCAGACATCGAGCACCTTGAACTCGATCCCGGCCGCCTCCAGCCGCCGCCGGAGCACCGGCCCCATCGCGACCGCCGGCGTGAGCTGCCCCGCCCGCTCAGGGAGGTCGTCGTGCGCCAGACACAGCGCCGACTCGGCGAGCATCTTCGAGGTCTCCGTGTAGCCGGGGTCGCCGCCGCTCACCTCGGTTCGCAACTCCGCACCGTCCCCCGTATGCGCCGCGAATCGGATGCTGAACCACGACTTCGCCCGCTGCTCCTCGGACGGTCCCTCTCCCGAGCCCTTCAGCTTCAGCAGCTGTGTCCGGGCCGGCGGGATTTGCGAGAGCAGGATCAGTGCGCCGGCGCCGCCGACGAGGCCCGCCAGCACGGGCAGGCGCTTGACCGCGAGATAGTGGCTGTAGCTGAAGTCGGGCCCGTAGCGGTCGAGGGCTCGGGCTGAGCGAAGCACGGTGATCGGATCGAGCGTCGGGAGCGGGACCACCCAGCCGCCGCCGAACTCGTCGTGGTGGGGCGCTCCGGAGACGCCTCTGACGTTGCGCCCATTCGGGCGCCCCTCGCGGCGCCGGCGCTCACGCGCCACCGCGGACGCCGACCGCATCCGGCTGAAGATCTCGATCGTCGACTGATAGGTCCCGCCGGAGAACGATCCGTTCGTGCGCATGAACCCGTCGATCGAGATCGGCATGCCCTCGGGCAGCTGCTCGACCGTGAACTGCACGCCCAGGTCGTACGGGATCGAGTCGAAGCCGCACGAGTGCACGATCCGCGCGCCGCTTCGCTCGGCCTGCTCGTGGTAGCCCAGCCACATCCGGTCGACGAACTCGGGCTCGCCGGTCAGGTCGACGTAGTCGGTCCCGGTGGCGGCGCACGCGGCAACCAGCGGCTCGCCGTACCGGATGTACGGGCCGACGGTCGTGATCACGACCTTGGTCGCCTCAGCCACCGCCCGAAGCGACGCCGGGTCCCCGACGTCCGCATGCAGCAGCGCCAGCTCCGCGCATCCCGGGTCGACGACCGCGAGCCGGCCGCGTACCTGCTCGAGCTTGGCCGCGTTCCGTCCGGCGAGCGCCCAGCGCGTCCCGGCCGGCGCGTGGCGCGCGAGGTACTCGGCGGTCAGCCCACCGGTGAATCCGGTGGCGCCGAACACGACGATGTCGTACGGGCGATCAGCCATCGCCCGCGATTTCGCGCGCGATCCGGAGCGCCTCGTCGAGGTCGACACCGGCCTTGGCCGCGACCCAGGCCGACGCCGGCGCGGCGACTCGTTCCGAGGAATGCGCCGCCTCGCCCGCCAGGTCGAGGATCGTCTTGAACTCCTGGGTTGTGGGCGGCTCGGTCCCGAGCCGCGCGGCAAACGCGGCCAGCCATTCGTTCGCGTTCATGGCCGTTCGGACTCTAGATGGTTGCGTCATGCCGCGACCCGCCGTGTCGCATGCTCGATCGCTCGGGACGGTGGCCAATTGGTACATTTGTACCACTATGCTCGCAAGCCCTCCCAACGGCGCTCGACCCCGGGGAGCGGCCCGCCGCGACGCACTGCTCGATGCGGTACTGCGGGTCATCGCCGAGGTGGGGGTGGATGCCGTCACGCACCGGCGCGTCGCCGAGGTGGCCGGTCTGCCGCTCGCCTCGACGACGTACTGGTTCGAGTCCAAGGAACACCTCCTGACGGCGGCGCTCGAGCGCGCCGCCGACCGCGACATCTCGCGCCTGCGCGCGCTCCTCGGCGAGACCCCGGAGCACGCCCCCGACCCACTCGGGCTGGCGGTCGAAGCGGTTCTCGGTCCGAGCGAGGACTCGGCTAAGGCGCCGCCGTTAGGCGCCGCCGACAATTTCACTTACGCCAGCCGCGGCTGGCTGCTCGCGACCTACGCGCTGGTCCTCGAAGCCGCGCGCCGGCCGGCGCTGCGCGACGTGACCACGCGTTGGACCGACGCCTACTTGGAGGCACTCCCGCCGCTGCTCGCCGCGGCCGGCTCGCGGCATCCGCGGTCCGATGCGGAGCTTCTGCTCGCAGCCGCCGACGGCCTGCTCGTGGACCAGCTCGCGTCCGGCGACGCCTCGGACCTCGCTCCGCGGCTCCGGCGGCTCGCGGACGCGCTGGTGAAGGCGTGACCGCGCTCCGAACGCGCCCGTGGCGCCCGGCAGCGCGCGGGCTCGAGCCCGAGCAGCGCACGATCGTGCTGATCCGCGTGCTGCTGGGGTTCGAGTCGGTCCTGTATTCGGTCCTCACCCCGGTGCTGCCGCACTACGCGCACGCGTTCGGGGCGTCCAAGCCGGCGATCGGCGTGCTCGCCGCCTCCTACCCCGCGGGGATGCTTCCGGGCGCGCTGCTCGGTGGATGGATCGCAACCCGCGCGGGCGTGCGTCGCACCACTGTGACCGGCTTGCTGTTGTTCACCGTCGCGATCGTCGCATTCGGATTCGGATCAGACATCGTGGCGCTCGACGGCCTGCGGTTCGTCCAGGGCATCGCGTGCGGCTGCATCTGGGGCGGCGGCCTCGCCTGGGTGATCGCGATCTCGCCCCGAGAACGGCGCGGCGAGGCGCTCGGCTCGGTGTTCGCCTCGGCGATCTTCGGCACGCTGATCGGGCCACTGCTGGGCACGGTGGCGGTGGCAACCGGGACCGCGGTCGTGTTCGCGTGCGTCGGCGGCGTATCGCTCGCGCTGACGGCGTGGACGCTTCGGCACCCGGAGCCTCCTCGCGCAGCGCTCGGCGCCGGAGCGCCGCTGCGGGTGCTGGCGCGTGACCCCAGGATCCTGCTCGGCTGCTGGCTGATCCTGCTCGAGGCCTGCACGATCGGTGCGACCGGCACGCTGCTTCCGCTGCGCCTGTCGCGGTTCGGCGCGTCCGCCGTGGCGATCGGCATGACGTTCGTGCTCGCGTCGCTGCTGGCCTTGCTGGTGAACCCGGCGATCGGACGCCTCGTCGATCGGCGCGGGGTGCTGCTGCCACTGAGCGCCGGCCTCGGCGCGACCGCGGCCCTGCTCGTGTTGCTGCCGGTGCCGCGGTCGCCGCTGCTGCTGGCGGCGCTGACCGTCCTCACGCTCGGCGGGCCGCTGACCGCCTACGGGCTGCCTGCGATCTCGATCATGACCGAAGCGATCGAGCGGATCGGCGCCGCGCTCGCGTTCGGCTCGATGTTGTTCAACCTGGCGTGGGCGACCGGAGAGACGATCGGCGCACCGGCAGCGGCGACCGTCGCGCGCGCGACGAGCGATGCCGTGCCGCTCGTCGCACTGGCGGCGCTAATGCTGGTAACGCTCGTGGCGGTCCGGTTGGGATCCGCGATCAGCTCGAGGCCGCCGCCGCGCTGGTCACGTCCAGCGGCTCGTCGCCGAGCGTCTCGTCGCGAATCTCGGCGACGCTGACGCCCGGGTCGGGCAGGACGCGCAGCGCGTCGGCTGGAAGGTCAACCTTCACGGGCGTCCCCTGGCTGTACGGCACCTCGCTCCCCTCGTTACGCACCAGTGCCTGGAGCGCCGAGCCGGTGGCCAGGCGGACGTAGATATGCGTGGTGGAGCCGAGGAACACGACGCGCTCGACCATCCCCGGCACGCAGTTGACACCACCCTCCTCGTACGGATGCAGGTGGACGCGCTCGGGTCGGATCGCGACCTTGACAGCGCCGGTCGCGTCGAGCTGGCCTGCCTGTGCCTCCAGAGCGAAATCGCCCAGGCGCAGGCGGCACGGTCCCTGCCCGTTGCCGCCGGGCTCCACTCGAGCGTCCATCAGGTTCGACACGCCCAGGAAGTCGGCCACGTAGGCATCCGCCGGCTCGTTGTAGACCTCTTCGGGCGTGCCGAGCTGCGCGACGCGTCCGTGGTTCATGACGGCCAGGCGATCGGACATCGTGAGCGCTTCTTCCTGGTCGTGGGTGACATACAAGAAGGTGATTCCCACTTGCTTCTGCAGCGCGCCCAACTCGACCTGGAGCGTGCGGCGGAGCTTGGCGTCGAGCGCGCCCAGGGGCTCGTCCAGCAGGAGGACCGAAGGGCGCAGCACCAGTGCCCGTGCCAGCGCGACGCGCTGTTGCTGGCCGCCCGAGAGCTGGTTGGGGCGTCGCTTCCCCAAACCGGACAGCTGGACCAGCTCGAGCGACTCCGCCACCCGGCTGTCCCTCTCGGACTTGGACACAGACTTGTACTTCATGCCAAAGGCGACGTTCTCGGCGACGGTCAGGAACGGAAACAGCGCATAGCTCTGGAAGACCGTGTTGACATTGCGGCGGTGGGGCGCCCACCTTCCGACGTCGGTCCCGTCGAGCAGGATCTTTCCGCTGGTCGGCGGCTCGAACCCCGCGACCATCCGCAGCGTGGTCGTCTTGCCACACCCGCTGGGGCCCAGCACCGAGAAGAACTCGCCGGCCTGGATCTCGACCGAGATCTCGTCGACCGCGGTGACATCGCCGAACCGCTTGGTCAGTGACTCGAGCTTGACATGTCCTCCACTCATCTCTTTAGTCCTCTCAGATTCCCGCGATGCCGGTCAGTGCGTCGGCGCCGCCCTTGGTGCGTTCACCCCGGCTCATCCACCTGTAGCCGAGGAATCCGATCAGCGCGGCGACGAGCGAGACGAACAGCATGATCGTGGCCAGAGCGTTGAGCGCCGGCCCACTCAGCCCCGCGTGAACGTTGGAGTAGATCAGCACCGACATCGGTTGTGTGTTCGAGGTTGACGACAGCTGCTCCACGATCACGAAGTCGTCGACGGTACTGGCGAAGACGAGCACTGCGCTCGCGAAGATCGCCGGCATCAGCAGCGGCAGCAGCACTCGCCGGATCGCGCCGAGTCGCGACGCCCCAAGATCGCACGCCGCTTCTTCGTACGTCCGCCCGATCGACACCAGCCGTGCTCGCACGATGATCGCCGGCCAGCTTATGTTCCACACCACCAGCCCGGCCACCTCGGCCGGCGTCCCGAGCCTGATGAATGTCAGCGCCTGCGTGACGAGCAGGAACAGCGCGACCGCGAGCAGCAGCTCCGGGATCACGAACGAGAAGATCATCACGACGTTCAGGCCGTTCGCGGTCCGGGTGCGCCAGCGGTCGATGCCGATCGCGAAGCCGACTCCGATCGGGACGCAGATCACGGTGGTCAGGACCGCGAGCACCAGCGTCTGGATCACGGCTTGATGGAGGCTGGGGTTGTGGAGCACCGAGGTGACTCCGTTGCCCACGTACCACTGGGTCGAGAAGCCCTGCCACGTGGCCTGGGACGCGCCCTTGTTGAACGAGAACAGCACCGCGATCGCGATCGGCACGATCGACCAGACGATGTACAGCCAGGTGAAGCCCTCCATCGCCCACGGCCGGCGCCACGGGTTGCCCCACGGGCGACCGCCCCCGGCGACCTCCGCGCTGCTTGGGGGGGAGGTGGCTACCGACTCGTCGACTGCGCTTGCCATCAGGCGTTCTCCATCGAGGCACGGGCGGTGCTGACCACGTAATAGACCATTGGGACGAGCAGCACGACGAGCAGCATCAGCGACAGCACGGCGCCCTGTCCGATCTCCCCGGGCGAGTCGAGCTGCCCCTCGATCACGTTGCCGATCATCGTCGTCCCGGGCGCCCCCGACAGCAGCTGATTGGTGTAATAGTCGCCGAGCATCGGCAGCACCGTGATGAACGTCGCGGCGATGAGCGCCGGCTTGCTCAACGGAATCGTCACGTGCCAGAAGGTCCGCCACTTGCTGAGCCCCAGATCTCGTGCAGCCTCGAGCATGCTCTGGTCGATGCGATCGAGGAAGGCGTAGAGCACGAGGATCACGTACGGGATGTATCCGTACACGAGTCCCAGGATCACTGTCACGGACTTACCACCGAGCCAGTCGGTGTTGCCGGGCAGGCCGAAGAAGGACAACGCGCTGTTGAAGAAACCTCCCTGCTGCAGGAGGTCGATCCAGGCCAGCATGCGCATCATGTAGCTGACCCAGAACGGCGCGATCAGCAGGACCAGGAACAGCGTCTTGCGCTTGCCTGCGTAGCGGGAGACGAAATAGGCCACCGGGTAGGCGACCGCCAATGAGATCACCGTGGCGATCGCGGTATAGACGAGTGTCCGCAGCGCGGGCGGACCGATGAACGCCCCGCTTCCGAAGATGTCATGCCAGACCGCGCTCAGGTTCCAGCTCGACCAATGCAGCGGGTTCCAGATGGGGACGACCGTCTGGAAGAACTCGTTGATGCCGCCGCCGGCGACGGCGAGCATCACATAGAACGGCACCACGAACAGGACGAGCAGCCAGACAACTCCCGGCAGCGCCAGTCCTATCCACAATCCGCGGCTGCGCCGGTCGTAGGTGTCGGATTGGCCGGCCATCGTCTTACCCTATAGCCCCTTCGAGAACGAGTTCCATGTGGACTCCCAGACCGCGTCAGCGGCCGGAGGCAGTTCGAGTTGGAACAGGCCGTTGCGGAAATAGTCCGGTAAGACCACCGTGGACGCCAACTGGGGAGGCAGCAGCTTCTGGGACGTGAGCTTGGCTGGGGTGACCTCGGTCAACGGCTGCATGTAGCCGACGAAGCTGTAGTTCTCCAGCGCGTTGTTCACTTCGAGCATGTAGTCGATGAACAGATGAGAAAGCACCGGATTTGAGCCGCTGGTCAGATTCACCATCAGGTCATTGGCGACCGGACCCTTCCTGTTCGCGGGGAACCAGTAGCCGATCGTGTCGATCGAGGTGCCCTTGGGTAGGTACTCGCCCGCGCTGGCCATGTCCCCCGACCAGGCGTGGTGAATCCAGGTCTTTCCTGTCGGGACGTCGGTGTAGTCGTTGTTGTCGATCCGCACGTTCGTGAGCGAGGAGAGCTGTGACAGCGCTTTCCCGGCGGCGTGGATCTGGGCCGTGTTCGTCGTGTTCAGGTCTAGGTTGCCGGCGCGCAGGAGCGCCAGGCTGATCGTCTCCCGGTAATCGTCCAGGACGGCCACCTTGCCCGCGTAGGGCGCTCCCTGCCAGGGCATGTTCCACGACGGGGCGAGGTTCACCTTGTCCTTGCGCCAAGCCATTCCCGTGGTGTAGATCGAGTACGGCGTCGTGTACTGCCAGCCCTGGTCGTAGAACGGATCCCGATAGTCGGGCCAGGTGTTGGCCATGTTGGGGATGTAGCTGTGGTTGAGTGGCCGGATCATCTTGGCCGCGACCAACTGACCGAGCACGGCGACGGTCGGGAAGAACACGTCGAATTGGAGCTGCCCGCTGGCCAGCTTCGCGAGCGCCTCAGACATCGTGTTGTAAGTCGTGAGCGAGTACTTGCAGTTGTACTTCTTACAGAAGCTCTTGACGACCGACTCGTTGATGTACGCGGCCCAGTTGTAGAGCCGCAGGGTCGCCCCTTCCTCAGGCGCAAGCCCAGAGGCGATCGGCTTGTTGTCCGCGTACAGCGGCCACTTGACGGGGCGGTTCTGACGTGGGAGCGGCGGGTCGGCGCTGCTCGCGCCGGCCGGGTTCGTCGTGCTGCAGCCGGCCAGCAATCCGCCGAGCGCGAGGCCCGCACCCGCGGCGAGCAGCTGGCGACGAGAGATCGCGCTTTCGTCCGGTGTCGGTCTGCGCCGTATCCCTCCTTCCGACCATCCCTCACGTGGATGCATAGACACTCACCTGCTCACGAAACCGTGCGAGGCGCCGCCGTCAGGCGCCGCCGAATCTCTCCTTGTGGCACCACTCACCTGCAACTCGCAGCCAAGCTCGCTCGATGCGAGCGCCAGGCAGCGCTCCACCATCCGCTCCGGAGTGACATCGGGCTGGCCCAGGGTGACCTGGACGCCGAGTCCGTCCATCAGACCGCTGAGGGCGAGCGCGAAGTCGTCGGGGTCGGCGCCTGGGTCGAACGCCCCCTCCTGCTGTCCCTCGCGCACGATGTCCGCGATCAGCTTGCGCTGGCGCCGGTCGAGCCGGAAGTACGTGTCGCGCACGGCGGGGTCGCGGCGGGCCCGGACCCACATCTCCATCCACAGCGTCCAGTCGCTGAGCCCGCCCGGACCGAGGCTGGTCTCCTCGATCAGGTGCACGAGCTTGTCGGCCGCGCCCTCCTGCCGCGCCTGGCCCTCGGTCAGGCGCTCGTAGAAGTCGCGGTCGGTCTGGTCGACCGCCTCCTCGAGCAGCCGGTCCTTGGACTCGAAGTAGTAGAGGATCGTCGGCGCGCTCGTCCCCGCCCGCTCCGCGATGTCGCCGATGCGGGTGTCGAACAGACCCCGCTCGTACAGCACGTCGGCAGCCGCCGAGATGATCTGCGGCTTGCGCAGATGCTCGACCTTTGGACGCGGACTCACCCTCTTCTCAACCCTCGTACAAATTCGCTAAGGCGCCGCTGTCAGGCGCCGCCGACGAAATCCCGTAAACTGAACGGCGATTCAGAAAACTACAGCGATCGGGTCGGCGCTGTCAAGCTCACGGTCAGTCGCTTACAAAACGCAGGCACGTGAGAGGAGTCATCAAGCGTGGTCGACGTGGCGGTGTTGGGGGCAGGGTTGGCGGGATTGAGCGCCGCGCGGGACCTCAAGCGCTCGGGAGCGGACGTGATCGTGCTCGAAGCGCGGGACCGGGTCGGCGGCCGGGTCGAGGCGGTGACGCTGCCCGACGGACGCACGGTTCAGGCCGGCGGCGAGGTGTTCGGGCCGGGCCACACGGCATACGGTGAGCTGGTCGAGGAGCTTGGGCTCGCGGTCGAGCCAAGCTATGTCGCCGAACCGGGCGAGATCAGCTGGGGGCTCGTCGACGGGGTGTACGTCGGCGACGACGTCCCGTGGATGAGCGAGGTCGAGCGGCGCGACGAGGAGCGCGTCGAGAAGGCGTTCGTGCAGCTGGCCGCGACGGTCGACCCCGAGGATCCGTGGGCCCATCCGGACGCCGCGGCGCTCGACGCCACGAGCCTCGCCGAGTGGCTCCGCCGGCAGGGTGCCCTTCCCGCCGTCCACCGCCGGCACGAGCTGGCGTCGCTGTCGCTCGCCTGCGACGGCCCCGAGCGGACCTCGCTGCTGGCCGAGCTCCGCAAGCACGCGGCGCTCGGCGGCGACGGCTTCTACGACCTCGAGCGGTGGGAGAGCCTCCGGGTGGCCGAGGGGTCCGCCGCCGTCCCGGCGGCGATGGCCGCCGAGCTCGGTCCCGAGACGATCCGGTTCGGGGCCGAGGTCCGCCGGATCGAGATCCGCGGCGGGCGGAGTTGTGTAACGCTCTCAGGCGGCGAGGCGATCTCCGCTGAGGCGGTCGTGTGCACGATCCCCGCGGGCCCGCTGCGCGCGGTCGAGACCACCGGCGTCAGCGATGCCCGGCTGCGGTCGCTTCGCTCACATCGCCAGGCGCTCGCGGCCAAGGTCGTGACCGCGTACGACGTGTCGTTCTGGCAGCGGACGGGCCAGAACGGGCTCGCCGAGTGCGAGTGGCTGTTCGGCTCGACCTGGCCCCAGGCCGCCGGGGTGCTGTCGATGCTGGTCCCGCCCGAGCGGCTGGCGGCGTTCCTGGCGACGCCGGAGGCGGTTCGGTCGAGCACGGTCGTCGACGGTCTGGTGGCGCTGTACGGCGAGGAGGCGCGGTTCCCGCTGGCGATGCTCGAGCGCGCATGGGGCGTCGACCCGTTCACGCAGGGCTACATCGCGAGCTGGGCGCCCGGGGACCTGACCCGAGTCGGGCCGCTGCACGGGACCCACGAGCCGCCGTTCTACGTCGCCGGTTCCGACCACTGGGTGGCCGGCTACATGGAGGGCGCGGTCCGCACCGGCCGCGATGCCGCGCGCGCTGCCCTCGGTGCGGGCTCGCCGGCCTGAAGCCTCTCCCCCAGACCGAGGTCCCGGGCGAGCGCGCTCGATACCGCCTGGCGCGCGCGGTCCAGCGGGACCGCGCCGTCACCGATCAGCGTCCTGATGCCGTAGCCGTCGATCAGCGCCAGCGTGCGGTCGGCGACCTCGTCGGGGTCGCACCGGCTGAACTCGCCGTCCTGCACGCCGCCCGCGATCTCGTCGCGGAACCACGAGTGCAGGCGCGCGTAGAGCTCCTCGGCGACCGGCCGCAAATCGGGGTGGCGCGCTGCCCGCAGCCACAATTCGACCCACAGCACCCAGTCCTCGGTCAAGCCCGGTGTGCTGGGCAGGCAGCCGTCGATCATCGACTGCAGGCGCTCGCCGTGCGAGGCCGCCGGCAGCTCGCCCTCGCCGGCGATCCGCGCCTCCCCGGCCTGCTGGTAGGAGTAGTCGAGCGCTTCCGCGAGCAGAGCGTCACGGGTCTCGAAGTGGTAGTGGACGAGTGCGCTCGAGACCCGCGCCTCCATCGCGATCCGGGCGATCCGCACGCCGTCGATGCCCTCGCGGGCGATCTGGCGCACGGCCGCGGCAAGGATCCGCTCGCGGGCGCTCGGTTTCCCGTCGCTCACGACCCGGCAGCCTCTCGGAGGTCGGCGCGCACCCGGTCCGCGAACCACGCCACCGCGCTCTCGCGCCGCGACAGCGGACCGCACCGGTATCCGCGCGTCTTCAGCCCGAGCTGGACGTTCTTGACGAGGTCGATGTCCTCCTTGAGTACGAGCGTGTTCAGCCAGTTGTTGAGACGCTGCACGGCGCGCGTGCGGGGACCGCTGCCCGGCGCCCGATAGCAACCGAACACGTCGCGGGTGCGGCCGACTCCGTCGGGAATGAGCTGCCAGGTGTTGACCTGGTCGGGATACAGGTCGATCGTCGTGTTCGGGTAGATGAACACGTAGCGCCAGGTGTGGCGGTCCTGCTCGTCGAGGCCCGGCATCGGCGTCACCAGCTGCGCGTACAGGCGCTCGAGCCGGTTGCTGCTCGGCTTCTCTCGCAGCGGCGCGTCGATCCACGCGTAGTGCTCGTGCAGGTCGGTCTCGTAGTGCTTGTAGTCGAGCATTCGCATCAGGCCGGGATGCGCGATCGGGATGTGGTAGCCCTCGAGGTAGTTCTCGACCACCACCTTCCAGTTCGCCGGCTGCGAGCCTCCCCCGGATGAGAACGGCTCGAGCGTCGGGATCCGGTAGCGCTCGAGGCGAGCGGGGAGATCGCCGACGAGGTCGGCCAGCGGCGTCGCGTCGGGATCGAGGTTGACGAACACGAACCCGCACAGCTCCTCGACCCGCGCCGGCATCAGGCCGAGCGCGGACTTGTTCAGGCGCTCGCCGAACTGGAGTGCCTCGGGAGCGCCGATCAGCGTCCCGTCGAACTTGTAGGTCCAGCCGTGGTAGCGGCAGCGGATCGCCCCCTTGCACTGGCCGGACCCGCTGAGCAGGCACGACCCGCGGTGGCGGCACACATTCCGGTACGCGCGCAGGCCGTTCGCCTCGTCGCGCAGCACCAGCACCGGCTGCGAGCCGGCGAACCCCGTCGTGTAGCTGCCCGGCCCCGGCAGTGCGGAGACGTGGCCGATCAGCTGCCAGGTCCGTTCGAAGATCCTCTCCTGCTCGACCTCGATCAGCTCCGGGTCGAGGTACAGCCTGGGCTCGAGTGCCTCGGCCGGTGGGGCTTGAACGTCGGTCACGGCTGCCATGGAATCGTCCTCGCGTCTCGTTTATTTGGTCCCCGCCCGCCCCGCCCACCGCTCCCGCCACCGGGCAATGGCGGTTGGCCGGGCCCTCGACACCTGAAAACAAATCAATCCTGACTTTGTGATCAGTTGCTGTTAGTCTACCGCCCGTGGTCAAGCGCGCGCCCTGGCTGTCGGTGACGCCCGAACCCGAGCGCGAGCTTCCAGCCGCGGTCGCGACGCTGTCATGCGGTCGCCGGCCGACCGACCGCGAGGTCGCCGACGAGGCCGAGCGGATCGAGCGATTGGTCCTGCGCGGCAGCGAGCGGCGCTGGGACAGCTACCTGCACGAAGTCGTCTCGTTGATCGATCAGCGAGCCGGCGACGCAGACCCCGACGTGGCGCGCGCCCGAGACGTCGCGATCGCCGTGATCTCGAACCACCACAACCTGCTGCTCGCCCTCCCCGGGCGCGGAGCGCGACGAACCGAGACCGACAGGCGGCGGCTCTCCGAGCTGCTCGCCGCGAGAAACGAGGAGCAAGCATGAGCACCGCCGTGAGGCGCCGCCGTCAGGCGCCGCCGACAAAGTCCATCTCCCCCGCGTCCGCCGGCTTCGAGCTGACATCCGACCAGCTCGAGCTCCAGCAGCGAGCGCGGACGTTCGTCGAGACGGTGCTGATGCCGCTCGAGCTCGAGGCCGAGGAGCTCGGCGGACAGCTGCCCGAGGAGACCGTCGAGCACATCAAGCGCGAGGCGATCGCCGCGCGGCTGAACGGCGGCCGGTTCGCGCCCGAGTACGGCGGCCAGGGATGGTCGATGCTCGAGTGGTTCCTGGTCAACGAGCAGTTCGGCCGCGTCACCAACGGCCTGCACTGGCACGTGCCGAGCGCCTACAACGTGTTGCTCCAGGGGACCCCGGAGCAGGTCGAGCGCTACCTCGTGCCGGCGCTGCGCGGCGAGGGCGGCGATGCCTACGCGGTAACCGAGGCCGAGGCGGGGTCTGACCCCGGCGGGATCGCCTCGACCGCGGAGTCGACGGGCGGCGGCTGGCGCATCAACGGCGAGAAGTGGTTCGTGACCTCTGGCGACGTCGCTCGCGTGCTGATCGTGATGGCGAACGTCGTCGACGGCGCGGATCGGCTTCCGACACTGTTCCTGATCGAGCCCGACGCTCCCGGCGTCGAGTTCGTCGACAACCCGCGGTTCACCCACAACTACCCGCACGGCCACCCGACGATCCGCTTCGCCGACGTCGAGGTCGGCGCAGACGCCGTGATCGGCGGGTTGGGCAACGGCGAGACGCTGCAGCGCGCCTGGTTCACCGAGGAACGCCTCGGGATCGCGACACACGGGCTCGGCGCGATGTGGCGCCTGCTCGAGGAGACGACGGCCTGGGCGCTCGAGCGCCATCAGGGTGGGGCGCGGATCATGGACTACCAGGGCGTCTCGTTCCCGCTCGCGGACTCGGCCACCGACGCGGCGCTCGGCCGTCTGCTCGCGCTGCACGTCGCCGGGATGGTCGACGCCGGCGCCGACGTGAAGCTGATCCACGCCAAGGCGTCGATGGCCAAGCTGTTCGTTTCCGAGGCCGCCGGCCGCTGCGCCGACCGGGCGGTCCAGATCTTCGGAGGGCGCGGCTACCTCCGCAGCAACGTCGCCGAGCGGTTCCTGCGCGAGCTCCGGGTCGACCGGATCTGGGAGGGCACGAGCGAGGTGCAGCGGCTGATCATCGCGCGGGCGCTCGAGCGCCGCGGCGTCGAGGCGACGATTCACTGACCGACGGTGGATCTGAGCCGTCTCTTCCGTCCCGCGTCGATCGCGGTCGTCGGCGCCACCGATCGGCCCGGCAGCTACGGCGCGCAGGCGCTGCTGAACCTCGACGCGATCCGGTTTGCCGGTCCGGTCTGGGGCGTGAATCCGGGCCGGACAGAGGCGCTCGGGCGGCCGTGCGTGCCTTCGATCGCCGATTTGCCGTGCGCGGTGGATGCCGTGATCGTTTCGGTCCCGGCCGCGGGGGTCGCGGCAGCGGTGGAGGAGGCCGGCGCGCTGGGCTGCGGCGGCGCGGTCGTGTTCAGCGCCGGGTTCGCGGAGTTCTCCGGCGGGGTCGGGTTGCAGCGCGACCTAGTCGCGGCCGCGGCGCGTCATGGCTTGCCCGTGTGCGGACCGAACTGCAACGGGATCGTCGCGATGCATGCGCGCACCGCGCTATGGGGCGACGCGCTGGCGCTGCGCGAGCCCGGAGCGGTGGCGCTGATCTCGCAGAGCGGCAACGTCGCGGTGAACGCGCTGGCGACGCGTCGCGGCCTGCGGTTCCACACGGTGGTCGCGAGCGGCAACCAGGCGGTCGTTTCGGCCGCCGACTATCTGGGGTTCTTGGCGGGCGAGGACGGTATTGGGGCGATCGCGCTGTACCTCGAGGACGACGGCGGCCCGGGGCTGTGCGACGGGCTGGCCGCGTGCGCGGAGAATGGGGTACGTGTGGCGGTTTTGAAAGTGGGCAGCTCCGCGGCGGGAGCCCACGCCGCCGCGGCCCACAGCGGCGCGCTGGCCGGCGACCAGCGGATCTTCCGCGCACTGATCGAGGACGCAGAGGCCGTGTGGGCGTCCGACCTCCACGAGCTGCTCGAGCTCGCCAAGACGCTCGCGGTCGGTTCCGACCGTGGGCGCTGGCGGAGTCGCGCGAGCGGACTCGCGATCATGACCTGCTCGGGTGGCGACTCCGCACAGGGCGCCGACGAGGCCGAGCGGCTCGGGGTCGAGCTGCCCGAGCTCGCGCCGGCAACGTGCGACCGCTTGCGCGAGTTGCTCCCCGCGGCCGCGACGGCGGCGAACCCGCTCGACTACACGGCGATGATCTGGGGCGACACGGCCGCCTTGAGTGGGCTGGTGCAAACAGTCGGCGCTGACCGCTCGATCGGCCGCGTGCTCGTCTTCTACGACCAGCCCCCTGATCTCGACGGCGCGGTACGGGACTCGTGGGATGCGGTCCGCGAGGGCATCACCGCCGGCGCCGGGCTGAGCGAGGCCGCGACGATTGTCTCCTCGACGTTGCCCGAGCTGCTCGACGACGACGCCGCCTGGCGGTTCATCCAGGCGGGCATCCCCGCGGTCGCCGGTCTGCGCACCGGTCTGCGCTGCGCCGCCGCGCTCGAGCGGCCGGCGGGCGATCCGGATCGGTTGCGCGAGATCGCCCGGGTGGCGCGGGGCGTCCGCGCTTCGCCGGCGGCCGCGATCGAGGGCGAGTGGCTGTCCGAGCACGACGCCAAGGAGCTGCTGCGGGGCGCCGGCGTGAGCGTCGTCGAGGGCCGAGTCGTGTGCGACGGGGACGATGCCGTGGTCGCGCTCGGGGAGCTCGGCGGTCAGATCGCGCTGAAGCTGAGCGCGCCCGGGATCCAGCACAAATCGGATGTCGGCGCGATCGAGCTCGGGGTGCGCTCGGAGGCCGACGTGCGAAGCGCGTTCGCCCGGCTTTCCGCGCTCGACGGCGGAACCACCGCGTCCGTGCTCGCCGAGCGAATGGCCGCGCCCGGGGTCGAGTTGATCGTGGCGGCGCGCGCCGACGCGATCGTGCCGGCGCTCGTGGTCGGGCTCGGCGGCGTCTGGACCGAGATGGTCAGCGACGTCGCGATCGTGCCGTTGCCGGCGAATGCAGCCAGGATCGAGGCCGCGATCCGCACGCTCCGGGGAGCCCCTCTGTTGACCGGCGGCCGCGGCACGGCGCCGGTGGACCTGGCCGCGGCCGCGCGGCTGGCCGAGCGGGTCGGGGAGGTCCTCGTCGAGGAGTCACTCGATCTGATCGAGCTGAACCCCGTGTTCGTGGGCCCTGACGGGGCGGTCGCGGTCGACGCCACCGCGCGCCGGCGGGTCCCGGTCGCTGCTCCCGCGGTGGCCGTCCCATGAACGATGTGATCGTCGTCGGCGGCGGTTTTGCCGGCGTCACCGCGGCCCGAGAGGCATCCCTCCGGGGCCGCTCGGTCCTGCTGCTCGAGGCCCGCGACCGGCTCGGCGGGCGCACGTGGACGGCGCCGTGGAACGGATCGACGATCGAGTACGGCGGCGCCTGGGTCCACTGGCACCAGCCCCACACGTGGTCGGAGATCACGCGGGCCGGCCTCCGGGTCGAGGTCTCAGGCGGCGCGCAGGTGGCCGGCTGGTACGTCGGCGCCGAGCGCCGGTCGGGGTCGATCGAGCAGCGGGACGAGATCGCCCGGTGCGGCTGGGATCGATTCGTCGACGGTGTGCGGGAGGCGTTGCCGGTACCGCACGATCCGACTTGGGCGCTGGGCGCGCTCGCCCGGTTCGACCGTTTGTCGATCGCCGAGCGGCTGGAGGAGTTGGCGCTGTCGCCTGAGGAGCACGACGTGCTGGCCGCCGAGCTCGAGTCGCTCGCGCACGCTCCGCTGGAGGAGGCCGGCGCGGTGTCCGTTTTGCGGTGGCACGCGCTGTCGGGCTACAGCCTCGAGCTGACCCAGTTCACGGGCGGACGGGTAACGCTCGTGGAAGGCACGGGGGCGCTACTCGGCGCGATCGCTCGGGCCGGTCGGTTCGAGCACCGACTCGGGGTGGCGGCGGCCGCGATCACGCAGCGCAACGGGCGTGTCGAGGTCGAGAGCCGCGACGGCTCGGGGTTCGCCGCGCGCGCGGTGGTCGTCGCGGTCCCGCTAAACGCGCTGGGGTCGATTGAGTTCACGCCGGCCCTACCGGACGACAAGCTGGCCGCGATCGCGCTGGGACAGGCGTCGCGTGGGATCAAGATCTTCATCCACGCGCGCGGAGAGACACTGCTCCAGAACTCGATCCGGCCGGGACATCCGTTCGGCTACCTCGGCACGGAGTCGGTCAGCAGCGACGGCTCGCAGCTGATGATCGGGTTCGGTGCCGACGCGGAGCGCTGCGACGCCGGCGACCTGGCCGCGGTCCAGGGCCAGCTCGACGCGATCTTGCCGGGATACGAGGTGATCGACGCCACCGCCCACGACTGGCTCTCCGACGAGTTCTCTCGCGGCACATGGGCGATCCACCGCCCGGGCTGGTACGAGCACCATCATGCCACGATGCAACGCCCCGAGGGTGCTGTCGTGTTCGCCGGCTCGGACATCGCCAACGGCTGGTCGGGGTTCATCGACGGCGCGATCGAGTCGGGCCTGCGCAGCGCATCATTGGCCGCCGCGCTGGCATGATGCCCAGCCTGGACACACGAAATTGGAGGCCTGGACATGGCAATCCTCGATGACAAGGTGGCGATCGTCACCGGCTCGGCCCGCGGAATCGGGCGCGCGACAGCGGAACTGCTCTCCGAGAACGGCGCGAAGGTCCTGATCAACGACCTCGACGCCGACGTCGCCGAGCAGACCGCAAGCGAGATCGCCGGCGAAACCGTCATGTTTGCAGGGGATCTGACGGCGCCCGGGGTTCCCGACCAGCTCGTGCAGAAGGTGATCGACACGTGGGGAAGGGTCGACATCCTGATCAACAACGCCGGCTACACGCTCGACGCGCCGATCCACAAGATGAGCGACGACTGGTTCCAGAAGATGATCGACATCCACACGGTCGTGCCCTTCCGGATGTGTCGCGCGGTCGCGCCCCACATGCGCGAGCCCGCCAAGGCGGAGCGCGCGCAGGGCATCGAGGTGTTCCGCAAGATCGTCAACGTCTCGTCGATCTCGGGCACGATGGGCAACGCCGGCCAGGCCAACTACTCCTCGGGCAAGTCGGCGGTGGTCGGGCTCACCAAGACGCTCGCCAAGGAGTGGGGTCAGTTCAAGATCAACGTCAACGCGGTCGCGTTCGGGTTCATCGAGACCCGCCTGACCGCGCCCAAGACCGACGAGAACGTGACCGAGATCGGTGGCGAGAAGGTCCAGCTCGGCATTCCGGAGCAGCTCCGCGCGCTGGGTCCCGCGCTGATCCCGCTCGGTCGCGCCGGCACGCCGCGCGAAGCCGCCGGCGGCGTGTTCCTCCTCTGCACCCCGTGGGCGAATTACGTGAACGGACAGGTGCTGACGATCAGCGGCGGCCAGTTCGGCGGTATGACCTCGTAGGGCTGGCCACCGGCGCCACCACGCTTCCGCGACCGCGCCGCGACGCTCCAGCGAACGGCGCCAGGCACGGTCCCGCGACCGCCTCACGACGCTCCAGCGAACGGCGCCAGGCACGGTCCCGCGACCGCCCCACGACGCTCCAGCGAACGGCGCCAGGCACCTCCCGCGACCGCCCCACGACGCTCCAGCGAACGGCGCCGAGCACGTCCCGCGACCGGCGCCACGACGCTCCAGCGAACGGCGCCAGGCACCTCCCGCGACCGGCGCCACCACGGTCCCGCACACGCGGACCGCCATGTAAAACGCGCCAAAACCCCCTTCCCGCGGCCAGCCAAGGACACATAAGCATCTCCCAGGTGCTTATGTGTCGTTTGGGGCGTGATGGCGGGGGACTTTGCTGCGCTTTACATGGTCACGAGCCGCGCTCGCTCCGGCACTCAGTGAGCGACCTCCCGCGGATGCGAACCCCGGGTCAGGGCCCGGCGGTCGCGCGTAGATATGCGAGCACCGCCAGCACCCGCCGGTGATCATCGTCGCCGGCGGGCAGGTTGAGCTTGGCGAAGATGTTCGAGACGTGCTTCTCGACCGCGCCCAGCGTCACCACCATCTCGCGGGCGATCGCGGCGTTCGTGCGGCCCTGGGCGATCAGCTCGAGCGTCTCGCGCTCGCGAGGCGTGAGCGCCCCGAGCTCCGCGCCGGCACCGCTGCGATCGCGATCGGCGATCAGCGCGCTGACCACCTCGCGATCGAGCGCTGTCCCGCCGGCGGCGACGCGCTTGACCGAGTCGACGAACGTTCTCACCTCGCTGACGCGCTCCTTGAGCAGGTAGCCGACCCCGCTCTGTCCCGCCGCAAGCAGCTCACCGGTGTAGACCGGCTCGACGTACGCGGAGAGGACCAGGATCGCGAGCTCCGGATGGCGCCGGCGCGCTTCCAGCGCCGCGCGGATCCCCTCGTCGGTGAACGTCGGAGGCAGCCGTACGTCACAGATCGCGAGATCGGGCTTGTGGCCGTCGACGATCCGGAGCAGCCCGGGACCGTCCTCGGCCTGCGCGACGACCTCGATCCCGTTCTCGGTCAGCAGCGCCACCATCCCTTCGCGCAGCAGCGCCTGGTCCTCGACCACTACTACTCGCACGGCAGCACGGCCCAGACGACCGTTCCCTCACGGGCCACGCTGTGAACGTCGAGCCGGCCGTCAAGTGCTTCGACTCGCTGCTTGAGCCCGGTCAGCCCGCCCCCCGTGGGGTTCGCGCCGCCGGGTCCGTTGTCGGCCACCTCGACCACGAGCATCGCGCCGTCGAGGCTCAGCGTCACCCGCGCGCTCGCACCCGGCGCGTGCTTGGCGACGTTGGTCAGCGACTCGGCGACGACGAAGTAGGCCGCGGTCTCAACCACCGGGGGCGGGCGGTGGGCGAGGTGTCCGACCACCTCGACGTTCGTGGTCGAACGGCTCGCGAGCGACTCGACCGCGGCGACCAGGCCCCGATCGGCGAGCACCGGCGGCGCGATCCCGCGCGCGAGGTCCCGCAGCTCTCTGATCGCCGCGGTCGCCTCCTCCCGAGCCTGCCGCACGAGCGCCGCGCTATCGGGGTGATCGGCCAGCCGCTCCTCGGCGCGCCCGAGCTGCATGCTGAGCGCGACCAGCCTGGCCTGGGCTCCGTCGTGGAGATCGCGCTCGATCCGGCGCAGCTCTGACGCCTGAACGTCGAGTGCTCCGCTGCGCGTGCGGGTCAGCTCGTCGACGCGGACCTCGAGCTTTCGCTGACTTGGCCGGAGGAAGACCGGGTTGAGTGCAAGCGCGACGGACAGGGCGACGAATGGGAAGATCGGCCAGAAAAAGCCGCCGCCCGACATCGCCCAGACCGCCAAACAGGTGGCAACGAGCACCACCGAGATGCCCGCCTGCATCGCGTACCAGCGAGTCGCTCCCTTGGGCCGAAGCCGAGCCCAACGCACGGCGAGCCAGAGGCCGGTCGGGATCGCGAGTCCGAGCGCCGCCCACATGGGCCAGAAGTAGCCGGCTCCGGTCGCCGCCCAGATGACGATCAGCGCGGTTAGGAGCACGAGGGACGGCATGAACGCCGCCCCCCGCACCACCGACCGAAAGTCGATGTCGTGGCCATGGTCAGTCATTATTCGATCCGATCGCTGCGACACTGACTCCATGATCCCAGCCTCGCGCGCGCGTGCGAGATGCGCGAGCGGGAGCCAGGCCGCGGTCGCCCAGCAACGTGAGCGCCGCCGGCAGTGCGAGACCGCGGACGATCGTCGCGTCGAGCGCGATCGCCGCCGCGAGCCCGACCCCGAGCTGCTTGAACTCGAGCAGGGGCAGCGTGGCGAACACCGAGAACACGGCGATCATCACAAGCGCGGCGCTGGTCACAGTGCCACCGGTCGAGCCGAGTGCCTCAGCGGCGGCCTCTTTGGCGCTCGCGCCGGCCAGCCGCGCCTCCCGGGCCCGCTCGAGCACGAGCACCGTGTAGTCCATCGAGAGGCCGAACAGCACCACGAACGCGAACAGCGGCAGCCAGTCGACGACCGCGCCGTCGGACTGGAAGTGGAGCAGCGACTGTGCCCAGTGATGCTGGAATACCGCGACCAGCACGCCGAACGCGGCGCCAACCGACAGCAGGTTGAGCCCGATCACCGACAGGGCCAGGCGCCATGAGCGGAACGTCGCGACCAGCAGGATGAACGCCAGCCCGAGCACGAACGCGATCACGAGCGGCGTGACATGCGACAGGCGACTCGAGAAATCGAGATTGCCCGCGTAGTCCCCGGTCAGATCCGCGTGCGCCCCCGGGATCGAGCTTGCGACCGCCGGCTCGAGCTCGTGCCGAAGCGTCTGGACCTTGTGGTCGGCGACGCTCAGGCTGGACTCGGGCATCGGGATCTGGAGCAGCGCCGTCTGGCCGTCGCGCGAGATCTGCATCGCCACCGCGCCCCGGCCCCCGGTGATCTGTTGACCCTGCCGGCCGATCTTGCGTAGCGCGGTTTGCGCTTGCTTGCGATGGAGGCCGTGTCCGCCGACGACCAGGTCAGCCGTGTCGGACGATCCCGGGAAGGCCCGCTCGATCGCCCGGTCGGCGATGCGGATCGGCGTGTTCGGCGACACGTCGTTCTGACCGGGCTCGGCGGTCTGGATCGAAATCACGGGCGCCGCCAGCGCCGCCAGCATGACGACGGCCAGCGCCAGCGAGGTCCGGGGACGGTTCGTGACCCCGGCTGCCAGTACCTGCCACATCGTTCTCCGGCTGCGGAACCGCGCCTTGCGCCGGCGAGGCCACAGCCGGCCCCGGTCGATCCGGTCGCCGAGCAGCGCGAGCATCGCGGGGAGCACGGTCAGCGACCCGACGACGGCGATCGCGACGACCAGGATCGCGCCGAGTGCCATCGAGGTGAAGACGCCGAAGCCGGTGAACAGCAGCCCCGCGAGCCCGATCAAGACCGTCATCCCGGCAACCAGGATCGCGCGGCCGACGGTCGCCGAGGTGGCGGCGAGCGCCGCCTCGGCGGACGCCCCATTTCGCCGTTCGATGCGTTCGCGGCGGATGTAGAACAGCGAGTAGTCGACGCCGACGGCAAGGCCGATCAGGACCACGACCGGGGCCGTCGAGGAGCCGTTGGGCGCGATGTGTGAGACGAGCCCGAGCGCGCCGATGGCCGCTCCCACCGACGTCAGGCCGAGCAGCAGCGGAACGGACGCGGCGACCAGCGCGCCGAACGCGAGTACGAGGATCAGCAGCGTGATCGGAATCGAGATCAGCTCCGCTCGGTGCAGGCCGTTGTTGACCAGCTGGGTGATCGCGTTGTCCTCGGAGCCGCTGCCTGCCTCGTTGAAGGTGACGCCGTGGTCGTGTGCAGCCAGTTGGTTGACGAAGTGCTGCACGTCGGCGGCGCGGGTGTCGGGATTGTTGGGATCGCCGCGCAGCGTCACGACGACGAGCGCGGTTCGACCACCCGCGCGAGACAGCTCGGGCGAGCGGTCGGGGCCATCGACCGACTTCACCGCCGGCAGCCGGCGCGCCCCGGCCTCGAGCGCCGCCACCGCGTGCGCGGTGCGCTGCGGGCTGCTCGAGCGGACGAGCACATCTTCGGTCGCGGGACCTTGGAGGCCCGAGGCGGAAAGCCGGGCGTCGGCACGGGCCGATTCACCGGTGCCGGAACCCGAGTTCGAGAGCGTGCGCATGCCGGCGCTCGAGCCAAGCGCCACGCACGCGACGATCAGCGTGAGCCAGAGCGCGACGGTCGTCTTCGGGCGACGCGCCGCGTTTCGGGCCGCGGCGTGGACGAAACGGGCGAGCAGGCCGGAGCCTGCCGAGCCGCCCCGGCCAGGCGAGCCACCGGAGCCTGCCGACCCGCCCGACCCGCCCGACCCAGCCGACCCGCCGAATGAGATGGTGGATGAAGGGGTGATTTCCATGGGACCGCAGACTGCCGTCGGCGGCCCCCAAAATCCCTGGGGCGATCGGGCGTCTGGCGGCCTGCGGACCCCCGTCCTCGATGGTGGGGAAAACCCCACCAGCCACCGATCCACACGGTGCGGGTGGCCCGGGTTGAACGGCGGGCACCTGGAGGGTGGGGTCGGGCGCTCCGAGGCGATTCGCGGGCCGGATCGCCTACGTCACAGGCCTGATCGCACCCAAACAACATGCGCATAACGACAACGCGCGCGTCTCGCCAGGGCCTCGTCGCGCTAAGCACGTGGGGCACGCGTGACACGACACGGTCCAGCCAAACTGCCTCCGATGACGCGTTGTGCAGGTCGCATACCGCCCGCCGCCTCGCCGCATCGGAATGCCGCCCTACACCGCCGCGGCCGACCCCCAGGTGCACGCCATTCAAAAAGGCGCGGCCCGCTCGGTCTGCGGTCGGACGCTACTAGTTCCGCGGGCACTCGCCAGCCGACGGCTTGAACGGCGGGTCGGGTCTCGGAGCCGGTTCGCGGGCCGGATCGCTGGTTTGCGGCCGGATCGCTGGTTTGCGGCCGGATCGCCCCACGCTCGTCCCCGCCAGCCGGACGGTCCCAAGACCACCTGCAAAACCTGACAATTGGCGCGATCGACGCCGACCTTGGCAGACGGTGCATGTGGGGCATACGTGATCTGACGCGGTCGGCGCGAAACGGCTTCGCTGACAGGTTATGCAGGTCGCGCCACCTCCCGCCGATTGCGGCACGGGAATGTCGCCGCCGTGGCCGACCCCAGGTGCCCGCCGTTGAAAGCCGCCGACCCGCCGACGCCAACCTCCGGAGGTCGGTTCGCACGCCGGATCGATGCTCGCTTGTTTGCGGGCTGGTCAGTAGCTCCGGGTGCCATCCCGTGCTGCGCCCACGAACCAGTCGAACACACGCGCGAACCGCGGATCGACCCGCCACTCCTCCTGCAGCTCCCACTGCACCGCGAGCACCGGGCGCCCGGGCAGCTCGACCGCCTCGGGCAGTCCGTCGGAGCTGCTCCGAGCGACGACCTCCAGCCCCTCGCCGACCCGATCGATCGCCTGGTGATGGAACGAGCTGACCTCGATCGTGGCCGTCCCGAGGGCCCTCGCCAAAACGCTCTCAGGTTCGATCTCGATCGAATGGCGCGGATGTGCCGGCACCGGCGCGCCCGCCATCGAGGCCGCCTCGACCTTCTTCCAACGAGTCCATCCCGGATCGGACGGGTGCCCCGCGGCGACGAGCGAGACGTCCTGGACCAACGTCCCGCCCAGTGCCACGTTCAAGAGCTGAACCCCGCGGCACATCCCCAGGATCGGCATCCCCCGATCCAAGGCCTGCGCCACCAGCGCTAGCTCGAACGCGTCGCGCTGGGGCTCGGTGGCGGCGAGCAGCGAATGCGGCTCCTGGCCATAGCGCAGAGGCTCGATGTCCCGCCCCGGCGCCAGCACGATCCCGTCGACCGCGTCCAGGATCGGACGGACCGCGTCCACCAGCTGCGGCAGGACCACAGAAATGCCGCCGGCGTCGAGCAGCGGCCGGTGGACGCCGACACCCCCGTAGTCGCCGAAGTCGTGCATGCTTGCGGACACCCCGATCAGCGGCCTGCGCGCCACCAGGCCCCCCTCGTAGCATGCTCTAGACAGGGCTCACCCACTCAGGTAGAACTGTATTGGACATATTTGTGCATAGCGAGCGGAGGGTGTAGATGGCCGAGAAGACATGGGGTGGCGAGCCCTTCTGGGGATTGGGCTACGAGTGGGATCCCGAGTGGGTGCTCACCGATCGCCAGCGGGAGCTCCGTGACCTGCTGATCGAGCTGTGCGAGAAGGAGATGCGCGCCAACGCCAAGATCTCCGACGACGAGTTGAAGTTCCCGCGGCGCAACCTCGAGCTGCTCGGCGAGCACGGCTTCCTCGCGCTTACGGTGCCGACCGAGTATGGCGGCCTCGGCCAGGACCACGTCGCGTACGCGATGACCTGCGAGACGATCGCGCGCTACGGCTGCGCCTCGACCGCGATGTGTTACGTGATGCACATGGGCGCGGTCAACGCGATCATGCTCCGGCCCACCGACGCGCTGATCGACAAGTACATCCGCCCCCTGAACGGCGGCAAGATCGGAACGCTCTCCTACAGCGACCCCGAGACCGGCTCGCACTTCTGGTACCCGATCTCCTCCGGCGCCGAGCGCTCGAACGGCGGCTACAACGTCCGCAAGAAGGCGTCGTGGACGACCTCGGGCGGGTTTGCCGACTTCTACGTCGTGCAGACGACCTCCCCTGACTTCACTGGGTACGACGACCTGTCCGTCTTTGTCATCGACGGCGAGCACGTGAAATCACAGCCGTCGAGCTGGGACGCGCTCGGCCTCAGAGGCAACCAGTCGGGCCCGATCGAGGTACCCGGCGTGGACATCCCGGGCGATCAGATCGTCGGCCCCGAGGGCGACGGCGCCGCATCGAACGATGAAACAGTTGACCCTTGGTTCCTGATCGGCTCCTCGTCCGTGTGGAACGGGATCGCGATGGGCGCGATCGACATCGGCAAGCGCCAGACCACGCGCAAGCGCCACGTCGACGTGGGCCTCCGGGTCGCGGACTACCCGACGATCCAGGACTACATCGGCGAGGCCGTGATGGACACGAACGCCGCCCGGCTGTTCGTCTACTCGGTGGCGCAGGCGATGGACAACGCCACCGAGCACAACACGATCCAGCCGCCCCCGGGCGAGTTCGCGCGCGCGAACTTCCTGCACTGGGCGTGGCAGATCAAGTTCAACGCGGCCAAGAACACCGCCCACGTCGTCGACAAGATGCTGCACGCCTGCGGCGGCACCGGCTACAAGCGCGACATGGAGCTCGAGCGCTACCTCCGCGACGCGAAGGCTGGCTGGGTGATGGGCCCGACCAACGAGGTCCTTCGCCAGTTCGTCGGCAAGGCGGTCCTGCTCGGGTTCGAGAGCCTTGACTACTGGAACCAGCACTACAACCGCCGCGCGGTAGAGAACGAGCTCAAGAAGCTCGATGCCGACGGCAAGCGCCAGCTGGCCGAGCAGCTGCTCGCCGAGGTCGAGAAGGCCTCGGCCCCCGCCGCCTCTTAGGAGAGGAGAGACCGGGTGGCGGTCCTCATCAACGGGCTGCGGCCGGCCGAGCCCGGGCTCGAGTTCTACCGGGTCGCTCCGGGAGGGGCCACCGAGGTGGCGATCCGAGGCGACGACCGCGTCCGCGTGATCGACCGCCACGGCGGTCAAACGGCCCAGCTCACGGCAAACGGCGGCGGGGGCTTGGCCGCGCTCGGTCTCCACGCGGACGCAAAATCCGCGTGCACCACCGTGTTCGGCCGCGACTCCAGGCCGGGCAGCGACATCGAGCTGATCGCCCAGGGCGACACCGTCCTCGTCGTGTCAGCCCCCGGCGGGCGAGTCGTCGACGGCGACACGCCGGCGACGGAGCTGTTGGTCGAGGTCCGCCGGGCGAATCCGGCCACCCGAGGACCAACGGAGCTCCCGGCGCCGCTGGCCGAGCCCCGGCTCGACTTTCGGGTCGATCGGGCCTCCGCACTCTCCTACGAGGTGAAGCAAGGCGAGTACATCCAGGTGATCGACGTCGAGGGCCAGCAGTGCTCGGACTTCCTCGCCTTCCACCGCGCCAAGCTGGAGAAAGGCGTCGAGCGGGGCCTCGACGCCACCGTCACGAGAACGCTCATGGGCCAGGCGTATCCCACCCCCGGCCTGCAGGGCAAGTTCTACGACCTGGACATGGACCCGCTCGTTGAAGTCATAAGAGACACGGTCGGCCGTCACGACACGTTCGCGCTCGCGTGCCAGGCCAAGTACTACGAGGACCTCGGCTATCCGGGCCACATCAACTGCACCGACAACTTCAACGGCGCGCTTACGCGTTTCGAGATCGCGCCCCGTAAGGGCTGGGAGGCGCTCAACTTCTTCTACAACACCGCGTTCGACTCAAACAAGCAGCTGGTGTCCGACGAGCCCTGGTCGCGGCCCGGGGACTACGTGATGCTGCGCGCGATGACCGATCTGGTGTGCGCGTCATCGGCCTGCCCCGACGACGTCGACCCTTCAAATGCCTGGGAGGTGACAGATGTCCACGTACGCGTCTATTCCCCACAGAATCGGTTCTCCGTGGCCATCGCCCACCGCGTGACCGCCGACGCCCCGCCGGTGTTGACGCAGGAGACCGCGTTCCACTCCCGCACGTCGGCCCTCACGAAATCATTCCTCGAGTACCGCGGCTACTGGCTGCCCCACTGCTTTAACAACGAGGGCGGGATCGCGGAGTATTGGGCCTGCCGGGAGCGGGTGGTCGTCATGGATCTGAGCCCGCTGCGCAAATGGGAGGTGCTCGGTCCCGATGCCGAGACCCTGATCCAAAAAACCATCACGCGCGACGCGCGCAAGCTGTCGGTGGGCCAGGTCGTCTACACGGCGATCTGCAACGAGACCGGCGGCATGATCGACGACGCGACCGTGTTCCGCCTGGGCGACAACAACTTCCGCTTCGTCGGCGGCGACGAGTACGACGGGGTCTGGCTCCGCGAACTCGCCGAGAAGAACAACTTGCGCGCCTGGATCAAGCCGACCACGGACCAGCTCCACAACGTCGCCGTCCAGGGTCCACTCAGCCGGGACACCCTCAAGCAGATCGTCTGGACCCCGCCCACCCAGCCGAGCCTCGACGAGCTCAAGTGGTTCCGCTTCCTGGTCGGAAGGATCGAAACCTACGACGGGATCCCGATCATCGTCTCGCGCACCGGGTACACGGGCGAGCTCGGCTACGAGGTGTGGTGCCACCCCTCGGACGGCCCGGCGGTATGGGACGCGATCTGGGATGCCGGGCAACAACACCAAATCAAGCCGCTCGGCCTCGAGGCGCTCGACATGCTCCGGATCGAAGCCGGGCTGATCTTCGCCGGCTACGAGTTCGACGACCAGGTCGACCCGTTCGAGGCCGGGATCGGTTTCACCGTCGCGCTCGCGAACGACGAGGACTTCATCGGCCGCGACGCGCTGATCGAGCGCAAGGAGCATCCCCAGCGACGCCTCGTCGGCCTGGAGCTGGACAGCAACGAAACAGCCGGCCACGGCGACCATGTCTACGTGGGCCGACAGCGCGTCGGCATCGTCACGAGCGGAACCCGCAGCCCCACCCTCAAACGCTCGATCGCGCTCTGCCGGATGGCGGTCCAGTACGCGGAGGTCGGCACCGAAGTCGAGGTCGGCAAGCTCGACGGGCTCCAGAAGCGGATCCCCTCGAAGGTCGTGCGGGTCCCGTTCTACGACCCGGACAAGACCCGCCCCCGGTCCTGACGCCCATACCGACGCCACCATCGGAGCTATCGTGACGGCCGTGACAGAGCGCGAGGGAATAGCGCGCCTCACCCGGGTGGCCCGTCCGACGGAGATTGGCGGCGGGCTGATGCCGCCGCCGCCGGCCGGCAAGCGCACTGCCCCGAAGTCCGGCTCGGGCCTCCTCCCGCCGACCGGCGTCGCCAGGCTGACCCCGAAGGCCGCCGCCGTCGAGGAGGCCGCCAGGGCGTTCCGCCAGGTGATGGGACGGTTTGCGACGGGCGTGACCGTGGTCACCACGGTCGAGAAGGACACGGTTCACGGGATGACCGCGAACGGCTTCCTGTCGGTTTCGCTGCGCCCGCCGCTAGTACTCGTATCGCTCGGCCGCTGCAGGATGAACGAGATGCTCCCGCGCAGCGGCCGCTACGGGGTGAGCGTCCTGTCCCACGATCAGCGCCACTTCGCCGCGCACTTCGCCGCGCAGAAGGCCTCGCCCGTCGAGCCCAAGTTCACCTGGCAGGCCGGGCTCCCGCTGCTCGACGGCGCTGTCGCGCACCTGGTGTGCCGCGTGGCCGACGTGCATCGCGCCGGCGATCACGTGTTGTGGATCGGTGAGGTCGAGTACCTGGACCACCGCGACGACGAGCCGCTGCTGTTCTACACCGGCCGCTTCGGCACGATGCGCGACCTGCAGGACAGCCCGGACTAACCCGTCGGTGCCACCCACACCAGGCATGGCGCGTCGCGCCGCACCACCTTCGCGGCCGCGCTGAACCGCCGGCGCGAGATGCGCGATCGGTCGGGCCCGAACACGAGCAGTCCGACCTCGCGATCGTGTGCCAATTCGATCAGAGCGGTTAACGGCCGGGGGCTGCGGACGCGCAGCAACTCGGTGGCGATGCCGAGCGCCGCGGCCCGCGCCGCGGTGGCGCGCACGGCCTCCAGATCCTCCTCGTGGGCCAGCGTCACGTAGTCGGGCGCGACCATCACCGTGAGCGGATACGGGGGCAGCGTGACCATGTTGGCCAGAATCAGCTTGGCCCCCACTTCCAGCGCCGTATCTATCGCCATGCGCTCGGCGGTTGGGTCTACGCGCACCGACAGCGTTCCGAGCAGCACCGGCCGAGAGGGCGACCGTTGGTCGCGCATCGCTGCGGCGGGTGACCGCCGGCGATCCAGCAGCTGGGCCATCGCGCTAGCGAGTCTACGCCCCGGCTGGGGCAAACCCCCAAAGTGCGATCTTGTGCGTCGGTGAAGCAGCTCTCATTCAGGTTGACCACCTTTGTACAAACTGGTATAAGGCTGCGTGCAGCGGGGGAATGACTTCACAGGAGAGGTGAGATGGCGACAGCCGTAGTCGAGGAGCGTCAGCTGCTGAAGTCGCTCCGCTGGTGGGACGGGTTCACGATCGCGATGTGCAACCCGGGGTTCCTGTTCGGATCGCTCGGCTTCACGCTGGGCATCTTCGGGGTCTGGGGGTCGGTGATCCTCTGGGGGATCTCCGCCATCATCGGATGGATCCTGACCTGGATCTACGTCGAGCCGGCGATGATGTTCCCCGAGAAGTCGGGCGGGATCTCCGTGTACGCCAACGAGGCGTGGCGCAAGTACACGACGTTCGTTGGGCCGGTGGCCGCGTTCGGTTACTGGATCGGGTGGTCGGTCGTGCTCTCGATCTTCGGAAAGATCATCGGCGACCTGGTCGAGGCTCGGTGGTTCCCGCACACGACGTTCACCGTGTGGGACGGCGTCGTCCATCTGAGCCTGTCGAGCTTCATCGCGATCGGCGTGATCATCGCGGTGTGGGCGTTCAACATCTTCGGCATCCGCCCGTTCAAGGGATTTACGTACGTGACCGCCGGCCTGCTCACGATCGCGCTGATCGGGCTCATCATCCTGCCGTTCGTGACCGGGCACTGGCACGGCAGCAACGTCAAGGCAACGTTCACCGGTCCGTGGGGCGGGACCAAGCAGGCGTTCGTCTACCTGTTCATCCTCGCCTGGTCGGCGTGGGCAGCGGAGGTGTGCGCCACCTTCGCCCCCGAGTACAAGACCAAACAGGACGCGCGCATCGCGCTGCGCAGCTCCGCGGCGTTCGTCGTCGGCGTGTTCATCCTGGTGCCGTTCGCGCTCGGCGGCGTCACCGGCGTTCCCGCGACCGCCACCCAGGAGGGGCAGTTCTACTCGGCCGCGTTCCAGACGGTCGCGGGCCACACCGTTGGGACCTTCTTCCTGATCTGCCTGCTGGCCAGCCTGGTGTTGTCGATGTCGTCCTCGACGGCCGACGGGGGCCGCGCCCTGTATGGAATCTCCAAGGCCGGCATGACGATCAAGCAGCTCGGCACGCTCAACCGCTTCCACGTCCCCGGTCGCGCGATGACCGTCGACCTCGTCGTCAACGTGCTGCTGGTGCTGTTCATCTCCAGCAACCTGGCCATCCTGTATATGAGCAACATCGGCTATGTGCTCTGCCACCTGCTGGCGGTCAGCGGCTTCCTGCTGTTGCGCAAGGACCGCCCGAACTGGCCGAGACCGGTCAAGCTCGGAACCGTGTGGGTCTGGGTCGCAGGGTTCATGACCGCGCTGGTTGCGTTCCTGCTGGTCGTCGGCGCCGGCGCACCGCACCTGAACGGTTACGGCACGTGGACCGACTTCGGCATCGGCGTCGGCGTGCTCGTCGCGTCGGTGCTGCTATTCATCTTCCGCCGGGTCGTTCAGGACAAGGAGCACGTCCACTTCCGCGAGCCGATCCCGCAAACGCCGGAGGAAGAGGCGGCACTGCTCGGCGTGGAGCAGACGCCGCCGGCCGCATTGCCCGCGTAAGCTGCACTGCCGAAATCACGAGGAGGGGCCATGAGCACAATAGTCGTCGGCTACGACCAGACGCCTGGATCGCAGACTGCGTTGGAGCGGGCGGCGACGCTCGCCAAGGCACTCGACTCAAAGCTGGTGGTGATCAGCGTGACCCCGCTGATGATCAGCACCGGCCGCTCGGGAGGGCCGATCGATCCCACCGACCCGCCCGAGAAGCACGCCAAGGAGCTCGCGTCGGCGCGCGAGTATCTGGAGGGGCAGGGGATCACCGACGCCGACTATCAGCCGGCGGTCGGCGAGCCGCCCGACGCGATCGTCCAGCTCGCCGACGAGCGCAACGCCGACATGATCGTGGTCGGGACGCGCGAGCACGGGATGATCAACCGCCTGCTCGGTGCGAGCGTCAGCGACGCGGTGTCGCATCACGCGCACTGCGACGTGTTGATCGTGCACGCTCCGCACGACTAGCCGGCGGACTGCGTCTTACGCGCCGCTTCGCGGCGTCCGTCGGATGTGGCGTGGCAGGCCCTATCGGCGAAGCAAGGATGCCGAGCGGGCCGTCGCCGCACCCATGCGCCCCGTCCGGACAGGGATCGCACCGTCTCCGCGCCCCCGCTGATGCCCGCGGGAGCGGGCATCAGCGGCTTGCGGTTCCTCATCCGGGTCCGTCATGCGGGTGCGCGATGTTCATCGTTGAACGCGTTCACAGGTGAACGTAATGGGGGCGAGGGAACCCATACGCACCGGTCGCGAGAGCCGACAGACTGGTGCCTGGGTGGACCCCAGTCGGGGTCCTGGGACCGGCATCTGACGTTGAGCCCTCGGGCCTGATGCTGGTGATTTGCGTGGTTCTCAACTAGGAAGCCGAGCTTGGTATGAGACGTCTCTTTGGAATTCTCGTCGTCCTGGGCTGCCTCATCGCAGTCCTTGGCCTTTCCGGAAGCGGGTCGGGTCCCGCGGTTGCATCGGCTGCGGCTCCCGCGCAGCGGATCGGAATGCGGATCCTGCTCATCACCGACGGAACCGACACGAACTTCGCCGACGCGACGTGCGTCGCCAACCCCGGGATCTGCAACGCCGGCATCGCCTACCAGGATTGGGCTAACACACTCCAGCGCGAGGGCGTTCCGTATACATCGATGGTCACCAGCAGCGCAAGCCCCGGCAGCGTGGCGCTACCCGCCCTCTCGTCGACGCTCCCGAACGGAACCCAGGTCGCCAACTACCAGGGCGTCGTCGTCGCGGTTTCCGGCACCGTCGGCCTGACCGATGCTCAATGGAGCCGGCTACAGACGTTCGAGCACGACTTCTCGGTTCGTCAGATCACCGCCTACGCCGTTCCGAGCAGCGACTACGGCCTCGGTTCGGCCAACCCGGTCGGTGGCGCTCAGCTGCCGCTCTCGACCTCGCTGACGCTGACCGCCAGCGGAGCGAGGGTCTTCCCGTACCTCAAACACGTTGCCGTCGACCCGACTCAATCCACCTGGGCCTACGAGGCGACGCCGCTGCCCGGCGCGAGCGTCAACACGCTCATCTCCGGCCCGGGCGCGAGCACCATGCTGGGCATCTACACCGCCCCCGACGGGCGCGAGACGATGTTCCAGACCTTCAACGAGAGCCAGTACTACCTCCAGAGCGAGCTGTTGCGCCATGGCGAGCTCGACTGGCTGGCGCGGAACACCTACTTCGGCGACCAGCGCAATTACCTCGAGACCGACGTCGACGACAACTTCCTGGCGGACGACACGTGGAGCGTCGCGGGCAACGCCACCACGGCACCGCATTCCACCGATTTCAACCCGGCTGACGCCCTGCGTGAGGTTCCCGCCGACGTGGTCACCGCGGCCAACTGGTCCAGGGCCAACGACTTCCGGATCGACATGCTGTTCAACGGCGGCGGCAGCGTCGCCTGGGCGGCGGGGTGCACGGTCGCCACCGGCGGCGACGGCGGGTCGGGCGGGACCAACACCGGCTGCAACGCCTCGGCGCCGGGCACCGATCCGCTGCTGGCGCAGTTCCAGGCGGCCGATCCGTCGACCGGCAGGCCGTACACGAGTGATTTCGGCTGGATCAGCCACACCTGGGATCACCCGAACATCGACCAGGGCTGCGCGACTCAGGATTACATCGAGGCCGAGCTCAACCAGAACACGGGTTGGGCCTCCACCCCTGCATCGACGCCTGGTAATCCCACTGCGGGCGGGCTCGGTCTTAGCGCGAGCACCGATCCGGCGGCCGCGCTGGGCAGCCAGAACCCGAACGTGGTCATCACCGGCGAGCATTCCGGCCTCGCGAACCTGCTACCCGGCAACCCGGGTCAGGTCGATCCGCCCGCGCTCGACGACGCGACTCCGGCCACGACCGGCGGGACCCTTCCGGCCGGCCAGTACGTGTATGCCGTCAGCGATCAGTTCAACACCGCGGCGCCGGGCGCTACGCCGGTCGCGGGTTCCGGGCAGTCGGCCGCGTCGGTGTCCGCGCCGGTGACCACCACCGGCACGACCTCTTCGGTCTCGCTCACCTGGGGCGCGGTGTGCCACGCCGCGGACTACCTGATCTACCGCGCGCCGTACACGGGGACGATCGGGGCCTGGTCGCTGATCGGGACGGTGGCGGCTAACACCATCACCGACTTCACCAACCCAACCGGTAACTCGACCACCAACACCAGCGGCGGAGGGGCGATCGAGAAGACCTTCAACGACACCGGGCTCGCCGGGTCGGCGACGGGGAGCAGCGGCGCCCCCACCGCCACCACCGTCCCGGCCGATGAGGGCACCGCGGTCGAGAGCCCCTATGAGCAGAACCCGGCCCTCGACGCCGCGTTCGCCGGCACGATGAACGGCGGCATCAGGTACTTCGGCTCCGATGCCTCGAAGCCGTATCCGAATCCGGCCGACGGTTCGTTTGCCACCGGAGCCTACGGTGGCGCGGAGTACGCGGCCGGCGCCACCTTCCAGGACGCCGGCGGCGCGGCGATCCCGCGCTACCCGACCAACATCTACTACAACGTCGCGACGAACGCCCAGGAGGTCGACGAGTACCAGACGCTGTACGACCTGCCCACGTGCAAGCCGATCAGCGGAGTGACCACGTGCAACCCGGCCGGGACCCCGTTCACGATCGCGCAGATCATCGCCAGCGTCGACCAGGGCATGTTCCAGCACATGATGGGCAACGATCCCCGCCCGCATTACTTCCACCAGACCAACCTGATGAGCCAGGCTGGACAGGGCGACGGCCTGTTCTTCGAGACGATCAACCCGCTGCTGAGCGAGTACAACACCTATTTCGCGGCCAACGCCCCGATCGAGCAGCCCACCATGGCTCAGATCGGCGCTCTGCTGAGCGAGCAGGCCGGCTGGGCCGCGGCCAGCGCCTCGCAGATCACCGGCTCCGTCCAGGGCAAGGCGGTCACCGTCCAGAACGGCGGCTCCCCGACCGAGATCCCCCTGACCGGCACCAACGTAGGCACCCCGTACGCCGGCACCCAGTCGGGCTGGACGTTGGCGCCGAGCGGCACGAGCACCTATACCGCGGCCGCCGCCTGGCCGGCTCCCCCGACCGGCCCCGCGATCCCGACGCCACCGACCGGGTCCGCGCCGGGCAATCCGGCTGGAGCGCTCACCTACATCGCGATCCAGGCCGCCCCGAAGACGGTGTCGATCAAGAAGGGCAAGGTCATGGTGTCGCTGAGGTGCGTGGCCACGAGGGGCAAGACCAAGAAGGGAAAGGTCTGCCAGGGCCGGTTCAAGCTGAAGGTCGCGGGCCGTGTGATCAGCCACAAGTTCCGTTTCAAGTCAGGCAAGATCGCCCACATCCAGGTGACGCTCCCCAAGCGCGTGCGGGCACGGGCCGCATCCCTTCATCGCAAGCACCGCAAGCTCATCGGCGCGCTCGTGATCTCGACGAAACAGCCGAAGGGGGCGCGAATCACCTACGGCAAGTTGACGATCAGGAAATAATGCATCGGCGACGATTGATCCTGGCCGTGGCCGCGACGGCGATTCTGAGCGCGTGGCTGCTGCCGGCTACTTCAGCAGCGGCGGACGAGACGGTCAAGGTCAAGTTCGCGTCCGACAGCATCGTCGCCGACGGCGCCTCCACTACCACCGTGACCGCGGTTGTCACCAGCGCAGGGGTCCGAGTCACTGGAGACACGATCGTGTTTACGGCCAGCGCCAGCGGGGTCCAGTTCGGGGCTACCACCGAGAAGGCTAACGGCGCCTACGTCGCAACGCTCACGAGCTCGACCGTCGCCGGGACCGTGATCGTGAGTGCTACCGACGAATCGGTCACGCCGCCGGCTGCCGGGAGCGGGACGTTGACGCAAACCGCCGGTCCGGCCAGCACCATAGGTCTCGCCCTTTCGCCCGCATCGATCGTCGCTAACGGCAACTCATACACAACGGCGACAGCGACAGTTGCGGATGCTCACGGCAACCCGGTCACTGCAGACAACGTCGCCTTCTCCTCGTCCGATCCCGGGCAGGTCGTGGAGAGCGTGACTAACAGCGGCAACGGCACCTACAGCGCGCTCATTCGGAGCTCGACGACGCCGGGCCAGATCACGATCACCGCAACCGACACCGCCGTGAACCTGAGCGCGGTCGCAACGCTGGCGCAGACGCTGAGCGGGAGCAACCTGTCCCTCGATGCGTTCCCATCTTCTGCGGTGACGAATCAAAGCGTGACATTGCTGGCCGCCGTGACCTCAAGCCCCGGCTTCCCATCGGGGACCGTCACCTTCTCGAACGGCGGCCGCCCGATCGCCGGCTGTGTCGCCGAGCCGATCACCGCCGCGACCCCGGCCGCCACGTGCACGACGTCGTTTGCGGCGTCCACCTCCCCCGAGCTCGTGACGGCAGATTTCACACCGGACTCCTCCTCCGGCGTGGCGAACGCGACCGGATCCACGACGGTGACCGTTGGTCCAGACTCGACGTCGACATCGCTCGACGCATCCAAGACCATCGGGGTCGGTGCCGCCACGACGTTCACGGCCACGGTGCAGCCACCGGTGGGCAGATCGGGTCCGGTCGAGCCTGCCGGCACGGTCGAGTTTCTCGACGGGGGTCAACCGATCGGTTCGTGCCTCAGCCAGCCGCTCACCAACGGAGGCGCGGTGTGCACGGTCAACTACCCCTCAAACGGTACTCACAGCATCACGGCGCGCTACAGCGGCGATCCCAACTTCAACGGATCGACATCGACCCCGGAGCCGGTGAGCGCGGTGCCGATACCGGCCGACGTCGCCGGAATCATCGCGGCCACGATGCAGTGGACCTTCAACTACGGGCCGAGCTACACCGAGGTCCTCGCGTTCGTCGTCAACGGCCTGCCTCCCAGCGCCACCGTCAGCGTGACTTGCCACGGACGAGGCTGCCCGATCGCCAGGCGCCTCGCCACGATGGCGCGAAGCAAGCGTTGCCAGACACCCCAAAAGAACGGCAAGTGCCCCGGCCTGAAAACGGTCAACCTGTCGCCGGCATTCCATAATCGCCGCCTCCGCCCCGGGACGCGGATCTCCGTGAAGATCACCCGGCCCGGCTGGATCGGCAAGTCCTACACGTTCACAACCCGCGCGGCCCGTCGGCCGATCATCCAAGTAGGCTGCTTGGCCCCCGGATCGACGCGTCCGAGCACGGGGTGCTAAGCGAACTCCGGCTACCCGCTTGCCGTAGACACGGGCGAACGGCGGAACGGCTGATCGTCGCCGTTTCCGCGATCTTGATCGCGCTTTCGGCCGCGTGGTGCCTGACGCCGCCGGCGAGCGCCGATGCGAGTCTGACGCCCGGGGACATCTACACGGCAGTTCCGAACGCTGGGTCCCAGTACCTTCATTCGCCGCAAGGGGTCGCCGTCGACTCCAGCGGCAATGTGTATGTCGTCGATGCCGGCGCAAACAACGTCAAGGAGCTTCTCCCCGGCGTCACCTGCACGACATCGCTCGCTCCGGCATCGTGCTACTCGATCGTTGCCGGCGGCGGCGCGCCTGCATCTTCCACGCCAACGTGGACGATCGATGGGACCGCGGGGTTCTCCGGTGACGGTGGACCGGCGACGCAGGCACAGCTCAATGACCCGCTCGGCATTGCGGTCGATTCGGCCGACAACCTGTACATCTACGACACCGGCAACTATCGCATTCGGATGTTGCCCGCGGTCGCCGGCACGTACTTCGGGCAAACGATGACCGCCGGCGACATTTACACGATCGCAGGCGATGGGACGCCAGGCGACACAGGCGACGGTGGGCTCGCCATCAATGCGGAGGTGGACATTGGCGAGACGCTGGCCGTCGGGTCGGATGGGAGCGTCTACTTCAGCGACCTCGTGTCCGGCTGCGTTCGAAAAATCTCACCCGACGGCGTCATCAGCTCATTCGCGTGTGGCTTGGGCGCGCCACTCGGACTGGCGTTCGACCCGAGCGGCAACCTCTATGTCTCGAGCGTCGACGCCAACCAGGTTTTCCGGATCACGCCCGCCGGCGATGTGTCCGTGTTCGCCGGCACCGCCACGCCGGGATATGCCGGAGACGGTGGCCCGGCGACGGCCGCGCAGCTCGATGTCCCGCACGGAGTAACCGTCGCGCCGAACGGAGACGTGCTCATATCCGACAGAGACAACTGCGTCATTCGGTCGGTCTCGCCCGACGGCACCATCAGCACGTACGCGGGCGACAGCTACGCCAACGCCATCGGCGTTGGCCAGGGCTGCGCGTATGGGGGATATTCCGGCGACGGCGGCCCCGCCTCCGCCGCCGGAGCACAGCTGGGCTATCCCGAAGCGCTCACGGAAAGCCCGAGCGGCAACCTATACATCGTCGACACCGGAGACGATGCCCTGCGTGAGGTGATCGGGGAACAGACGCCCGTCGCGAGCCAAGCGCCGCCGAGCATCAGCGGCGATGATCTCGTGGGGCAAGTCTTGACGGCGAACCCGGGTGAGTGGGCGGGAACCCCGTACCCCTCCCTCAGCTATCAGTGGTGTGCGAGCGGCGACGGCGGAGTCCAGGGCGTCTGCCCGGACGGCTACTCCGCCATCGACGCCGCGACCAGCCAGATCTACACCGTCGTCCAGCAAGACATCGGCGAAGCGGTGACCGTCGTGGTCTCGGCCAGCAATCCGCTCGCAACTACGTCGGCGTCCGCCGCTCCGACTTCGAGCATCGCCGGAGCTCAGTAGACGCGGAGCGAGGGCCGGTCGCCGTTCGAGGGCCTCGCCGTATCGCTCGTCAGGCATTGCCGAAGAGCGACACCGAACTTCATGTTTCTCGCGCCGCCCACTCGAGCAGCGGCTCCAGCGAGAACACGGCGCCGTCGATCCCCGCGTGCGGATCGCCGATCGCGGCGAACCGCGCCGGGACGGTGGCGATCGTGAACTCGCGTGGGTCGACGTCGTCGAGCTCATCCCACGAGATCGGCGTAGACACGGTTCCGAGCGGGTTCCCCCGCACCGAGTACGCGCTCGCGATCGTGTGGTCGCGCGCGTTCTGGTTGTAATCGACGAAGACCTTGCGAGGGTCGCGGTCCTTGCGCCACCAGGTCGTGGTGGCGTCGGCGGGGATCCGCCTCTCCACCTCGGTCGCGAACGCTAGCGCGGCCTCACGCACCTCGCCGAACCCCCACCGCGGCTCAATCCGCACATAGACGTGGAGCCCGTTGCCGCCGGACGTCTTGGGCCAGCCGACCGCGCCGATCTCGTCGAGCACCTCGTGCGCGACGCGGGCGACCCGGCGCACGGCGTCGAAGTCGGCCTCGGGCATCGGGTCGAGATCGATCCGCCACTCGTCGGGCTTCTCGACGTCGGCTCGCCGCGAGTTCCACGGATGAAACTCGACCGTGGCCATCTGCACGGCCCAGATCACGCTGCCGAGCTCGGTCACGCACAGCTCGTCGGCGATCCGGCCGAAACGCGGGAAGTAGATCTCCACGGTCTCGACCCACGGCGGCGCGCCCTTCGGCAACCGCTTCTGATGAACCTTCTGGCCGTCGACCCCATCAGGGAACCGGTGGAGCATGCACGGCCGCTCGCGCAGCGCCCGGACGATCCCGTCCCCCACGCTCATGTAGTACCGGGCGAGGTCGAGCTTGGTCTCGCCGCGGGCCGAGAAGTACACGCGGTCGGGACTGGAGATCCGGACGGTCCTGCCGTCGACCTCGAGCTCGACGGCCTTGCGTGAGTCGGTGGCCACGGTCATGCCAGGTTAGACCGCGGGCGGGCGGGGTCCGGGTCAAAATCTCATCGAAGCGTGGTCTGCAGCAACTGTTGCGCGGCCCGCTCGCCGCTCCGGAGCGCGCCCTCCATCAGCCCGTGCCACGCCCCCGCGGTGTGCTCGCCTGCGAAGAACAGCGGTCCGACCGGCCGCCTGAGCGCCTCGGTGTCGATCGGCGACGTCGCCGACCGCGCCGAGTACGCGCCGCGCGCCCACGAATCGTCGGCCCAGGTGGAGAGCATGACGGTGTCGAAGTCGAGTTCCAGGTCCGGGCGCAACCGGCCCAGCGCCGCGAGCCACCGCTCCGGCCCCAACTCGACGTCGAGCGCCTCGAGCGCGCGTGGTGAGCCCGCGAACGCCGCCAAGAACGGGGCCGGGTCGCCGTCCGGGCCCAGCTGGGTGTAGCACCAGTACCGCTCCGGCACCGACAGCACCTCGCTCGGCGGCGACGCCGCCCGCAGCCGGACGAACAGCTTGGCGGCCTGCCCGTACCGCACCGCTGCCTTCGCGCGCGGGAGCGGCGGATCGAACGCAATCGCATCGAGCACCGCCGCAGGCACCGCGATCACGGCGGCGTCGGCGGCCCACTCGCGCGTGCCGGCGCGCACCCTGACCTCACGCTCCGAAGACCACGCCACCGCGGAGACCGGGGCGCTCATGCGGACCTCGCCACCGAGACCGGCGGCCAGCTCGCGGGCGAGGCGGTCGTTCCCGCCCTCCACCGTGAACGTGTCGAAATCGCCGAACGAGGCGGCGCCCTCGGACAGCGCGCCGGCGTCGAGGTCGTCCGCCGGGTATCCGCAGCTCACCTCGATTCGAGCCCGGATCGCCTCGAGGACGCCCGGCTCGAGCCCGTACGCGCCCAGCGCGCCGGCCAGCGTCCCGTCGCCGGCCGCCGGCGGCGCGGACCCGATCCGCCGAAGCGCCGCCGATACCTGGCTGCGCGTCACGTGCTCCCCACCGCGCGGCTCGCGGTTGCCGTAACGGGTTCCCTTGCGCACGAGCCGGAGCCCGAGACGGTCCGCCGTGGCGATCACCGTCTTGTCATGGGGGAGGATGAACTCGGCGCCACGCTCGACCACGGCGCCCGCGAACGGCACCGACCACACCCGCCCGCCGACCCGGTCGCGCGCCTCGAGAACCTCGACCTCGACGCCCGCGCGAGCCAGCGCCTCGGCCGCAGCCAGCCCCGCGAACCCCGCGCCGACGACGATCACCCGCACGACGACGCCGCTACTCCGGCTTGATGTTCCAGCTCGGCCGGTTCTCGATCGCCTTCAGGTAGCGCCGCTTCCACTGCGGTCGCCCGAACGTGCTCCATGCCATCGCCGCGATCGCCGCGAGCAGGATGCCGGTGAACGCCCGGCCGAGCACGACCAGCGCGATCAGGCACGCGATCACGAGCACGGCCGCCGCCAGCGGTATCCAGCGAAACCGCGCCTGGGTGCGGCACAGCTGCGCGTACTGCTCGAGCGGGATCCGCCGCGTGTCCCAGGTCTTTCCGCACTTCTCGCACGTCCACCGCTCCCCGTAGTGGAGGTCGCGCCGCTCGCCGCATTCGCAGCCGACCGTGATCGGCGGGCCGCGCCGGACCGATCTCGGAAGAGCCGCGTCGCTGCTCGCGGGCTCGCCGGCCATCGTCAGTGCGCCGGAGGCTCCCATCCCTCGAGCACGCTCGGCTTCCAGTCGGTCCCCACCGTCCGCGAGCCCTCGACCCACGGGCCGAGCTCGGGCTGGGGGAACTTGCAGTGGCGCTCCTTCAAGGCGATCCCGTACGAGTTGCCCGACTGGAGGTGCTTGATCAGCACCTTGCGCGCGATCTCGTTCTCGCGGCCCGAAGGGATCGGGAAGTAGATCTTCAGGAACGAGTTCGAGTAGCGATCGAACACCGCCGGAACGCCGTCCTCCTCGAGCAGGTCGACGTCCTCGAGCCAGTTGATGTCCGCGCCGGGAGTGGCGGCGAGCAGGTCGACGTCCTCCACCAGCGACATGTCCTCCTGATAGGGGAAGCGCCGCCCCGCCAGATACTCGGCGTCGATGGAGTTCGTGTACTCGGTCTCGCTCACGACACCACCCCCTCATGTCCGGCTGACCCCACTCCCAACCTGCCGGCCTCCGACTCCAGGAAGTCGATCGGATTCTCGACGTGCCGGTCGAGCAGCCGCTCGATCCGCGCCAGTGCGCGCTCCTCGGACACGCCCGGGATGTAGTCCGTGCCGGCGAGCGGCACCCGCGCCATCGCCGACGCCTCGACGGTCAGCGCGCACAGGTCCTCGGGCTCGAGGTTGTGGACGTTGGTCTTCCCGCACGCGCGCGCGAGCATCTGGCACTCGAGCGTCATCGTGTGCAAGAAGTTGTAGACGCGCTGCGCGGCGTCGTCGACGACCAGCCGCCTGCGCAGATCCGGGTCCTGCGTGGTGATCCCCACCGGGCAGCGTCCGGTGTGGCAGTGGTAGCACTGGCCGGCCGGCACGCCCACCGTGCCCTCGTAGTCGGTGACGCCCGGGATCTCCTTGTTGCAGTTCAAGGCCATCAGCGCCGAATGGCCGATCGCCACCGCGGTCGCCCCAAGCGCGAGCGCCTTGGCGACGTCGGCGCCGTTGCGGATCCCGCCGGCCACGACCAGGTCGATCTCGTCGGCCATGCCGACGTCCTCGAGCGCGCGCCGCGCCTCCGGGATCGCGGCCAGCAGCGGGATCCCGGTCTCCTCGGTGGCGATGTGCGGGCCCGCGCCGGTCGAGCCCTCGGCGCCGTCGAGATAGATGATGTCCGGCCCGCACTTGGCCGCCATCCGCACGTCGTCGTACACGCGCGCGGCGCCGAGCTTGAGCTGGACGGGGATCTCGTAGTTGGTGGCCTCGCGGATCTCCTGGATCTTCAGCGACAGATCGTCGGGGCCGAGCCAGTCGGGATGGCGCGCCGGCGAGCGCTGGTCGATCCCGACCGGGAGCGAGCGCATCTCCGCGACCTGCTCGGTGACCTTCTGGCCCATCAGGTGGCCGCCGAGCCCGACCTTGCACCCCTGGCCGATGAAGAACTCGACCGCGTCGGCCAGCATCAGATGATGCGGGTTGAAGCCGTACCGGCTCTGGATTACCTGGTAGTACCACTTGGTCGACAGGTCCCGCTCCGGCGGGATCATCCCGCCCTCGCCCGAGCACGTCGCCGTGCCGGCCATCGAGGCGCCCTTGGCGAGCGCCATCTTGGCCTCGAGCGACAGCGCCCCGAAGCTCATGCCGGTGATGTAGATCGGGATGTCGAGCTCGATCGGCTTCTTGGCAAAGCGGGCGCCGAGCACGGTCTTCGTCACGCACTTCTCCCGGTAGCCCTCGATCACGAACCGGGTGAGCGTTCCGGGCAGGAACATCAGCTCGTCCCAGTGCGGGATCGGCTTGAAGATCGAGAACCCGCGCATCCGGTAGCGGCCGAGCTCGGCCTTGACGTGGATGTCGTCGATCACCTCGGGGGTGAAGATCCGGCTGTGCCCGAGCCGGTTCCGGGCCATCGGGGCGTTCTCGTCGGCAGCCATCACAGCACCAGCTTCCTTTCCGAAGGCTCGAGCGAGTCGTAGTTGTAGAGCTTCTTGCCGCACACGAACTTTTGAAATTGGGGTGGCCCGCCCAAGCCATAAATTGCGAACTTGCGGGCGATGAGCTCGGTGTCGGAGTCCGTCCACTCTCCCGGGACGCAGTCGATCCCGAGCGACGCAACCTTGCCTCCCACGTAGATCGTGCCGTCGTACATCGAATCGCCGAGACCGTGGCCGGCATTGCCGCAGATGATCTGGCGTCCCCGCTGCATCATGAACCCGGTCATCGATCCGGCGTCGCCGAGCGCGATGATCGTCCCACCCTTCTGGTCGATCCCGGTGCGGGCCCCGACCTGTCCCCGGACCACCACGTCTCCGCCGCGCAGCGCGGCCGCCGTGAGCGACCCGGCGTTGCTGTCGATCACGCACACGCCCGACATCATGTTCTCGCATGCCGACCACCCGACACGGCCCGTGATGTGGACCTCGGGCCCGTCGATCAGCCCGCACGCGAAGTAGCCGAGGCTGCCCTCGAACGTGATCTTGCAGCGCTGGAGGATCCCGACGCCGAGCGAGTGCTTGGCGCCCGGGTTGCGCACGGTCACCTCGTGCACCCCCTCGCCGTAGATCAGCCGGCGCAGCTCGAGGTTGATCTGCCGCGTGGTCAGCTGATGAGCGTCGAAGCTCGCCCGCTCGCCGTCGATCTCGGCGATCCGCGGGACGGTCTCATCGAGCTCGACGAGTCCGCGCGGGTCGAACCGCGCCTGCGGAACCGGGCCCGGCGCCTCTACCGTGTCCATACCATCACCTGGCTCTCGTACGGGTCATACGTCTCGATCTCACGGTCGATCACGGCGCGGATCGCCATCTCCTCGGAGGCGAGGACGACCATGTCGTCGCCCTCGTAGAGCACCAGCGGCTTAGCCGCGAGCTCGTCCTTGGCCATCCCGAGCGCGTCGTCGGAGACGCAGATGTACGTGAACACGCCGTCGAGGTCCTCGAGGCTCATTCGCATCGCCTCCTCGAGCGTCGCGCCCTCGGACATCTTTTGCGCGAGGTAAACCGCGATGATCTCCGAGTCGCAATCGGAGGCAAAGCGGTGGCCGAGCCGTTCGAGGCGCCGGCGCCACTGGTGGTAGTTGGTCAGCTGCCCGTTGTGGACGACGGCCACGTCCGAGAACGGATACGCCCAGTACGGGTGCGCGTTGGAGATGTCGACGTCCGACTCGGTCGCCATCCGGACGTGCCCGATCCCGTGCGTGCCAACGTAGTTGTCGAGCTTGTAGGCCGTGCCGACGGTCTGCGCGTCGCCGAGATCCTTGATGATCTCGAGCGCCGAGCCCGCCGACAGGACCTCCGCCCCCGGCACCGACTCGACGTAGTCGGCGAGGTGCTTGAGCTCGCCGCCGTAGTCGAGCGCCGCCGCGATCGTGTACTCGTTGATGTCCTCGATCGAGTCGACGCGAGCGCCGGCGGCGCGCAGCCGCGCCTCGACCTCGCGCCGGCGCCGGCGCAGCCGGTCGGCGTACTCGATGTCCCCGTTTGCGCCACCGTCGTCGAGCTTGATCCGCATGATCAGGTCCGTGCTCGGCCGGCGGTACAGCGCGTACCCGGTCGAGTCCGGACCGCGGTGCTTCATCGACTGGAGCATGCGCGTCATGTCCGCGCCCAACCGGTGGGCGCCGTTGGGCGGGAGGGGATCCTTGTCCCTGTAGATGATCCCGGCGATTCCGCACACTAGGGGAGCACCTCGAGGTATTCGTTTCGCTCCCAGTCGGTCACCGCCGCCAGGTAGCGCTCCCACTCGTCCCGCTTGTACCAGTCGAACACCTTGTACAGCCGACCAGGTATCGCGGCCTGGATCAGCTCGTCGGCCGCGAGCGCATTCAAAGCCGCCCCGAGGCTCTCGGGCACGCGCTCGATCTCGACGCCCTGCTGGAGCAGGTCGTACGTGTTGCCCTGCTGGGGCGGCCCGGGGTCGAGCTTGCGACGCACGCCGTCGAGCCCCGCCTGGAGCAGCGCCGCGGTCGTCAGGTACGGGTTGCACGAGGAGTCGACGCCGCGGTACTCGAACCGCCCGCCGGTGGCGACGCGGACGGTCGTGGTCCGGTTCTGCCAGCCCCAGTTCTTGTAGATCGGGGCCCAGAAGCCGGTGTCCCACATGCGGCAGTACGAGTTCACGGTCGGATTGCCGATGCACATCAGCGCGCCAAAGTGCTCGAGCATCCCGCCGAGAAAGTTCCGCGCGATCTCCGACAGCTGCGCGGGACCGTCGGGGTCGTGGAACACGTTGACGCCGTTCTCGTCGACGAGCGTGAAGTGGTGATGGTGCCCGTTGGCCGACACGCCGGTGAACGGCTTGGGCATCCACGTCGGCAGTACGTCGTGCTTGCGCCCGACCGCGGCGCACACCTGGCGGTACGTGGTGAGGTTGTCGGCGGTCCGCACCGGGCGGTCGAAGCGGAAGTTCAGCTCGAGCTGGCCCGGCGCGTCCTCGTGATCGCCGTAGCTCATGTCGAGCCCGAGCCGCTGGCCCCAGTCGACGACGTCGAGCAGCACGGTACGGAGCTCCTCGAACTGATGGATGTGGTAGCAGTAGGGCTTGGTGATGCCCTCGGGCAGCTTGCCGTCCTCGGGCTTCTTCAACCACATCGTCTCGGGCTCGATCCCGATCAGGAACTGATAGCCGAGCTCCTGCTCGAACTCGTGCGCGACTCGCTTGAGGTTCTGGCGGCAGTCGGCGTCGAGCAGGTCACCGGTCTCGGTGTCGTAGCAGTCGCAGTACACGCGGGCCACCCGCTCGTCCCAGGGCAGCACCGCGAACGTGTCGAGGTCCGCCACCGCCGCCAGCTCGGACTCCTCGGGACCGAACCCGATGTAGTTGCCGAGACGGTCCGTGAACAGGTTGGCGGTCGCGCCGTACACGAGCTGGTAGCCCTTCTCCGCCACCTGCGGGAAGAACGTCGACACGACGCCCTTGCCCATCACGCGGCCGGTGACCGACACCTGCTGGAAGAACACGTACTTGATGCCCTGCTCCTCGATGCGCCGCGTGATCGCCTCGATCTTCTCGCGCCGGCCGGGAGCGTTCCGCGCCTCCTCGAGCGTCGCCGGCGCCGGCGCGATCCGCGGGCTGTCGAGCACCGTCTGGACGGTTCCACCAAGCGGCACCGTCACCGCACTCGGGTCGCCGCCGTCGACTGCTACCGCCATCCTCCACTCCTTTCTCTGCACCCTCGCCGAGCGATGCGACGGACGCTCCCAGACGGTCGCCGGCGCGCGCCTGCGACCCTTGTACAAATTCGTACAGCGGCGGTTATATCAGTTGCCGAATCCCGAGGCAACCCTTCGCTTCGGCTGCCCGTCCGCCCCGCGGCACGCGCTGCCCGGCGCGTACCGCGCCGCCACCCGTGTCGAGCGCGAGTGCCCCGGGGGCGGACGTCGCAGCCTCGCTTTCAGCCGTGCCGCGGGGCCCTTGACCCGGCTCTCCGCCCACCATATCCTCATTCTCAGCCCATCGCGCAATGCCATTGCGCATCACGCAACAGCGAGGAGCCCCGCCGCCATGTCCGACACCCTCCCCGACTCCGTCCCCGTCCTGGTGATCGGCGCCGGCGTGCATGGCCTCTCGACCGCCTGGCACCTCGCGAAGCAGGGCCAGCGCGTGCTGGTTGTGGACAAGACGGGCGTCGGGGCAGGCGCCTCGGGGATCGCGTGTGGCGTGATCCGCAACAACTACTTCCAGCCGGCGATGTCCGAGCTGATGGCGGCGTGCGTCGAGGTGTGGGAGTCCGATCCGCAGGCACTCCACTACCACGGGAGCGGGTACATCGCGCTCGGCCCGCCGGCGCAGGAGAGCGATCTGGTCGAGGTCCACGAGCGCCAGCAGCGGATCGGCTACCCGTCGGAGCTGTACGTCGGCGAGGAGGCCGTCGCGGCACACATGCGCTCGCTGTACGGCGACTGGCGTGCGCCCGGCCTCACCGTCTGCCTGCACGAGCGCGCCGGCGGTTTCGCCTTCAACAAGGAGTCGATGCTCGGCCTCGCCGGCGAAGCCGAGGAAGCTGGAGCGCAGATCGTCACCGGCGTCGGGGTCACCGGCTTCGACCAGGACAACTCGGGCGCGGTCATCGCCGTCCACACCACGGCAGGGACCATTCGCCCAGAGCAGGTGGTCGTCGCGGTCGGCCCCTGGATCGCCTCGATCTGGGCGATGCTCGGCTTGCCGGCGCGAATCGACGTCCGCCAGCCGGACGGCGCCCTCGAGCCGGACCTGCCGATGTGGACGTACTGGTACCTACAGGAAGGCGAGATCGAGTTCGACCCCGCGCTGTTCGCCACCGACGACGGCAACGAGTCGCCCGTGCTCCACGTCGACAGCGATCAGACGCTGCGCGACGACGCGGCGCGACTGATCACGAGCGAGCCGTGGGGCGTGTACTTCAAGCCCGACCGCGAGACCGTGCAGGGCGGCGCCCAGCCGCTCAGGCTCGGCCACGCGATCGACATCGACCCGTACCCGACCGGCACCGTCGAGCCCGGCTTCGCGGACATGTGGTGCGCGGCGCTGTCGCATTGCCTCGGCCGCTTCGAGGGCGCCCGGCCGACGTACCGCCAGACCCGGAGCGGTGGCGCCGGCGCGTTCACCGCCGACAACTTCCCGGTGTTCGACTACATGCGCCCGAACGTGTTCGTCGCCGCCGACTCCAACCACGGCTACAAGATGATCGCGGTCGGCCGGGAGATCGCGCGCGTGCTCGCCGGCGAGCACTCGTCGCTGCTGCACCCATTCCGGTTCCAGCGGTTCGAGACCGGGGACCTGCACCCGGTCTCGCACAGCCCCTACCCCTGGTCTTAGGGGAATTCGGCTCGGGGACGCTTCGCCGAGCGTCCGGCAGTCGAGCCGAATTCCCTTAAGGGATCCGGCCAGTCGCGTCGCGGTAGCCCTGGGGCGTCGAGCCGGATCCCCCGGGGCCAGGCTTCGCCTGGCGTCCGTGGGGCCGGGGAAGCCTCATCCGGCTGCGGTCGCGCCCGCCGGGCAGGGACCCCCGGCGGAATGGCGGTCGCGGCGACGGCCCCGCTCGGCATCCATGCCTCGCAGACGGGGCCTGCCGCGCCACGTCCGACGGACGCCGTGAAGCGGCTCCCACTGATCCGTTTCGCGAGGCGTGACGTATAGGGCGCAACACTCAACCGAGGAGAGCCCATGTCGTCACACCGCGAGGCGCCGGCGATCAGCAAGGACCCGGTAGCCGACAACACCGACACGTACGCGTTCGTCTCCCCCGACGACCCGGACACGGTCACGATCGTCTCGAACTACCTGCCGCTCGAGGCGCCGTTCGGCGGCCCGAACTTCTTCGAGTTCGGCGACGACGTCCGCTACGAGATTCACATCGACAACGACGCCGACGGCGCCCCGGAGATCACTTACGAGTTCGAGTTCCACACCGAGGTGCGCAACTCGGACACGTTCCTCTACAACACCGGTCCGATCGACTCGATCGCGAGCCCGAACTGGAACCGCCGGCAGTTCTACTCGGTCACCCGCGTCAAGAACGGCCACCGGAAGACGCTCGCCACGAACCTGGCCTGCCCGCCGTGCAACATCGGCCCGGCCTCGACTCCCAGCTACGCCAGCCTCGCCGCCGAGGCGGTCCACAAGATCGCCGGCGGCCACACGGTGTTCGCCGGGCAGCGTCTCGAGGGCTTCTATGTCGATCTCGGCGCGGTGTTCGACCTCGGCGACCTCCGCCCGTTCCAGAACCTGCACCTCGCGGCGATGGCGGCGGCGCACGGAGTCGACGCCACCAACGACTTCAGCGTCCACTCGATCGCTCTGAAGATCCCCAAGCACGAGCTGACCCGCGACGGCTCGAACCCCAAGGACCCGATGGCTGCCAAGTCGGTGATCGGGGTTTGGACCGCCGCCAGCCGGCGTCACGCGCTGATCCGCGAGGCCGGGACCGGGCTGAACCATGAGACCGGCAATTGGGTCCAGGTGTCGCGCTTGGGCAACCCCCTGTTCAACGAGGTGATCGTCGCGTTAGGTGACAAGGACCGGTGGAACTCGCTGCCGGCGCAGGCCGACGCGCAGTTCGTTCACTACGTCGCGCACCCGGAGCTCGCGTCGCTGCTCCCGGTGCTGTACCCGGGCGTTTTCCCGAACCTCGCGAAGCTGACCGCGGCGCGCGCGGATCTCGTCGCGATCCTGATGACCGGGATCCCGGCCGGGATCGTCCCGGGCTTCCAGAACTTCACCGGATCCAACCCGGCCGACCAGCTGCGGCTGAACATGGCGATCCCGCCGACGCGCAAGAACCCCAAGGCGCTCGGGCTGATCGGCGGCGACCCGGCGGGCTTCCCGAACGGCCGTCGCGTGTTCGACGATGTCGTCACGGTGGAGCTGCGGGCGATCGCCGGCGTCACCTACCCGCTCGTCGACAAGACCTACACGCCCGACGCCGCGGCATCGCTCGTGACCGACGGGCTGACCGCGGCGAGCACCCGCTACCTGCCGCGCTTCCCGTACCTCGGAACGCCGGTCGGTGGGTATCAGACGAAGCCGCTCCGAGCCGCATAAACCGTAGGGCTGCGGCTGTCGACACGCCGGGGGGACCCGTGTGTCAGGTCACATGCGCGACGATCACGGGCGCGGACGTGGGCGCGAGTGTCCCCCCGGCCGGCTCCTGCGTGACCAGCACGGCGCTGATCCCGCTCAGGCTGCCGGGCACGCCGACCGCGGCGGTCCCGCTCGAGGTCACGGCGAATAGCGTCCCGGTCGGGGTCGGCGCCGCGCTGCCGCGCTGCACCCACATCTCGTAGATGCGGCCGGACGGGAGCTGCGGCAGACGGTGCACGATCAGGTCGCCGTGACCGCCGGCGATCCGGAGCACCGCGTTCCCGGCGGAGGCCTGGATCGTGCGGGTCCCGGACCCGCCGGAACTGAGTGCGACCGCGAGGATTACCGCGACCACGGCCGCGGCGAACGCGCCGCCCCAGGCGATCGCCGGACGCCACGAGCGGGCGGGCGTCCTCCGAGGCGCCACCTGCGCCTTCGGCGTCGCGCGCACCTCGCTCATCACGCGCCGGCGCAGGTCCTTCGGCACCTGATACTGCGTGGCCGACTCGGGCAGCGCACCCGTGATCTTCTCGAACTCCGCCACCTCCTTCTGGCAGGCCGCGCAGTCGGTGAGGTGCCGCCGGAACGCCTCGACCTCCGACGGCTCGAGCGCCCCGAGCACGTACGCCGCCGCATCCTCGCCGCACCGGTGGCCGTTAGCGATCCGGTCTTCGCCGCTCATACGGTCACCCTCGATCCCTCCCCGAGGACGTAGCGCATTTTCGTTAACCCGAGCCGCATCCGCCCCTTCACGGTACCGGGCGGCAGATCCAGCATCTCGGCGATCTGGTTGTGGGTGAAGCCGCCGAAGTAAGCGAGCTCGATCACCCGGCGCTGGTCGGGCGGCAGCTCGTCGAGCGCGGTTCGCAGCTGCCGGGCGTCGTCGCGGCGCTCGACCTCGGCGTCGGTGCGCTCGGCGGCGGGCAGCCGGTCGGCGATCCCCTCGTCGGGCACGTCGCGACCGGCCTTCGACCCGACCCGCCGCATCGCGTCGACGGCACGGTTGTGGACGACGCTCAGCACCCACGACCTGACGCTGCCGCGCCTGGGATCGTAGCCGCTGCCGCTCCGCCACAGCGACAGGAACGCGTCCTGGACGATGTCCTCGGCAGTCGCGCGGCGCCCACACATCCGGTAGGCGAGCGAGAACGCAGCCGACGCATGCCGGTCGAAGATCACCTCGAACGCGTCCACCTCGCCGTTCTGGACGAGCTGCATCAGCTCCTCGTCGGCGAGGGCACGCCGGTCGGCCGAGCGCAGTCGGCCGCGCGATCCGAGCATGGCCAATCCTATCCCGGCCCCCCGAGCGATCGCCCGAGCTCGGATGCCGCCCTGCGGAGTGGCGCGCGCAGGGCGCGGCGCGTGCTCGCGGGCAACCGCGCCGCCGGCCCCTGCAGCCCGAGAATCGCCAACAGCTCGTCCCCGCGCCCGATCACCGGCACCGCCAGCGCGTTCAGGTCCGGCTCGCGCTCGCCGACCGCCTCGGCGATCCCCCACGTCCGGACCGCCTCGAGCTCGGCCGCCAGCGCGCCGAGGTCGGTGATCGTCCGGCTGGTGAACGCGGTCAACTCGTCCGTGGCGGCGCGGTCGCCCGCGCGGTCCGGGGTGCCGAACGCCAGCATGACCTTGCCGGCCGCGGTGGCATGGGCGACGCTCGGCCGGCCGAGTCGCGCCATGCTGACCACGCTCGACGACGACGGGACGAAGTCGACGGTGATCGCCTCTCCCCCGCCGGGAACCGACAGGGTGGCGGTCTCGCCGGTCTCCTCAACGAGCCAGGTCAGCCACGGGCGGGCCCGCTCGCGCACGTCGAGTCGGCCGAGCACGCGGTCGGACAGCGCCACGAACTTCAGGCCGAGCCGATACGGCCCGTCCGGGGAGCGCTCGACGAACCCGCCCTCCTCGAGCGTCCCCAGCAGTCGCGACGCGGTGCTGGCGTTGACCCCGATCCGGCGCGCCAGCTCGTTGACGCCGAGGCCGGTGTCGCTGCGCGCCACCTCGTCGAGCAGCGCCAGCGCGCGCGCCACCGAGGCCACCCGCTGCCGCGATCCCGCGCTCACGGACGGCGCGTGCGCGCGCCGGCGTCGCGGGAGTTGCGGGAGCCGCGGGAGTTCGCGATCGGCGTGGGACGGGTCGACTCGAGCGAGCGGGTCACCGCCACGTCGAGCCCGCCGGGGGCGAACAGGTCGCGAGAGTACGCGACGCGCTCGTCGCGGCCGGCGTAGATCAGCTCCTCGAGCTCGAGCACCGCCGTGGTCCGCCGCACCCCCAGCAGCTTGCCGGCGCGTTCGCGCGGGCTGAGCAGCGACGGGATCACGCGCGTACGCGCGTACGTGACCGGCACGCCGAGGCCGATCAGCACGTCGAGCACCATCTGGCCGCGCTCGAGCGCGGCTCGGAGCTGGGCGTCGTCCGGCAGTGACACCTTCGGGTGGACGACGTCGAACATCACCGCCACCGGGGCCTCGTTGGCGACGATAGTCCTCGAGACCGCGATCGCCTGCGCGATCGGCGCGAGGCCGAGCGCTTCGCCCACCTCGGCGCCGACCGCGCGGCGCTCGATGTTGAGGTCAACCGAAACCAGCGTGAGCCCCCGGCGTTCGGCCAGCGAGGAATACGGTTCCAGGCGCTCGAGCCGCTCGCCGAGGGCGGCCGGCACCCCGCTGCGCCCGACGAACGTGCCGCTCCCCTGCCGGCGTACAATCTCGCCCCGCTCCTCGAGGCGACGGAGCGCGCTTCGCAGGGTGCCGCGCGAAACGCCGAGCATCGTCGCGACCTCGTGCTCGGCCGGAAGGCGGTCGCCCTGGCGGTAGCGACCACCGGCCAGCCAGATGTGGAGCGCCTCCTCGGCGCTGTCCACGAGCGAAGGGCTCCGCTGCGGCTGCTCCGCGCGAGCGTCATTCGAGCCATGAGACCGTCGCCATCGGGCCGCCACGTCTTCGGGGGCCACCTCTCGCCCTCCTCCCCGGACAGGTTTGAACCTATTGTCTCAAGTGGTGCAAACCGCGGTGTCCGCGTTCCTAACGAACGCAGAACTCACTCGAGCTGCGGTTGAAGCACAGCAGCCCGCGCAGCGTGGCGCCGTCTTCGTCGAGGACGATCAGCCGCGGCTCGGGCTGGTCGTCGAGCAGCTTGATCGCCTCGCTGATCGGCATCGCCGGCGTGGCGGTGACGGGCTGAGTGTCCGCGTACTGCACGGCCGGCTCATCCTCCCGCGCGTCTCCGGGGAGATCATCTCGCTCAACCGCACCGCGGAAGACGCCGCCGTCGGCGAGTAGCACGGTCCGCACGCTCGGCTTCTCGAACGCGCGCCGGACGTCGCCGACAAGCGCATCGGCAGGGTGCGTCTTGGGCTCGGGCATCATCACCTCGCCTACCGTCATCTCGATGACCTCGTCCGTCGTCACCCGACCTGTTCGCGCCATGGCAGAAATAGTACGGGCTCTACCATCGCGCCCATGGTCGACGGCGCGGCTGGGATCGTCCTGGCGGGCGGGAAATCCTCGCGGATGGGCTCGTCCAAGGCGGCGCTTTACTGGCACGGCTCGACGTTGCTGCGCCGGGTGACCGGGATCGTCGCGCGGTCGGTCGACGGCCCGGTGGTCGTCGTGTCGGCGCCGGGCCAGGCGTTGCCGGAGCTCGACGGCGCGGTCGAGGTGGTGGCCGACGAGCGGGAGGGCCGCGGCCCGCTCCAGGGCCTGGCGGCGGGGCTGGCGGCGATCGGCGATCGCGCCGAGGTCGCGTACGTGTCCTCGACCGACGTGCCGCTCCTGCACCCGGCGTTCGTCCGGCGCGTCGTCAGTGCCGTCGACGACGGGTTCGACGTCGCGCTTCCCGACGTCGGCGGCTACCGCCAGCCCCTGTCGGCCGCGTACCGAGTCGCGTTGGCGAACACCGTCCAGGAGCTGGTCGCGGCCGACCGGATGCGCCCGGCGTTCCTGTTCGAACGGTCGCGGGTGCTGCACCTCGGTGAAGCCGACCTCCTGAAGGACGGCGCTGTGAACCGGCTCGATCCCGAGCTCGCATCGGTCAGCAACCTGAACAAGCCCGCCGACTACGAGCGGGCCCACGCGTTGCCGGCGCCCGAGATCGTCGTCGAGCGATTCGGACCGCTGGCCACCGCCGGGTCCGGGGCGCGCCGCCAAACGGTCCGGGCATGGTCGCTGGCGGAGGCCGCGGCGGCCGCCGGCGTCACCCTCGACGAGCATGTCGTTGCGGCTCTCAATGGCGACGAGATCACGCGCGACCCGGAACTGCCGCTGGTCGCGGGCGATACGCTCGCGTTCATGGTCGCGGACGCGGGGGGTGGCTAGATCATTCGCCCGCTTCTGGCGCGGAACGGTCTGCACGGGTATTTCACCGCACTGACAGGAAGTCACAGCCGCTGCGTTACTCGGCGGATTCGCCTCCTAACGCGCTATGCCGGGGATGGTCTGGGCTTGGCTTGGGCGCCGGGCTGCACGGTCGGGAGGCCCCGGGTGAACGGGAGCGCGATCAGTGCGAGGAGTGCGAGGATGGCTTCCGCGGCGCGCAGTCCGTCGATCTGGCTCGTTTTGTTCTGCTTGACGATCTCGTCGGCGGTTGCGGGAGGTACGTTCGCCTTTTTCAGCGCGGCCTGGGCGTCGGCCTCTGAGATGAACGGCACGCCGCTCGCGAGCTGGGTTTGTGCCTGGGAGACGACGCTGTCGGGAACGTTGGGGTTGTTCTGGATGCCGGTGAAGAACGACGCGGTCATCGCGGCGATGAGGACGGCGCCCGCGAGTGCGGTGCCGATCGAGGCGCCGAGCTGGGTGCCGGTGTTCTGGAGGCCGCCGACCTCGCCACTCTTTTCGTCGGGTACCGATGACACCGTCACGGCGCCGAGCTGGGAGGCCATCATCCCGAGCCCGGAGCCGGCGAGCAACAGTGGCCAGGTGACGATCTCCGCACCGACGCCATAGTCGAGCAACGCGACGAGCAGCAGCAGGCCGGCGAACAACATGATGAATCCGAGCCGGACGACGCGCCGGGGTGACGCGTTCGGGCGCAGCTTGGGGACACCGACGGCGAACACGAGCAGCGACAGCGACAGCGGCAGCAGCCGGACGCCGGTTTCGACCGCCGAGATCCCGAGCGCGACCGACAGGAACAGCGGGACGGTGAAGAACATCCCTGCCTGGATGAGGAACATGAACAGGAACGACATGACCCCGCTGCGCAGTTGGAGGTTTCGCAGCATCGCCGGGTCGATCAGCGCGCCCTGACCGTGCCTGATGCGCCGGTTCTCCCACCACACGAACCCGACCAGCACGAGCGCGCCCGCGAAGATCAGCCAGATGACCGGGGACAGCCCGAGCCATGCGGGGGCGTCCGGCTTCGGTCGGACGAAGCCCCACGTCCCGGCCTTGAGGATCCCGAGCACGATCGCGCCGAGCCCGAGCGCGGACAGGGCCGTGCCGACCAGGTCGAGCCGCGCGCCTTCCTCGGCCGGCGTGTCTTTCATGCGGCGGGTCAGGGTGAGGATCGCCAGCACGATGACCACCTCTCCGGCGAACACCCACCGCCACGACGCGTAGGTGGTGAACAGGCCGCCGATCAGCGGTCCGAGCGCGGCCGCGATCGCGCCGGCAGCGGCGACGAGCCCATAGGCGCGCGGGCGGTCGGGTTTGCCGAAGTTCGACGCGACCAGCGCCACGATCGCCGGCATGATCAGCACCGCCCCCAGCCCTTCCAGGCCCGACCACCCGATTATCAGCACCGTCAGATTCTGTGACAGCGCGGTGGTCAGCGAGCCGCAGGCGTAGATGATGCACCCGATCGCGAACGCCCGCTTGCGCCCGATCATCTGACCGACTTTTCCGCCGGTGATCATCAGCGACGCCATCACCAGCGTGTACAGAGTGATCGCGGTCTGGATCCCCGTCACGGTCGTTCCGAGGTCCTTGGCGACCGTGGCGATCGCCGTGTTCATGACCGTGGTATCGAGGGCCATGACGAACTGCCCCGCCGCCAGCGTCATCAGGACGATCCCCGCCGCGCCCGCGGCCTTCGCCGTTCCCGCGCCGACAGCCGACGCTTCAACGTGCGCGTGCGAGCTCATCCGTGCACCTGACCGACCCCCGGTCGATACGTCGATCTCGGCCATTTGCCGTTCGATTTCGCTGTGCCTGTCAGAGCCGCGCGGGTCGCCCACGCAGATCGCGCCGTCACTGACATCCCGAGATCCTCGTGGTGCATCGGCAGACCGGCATCCGGGTCCTGGCGCACCGGACCATCGGCTAACCACGGAGCGCCGCACCACGCCGCCAACGCGGACCGGTCCCGGTACCGGTTCGATCGCGGATGGCCCCCGCTCACTACGATGGGCCTGTGAGCGGCCAGAGAGTGCCCGGTGGGGTGGTGCATCAGCTGCCCGCAGACTTGCGTAAGGCGCTGATCGCCAACGCCACCGCACTCGATGCCTGGAAAGACATCACGCCGCTAGCCCGCAACGAGTTCATCTGCTGGGTCGAGGATGCCAAACAGGAGACCACCCGAGAGCGCCGCATCCGGCGGACCCAGGAGGAGCTGGAAGAAGGCCAGCGCCGGCCGTGCTGTTGGCCGGGGTGCAAGCACCGCGAGCGCACCGCCAGGTAGCGGATCTCCCGTCAGCTGAGCGCCGCCTCCCGGGCCGCGTGCGCGCGGCGAGCGAGCTCGGCCGCCTCATGCACGGACGAGCCCTCGGTCAGGTTGATCGCGACGAGCCGTGCGGCTGCCTGGGCGGCCGCCTCGGCCAGCAGCGCCCCCGCGATCGCATCGCCGGCAAGGTTGCGGTTTCCGGTGAGCGCGACGTCCGTCGCCAGCTCCGCCAGCTCGGCCCCGACGCCGGCGATCGCGAGCGGCGACTCCGAGGCCGTGGCGCGGGCCTCCTCGATGTGCGCCGCTCGTTCGGGGTCATCGCGCGGCAGCCGCAGCGCCTCGAGCACGGGCTCGTACGCGTGCAGCTCGATCTCCGCCAGCTCGAGCGCCCGGGCTCGCAGCTCTGCGGCGCGCCGCACCGGCTCCTCTCGGTCCGGCGTGAACCGCGCCGCCATCTCGACGAGCGCGGCCGCCACCGCGCACGCGCACGCCGCGCTCGAGCCGCCGCCGGGCGCCGGCGTCCGCGCCGCGACGGCGTCGAGCAGCTCGCCGAATGAGCGGTCAGAAAAGCCCGACGGTCCGACCTTCGGAGTCGATGTCGATGTTGAGCGCCGCCGGCGTCTTGCCGAGACCCGGCATCTGCATCACGTCGCCGCACAGGGGCACGAGCCAGCCGGCGCCGGTGTAGGCACGGATATCCCTGACCGGCAGGGTGAAGTTCTCCGGCGCATTGAGCAGCGACGGGTCCGCCGACAGCGACAGGTGCGTCTTCGCCATGCACACCGGGAAGTGGCCGTGACCCTCGCGGGTGAACTGGGTGAGCTTCGCCTCGGCCTCTGGGTAGAAGTAGACGTCCTTGGCCCCGTACACCTGCTTGGCCACCGCCTCGATCTTGTCCTGGATCGGCTCGTCGTCCTGATAGATCTGATGGAAGGTGTTCGGCTGCTCGCACGCCTCGACGACGGCCGTGGCGAGGTCGGCGACGCCGGCGCCGCCCTTCGTGAAGCCCTCGTTGGCCTCGGCCGCGAACGCGCCGGCCTCGAGCGCGAGGCGCTTGACCAACTCAACCTCCTCGTTCGTGTCCCCGGGCCGCCGGTTCACCGCGACCACCGCGGGCACGCCGAACGCGTGGATCGTGTTCAGATGGCGCCGGACGTTGGCAAAGCCCGTCTCGATCGCCTGCAGCGCCGCCGAGCGCTCGGCGCGCGGATCGTCCTCGAGCCCGGCGTGATGCTTGATCGCGCGGACGGTGCTCACGAGCACCGCCGCCGACGGGGTTAGCTTGCCAAACCGGCACACGATGTCGAAGAACTTCTCCATCCCCATGTCGGCGCCGAACCCGGACTCGGTGACGACGTAGTCGCCGAGCTTCATCCCGATCAGGTCGGCGATCAGCGAGTTGTTGCCGTGGGCGATGTTGGCGAACGGGCCGCAGTGCATGAGCACCGGCTGCCCCTCGAGCGTCTGCACGAGGTTCGGCTTGATCGCATCCTTGAGCAGCACGGTCATCGCGCCGGCGGCGCCGAGGTCCTCGGCGGTGATCGCCTTGCCGCCGTCGAACGAGTACGCGGCGGTGATCCGCGACATCCGCCGGCGCAGATCCTGCAGGTCGCGAGCGACGGCCATGATCGCCATCACCTCTGAGGCGGCGGTGATGTCGAAGCCGGTCTCCCGGGGGTATCCGTTGGCACGGCCGCCGAGGCCGACGGCGATGTCGCGGAGCGCCCGATCGTTCATGTCGACCGCGCGCCGCCAGGGTATGCGCAGCGCGTCGATGTGATGCGGGTTGCCGTGGAGGATCGAGGCATCGATCATCGCCGCGAGCAAATTGTTGGCGGCGCCGATCGCGTGGATGTCACCGGTGAAGTGGAGGTTCAGGTCCTCCATCGGGACGACCTGGGTCAGGCCGCCGCCGGCGGCGCCGCCCTTGATCCCGAACACGGGACCGAGCGACGCCTCGCGCAGGCACGCCACGGGGTTCTTGCCGATCACCCCGAGCCCTTGCGTGAGCCCTACGAGCGTCGTCGTCTTCCCCTCTCCGGCCCTGGTCGGGGTCATACCGGTCACGCACACGACCTTGCCGTCGGGCCGGTCCTTCAAGCGGTCGAGCACCGACAGCGCGACCTTCGCCTTGTAGCGCCCGTAAGGCTCGATCTCGTCGGACTCGAGCCCGGAGCGCTCCGCGATCGCCTGAATTGGAACGAGTTCGGCTTCCTGGGCAATCTCGAGGCTGGTCTTCATCTTGGTCCCCTCCTCGGTGCTTGTGTCCATCCTGTCGGTGTCCCTTCTAATGGCTGACGGCCGCGGCGGCAAGCTCTGAGACGAGCTTGTCTCGATAGAACCGCTCGACCTCGAACGGCGCGATCAGCTCGGGCGTGCGACCGGTCGCAACCAGCTCCGCCAGCGTCTTGCCGACGATCGGAGCCGCTTTGAAGCCGTACGTCCCCCACCCCGCGCTGACGTGGAAGTTCTCGACCTCGGTCTTGCCGAGGATCGGGCTGTAGTCGGGACTGAGGTCGCACAATCCCGCCCAGCTTCGCAGAAGCCGCGCCCGTTCGAGTTGCGGAAACAGCTCGATCGTGTGCCGGCACACCTCCTGCAGGAAGTTCATCGTGCCCTGCATCCGGTACGTGGTCCATGGCTCGATCTCCGCGCCCATCAGGAACTCGCCCCGGTCGGTCTGGCTGATGTACACGTGCATCTGCGAGGACACGATCACCACGTCGAGCAGCGGCTTGACGGGCTCGGTCACGCACGCCTGGAGGATGTGGGTGGTGATCGGCAGTGGCACGCCGACCATGTCGCAGATCAGCGTGCTCCACCCCGCGGTGCAGTTCAGCACCGCGCCGGCGCTGATCGTCCCGCGACTCGTGCGGACCTTCGTGACCCGGCCGTTCGACCGCTCCATCCCGAGCACCTCGGTGTCCTGGTGGATCTCGACGCCTCCGCTGTCCGCCCCGCGCGCGAACCCCCACACGACCGCGTCGTGGCGGATGATCCCGCCCGGCGGGTGGTACAGGGCGCCCATGATTGGGTACGTCGCGTGCTCGTTTGTCACCTGCATCGCCGGCGCCAGGCGCTTGATCTCGTCGGGGTAGATCACCCGCGAGTCGATCCCGGCCAAGCGGTTGACCTCGGCCCGGTTGGCCATCACGAACATCGCCCGGTCGGAGTGCGCGAGCGTCAGGTGCCCGCACTGCGAGAACAGCAGGTTGAAGTTCAGCTCCTGGGAGAGGCCCTCGTACAGCTTGACGCTCGCGTCGTAGAAGCGGGCGCCCTCGGGCGTCTTGTAGTTCGAGCGCAGGATTGTGGTGTTGCGACCGGCGGCACCGGACCCGATGTAGCGCTTCTCGAGCACGGCGACGCTGCGGATCCCGTGCTCCTTCTGCAGGTAGTAGGCGGCCGCGAGCCCGTGCGAGCCGCCGCCGACGATCACGACATCGTAGGCCGACTTCAGCTCGCCCTGCCGCCGCCACATCCGGCGCTTCCTGAATATGTCAATCATGTTCCAGTGCTGCCCAGCCGGCGGGACCGCCATCGAGCGAGCGCGCGGCGTCCTCCACGACCGTCCACACGTACTCGCCGACGGCCCAGCCGAACAGGAGCAGGAATCGGTCCGTGTCCTGCACCAGGATCATCCCGGGCTGGCGAGCGATCGAGCCGGGGCGGAAGCTGCCGGGAGGTGCGACCTGGGGGCGAAGGTCGAGCGCGCAGAAGCGCGCGATCACCTCCCGGGCTTGGGGGCCGAAGATCGTGAGCGCGGCAAAGCAGGTGGTGACGTCAATCGCATCCGTCGGCGGCCCGTCCCCCCGCGCGACGCGCGCCGCGTCTCCCCCGATCACCAGCGCCCTGGTCGGCGTCAGCGGACATACCCATGACTCGCCCGCGCGCCTGGCGCTCCCCAGCTCGCCGCCGACGCCCTCGCCGCGGCGCTCGAGCTTGCGCAGGTGCGAGACGTCAGCCCAGGCGACCGTCTCGCGCACCCTGTCCTCGCCCGGGTATTCGATCGCGACGTTCCATCCGTCGCGGGCCTCGAACCGCGCGCCGGCGGCCCTCGCCTTGCGCTCCATCGGGCTGCGCGCGACTGCGCTCGCGTCGGCGGCCGCGGGGCTCAGGAACGTGAGGCTCACGAGCGGAGCACCTCGCCGTCGGGGTCGTAGAACGGCCTCGTCTGGATCTCCGCCCGCATCGTCGTGCCCTCGTCCGAGATCGTCACCTGCGAGCCGTCGCGCGCGAGCGGGCTCGGCACCCAAGCCATCCCGATCACTCGATCGAGCACCGGCGAGAAGCGCGAGCTCGTGACCTGTCCGACGGGAGCGCCGCCGGCGTCCATGATCACCGCGCCCTCGGTCGGGACGTGTCCGTTGGGCAGTGTGAACCCGACCAGACGAGTCGCCGGCTCCTCCTCGGCATAGTGCTCGAGCGCCCACTTGCCGATGAAGTCCTCGTCCTTGTCGAGCTTGACGATCCAAGGCATCGCGGCGCCGAACGGGGTCGACTCGGAGTCGGTGTCCTGCCCGACGAGGATGTGCATCTTCTGGAGGCGCAGGATCCGCTGCGGCTCGAGCCCGAAGGGGCGCAGGCCCTTGTCACGCCCGGCCTGCATCAGCGCGTCCCACACGTGCTCGCCGTAGGCGGCGGCGAAGTGGATCTCGTAGCCGACCTCGCCGACGAACCCGATCCGCAGGATCAGGCACGGGACGCCGGCGACTCTCCCCTGCCTGCCGTCCAGGTACCTGAACCCCTCGGCCGAGCAGTCCAGCTCGGTCAGCTCGCCGAGGATTTCCCGCGCGCGGGGACCGGCGAGGTTGACCGCGGACAGGCCCTGCGTCACGTCGGTCAGCTGCACCCGCATGCGCCAGTCGGCGAGCCACCACGAGAACCACTCCTCGACCGCGCCGGCGCCGCTCGAGGTCGTGGTGACGTAGAACGTGTCGTCGTCGATCCGGCAGATCGTGCCGTCGTCGACGATCCGGCCGGCGTCGGAGCTGATGACGCCGTAGCGGATCCGGCCGGGCTTCAGATCGCTGAAGCGATTGGGGTAGAGGCGGTCGAGGAACTCGCCGGCATCGGGTCCGCGGACCAGCAGCTTGCCGAGCGTGGAGACGTCGATCAGCCCCGCGGCCTGATGCACCGCGAGCGCCTCGGCCTGCGGATCGCCGTAGTCATAGGCGCGACGCCAGTCGCCCGCCCACTTGATGTTCGCGCCGAGCTCGCGGTGGCGCCCGTGGATCGACGATCGCTTGGCGGGCTCGAACGGCCGGCCGGCGAGGATCCCCATCGGCACCGACACCCACGGCGGCCGCGCGGTCGTCGTGCCGACCTGCTCGAGGCTCTGCCCGGTCTCCTTGGCCATCAGCCGGATCGCCGGCAGCTGACACATCCGACCCTGGCACGGCCCCATCGTCACGGTCGTGTAGCGCTTGGACAGCTCGATCGAGTCGTAGCCCTCCTCGACGCTCAACTTGATGTCCTTGGCGGTGACGTCCTCGCACAGGCACGCGAAGCACTTGCCGTGGCCGGCGCCGGCAACCGGTGGCGGGACCGCCACGGGACTGCGCTCCGGGGTGGGCTCGCTTCCGTCGTTCGCCTGGTCGACCGGGTCGCCGCCCGCGGCCTTCAGACCCGCCAGTTCGCCGGAGCGTGCGACCGCGTCGGCGTCCTCGAATCCGGCGACCTCGCCGGCCGCGAACACGTTCGGCGGCATCTCGGTCAGCGCGAAATGCCCGCGATCGGCGTCATAGGCCGCACGTGCGCCGGCCTGCAAGATGAGCGACGTTGCCGGCGCGAACCCGCCCGAGACGACCACGAGGTCGCATTCGAAAGTCCTCTCGACCGATGCGCCCTCGACGCCGATCGGCCCGACTACGGCGGCTTGCACGGCGGTGCGACCCCTCGCCTCGAGGATCTGGTGGCCGATCAGCACCTCGATCCCGCGCGCGCCGAGCCGCTGCACGGCCGCGGTCCGGTTCTCGCGTAGATCCGCGACCGCGACGATCTGGACGCCGGCGTCGGCCAGCTTGGCCGCGGCCTCCAATCCGCGGTCCGAGGTCGTCGCGAGCACCGCGCGGGTCCCGGGGCTGACCGCGTACAGCTGGGTCAGGCGGAGCGCGCCGCCCGACAGCATTACCCCGGGGAGGTCGTTGCCGGCGAACACCAGCGGCTGCTCGATCGTGCCGGTGGCGAATACGTGGCTGCGGGCGCGGATCTGGTGGAGCGCGTCGCCCTGCCACACCGGGACGATCCCGTCGAAGTAGCCGAGCGCGCTCGCCCGCGCCAGGATCTCGACGCCGCTCACCGGTTCTATCGGCGCGGGGCCCTCGTCGACCAGAACCACGTCCGCGCCTTGCGCCGCGGCCGCTTTCGCCGCGCTGACCCCCGCGATCCCGCCGCCGATGACGAGCACGTCGGCGTGGCGCCGGCGATACTCGGTCCGCCACTCGCGCTCGGGCTGCTGCTTGCGCAGCACGCCGAGGCCGGCGGCGTGCCTGAGGACCTTCTCGTACACCGGCCACAGCTTGCGCGGGCGGATGAACGTCTTGTAGTAGAAGCCGGGCGGCGTGAACCTTGTGCCCACGAGGTCCGTCGTCCGCATCACGTCGAAGTCGAGCCCGGGCTGCGCGTTGAGGTGCTCGACACGCATGCCCTCGCGGACGGGCTCGGTGCAGGCGCGGACGCCCGGGGCGCCGTCGACGGCGACGATGCAGTTCGGGCATTGACCGGCGCAGCACAGCAGCCCGCGCCGGCGGTGGTACTTGAAGCTGCGCGAGAACGTGCGCCGGCCGTCGGCGAACAGCGCCGATCCGACCGTGTCGCCCTCGTACGCCTCAACCGCCTTCCCGTCGAACGTGAATCGGATCACCTTGCCCCGGTTGATCAGCTCCCCGGGCTGGTTCGGCAGCCGGCTCATGCGGCGCCACCGCCGTTCGGTTCGGCGGGCAGCGCGGTCAGGAGCACCTCGTTCGTCCGCGTGTCGCGCTCGGCTACGAACCAGGCGCGGCAGCCTGACCGGTGGAACCACCACTCGCGCTGGACGCCGGCGCGGTTGCGGCGGAAGTAGTTGTACTCGCCGAGCTCCCGGAGCGTGGGCCGCGACGTCGGGCGTGCGGAGATCTCGCCACCGTAACCGAAGTCGGTCACTTCGCGGACGCCGCAGTTGGGGCAGGTCAGGAGGAAAGACATGACGCCTTTGTCTGGACAAACCTACGCCCGCCCCTGTGATCGTGTCCAATATCTAATTAAGCTCTATTGATTCGCTGATCGAATCATGGAACTACGCCAGCTTCGCTACTTCGTCGCGGTCGCGGAGGAGCTCCACTTCCGCCGTGCCGCCGAGCGGCTGCACATCTCCCAGCCGCCGCTGAGTCAGCAGATTCGGGCTCTGGAGGACGAGCTCGGATTCGCGCTGCTGATCCGGACGCGCCGGCGCGTCCAGCTCACGCCCGCCGGTGAGGCGTTCCTGCGCGACGCCCGGGCGCTGCTCGGCGAGCTCGACGGCGCGGTCGCCACCGCGCGCCGGATCGACGCCGGCCAGACCGGCCGGCTGCGGATCGGGTTCGTCGGCTCGGCGCTGCTGTCGATCGTTCCCGGCACGGTCGAGCGGTTTCGCGCCTCGCGGCCCGGCGTCGCGATCGAGTTGCGCGAGCGATCGACCGTCGATCAGCTGCGCGCGGTCGCCGCCGGCGTGATCGACGTCGGTCTCGTGCGCCCGCCGATCGACGACGACGGCGCGCTGCGCGCGCAGACGGTCCTCCGTGAGCGGACGGTGGCGGCGCTGCCGGCGGGGCATCCGCTGGCGGCGCTCGGCCGGGTGCCGCTGCGCCGGCTGGCGGACGAGCCGCTGGTGCTGTTCCCGCGGGATCAGGCGCCCGGCTTTCACGACTTGCTGATCGGCGCCCTGGCCGACACCGGCGCCGGCCCGCGGGTGCTCCAGTACGCGCCTGAGATGCTCACGATCATCGGGCTGGTGGCGGCGGGGACCGGCGTGTCGCTCGTGCCCGCGTCGGTCAGCCGGCTCGCGCTCGACGGCGTCGCCTACCGCCCGGTGACCGGGGCGCCGCGTTCCGAGCTCGTGGCGATCACCCGCGCCGACGACGACTCCGCGCTCGTGCGCGCGTTCGTCGCCGAGGCGATCACCTGAGCGGCGGCCGTGCTCAGGTGTGTCCCGCCAACGCGTCGCGAAATCCCGCGACGTCGGTCAGGAAGGCGTCCCCGAGGAATCGCAAGCTCTCGATCGACCGCGCGCCGGCCTCGGCATTGCCGGCGGCGCACGCGTCCGTTACGACCACTGAGATGAAACCCAAGTCCCCGGCATGCCGGACCGTCGGTTCGATGCCGATCTCCGTCGCCACGCCCACGATCGCAACCGCCTCGACGCTCGCTCCTCGCAACGCCAGCTCGAGCGGAGTGCCGGCGAACGCCGACAGCGTGAGCTTGTCTATTACCGCTTCTCTCTCGTTCGGCTCGAGCTCCGGCACGAGCTGCGTCTGGGGGGCATCGGGCAGGAATGGGGAGCGGACTTCTTCGAGCCGATCGACGCGCTGCCAAGCTCGCCACATCCTCAGCTGGGCGACGCCCATCAACTCCACCGGCAGAGTCACGTGGCGGGTGAAGTACGTCCTCACCCTGGCGGCCCTCGCCGCTTCGAGCACCTCCCGGACGTTTTGGATGACCGTGTCTCGTTCGGCAACCTGCTCCAAGATCCCAACTTGCATGTCGTAGACGATCAGCCCGAGACGCCCTGGGCGGCAAACGTCGTTGAGCGACCGGGGAACGTTCAGACCGTTGAGCAGATCCATGCGCCCACACTACCGGCCGCCCATCTCGCGCCTTCTTCGCCAGGCCTCGAGCACAGCTCGGACGACCAGGCCGCCGTATCTCGGTCGATGACAGATACGCCGCGCGGCGCCCGAGACTCTCGGCGACGCCCACGTCGCGACCACGGTCCGATGCACGGTCACGTGATCGCACATCCGATCGGCGGCCCGCCGCCGCGGCCGCGAGATCCCGACAGACCCGTCGGGCGCATCGGACCCTATGCGAGTTAGGCGTCGCGCCTAATAGGTCGCCGCCTTGACCGAGTCTCGGACGGCGTGCGGCAGGGCCGCCTGAACGAGCCGGGACGACGATCAGCGTCTGTCAGACTCTGACGGGTGCGTGCGGTCGTCCTGAACTCGTTCAGAGGAATCGACGGCCTGGAGCTTTCCGAGGTGCCGGATCCGGCACCGGCCGACGGCGTGCAGCTCGTACGCGTGAGGGCGGCTTCCGTGGGTCCGTGGGACCTCGCAAACGCGATGGGCGCGTTCGTGGCTGCGGGCGGATCGAGCGAGTTTCCCCAGGTGCAGGGCTGGGATTTCGCCGGCGAGACTGCCGACGGCCGCCGAGTGATGGGGTTCGTGCCGCAACCCTGGATGGGAGTCGGGGCGTTGGCCGAGCAGGCCGCGGTGCCCGCGGCGATCCTCGCCCCGATGCCCGACGCGCTCGCGTTTCCGGAAGCGAGCGCGCTGCCGGTGTGCGGCCTGACGGCCAGGCTGCTCGTCGATTCGGCGGCGGTGCGCGACGGCGACGTTGTGCTCGTGACAGGTGCGGCCGGGATGGTCGGCGGTTTCGTGGTCCAGCTCGCCACCAGCCTCGGGGCGCATGTTGTCGCAGGGGTGCGGCCTGGGGACGTGGAGGAGGCGGGGCAGTTGGGTGCCGAGATGACCGTCGACACCGGAGGAGAACTCGAGGGCACCGTTCGCGGCGAGTGGGCGGAAGGCGTAGATGCGTGCATCGATACCGTCGGCCTCGCTGCTGACGGCGTAGCGTGCGTCCGCGACGGTGGCGTGTTCGTCACTTCCGTGCCCACTGCGGTACCCGCCGCGGCGCGGGAGATCGCTCCGCAGACCGTGCAGGTGCAACCGGACGCCGACGCGCTTGCCGGGCTCGCGGATCGGGCCGCGGCCGGCGAGCTGACGGTACGCATCGCCGAGGTTCTGCCACTCGAGCGTTTCCGCGATGCGTACGACAGGTTGGAGCGTGGCGGGCTCCACGGAAAGATCGTCCTGACCCCGTAGGCCCGGCGTCGTCAGACCCGGTCGAGAATCCAGATCCGCGGGACCAGGACCGCGTTCAGCTGAAGCGCGACCAGCAGGCCGATCGCCAGGTACGTGTTGATCAAGCACGTGAGCGCCGCGACCGCGTACAGGCACTGGTACACGACGATCCGCCGCCGCATGGCCGTTCGCATGTCTGGTGTCGTTTCCGCGCTCATGAGGCCGGCACGCTCGGCGTACACGAGGCTGACGAACAGCACTGCCCCGAGCAGGAACAGGTTCAGCCAGTAGACGGCCATCGAAAGCCGGTAGGTCGTGTCCTGCGCGAGCAGCCCGGTCGAGAACGGCATCAGCGTGACCCCCAGCAGGAACATGAGGTGGATCCAGGTCAGCGGCCTGGTGCTGCGCCTGAAGTTCTCGAGCTGTGCCTGCTGGCCGACCCAGAAGATCCCGAGCGTCAGAAAGCTCATCGCGTAGGGCAGCAGGCGTGGCGCGACGTCGTGGGACAGGCCGTGCAGCAGCGCGTGCTCCGAGCCGCCAGCGCCCGACCAGATGGGTTGCTGCGCGCGCTTCGGCACCGACGGCGGCTTGAGGTCGAGCACGAGCAGCGTCATCGCGACCGCGAACACGCCATCGCTCAGCGCCGCGAGGCGGTCCAGGCTGCTGCCCGCGAACCGGTGGTAGCTGATCGGCATCCGCGCACCGGGACCCTACCTCAGCCGCTTGGGGACCCGCGCCCGTTCACACCGCCGTCGGTCTGATACAAGAGCCGGGAGATGCCCACCGCGCGGTCCGAGACGAGCGTCGACGATGACCGTCTGCGCATCACGACCTGGACTTTCGAAGACGGGAAGACACCGGCGACCACCGGCACGAGTACGACTACGTCGTCGTTCCGATCACCGGCGGGACCTTTGCGATCACCGAGCCGGGCGGCACGGCACGTGAGATGACGCAGCAAGCCGCGCTCGCGTATCGTCGGGCGAGCAGGTACCGAGCACAACGTCATCAACCGCAGCGGGCGCACGGCGGTCTTCGTCCAGGTCGAGCTCAAGCGGTGAGCTCGGCGTTTACGTGATCGTCATGCCCCCGTCGACGGCCAGCGTCTGACCCGTCACGACCCGCTGCCGGGCTGGCGAGGAACACGAGCGTGGCGGCGAGCTCACGTGGATCGCCCTCGCGCCCCGCTGGGATGCGCCGATGCTGGGTCTCGAGGTAGCCGGGCGGGTACTGCTCGACATCTCAGAGGCGAAGAAGCCCGGCGCGATGGCGTTGACGCGGATCCCCTTACGGCCCGTCCACTGCTGCGCGAGGTCGCGAGTCAGTCCGATCAGGCCTGCCTTCGAGGCCGCGTACGCCGCTTGCGGCAGGCCCGCGGTGGTGAGCCCGAGAACGCTCGAGATGTCGATGATGCTGCTGCCGGGCTCCATCACGCGGCCGACGCCGGGCCATCCAGTAGCAGCCGTTGAGGTTGATGTCGATGACCTCGCGGAACTGCTCGGTGTCTCGCGGTCGCTGGTACGGCGGTGCCGATCCCGGCGTTGTTGACGAGGATGTCGACGCGGCCGAGCCGCTCGACGGTCTGTTCGACGAGGCGCTGGCAATCCTCGGGTCGGGCGACGTCGGTCGCGACCGCGATAGCGCGTCGGCCCGCGCTCTCGACGAGTCGCTGCGTTTCCTGCAGTCGGTCGATGCGGCGTGCCCGAGCGCCACATCGGCGCCGGCCTCCGCCAGCGCCCGCGCGAACGCGACGCCGAGTCCCGACGAGGCCCCGGTGACGATCCCGACTCGGCCATCCAGGCGGAAGGTGTCCAGGACGGTGGATTGGGCGCTCACGAGCTCTCCTTCGACTTGGTTGTTCTGGGTCTTTGCGGCAAGCCGGGCTCCTCCGAGTCCTCAGGACCAGGCGAAAACGGCTCACCGATCTCGTCAACCCGCTCGCCGATCCGGCCGAGCAGTCCGCCCTGCCGCAATTGAAGGAGGACCGCACGGTGGGCGCGAATCAGCTGGTCGCCGAGGGGCAGTTGCAGCACCGGGCGATCGCTCTCGGGGATCGAGATAATCGCGGCACGGCATCGACGAGTGCCTGGAGGCCGACGCGGTACACGGCGAACACCTCGTCGCGGGCAGGGTTCAGATCAGGGTTGGCGCGCCCCAGACATGATGGGCGAGATCACGTAGCCAGAGCGCGTCGGATAGTCGTCGAGCCACCCAACCACGCTCCCTGACTCCAGGCGAACTCGAGCTCCTCTTCGAGCTCACGCAGTGCGGCGTCGAGCGGGGTCTCACCGGGATCGACCCTGCCTCCCGGCAGCGCCCACTGGCCTGCGTGGCGCGTCATGCAAGCACGCTGGCATAGGAGGAAGGCCGCGCCCCTGGCGCCGCCGACGATTCCCGATCACGCTCGGGGTCGCTATCGACGAGCACCATCGCAACCGCGGCGTGGCGCGGTCCCTCGAGCGGCTGCGCTCGACGCTCGTGGGCGTCGAGGTTTGCGGGATCGCGGAACGGAGGCTGTCGTCGAAGCGCATCATCACGAGCTGGATTGGATCACATGGGTGGCGGCATCGCCCGTTCGGGCAATAGTGCGCACTCCCGGCACCGCCTCGGGCTCTACCGCGACGACTGGCTCGACAACATCCCCAAAAGCACCGACATACTGTCGGCGTCGGGTTACCAAGACCTCGCGAACGCGATGCTTCCCACGGCCGGCATCGGCACGACAGGCACAGTGCTGGGTGAGAGTCACCTCCTCGAGTCGATGGACAGCATGGGCGAGAAGACCGAGGGCAGTGCCGACCAGAGCACCGCGATCTTCGACCCCCGGACGATTCCGGATTACTTCGCGTAAGGCGAGATTGGGGGTATCGCGAGAGCGCTCGCCAAGTGCATCGCCGGTCTTACCAAGGGCAAGAGCGTCGCGGTCAAAAAGTAGCCTCCGCGCACCGCGATGGGGCTGCACCGCGTTAACCACAGCCTGGCTGTGACATGCGCGATGGTGCACCGAGCATGCCCGGGAGGGACAAACCGGTGGCTGGAGGCAAGTGACGCGGGTAGCCTTATTGACTGGCTGACGCCTCCTGCCTGCTCCGGACACCACGCGCTATGACCATGTCGTGACTAGATCAACCCCTGCCTCACCGCATCCGCGACTGCATGCGAGCGACTCCGTGCACCGAGCTTGGTGACCACGTCGTGGAGAACGTTCTTGACTGTTCGTTCGCTGTAACAGAGCTCGCGAGCGACTTCGTGCGTCGCGTGGCCCTGAGCGATCAGACGCAGGACCTGGCGCTCTCGCGTCGTGAGCCGGGAGAGGGACAGACCGCGCGGCTCAAGTACCTCTCGCGAGACGCGATTCAGGCCGGACAGCAAGATTCCCAGGACCTCGGGGGACATTACGCCGGCGCCCTGGAGCGCAGCCGCGACAGTCGAGCAGAGGGTTTCGGGCGTGATGCTCTCCTTGGACAGCACGCCCATGGCACCGGCTTCGACCGCCGCCAGCACGCTCTCCTCGTCGCACCGCGAGCTGAACGCGATGACGGGCAAGCAAAGGGACTCGCGGACCCCGCGGATGAACTGGCGGGCGTCGGGTTCGCTCGAGTCGACGATCACGAGATCAGCCGTGGAGAGCGAGTCGCTCGCCCACGCCTCCGCCGGCGTGCTCGCACCCGCCACCGACGCGACGGTTGGGAGCGCCGCGAGGCAGGCCTCGACCCCTCGCCGATAGATCGAGTGTGGATCCAGAACGAAGAGATGCGATTCGATCGCCACCGTGCCCCTAACTCACGATTGTATTTTGGTTAGGGGGCGGGCGCAACGGGCGGTTGGGTGAGGGCTTTCAGTCAATGAGCCACTTTTGAGAGGTTTTTGATGCCGCCGATCCTCACCGTCAACGCAGTGTTAATGTGCCCTCACGGAGGCCAGGTCACGCTCATCCCGCGGCAGGTCCAAGTTCTGGCGCAGGGCGCCCCGATATTGCGGTTGGTCGACCTGATCGGCGCCCCGATCGTCGGTTGCACGCAACCGCCGACGCCGGCGACCGTACCGTGTACGCTGGTCGTGTCACCACTGCCGGGATCGACCTCGTTGACGGTGTCGGTCAACGGCATCCCGGCTCTGATCGCGACGGCGACCGCGGTGACCAATGGCGTGCCTCCGGGGGTGGTGACTGTGATCAGCCCGGGCCAGTTCGTCGTCCAGGGCTGAGCTTTGCGCCACGCGGCGGTGATACTTGGTCAGGGACCGAGCCGCACCGGTTGCCAGCTTGGATGCTCTCCCGTGAACGCGAGCATCCTCAGCTGGCGCGGCTTCGCTGGTTGAAGCCCGACGATCGACCCGATCGGTGTGTGGCACGCGGGGTCGCTCTCAACGACGGCGATCTCGACGCTGTCCGATCGCCACGCGACGTCGCAGCCTCGGAGCGGCAGGAGCTTCAGCTTCTTCAGGGAGAGGTCGGTCGGCGTGGTGAGGCCGACCCGGAAGGACCCGGTCCCGAGATCGGAGATCACTGCCATCGACGCACCGTCCGGCGAAATCTGCGCCGCCAGGACGCCCTGGTCCGCGCCGGTGGGCGTCGCCAACGTCCCGTTGGTTCTCCAGCGCGCCGGATTGGCCGCAAATCGGCACCGTCCCCACGAAGCGGAGCAGCCCGAAGGTCCCGGGGGACGCGGTGCTCGCTGCCGAGACCAGCAAGGAGCGGCCGTCTGGCGACCAGCCGATCTCGGAAAGGGTCCAGCCGGGGACGGCGATACATCCGGGCGGCCCCTTCTGCGGATTTGAGACGTTCAGGAAGCACAGCGCGTCCGCGCTTTCGTCCGGATCACCGCAGGCACGCGTTTGCCGGTGCTCGGTGCGAACGCCGGATTACTCCAGGTGACGCCGGACGCCCCCGCGGTCAGCTGCGATGGGGCTTTCTTCGGATGTTTGACGTCTGTGGCGAGGAGGACCGGCCCAGTCGTGTACACGACCGTGTTGCCGTCCGGGCTCCATGTCGGGCTCGAATCGGAGCCGGCGCCGAAGCGCGCGACCTGAGCGCCCGTGTACCCGGATACGACGCCGATGCCGCTTCCATCATCGAACGCCAGGTTCGGAAATCCCGCTGATACCGTCGGGCTCACGATCGCTCCGGGCTTGACCTTCTTCCCGCCGCGGGGGCCGTCGCAATGACCGTCCCCCGCTTGGCGGTGTCGATCTTCCACGTCGCCGACCCGGCCTTCAGGCCCGCGCTCACCAGCTTTGCGTTGTAGGCAGCCAGCGTCGCACCCGCAGGTTTGGGCACCTCGACGGTCGCTGCGGCCCCACTGCCGCTCGGCGGTGCCGCGCTGGGGGTGCTGGATTGCGGCGGGCTGGTCGCCGTCGTGCTCGTCGTCTTTTTGTGAGGTTTGACGGGCGGCGCCAGGAACACGTTGGCCTGCGTGCCCGTATTACGACGTGCCCCCGGGCTCGGAATCTGGTTCCCGATGATCCCATTGGGTTCGGGCTTCGGCAGCACCATGCCGAGGGTTAGTCCCGCCTTGCTGAGGGTCTGATCGGCTTCAGTCACCGTCTTGCCCTTCAGCTTCGGAACCGTGGCCAGACCAGTGCCCTTGGCAATCAGGATCGCCACCAAGCTCCCCTTCTTCACCGATGTCGTTGCCTTGGGCGTCTGGCCGATGACCGAGCCGGGTGGCTTCGAGCTCGTTTGCGCTTGCACATTCGGATTGAGCATGAGTCCTTTCTGCTGCAGCATTTGCTCGGCGGCGAATGCGGATTTCGCTCCGATCAGGTTCGGTACGGTGACCACCTGCGGCCTCAAGGCCAGCCATAGCGCGATCCCGATCGCGAGCAGCGGGATCAGGATCGCGAGCCACCACGGGAGCCAGGGGCGTTGCCGGAACACCCCATAGCGTGGAAGCACGGGCGCCTCATCGCCCGCGACTCTCGCCGAGACCGTGAACCTGCGGTACACGGACCGGCCCAGCCAGATCTGCCGGTCGGGGCGAACGACGAACGGGATCGTCTTCCGGATCTCCGCCCGCGGGGATCCTCCGTACCACCGGCTGCGGCAGCTCGGCGGCGCCACGGCTCGCGGCGTCGCTTGCGGCATGGATCTTCGTGTCGGCTCCCTTGCGGACCTCCGCCTCGTCCTTGGAAAGCTCGCGTTGCGCGACCTGCTGGTGCAACTCCTTGGCACCGGGTGGCGGCTTCAGCAGAACGGCGGCGTCCTTCGACGCATCGGTGCGCGCGCGTGAGGAACGGCGCCAGCGCATGCCCGATCGCGGCCCAGGTCACGCGCTTCGTGCCGGCCTCGAAACGAAGGCCCTCTTCTTCGCCGACGAGGAACACCTCGACGTCGGCGGTGGCGTTGGCCAGATTGCCGACAGCGACGCCGTAGGGCGCGCCGAGCCGACCACGGGCCATCTGCGGCGAGACCACGTAATCGATATCGGCGTACGGCTCGATCGTCAGCGTCGCGGACGCGGTGGCGACCGGCTTGCCCAGCGAGCTCGAGATCGCGGTGACCGTGAGCCGCCACTCACCCGCTTTCGCCTCCGGACTACGCGGAGGGTGCAGCACGATCTGCGCGTCGACCTCGAAGTTCTCGTGTCCCAGCGACAGGAGGTAGATGTGCTCCGGCGCGACCGTGTACCAGCCTGGTTTCTCCTGGTCTGCCTGATCGGTCGGACCGCGAAACATGACGCGGAGCGCGTATTCGTCGACGATCTTGCTCTCGTTGCGCACATGCGCGATCAGCACCGCCCGGTTGCCGGGAGACACGGTGACCCGCGCGCCGGCCTGACGGGCACGATCGTCCTCGGGCGCGCGCACGGTCAGGATCCGCGACGGCGGTGTCGGCGCCAGCGGCTGAGTCGGCGCCTGGTCGACGGCCGCCGGTGGGGCGCCGTTCCCCACGAGCGTGTCGGTCACGCCTTCACCTCTACGTCCGCCCGCTCCCGGGACTGCTCGGGCGGCTGGTAAACGCACCTGACGTTCACGGGCTTCTCGCGCTCGACGACGCGTTTGATCGAGGCAAGCCGATCGTCGTCGATCGGCTTCGTCCACTGCACGACGAACGTTCCGGGCTCGGGTCGGTCGGTGGCATCTGGTGGCGGGGGGGAGCCGACGACGCAGTAACCGCCGTCCCTGACGATGAAGACCGGGTCGCCCGTGCCATCCGGCTCAACGAACATGAGCTCGAGCAGGAGCTGAAGTCCCCTGGCCGTGCCACGGGAGCGGCTTATCTCGAGCGCGTTCTCCACCAATCTCTGCTGCATGGTCCTCGGGAGGTGCTCCTCGAACGGGAGCCCGAGCCATAGCGCCATCAGATGCAGTGCCTCCGCCGGTGCGAGCTTCGGGTCGAGATGGGCCGGCAGGCAATCAAGCAGGGTGATGATCGGATCGAGAACCTCCTCGAGCGCCCTGAGGAAGCGCATCGCAAAGGGTGACTCGAGGTCGTCGCCTGGTGCCCGGCCGGCATGGAGACCAGGCGTCTCCCAGCTCTCGCGGTAGACCGCCGGCAGGCCGCTGCGCAAGTAGGCCCGGGCCGATGCCGAAGGCGGCGCCGCGCGATCGCGGCGCCCGGGGGCGCGCACGCTCGTGGGCTGCGTCCCCGCGCTCACCGGTGCCTCTCGGGCCTCGCGGTCGCCTTGTGAGTTCCTGACACCACCAGCTGCGCGGGCTCGAGTGGGTGCCGGCCGTCGATTTCCTCTGGCCCGGCGAGCTTGCGCGGATCGCGCACGGTGATCGTCAACTCCGACTCCGGGACGGATTTGACCCCGTAGACCGAATGGATCACTCCATGGATCTCGCCGGGGTTGAGCGATCGGCCGAATCCCCAGCCTCGCTGCCCAGCGCGCACAGTGGCCCCGAACAGCGGGTTGAGATACCGATACAGGGCCGCCTCGATGTCACGCTGCACTCGTCCCAGGGAGCTTCGTGCAAACGTCTCGACGGTCACCTCTACGGTGACCTCGAGCAGCGGCGCGGGTTTGACCTCGACGACACAGCCGAGCAGACGGCGCCGGTCGAGGTATGTATGGACTTCGTCGAGCAACTCGGTGGTCGGAGCGACGTCGCGGACGGACAGCTGCCCTTCCGGGTTGTCGCATGCGCTCAGTACGAAGATGGTGATCGGTCCTCCATCAGGAACGAGGCACTTCGCACGACCGACTCGGATCGAGGCCTGCATCGCGAGATACTCGAAGTCCTCGACGGTGACGGCGCGATGACGGGTACGGAGCTCCTGCATCGCTCGCTGCCGAGCCAGATCGAGCGACCCGCCGTTGCGTCCGCCTCGCCCGGGCAGCGGATTGGTCACGGTGGCGACTTCTGGAATCGAAGTGCGCAGGACGGTCAGCGAGTCCGCCTTCACGTTCCCGCGATCTCCACCCCCGTGACGGTAGGCCTTCACCCTGAACTCGGATCCGCTCGGCGGGACATCTCCAAGCCGCTCCCAATAGCCCTTGGTATGGCGGCGGCGCCGGTCGACCCGGTCTGTCGAGCGTCCTCGAGAACCGTCCAGATGCCCATCGGCTGATGATCCGCCGGCTTCGGGCTGGTCATCGGGTTCCTGGCCGTAGCCGTCGGGTAAGCCGGGGAACGACTCCGAGCGGCTTCGTTGCTCGACTCGCGCGGGCTCGTCATCCGCAGGCTCCGGTCGCCCCGGAAGGTCCTCACCCTGCCCGTCATGATGATCGTGGTCGTGATCGTGGTCGTGGTTGTGACGGATCGCTGGTGGAAGCCGGATTTCACCCGTGCTGGCATCGAAGGCGAAATGCTTGCCGTTGTGCTGACAGGTGGTGAACGAATCGCAGGGGAACCAGGGCTGCCAGTCCTGCCGGCGCGGGTAGCGCACCTCGAGCACTTCTGGCGGGTCACGCTCTGCATCCAGGGGCAGAGCCGGGCCGTGGCGCAGCTTGCGCGTCTGTCCGGCGGTGCCGTCGCTCTCCGTGAGGCGCTCGTTTTGCTCGAGGAGCATGTCGGCCGCGGGCAAGCTGGCGCCGATCGCTCGTGCGGTCATGAACGAGATGTACGGGGGACTCTTGTACAGCCTGTTCTCGGGCCCGTACCGTTGCGCGTTGTCACCTCCGCGGGTTGTGCCCTCGAGTCGGCACCGTAGCCAGTACAGGTTCAGGTCTGCATCGTCGTCGAGCGTCGTCCGTTCGGTGAACGGTGGCATCAGTACCTCGACCGACCCTGACGCACGGTTGAAGCCGCCGGTTGTATCCGCGATCACCTCGGCGACCGGTTGCCAAACGTTATTCCCCTGCGAGTCGTGCCCCTGCGACACGTACCAATGCAGCGGCGGGTCGTCATCGTTGATCCCGGTTCCATGAGCTTCGGCGCACCGCGCGTCGACTCTGACGATCAACCTGCTCAGATCGTCCACAAAGCCCAGGTAGAGTGCCTGGTCGGCCACCGTGTCGAATGGCTGCTGCAGCGGTCCGGATGGTATTGCGACTCCGTCGTCGTCGACGTTCACCCGTTCGAGTCTCCCGGCCTGCTCGACCACGTAAGCCACCGGCTTGAGCGCCGGGATCGTGAAGTCCTTCTGGACCTGGAAGATGACCGGCTCTGCGTCCGGCGTACGGGGTGTCGCCACCTCGGTCGCGAACGCTGGGATCTCGACCGGGTCAGTGGCCTCGTTCTTGAGGCGAAACCGGATGTCGGTGGATGCCGCCTCCGGTGGATCGAGGCCGAGACGAAGGAGGTCGAGCAACGCCAGGTGGATCTTCTCCGGCAGGCGGTTCAGCCGGTAGATGATCATCTCGGTCATCCAGGCAAACAGCTCGATCAACGTGATTCCCGGGTCCGAGACGTTGTGCTCGGTCCACCCGGTCAATTCGCACGCGTCCATCACCTTCAGGCGAGCCTCCCTCACCAGATCGTTGAACGCCCGGTCGTCGAGGTTCAGCTCCGGTAGCGTCACACGGGCTCCTCGGCCGGCACGATGTAGAACGGGTAGACCAGGTTCCGGATCTCGTTCGTGTGTCGCAGCCGGTAGGTCAACTCGATCTCGACCGTGCCATCGTTGGCGCGGTTCAGATCGAATTCGATTCCCTCGATCTCGATCCGCGGCTCCCAGCGGTCGAGCGCCATCCGGATCGCGCGCTCGATCCGGCCGGTGGTCTGCGTGTCGACACGATCGAACGCCAACTCGTTCAGAGCGCATCCAAACTCCGGTCGCATCGGGCGCTCGCCGGGAGCGGTCGAAAGGATCAGCAACACGGCCTGCGCCACGTCCTCGTCGTCAGAGGCGAGCGCGAGCTTGCCGTCTTCGAGATGAAGCGGGAACGCAATGCCGGTGCCGAGTACGTCACTCAACGCTTCACCCGAGCATGATCTGCGGAGCCGAGATCTGGACAATCCCCGAACCTTGGATCTGGATCGTCGCGCCCTTCAGAACGACCGAGCCGTCTGCTTCAAGGCTCAACTGGCCACCGCCCGAGACCTTCGTCGTCGCGTCGCCCTGGAGCGTGGCCTGTGCACCCTGGACGGTCACAGCCTGCACTCCCTTTACCGTCATGTTCGTGGTCGACTGCAGGACCGCGTCGCTCTGAGCCTCAGCCGTGAGCTTGGCGCCCGCCTTCACCGTCAGATCCTGTCCGGCTTGGAGCGCCACGGCCTGGTCGCCCTGCACCGAGATCTGCTCCGCGGCCTGCGCGACGATCTGCTTGTCGCTACGCAGCGCGAACGATCCGTCGTCGTGCACGAGCGTCTGGGGCTGGGAGGTGCCGTTCCACAGCGATCCGACGATGTATGGATGCTCGTCGTCGCCGTGCTCGAACGCAAGCAGCACCTCGTCGCCGACGACCGGCAGCATGAGCAGCCCGCGGTTGGTGCCGGCCGACGGCGCCGCGATGCGCGCCCACCAGCCCTCGTGCTGATCATCGAGCGCTGGGTACCTGACCCGGACCCGACCAAGGCTTTGCGGATCGCTGTTGCTGGTGACGACACCGACCACCACGGAGTTCCGCCAATTCGACCTCCGCGCCTCGGCGGTCAGGTCAACGAGGCCACGGCCTGCCTGCCCGGACACGCCTAGGTGCGTGTAGTACCCGCTGCGGGCCCTGATCACATGAACCGCCTCGGTCAGCGTGTATTTGCCACCGAACCGCTCGCCCACGCCGCTGATGTCGACGGTCGCCCCCGCCGTCAGGCGTGCGTCGCCGATCGCGACTCCTTCTGCCTCGACATACGCGTTTGCGAGCCGCTGAGCAACGCCGTTGGCTACCGCGTCAGCCTCGGCCTGCGTGCTGATCGGGTAGTCGCACACGTTCACTGTGCCGCCACCGAACGTGCCGGCTATCTGCGAGCGGTCGAGCCCGATCGAACTGGTCAGCTCGGGCGTGTCGGCCTGGCCCACGATCGTCTGGTTTGCGATCGGATCCCACCCGCGCACGTTGACCGATGAGACCTGCTGGATGGCGCTGACCCTGGGGCGGAAAGACAGCAGCGTCGTCCCCCACGTAAGCGAGACGGCGGGATCCTGTTGCTGAGGCTTTCGAAAGTTCAGCTGGCGTCCGTCGACCGTGACCTCGAAGCCGATCGCACGCGCGAGCCGCCAGAGGAATGCCCAGTCCGTCTCATCACTTTGCTGGATGAAGTCGAGCGAGCCGCCGGCGTCGTCGATCGTTCCGGCAGTGAGCCCCGCGTTGCCGGCGATCTGACGCGCGATGTCGGCGTACGTCATCTGCTGATAGGTCTCGGTGCGCGGAACGCGGTTCATCAGGTGCGAACGGTCGTAGCCACGGACGGCGAGGACGACCTCGTGCTCGGTGAACTCCGGCTCGAACGTGGTGATCTGTCCGTCGAAGAGCGTCGTCAGCGACGTGGCCTCAGGCGCGGCGAGGAGAACCACGAGATCGGATCCGATGTCAAACGTGCCGGCGTCGATCTGCTCGAGCAGCGGATCCGCGATTCGGATCGAGACGGTGTCTGCGAGCCGCAGATGGCTCTCGACCCGAACCTCGAGGAGCTGAGCGGCCAGCAGCGGATCTATGGCTTGGCCGGCCACGCGGATCTCCACGCCCGCGACCGTCGGTGACATGCTCCCGGTTGCGCTCATGGCTGCAGCAACGGGAGCGAGAGCTCAGTCCCGCGTTCGAGGACCAGCGGATCGTTGATCCCGTTCGCATGCGCGATCACCCGCCAGCGGCCCGGGTCCTTGTAATGGGCGTAGGCGATCGATTGCAGGCTGTCGCCGGCGCGGACGATGTGGACGCGCATCCGCTCTGTCGCGCGTGTGGTGGGGTTCTGCGCCTTGGCGGGGGTGCCCTGGCCCGAGCGGGGATCCTTCTCGACCTGGATCAAGGTGAGCGCTGCGATCGCCCGGATCGGCGTGCCGTCGGGCTTGAACATCGTGAACTGAACGTTCAACCGGCTACACACGGCCTTGAAGCTCGTAAACGTTCCCCATGCGAACGTGATCGTCGGTGGCCGGGCCTGGTTGCGGCGGCCGGCGGCGAGCGAGCTGTTGACCTCCATCATCGCGAACAGCGCGTCGGTGGCGGAGGTGACATCTCCGCTGTCGAAATCGGCATCGAACAGCAGGTTCAGCGTGAGTTCACGCGCATGTCCTCCGCTGAACTGCGGCGCGGGCAGGCTCGAGCCGACGACCGGTTTCACCGTCCACGCGTTTTCCTTGCTGATCGAATACTCGTTGGGGTTGAACAGACAGCTGAGCGTCTGGCCCCCTTCGATCTCGAGCCTGGCCTTCTGAAAACGACTCTGATCCGCCGCGGCCATCAGCCCACCATCCCGTTGTGGCCGATCTCGAGTGACTCGGTGGCGGCACCGTTCGAGCCCGACGCCACGTCTGGCCCCGACCACTTGATCGGAAACGGCGATGCGAATCCGAAGGTCCGCACCGGAGAGGCTGCCTCGTCGAGCAGCGTGATCGTCAACCGATCCTCCTGCGGACTGTCGAAGAACCATTTCAGCAACGCATCCTGGGATGTGACACCCCGCCGCAGCGAGATCGTCGGATAGCGTGCTCGTCCCCTCAGTCTGTGGACGAAATCGTTGTTCCCTCCTTCCGCGTACTCCATCACCTCGTACTCGACGGAGAGACCGGTGCACTCGCAGAACTGGCCGATCGTGACGCCCGAGATCTCGACGAGGAATGTCAGGTCGGGCAGCGTCTCGGGAATCGAGCCGGTGGCCGATGAGGTGCCCTGTCCGGCGACTGTATTCGGGGCCATGTGTCAACCTCTCCTCATCGGTGGAAGAACGCGCCGGCCAGGTCGCCCCGCCGCTCCCGCTCGACGATCAGGTCTCGGCGCAGTCGGGAGAGAACTCGGTCGTACAGCTCGTCGAAGCCCTCAGCGCCATCGATGCCGGTGTCAGTCACGGCAACTGGTGGCAGCCCGGGCCCATCGCCGTTCAACGACGCGGAGCCGAGGTCGATGGTCCGAGCGATCTGACTGCCGGCGCCGTTGTTAGCGCGAGTCGTAGTCGCGCTCGGCGGTTCCATACGGCTCGGCGGTTGCGGACGGCTCCGCGGTTGCGGACGGCTCCGCGGTTGCGGACGGCTCCGCGGTTGCGGACGGCTCGGCGGTTGCGGGAAGACAACGGTCGAGCGGCCAGTGCTGTCGGTTTCGTGGATGCCGCCTGTTGCTCGAGCGAGTGCGTGACCGCTGGAGCGGTCGGGTGCGGGGGTGGGAGCGAACATCGGCATCCGGGCGAGTGCATGAGGGCCCCGGCCGGCGATGGGGTTGTTCGCACTTTGGACCGGAGGGACGGTGCTCGGCAATTCCCGCGTCGCCGGCGAGGGAGCGACCCGAGTGGAGGCACGGACGAGCGGCCGGCGGTCGCCCGCAACCACCCGAGCGATGCCCGGCGCGGTCGGCCCGACGCCCCGCGATTGGTGGCCGTCACCGCTGCGTCGCAACAGTTGGCCTGTAGCCGTCCGCTCGGGTCGCGTAACCCGGCGGTGGCCATCTTCGGAGGCGGCGGGCGCTCCACGAACGCTCACTCGTGCCGAAGGCTGAGGTGCGAACCGGATCGCGGGACGCGATTTGACCGGGGCGCGGGATTCCGCTTCAGCCGCTCGTGCAGGGATGGCACGAGCGAGTCGGCGCGCCGGCAAGACGGCCGAGACGACTGGCACGGCGACGCCCGAATTCGCAGTTGCGGTCGTCGCCGCTTTCCTCGCGCTGGTCTGAGCCGGGCGCGCCGGCCGCACGTCCGTGACGACCGAAGGTGGCGGGTCAGGTTCGGTGGCGGACCGGGCCGGCGCGGGTCGGACCGCGACCGCGTGGTCACCGCCCGGCGTCCGTGCCGGCCTCGTGGTGGCGGCCGGGGCGCGCGCCACCGTCTTCGTCGCGGCGGGCATCGGGACCGACCGCCTGGCGAGCGCCGCCGATCCGGGAGTGCCGAGGGCGGAGGCCGGCCGCTCCGACGGCGAAGCCGCGGCGGTGGCGCTGGACACGCGGGCCGCGCCAGGCGTTGCCAGATCACGCCGACCGGTCGGCTCCGGGGCGAGATCAATTCGATCGGACGCGCCCGCCGCGAGACCACGACGACCCGACGCGTCCGCAGTGAGATCACGCCGACCCGACGCGTCTGCGGTGAGATCACGTCGACCGGAGACGTCCGACGCGGCGATTTCCTCGCCACCTCCCGGCGCCGGTTCGGTGAGCGGCGCTCGCGAGACGACATGTTTCGCCGGTGAAGGTATGTCGCCCGATGGGCTAGACCGCACTCGCGGCTGCTCTGCGTTGACCGATGGCGAGTCGGGCGCGAGCGGCTCCTCCGCTGGTGCGCCTCGCTCGGACCGTGCGAGGACCACGCCGGGTCCGGTCGTGCCGAGCGGTGGCGTCGCCTCGCTCGCCGGCGCGGACGGCGAGTCGGCCCGCGGCGGCGCTGGCGCCGGGCTCGATCCGGGCGTCCCCGCAGACGGGGTTGCCGTGCCGATCGGTGCGTCGGACGAAGGTGCGGCGGGTTGGGGTCTCACCAGCGCCGGTAAAGGACGCGGGCCACCTGGAGCTCCAGATGACGCCGGTTGGGGCGGCGTCAGCTCTGGCGGCAATTTCGCCTCCGGCATCGCTTGCCGAGAGATCGACGCGTGACGTGGCCTTCCGGAGGTCCGAGGCGGTGCGCTGCTCGGGCTCGGGCGACCCGGTAACGCGGCGTCTCGTGAAACCGCGTCTCGCGGCGGTGTCACGTCCCGCGATCCTCGTGATGTGTCCGCCCAACGCGAGACCACGTGGGCGACCAGTGGTGAGGGCGGAGCGACCTCGGGCCGAGCGTCCCCGGATCGCGCGGCGACTGTGGACCCCGCTTCCCCAGGGGTCGCGGTCACCTGGGGCCGAACATCCGCAGATGGCGCATCGACCCTCGACACCGCTCTCGCCGGCGCCGCGCCCTCCTGATGCTCAGCATCCGCGGACGGCCCATCAACCGTCGATGGCGTCGCGACCGCGGGCGCGCCGGCCTCAGGCCGAGCATCTGCGGACGGTGCATCGACTCTGGACACAGCTCCCGCCGGGGCGATGCCGACCTCGGGACGAGCGTCTGCCGCGCCAGCGGTTTCCGGATCATCCGCAGACATCGCCACCGGCTGATCTGCGGGGGTCGCGAGCGGCTCGACGCCGACTCTCGCTACCGAATCGGCGTCGCCCGTCGTCACCGGATCGACCCTGGCCGCTGCAGCCGCCTTGACCCCGCCCTTCGCCACCGGATCGACCCCCGGCGCCACCGGCTTGCCGGCGCCGGCGACCGATGCGCCTCTGGCGAGCACCGTGGCCCGTTTGGCGTCGCCAGGCGTTGCAGCCGGCTGTATATCCGGCATTGCGCGGGCCGTCTCGTGCGCCACCGCCGTGCCCGCATCTGAGGCGCGCGCGGTGATCACGGAGGTCTGGGGCCGGGCGGCGTCGTCGTCAGTCGCCCTCGCCGGCGCCGCCGACGGATCGCTCGCCACGTGAGCGGCCGGCTCGCCCGCGGCCACGTCGGCCGCGGCTCGTCCGATCTCCCCGGGCGCCTTTCCCGTTCGCGACGCGGCCTTCGGCGCCACCGTGCGCGCCGGCCCCGCCGGGCGCAGCCTCCGAAGTGGCCGGCGGGACGAGGCGCCAGGTTCGCGTGCCGCGGGTCCGCGGCTCGCGCTCTCCGCCACGTTCTCGGCGGCCGATGCCGTCGCCAGATCGTCCACGGTTGACGTCGCCGGCGGCGGCTCGGCTATGGCCCGTGCCATCTCGGCGCCCGGGGGCCCGCCGGCGGCGGGCGCGGGTCGCTCCGCCGCAGCACCCCACTCCGCTGGCGCATGCCCCTCGACCGGCGCACGCCCCTCCGCCGGCGCTGACCCTTCCGTTGCTGCCGGCGTCGAGCCTGCCGCGACGCCGGCGGTGCCCTCCGTCACGAGATCGGCCGGGCTCGCCTTCAACTCGGGGGCGAGGGATCTGGAGCCGGCGCCGGGCTCCGCATCGCCAACCGCCCGCGACACACGAGCAACAGATCCCGCACCGGACTCCACGAATCCTGAACTCGCCTCCGCGTCGGTGACCCGCTCGGCGCCGGCGCCGACCGGCCCAACGGACGGCGCCTGGACAGCCTCGGGTCTCGGCGCCGCCTCGGCTGGGCGCCCCCCTGACGAAGCGGACCACGACGGACCCTCTTCGATCCGCGCCCGCGGAATCGCGCCGCGCGACGGTCGCCGCGCCACCGACGGAGCGGGCTTGATGGCGCTCATCGGGAGCATGTTCGGTCCGAGCTCGCCCCTGAAAAGCCACCTGGCCGCCTCTTCGCTGATGCCGCCCGGTCGCGGGAGGACGACCGGCGCCGCCTGTGCGACCGGCGGCGTCCGAGGCAGCGGCGTGGCCTCGAGCGGCGCATACCCGTCGGCGTCGTTTGGCGTAGCGTCGGGAACCGGCATTAGCCGCGGTCGCCGGCCGATCATCGGATTCCGATGGCGGGCGATTGCCTGCGCGGCAAATCTCGCGCCGCCGGCGCGGGCCAGGCGACCCGAACGTGCCAGGAGCCTGCGGCCGAGAGGCGCTGGGTCGAACCGTCCGTGATCGTTCATGTCGTGAACCCTCCTCGTTCAGTCATGCCGAGTGACACCTCTTCTCACTCATGTCGGGAAGCTCCCGGCCAGGCAATCGGCCTCCGCGATAAAGCGGCGACGGTCGCGGTGCTCGAGATCGAGCAGCTCGTCAAGGGGCCAGTGAAAATGGTGCGCGAGCCGGGCCATCTCCGCATACAGCTCATGCGGAGACGGCCGCGTCATTTCCCCGGCGGCCCATCCCGTATCTCGCTGAGATCAACTTCAAACTCCTCCTCGCAGTGTGGGCACGCGATCAGCCCGACCGCGTCGCCGCTCGTGTTGAGCCGCTCGTACAGCTGCTGGAGGTGGTCGAAGTCCGCCGCGTAGAGACCCTCGACGACCTCCGGGGTGACGTCGGTGATCTCGCCGATTCGCGTCACCACGCGGGACAGCAGCAACACGGCCAGGTACGCCTCGTTGTGGCGCACGGCGGGATCGCGCAGCGGCTCGATCTCGTCGCGAGCGGTGGCCAGGCGCATAATCCCGTCTCGATGAACCCCGCCCGAGTCATCGACGAAGCCGCGCGGCAGCGTGAACTCGTAGTCGGTTCTCATCACAGCACAGGGCGTCCAGGGCGATGGTTCTCGTCAGTGCTCTCGGCTACGCGCGCGTCAGCCCTTCGTGCGCGATCTCGATCTCCTCGACCATCACCTCGTTGCCGCCGGCGCTGAGCCCGGGCGCGCTGTACCGACACGGCCAAGCACGGACGAACTGGTAGGTGACGACCGGACTCCCCGTCCAGTCGAGCACCTCGATTGTCCCGTCTTTCCGAGCGTCCGAGATCTGGCCGTTGATCACCTGCTGGCGCCACTGCCAGAGCGCGTTGTTGCTGTCGACGCCGCGCTTGAGCGTTATGTTGTTCCACTTCAGCTGACCGGGATACTTCTGCACCATCGACTTGCCCTGCTGGTCGGTCGTGGTGTGGGTGATGACCTCGTTCTCGCTGCCGATCCCGTCGATTTCCTTGAAGAATCCGGCCGCCTCGGCCCCGCCCAGCTTGATTTGGAAGTAATGTGCGCCGGCGGTTACCTGGTCATTTGCTGCCATGGGTCATATCTCCTTTCGAGCTATTCAGCCCCAGCCTGGACCTGGAACTGCCTGATGCGGAACACGACGAACTCGGCCGGCTTGACCGGCGCGATCCCGACCTCGACCGTGACCTGTCCCGCCTCGACCATGTCCGGCGGATTGGTCTCCTCGTCGCATTTGACGTAGAACGCCTGATCGGGCGTGGATCCGAACAGGGCCCCACTGCGCCAGATCCGAGTCAGGAAGTTCGCCGCGGAGATCTTCAGCGACATCCACAGGCGTTCGTCGTTGGGCTCGAACACCGCCCACTGCGTGCCCTGCATGATCGACTCGGATACGAAGTTGAACAGCCGGCGCACGTTGATGTAGCGCCACTCCGGGTCACTCGAAAGCGTGCGAGCGCCCCACACGCGGATCCCGCGTCCCGGAAATGCCCGGATGCAGTTGATTCCGGCTCGGTTCAGGCTGTCCTGCTCGGCTCCCGTCAGCTGGTAGGCGAGATCGTTCGCGCCGAGTACGACCTCGTTCGCGGGCGCCTTGTGCACGCCGCGGGTCGAGTCGGTCCGGCACCAGACGCCGGCAACGTGGCCACACGGGGGGACCTGGATCGGTCGCTTGGTGATCGGGTCCAGGACCTCGATCCACGGCCAGTACATCGTCGCGAACTTGGAGTCGAGATTCGACGAGAGGACCCATTCGAGCACCTCGTCCGGCTTCCGGTCCGGCGGGGGATCGATGATCGCCATACGCTGCCCGGCGTTCTCACACCCTTCGACGATCTTACTCTGGAGAGCGCGCACCACCTTCTCCGTCTCGGCGACGCCGCCGTTGCCGTCGTTCAGCATCACCATCAGATCTGGCACGCACACCATGGTCACTTCCTCGACCGCGGTGACACCCTCGAGTCCTTCGCGCTCGGCCTCGTCCCCCTCCACCTGCTCCTGCGTGAGCGCTGACGGCTGGACCGACGGGACGTTCAGGCGGTAGTTCCCCGGCAGGAGGGTCTCTGCCCCGGCGGTCTCCGTGATCGTGACGAGCTTCGACTTCTCGGTGACGGTCTTGGCGAGGTCCTTTAGCTTGAGCCCCTCGTACGGCGCCTCGGTCACGCGGCCTGCCTTGATCGTCAGGCGGTAGGTCTTCTCTCCCCCATTGCCGTTCTGGCCGGCCTTTCGTGGCTCCTCGGCAAGCTCCGCCGTGATCGGCTCCGGCACGTCGTCCTTGGCGACGACGTCAAACGCGGCCGGATGCTCCTTGTCGCCTGACGGAAGCCTCTCCATCTCGCTCGATCTGAGCGACGCCTTGGGCGGGCTCTCCTCGCCTCCCACGCGGACCACCCAGCACAGCGTCCCACCGTTGTGGAAGAACCCGTACACGGCGTGGGCCAGGTAGGCGCCTTCCATGAACGGCGTGGGATGAGACGAGTCCGGGTCACTGAACATGCGCTCGAACTGCGACCAGTTGGCGATGCGCTGCGGAACATTTACCGGACCGCCGGGGGCAAGCCCGACGAATGCGGCGACCGATGTCCCGACGCCCTCGATCGGTTTGGACTGGGACGGGATCTCTTCGACGTAGACGCCCGGCGTCAGGTAGTTCGGCATGTCACTCCTCGATTCGTTGTCGGCTCCCCTTCAGCTCGTTGCGCAGCGCCTCCAGCACAGGCGGCGGAATCAGCCGCGGCCGCCCCGGGGGCGGGTCGAGGATCGTCGGCCACACCTCGTCGCGAGGTAACAGGATCAGCTTCGCCTCAGGCGCGACTCGCCTCAGACGATCGCGGAGCTCGGGAGCCCCGCGGCTGTCGCTGTCGATCACGATCACATCCGGCGTGGCGATCGAAGCGGTGAAGACGATCCCCTCCTCGCTCTCCTCCTGGCCGATCACCTCGATTCCGTCGTCGGCGAACTCCTGCACCAGTCCGGACCGCATGACCGTGTCCAGCCTCGCCAGGAGTACTCGCGCAATCGGGCGCTGTGACATCGACCGAACTCTTGCGTCCGCCGGCTCGCCACGCCAGAGCCAGGAGGGCAACCATTAGGGCAACGTTTGCTGCCCGTTCGAACGATCAGCGTCCCCGGGTGGCTGACCGCATCGACACCCGCAGCTCGCGGGAGTCCGGCGGTATGCGCAACTCGGTCTCGCCCTCGGCGCCGTCGCCGGCACGCACCCTGCACCGGTGTGAGCCGACCGGGACGCTCCTGAAGGAGAAGCGCCCGTCGTCTGCGGTGTGCGCCCACCTCCCGGTATCCGGCAACGCCAGCCATGCATCGGGGATCGGCACGCCGGCGGCGTCGTCGACGAGTATCCCGTCGACCCTCTGCAGCTCCTCCACGACGTTGCGGTCCGCCCGCAGACGCCGCGTCGTGAGCTGCCGGGTCAGCACGTCGGGGCCACGTTGGACGACCACGCCCGGCTCACACGAGAGCGTCACGAGATAGTCGAACGACGCCTTGTACGAGCCCCCGATCGCGTTCCAGAAATCGGCCTTTCCGTCCTCGCGCGCGGCGGCAATGCGAGTCTTCAACGGATACGGCTGCGCCGCGGGCTCGGCGAGATCGCCGGCCAGGCAATCGTTGGGCAGCCGCTGATGCGCGACCAGCACCGCCAGCATTTGTGAGAGCAGCCGGTGCTCGTCCTCGATCGCGCGCGCCCATGCCGTGACGGCGTATGTGCACTCGAGGCGAAATGGCGGGCGCGCCATGCGCGCGCTGCCGTTGTGTCGGTGCTCTCGCCACTCCGTTTCGCGCAGTTCACTCGCTTCGCGCAGGTCGTAGAGGAACAGATTCACCGTGGGCCCCGACAGCGCCACCGCCCACTCCCGGGCGGGTGCATCGAAGACCACAGCCACGCTTCCGAAGCCATGCCGCTCGAGCTCTCCGCGCAGCAACCGCCGCAGCGACTCGTCGAGGTCGGCGAGCATCGTGTTGAGCGGCACCTGGATCGCCAGGTTCATCGGTTGTCCAGCGTACGTCGCCGCGGCAACGCCGGGAAGTCGCCAACGCCCCCAAAGCGGGCACACCTTTCGCCCGAACGGGCAGGGTCACGCCAACGACTTGTCACTCAGCTCGGCGCGGAAGCGTTCGAAATCTGACTCCAGCGTGAGGCGGCCCAACTTCAGATACTCGGCGAACACGGCCTGCAGGAGATGGCGCATCGCGATCGTCCCGCCATCGTCCGCCGCGAGGAAAGCGGCGGCGAGCGAGCAGTTGCGAATCGACCCGCCGGACAACCTGAACTTGCCCGCCAGACCTTCGAGATCGACGTCGTCGGCAACGGGAGCTCGGGCGGGCAGCAACTTACGCCAGATCTCGCGGCGCTGGTCGAGATCCGGGAAGGGGAACTCGATTGCCAGATCGAGCCTCCGCAGGAAGGCATCGTCGATGTTGCTGCGGAGGTTCGTGGCGAGGATGACGGCGCCGTCGTAACTCTCCATCTTCTGCAACATGTACGCGACCTCTATGTTCGCGTAGCGGTCGTGCGCGTCCTTAACCTCCGAACGCTTCCCGAACACCGCATCGGCCTCATCGAAGAAGAGGATCGCGTTCGAGTCCTGGGCCGCGGCAAAGACCCGGTCCAGGTTCTTCTCGGTCTCGCCGATGTACTTCGAGACGATGGTGGCGAGGTCGATCCTGTAGAGCTCCAACCCGAGCTCGCCGGCCAGCACGCGCGCGGCCATCGTCTTGCCGGTGCCGGACTCGCCGAAGAACAGCACCTTGACCCCGTGCTCCCCGGCCACGGTCGCGCCGAACCCCCAGTCGCCGAGCACGAGCTCGCGATGGCGCAGGTACGCCGAGATGGACTTCAGCAATGCGAGGGATCGCTCGGGCAACACCAGCTCCTCCCAGCCCTCGCGACCGGGTAGGCAGACGGCGAGCTGCTCGAGCTGGCGACTCGATGCCCGACGGGCCCCCATGTGCAGATCGTCCAAGCTCGGCTCGGTTCTTCCGGCCGCGACTGCCGCCAACCGCGCCAGACGGACCGCCCGAGCGATCTGGCCTGCGCTGTGGCGGAACTTCGCCGCGAGAACGTCAGCCTGCTCGGCGCTCGCGTGCCGCCTCCAGAGCACTCGCCGCTCCGCGGCGGTCGGTGCAGGTACCTCGACGGTCGCCCCGCCGAGCGCGTCGAGCCATGAGAGCCCGTCCCGATGGGGCGACCAGATGAGCAAGCCGGCGGAGTGCACTGTCAGAGCCGCCGCGATCTCGCGGCGGTCCTCGGGCGCCGGCTCTTCGATCACCGTGACGCACACCCGGCCGCCGGCGAGCCGCGACTCGAGTAGCGCGGCCGCCGCGGCCGTGTCGGAGCGCATGTGCGCGGCCTCGAGCGTAATCAGCGGCGACTCCAGGGCGGCCGCCAGCAACTCGACGCCGTCCGGGCCGCAGACGAGTAGCGAGGCGCCGTCCGCCTCGGCCACCAGCCGGCGCAGCTCCGTAACCGTTCGATCGCGACCGAGGCTGTCCGCCGGCGAATCGACGCGCCGCAGGTCATGGCGTGACGCGCGATCCAGTCGCGCCCCGAGGACATGGCACACGAGCTGTTCACCGACGCGCACCATGCGCTCTGTGAGCGGCACGGTGTCGTCGCCCTCGAGCAGCCGTATTGCTCCCGTCTGGCGCAGGGGCTGATCACGCGCAAAACGGGCGAGCACATCGCGCGACTCGTAGCTCGCTGCCGACAGAAGGCGGGCGGCGAGCCGCGGACTGGCGAGCTTCCGGGTGAGGTCATCGTGAAGGTAGGCGAGCAGCCGCCCGTAGCGTGGATCGAGCTCGGGCGCCAGACACAGGACCAGCACAGCCGCGTCGAGCTGGTCGAGGCCGAGCTTGGTCACGGCGTCCTCGAGGGCAGCGTCGACGTCGATCTCCCGCGGACCCCGGGCGAGCGCCAGCGCGAGGTCATCCGAAACGTAGAGTCCGCGGAATGGGTCGGTCGGATGCGGATCCGTCGCCGCGACCTGCTCGACGGCGGCGTGAATCAGGCGTGCGACGTCGCTGACTCCGAGGCCCCCATCGACACCGGCCGAACGTCCCGCGGACGTCGATGGCGACGACGGGCTCCGCGCGCTAGGGGAGCTCACGGGCTGCCGCGTCGGCCTCGGCCTCGAGCGCGTCGCCAGGCTCGGTGACCGTGAGCGGCCCCGATGTGCTCGCGCCGCGTTGCTGGACGACGTGCGTGAGCTCGTGCGCGATCAGCTCATCACCGGCACTGGTGCCCGGCCGATACTCACCGCGCCCGAAGTAGATGTCGGTCCCGGTCGTGAACGCGCGAGCCGACACTGCGTGCGTCAGGGCGTCGGCGCCGGGATCGGTATGGACGTGCACGTCCGTCAGGGGATCACCGAGCACGGGCGCCGCGCGGTCACGGACTTCCCGGTCGATCGGCGGTCCGGAGCCTCGCGTCCGCGCGATCGCCTGCTCCACGTCCGGGTGCACGCGGCCGTCCGGCGACAGCCCTGCCCCGTCCCGCGCGAACGCCGAGAAGGCGACGTTGCCGACCGCGGAGGTGAGATCCGACAACCGTTTGTCCACCCCGGCAGACGGCGTCGGTGCGGCTTCATGCCTTGCGCTGCCACGTGCTTCGTCCGGCTGACGCCGCCGATCCCAGCGTGCCATGGTGGCGAGGATAGGTGCCGGCGCCGGTCGCGTCCACCGGCACTAACCGTCTGGGCCGGTGGTGTGCCCGATCGGGCAACCGGAGCATTGGGATGAACGACCTCCACGAGACGCCGGGTCAACGCCGGCGCTCGGCTCGAACCCAGGTTCGGAAGAAGCGCCGCTCACCCGTCACCGGCCTCGGAAGCTCTTCTCGAAGGGCTCTCTGGCTCATCCGCCGCTTGAGCGGCACCTGGCTCTGCCGACCGAGGGGGAGTGTCCCGCCCCTCTCGGCGGTCGCACCTGGGATGCTCACGGTCTGGAACCCCGACCCACCGTGCGCGGTGAGCAACTCGTCGATCTCATCTTCGCGCATACCAGCCTTGAGAAAGTCTGGCCGAGTGTATTTCGCCTCGTTCACCTGACTCATCTCGACCCACTTCCTCCATGTCTCCGCAGGCGGGAACCTCCCCTCCTCGTAGTCGCCCGGGTAACGCTCCTTCAGGTACGTCGCTAAGGACAGGCCGGACACTTCACGATGCCCGCGCAGCGGCGTCATGTGGTGAATCGTCTCGTCGACGAACGCAACCGCCCCATGCGCGGGAATGATCGGCGCCTCGATCTCCGTGGGCTCTTTCACATCCTTGCGGATGGCGCCAAGGTCGCTGATGAACTCGGGCGGTAGCGTGTTCGCGATCTGGGCCTCGTGCTCCGGGACGGTCGGCGGGTGGAGCACGTACTCAGGCCCCGCGATCGCATGCTCGGTGTGATAGTTGAGATTGACGAACAGGGTCTGCCCCTGCGTGTCCTTGTGGAATTGGGACCGATCCTGGTCGCGCGAGCGGTAGTAGTGAACCTCGACCAGGACCATCCATTCGGCGCCCACCAGTCCGCTCTTGCGGAGATACTCGATCTGTCCGGCCTCGATCATCGTGTTCAGCGTGTTCGCGACCACCTTCTCCTTCATCCCGGCCGTCTCGACCAAGTCAAACGCACTTGACTTGTCCAACGAGTTCCGGTTGCTCGGGAGGTCGACCAGCGTCGCGTTCCGGAGCAGCTCGGTGTTGCTCGGAGGGAGGGCGGTCAGCTCGATCGCGCCGAGAACCATGACCGAGTCGTTCCAGCGTCCCTGCCGGCTCTCCGCCTGCTCAACGGCGCGCTCGGCCTTCCTGCGCTTCTTGGCTATCGCCTCGCTCCGGCGTTGGAGTTCCTCGCTTACCTGTGGCTGCTCCGCGCCCTCGTCCGACTCCTCGTCGCTTGGCATCAGCTGCCAGAGCTCCGCCGCCAACGCCGCGGCTTCAACCTCGACCGCGGCCAGCTCCTGCTCTTTCGCCCTGAGAGTCGCCTTCTGTCCGTTGATCGCGGCTTCGAGCTTGGCGACTATGTCTTTCTGAACCTCAACCTGAGCGCTCTCGAATTCGAGGATCTTCGGCTCCGCGAGCCCTTTGAGCAGGGCGGCCGATTCCTCGTTGCGCTGAACGACGCGACTCGCGCCGCCGGCGGTCGCGTGAGCGCGCCCGCTCGGCCTCGCCGGCGATTGGTTCGTCCTGAGGAGAGCCGACACCGCTGCATTGCCGGCCGTCCGCTGAAGCGACCGGACGCCGTTCGCGACGAGCCCGGACGCGGGCTCTTCGGCCACGGACGCCGCCTGCGACCGCGGAGCCGGCCGATCGCCGGCGGGAGTCTCCGCGCGGGGCCGGGACCGGGCTCGCATACGGCGACTGTAGTCCGGCGCGGACACGATCGGGTCGACGAGCACACACGTCTGCCCGAAAGGGCAACTCGGGGTGCACTCGACCCGTTCGACCTGCACGAAGGATGTCCGGTCGAAGCCCCGTCGCAACCTGCTCAACACGACAATCGGTCCCGCAATGCGCGACCGTGCCGCGTCACGCTTGCCCCAAATGCACGTTGCGTCACGGTCTCGCCGAGATCGCTCTAATGACGTGTTGTGCAGATTCGCCGGTTCGGCCGGCCGGTGTGAGAGACCGAGCGCACCCCTAGTCACAAACCGAGTGACCGAGAGATGATCTCCTTCTGGATCTCGCTGGTCCCCCCGTAGATAGTGGTGACGATCGTGTGGCGGACATGGCGCTCCATGTCGTACTCGGTGGCGTAGCCGTAGCCGCCCATCATCTGCATCCCCTCGAGCGCGGTGCGCTTGGCGACCTCGGTCGCTTTCAGCTTGGCCATCGACGCCTCGCGCGGCAGCATCTTGTCCGGGTTGGCCTGGACCGCCTCTGCCACCCCGTACACGAGGTGCCGGGTGGCCTCGATCTCGGTGGCGAGCTCCGCAAGCCGGTGCGCGATGGTCTGAAAGCTGCCGATCGTCTTGCCGAATTGCTTGCGCTCCTTCACGTACGCGAGCGCGTCCTCGTGGGCGCGTTCTGCCATACCCAACGCCTGCGCCGCGATGATCAGCCGCTCGTTGTTGAGGCCGGCCATCAACTGCATCCAGGCCTGGTCGGGGCGGCCCACGACCCGCTCGTCGGGCACGTGGTAGTCGGTGAAGAACATGTCGTTGACCTCGCGGCCGCCCATCGTCTCGATGCCGCGGATCTCCAGGCCCGTACTGTCGCGCGGGACCGAGATCATCGTGAGCCCTTCGTGCTTGTTGCCGGTACGCGACGTGCGGCATACGAGCAGGATGTGGTCTGCGGCGTGGGCGCCGGTGATCCAGGTCTTCTGGCCGTTGATCACCCAGCCGCCGTCGGCCCGCTCGGCCCGGCACGACAGGTTGCCCACGTCCGATCCGGCCTCGGGCTCGGACATCGCGATCGCGTAGACGGTGCCGCCGACGATCCGCGGCAGGATCTCGTCCTTCAGCGCATCGCTCCCGAACAGCTCGACCGGGCGGGCGGACATCATCGTGACCGGGAAGAACCCCATCGGGATCTGGCCTCGAGAGAACTCCTCGCACAGCAGGCACAGGTCGACCGAGCCGCCGCCCGTGCCACCGTACGCCTCCGGGATCGCGGCCCCGAGCCACCCCAGCTTGGCGATCTTTGCGTAGATCTCGGGGTTGTGGGGCTCGGTCCCGTTGTGGGTGAGCGCGTCGCGCTGCTCGCGCGTCCCGCACTCGCGCTTGGCGAAGTCGCGGATCGCCTCGACGAACGCGCGCTGCTCGTCGGTTAGGTTCAAGTTACTGACTCCTCCCGCTGTGTCTTGGTCGCAAAGATCGAGACTACATTCCCGATTGGGCGCACGGCAGGAGCGCTGTTCCCGATCCGGGAAGTCGCGATCGCGCTGGGTCCGCTGGGATAATCGTCACATGGCGGAGCCCATGGTGTTCAGGCCAGGCGGGGTGTCGTATCTGCGGATCCCCGCGCCGGACCCCGAACGGACAGCGACCTTCTACGCGACCGTGTTCGGCTGGACGGTCGACACCGATCGGGAGAATCCGAGCTTCGCGGACGGCAGCGGGCACGTCATTGGTCACTTCATGCCGGACCTGGCGGTCGCCGGCGCGGCTGGCGTCAAGCCCTACGTCTACGTCGACGACGTCGCAGACACGCTCGACCGGGCGCTCGATAACGGTGCCGAGCCGGCGACGGCTCCCTACCCCGAGGGCAACCTGACCGTGGCGACGTTCCGCGACCCCGCCGGCAACGAGATCGGCGTCTGGCAGCTGGCCGCCGAGCCCCGGCAGCAGGGCGCCGGCGCCTGAGCCGGATGCTGATCCGCCCCGCGAACCCCGCCCGCGACGCGGAGGCGATCGCGAGCATCTACGTGCCATATGTCACCGACACCGTGATCTCGTTCGAGGACGTGGCGCCGACCGCGGCCGAGATGGCCGCGCGGATCGACCGGCTCACGAAGACCCACGCCTGGTTGGTGGCCGAAGATGGAGACGAGATCCTCGGCTACGCCTACGGCTGTCCGCACCGGGAGCGCGCCGCTTACCGGTGGGCCACCGAGGTCAGCGTGTACGTCGACCCGGGACACCAGAGGCGAGGCGCCGGCCGCGCGTTGTACGAGGCGCTGCTCGGGCGGCTCGCCGACCAGGGCTACCGGATCGCGCTGGCCGGCATCGCGCTGCCGAACGAGGCCAGCGTCGCGCTCCACGAGGCGTGCGGGTTCAAGCCCGTCGGTGTCTACCGGGAGATCGGCTTCAAGCACGGCACCTGGTGGGACGTCGGCTGGTGGCAGCGCGACCTCGCGAGCGGCCACGCCGACGTTGTGGCGTAGTCACTGGCGACTCCGCCGGCGACCTCTCCAGATGCGAGCGGGCCCATCCCGATGCATCTTGGTAGGCACCCGTCCCGCGCCACGAAAGTCCCGATGGACCAAGATCTCTTCGACTACAGCCCGATCGTCGCGCGCGAGCCCATCCGCTGGCCGGGCGACGCGCGTGTCGCGTTCTACGTGGGGCTGAACGTCGAGCACTTCCACGTCGACAGCCCCTCGACGAGCCTATGGGAAGGGACGGCGTCGCTCGTGCCCGACCCGTTGAACTACGGCTGGCGCGACTACGGACCGCGGGTCGCGATCTGGCGGCTGATCGAGAGCCTCGACCGCCACGGCATCCGCGCCAGCGCGTTGGTGAACTCAGATGTCGTCCAGCGCTATCCCCAGATCATCGACGCGGGGCGGGCGCGGAACTGGGCGTGGCTCGCCCACGGGAAGACCAACTCCAGGCTGGAGACGGGCATGGCGTCGCACGAGGAGCGCGCGTTCCTGACGGACGTCGTCGCGACGATCGAGAAGGCAACGGGTCAGCGGCCGCACGGCTGGCTCGGGCCAGGACTCACCGAGACGTTTCAGACGCCGTCGCTGCTCGTGGAGCTCGGGCTCACCTACGTGCTCGACTGGACCAACGACGACCAGCCGTACCCTGAAGTGCATGTTGAGCGTGCCCTACTCGGTCGAGCTCAATGACCTCAACGTGTTCCTCAGCAGAGGCCTCACCGGACCGGACTTCGTCCAGCTCGTCAAGGACCAGCTGGACCAGCTCTACTCCGACTCCGCCGGCAGCGGCCGGGTCATGGCCCTCGCCCTCCATCCGTTCGTGATCAGCCAACCGGTCCGGTTCTGCCATGGCGCTCCCTCGCAGCGACGCCGAGGTCCTGACGACGAGCGACGAGATCGCCAGCACCCAGCGTAGTGCTCGCGGACGCACGGCGTCGCCGAGCCACTGGTCGTCGGTGGGCACGCCCACCGACAGTTCATCCACGAGGTGTCTGGCGGCCGGACGTACGCAAACGCAGTCAGCGTCAGCCATCATCCCGACCGTTCGCCATGAGTGACAGGTCTATCTCCTTCTACTGGGTCGACGTGTTCGCGAGCCGCCCGCTGACCGGAAACCCGTTGGCGCTCGTGCCGGACGCGGACGACCTCGACGAATCGCAGATGCACGCGATCGCGCGCGAGTTCAACCAGTCCGAGACGACGTTCTTGCTCCGGCCGCGTCTGCCCGGAGCCACCTGTCGGCTGCGCTCGTTCACTCCCGCCGGCGCCGAGGTGGGCGGCGCCGGCCACAACGCCCTGGGCGCGTGGGTGTGGCTGGCCGCCTCCGGTCGCCTCCCCGACCCAAGCACTCCCTCCCCCGCGGCCTCGCCCCACCAAGGATCCCGTTTCGGACAGGAGATCGCGGGCGAAGTGCTGCCGGTCGAGGTCATCCGCGAACCCGGCCGCCCCGTCATGGTGTCGATGGACCAGTCGCCGCCACGCTTCGGTGAGCCGCTCGCCGATCGCGCACCGCTGGCCACCGCGCTCGGCCTCGACGAAGCCGACCTCGACGCGACCCAGCCGGCGCGGGTCGTCTCGACGGGCGCCGCTCATCTGATCGTCCCCATCCGCGACCGAACCGCAGTCGACCGGGCCCACCCCGATGGCCCCCGGCTCAGGGCAGTCCTCGCGGCTGCGGGTGGTGAGGGTTGCTACCTGTACAGCCTCGATCCCGAGGATGTCCGCGGCGCGGTCGCCTACACGCGATTCTTCAACCCAACGATGGGCATCGTCGAAGACCCCGCGACCGGGACCGCCGCGGGCCCGCTGGTCGCCCTGCTCGTCGCCGCCGGCAAGGCGCCCGACGGCGTCGCCGCCGTCGTCGAGCAGGGTCGCGCGCTCGGACGCCCCAGCCGGATCCAGGTGACCGTATCCGGGCAGCGAGTTCGCGTGAGCGGTTCAGGACTGGTCGTGGCCGAGGGAACGCTCCGCCTCTAGGGGTCGTCGTCGAGCAGGAGCGCCAACGTCGGGCACGCGTCGACCGCGCGGCGGGCCAGCCCGAGCAGGTGGGGCGGCACCTCGGCCTCGTCGAGGATTGGATAGCCCCAGTCGTCGAGCCGGATCAGCTCGGGCAGGAGCTCCGCGCACAGCCCGTGCGCCTCGCAGGTGATCGGGTTGACGCGCAGCCGGGGGCTCATCGAAGCCGGCCCCCGGCGACCGCCGGTCCTCCGAGCGGAAGCCCCGCCGGGATCGCGTTGCATCGCTCTCGGCGGTGGCCATCGATGTCGTCGTCGAACACCGCGAGCGCGCTCTCGACGAACCGCACCGCGCCGTCGGGATGGTGGCAGGCGCCGCGCCCGCGGACCTCCGAGGTCCACCGGAGCACGCGGTCGCGCTCGGAAGCGTGAGCGACGCCGTCGGCGAGCGCGCCGACCGCGTCGGCGATCGCCCGCAGCCCGTACACGCAGGGGCCGCACTGACCGGCGGACTGTCCGGCCAGGTACGCGATCACGCGAGCGCTTTCGTGCAGTCCACACGAGCTCTCGCCGAGCGCGATCAGAACGCCAGATCCGAGCGTGCACCCGACCGACCGAAGGTCCTCGCGCGCGAGGCGCAGCGAGGTCGCCCGCGAAGCCTCCATCCAGGTTCCGAAATAGCCGCCGACCAGCAGCGCCTGGAGCGGCTCGGCCGGGCCCCCGGCCGCCGCCAGCAGATCGCCCATCGCGGTCCCGAATGCGAGCTCGTACACCCCGGGTGCCCTGACCGCGCCGGTGATCGTGACCAGCGCCGAGCCGGGATCGGCGACCGTGCCGAGCTCGCGGTACCAGCTGGACCCGAAGCGGGCCACGAGCGCGAGCTGCGCGAGCGTCTCGGGGTTCTGGATCAGCGTCGGGCGGCCACGGTAGCCGCGCTCGAACGGCCGCGGCGGGATGAACGTGGGCACCTGGGCGCCGCCGTTCAGGTAGTGGACGACCGCGCTCTCCTCGCCGGCGACGTACCCCTCGGGCGCCGCGACGACCTCGATCGATACCGGGTCCCGTTCGCGCGCCACGATCGCGGCCTCCAGCGCCGCCACCGCGTCGACCGCGTTCTCGCCGACCTTGACGATCACCTGCCGCGACCCGACCGCGCCCGCGGCCAGAACGGCACCGTCGAGCACCAGATGCGGCAGCCTCGACAGCAGCAGGCGGTCCTTGGCGCTCGCCGGCTCGGTCTCCGAGCCGTTGACGATCACCGGTCCGACGCGCCGGCGCTCGGCCACCGCGCGGAGCTTGCGCGCGGTCGGAAAGTCCGCGCCGCCCCGGCCGCGCAGCCCGCTGAGCTCGACTTCCTCGATCAGGTGGTGGGCGGGCACCTGCGGCAGCGGGCCGTGGACTCGGGTGTGCGCCGCGAGCGATACCGGGCCGCCGCCGGGCTCGAGCCCGGCGAGCACGCGTGGCAGACCGTGGTGGCCGCCGTCGGAGAAGTTCATCGCTCGCGGCTACCCCGGAGCGCCCGACAGCGTGCCCGTGACGACGTTGCTCTGATCGTTGATCCGCAGCACGGCCCGCAGGTCGACCACCGAGCCCTGACTGTCCGCGACGCGGGCCGTGAACTGTGTGCCGCGGAGCTCGTCGATCGATCCCTCGAGGACCGACGGGACCCCGGCGAGCGCGAGGTCGACCTGACTCCCGGTCATCGAGAGCCCGCCGCCGATGGGCTGGCCGGCGATTCTGACCCGCAAGCGCCCCTGGACCTGGCCGCTCACGCTCGTCGAGAGGTCAACCACCGCGCCGCCCGGCGCGGCGCTCTCGCGCACGCTGCCTGAGAGGTTCGCGGTGAACGGACCGCTGATCGAGCTCGCCCTCCGGCCGGAGCTACCCCCACCGCCGGAGCCGCCGCTGCCCCCTCGGGAGGACGGCGAACTGGGAGCGGCCGCAGCGCCGCCGAGCAACGAGGCCGGCGTCCCGGCCCGCTTGGCCCAGCCGTGCTGGAGCGGACCCGCGAGCGTGAAGATCATCAGCCCAATTGGAGTGATCACCGCGAGCGCCGTCGCCGGCGCGCGCAGAACGGCGTGGTCCGAGCCCACGTGGGCGATCCGTAGCCACACCGCGATCAGCACGGCCATGATGCAGACCACCGTCAGCGCCAGCATCCACCACTGCTTGACGTCGCTGCCGGTACCGAGCCCGTGCAGCACCGCCACCGGCCAGCTCGCGTACGCGAGCCAGTGGATCGCGCGCCACGCGCGATAGCCCAGGCGCCGCCGGACGAGGCTCGTGACGGCGATCGCGACGAGCAGATCGAACGAAAGCGTGCCGAGGCCCAGCCACAGCGGCCGGTAGGGCGAGTTGAACGGGATCACCCCGTCCAGCAGCGTGATCGGCGCGAACCCGTCGAGCACGCTCGTGACGATGTGGATCACGAGCACGACGAGCACCAACAGCGAGACATCGCGGTGGACCGCGTCGATCGCGAACCGCGGCCACCGCTCGGCCACGAACCGGACCGAGCCGAGAATCCCGATGACCACGCTGGCGGTCAGCAGCACGAGCGCGACCGCGCCCGTGCCGCGCGCGAGGTACCAGTAGGCGCTCGGTCCGAGGGTCGCGCCAGCCCCGAGGCTCACGAGCCCAGGCCCTCCGGGACCAGGCTCAGCACCGCCGGGCCGGAACCCACGAGCGGCAGGTCGTCGCCCTCTGAGGGCCAGCCACCGACGTGGAGCACCGTGCCGTTCGTGCGCACGAGCCGGCTCGGCAGCGCGAGCGCCTCCAGCCACGGCGCCGCCTTCTCGCCGCGGACGATCGTCGCGGTGCTCGCGATGTTCGCGTCCAGGCACGAGCCGGCGGACACGCTGACCGTGCGCCAGACGCTGTCGGCGGACCGCCCGGTGAGCGGATCGATCAGGTGGTGGGCGGTCCCCGTGCCCGTCCGCCACCGGCGAACCGCGGTGCTCGAGGTGGCCAGCCCGCCGGAGCTGAGCGAGATCCACTGGCCGGGCGCGTCGAAGCCGGCCCGATGGTCGTCGGTCACCCGAACTCGCCATCCCTCCAGTGGCGCCGGTCCCGCGATCGCGAGGTCGCCGCCGAACGACACCAGGACGCCGCAGCCGGCGGCGGCGCTCGCCGCCGCCGCCGCCGCGTCCGCGGCCAGCGCCTTTGCCGTGGCGCCAAGATCGAGGCTGACCCCGCCGGCGACGCGGATCGTGCTCCGCTCGGGATCGACGGTCACGGTTCGCCAGCCGGGAACGGACGCGAGCGGCCGCGCTACTCCCTGGGCTGACGCCACGCCATCTTCGCCGACCGACAGCGCCGCGAAGTCGCGGTCATAGCCGAGCGAGATCAGCGCCCGCCCGACCGTCGGGTCGACGTCGCCACCGGTCAGCCGGGCTGCGCGCAGCGCCACGGTCACGGCCTCGAGCAGCACCGGTCCGACACGCACGGCCGCGCCGGCGGCGGCGTTGACCGCCGACAACTCGGAGTCGTCGCGGAACCGCGAGCAAGCGTGGTCGAACTCGCCGACGATCCGCTCGACGACCGCTCTCGCCGTGTCGAGCGCGCCGGCCTCAGTGACCGCGACTAGCGCGCTGCTTCCGAACGCTTCCAGCGTCGCGCATTCTTCGGACTGGCTCATGTCGTTCGCTCACGAGCCCCCCGACACAACGCCGCCGCCACCGGACGACTGTGGCGCCGGCGAGGACTGCGGCGTCGAAGCCGGCGGCGTCGACTGCGGCGGCACGGAGTTCTGAGAAGGCGTGGAGTTCTGTGGCTGGCTGGGAACCGGCTGCGGCGGCTGTGAGGGGCCCTGCAACCCGAGCGAGTCGGGATTGGCCGCCGGCGGCAGCTGGGGGATCGCGGATGACGCGCTCCTCGCCGATGAAGATGACGAGCTCGCGCCCGTCGAGGCCTCGGTCCGGGCCGCCGATTTCGAGGCCAGCGACCGCCCCGGCGCCACCGCGGAGACCAGCGCCGCGAAGCCGGCGGTGAGCGCGGCGGTACCGGCGATCACCCAGCGTCGCGTCCGTCGAAGCCGGCGGAGCGCCGCGTCGCGGGCCTCCACGGCGCGCGATCGATTGTTGTTCGTGGTCATCCGCTGTTCGCTGCCAATCATCCCGCTTTCTCGGAACAGAGAATCAGCGCTAGGTAAGACCAATATGAGAATTCGCGGGGACCGTCAATTCCCCTCGACCGTTGCCGAAGCGTCGATCGCGGGCAGCTCGAGCGTGAACGCCGACCCGTCGACGACGATCCGCCCTTCGTGGCGATCGATGATCGCCGAGACTATCGACAACCCGAGCCCCGACCCTGGCCGGCCGGACGCGCCGGCGCCGCGCCAGAACCGCTCGAACAGGCGGTCGCGGTCGGCTGGATCCGGCCCCGGTCCCTCGTCGCGTACGGTGACGAGCGCCGATCCGTTGGCCCGCGACACCGAGATCGTCACCCGGCCACCCGCCGGGCCGTGCACCAGAGCATTCTCGACCAGGTTCTCGATGGCCCGCGCGAGGGCGCGCTCATCGCCCCGGACGAACGCGTGACTGACACCGGCGGTCCCAACGCGGCCGCCCTCCTCCCCAGCGTGAGCGCCCACGACCCCACGCACCACCGCCTCGAGGTCGACCTCCTCGGCGCCCGCGATCCCGGCATCGACCCGCTCGAGCGCCAGCAGATCGTCGACCAGCCTGGCCAGCCGGCGCGCATCGCGCTGGAGCTCTTCGAGCACCTCGGGATCGGCCCCGTGACGGGCGGCGAACTCGACGTTCCCGAGCAGCGTGGTCACCGGGGTCCGGAGCTCGTGCGAGGCATCCGCGAGGAACCTCCGCTCGCCGGCGCGGGCGGCCTCGAGCGAGGCGAGCATCCGGTTGAGCACTCCCGTGAGTTGCCCGATCTCGTCGGCCACCTCGCGCTCGGGTAGCCGGCGCGAGGGGTCCGCGGTGCGCTCGATCTCGCCGGCGCCCACCGCCAGCCTCCGCAACGGGCGGAGCCCCCGCGCGGTGAGCACGGCGGCGAGCAGCGCCGCCAGCAGCGCGGCGCCGGCGCCGGTCAGGATCACGAGCACGCCGAGATGCGCCGTCGTACTGGAGATGTCGGAAGTGTCGGAGGCGACCAGCACCGCGCCACCACCGGCGGGCCCGCTCAGCGCGATCGGCGCGGCGAACAGCCTGAACGGACGACCGTCGAGCTCGATGTTCTCGAACCCGGTCGCACCCGACACACGTGCGGCGCGAGCCAGCCGATCCTCGGGCAGCAACCCCGCTCCAAGCGTCAGCGAGCGGGCCAGGATCCGCCCGCGCGCGTCGATTACCTCGACCGCAATCGACCGCCCGGACACCGGGCTCTCGAGCGCCCCGGGGGCGTTGAGCACCGCCGGGGTCGAGACGGCCAGCTCCGCTACGTCCTGGGCCCGCTGGCGGAGCGCGCTGTCGAGCGAGCTGCGCAGCTCGTGACCGACGAGCAGGACCGTCGCCGCGCCGAACAGCACGAGCGCGACGAGGATCGATCCGGCCGCCGCGAGCACGAGCCGGAACCGCAGCGTCTGTGGCCGGCCGAGGCTCATCCGGGTTCTCGCGCGATTTTTAGGCTGATCCAGAAGTTTTTTGGGTAATCGCCCATATTTAAAGGTGAGCAGGTTTGGATCACGGATGTAGAGCTGTTGCTCGAAAAGGAGTTTCATTGCAGGGGGATTCGGTGCACGCCGGACCCGTAAGGGTGCTGCTGGTGTCCGCCGATTTCGCGACTGCGAGGCGGATCGACGAACTGCTGCACGCGACGTGGGGTCGTGTGCAGGTGTTGGCCCACGCCGAGTGGGACGCTGCGGCCGCGCAGGCGCTCGTCGACTTTCCGTCCTGCTGCGTGCTGCTCGACGTCCCGGCCGACGCGCACGAGCAGGCGATCGACCTGCTCGAGTACGTGGGGCTGTCCGCGCCCGGGGCGCCGATCGTGCTGCTGTCCGACGGCGACGACGAGGCGCTCGCGCTCGAGGCGGTAAAAGCCGGCGCCCAGGACTGCCTGGTGAAGTCCGAGCTTGCACCGGCGGTGCTGCGGCGCACGCTCACCCACGCGATCGAGCGCAAGCGCTCGGAGGCGGACCTCGCGCACCAGGCCCTCCACGACCAGCTCACCGGCCTCCCCAACCGTGCCCTGTTCCTCGATCGACTCGGGGTCGCGCTCGAGCGCGCCCGGCGCTCCGGGACCCAGCTGGGGGTCATGTTCCTCGACTTCGACAACTTCAAGCAGATCAACGACTCCCGCGGCCACGCCGTCGGCGACCGGCTGCTGACCGCGCTCGGAGAGCGGTTCAGCACGTTGCTGCGTCCGATGGACACCGTCGCTCGGTTCGGCGGGGACGAGTTCACGTTCCTGTTCGAGGACCTGACGTCCGAGCGCGAGGTCGTGCTGATCGCCGACCGCATCTGCCAGGCCGCGAGCCCGCCGATCGACATCGACGGCGTCGAGCTGTCGGTCACGGTGAGCGTCGGGATCGCGATGGTGGCCGACCCGACGGTCTCCCCTGAAACCGTGATCCGGGAGGCCGATGCCGCGATGTACCGCGCCAAGGAGCGCGGCCGCTCGCGGTTCGAGCTGTTCGACGAGGAATCGCGGCGCCGCGCGGTCGCCGGGATCGAGCTCGAGGGCGCGATCCGCGAAGCGGTGCACCGCGGCGAGCTTCGCCTGCACTACCAGCCGAGGATCTCCTTGAACGCGTTCGCCGACGTGCGCTGGGTCGACGCGCAGGTCCATTGGCAGCATCCCCGGCGCGGCCTGCTCGGTCCCGCGGAGTTCATGGCGCTGGCCGAGGACACCGGCATGGCGATCCCGATCGGCCGCTTCGCGCTCGAGCACGCGCTCGTCGAGTTGGGGTCCTGGTGCGCGTACAGGCCGGATATGCGGCTGTCGCTGGCCCTCTCGCCGGGACAACTTCGCGACCCCAGCCTGGCGTCGCTGCTGAGCGACGCCATCCGGGCCGCCGAGGTCGACCCCGGCGCGATCTACCTCGAGGTGCCCGAGGGCGCCGTCGGCGAGGATCCCGAAGCGGTTACGGCGACGCTGCGCACGCTCAAGGCGACCGGCGTGAGGTTGGCGCTCCGCGACTTCGGGTCGGGCGCGGCGTCCTTCTCGCGTCTGCGACAGCTGCCGATCGATCTGATCAAGATCCACGAGGGCTTCGTGAAGACGCTCGGAGAGTCCGACGAGGACGCGTCGATCGTTGGCGCGCTCGTCGAGCTCGGGCACGCGCTCGGACTCGGTGTGATCGCCGACCGCGTCGACACCGAGGCCCAGCTCGAACAGCTGCGCAAGCTCGGTTGCGATGGCGCTCAGGGCGATCTGATCGGGCCCGCCATGACCGGCGAGCAGGCGCAAGCGCTGCTGGTCGCCGAGATCGCGCACGTCGACGTCGCGTAGCTGTAGCTGACTCACGCCCGCAGCGTGAACCCGCTCCCCCTGACCGTCCTGATCAGCGGCGGCGTCCCCAGCTTGCGGCGCAGCCGCGTCACGTAGCGATCGACGACGTTCGCCTCGGCCCCGTCGGCCCAGATCTCCTCGATCGCGCGCTCGCGCGTGACCACGCGACCGGGCTCGCGCAGGAGCAGCTCGAGCAGGTCGACCTCGCGCGCGGTGAGCTCGATCGGTCGGCCGGCCCGAGTTGCCCGCCGAGCGGCGATATCCAGGGTCAGGTCGCCGTAGGACCGCAACGGGGTCCCAAGCGCATCACTACCGCGGCGAGTAAGCGCCCGCAGCCGCGCGATCAGCTCCTGGACCGCGAACGGCTTGATCAGGTAATCGTCGGCGCCCGCCTCGAGGCCGGCGACGCGATCGGGCACGGCGTCGCGCGCGGTCAGCATCAGGATCGGCGTCGGTAGGCCCTTGCTCCGCAGACGCCGGCATACGGCGAGCCCGTCGAGCGCGGGCATCGCCACGTCGAGCACGATCACATCGGGCGCCGCGCGCTCGGCCTCGGCCAGCGCGGCGCCGCCGTCGGCGGCGACGGTGACCTCGTACCCCTCGGCGGCGAGCGTCCGGGCGAGCATCCGCCGGAGCGGCGGATCGTCGTCGACTACGAGCACCCTGTCGCGCAGGCCCTCGTCGGTAGCGGCGGCGCGATCACCCACCGGCGACGTCGCGGCGCAGGAACACGAGGAACGCGGTCACGAGCGCCGGCACCGCATACATCGCGCACACCCACGCGGCGCGGACGATCGGCGCCCAGTCGATCGGCTGGCGCAACAACCCCTGCCACGCATTGAACTGGGTGCTGAGCAGGTAGGGCTGGAGCGCGCCGAGTCCCGGCAGGATGCCGATCAGCTGGAATAGCAGCGAGACCATCAGCGTGCCCACGACCGCGGCCGCGCTGTTGCGGGTGATCGTCGAGAGCAGCAGGCCGATGCACACGATGGTTCCGATCGGGATCAGGTACACGAGCAGGCTCAGGTAGACGAGCTCGAGGCCCTTGGGCGCCGACACAATCGACCCCGACAGCGTCTGCACCGAGTTGAAGCCGGACTGGATGCTGCCCGCGATCACGCCCACGGTCCCGGAGATGAAGATCGCGGTCACCGCGTAGGTGGCGGTGGCGAGCGCCTTGCCGGTGAAGATCTGCCACCGCTCGAGCGAACGCGTCAGCACCGTCTTGAGCGTGCCGTTGTGGTCTTCGGAGGCGAAGATGTCGCCGGCCACGAGCGCGGTGATCAGCGGGAACATCCATACCGCGCCGAACAGCAGGAGCACCAGCGGTACGACCAGCCCGCTCTTGGTCAGGTACGACGCGAACGCGAAGTCCCCGCCGCCCTGGCGGTGGTGGCGGAAGTGGATCGCGACGACGAACAGAATCGGGACGATCGCCGCCGCCCCGAGCCCGAGGTAGGTCCGCTTCTGGTAGCGGAGCTTCAGCAGCTCCCACCGGTACACAGTCGCGACCCCCGGCCGCGACCGCGGTCGCCCCGCGACGCCGGCACCGAAGCGCGGCGTCTCGGCGGTGCCGACGCCCGAGCTCATCGCGACGCCTCCGCCGGCGCGGGAGCGCCCGCCGGCGCGCCGCCGTTGACGACGCCGTCGCCCTCGGTGAGCGAGAAGAACAGGTCCTCGAGCGTCACTGTCTGCGGCGCGAGCGAGTGGATGAGCGCGCCGGCCTCGATCAACGCCTGCGACAGTTCGGCGACCGCCGGCTCGTCGGCGGCGAAGGAGATCCTTCCGTGGACGACGCGGACGTCGGCGATCCCGGGCTGGGCTCCGCACACCGCGAGCGCGCGCTCGTCGTCGGTCGTCGACAGCCGGTAGGTCGCGCCGGCGCCGCGCTTGAGGTCGGCGATCGCACCCTCGTACACGATCTTGCCGGTGCGGACGATCGCCACCCGGTTGCACAGCTCCTCGACCTCGGCGAGCAGGTGGCTGGAGAGCAGCACGGTCATCCCCTGGTCGGCCAGCTGCCGGATCAGCAGCCGCATGTCGCGCATTCCGGCGGGGTCGAGCCCGGTGGCCGGCTCGTCGAGCAGCAGCAGCTTCGGATCCCGCAGCAGCGCCGCGGCGATCCCGATCCGCTGGCGCATCCCGTGCGAGTAGCCGCCGATCTTGTCGCGCGCCCGGTCGGTAAGGTCGACCGTCTCGAGCGCCTGGTCGATCCGGTCGCCGGCGTCGCCGCCGTCGAACCCGGCGAGCAGCTCGAGGTTGCGCCGGCCGGTCAGGTACGGATAGAACGTCGGCGCCTCGACGAATCCGGCGACGCCGTCGAGCGCCTGAACGGTCTCCTGGGGATCGCGGCCGAACAGCCGCACGGTCCCGGCGGTCGGCCGGATCAGACCCAGCATCATCCGCAGGCACGTCGTCTTGCCGGCCCCGTTCGGACCGAGATAGCCATAGACGTCGCCGGCATGGACGGTGAGGTCCACGCCGGCGACCGCTTCGAGCTCGCCGTAGCGCTTTACGAGTCCCCGGATCTCAACCGGGGGCGCGGTGTCCGCCACGTCGTTCAGGGCACCAACTGCCTCGCTGCCATCTCGGCCGCCGTCGGCGGCACCGAACCGAGCACGGTGTATTCGACGCCGCCGCTGGAGAACCGCAGGACCGTTCCGAGCGCGGTCGGCAGCTCCTGCGCGCTATGGCCGTTGATCGACACGGTCGGCAGGTTGAGGCCGCCGCCCGGGGACTGGCTCCCCGGCCCGGACGAGGACTGGCCGGCCGCGGTCTGCTCGACCACGGCGATCCCGCCGAGGCCCTGGCCGTAGGTGGCGAGCGACGCCGGGCTTCCGCCCCAGTCGAGCAGCTGCACCGACTGTCGGGGCAGGCCGTCGAGCGCCTTCGGTGCGGCGAGCCTGAACGGAAGGTGGGCCTGGACCGCGCGCGCACCCGTGATCTCGGTGTTCGGCTTGGCGGCGTGCTTGCCGTGCTTGGACTTGACGTGAGCCTTCGCAGCGGTGGCTCGTCCCGCGGGCGTCGAGATTCTGACGACCTTCGCCCCGGCCGGCGGGCTCACCTTGAACACGCCGGCGGAGACTGCGCCGTAGGAAATGTGCGTGGCCTTGAGCTCGAGCACCGGGCTGCTGCTGTTCACGGAGTAGATCGCGATTCCGAGCGGAACGCCGTGCGTCGCGTCCCACGCGAGCTGAACGCTTCCGAGCAGGCCGCCCGAGTGCTTCGGCGTGAGCACGACCTTGTACGCCGGCTGGCCGGCGACGTTGCGGGGGTACGGCCCGGCGATGTCGATGTGCTGCGCGAGCTGCTTCAGCTCCGACTGGATCTGCGCGACCGATGGGAGCGTGTCGGTCGTGGCCTTGCCGGTCTGGGAGCCCCCGGTCGGCAGCGTGCCCTTGTAGACGGTGTTCGACATCGGGTCGTAGATCGAGAACGCGCCGTTCTTGACCAGGATCTGGGCATCGCCGTTCGCGCCCTGGAGCTCGAGGCGGAGCTGATGCGTGGTCGTCGACAGCCACAGGCGGCCGGTGGCGCCTGAGAGGATCGGATCCGAGCCCTGAAGCGCGGTCGAGTCGATCAGGTTGTCGGTGAAGCTGATCCTCGCGCTGATCGCGTTGACTGCGGGCGTCGCAGCAGCCTGGTGGAGCGCCTTGGCGAGCGACTCACGCCGAGGGACCGGACCGTTGCCCGCGGCCGCAAAGGCGATCGCAGTGCCGCCGGCAACCGCGATCACCAATCCGGCGATGATCGCGAGCAGACGTTGTGTGGAGATGGTGCGCAGGAGCTTCATCACGGCATGACCTTTCTCGTGTCCTGCGACCACGATAGGGCACGATTTTGAAATTACATTGACAGTGGTCGCGGCGGTGATCGCCATTGCCCGGAACCGGGTGCCGCGCGCCGGACCGCGCCGGCACGCGATAAGGTCGCCGGCGTGTGCCGCCTGTTCGGCATGAGCGGCGGACGCGAGCCGGTCCGCGCCACCTTCTGGCTGCTCGAGGCTCCCGACTCGCTCGCGCAGCAGAGCCGGCGCGAGCCCGACGGGACCGGCCTCGGTACGTTCGACGAGCACGGGCACCCAATCGTCTCCAAACAGCCGCTCGCCGCCTACGAGGACCAGGCCTTCGCCCAGGAGGCCCGCGAGGTCAGCTCGAGGACATTCGTCGCTCACGTCCGGTACGCATCGACCGGGGCGGTGAGCCCGGAGAACACGCATCCGTTCGAGCAGCGCGGCCGGCTGTTCGCCCACAATGGCGTGATCGGCGACCCCGAGCGGATCGAGCCCGAGCTCGGCGATTTCGCAAGGCTCGTCCGCGGCGAGACCGACTCCGAGCGGTACTTCGCGCTGATCACCAAGGAGATCGAGCGCGACGGTGACATCGGCCAGGCGATCGTCCGCGCCACGAGCTGGATCGCGGACAACCTGCCCGTGTTCGCGCTCAACATCATCCTGATCACCGACTCCGAGCTGTGGGCGCTCCGGTATCCGGACGTGCACGAGCTGTTCGTGCTCGAGCGCGCCGCCGGCGGCCCGACCGGCCAGCGCCACCTCGAGCACGCCAGCGCGCGCGGCTCGATGCGGGTCCGCGCCGGCGATCTCGCCAGCCGCCCCGCCGTGGTCGTGGCCAGCGAGCGGATGGACGAGGACCCGGGATGGCGCGCGCTCGAGTCCGGCGAGCTGCTGCACGTCGACCCCGACCTCAAGGTGACGATCACGCGGCCGCTCGACCGCGCCCCCGCACATCAGCTGACTCTCGCCGACCTCGGGGGCAAGGCCGCGGCCTCCCAGGCGCACACGCAAACGGGTTGAGCACGAGCCTCATCTACCGCAGCGCGACGGGCTACGAGCTCGTGATGCGGGCCCTATACGGACGCCATTACTCAGACCGGATGCGGGGGGTCGCCGGCGAAGTGCCCGACGGGGCCTCGGTGCTCGAGCTGTGCTGCGGTCCGGGCACGCTGTACCTGCGGTACCTGCGAACGCGGACGAGCGGCTACGTCGGGATCGACGTCAACCCTCGCTTCGTCGAGCAGCTCGAGCGCCGCGGGGTCGACGCGCGCCGGCTCGACCTCGACGCGAGCGACGAGCCGCTCCCGGACGCCGACGCCGTCATCCTCCAGGCCAGCCTGTACCACTTCCTGCCGCACCCGGAGCGGATCCTCGACCGGATGCTGGCCGCGGCTCGCGACCGGGCGATCGTGTCCGAGCCCGTTCGCAACCTCGCCTCGAGCAACCTCCCGCTGGTCGGCCGGCTCGGCCGAAGCGCCGCTGACCCGGGCGTAGGCGGTCACGCTCAGCGATTCACTGAGGCGACGCTCGAGGCCGTGATGGCGCGCTACCGGGAACGGATTCTGAAATCGTTTCCGATTCCGGGCGGGCGCGAGTGGGTGTACGTCCTGTCGGGAGACTCGGCTCCGCTCCCGCGGCCTGCTGATCGATCAGGAACAGCGGCCGGTTCTTGACCTGCTCGAAGATCCGCCCGACGTACAGGCCGACGACGCCGACGCTGACGATGATGAACCCGGTCAGGACGAGCAGCAGCACCGCGAGGCTGGTGTAGCCCGGCACCGATTTCTCGGGCTCGAGGAAGTAGTCGGCGACCTCGAACCCCGCCACGACGATCCCGGCGAACGCCACCAGGAAGCCGAGCAGCACGACCAGCCGGAGCAGAACCGTGCTGCGGAAGAACATCCCGTCGAGCGCGACCCGGACCAGCCGGCGCAGCGTGTAGCCGCTCTCGCCGGCGTGGCGCTCGTGGTGTTCGATCTCGATCGCGGTGGAGTCGAACCCCAGCCAGTCGAGCGCGATCATGTACTCGCGATCGCGGTCCTCGAGGCGCAGGAACGCGTCGACGACGCGCCGGGACAGCAGGCTCAGGTTGCTGTAGTCCGGGCGCACGTCGGTCTCGAGGGTCAAGCGGCGGTACAGGCGGCTTGCGCTCCGCCGGAACGCCGAGTGGCGCCAGCCGCGCCGTACGGTGCGGACGATGTCGTAGCCCTCGCCGGCCGCCGCCCACAGCCGCGGGATGTCCTCGGGCGCCTCCTGGAGATCGCAGTCCATGACCACTGTCCATGCCCCCGTGGCCTGCGTGAGCCCGGCGGTGATCGCGGCGTCCTGGCCGAAGTTCCGGCTGAGCCGGAACGCGCGGACGTTGGGATCCTCGCGGGCGAGCCGGACCAGGACGGCCCAGCCATCGTCGACGCTGCGGTCGTCGACGAATACGAGCTCATAGCGGTCGGTGATCGTCCGCACGCTGTCGGTCAGCCGGGCGTGGAGCGCGGCCAGGCAGTCCGCGCACCCGAATACCGGGACCACCACGCTCAGCAGGACGCCGTCGCTCATCGCTCCGGCGGTTGGAAGAACACGAGCATCGCGTCCGGGGTGCGGTGGAAGTAGTGCGGGGCCAGCGCCAGCAGCTGCTTGACGCTCAACCGCTGCGGCCGGTCCAGCACGAACCGCCCGATGATCCAGCTCTGTACAACGAACCGATTAACCAGCATGGCGTCCGTCGGTGAGACCAGCCCAGGCGTGGGAGCCCCGCGCGGCGTGAACCAGACCCAGCGCCCATCGCGAACGACTCGCACCGGCCTGAGCGGAAGCTGCTTCCTGGCTCCCACAACATCGATCTCTCGAACCAGGATCCTCTGCGACTGCGGCTGGACCCACTTGACGCCTGCTAGGTAGATCTTGAGCGGGGTCGCGGTCGTGCCGTTGGCGGCGAGGACCGCGCGCGGGACCGTGGCCGGACCGAGCGCGTGGGCGACGGCCCGCCAGTCCGGGCGCTCGAGGTAGGGCTTGGTCTGTACCCGAATCGTCGAGTAGACGAACAGAGCGATCAGCGCTACCGCGAGCGCCGCCCCGAGCGCGCGGGCCCGCGGCGCCGCGCACACGGCACCGAGCGCGACGGCCAGCGGCACCAGCGCCGGGATCACATTGCGCGACAGGAAGTAGTCGTGGCCGAGCACCCCGAGCACCAGTGGCGCCACCCACACGAACGCCGCGATCCCACCGGCCACGGCGGCGCCGAGCCGCGTGCGGCGATCCCCGCCGACCACCAGCAGCACGACCGCGATCCCGAGCAGCGCTGCCCCGGCGAGAAGCCCCTGGCTGACGGTCGTACGCCGGTACAGGATGCTCACGCCCCACTCCGAGATCGCCTGGGAGAGCCGGACCTCCCTGGGCGCGTGGGCGATCCACCCCACGCCGTGGCCGGTGTCGATCAGCGCGAACGGCGCCATCGCCACCTGGACGAGCGCGACCACGCCGACGGCACCGCCGGCGACGCGGAGGCCCGCGCCGGCGCGGCGTGTGCCCGCGACCCACACCAGCCACAGCGCCTCGGGCGCCACCAGGAACCCCGCAAAGAAGTGCGTCATCAGCGCGAGCGACGACCACACCGCCCACCAGACGAGGTTGCGAGCGCTCGGGTCGCGCCGCGAGCGGACGAACCACAGGAACGAGGCGCCGCACAGCGCCGCCAGCAGCATGTACGCGCGCGCCTCCTGCGAGTACCAGATCAGGAACGGGTTGAAGGTGACGAACGCGGCCGCGAACACTCCGGCGCGAGGCGAGACCAGGTCGCGCGCCGCCAGGTATGAGATCGGCACGAGCGCGACCCCGGCCAGCATCGAAACCGATCGGAGCGCCACCTCGCCGTTTCCGAACACGTGCGCCCACGCCCAGATCAGCACGAAGTACAGCGGCGGCGTGGTCTCGACGTGGACGACCGTGGTGATCATCGCCCCGAGCGGGAGCTGCGCCTCGTAGGCGGTCAGCGCCTCGTCCTGCCAGATGCTCTGATCGTTGATCACGATGATCCGGATCACCGCGGCGATCACGACCAGCGCGCCCGTGATCCAGACCTCCGCCGGAACCGGCCGCGCGGTCTCGGCATCGCGCAACCAGGGCGGGACCGGACCGCCGAACCGGCGCGCCGAATAGTCCGAGATGCTCATCGCAGCACCTCCACGAGCGCTGTGACCACGTCGTCCTGGTCGGCGTCCGAGACCTTCGGGCTGAGCGGCAGGCTCAACGTCCGCTCGGAGATCGCGGTGGCAACCGGGAACTGCTCCGGGGTCAGGCCGTATTTGTCGCGATAGAACGGATGCAGATGGACGCCGCGGTAGTGCACGCCGGTCCCGATCCGGCGCGCGGTCAGCCGGTCGAGCAGCTCGTCGCGCGTGAGCGGGGCGTCGGGATCGAGCGTCAGCTGGTACAGGTGGCGGGCGTGCCGGGTGTCGGGATCGGCGGGCGGCGGCGTCTGCACCGGCAAATGGGCCAGCAGGTCGTCGTAGCGAGCCCACAGTTCCGCCCGGCGATCGATCCACCGCCCGAGCAGCGGCAACTGGTGCAGGCCGAGGGCTGCCTGGACGTCGGTCATGTTGAACTTGAAGCCGGGCTCGACCACCTCGTAGTGACGGAAGCCGGCGTCCGAGAACCGCTGCCATGCGCCGAGGCTCAGCCCGTGGAGCGCGAGGCGCTCGACCCGCTCCGCGAGCGCCTCCTCGTCGGTGAGGAGCGCGCCCCCCTCGATCGTCGTGACGTTCTTGGTGACGTAGAACGAGAACGCGGTGAGGTTTCCGAACGCGCCGATCCGGCGGCCGTGCCACTCGGCGCCGAGCGCATGCGCCGCGTCCTCGATCACGAGCAGGTCGTGACGGTCTCGCAGTGCACCCAAGCGGTCCATGTCGATCGGACGGCCGGCGAGGTGGACGGGCATGATCGCGCGGGTACGCGGCGTGATGGCCGCCTCGGCGACCTCGAGATCGATAAGCCCCGTACCCGGCTCCGAGTCGACCAACACCGGCGTCGCGCCGGCGTGCTCGACGGCGTTGGCCGAGGCGACGAACGTCATCGCGGGGACGAGCACCTCGTCACCGGGACCGACCCCGAGCACGCGCAGCGACAGGATCAGGGCCGCCGTGCACGAGGACACACACCGGCAGTGCGCGGCTCCGACGTACTCGGACAGCATCTCCTCGAACCGCTGCACCTTGGGACCGGTTCCGATCCAGCCCGAGCGCAGCGAGTCGACCACCTCCGCGATCTCCGCCTCGCCGATCAACGGACTCCCGAAGACAAGGAAATCGTCTCGCACGTGCTCCCTTTTGGATGACTCCCCGGTCCGGCGCACGGGCCAGCGCCGCCGACCCGGCATGCCGACGCACGCCTCAGGCTAGGGAACGCGGCGTTAGCGTTGTGCAACGATCACATATGAACATGGCTACATTCGTCGGCCTCCCTCCCGGCCCGCGCCTGCCGCGAGCCGTCCAGACCCTCGGCTTCATGTTCACCGGCCCCCGCTTTGTCGACGCCTGCCGGCGCCGGTACGGGGACGCGGTGACGTTCGGGACCCTGTTCGACGAGCGATTCGTGATGGTGTTCCACCCGGATCTGATCCGGGAGCTGTTCCAGGGCCCTCCCGAGCAGCTCCGCGCCGGCGAGGCCAATGTGATGCTTGGGCCGATCGTGGGCGAGCGCTCGGTGCTGCTGCTTGACGGCCCCCAGCATCTGCGCCACCGGCGGCTGATGGGAGCGCCGTTCCACGGCCGGCGGATGCAGGCTCATGCCGAGGCGATGCGCGCCTCGGCCGACCTCGAGATCGACCGTTGGCCGGTCGGCGAGCCGTTCTCGCTGCTCGGAAGCATGCAGTCGCTGACGCTGCGGGTGATCCTACGCGCGGTGTTCGGATACGAGCCCGGCGCCGAGGAGGAGGATCTTCGCCGGCGCCTGCGGGCGATGCTCGAGCCGCTGTCAAGGCCACGCGCGATGATGCTGCTCGCGGCGCTGCCTCACGTCCGCGGCGACCGCGCCGCCGTGACCGCCCGGTTCGAGACCGCACGGAAAGCCGTCGACGAGGTGCTGTACGCCGAGATCGCTCGCCGGCGCGCCGACCCCGACGCGCTCGACGAGCGCGATGACATCTTCTCCGCCCTGCTGCTCGCCGAGGACGAGGACGGACGGCGGCTGTCCGACCGCGAGGTGCGCGACGAGCTCGTGACGCTGCTGCTGGCCGGGCACGAGACGACCGCCACCGGACTCGCGTGGTGCTTCGACCTGCTGCTCCACAACCAGTTGGTCCGCGAGCGCGCGCGCGGGGGCGATGAGCAGTACCTGGACGCGGTGGTCAAGGAGTCGCTCCGCCTGCGGCCGGTGATCCCCGGCGTCGGACGGGTGGTGCGCGGCGAGCCGTTCCGCCTGAACGGCTACGAGATCCCGCCCGGAGTCGAGATCAACCCCTCGATTCGGATCATGCACCGCCGCGAGGACCTGTTCCCGGACGCCGGCGCGTTCCGGCCCGAGCGGTTCCTCGTCGACGACCCGCCCGACACCTACACGTGGATCCCGTTCGGCGGCGGTACGCGCCGCTGCCTGGGCGCGAGCTTCGCGCTGATGGAGATGCGGATCGTCGTCGGTCGCGTGCTCGAGCGCGCCGCCGCGCTGCGGGCCGCCGACCCCAAGCCGGCGAAGGTCCAGTTCCGCGGGATCACGCTGGCGCCGAAGGACGGCGTGCGCGTGATCCAGGACCGCGCGCCGGCGCCGGCGACTTGACGCGGTCAGCTCGCCGGCAATCGGAGTCTCAGCTGCACGCTCCGCCGAGCGACTGCCACCCCTCCGCCGGCGTCCGTGGCGGTCGCCGTGACGACGGCGCTGACCGATCTCTTCGCGGACGGTCGCTTCCGTGGGGACAGTCGCTTCACCGGCTTCCGTCGCACCTTGACGAGGATGACTTTGGTGCGGCCGACGCCGACTCGAAAATGCGTCTCGCCGAGCAAAGTGTTATCCGGGAGCGGCGGCCGTGTGCATGCAGCGCACGCGCAACAGCGGCGAGCCTTATGGTGCCGGCGCAGAAGGAATTGCCACCGGCACAGGCCAGCTTGATCGCCACCGCAACGTGGTTGGCGGTCGCGGTCACTGAGCGGATGCGTACCCGAGGCGCGGACACTTGGCCCCCGGAAGTGCCCGTAGTGGGGGAGGAAGAAATCGGAGGCAGCGGTGGGCTCGGCCCGAAGCATGGTTCGTACACGCTTCCGTCAAGCGCGGTCGCGTACAGGGCACCCATGATTCCCGCTGCCTGGTCGGCCGCGCAGAACGACGGATAAAGCGAGGCGTCGTATTCGGCATTCAATACCGGCTTGCCGGCGCTGAGATACGGCCCGTAGGAGGAGCACTCGGAATACTGATTGCACTGCTCGTCGATCACCCCATCGAAATATGGCTCTAGCTGGGCGGCCTGGTCAGGATCGTTCTTCTGAAAGACCGCCATCCCGAGTGAGTGCACCTCCTGGGCGATCCACGTGTCGTACGCAAGCTGGTCGGCCGCAGTGATCGGGAACCCGGTGTCGTTCTCGTAGCCGTCCATGTTGTCCGGCTCGACCGCATCGAAGCCCTTCTGCTGGCACATCTCAAAGCGCGCCGTCATGATCGGCTCGAGCACCGCGAGCTGACGCACATCCAGCCATTGCTCCCCCGGCCAGCCGTTGCTGTTTCCAAGAACGGTGGCCGGGAAACTGGCTCGCGTCGGGTCGCCAGTTCTCCGAGGTCCCGACGTCGATATAGCAGATCATGCGCTGCCCAATGGCATGGAAGTTCGCGACCGTGCCGGACGAGTTGTCGAAACCGTCGATGTCGGTCGCTGCCACCGGCTCGACCTTGGGGGTCCCTGTCAGCTGCCAGTACCAGGTCAGCTGCTGCGGAGGCGTCCAACGGGACGCCGCGCGTGCCCCTGCCGGCAGCAAGCCGCAGAGAATCGCCAGCATCACAGCAATCCCGGTCCAGCGGGGCGACACGCGGCCGCAGTCTAAACAGTTCCGGGCGAAGCCGGCTCGTCCAGAAAAAACCCCGACGAGCGGGTAGTTTTTAGCTCCTAGGCTCGCAAAACATCACCATTCAGCCACATCCTGCTCTACAATTGCGCGATCAAGTCATCGCTTAGCAAATCTGAGAGCTTGCGGCGAATGGCGAGGGGCGCGTACCGGGCAGTTGATCAGCGGCCCGACCCTGTCAGCAAGTTCAACCTTGGCGTTCGGATGGAAGAACGCGGCGATCTCGCCGCGGCAGAACGCGCCTATCGCGACGCGGACTCGAGGGGTCATGCCGCGGCGGCCGTCAACCTTGGAGTGCTGCTGGAGGGCCGCGGCGATGTTGCCGGCGCAGAGGCGGCCTATCGCCGTGCCCAGAAGCGTGGCGACCCGAACGGTGCCTTCAATCTCGGGGTGCTGCTGGACGAGCGCGGCGATGTCAACGGCGCGGCACGGGCCTACCGGTTCGCCGACGAGAAGGGCCATGCCGCAGCAGCGTGCAATCTTGGCGCGATCCTGGCCGAGCAGGGCGATGTCAGAGGTGCGGAGGCAGCCTTCAAGCGGGCCGACGACCGCGGCGATTCGAACGCCGCGTTCAACCTCGCAACGTTGCTCGGCGCGCTCGAGCATCCGGCCCCGAACGGATCCCTGAATGGCGAAGCGCCGCTCCCGGGCCGCGACTTCCCAGGCGTCTTGGCCCCGACGATCTCCCCGGTAGACGCAACACTCTCGCGCGGCGGGGGTGTCGAACGCCCAGACTCGCCAGCGAAGCCGCGCGGCGAGCGGCGAAGACGCCGTCGCGAGGGCCCCCGCCGCCGTTTGGGGCTGGTCCTCGTCCCGGTCTTGCTCGTTGTCGCCGCGGCGGTTGCGCTGGGCTACTCGCTCACAGGAGGTCCCAAGCAGACGGTGAACTCGGCGGCGGCCACCCGTCCCACTCGGCCGGCAACCGCCGTAAGCACCATCGCGTCTACGCCTGCGGCTCCGGCTCCTCGGACGCTCCGGCCTTCTGCAAAGGCCGCGTCGAGGCACCGTCCCGCACACTCAACCCGCGTGAAGACCGTCGCGCGCACCAGCCGATCCTCGGCCTCGACTCATCACGTCGCCCGGACGCACATTGCCCCGCCGGCCCCAGCTCCCCGAACCACCCCACCGACGTATGTCGCCAGCCGTGGCGGCAGCACGGTAGCCCCGTACGATCAGCCCCGCGCCAAGCACCCCTCCGAGTCATCCCGCACCGAGTCACTCCACGCCGCCCACGTCATCTGGCAGTCACTCCGGTACGGGCACTGGAACCTCGTCGAATCGCTCCTCCGGAACCGGGACCTCCGGCGGCGGCTCGGGCCAGAGCGGAACGGTCAGCGGCGGCGGGTGACCACCGCGGACGTTTCGCCGATTTCGTCAACCGGGAGCGATCAGTCCCCAACCGGGACGTTGACCCGCGAGCCGATCATCTCCTCGAGAGCCGCGCGCAGTCTGGCGGGATCATGCAGAGCGCGGTCTCGGCGGCTGCATAGCGCCCGAGCTACAGACCGCACGCCGTGCGTCGCGAGAACGGTGTCATCGAAACGGAGCGTCGCCGTGGGATCGTGCAGAACGGTGTCAACGCGAACGCCGTGGAGGCGAAGCGCGGCGAGGTGATCGACGCCGGCCGTGCCGGCGGACTCTCGCGAGCCCGGCGCGACGCTGGCAATCCAGACCACCTCGCCGGAGGTGCGTGATAGCGCAGAAGCCACGTCCGGAACCGCGGCTGTGGAAAGCACGCTCCGGTATAGGGACCCGGGCGCCAGCAGTACCCACTGGGCTTCCTCGATCGCCGAGATCGCAGCCGCGGGCGTCTCGATCTGCCCGGAAGCGAATCTGAGCCGCTTGAGCTCGTGCCCTGACATGACTGTAGGTGCGTCGGTCGACCCTTGGCCGACCGGTTCGATCTCACGTGGCACGGGCTGGGTCGTCGCGGGCAACACCGCCCCCGCGACACCGAGCTTTTCGCCGAGCCATTTGCTTGCCGTTCCGTAGTCGCCGAACGCGGAGGCCACCGAGCCAAGTACGAGGTTGCCCAGCGGCTCCTCGCCGAGGCGTCCGACCGTGAGCGGCCTCCTGATGGCGCGCAGGAGCGCTCCCTCCTCGCCGGTCAGCGCCTCCAGCGACCGTCGCAAATCTTCCACCGCGCGGGGGCTGGGTAGCTCCTGACTCTTCTCCTCATTGGCAATGCTCACGATCACCGTGAGGTCAGCGTCCTGGTCGCGCAGCGCCTTCAGCACGCAGACCAGCCCGCGGCCTCCGCCGAGGACGACGATCGTCTTACTCGACCGTGACGGTCTTGGCAAGGTTGCGCGGCTGGTCGACATTAAGCCCCCGCGTGCGGGCGACGTGATACGCGAACAGCTGCAGCGGGATGATGCCCAGGACGACTTGCAAGAGTGGATCGGTATCCGGAACGTAGATCACAGACTCGGCGTGTTCGGCGATCTCCTTGCATCCCTCGCTTGCGATCGCCACCACTCGGGCACCTCGAGCCCGAACCTCCGAGAGGTTGGAGAGCAGCTTTGGCAGGATGCGCCGATCCGTGGCGACGCATACAACGGGCGTCTCGGGGCCCAGGAGAGCAATCGGGCCGTGCTTCATCTCGCCTGCGGCATACGCATCCGCTGGGACATAAGAGATTTCCTTGAGCTTCAGTGCGCCCTCAAGTGCGACCGGCAGACCGGTCAGTCGGCCGAGGTAAAGGAAGAACGGACTCAACGCCAGTCGCTCAGCGAGTTCGCGGGTCGGCTGATCGACTGACTCCACGACATAGTCGATCAACTCGGGCAACTCCTCGAGTGCCGCCTGCAATTCGGCCAGCCTGGTCTCTGACTGCGAACCCGTGACCGCGGCGAAACGGATCGCCAGCTCGTACAGCAGCACCACCTGCGCGACGAAGGTTTTGGTCGCCGCCACGCCGATCTCGAGGCCCGCCCGTGTGAACAGGACGCCGTCCGAGTCGCGGGTCGCCTGACTCGCGGGCGCGTTTGTGACGGCGAGCACGGTGGCCCCGTGGTCTCTGGCCAGCCGCATCGCAGCGAGGGTGTCGGCGGTCTCTCCCGACTGTGTGATCCCGAGGACGAATGAGCCGTTCCCGACGATCGGCTCGCGATACCGAAACTCGGAAGCCACCTCGACCTCGACGGGAATGTGAGCCCAGCTTTCGATCGCGTTCCGTGCGGCAAGACCGGCGTGGTAGGAGGTCCCACAGCCCACGACAATGATCCGATTCACCTTCCGCAGACGATCGGGAGCGAGGCCATCCGCTGCGTTCCGTTCCACGTTCGCGCGCCATTGCGAAACCGTTTCCCTGACCGCGGTCCCCTGCTCGTGGATCTCCTTGAGCATGAACGTCTCAAATCCGTCCTTCTCGCAGCGATCCTCATCCCACTCCACCTCGGTAGAGGCTGGACGATGAGGCAGTCCCTTGATGTCGAAGACCAGCACTTCATCCGCCCGCAACACCGCGATCTCTCCGTCCCGGAGCACCGCGACCTCCCGCGTGTGCGAGAGAAAGGCTGAGATCGACGAGGCGATGAACTGCTCACCGGCGCCCAGCCCAACCACAAGGGGGCATTCCCGCCTGACCCCGACCAGTGCGCCAGGTTCGCCGTCGTACATCGCAACCATCGCGTAATGACCGTCGAGATCTGTGAGCGACCGGCGTACGGCGTCGGCTAGGTCACCGTCGTAATTGAGCGCGATCAGATGGGCAACAACCTCGGCATCGGTGTTCGAGCGCAGTTCAACCAGGTCGGCGACAAGACGGTCGCGGAGCTCGAGATGATTCTCGATGATCCCGTTGAGCACTATCCTGAAACGACCGCTGGCGTCCTCATGGGGATGAGCGTTCTCTTCGGTGACGCCGCCGTGGGTGGCCCACCGCGTGTGTCCGATCCCCACGGAGGGCGCGTCCGTCGCCGTCGCGACAGCATGATGGGCCTCAGTGGGGGCAGCTAGTGCTGCCTCCAGCGCGTCGAGGTTTCCGACGGTTTTGATGCAGCGCGCCGATTCACCCTCGCGCCAGGCTATCCCCGCCGAGTCATAGCCTCGGTACTCGAGTCTTCTAAGTCCGTCGAGCACCAGCCGTTCACACGGACGCCTGCCGACATATCCGATGATGCCGCACATCCCCCCGGACCCCTTACTGAGCCACGTTGATTGTTTGAAGCGATTAACCGTTACCCAAGGGCACGGTCAATGGGGTTACAGAGCCATCCCTCGTTCATACGCTGATCGGCGCAACTGCTAATCCTGCGGGAACTCCTGCTGCAGCTCGCTGATGACCTCGCGAAATGCGCCCAGCTCATCGGCAATCTCATCGTGCTCCTGCACGACGGCACGGCGTTCAGATGCCGAAGAGTCCTGCTGGGCGAGCTCGAGTACGCGATCATGCAACCTGTGGCACTCGATATCCAATGTCAGCGCGAACGCGCTCAGGTCAGTGAGCGCATCGCTCACGCGCTTGTCGAGCTCCCCGGGCTGCCCAGGATCACGCTGAAAGCGACGCTTCATCCTGATCTTGCGTGTGGGCTTGCTCTGGACCGATGCTCTCGATCTTCACTCCGAGCGTGCTCAGTCTCTCGCGCACAGAGGTCATTGCGGCCTGTATCTCGATGCATGCGCGGTCGAGGCCTTCGCGCAGCGCCAGGCATTCACCGAGGATGCTCCACGTTTCGTCGAGCAGCTCAGCCACGGCGCTCGAATCGACGAGCATCCGCATCTCTTCGATCAAGGTGCCAGGATCCGCCGGCTTATGGCGGGCCGCCTTCAGGCGCGCATTTTCCTCTTGGAGCAGCATCACTTTCAGCCGTAGATCGTCCTCCTGTTCAACGGCGGCGGTGAACTCCTGCTCCTCGATCAGACCTCGTGCTCGCTCGAGCCTCCGCTTGAACCCTTGGAAGGGCTCTGTCTCGAGCCGCGCCACCGTTTGCGGCTGAGTCCGCTCTGGGTCGGTCGTCGCGCCTGCGGCTGTCGGCCGTCTACGACGACGTGAGTGTGCTTGGGCGAGTTCCGTCGTGCTGATGACTTAAACACCATGCGAAGTCCGTTCTATATCCGCGTCGGCCGCTTGCGAGCAGGACGAATCGAACCGCCCCGAGCCCTTCGCTGCGTCCTGTCGCTACTACTTTGACAGCCGAGGCCAACTCGGCACATGGGTCAACTCGTGCAGATTTCGTTCAACCCGCTGAACTTGCTGGCGTCGCGCACTACTGGATCCAAAGCGTTGTGGCGAGCACCCCTCCAGATCGCGCCAACCGGATCAGCAGCACCGGAAGGCTGAGCATCACAGCGACGGCAGCTCCCGCCGCGAGCGCTCCGCCTGGAATGGTCGGATGCATCGCGGTCCGCCACATCAGCTCGGTGGCCAACGCGGCGGAGGTCGCGATCAGCGCTGCACGGTAAAGCGAGAATGCCTCGAGTAGGCCGACGAGTAAGCACAGGAGGCCGACGAGCCCAAATGCCACGAACACGCTTGCGGCATCGGTCCCGTGAGTCCAGTGCCCGACTCCGATCACGATCGCGGACAGTACGATCGTCGCCCCCACCAGTCGCGCGATGCCACCGACGAAGATCGACATGGCCGGGTCCGACAACGCGATGCGGCTTGCTCCCCTGAGTGGCACTCCGCGCAGACCGCGTGGAACAGCGTCGTAGAAGTTCCACAGGTAGTAGCCACCCCAGAAGCTGCCGATTGCCGACGGCAGCAGGGCGATGGCCGGGTGTAGGCCGTGGACACCCCAGCCGAGGCTTGGATCCGCGACGAGCAGGATGCCGATGAAGCCTCCGATCAAGCCCGCCAGTACCGCCCGGGCCAAGGAGCCCGCGCGCAGGTCCGTCCGGCCCGAAACCGATCCCACGGCCGCGAGGCAGATCAGCAGCGTGATCCCCGCCAGCGAGCCGAGCACGATGTACGGGTCCACGGCACGCTCCATCGCGACCGTGCCCACCACCAGTATGCCGGCGTACAGCAGTCCCCAGCCTCGCATCGTGATGACGGTTCCGCCGACCCAGACTGGAACCAGCATCGCGGCTACCGGCCCCCAGCCGTGAAACAACAGCAGAGGCAGAACAGCCACCAGCAGACACCACAGTAAGACGGATACGCCGTCCCGCGCGAGACACTCCAGCCCCTCGGGACGGCTCAGGTACCGGCTTCGTAGTCCCCACTGGAGGGCAACGGCGATCGGAAGCGCGACCCGAATCGCATTGGAGAGCACGTCAGGGCCCAGCTGCCTGCTGATTGGCGATGCCCAGGCGGCGACAGACAAGATCAGCAGCACCAAGGCGATCCCCTCCGCCACGACGCTGTGCTGGCTTGAGTCATCGAAGGGGTCGAGGTCGCTCATGGCGCGCGGACTTGGGCCGTCAAGGCTGACCAGACGCCGCGCATGTCCCATGGCGCGCCTTGCCGGGCGCCCCGTCCATGCTTCGAGCACCACGGCCGCCTCGAGCACATCTCGTGCCTCGCGCCCGAGGCGGGCATCGAGGACCGCCTCGGCGTATCGGTCGTCCGAGCCGGAGTTCACCGCAGCTGGGCTCAGGTTCCCGAGCTCGCCCGCGCTCCCGTTGGACGAGCTCATGCCGCTACCGTGCCCGCCAGCTCGCGGATCAGCTGATCATAGGCGCCAAGGCAGCGCGACAGAGTGAACTTTCGATGAACTCGCTCGGACCCTCGCCGGCCAAGCCGCGCCCCGAGGGCGGGATTGCACAGCAGGGTGACGACAGCCGTGGCCAGCTCGTGTACATCACCCGGAGGCGCGACCAGCCCGCACCCACGGATGACGGACGGGACGCCGCCAACGCTCGTGGCGACGATCGGCCGGGCCTCCCCCATCGCCTCGAGCAAAGTCATCGGCATTGCCTCCGAGATGCTCGTCATCAGCACCAGATCACCGCTGCGAATCGCCCCCTTCGGATCGCTGGTACCGCCCATGAAGCGAAACCGGTCGCCCAATCCGAGCTGACGGTGCATGACCGCGCAGGCATCTGCGTACATCTCCTGACCCAGCGTCGGGGGTCCATAGCACTCGAATCTCGCCTCCGGCAGCCGGCGCGTCACTTCGTTGGCGACCAGCAACATCGTCTGCACGTCCTTGAGCGGATCCAGTCTCCCCATCGCGATCACTTTCTTGATGTTGGGAGGGGCGGTCTGCTCCTTCGGCGGATCGATCCCGTTTGGAATCACGCGGATCTTGGCCGGGTCAACCCCGAGCCCACGCTCCCACTCGGCATTGGCCTCGGTAACCGGAGCGATGACATCGGCGGCGGCATAGGCAGCGCGCGTCATGCCGAGCGCGAGTCTTGGCGAGATGTGCCCATGACCCGGCCTGGCAGCGGCCTCGCGGACCGAGGCGAGGTAGGCCTCGCGAACGTACACCCCATGCTCGGTGAGCAGTACCGGAGTCCCGTACAGCGCCTTGTGGATGATGGCTGGGATTCCGGACCACCCCGCGGCCGTCACGTGGATGACGTCACAGCGCGGTGTCGGCACGGCAGCCGTTCGAGCTACCCAATAGAGCGCCTGATACAGCCTCGCGGCCTCGATCGCGTCGTAGATCGGTGCCGGCGCCGAATCGCGATGGCTGTCCATCAGTAGTAGCTCGAGTTCTGAAACGAACCTCTCCCAGCTTTCTCGCCCCCGAAACTCGGGTCTGATCGACTCGGGATTGCGCCGGCACCGCACCAGCGCGGCCGTGAGACCTTCGAGGTCGCCCTCCCATGGCATCAGCCCTCGCAACAGCTGTGCCGGAAGCGACCCGTGGTCGACAGCGCGACGAGCGCGCAAGCGTCGCGGCGGATGGCTTTCGGACCACAGGTCGATCGAACGCAGCAGCTTCGTGTTTGGCGGCAGCTTGACGGTCGGACGTTGGTGCTTGCGGCCCGCCAGAATCGGCAGAACCTCCCAGTCGATTTCGGACAACCCGGTGAGCACGGCGTGACACCAGGAGCTCACGCCACCTACCGCGTAGGGGTACGTGCCCTCGGTGATCAGCAACACCCGGGGGCGGGCAGGGGATCGCACCTGGGGCCGAGCGGCTCCGCTGGCTTCGGCGATTGCTTTGGCGGAAATCGGGCCGCGACGTCCAATCTCATCGGGGTGGCCGACGCGTCGCGAGGTCACGGGCGGGACGAACCGCCGTCCAGGCACCGCGTCAGCGGATGGTTGCGCGTGTGGTCCGGCCCTCACGCGCTGAATTGTGGGGGCATCGGACGCGCCCGGCCATAGCCCGTGAGCAGGAATTGTGTTCATCGGCTGAACTTCGCCGGGACAAACGACCACCGACCAGGAATGAGTCGGTCTGTAATGATTGCGCGCAACTACTTAGGCCAAACGTGAACAATGTCTGCTGCGATGCGCATTGAGATGCGGATCCTGTTGCTCGGGGGGTCCGGAAGTGAGCCGGGATACGAGAGCTGGCGAACGTCGCTAGCCCGCGCTGCCGTGCCGTTTGACGCGGTCGCGTTAACCGATCAGCCGTCCACGCTGAGCATCGTCCGTTCGGATGGGACTGTCCGATACCAGGCGCTGATCCTCGCTAAGGACGGATTGCTCGAGTCCGCGCTGGATCGGGAACAGCGCGCCGTTCTCGACCGCCTCGAGCGTGACCTCGGGCTGCGGCGGCTCACGGCCTACGCGTATCCGGGCCCTTTGCATGGACTGACACCGCCGACGTGGGCCGGCCGCCTCGACGACATCACAGCGTGCCTGACCGAGCGGGGACTCGAGGTGTTCCCCTATCTGAGAGGCCCGCTGCCGATTGACCCCGGCACCTGGGGCTACCTCGCGACGCCAGATCCCGACGAGCGCTTCGAGAGTTTGCTGGTCGCGCCGGATGGGTCGAGCCTGCTCGGGATCCACCGCGACGCAGACGGTCGCGAGCGGATGGTTCAGACGTTCGACGTGAACAGCGGCCAGGTCCAGGGCCAGCTCCTGCGTCAGGGCATTCTGGGGTGGCTGACTCGAGGGATTCACCTCGGCTACCAGCGCAACTACCTCAGCGTGCAGGTTGACGATGTCCTGCTGCCCAATCACAGCTGGGATCTGGAGCGGCACGCGGCCGACAGCGCGGGGATCATTCGCATGACAGCCGAGGACGCGGCGCGAACGGCGCTCTGGTCCCGTACACGAGGCATACGGCTCGACCTGGCCTGCAACGGCGGCGGCAGCCGGCGCTACGTATGCGAGCACGGGATCGACCGCGATCCGCTGCTCGACGCGCTGCTCGCCGAACGCGATGCCTTCGGCTGGATCAATCACACCTTCGAGCACCAAAACCTCGACGAGGCTTCGAGCGAGGCGATCGAGCGCGAGATCGAGAAGAACCTGGAATGGGCGGCAGCGCACGGCATCGAGTTCGAACCGCAGGTTCTCATTACCGGAGAGCACACCGGACTCGCGAACCTTGCTGCCACGCCGCCGCGCGGGGAGAACCGAAATCTTGCTCCGGCTCTGAGCGCCCGCAAGATCCGTTTCCTGGCCTGCGACGCATCTCGCCCTTACGCGTCCGGCGGCTCGGAGCCAGACCGCCGACCTGTGCCCGCGGGAGCGCCGTTCGTCACCGGTGGCGCCCTGGCGATACCCCGCTATCCGACGGCGCTGGCACACGACGCCGCCACCGCTGAACAATTGCTGGATCGGCTGAGAAGCACGGGCGACGCGTCTGATGAATCCTGGCCTCAGCTCGTCTCGAGGGAAGCGAGACGAATATTAGTCAAGCTGCTCGGGAATGACCCACGCCCACATTTCTGTCATCAAAGCAACCTGCTCCCCAGCGGAACCGGTGAAAACGGCTCTAGTTCAAGCCTCGTCTGCGAGCTCTTGGATCGGGTGCTGAGCCTCTATCAGAGCTTGGTCCTCCCGTCGATGCCAATTCTCCAGCCAACCCTGGCCGAGATCGGCCGGGGCCTGCTCCGACTGGAAGCGTGGCGCGAAGCGGCCGCGCACGGCCAAATCGTGGCCTATGTCGAAGACGACGGAGTGAGAGTCGTCAACCGCACAATGGCCGCGCTCGAGCTTCCACTGACAGGCACGCGGTTGGGAGACCGATACGGAGGCCGCCGGTCGGCTTGGATCTCAGTGGCGCCCGGGATGACGTTCGTCGAGCGCGCGACCGTCGGATAAAGCCTGATCAGAGCCGTGTTCCGGTCGCTCCTCCCCCTCGAGCATCTCGATCGCGCTGCGACGATTTGGCATGTCGAGTTTTTGCAGCACCGACGCCGTATGCCGACGCACGGTCACCTCCGAGATGCCAAGGCGCGCCGCGATCTCAGCGGTCCGCTCTCGCTTGCGCAGGCGATCGAGCACCTCGAACTCGCGCGCCGTCAGCTCGACCTCGCGACCGGAGGCGGGCAGAACCACGCGGCGTCTGGTTCCGCGTTCACGAAACTCGAGGATCAAGCGAGCAGTCATCGCCCGCGGTAGCGCCGCCTCGCCGCGGGTGACGCCAAGGATCGCGTGTGGGAGTCGGCTCGCCGGCGTGCTCATCAGCAGATAACCGTCGGCCCCCGCCCGCAGGGCCCCGAACATATCCTCGTCTCGCGCCGAGCTCGTCATCAGCACGATCTTCGTCGCCGGGAGCGACCGCTTGATCAGGCGTGCAGCCTCGATCCCGCTGCCCGGCAGAGCGACCGAGAGCACGCACACATCCGGCTGCTGCGCCTGCGCCATCCGGACGGCATCTTCAGCATTGGACGCCTCGGCAACGACGCGAAGACCGTGAGGTTCGATCGCCCGCTTCATCCCAACGCGCGCGGGAACCTGGTCGTCCGCCAGCAAGATCGTCAGCTCATTTCCGTCCGACGCCGCTGCGTCGCTCAAGATCGCCCCTTTACAGCTCGCCCCGAGTCAGAGGGACACCACTACTCCGACGAAGCAACGCTTGCAGGCGGCCGGCTCTTTCATGCACCACCGTTCACCCATGAACGCAGGAAGGGCGAGGAAGCCCATTGGCGACGTGCTCGCCAGCCCACACACTGCTGAGCATATTTCGGGGCGCGAGGTTCCACGGTGAAGCATTGGCAGTGCCGGTGCGGCTGTGTGCCGTTCGCTCAAATCACGCATGAACGAGGGCTTACGGATGAAACGGTTCCTTGGTTTGCCTTGGGCGATGGTCGTTGTAATCACAGCGCTGCTTGCGCTGTTCGGTGTTACGCGCCTGTTCGGAGGGGCTTCTCCCGCGTCTGCTGCATCCGTATCGCAGCAGATCGGCATGAGGGTCCTGCTGATCACTGACAACACCAATGAACCGTCGTATCAGGATTGGGAGAACACGCTCAACCGCGAGGGCGTTCCGTTCGACTCCGTTGTGACGACGCCCGCCAGCGGAGAGCCGACGCCTGGGGGAGCCAGCACGTTCTCGGCCCTTCCCGCTTTGTCTTCGACGGCCTCCGATGGCACACAGGTCGCGAACTACGAGGGTGTCGTGGTCGCGATCTCCGGCACGGTCGGCATGACCACGGCTCAGTGGGACACGCTCCAGACCTTTGAGCACCAGTTCTCCGTTCGCCAGCTGACCGCTTACGTCGCACCCAGCAGCGACTTCGGGATGAACACTGTGGCCAGCGGCGCCGCGCTTCCGCTGTCTACCGCTTTGACGCTGACCTCGGACGGCGCGACCGTTTTCCCGTACCTCAAGCAGCTGTCGGTCGACCCGACCCAGTCCACCTTCGCGTATCAGGCGACGCCGCTGGCGGGCGCCAACGTCGACACGCTGGTCTCCGGACCTGGCGGAAGCACCTTGCTCGGGATCTACACGAGCTCCGACGGGCGCCAGACGATGTTCCAGACCTTCAACGAGAACCAGTACTACCTGCAGAGCCAGCTGCTCCGTCACGGCGAGCTCGATTGGCTCGCGCGGAACACCTATTTCGGCGACCAGCGCAACTATCTCGAAGCCAACATCGACGACAACTTCCTGTCCGACGACACGTGGGACACCGCCACGCACTCAACCGACTTCACCCCGGCTGACGCCCTGCGCGAGGTGCCGGCGGATGTGGTCACGGCTGCGCAGTGGTCCAAGGCCAACAACTTCCGTATGGACATGCTCTTTAACGGCGGCGGCAGTGTCCAGGCGGCGGCCGGTGGCACTGATCCCCTCCTGACTCAGTTCACGGCTAACGACCCGACAACGGGTAAGCCCTATACCCAAGATTTCGGCTGGATCAATCACACATGGGATCACCCGAACATCGACGAAGGCTGCGCGACCCAGAGCTACATCCAGACGGAGATCACCGAGAACACAACTTGGGGAGCGAAGGCCGCCGCGGGAGGCAATCCGAATACGGGTGGTCTGGGCGTGACAGAAAGCACGGACCCGACCGATGCGTTCGGGAACGAGAACCCGTCGGCGATCGTCACCGGAGAGCATTCTGGGCTCGCCAACCTGATCCCGGGTAATCCCGGCCAGGTCGACCCGCCCGAGCTCAACAACGCCGTCCAGTCGACGACGGTTACGGGCACCGTCGCTACCGGCGAATACGTGTATGCGATCAGCGATCACTTCAACACGGCCGCGCCCGGCGCGACGCCGGTGGCGGGGACCGGAGAGTCCGCTGCTTCGGTGTCGTCCCCCGTGTCGGTCACAGGACCGGCCGCAGTTACCCTGGACTGGGATGCCGTTTGCCACGCGGCGGACTACAACATCTACCGGGCGCCGTACACGCCCCCGGTGGCGCCCGCCACGACGGGCACGATCGGGGCGTACGCTCTGATCGCCACCGTACCGGCGAATACCTCGGCCGATTTCACTGACTCCGGCCCGCTCGATCTGTCCTACAACGACACCGGCGCGGCGGCGGGCACCCCCGCCACTCCGCCGACGACGGGCTCCGCCGACGAGGGTCCTTACGAGCAGAACCCCGTCCTCGATGCCGCGTTCCCAGGCGCGGGGATCAAGTACTTCGGCTCAGACGCTTCCAAGCCGTATCCGAAGCTGGCCGACACGCCGTTCGCAACGCTCGCCCCCGGTACTACGTATACAGGGGCGGAGTTTCCGATCGGTGCGACGTTCACCGATGCGGGTGCCACCGCGATCCCGCGCTACCCGACGAACATCTACTACAACGTCTCGACCGACGCTCAGGAGATCGACGAGTACACGACGCTCTACGACTCGCCGCCGAGTGGGCAGTGCGTTCCGATCGCCGGAATCACGACCTGCAACCCCTCAGGCACCACGTTCACAATCGCGCAGATCCTGGCGAGCGTCGACCAGGGCATGTTCATGCACCTGATGGGCAACGACCCGCGACCGAGCTACTTCCATCAGACCAACATCATGGATCAGTCGACCGGGTCGGTCACCGGCGAAGGCACCGGTCTGTTCTACGAGACGATGAGCCCCCTTCTGTCGGAGTACAACGGCTATTTTGCCAGCAACGCTCCGATTGAGCAGCTCACGATGGCGCAGATCGGGACGCTCTTGAGCGAGCAGGCCGGCTGGGCGGCGGCCAACACCAGCCAGATCTCCGGCTCCATCGAGGGCAATGTCGTCACGGTGACCAACAACGGCGCGGCGACCGAGATCCCGTTGACGGGCACGAACATCGGGACTCCGTACGCCGGAACCGTGTCCGGTTGGACGAACGCGCCGGCTGGCACGAGCACCTATACCGCTCTTGCGGCATGGCCCGCGTTGCCGACGACCCCCGTCGTTTTGACTCCGCCGACCGGTCCCGCTCCGGGCGGGCCTCTGGCCATCGGCGGCAAGCCGACGAACCAGCAGCCGCCGGCGCCGGCGGCGGCGAGCAAGCCTTCGCTCTACTACGTGGCGGTCCAGGTCGCCCCGAAGAAGGTGTCGATGAAGAAGGGCACGGCGACGCTGTCGCTGAAGTGCGAGGCCAAGAACGGGAAAGCCGCCAAGAACCATTTCTGCACCGGCAAGGTCACGCTCACGCTCATGGGGCAGAAAGTCAGCCACACGTTCCGGATCCAGGCGACCAAGACCGCGCGGATCGCTGTCAAGTTGCCGAGGCGCGCGCGGACAACGGCGGCGAGCGGGAGCCATCGCGTGCTCAACGCCAAGCTCGTGATCTCGACGAAGCAGCCGCAGGGCGCGCCAAAGGTCGCGCTCGGAAGCCTGAAGATCAAGACGTGACGTGGGCTTCCGAGTTCGACCGGGGCGCGGAGTGGCGGTTGTGTCTCGCCGTACGGCGCGGCTAGCATCTTGCCTGTTGGCAACCGGGCTCGGCTGTTGGCTGCTGCCGGCCGTCGCCCAGGCCCTACCGACGAACAGCAGTCCTCCCACGATCGCGGGAACGGCGCAGCAGGGACAGACGCTGACCCTCACTCAGGGAGCCTGGAGTGACGCAGCCGACCCCGCTATAACAGTCACCGATCAGTGGGAGGACTGCAACAGCGGCACGTGTACCCCGAACGGGGCCACTGGCGCTACTTACGTCCTGAGCTCGACCGACGTCGGAGCCACGATCGAGGTTCTCGAGACCGCGACGACTGCGACGGACGGGAGCGCGACTGCCAGTTCTGAGCCCACTGCGACCGTGACGCCTCCCGTTCCGACGATCAGCGTGGCGCCGGCAATCACCGGAACAGCCCAGCAGGGGCAGACGCTCACCGCCAGCACCGGCACCTGGACGAACACCCCGACGTCCTATGGCTACCAGTGGGAGAGCTGCAGCGGCACCACCTGCACCGCGGTAGGCACCAACAGCGCGACCTACGCGGTGGCCGCAACCGACGTCGGCAAGACGATCGAAGTCCAGGTCACCGCTACCAACGCCGGCGGAAGCGGAACGCCGGCGACGTCTACACCAACCGCGACAGTAATCGCGGCCTTGCCGGTCATCTCGGTTCTACCAACGATCACGGGGACCGCCCAGCAGGGACAGACACTGACGGCGAGCACCGGCACCTGGAGCAACACCCCCACCTCGTACGCCTACCAGTGGGAGAGTTGCACCACGACCTGCACCGCGATCACGGCGGCCACTGCCTCCACTTACGTGGTGGTCTCAACTGATGTGGGGAAGACGATCGAGGTTGAGGTCACCGCGACCAACACCGGCGGCACAAGCGCAGCAGCCACGTCTCTTCCTACGGCGGTCGTGGTTCCCCCCGCTCCCACGGAGATATCCGCGCCGAAGATCTCCGGCACCTTTGTGCAGGGCGACGTCCTGACCGAGCAGCACGGCACCTGGAACAACGCTCCTACTTCCTATAGCTACGAGTGGCTGCGATGCGACAGCACCGGGGCCACGTGCACCGCGATCGCCGGCGCGACCGCTCAGACCTACACGCTCACGGCTGCCGACGTCGGTGGCGAGCTCGTGGTGCTTGAAACAGCCACGAACGCCGGCGGAAGCGGCACGGCGTACTCGGCCCTCACATCGGTCATCACCACGCCTGCCCTCGTGGTCCCGGTGCCGGTGAGCAGCGGGCCGCCGACCGTGTCCGGCGTCCTGCAGGAAGGACAGACGCTGGTCGAATCGCACGGCACCTGGAGCGGAAACCCCGGCACGTTCAGCTACGAGTGGGAGCGGTGCAGCAACGTGGGCTGCGGGGCGATCCCGGGAGCAGTCAACCAGACCTATACGTTGACCGGCGCCGACGTTGGCCAGGACATCGCGGTGGTCGAAACGGCGGCGAACACCGGCGGCGCCGGCGCAGCGGTCGCGTCCGTACGCAGCGCGGTGGTCATCGCCAGCAGTTCGATCACGCTCGTCGTCGCACCGGGCACGGCGGTGACGAATCAGACGGTGACGCTGGCGGCGACCGTCACCTCCGGATCCGGCAACGCCGGGCCTGCGGGGTCAGTGACCTTCTCAAACGGCGGCGTCCCGATTGCCGGCTGCGCCAGCCAGAATGTCAGCTCGAGCGCTCAGAGCGTCGCGACCGTCTGCCAGGCCTCGTTCGGAGCCGGCACTCAGCAGCTCGCGGTCAGCTACCAACCCGGGGCAGGATCGCTCGTCGGGGCGTCGACCAGCGCGGTTCAGACGCTCGTCGTCGGCAAGGTGTCGACGTCCGTTTCGCTCGCCGTCACCAAGCAGATTGCCGTGCGCAAGCGCGCCACCTATGTGGCGACCGTCGTTGCCCCCGCCGGCAACTCTGGACCGACCGAACCGACCGGCTCGATCGCGTTCCTCGATCGTGGCCGGCCGATTGCCGGTTGTCGTAACCGGTCGTTGAACAAGGCCGCCGCGACCTGCGTAGTCAAGTACGCGACGGTCGGCTCCCACCGCATCTCGGCGCGCTACCAGGGCGATGCCAATTTCAACGGCTCGGCGTCCCCGGTCAGGTCGGTTCTCGCCGGAAAGAACGCGACAGGCCCGGTGGTGCTTGGGTTCATCAACTCGACGCTGCAATGGAAGTTCTATTACAGCCCAAAGTACACGCAGCTCCTGTTCTTCCAGGCCTTTGGGGTCGCCAACTCGAGCGACCTGCGCCTCACCTGCCGTGGAACCAGCTGCCCATTTACGACGCTCCGTAGTTCGGTCGCCGCAGCCGCAAGCTGCTCCGGACACGGTCACGTCATCTGCTCGGCCGGATCAGGGGTCAACCTACTGCCGGTCTTCCAAAAACGCCGCCTGCGAGCCGGAACCCAGATCGTCCTGTGGATCACGCGGCCCAACTGGATCGGCAAGTACTACTCGTTCACGATCCGCGCCGGTCAGCCACCGCTGGTCGGCCTCTCGTGCCTGGCGGTCGGGCGAACTCGCCCCGGCGTCGGCTGTTGAGCGACCACTGGTTTGATGAGGGATGTTGACCTTTTGCGACCCGCGCCGGTATCCTCGGGTGCGAGCTCGCAGCGGCCGGAGCAAGGACGAGTTCAGGCCAATGTGGAGTTATGCGACAAATCACGGTTAGCTTGAAACGGGGCGCTCGCGCCGGTCGGCAGCGCAGTCTGCCGGCCCTCGGGCTGGTGCTGGCCTGCGCCGCGTTCGGTACCGACGTGGGCCTGGCGCAGGCGGCGGGCGGACCGCCGGCACTGCCAGGACCGCCGCCCGGAGCAGGAACGGGGTTTCCGCTGCCGCCTGCACCTGCGCAGGCACCGCCACCCGAGCCATCCGGTTCGCCCGCAAGCGTCCCGCTGGCCAGCTCCGGGCCTGGGCTGTTGTCCGGCTCGGCCGGCCTGAGCGGCCGGCGCCTAAAGCTGCCGATCGCCTGCCAGAGCGGAGGGCACGCGGCCCTCAGCTTGCCGGGAGTCGCGACCGGCACCGTGGCGCAGGCCAGGTACAAGTGCGCCGGCGGACGCGGCACGGTCTCGTTCTCCCTCGACAAACGCGTCGCGGGGCAGATCACTCGCAGCGGCAGCGTCCTGGCCGGCGTCGCGTTCAGGCAGGGTGCCGCAACCGAGCACGTTTCCGTCACGGTCGGACCGAGTCCCGCGGCTCCCCAGTTCTGGACAAGCGTGTTCGGACTCGAATGCAGCTCGCCCGGGAGCAATCAGGCGGACCTGCTGGCTCCGAACTTCAGCGTCACGCCCGCGACTACGATCGATGTTAGGCCGTGGATCGCCTGGTACACAGCGGCGACCGGCTGGCAGTGGCTCGGCACCGACGGCCCGAACGCGAGTCGCTGGTACCGCTGGACGGGCACGCCGAACGGGGTCGCTGAATGGCAAACGCCGTCGGGCGCGATCAACCCGTGGACGTGGGGGCCGATCTCGATCAGCCCGGGACAGGGCACGTACGTGATCGCCGTGCTCGAGGCGGTCTACTGGTACAGCCACCCGGTGTACGTGTGGCGGTTCGCGCACTCATACCCAACATCCCCTTACTGTGCCTACAGCTAGACCGATTCCAGAACGCACGACGACCAGGTCCAGGCGCCTCCTGGGTCTCGTCGTGGGTCCCGCGCTCGCGCTCGTGCTGACTGCGATGCCTGCCCCGGCCTGGGGCAGTGCGGCCCCGGCTCTGCCTGGCCCACCGCCGGCGGCCGGACAAGGCTTCCCGACCGCCCCCCCGCCCGGAGCCATCCCACCGGCCGGTCCGGTAGGCCCGGCCGCTTCGTTGCCGACGAAGTTCGCCGGCGCCGGGCTGAGGAGCGGGTTCGTGTCTGTGCGCGGACGCCAGCTGACGCTCGCGATTGCGTGTAAACGGGGCGGACAGGTCAGCTTGACCGCGTCCGCTTTAGGCCCCGGTGTCCTGGCCCGAGGCGGTTACGCGTGTCGAGGTGGTCAGGGCTCGGCCGAGCTGTCGCTGAGACCGGGCGCCGCCCGCCGGTTGGCGGCTCTGAAGTCGACGCTTGCGCGCGTAGCCTTCGGAAGCGGCAGCGCGGAACGGTTCTCAATCACGCTCGGAGCCAGGCCGACGACACCCAGCGACTGGAGCAACGGCGGGATGGAGTGCAGCTTCCTTGGCGCGAACGAGCCGTATCTGGTGGCACCCAACTTCACGGTGACACCACCGGCGATCATCGACGTCAGGCCGTGGGTCGCCTTCTACACGACGGCAAACGGGTGGCGGTGGCTCGGCACCACCGGGGTCAACAGCAGCAGCTGGTATCGCTGGTCGGCCACGTCCGCCGGAGTGGCCACATGGCTGACGCCGGCCGGCGCGCTGAATCCATGGACCTGGGCTCCTATCCAAGTGCGCGCCGGCCAGCAGACCTACGCGATCGCGGCGTTCGAAGTGATCTACTGGTACGCCCATCCCCGTTACGTGTGGGCCTACGCTCCTTCGCATCTGAGCGCTACCGCGGCCGGCACATACTGCACCTTCAGCTAGACCGCACGGCGGCGTGCAGCTCGGCCGCAACGATCCTGCGAAAAGGGCTGCAAGCAGCGTGCCTCCAGGGACTAACTACCCCGAAAGGTGGGGCGGTTGCCCCCCCAGGAGGCAGTAGGTAGGGATTGGTTCCCGTTGACAACTAGGCTACAATTTGGGCAGCTTTAGATAAAAGCGACGTGTGAAGTCGACTTTTGGACCGGGTTTGTGCCAGAGAGTCGGCTGTCGCGCGGAGTACGGGGCAGCACGGCGTCGAGCCGTGAGGGCAGTTTGTACGGCTCGGATGACGCGTATTTGAGCCGGGCATGATCGAAGGGGCAAAACAATGGCGGTGATCGCGTCGCCATGAGCATCGCGGTAAACGCTTCGCTTGTCAGAAGCTTGAGGACAGTCCGCAGGCCGGATTGGCTGGTCGGCGTGGCCGCTGCGACGGCCGGTTTGTCGGCGATCGTGATCGCCCTGGAGCTCGTCCAGCCGATCCATGTTACGAGCCCGAGCGGTCGCGCCGCGCTCGAGACCGTGATCACGCTCTCGGCGATCTTCACCGCCCGGCTACTCGTGGCGAACTTCCAGGACAGCGGCCGGTTGCCCGATTTGATGCTCCTGTGCGCCCTTGCGGCTGTGTCGCTTACCGATTTCGCCTACTGCGCCGTCCCGGCCCTCGCGGACGGCGCGAGGCCCGAGGCCGGCGGGGGCGCTCGGCTCTGCTGCAGCCTGATCGTCTCAATCGCGTTTGCTGCGGCGGCGTTCGCACCCAGCAAGGTGATTCGGTATCCAGGCCCGCGCGCGATCGGTGGCGCGATTCTCGCCGGCGCCACCATCGTCTTGCTTTCCCAGTTCATCGAGCAGGCCACCGGTTCGCACTGGAACGCAACGTTGCAGGATGTCGGCATCCGAGGCGCGATCCAGCGTCCGGTCGCGCTTACCGTCCAACTTCTGGCGGCGGCCTTGCTCGTCGTATCGGCGCTCGCATTCCTCCGTCGCGGTCGCCGGGGAGACTTCCGGTGTGGACTCCTGGCGGCCGCAGCGTTTCTGCTGGCCGCCGCTCGGCTGCAGTATCTCGCGCTACCCGCGGTGGCCACGGATTGGATCACCCCGCGCGAAGGCCTGCGGGTCGCCGCCTATGCCTTGTTGCTGGGAAGCGCGTACTGGGAGTACGCGCTGCGGCGACGCGCTCGCGCGCTCGCAGCGATCACGTCAGAGCGTGAGCGGATCGCCCGCGACCTGCACGACGGGCTTGCGCAGGATCTGGCGTGTATCGCCGTACAAGGGCAACGACTCGGCGCCGAGCTGGAACCTGGGCATCCTCTGATGGTCGCGGCTCGCAACGCCCTCGCCACCTCGCGCGGAGTGATCGCGGACCTGTCGGCTTCGACTGCTCCGACCACCGAAGCCGCGCTTCGGATCATCGGCGACGAACTCCGGCACCGCTACGGTTTGCAGATCGCGGTCCGGATCGAGACGCCGGGCGCTCGATCGGGGGGCGGCGACCTCGATCCGGCGGAGCGCGAGCAGGTCGTACGCATTGCTCGCGAGGCAATGGTCAACGCGGCGATGCACGGCGCGGCCCGTCATGTCGACATAGTCGTAGTACAGGAGGGGGGAGATCTTCTCATGACCGTTAGCGATGATGGATGCGGGATCACCAATACGTACGCGTGCGGTATGGGCTTACGGACGATGCGTGCTCGCGCCGCGGCGCTCGGGGGCCGGCTGAGCGCGCGTCCCCGTGTCGGTGGCGGAACCGAGTTGCGGCTCGTCGCGCCTGCTCAGTATGGGCGACCGAACCCCCGTGTCGTACCGTGAACGGGCAGTAGCCGCGCGCGGATCGATACCCGGGGGCCAAGATGCCCTCCGTTAGCCGTGCCGCCCACCGCCGCCGGTTGCACCGATGTCGGCAAGCTCGTCAGACCAGTACGGCGCGCTCGGCAGTACGTCGTAGGGGTTTGGGAGCGATGCCGAGGTAACGTAAACGTATCCGGCGTTACGCGCCTTGCTCAGCTTGACGGCTGTAGCCATCGCCGACACCGTCGGGGTTCCGTAGATCACATGCCAGAAATGTGACGCCGGATAACGAGTTACCCATGAAGGGGCTGAGTACGAATTCATGTACTGCATGTCTGAGCCCTCGAAGGTCAGGAGAATATCCGCCGCTGGTTCGTAGCACTGATTGGTCTGAGTTCCCGGATTGAGAACCGTCAGTCCGGCTCCGCCTTTGCTCTTCACGTAACTGTCGAGCGTCGCGTAGTAAGGCTCGTTGGCGCAGTTGGTGCTGGCCTCGTCCAGGAAGATGCCGTCCAGGTCCGGGTACCAGCTGTAGTAGTTGTTGATGTCGGACTCCACCGCGGCGATGGAGCGGCTCCCGTAGCTCGTGTACACGTAGCCCACGACGGTGATGCCGGCCGCCTTCGCCGACTGCACCGCACCGACGTAGTTTCGGTCTGGGCCGGCGCCCGGTCCGCTGTCGGGATTCATCACCGCAACGCCGACGCCCGATCTGGCCTGGTCCAGCTGCGTCCAGTACGGGCCGGGATAGAAGTAGGCCGGGACGGCCATGGTCTGTGCCGCGGCCGCTTGGGCAGCGACGCCACACATCAGCAGGACGACAAGGACAAGCGGGGAGCGGGCTCCCGCCGCTGCTAAACAGCGACGCCGCACGTGGAACATTGGGGCCTCCTGGATCCGGCGACACACCTCGATAGCCCGCGGACACAGCGCCCAGGCCAGACGCCGAGAATTTGGTCTCAACCTAACCGGAACCGCAGCCGTCCCGGGCGGACACCTCACGAACAAAGCTACCGAGAGCTCGCACAAGCTGACTGAGGTTACCCGCAAAGTTCCGACCACGATGGTTTGACGGCGCGGGAGCGGGTAGAAGGCGCGCGTTGGCAGAGCCGTTATTGGCCGGCGCCCCATTCTCAGGCGGAGGGACCGGAACCATGAAGAGGTGTCTGGCGATAGCGATCGCCGTGCTGTGTGCATTGTTGCTCCAGCGGCAGCGGCGGCGACGTACACATCTGCCGCCCACGGGGCAGGACCAGTGGTATTGGGAGATCAGTCCGCCTTCGAACGGTCTGGCAGGTGTGCCGAGCGTCACCGGCGCTTATCTGTCGCCCGGATCCGCCAACATCTGGGATACGGACATGTTCGCCGACTCCAACACGGACGGCGGCGTCCCGACTGGCCCCGTCGCCGGTGGTGCAGGCCCTGCACGCGGCCGGGGACAGAGCATCCGTCACGCTCAGGGGCGGGCGCACAGCAGGCCGAGCCGGACAGCTCGAACTTCGCGCCGGCCGACTACACGAATGGTTCCAACGCCGCAGACCACCGAGATGCAGGGTTGGCCAGGCGAGTACTGGTACGACATTCGCGGCTTCGCAAACTACGTCGCGGGCGATCCCTCGACGCTGACAGGCGCGGCGGTCAACATCGCGGCGGGCCTGACCCAGCGGATCGACGACTGCGCAGTCGAGGGCCAAGACGCGGTCGAGCCCGACGACCTCGATGGATATACGAACCCGTCGCAAACGGGTGCGCCCGGCGGCGGATGGGGCTTAACGCAGGCTGACAGCGCAGGCTTCGAGCGGTGGCTCGCATACACGGCGCATTCGGTTCCCCTACCGATCTTCAGAAGAACGACCGCGACGAAACGGCTAGCGTCGACGAGCCGCTGTTTGACGGAATGATCATCGAGGAGTGCAACGCCTACGATGACCCCTGCGCGGGCAGCGGCGGCGACGCGACCCCGTACCTGGCCGCGGGCAAGCCCGTGCTCAACGCCGAATACACGCAAGACGGCGAGACGACCGCGAAGTTCTGCCCGGGGGATACGGCAGCCGGCATCATCGGTGCACTGTTCGACGTCGATCTGGATGGGAAGACATACGCGCCATGTGCGCCCGTCGGCCAGACCGCCAGCGGCGGGACCGGTGTCGGAGGCGGCCCGTCAACCGGCAACGGCGGTACGTCCACTGGGGGTCGGCAGCGTCACGACGGGCGGCACTAATCCGGCCACCAAGAAAGGCACCAACAAGAGGCACAAGAGGCCCAAGAGACGCGACAAGGGCAATAACCTGCGAGGCGCGCTTGGCGAAGCGCTTGCCGTGCTTGTCCCGAGTTTGGGACCACAGAGGTAAGGAGCGGTAGCCGCGAGGTTCGACCGGCACCTTGATTTGCAGGTGCCGGCCCTTACAGTCGATCGGGCCGGTCCACGGCGATCTCGAGCGTGGTCGGCATGGGCAGCAATACGCTCTGAGCTCTGCAACAGGTACCCTCGCAGTCGTGAGGGGCAATGACCTCAAGGTCATCGTGGTCGACGACCATGAACTGTTTCGTCGCGGGCTGATCGGTCTACTCGAGGAGCGCGGGATCCAAGTCTTCGCTGAGGCGACGCTTGCTGCCGACGCCATCACGCGGGCAACCGAGATGGGACCAGGGGTCGTGCTGATGGATCTGAGCATGCCCGGTATGTCCGGGATCGAGGCAACGCAACGCTTGACTGCGGTGGCACCGCTCGCTCGGGTTCTCGTGCTCACGGTCTCGGCGGACGATCAGCACGTGATGGATGCGCTGCTGGCGGGAGCCTGCGGCTATTTGCTCAAGGATTCGACCGTCGATCAGATCGTCGAGGGGATCCGGGCGGCAGAGCGCGGGGAGTCGTCGATCTCGCCGTCCATTGCCGGCCATCTCATACGACGCCTGCGCGAGCCCCGTGAGATCGAGCCCCCGGTCGGCGGCCCGGAGCTGACGCCCCGCGAACTCGAGGTCTTGGAATTGGTCGCCCGCGGCCTTGACAATTCGGAGATCGCGAGGGCGTTGTTCCTGAGCCAGCACACGATCAAGAATCACGTGTCAAGCATCCTCATCAAGCTGCAGGTCGAGAACCGCATTCAGGCGGCGGTCCGGGCCGTTCGCAGCGGCCTGGCGTGAGCGCCGGCGCCTCCTAGGCCGGATCCGATTGCTAGGGTCGATCTCGTGCGAGTCCGCAGGATCGCGATTCACGCATCGGTCGCTCTGCTCTTTAGCACGGCCGCCCCGTTGGTGCTGTCCGCCGCCGCGGCACGTGCTTGGTGGAATCCGCCGCCACGGCTGTCGTGGTACTGGCAGCTGACGGGGACGGTGAACAACTCGTACCCGGCGGCGGCGTACGACATCGACGGGTACGACAACAGCTCGCGCGAGGTCGCGACGCTGCACTCAGCCAAGAAGCACGTCATCTGCTACATCGACGTCGGGACGTGGGAGAACTGGCGCCCGGACGCGAGCAAGTTCCCGAGCTCGGTGCTTGGAAAGCCGAACGGCTGGCCGGGGGAACGCTGGCTGGACATCCGGCAGTTGTCGGTGCTCGAGCCGCTCATGACGGCTCGCTTCCAGATGTGCAAACAGAAAGGCTTCGATGCGATCGAGCCCGACAACATGGACGGTTATGAGAACGACACCGGGTTCGATATCTCGGCCCAGGACCAGCTGAGCTACGACCGGTGGGTCGCCGAGGAGGCGCACTCCTTGGGACTTGCCGTGTTCCAGAAGAACGATCCCGAGCAGGCCACGCAGCTTCAGCCGGATTTCGACGGGGTCCTCGACGAGCAATGCAACGAGTACTCCGAATGCTCCTCGTTCCAGACCTACCTGCGCGCCGGCAAACCGGTGTTGAACGCCGAATACAACCTCTCGACGAACCAGTTCTGCGCGGCCGACAACCGTGCGGGGATCATGGGCGCGCTGTACGACCTCAACCTCGACGGCAGCACCTACCAGCCGTGCTGGAGCGGTTCGCCTGGTTTCGGTCCGTCGGGTGGCAGCCGCGGTGTCGCCGGTTGGAGAGTCGCGATCGCTGCCGGTACCTTGACCGATATCCGGGGCTGGGCGGCGGTTCGGTTGAGCTGCCCGCGCGGTCAGTCCTACTGCGACGGCACAGTCGAGATCGACGCCGCCGGTCCGAACCGCGGAGGGTCAGTCCTCGCCCGACGGCACTTCCACCTCACCGGTGGTCACGCAGCCACGGTGAGGCTCACGCTCTCAGACACATCGGTCCGGAAGCTCGGCAATGTCTCCTCCGCGCGGGTAACGATCAGCGTCGATGCGCGCAACGGACTCGGGAAACGAGCCAAATCGCATCGCACCACGACCCTGCGTCTGCCGACCGCACACCGCTCAGCGGCGTAGCGATGCGGACCGGGTAACCCACGGTCACGCGCCAGTCGCCACTGGCCGCGCCGGGTCCGTGACCCAGTCGCTCCACGAGCCGACATAAAGCGCCGCCGGATACCCGGCCAGCGACAGTGCCAGCACCTGGTGAGACGCGGCCACGCCGGAGCCGCAGTAGGCGCCGACCGAAGCGCCGTCGCCGACGCCGGCCGCCGCGAACCGCGCGCGCAGCGCATCCACATCTAAGAACCGCCCGGTCGCGTCGACCACGTCCGTCGCCGGCACGTTCACCGCACCCGGGACGTGGCCCGCCACCGGATCGATCGGCTCGCGCTCGCCACGGAAACGCTCGGGCGCGCGCGCGTCGATCAGCACGCCGGCGCGCGCCAACTCGGCGGCCCCCTCGGCGTCGAGCCATGGCATGCCGCCGGGGTGCGGGACGAAGTCGCCCGGCTCGGCCGTGGTCGCCCCTCGCTCGATGGCGTGCCCAGCGGCCAGCCAGCCACTGAGACCCCCATCCAAAAGAAGGACCTCCGGGTGTCCGAAGTACCGCAGCAGCCACCACGCCCGCGCGGCCGCCACCGAGTTGCCGGCGTCGTACACGACCACGCTCCGGTCGGCCGACACGCCCGCGGCCCGCATCGCTTCGCCGAACACGTCGGCATCCGGGAGCGGATGGCGACCGCCGACGCCCGGCGGGCCGGCGAGCGCGGTATCGAGGTCGACGAACTCGGCGCCGGGAATGTGGCCCTCGAGATAGAGCTCGCGCCCGGGCGGGCCGCCGAGCTCCCAGCGGACGTCGAGCAGCGTCGGCGCCTCGCGGGCGAGCGCGTCTTGCAGTTCATCGACCGTGATCAGGCTCATCGCTTCCCGATCGCATATTGGAGGATCGACAGGTCGGTTAGCCACTCGACCGGCGCCTTGTCGTCGGTGTACACCTCCCCGCCCTCCAGAACGGGCCCCATCTGTCCGGCCACCCGCTCCGCGAGCGGCACCAGGCCCCGCGGGAGCGCGGGCCTGTCGGCGACAAGCTGCTCGGCCGACACCGGCCGCGTGCTCGCCACCACCAGCGAGTTCGTGTCGCTCTGCAGGTCGCGCGCGACCACCGGGAACACCGTGCGGAGCGTCGCCGAGACCACCTTCTCGAGCGCATCCGAGCCGGGCAGGTGGCCGACGTTGACGACCATCACGCCGCCCGGGTTCAGGTGCTCACGGATCAGCGAGAAGAACTCGCGTGTGACCAGGTAGAAGGGGATGTACGGCTGGCGGTAGGCGTCCAGGAAGATCGCGTCGTATTTCGCGTGGCTGCTCTCGAGCCACGGTCGCGCGTCCGCGGTGTACAGATGCAGATCCGGCCCGTCGAGGCCGAAATAGCGCTTGCCGATCGTGGTCAGCTCGCCGTCGATCTCGACCGCATCCACCCGCGTCCGCGGGAAGTAGTGGCCGTAGGCCCGCGCCACCGTGCCCGCCGCGTCGCCGAGAATCGCGATCCGCCGGGGCGCGCTCGCCTCGGCCGCGAACGGCAGCACGAGGAAGTCGTCCCAGTACCCGCCGGTCAGGTACGTCCACGGGAAGTACACGGAGTGGACCGCGACCCCCTCGTTGAGCTCGAGCCAGCGCTCGCCGTTCGGGAACTGGAGCACGCGCGCGTACTGATACTGGGTCTCGGTCGAGAAGATCACCTTGGCGCCCGCGACGTCGGCGCCGATCGCCGCCGACGGCAGCGCGAACAGCGCGCCGATCGCGGCGGCGACGACCAGGAACCGCCACGAGCCGGCGCCGACGGCGGCCGCGATCGCGAGCATCAGCGCGAACACCAGGAACGTGCGGTGGGTCCCGATCAGCGGGATCAGCAGGAGAGCGGCCACGAACGTGCCGACCAGCGACCCGGCGGTCGAGATCGCGTACAGCCGCCCGGTGACCGTTCCGGTGTCCGCGACGCGTCCCACCGCGAGCCGGTTCGCATACGGCGCGACCATCCCGAGCAGCAGCACCGGGACGGCGACGAGCACCAGCACCGCCGCGAGCGAGCCGAAGAAGCCGCCGACCGACAGCGCGCCGAGCGCCTTGACCGCCTCGCGCAGGAACGGGTCCGAGACGAAAGGCACGATCGCGAGCAGGACCGAGGCGCCGAGCACGATCACGCACAGGCCGCGCATGTCCGCGCGGCGGTCGGCGAGCCGGCCACCGACCGCGTAGCCGATCGACAGCGCGACGAGCACGGTGGCGATCGTGTTCGCCCAGATGACCGTCGAGGCTCCGAAATACGGGGCCAGGAGTCGGGCGGCGGCGATCTCGGCGCCGAGGCTGGCGGCGCCAACGCAGAACGCGACCGCACGCAGTCGCCAGAACGGGACAGGGGCAGCTGCCCGCATGTGGCTCTGACGTCGCCCGCGCCCCACCGCATGGCGGCTCTTGGTCGTCGCGCTCACGTCGAGCCCAAAGCCTAGTCCTCGACGTATGTCGGTCAGTATCCGAACCAAGGGGTTCAGCTTCGGCCGCGCGAGGTCGATTAGGCGTAAAGCGGTAGATCAACCGCTTGCGCAGCCATGGCAGAGGTATTCGTCGCACGACAGCCGATCTTCACCCGGACGCTCCAGGTCGCCGGTTACGAGCTGCTGTTCCGGGGCGGAGAGGCGAGCCGGGCGCTGGTCGCCGACCCCGAGGGGGCGACCGCGTCGGTCGTGCTCAACTCGTTCACCGAGATCGGGCTCGAGCGGCTCGTGGGCCGCAGCCCCGCGTGGGTGAACGTCTCCCGCGAGTTCGTCCTGAGCGACCTCGCGCGAACGTTGCCGCCCAGCGTGGTCGGGCTCGAGATCCTCGAGGACGAGCTACTCGACGAGCGGTTCGTCCACGCGCTGATCGACCTCAAGCGACAGGGCTACCGGCTCGCGCTCGACGACTTCGAGTACACGGTCAGCGCCGAGCGGGTGCTCGGGCTCGTCGACGTGGTCAAGCTGGACGTGCTCGCGATGGGACGCGAGCGCATGTCCCGCGAGGTGGCCCGGCTCAAGCCGTACGGCATGAGCCTGCTCGCGGAGAAGGTCGAGAACTACGAGGACCACGCCTGGTGCGTCGAACAAGGCTGCGAGCTGTTTCAGGGGTTCTTCTTCTGCCGGCCCGAGCTGCTGCACAACCGGGGCATCGAGACCAACCGCGCGTCGATGCTCGAGATCGTGGCCGACCTCCAGGATCCGACCGTGCAGCTCGCTCCGCTCGAGCGCAAGATCAGTCGCGACGTGGCGCTGAGCTTCCGCCTGCTGCGCTACATCAACTCCGCCTTCTTCGGGCTTCGGTTCGAGATCAGCTCGATCGGCCAGGCCCTCGCGCTGCTCGGCGTCGACAACCTCAGGCGCTGGGCGACGCTGACGGTGCTGGCGAGCGTCGACGGCAAGCCACCGGAGCTGACCGTCACGGCGCTCATCCGCGCGCGCTTCTGCGAGCTCGCCGGCGAGCAGCTCCCCGGTCCGCGTCCCGGGGAGCTGTTCACGCTCGGCCTGTTCTCGGTGATCGACGCGCTGATGGACGCGCCGATCGAGGACGTGATCGCGCTGATCCCGTTCCCGTCCGACATGCGCGATGCACTGATCTCCCGCGTCGGCGACAAGGGCCGCCTGCTCGAGTCCGTGAACGCACTCGAGGCCGGCGACTTCGATCGCGCTCAGCGGCTGGTGCGCGGCGCCGGCGACCTGTACCTCGAGGCCCTGATGTGGGCCAACGACGCCGCGGGGCCGCTGTTCGGCGAGTCCCGCCCCGCCGGCAAGCGCCCCCGCGCCGCGTAGGCGTCACGCCTCGGCCAGCGCCGCCTGCGCGTACTGCTCGAGGGTCGTCTGCCACGCTCCCGGCGAGTCGAACATGTCGCGCATCTCTTGCGCCTTGTCGCCGTACGCATCAAGGCCGCGGTGCTCGAGCTCGACCCGGGTCCGGTCCGGACCCTCGGGTGTGAACGTGACCTCCACCTCGGTCCAGAGATTCGCGTCGTATGCCCATTCACCAGAGATCTGCCAGCTGAGCACGAGCCTCGCCGGCGGATCCCAGACGACCACTCTTCCCCACTCGCATTCGCTGCCGTCGACCCCCCGCTCGTACCAGCGTCCTCCCTCGCGCCCCTCGAGGATCGCCTCGTCGAGCTCTGCCTGGCCGATGTGATGGTCGCGCGGCCACCAGCGGTTGATGTCCGCGGCGAACGCCGAGAACGCCTTCTCCTGCGGCACGGCCACGGTGATCGCCTTACGAACGGCGGTGTCTGTGCTCATTTGCTCTCCTCGTCTGGTGATGGTTTCGTCGGGGGTGCTCTCGGCGACGGCCTGAAAGCTCGCCAGCGCCTGGCCCCAGAACGAGTCGAAGTACTCGCGCAATGCCGCCACCGCCGCCGGATCGACCTGGTAGACGCGGCGCGTCCCCGACGGCCGGTCGAACACGAGCCCGGCGTCCTTGAGCACCTTGAGGTGCTGGGAGACAGCGGGCCGGCTGATCGGAAGCTGCTGCGCAAGCTGGCCCACGGCGAGTGGACCGTCGGTGAGCCGCTCGAAGATCTCTCGCCGCGTCTGATCGCCGAGAGCCTGGAGCGCCCGCTCCTGTTGGTAAGTGTGCACGAACGGTAAGTTACAGCTTACGGATGGCGGACTGTCAAGCGATTCGTAAGCCGGGCTTCAGCGAACCCGTAAGCACGCGGCCCGTAGTCAAGACCGGCGCCGGCTGGTACACACCAGCGACCGTGCTGCTCTACGACTCCGCGGTCTCAGGTAACTGCTACAAGGTGCGGCAGCTGTTCGCGCATCTGGGGATCGAGTACGAGCGCCGCGAGGTCGACGTAATCGATCGCTCCGGCCGCCTCGAGCTGCTCGGCGCGCTCAACCCAGCGCTCCGCGTCCCCACGCTCGTGTTCGACGACGGCCGCTCGATGGGCGAGTCGGACGCGATGATGTTCTACTTCGCCGAGGGCACGCCGTACCTGCCCGAGGACCGGTTCGAGCGGGCGCAGGTGCTGCAGTGGCTGTTCTTCGAGCAGTACAGCCACGAGCCGCATATCGCGGTGGCGCGGTTCTGGGCGATCGCCGGGATCACGCCGTCGGACGACGATCGCGAGGCCAAGGTACGGGGCAGCATTGCTGCGCTCAAGGCGATGGAGGGCCACCTCGCCGCGCGCGAGTTCCTCGTCGGCGAGCGCTACACGATCGCCGACATCGCGCTGTACGCCTACACCCACGTGGCCCCCGAGGCCGGATTCGAGCTCGACCCCTATCCGGCGATCTCCGCGTGGCTCGAGCGCGTCGCCGCCCAGCCGGGCCACATCCTGATCACTGACTGACCGCCGAGCGCTCGGCGGCGTCGGCGCCCCACACGATCGCGTCGTGAAAGTACTGCGCGAGCCCGGGCTCCTCGCGCTCGTACGTGCTCGTGAACCGCTCGTCGGCGATGTGCATCTCGCCGACCGCGCGGTGCATCCGCGGCGAGCACGGATAGAACCACCGTGAAATGTGCCCGCGGTGGCGCTCCGCGAGCGCCCGCGCCGCGTCACCGTCGGCCGGCTCGCCGGCGCGCATCACCGCCACCAGCTCGCCCACGATCTCCGCCGACTCGCGCCGGATCTCGCTCCATTCCGCCTCGCCGTAGGCCTGCGTGCGACGCGCCGACTCTTGGTAGACCTCGGTGCGGCCCCAGCGCTCGCGCGCCTCGTCCTCGTAGTCGGTCGGTTCGAATCCGTCGAACATCTGCGCCTCCTCGATCGGGGTTCCGTTTCGCTCTGCCGCGATCGCCGCGTCGACCGCGGCGGCCAGCACCCCCAGCCGGTTCATCTCGCGCCCGACCAGCTCCCGTTGGCGCACGAGCGCCCCCAGGCGATCGTGGTCGGGGTCGTCCAGCAGCGACGCGATCTCCGCGAGCGGGAAGCCGAGCGCTCGCAAGATCAGGATCTCCTGCAACCGCGCGAGGTCGTCGTAGGAGTACAGCCGGTAGCCGGCCTCCGATCGCTCGCTGGGCGACAGCAGGCCGAGCTCGTCGTAGTGGTGGAGCGTGCGCACGGTGACGCGCGCGAGCTCGGAGACTTCGCCGACGGTCTTCATGCCCCTGACCGTAGACCCTCACGCGAGGTGAGAGTCAAGGCTCGTGTCAGCGCTTCCCGCGAACCATCCGCTTTGGGAAGGGCACCGGCGAGAGCTTCTGCGCGACCAGGCCGGCGAACAGCTTCGGATCGGCCTTGGCGATCAGCCGCACGAGCTCGAGGCGCTCGGCGGGCGTGAGCTTGCCCCTACGCCCGCCCGCGACGCGGACAAGCGTGATAACGCGCCGGCGCTCGTGCGGCTCGAGCCGGTGCCAGTGCCGGCGCGCGAGCATCACGACCTGAGCCGCCGCCAGCAGCCGAGCCATCGGAACCACGCGCGCGGCCTTCAAGGGGTTGGGTGCCACGGGATCGAGTGTAGGAGGCGCCGGCCACTACTCTGCACGCGTGGCCCTGACCGCGATCGAGCGACCCGCCGCCGGCGACCCGCGGGGATTGCTCGTCCTGCACCACGGCCGCGGCAGCGACGAGCAGGATTTGATGGGGCTGGCCCCCGTGCTCGACCCCGAGCGGCGCCTGCACGTCGTCGCGCCGCGGGCGCCGCTGCACCTGCCGGGGTCGCCCGGCTATCACTGGTACCTGGTGCCGCGCGTCGGCTACCCGGATCCCGATAGCTTCCGCGCCGCTTACGCAGAGCTGGCGAGGTTCCACGACCTGCTGTGGGAGCAGACCGGCATCGGCCCCGAGCGGACCGTGCTCGGCGGTTTCTCGATGGGAACCGTGATGAGCTACGCGCTCGGCCTCGACGGCGACCGGCCCGCGCCGGCCGGCATCCTCGCGCTGTCGGGGTTCATCCCGACCGTCGACGGCTGGCAGCCCTCGCTGGACGATCGGAACGGCACAAAGGTCCTGATCGCCCACGGCCGGCTCGATCCCGTGATCCCGGTCACGTTCGCCCGCCGGGCACACGAGCTGCTCGAGCAGGCCGGGTTCGAGGTCGACTACCGCGAGTCGGACGCGGCCCACAACGTAGACCCGGGCGACATCCCGCGGACCGTGGACTGGCTCGGCCGGGTCCTGGCCGCGGACTGACGCGGGGCGGCCAAATCGGCCGCCCCACCCTTCCGTCACGAGTCCGTCGAGCTACCGCCTGCGCTCCGGCTCGGCGGTGCTCGGATTGAGGAACAGTGGCCCGGCGGGACGCCCTCTGAACGAGAACAGGTGGTCGAGCGTTCCCGCCATCGCGTCCGCCGCGCCGCCGCCGATGCACTCGCCACCGACATTGTCCTCGATGAACTGCACGACCGAGGCCTGGTCGGTGAACGTGTTGTCGACGAAGTTGCGCCTTGCGAACGGCGAGACCACCAGCAGCGGCAGCCGCGGACCGACCCCGCATCGGGACTGCTGGCCGCTCGGCACCCGGGAGGCGTCCGAGCCGCACATGCCGGCGCCCGTCAGCGCGTCGAGCGATGTCTGCGACTGCGTGATGATCGGCCCGATCTGATGGTCGTACCAGCCATCGCTGTCGTCGTAGGCGATGACGACAGCGGTGCTCTTCCAGCTCGCCAGCCGCTCGAGGCGGTTGATCGTCGAGGTCAGCCACCGTTGCTCGTCGAGCGGATCGGAGTAGCCGGCGTGGCCGTCCTGGTACTCGGCGGCCTTCAGGTACGACACGGCCGGGAGGTCGTCATGGTCCGCGGCCGCGAAGAAGTCCCTCAGGTCGTACTGGTGGTTGGCCTGATCCTGGTAGCCGATCATCGCGATCGAAGTCGGCGGCCGGTGCATCGGGTTGGCCGTCGAGGCGTAGTACTGGAACGGCTCGTGGTCGGGGCTATAGTCGACGTCCGAGACGCCGGCGACGTTGTCGTACGTGCCGGTGCAGACTTTGGACAGATCGTCGGTGCTCGGCTTACCCGAAACGTAGCCCGGGCTTGCGAAGCCGCCCTCGAACCATCCCCACGTGATCCCGGCCCGGTCGAGCAGATCGCCGATGTTCTTGCCGCCGAATTGGATCGTCGTGGCTGCGCCGTTCTTGTCTTCGGTGCCAGCACACTCGTAGTTGGGATCGGCGTCGCTGTACAGCGTGCCGGGCCCCTGCGGTTGTACGGTGCCGGGAGTCGCGGGCGTGCCGCCGGGCGCGGCGGTGCACGGCGGCGCGCCGGTCACGGCGCTCGCCGGACCGCAGATCACGCCGAAGGTGTTCGTCGCCGAGACGTTGATCGCGCCCGGCGTCGAGGGACCGAAGTTCGTCCCGTAGAAGTTGTCGCTCAGCGCGTAGTGCTGGGCGTAGTTCCACAGCCCGGTGACGGTGTTGCCGTCGTAGTAGTCCATGACCAGCCCCGGCTCGCCGAACTCCGGAGGCGAGCAGCTGGAGACGCCGGTGAACTGGACGAACTTATCCATCAGACCCATATCGAAGGCCTGCTGCTCGGCCGTGTAGCCGTGGTCCTGGTCACAGGTGACGGCCTGGGAGTGGCTCAGCCGCTGAGGATTGAAGAGGTTGGGGTTGTCGGTCAGCAACGAACCCGACAGACCGTTCACCGTCGGGGTGTCCGGCAGTGCGTGGAATGGCGAGCCGTCCTGGTTGGTCGCGTTCGGATACGTCCCGAAGTAATGATCGAAGGAGACGTTCTCCTGGAAGATCACGACCAGATGCTTGATCGGGGTGGCGGTGGCAGGGCCGCCTCCCTGTCCCGCGTGTCGGCCGTGATGGTGGGATCGGCCTTTGGTCGAGGCCTGTGCGACCGCGACGCTGACCCCTGCGATCGCGACGGCTGCCACGAGCACCAATAGAAGGCGGTTGCGCGCCATAACCGCTCCTTTCGCTTGCATTCGGCCGGCGGCGCCCCTATCACCGACGCCGGCAGGCTCGTTCTGGGCGGCTCGGAGATCAGACGCTGTCGACTTGTGAACGAGTTGTTAATGAGTTCTAGCCGATTCCGCGGCAGTTGGCGGTCAGAGCCGGCGCCGGACCTGCAAAGCACGTCAATCAGGGCGTCCGGGCTGGACCGTGGCGCGTCAGGCATGTGGGGCATGCGGGACACGGCACGGTCCAGTCCGCTGTCGTCAAATGCCGCAATATGCAGGTGATTCAGCGGCCTGGATGCCGCAGCCGCCGGCGCCGGCCGGTATGCCGCCGCCCCCTTAACGCCGGCGGCCGGGACCCGAAGGCCCCGGCCGCCGTGAGCAACGTGTGACTGGGTGCTACTGCCAGCCGTGATGGTGGCCGCGGCCGGCCGCCGGCTCACCCGTCACGGGGCTGAGGATCAACCGATTGGCCTGCGGACGCTGGAAGTCGAACATCCCGGCCAGGTCGAACGGAATGCCCTCAGAGCGGTCCAGCTCGGACAGAACCTGATCGGCCGAACCGGGGATGCCGGGCAGGTGCCAGTTGTACTCGACGAAGTTGATGATCGAGGCCTGGTCTGTCAGGTCGTTGTCGACGTGGTTGGCACGCGCGAACGCTGAGATCACGAGCATCGGGATCCTGGGCCCGAAGCCGCAGCGACCCTGCTCGCCCGCGAGCGGCGCCTTCGTCTGCGGTTTCGGTCCACACTGGCCCGAGGTCGGCGAGCCCGGGCCGATCGTGTTGGTGTTGGTGTTGGTCAGATTGTCGGCCGGCGACAGCGACGGGTTGGTGACGCCGCTGTAGACGTGGTCATACCAACCGTCCGAGTCGTCCCAGTTGACGATCACGACCGTGCTGTGCCAGTCGGGTGTGCGCATCAGCGAGTCGATCTCGCGGGTCACGAACGCCTGCTCGTCCTCCGGATCTGAGTAACCGGGATGGCCATCCTCGTAGCCCGGGGCCTTGAGGAAGCTGACCGCCGGCAGCGCCGACGGGGCCACCTCACCGTCGCCGATCGCGGCCACCAGCTGATCGAAGTCGCTGGTGTCGTACTGATGGTTCGGGGTGTTGAACTGCGGGACGCCGTTGACGTAGGACTGCGTGTCGGTCCCGATCTCCTGGAGCCCGGCGAGCGTGTCCTGGCCGGCGCCGTCGGTCGGGATCGTCAGGTGATGCGGATTGGCCGTCGAAGCGTAGAACTGGAACGGCTCGTGGTGCGGGATGTAGTCATCCTTATAGCCCCACTGGCCGGTGCCGCCCAGGGCCACGCCGACCGGATGCACCGCGTCGCACAGCGCCTGGTTGGAGGCGTGCGCGGGGACGTTCTTGCCGGTGAAGCTTCCCGAGAACTCGTCGGGGATGAACTGCGACGTCGGCTGCCCGCTACGCCCGGTCCCGGCCGAGGCCGCGGCGAACGTGGTCGTCGGGTCGAAGCCGCCCTCGAACCAGCCCCAGGACAGCCCGGCCTTGTTCAGAACATCGCCGATGTTCTCGCCGTTCATCGCGACGGCGTCCCGAGTCGAGCAGTCATCCCAGTACGGCTGGGCGTCGCTCGTGAGCGAGTACCCGCCGTTGCCGTCGGGCGTGATGTCGCCGTCGGGCGAGGTCGAGCTCGAGACGGTGACCGGGTTGGTGGGGCCTCCCGACTCGTGCGAGGTGTCGACACTCCCGGTGTCGCCGGAGGTGACGTTGATCGCGCCGGGCGCCGAGGGGCCGAACGTGGTCCCGAACGAGTTGTCCTCGAGCGAGAAGTGCTGGGCGTAGTTCCACATCGCGGTGACGGTGTTGCCGTCGTAGTAGTCCATGACCTGGGAGGCCTGGCACGGGGTGCCGAACGGGCTGGTGCTACCGCCGTCAGTTCCGGTGCTCTGGACGAAGTGGTCCATCTTTCCGTTGTCGAACGCCTGCTGCTCGTCGCTGTAGTCGTGGTCCTGATCACAGGTGAGCTGGCCGCCCGCGCTGCCGGTCGCACCGGTCGGAGTGCTGTCCAGACGCTGTGGCAGTGCGGTATTCGGGTTGCTCGTCAGCAGGTTGCCCGAGTGGCGTAGGTTCGGCGGCAACGAATAGCTCGTCGCCGGAGTGAGACCGTCGACCGCCGGCGTGCCCGGCGCCGCATGGAACGTCTGGCCGTCGGTGTTGGCAGCGTTGGGATAGGTGCCGAAGTAGTGGTCGAACGACACGTTCTCCTGGAAGATCACGACGACGTGCTTGATCGGCGTCCGGGTGCCGGAGCCGCCGCCCCAGCCTCCGAACGCCTGGTCGTCGTCGTGACGATGGGATCGGGCGCCGGTTGATGCCTGCGCCACCGCGACGCTGGCCCCGGCGACCACGAGTGCTGCCAGTAGCAGCAAGAGCACGCGCTTTCGCGCCATGGAGGGTCTCCTTTCCGTTTGCATTCCGCCGGCGCCGCCGCCCGGGGCGCCGCGGACACTCTCGCGATCCGGCTCAGGCCAGGAGTTGTCGACTTGTAACCGAATTGTTGGCGATTTGTGACTGACCCCCGCTGCAGGAGCTCCCGCCGACGGCACCTCAGGTCCGCGTGATCAGCACGGTCCCGGCGATCACCAGCGCCAGCCCGATCAGCCGGCCGGCGCCGATCCCGACGTGGTGCAGCCCGAACCAGCCGAGCCGGTCGGCCACGATCGAGATCGCAAGCTGCGCGCATACCAGCAGCGCCACCACTGCGGCTGCGCCGAGCGTGCGAACCGCGATCAGGCCGGCAGTGACCACCGCGGCGCCACCGACACCGCCGAGGAACTGCTCCGGCCGGGCCGCGGTCAGACCGGACAGCCGGCCGGGGTGCCCGGCGATCAAGAGCACCGCGGCGACGATCGCGAACGTGACCGTGACGCTGACGAACGCGGCGCCGAAATCGCCCACGTGATCGGACAGCGCCGAGTTCGCGGGGGACTGAAGACCGACGATCAGTCCGGCCGCGAACGTGATCGCGATCGCAACGCTGCGAGACATGGCGGTCGTTTCCCCGCGCGCCCGCGAGTTCCTGCCGGGGTCATTATGCTCGGCCCGGTGACGCTCGCCGCCGAGCTCGACCTGCCGAGCTTCGACCACACGGCCGCCGACCTCCGCGGCGACCGCTACCGCACCGCGATGTTAGAGATCGAAGGCCACGAGGGCTGGCTCGCGGCCAGCCCTTTCGGCTACATCGTGCTCGACCGCGAGGCGGGTGAGTTCTTCCTGCGGACCAAGGCGGCCGTGTTTCCGGGACTGACGATCGCCGACCTGTTTCAGGTGACCGAGGGTCCGCTCCGCGAGGAGGTCGTGAAGAACATCATCAACATCAACGGCGACGACCACCGGAGGCTGCGCAACCTCGTCAACCCGGCGCTCGCTCCCCGCGCCGTCGACCGCTACCGGCCGGCGATGCGGCGGTTCCTCGAGCAGCTCCTGGCCGAGGTTCCGGCCGACGGACGCTGCGAGTTCATCGCCACGTTCGCCAAGCCGTACCCGTCGCTCGTGATCGCGGAGGTGATGGGGGCGCCGCTCGAGGACGCGCCGCGGCTCCATCACTGGTCGAACATGATCCAGCGCCAGTTCGACCCGACCAGCCTGACGGGAGAGCGCGCGGAGATCGAGCAGGCCGTCGCCGAGTTCTATGCCTACGAGGACGAGCTGATCGCGCGCCGGCGGCCGGCGCCGGGCGACGACCTGATCTCGGCCCTGATCGAGGCCGAGGAGGCGGGCGATCGCCTGACCGACGACGAGCTCCGCAACCTCGTGCTGAACATCCTCGTCGGCGGCGTCGACACCAGCCAGAGCCAGCTCGCCCACGCGATCCGACTGCTGGCGGCCCATCCCGACCAGTGGGAGCTGCTCCGTGCGGAACCGCGGGGCCTCGCGTCGGCGGCGGTCGAGGAGGCGCTCCGGTTCGAGCCGATCACGCCGTTCACCGCACGGATCCTGGTCGACGAGGTCGACCATCGAGGCGTGACCTTCCCGGCCGGCTCGATCGTGCTCGTCTCCGCCTGGCACGCCAACCGAGAAGCGATCGAGCCCGACCGGTTCGACCTGACCGCCGAGCGTGGCGGCGTCCGCCTGCTCACGTTCGGCGCGGGTATCCACTACTGCGTGGGCGCCAATCTGGCCCGCGTCGAGATGCAAGAGGGGCTCGCGTTCTTGGCCGAGCGGGTGACGTCGCTCACGCTCGACGGCGAGCCCGAGTTCGGCACCCCGTCGGGGATCTACGGCCTCGAGAAGCTGCCGTTGAAGCTCGAACGAGAGGAGTAGTCGACTTGTCCTACGAGACGATCATCTGGGAGCAGTCGGGCGGCGTCGGCCGGCTGACGCTCAACCGCCCCGACTCGCTCAACGCCTGGACGCCCCAGCTCGGTTTCGATCTGCGCACGATCATCGAGCGCGACGCCGCCGACGACTCCGTGAGGGCGGTGCTGGTCACGGGTGCCGGACGCGGCTTCTCCTCGGGCGCGGACCTGAAGGCCGGCTTCGAGCCCGCCGAAGACGGCATGCCCGACATCCACAAGGAGCTGCACGACGTCTATCACCCGGCGATCGCCGGGCTGCGGCGCCTCGAGAAGCCGGTGGTCGCCGCCGTCAACGGACCGGCGGTCGGGATCGGCTGCTCGCTGGCGCTGGCCTGCGACCTGATCATGGCGGCGGAGTCGGCGTTCTTCGGGCTCGCCTTCGTCAACATCGGCCTGATGCCCGACGGCGGCTCGACCGCGTTCGTCCCGCCGGCGGTCGGGAGGGCGCGGGCGTTCCAGATGGCGATGCTGGGTGAGCGGATCCCGGCCCCGCAGGCGCTCGAGTGGGGTCTCGTCAACTGGGTCTATCCGGATGATCGCCTGCTGGCCGAGGCAGACGCGCTGGTCGAGCGGCTCGCCGCCGGCCCGACGCGCTCCTACGCCGCCAGCAAGCGCGCGCTCAACCAGTTCATCTACGGCGACCTCGACGCGCAGCTCGACCTCGAGGCCGAGCTGCAGCACGCGCTCGGGCGGACCAGGGACTTCTTCGAGGGCACCGCGGCGTTCGTCGAGAAGCGCGCGCCGGCGTTCACGGGCGGATAGCTCCGGTGGCCGACTGGGAGACGATCTCCTCGCTGGCGACAGGCGCGGGGACGCTGGTGCTCGCGGTGGCGACGTTCGCCGCGGTACGTTCGTCCAACCGGTCGGCGCGGATCGCCGAAATCGCCCTCCAGGAGCAGCGCCGGCCACTGCTGGCCCAGTCGCGACTCGGCGTCGACCCCGAGCAGAAGATCATGTTCGTCGACCGGCACTGGGTACATGTCGCCGGCGGCCGCGGCACGGCCGAGAGTGTGGACGAAGTGATCTATCTCGTGATGAGCCTGCGGAATATCGGCTCGGGGATCGGCGTGTGCCAGGGGTGGGGCGTGCGCGCCGGGCTGACTCGCACCACGGTCGAGCACTTTCCCGAGGACGAGTTTCGGACCCAGACGCGCGACCTGTACATCCCGGCCGGCGACGTGGGCCTATGGCAGGGGGCGATCCGCGACCGCGACGATCCGTATTACCGCGAGATCGCGGACGCGATCTCCCAGCGCGAGCCGATGACCGTCGAGCTCCTCTACTCAGACCAGATCGGCGCTCAGCGCACGATCACCCGGTTCACGCTGGTGCCGCTCGACCGCGACGACGCCGACGAGGCGACTCGGTTCATCAGCACCGGTCGGAATTGGTACCTGGATCGCGCAGGGCCGCGCTGAGCCGAGCGACGGTCGCGGCCGCCTCGGCCGCCATCTGCCGCACGATCTCGCCCGCCGGCCGCGCCCGAACGAGCTCGTGGGCCTGCCCGGCCCACAGGTTGAACGCGTCGGCATCCCCGCTCCGGCGCGCGGCGGCCCGGAGCGGACTCGTGACGTGGTGGATCTCCGGGTAGGCGACCGGCGCAACGCCCGAGTGCTGCTCCATGAACCGGTTGACGATCCCACGGGCCGGGCGGCCCGTGAACGCCCGGGTCACCTGCGTCGGCCGCCGCTCGGCGAGCAGCGCTCGCTGCGCGTCCGCGGTCCCAGCCTCGGGCGCGAGCATAAGCGCGGTGCCGACCTGGGCCGCGCTCGCGCCGGCGCACAGCACGGCCGCCAGCGCGGCGCCGTCGGCGATCCCACCCGTCGCGATCAGCGGCAGCGGCGTCCCGCCGGCGAGGACGCGAAGCAACGCGAGCAGCCCGATCCCGCCCTCGTCGGAGCCGTCGTCGACGAACCCCCCGCGATGGCCGCCGGCCTCGGTTCCCTGGGCGACGAGCGAATCCGCGCCGGCCTCGCGCGCCACGAGCGCCTCCGGCAGGTTCGTGACCGTAACCCACACGGCGACCCCGACTCCGTGCAGACGGTTCACCACCGATGCCTCCGGGCAGCCGAACGTGAACGACACTGCCGCCGGCCGCTCCTCGTACATCACTTCGAGCTTGGCCTCCCAGTCGTCGTCGTCAAACCGGGGCTCGCCGAGCTCGGCTCCCTGGCGGTCGGCCTCGGGCGCCAGTCGATCGAGGTAGTCGCGGAGCGCCGCCGGGTCGGCGGGCTCCGGTGCCGGCACGAATACGTTGACCCCGAACGGCGCGGCGGTCGCGGCGCGCACGGTCCGGATCTGGTCTCTCACCGCGTCGGCGCGCTTGTATCCCGCGGCCAGGAAGCCGAGCCCGCCGGCCTCGCACACCGCGATCGCGAGCTCGGGCGTCGACGGTCCGCCGGCCATCGGCGCCTGGACGATCGGCAGCGGGAGTGTGCTCAGGTCGAACGTGGTGCGCGAGTCCGCGGAATTCGGCTTAGACACGCTCGGGCCGACCTGAGACGTCGGCGCCGAATTCCGTAACGGAATCCGGCTCGTCTCGATTCGGGGGGATCACTGCTCCTGAGCCGGATTCCGCGGTCAGCTGACGGCGAGCGCGTGGGCCGAGCCGAAAGCCATTGGCTCTGAGGCCGTGGCCGACTGCCACACGGCGTCGTCGCCGAACGGATGACGGATCGCGTCGCCGGCGCCCACGAGCTCGAGCAGGGCGGCCTCGGCGGCGGCCCGGTCCGGCGCTTCGTTGTTCCCCGCCATCAGCGCCGCGACCTCCTGCGTGGTCAGGCCGTCATTGAACCGCTCGAGCAACGGCGCCGGGGTCTCGGGCGACGGCTCGCGATGAAGCTGCGGATCGATGTTTGCGACCAGGATGTCGTAGGCCTCGACCGGCTGGAACCCCCCGGCCACTAGCCTCGTCCCGTTCTGCTCGAACACGATCGACGGCGCCGTGAACCTTACGGGACCGTCGGTGGTCGCGGTCTTGCCCTGCAGCTCGGCCGCGGACCCCTCCGCCCTGCGGGTCTCGTCCTTGTCGGCGCGGTAGGCCTCGACGACCTCGGGAGCATCGATCATGGAGACCAGTTGGTCGGCGTCGATGCCCGGGATGCCCCGCAGCGCGTCGGCCAGGTTGGCGTCGTCGTCGAGCAGCAGCGGCGTGTTGAAGTTCGCGAGCTGGATCGCTCGGAACACTCGCCACTCGCTACCGGGGTGCGTCATGCGGGCGGCCACGACCGCCCGGCACGCGCGCGAGGTCGCGCTCAGCCGCGCCTTCGGCGCCGGCGAGAACGGCATCCCGTAGCGGCTGCGGAACCGTGCCTGCCCGAGCGCGCCGCGGATCGGCGAGTAGCCACGGGCCTCGTACTGCGCGGCATCCTCGGTCAGCCCGACGAGCACGAGGCGCCAGTCGAGCTGGTCGCCGTATCGCCACTCGATCACGCGGAGAGCGGGGCTCTCGGAATATGCCCAAGGGCAGGCCGGATCGCTGTACAGAGTGGCCGAAATCATGCGGTGGACGCCTCCGAAGGTAAGGTGATTGACGCCTCAAGGATGTTAGCGAGTCGGCTTCCCTGGCCGGGATCGGGCTCGGCGGCGACCGCGGCGATGCTCCCCCGGTCCGTCGTCCTTGCGCAGGGCGTCGACCTCGTGGACGCGGTGACGATCACTCAGCGAACCCATGCGCTCGGTGTAGTGGGCGGTCGGCCCGATCCGCTCGCTCGAAAGGATCACCCGGCGTTGCTACCCGGTGTTGCTACCGAGCAAGTCCTCCAGTCGATCCAGCAACGTCACCTGCCCGGCGTTGATCTTCTCGCGAGCGACGCCCAGCCCGAACCACTCGGCCCGGTCGACCTCGGGGATCTCGATGACCCGGCCCGAGCGGGGCGGCCACTCAAAGTCGACCGTGTTGCTCACCACCGTGCTCACGTCCAGATCGCCGGGGAGCGCCCAGCCGTGCACGCGCTTGCCGCTGCGCTGCCGGATCTCGCCGAGATCCTCAGCATCGCCCGGCGGCGCCGGGCTGCCTAGCTCCTCCTCGAACTCGCGCCGCGCGGCGTCGAGCGGATCCTCGCCGTCGGCGTACTCGCCCTTGGGGATCGACCAGGCGCCGGCGTCCCGCTTGGACCATGCAGGGCCGCCCGGATGGACGAGCAGCACCTCGAGCCCGTCGCCGCGACCGCGGTGCAGCAGGATCCCCGCGCTTCGCCGCGAGCTTCGCGAGCCCACGCGCCGCTCAGCTCCTGCGGCTGGTGAGCGCGAGGCCGAACCCGAGCGCGATCAGCGTCGCGCCACCGCCCGCGGTCATCCACTCGAGCCGGCGCGAGGACCGCCCGAGCCATTCCCGCGCGGTGCCCGACGCGATCGCCCACGCGCCGTCCGAGAGCAGCGCGATCACGATGCAGATCGCGCCGAGCGACGCGATCTGCAACGTGATGTGGCCGTGCGAGCGATCGATGAACTGCGGCAAGACGGCCGTGAAGATGATCACTCCCTTCGGGTTGGTCGCGCCGACGAAGAACCCCTCGCGGACGATCCGGCGCAGCGGCTTCGGCGCCACCCGTACCTCCGGTGCGAACAGCGCGGCGAGCTGCTTACGGTCGCGTATGTTCCGCAAGCCCAGGAACACGAGGTACGCGGCGCCGAGCAACTTCAGCGTCGTGAACACCGCGTCCGACCGCGCCACCAGCGAGCCCACTCCGATCGACACCAGCAGCAGCTGGAGCGCAAAGCCGCTCGCGTTCCCGGCGACCGTCGCGAGCGCCGCCCGCCGCCCGAGCGACACCCCACGGCTGACCACGAACAGCACGCTCGGGCCCGGGATCAGGATCAGGACGTAGACCGTGAGCAGGAACGGGAGCAGGTGATGCGTCGGCAGCATGACCGAGGGTCATCCTAATCGGGGCGGCGTTCAACCCGGGCACTTCCACGACCGTCACCGGCCTGCGGGTCACATCAAGCAGCCAGCGCCTCATGCTCACCCTCCTCGATGGTCGGTAGACGGACGACATCGGTGTCCGCGGGCTCGCGTAGGAGGAACGCGGCGATCGCCGCGCCGGCGAGCGCGAACACGGTGCCGACGTGGTAGGCGAGCCCGAAGCCGTTCGTGACCGCGATCGCGGTCGGGGCCGCACCGACGGCGGAGCTCGCCTGCCCGGCCGCGATCGTCGACAGCACGGCCAGCCCGAGCGCCCCGCCGACGAGCCGCGAGGTGTTAAGGAGGCCCGAGGCGACGCCGCTCTGCGAGCGCTCGATGCCCTGCATCGCGACGATCGTCGCGGGCACGAGCGTGAAGCCCATCCCGAGCGCAGACAGCAGCGCACCGAGCAGGATCGTGTGCACGTAGGTCCCCCCCGGGGCGACGCCGCTCAGCAGCATCAGCCCGACCGCCGAGGTCAGCATCCCGGTGGCGATTACCCGGCGTGGGCCGAAGCGGGCCACCACCCGTGGCGCGAGCGTCGACGCCACGAAGATCGACAGCGTCATCGGCAGGAAGCCGAGCCCGGCCTCGATCGCGTCGTAGTGAAGGACCTGCTGCATGTACAGCGTCAGGAAGAACCAGGCCGGGAACTGCGAGGCGTACAGCAGCAGCACTACCGCGTTCGCGGCTCGCAGGTGGCCCACTCGGAAGATCGAGAGCGGCACGAGCGGTTCGCGCGCGAACCGCGCCTCGACCAGCAAGAACGCCGCGAGCAGGACCACGCCAGCGGCCAGCGGCAGAATCACGCCGGGGGCGCCCCAGCCGATCGTGTCGGTGCGGACGATCCCGTAGGTCAGGCTGACGAGGCTGGCGGTGACGAGCACGGCGCCGGTCAGGTCGAAGTGGCGGGTTCCCCCAGCCTTCGCGGTCGCCGGGATCAGACGGGCGCCGAGCGCGACCGCGACGATCCCGAGCGGCACATTCACGGCGAAGATCGCCTGCCATCCGAACGCCTGCGTCAGCACGCCGCCGAGCAGCGCGCCCGAGGAGGCTCCGAGTCCACCGACGGCGCCCCAAGCGGCCAGGCCGCGGTTGCGCTCGCGGCCCTCGGCGAACGAGGCGGTGATGATCGACAGCGTGGCCGGCGAGAGTACGGCTCCGCTGAGGCCCTGGATCGCGCGCGCGGCGATCAGCAGATCACGCGAGTCGGCGAGCGCGCATCCGAGCGAGGAGAGCGCGAACATCGCCGTGCCGATGAGGAACACGCGGCGACGCCCGAGCAGGTCGGCCGAGCGTCCGCCGAGCATCAGAAAGCCGGCGAACGTCAGCGTGTAGGCGTTGACCACCCACTGCAGGCCGGTGGTCGAGAAATGCAGCCCGGACCGCATCGACGGCAACGCGACGTTGACGATCGCGACGTCGAGGATGACCATGAACTGGGCGAGGCAGACGACGAACAAGAGCGCGTTCTTAGAACGCGTGGATTCAGTTTTCAGGGGGGCGATTGCGTTCACGAGTGATATGGTGCGATAATGCTTATCCAGGTACAAGAGAGGGGTTTATCCTGGTAGTGGACCTGACACCCAAGCAATCGGATAACGGCAACGGAGCGGCTCACGTGAGAACCAAAGCGGCTAATGGCGAGCGACGGCGCGAGGAGCTGGCCGACTTCCTGCGCACGAAGCGCTCGAGCCTGCAGCCCGAGGACGTCGGCCTCCCCGACGGCAGCCGCCGGCGCACGCCGGGGCTGCGGCGCGAAGAGGTCGCGCTCCTGGCCGGAGTCGGGAACACCTGGTACACGTGGCTCGAGCAGGGACGCGACGTCCGCGCCTCGCTCGACGTGCTCGAAGCGCTGGCGCGCGCGCTGCGGCTGACGCCGGCCGAGCGCTCGCACCTGATCCTGCTCGGCCGCGGTGAGCACGCCAAGCCGTGCAAGGCGCCGGCCGAGGAGGTCTCGCCCAACCTCCGCCGCCTGGTCGAGAACATCGGGCCCGGTCCCGCCTATCTGCTCGGCCGCCGCTGGGACTACCTGGCCTGGAACAGACCGTTCGAGGCCGTGTTCAGCTGGGCGCCGGGGCCCGATCCGCTTTCGCGCAACCACGTTTGGCTGTGGTTCATGGATCCCTCGCGGCGCACGCTGTGCTCGGGCGATTGGGCAGGCAGTGCCCGCCTGGTCGTAGCCAAGTTCCGCGCGGACAGCGCGAGGAACATCGGCGACCCGGCGTTCGAGGAGCTGGTCTCCGCGCTCAACCTGTCGAGTCCCGAGTTCCGGAAGCTGTGGAAGCGCCACGAGGTCGCCGGCAGCGGCGACGGACGCAAGGAGCTCACGCACCCCGTCGCAGGGGAGCTTACGTTCGACCACGCCGTGTTCGGGTACGGAGAAGCTGGTGAGCAGCGCCTGGTCGTATATTCGCCCACGGACGAGCACGGGACGCGCGAGAAGCTGGCAAAGCTGGTCGAGGACCCCGACGCGGACTCGCGCGAGCTCACGCTTGCGATGGCTGTCAGCTGACGGCGAGCGCGTGTCCTGCACTCGCACGTGACGTTGTCACGCCTCAGTCGTGTTACCCGCGCGTGACCGGTGTCACGTTACCGTCAGCGCGGTCTTCGACACCTCTTAGCTTTGCTTGACGTGGCTCTGCCGGAGGCTTGATCTGATGATCCCATGACGACGCAAGCGCCCCTCCACCACTCAGAGCAATCGGTCTCACCTCCGCGCGAGGCAACCGTCATGCTCCCCCGCGAGCAGGAGACGGCGCCGCTCGAGGCCGGCGCGACCGCGCCGATCCTCAACTCGCTTGCGCTGCTCGACCACCGCACCCGCAGCCGCGCGATCAGCCGGCGGCTCGCCCCGTTCGGGCACTACCTGGCATTCTGCGACAACGGCACGGACTGGCTCGTGCCGCTCGACGAGAAGGTCGTCCACATCGGCCGCGGCCTCACCTCCGACGTCCGGATCGAAGAGCAGCGCGTGTCGCGCAGCCACGCGATCCTCGTGCGCAACGGACATCACACCCGGCTGCTCGACAACCGCAGCGCCAACGGCACATACGTCAACGGCCGCCAGATCATCGCCACCAACATCGCGGACGGCGACGTCATCCGCATCGGGCCGGTGGTTATGACGTACATACAGGTCGTTTGAGCCCGCACCGCGCCGCGACCCCTTGACGAAGGGGCGCGCGGCGCGGTGCGAGGCGATGGTCCTAACGCGTCTGCGGGGCGGAACGCGTCTGCGGGGCGGAACGCGTCTGCGGGGCGGAACGCGTCTGCGGGGCGGCGCCGCCGGGCCGGGTGCGCCGAGCCGCCGCGCCGGCACGGGACGCGCCGCTTCGCGCGGCGGTCGTGACCGCGGTCAGCGGCTTGGCGATCGATTCGAGCGCCTTTCGCTCTGCGTCGATCCCGAACGCGATCTCGGTGACACCGCCGATGATCATCAGGACCGCGCCGATCGCCAGCGCCTTGAACACCTCGGACGCCTTGCCGGTCGCGATCATCGGCGCGAACAGCTGAGGCCCGATGATGCCGCCGAGGCCGGTGCCGACCGCGTAGAACAGCGCGATGCAGAGCGCGCGCGTCTCGAGCGGGAAGATCTCCGAGACCGTCAGGTACGCGGCGCTGACCCCGGCCGAGGCGAAGAAGAACACGACCGACCACGCCACCGTGAGCGTCGCGGCGGTCAGCTGATGCTGCTCGAACATGTAGCCGGTCACGAGCAGCAGCACGCCGGACAGGATGTACGTGCCCGCGATCATCGGGCGGCGGCCGACGGAGTCGAACAGTCCGCCGAGGATCACCGGCCCGAGCAGGTTGCCCGCCGCGAACGCGACGAGGTAGTACGGCGCATTCGCGGTTGCCACGTGGAAGAAGGTGCTCAGCAGCGTGGCGTAGCCGAACAGGATCGAGTTGTAGAGGAACGCCTGGCCGATGAACAGCGCCAGCCCGAGCACGCTTCGCTTCGGATATGTCTTGACCACGGTCCGCGCGATCTCGAGCAGGCTGATCGTCTTGCGCTGCCGGATCGCGATCTCGTCGGCGGGGTCGGGATCGTCCAGCGGCTTGCCGGTGCTCCCCTCGACCTCGCGCTCGATCTGGCGAGTGATCTGCTCGGCCTCGTCGTCGCGCCCGTGAATAAACAGCCAGCGCGGGCTCTCGGGCACGTGGCGCCGGACAAACAGGATCGCCATTCCGAGGACGAACCCGAGCCCGAAGCACACGCGCCAGCTCAGCAGTGGCGAGAAGATGTGCAGCGCGGCCACGGACAGGAGCGCGCCCGCGGCGGCGCCCGCCCAGTACGTCCCGTTGATGACGATGTCGATCCGGCCACGGTGCTGCGCGGGAATCAGCTCGTCGATCGCCGAGTTGATCGCGCTGTACTCGCCACCGATGCCCATCCCGGTCACGAACCGGCAGGCGAAGAAGAACAGGGGCGTCCAGGCGAACGCCGTCGCCATCGTGGCGGCCAGGTACACCCCAAGCGTGATCATGAATAGCTTCTTGCGGCCGAACCGGTCGGTGAGCTGACCGAACAGCAACGCCCCGAAGCATGCGCCCGCGACATACATCGACGCCGCCCAGCCCGCTACCTCAGCGGAGGAGATGTTGATGCCGCTGCCCTTCGCCGAGATCGCGCCGGCGATCGACCCGACGATCGTCACCTCGAGACCGTCGAGGATCCATACCGTCCCCAGTCCGACAAGGATCTTCCAGTGCCAGCGGGACCAGGGTAGGCGGTCGAGCCGTGCGGGGATGTTGGTCTCGATCGTGCCGATCTCGCCAGGGGTGGACGCGGTTGTCGCCATTTGCAGGTACCTCCTTGTGTAACCCCTACCCGGCATCCGCCGCCCTGACGCTGGTCCCGGACGTGTAGGTAACTCCGCGGACGTCCACCTGCCAGTAACCGCCTGAATCCGCGTAACTCCTGTGACACTCCAAAAATGGGTTGCTTGACAGAGTCAGCATGCGGTTTAGGGTCCCGTCCCGGTCCCGAGGAACGGAAGGGAGCTAACCGCGGGCGGGTCGGGACCCACGGGTCGGTCGCCGCCTCTCGCCACCATCTGAAATCGTTCTGCGCGATGGGGCCGGCTTCCGGGAAGATCGCGTTCGCCGGCGGCACGCTCGACCGTGCCGCCCATCAACGCGACGACGGGACCGCCGAGCGGCTGCGCGACGCCGACGGGTCCCGGGTTGTGCTCGTCGGACAGGGCCAGGAGGTCGCGGTCGCCGATGGGCCCGCGCTCGCGCGCGTCCCGGTCGACGCGCTCTCCGACGGCGCCGAGCTCACGTTCCTCGGGCTCGACGACGCGGGCGCGGCGCTGTTCGCCTACGACGCGACCGCCGGTGCGCCCGCGGACGGCGAGATCCTGAACTTCGTTCCGCTCCGCGGCTTGGCGGACGAGCTCGAGCCGGCCGAGGCGGCGCTCGCCGCCTACGCGGTGGCGCTGATCGGCTGGCACCGCGTCGCTCGCTACTGCGGGCGCTCCGGCGACGCCACCGTGGTCGAGGCGGCCGGCCACCGGCGCCGCTGCCCCGTCTGCGGGCTGATCCAGTTTCCGCGGACCGATCCCGCGATCACGATGCTCGTGCAGTCCGGCGACCGGTGCCTGCTCAGCCGCCGGCGCGGCGCGCCCGAGAACCGGTGGTCGGCGCTCGCCGGCTTCGTCGAGCCCGGCGAGACGCCCGAGGAGGCGGTGATCCGGGAGGCCCGCGAGGAGACCGGCGTCGAGGTCGTCTCGGTCGAGTACGTCACTTCGCAGCCGTGGCCGTTTCCGCAGGCTCTGATGATCGGCTTCTGGGCGTTCGCCGATCCGGCCGCCGCCGACGCGCGCGCCACGCCCGACCCGCACGAGCTGGTCGAGGCGCGCTGGTGGGGGCGCGACGAGCTCGATCGGGCGCTCGGCGCCGGCGCGATCATCCTGCCGCCGCCGGGCACGATTGGGAACTATTTGATCTCAACCTGGCTCGCCGGCGGTAGCTCTATGTAAAACGTGCCGAACCACCCTGCCGGACCGTTATCAGGCGCACATAAGCATGTGCGGGGTGCTTATGTGGAAACAGCCCCGACCAGCGGGCCAACTTTGCTGCGTTTTACAGGGAAGCGCGGCGCGACCGTGTTACGCCACCGCGTCGCGAAGCGCCACCACCACGTCGCGGTGCTCCTGCATCGTCTGCATGCCGTCGGCGCCGGGCTGGCGGCCGAAGCCGCAGTACATCGCCACGCCGAAGTCGCTCAGGTACCGCGACGCGGTGGCGTGGCGCCGGCGGAGGCCGGCAAGGCCGTCGATCGGCAACACGATCCCGAGATACACGCGCGTCTCCCCCACGTCGAGATCACTCAAAGGCCGGAAGAAGCGCTTGTCCTCGGACCGCAGGTAGCGCGGCCCCGCCATGTGCACCCAGTCGACCGTGCGCCCGGAGTTGGCGACCGCGTAGTTGGCCATTCGCACAAGCAGTTCGTAGTCGCGCGCCTCGTACATTGGCCATTCGGGGAATGTCCCATAGCAAAGGTGGTAGCCGACCATGACGTCTTCGGGGATCTGTGGCGTGAGCCGGCTCACCGGACCGGCGAACCGCTCCCACGCCCCTTCCGGAGTCCACGCAAGTACGCCCTCGATGTCCTGGACCTCGTAGGCCATGTCCCACTGGATCGCGAGATCCTCGACCGGGATCTCGCCGAGCAGGCGCACAAGCTCGCGGCCGACGAGGTCCTCGTACGCCCGCTCGGCGACCGGGTAGTCGCCGGCGAAATCGGCTTTGAAGCCGTTCAAGGCGCTGGACGGGAACGGCAGCCCGACCTGGAAGCGCACCCCGGCTGGGATCACCCCTTCATCGCGCAGCGCGCGGAATTCCCGCCACGACGCGATCGCGTCGTCGATCCGCGGCCACGTGTCGAAGTGCAGCTCGTCCACCCCGGAGCGCATCTTGAACACGGGCGTCTCGTAGGCATGCCTCGGGATGCCGGTCGGCGACGCGGTCTCCTCCGCGACCTCGACGTCGGGGTTCGGGCGGACGAGCCGCTCGCGCTCGTAGCCCACCCACGCCGCGCGCGGACCGGTCTCGCCGTCGGGGAGCGCGAACACCAGGTCCCCGAACAGCTCGGCGCCGGCGCGAAACGCCTGATCTGTCGACTGCGCCGGCAGGCTCCCGACGAGCAGCAGCTCGCTCGCCGCTCGGCCGCCGCTCACGAGGCCTCGCCGGCGATCTCGTCGATCACGAGGCCTCGCCGGCGATCTCGTCGATCACGCCGGTCACGTCCCGGGCCACCAGCCCGGCATACGCGCCGCGGCGCTCCATCAACTCGTCGTGGGTGCCCCGTTCGACGATCCGGCCGCCGTCGAGCACCACGATCTGGTCGGCGTCGCGGACGGTCGACAGACGGTGCGCGATCGTGATCGTCGTTCGCCCCTCGGCCAGGCGCTCGAGCTCGGCCTGCACCGCCGCCTCGGTCTGCGTGTCGAGCGAGCTCGTGGCCTCGTCGAGGACCAGCACCGGCGGGTTGCGAAGGACCGTGCGCGCGATCGCCATCCGCTGCTTCTCCCCGCCCGAGAACCGGTAGCCGCGCTCGCCGACGACCGTGTCATAGCCGTCGGGCAGCGAGGCGATGAGGTTGTGGATCCGAGCCGTCCGCGCGGCGTCCTCGATCTCCTCGTCAGACGCGTCGGGACGGGCGAAGCGGAGGTTCTCGCGGACACTGGCGTGGAACAGATAGGTCTCCTGAGACACCACGCCGACCGTCGCCGCCAGCGACTCGAGCGCAGCATCGCGGACGTCGACGCCGTCGATCGTGACCCGGCCCTCCTGGGGCTCGTACAGCCGCGCCACCAGGTAGCCGAGCGTGGTCTTGCCGGCGCCGGTCTCGCCGACGACCGCCGTGCGCGTCCCGGCGGGAACGATCAGGTCGATGTCGCGCAGCGTCCAGTGCTCGTCACCGTTGGCCCCGTAGCGGAACGACACGTTCTCGAAGCGGACCTCCCCGAGCAGCTCCGCCGGCCGGAGCTCGACCGGATGCTCCGCCTCCACGATGTCCACGGGCAGGTCGAGATACTCGAAGATCCGGTCGAACAGCGCCAGCGACGCCTGCATGTCGGCCTGGACCCCGAGCAGCGACTGGATCGGGAACAACAACCGCGTCTGAAGCGTGGTGAATGCCACCACGGTACCGATCGAGATCGAGGTGCCGATGACGGTTTGCCCGGCGAGCCAGTAGATGATCGCCGGCTGGACCGCGAACGTGAACTGGATCGTCGCCATCATCCACCGCCCCGCCATCCGCGAGCGGACCTCGAGGTCGGCGATGTCCTTCGACTCGCCGGTGAAGCGACCGGCGAGGTCCGTGCCGCGGCCCATGGTCTTGCCCAGCATGATCCCCGACACCGACAGCGACTCGGCCACCAGCGCCGACATGTCAGCCAGGCGGCGTTGCTGCTCGGTCGTGATCCTGCGGCGGATCTGGCCGACGCGCCGGGTCATCCACACCGAAGGCGGCACGAACACGAGTGAGATGATCGCCAGCCGCCAGTCCAGCAGGCACATGGCGATGAGCGAGGCGATCACCGTAGTCGCGTTCTGCGCGATCGTGGTGGCGGTCGTGGTCACCACACTGTCGAGTCCGCCGATGTCGTTGGCGATCCGCGACTGCACCTCGCCCGTGCGTGTCCGGGTGAAGAACGCCAGCGACATCTTCTGGAGGTGCTGGTAGACGGCGGCACGGAGGTCGTGCATCACGCGCTGACCGACGACGTTCGACATGTATGTCTGCCACACGCTCGTCGCGTTGGTGAAGATCGAGATCGCGATCATCGCGAGCACGGTCAAGGTCAACACCGTCTCGTCGTGCTGGAGGATCCCTACGTCGAGAGCCTGCCTGAGTAGGAACGGCTGGAGGATCGCGATGCCGGCCGAGACGACGATCAGCACGAGCACGGCCGCGAGACGAAGCCGGTAGGGCCTGAACAGCGCCAGGATCCGGGCTGTGTCGCGCTCGCGCGTGGGGTCCATCAGCGGCGGCGGCTTGCGGGAGGGACCGCGCAGCGAGCGCATCACGCCCGTGCCGCCGGCGCCATGAGAGGCCGCAAATCCGTGATTCCCAGAACTCATCTACCCCCCCATGATGACAGCGGCGCACACTTCGCCTACAGACGAAATGTGATGGCGCTACCGTATGGGAGGTGCACCTTGCGCGCGGTGACGCCGACATAGCCAGCATAGGCGCCCTGATCGCCGATCCAGGTCGGGCGCGCATTCTGCTCGCGCTCGGCGACGGCCGCGCGCTCCCGGCGAGCGTGCTCGCCGACGAGGCCGGCGTCGCCGCCTCGACCGCGAGCGCCCATCTCGGCAAGCTGGTCAGGGGCGGGATGCTGCGGGTCGAACGCCACGGCCGCCACCGCTACTTCCGCGTGTCCGGCCCGGAGGTGGGCGAGCTGATCGAAGCGCTTGCCCGGATCTCGCCCCCCGCGCAGGTGCGCTCGCTCAAGCAGGGGAGCAAGGCCCAGGCGGTTCGGTTCGCTCGCACGTGCTACGACCATCTCGCCGGAATACTCGGGACGCAGTTGATGGAGGCGATGCTCGAGAACGAGCTGCTGACCGGCGGGGACGGAGTCTTCGATCCCGACGCCGCACGGGAGGATCGGCTGGCCGCGCCGGGCTTCGATCTCGACTATCGCCTCACGGCGACCGGCGTGCGCGAGCTCAAATCGTTCGGGATCGACTTCGACGCGCTGCCGCCACGCCGACCGTTGATCAAATACTGCGTGGACTGGAGTGAGCAGCGCCACCACCTGGCGGGGTCGCTGGGCGCCGCGCTCGCGACGCGCATGATCGACCTCGGGTGGGTGCGCAAGGCCGACCGCAGCCGCGCCGTGCACGTGAGCGACATCGGCTACGACGGCCTGCGAGAGCTCTTCGGCCTCGAGCTGGCGACTCCCTAGACCGGCGAGCCATACTCATTCGCATGTCCGGTCCGGAGGTCGGCCTTGCCATTTCCGTTTTCCTGGCCTGCGCTGTCGAGGCCGTCGAGGCGCTCACGATCGTGATGGCGGTAGGTGTCACGCGGAGCTGGCGCTGGGCGCTCACCGGCGTCGCCGCCGCCACGGCCGTGCTCGCGGTGATCGTCGCCGCGCTCGGGCCGGCGCTCACCGCGCTGCCGATCGACACGCTGCGGGTGATCGTCGGAGGCCTGTTGCTCGTGTTCGGACTGCAGTGGCTGCGCAAGGCGATCCTCCGCTACGCCGGCCTCAAGGCGCTCCGCGACGAGGACGAGGAGTTCGCCTCTGAGACCGACGCCGCCCGAGCGGCGACGCGCGCCGGCACCGGGTTCGACGCCTACTCGTTCACGATCGCGTTCAAGGGCGTGCTGCTCGAGGGGCTCGAGGTCGTGTTCATCGTGGTCACGTTCGGCGCCAGCCAGAACGACATCGGCCTCGCCGCCGCCGCCGCGGCCGTTGCCGTCGCGGCGGTCGTGCTCGCGGGCGTGCTCGTCCGCGCGCCGCTCGCGCGCGTGCCCGAGAACACGATGAAGTTTGGCGTCGGCGTGATGCTCACTTCGTTCGGCATCTTCTGGGGCTCCGAGGGCGCGGGCGCCTCGTGGCCCGGCGGCGACGCCGCCCTGCTCGTGATCATCCCCGGCGTCGCGCTCGTGTCGCTCGCGATGGTCAGATGGCTGCGACGGGCCCCCACCCGCCGGGCGCTGGGAGAGCCCGCATGAGCCGGATCGTCCGAGCCGCGCACGCCGTGTGGGAGTTCGTGGTCGGCGACGACCCGTTCACCGCGCTGGGCGTCGTGGTGGCGCTGGGCGCCACCGCGCTCATTGCCGGCGCCGGCGCGCCGGCGTGGTGGGTGATGCCGTTGGCCGCGGTGGCGCTGCTAGGCCTCTCGCTCCGGCACGCGGCTCGCTGAACCGGCTCCCGCTCCGCGACTACCGGCGGTCGGCGAACGAAGGCAGCTGCAATGAATACATACGCGGCTGAGCCGCCGTCTGTATCGGTCGCGGCGCGGGCGCTTCCGGCGCCTCGGTCGCCGGCCGCGATTCCGGCTCGCGGTCTTCAGGGGTGTGGCGGCGAAACGGTCTCAGCTTCATTCCGGCCCCTTCCTCTCCGTGGAACTCCGCTATTTGCGGATGAGTTCTTCTCTGTATACCCCTCACATCGGCGTTTTCAACCAGGTCCGGTTGAAATGCAACAGTTGCGGCACTGGTTCGGGCGCGACTGATGCCGGGTCATTTGGCCCCTTGAGCATCGCGACCGTGACCGTGGCGCGACCGGTGCCGTTTGTGTTCGTCTCGGTTCCGCGAGAGGAGGGAGGGGCCTTCCGGGGTAGGTCGGAAGGCCCCTCCGTTGGGGGACTGCGGGTTAGCCGAGGAATCCGGTGTAGCCGGCGAAGCAGTCGTGCGCCGAGCTACCGTTGCCCGAAGGCCAGTTGACACCGTCGTTGTAGAAGATGTCGACTTCCTGACCGTCAGCGGCGATCTCGGTCGAGCTGCTGGCGCTGCCGACCTGGGTGAAGTCACCCGGGTTCAGCGGGTTGTCCTGGGTCGAGTTCATCGCGTCACTGTCGGTGTGGATGTTGATCTTGGTCCCGGCCGGCATCGGGCCGTTGCCATCGAGGTCAGCGGTCGTGTTGGCCGTCACGTCGAACGTGACCTGCTGCGCCCCTGGCATGCCGCTCGGGTCGGAGCACGTGGAGCTGAACGTGTAGTGGCCGGCACGCCCGAGGATCTTGGTCTGGCCGACGTGTAGGAAATGCTCGCCACCGGAGCTGACGAAGTGCCTGGCCGCCAGGTAATAGCTCGGGGGCTCGCCTCCCAGGCGCTGGGAGTTGTCGGCGATCTGGGTGGCGGCGAACGCGGCGCCACCGCCGAGCGCGACGAACAGTGCGACCAGCGCCAGCACGAACGACGGTGAAGGCAGACGAAACTTCATGAGAAACCTCCGAATTTTGAGATCTGGTCTGACGGGCTTGAACTTCCGTCGCGGAGGATCCTCAGGCTAAATCGCGGCCCGCACATCTGGCGGTTGCCCCGTTTTTGTGTCACTGCGCTTACGCCGACCGCCCACACCTTTAGTTCGTGAAGTTCGTTTAGACCAGCCGTGACGGTCTTTAGACTTTCGGCAGAGCGAGCGCCGTGGTGAGTCAGGCGCACGGCGGCAGAGCCACGACGGCGAGGTGCCCTTTCTGATCGAGGAAACCGCAACCCAGACGAGCGAGCAACGCGAGCGCGAGGGGGTGCTCGGGAACCTGCCGGTCCAGCTCACCAGGCTCGTTGGGCGAGATACCGCACTGAGCGAGCTTCGGTCGCTGGTGTGGCGCACGCGCGTCCTGACCCTGTGTGGGCCCGGGGGCGCGGGCAAGACGAGGCTTGCCATCGCGCTCGCGGACGCGGTCCGGCTGGACTTCGTGGGCGGCGCGTGGTGGGTCGATCTGTCTTCGACGTTCGATTCCCACCTCGTCCCCCAGGTCGTCGCCGCCGCCGTGTTGCAGAGGGAGCTGACCAGCGATCCCGCACACGCCGCGCTCGCGCACCGGTTCCCCGAATCGACGCTGCTCGCGCTCGACAACTGTGAGCAGGTGGCGGAAGGGTGTGCGGACTTCATCGTCGCGCTGCTCGAACGCTCTCAGTCGCTCCGCGTGATCGCCACCAGCCGCCAGCCGCTGGGCGTGCCCGGGGAGCACGTGTGGCGTGTCGGCGGCCTGGCTGTCACCGGCTCCGACCCGCTCGCCGAAGACCACGGCGAGCACGACGAAGACGACGCCGACGACGGCGCAGTCTCGCTGTTCATCGAGCGCGCCGTCGAGGCGTCGAGCCGGTTCGATCCCGACGCGCCGGGAGTGCATGACAGCGTCCGACGGATCTGCCGATGGCTCGACGGCATGCCGCTTCCGATCGAGCTGGCCGCGGCGCGCGTGCCCGTGCTGTCCGTCGGGCAGATCGCGGAGCGGCTCGAGCGGGACGCCAGCGTGCTCCGCCACACCGGCCGCGTCGCACCCGAGCGCCACCGGACACTCGACGCGACGCTCGAGTGGAGCCATCGGATGCTGGAGCCGGACGAGCAGCGCCTGTTCCGACGGCTGGGCGCGTTCCGCGGGACGTTCTCGCTGATGGCAGCCGAGTACGTGTGCGCCGGCTATCAACTCGACGCGGCCGAGGTGCTGGACCTGCTCGCGGTGCTGATCGACCGCTCGCTCGTCCAGGTCGTCGACGATCCCGAGGAGGCGCGCTACCGGCTGTTGGCGACCGTCCGCCAGTACGCCGCCGCGAAGCTCTGGGATACCCCGGAGGCGCCGGCGGTCCGCTGGCGGCACGCGGAGTTCTTCTCGGCGCTGGCTGATCGGGCGCAGCCCGGCCTGGCCGGAGGCGAGCAGCTCCACTGGCTCCACCGCCTCGCGGTCGAGCGCGACAACCTGATCGAAGCGCTTCAGTGGCTGCTCGACGAGTCGATCGAAGACGCCGCGCGGCTCGCCTCGCTCCTCTGGCCGTTCTGGTACCGCCGAGGCTTCTATCGCGAGGCACGCATGTGGTTGGAGCAGATTCTCCTTGGAGCCGCGGAGATCTCCCCCGCCCTGCGGGCCGACATCCTGGTCAAGGTGGGCCAGGTCGCGTTCCTGCAGTGCGACTACGAGGTGGCGAGCGAACATCTGAACAGCGCGCTCGAGCTGGTTCACGAGCTTGGCGACCGGCGCGCCGCGGCCGTCGCGCTCCAGCGGCTCGGGTCGATCGCACGCGAGCAGGGCCGCTACGACCAGGCCCGAGACCTGCACGAGCGAAGCCTCGCGATATGGAGGGAGCTCGGGGACGCGGAGGGCGTCGCCGCCTCGCAGGACTACCTCGGGTTCGTCGCCTGGCTGCGCGGCGACAGCGACACCGCCGGGGAAGCCTGCAACGCCGCGCTGGCGGAGTTCCAGCGAACCGGCGACCTGCAGGCATCGGCCACCGCGCTGGTCAACCTGGGCGCCTGCGCGCTGTACCGGGAGGCGTACCCGATCGCCGAGCAGCGGCTCGAGAAGGCCCTCTCGATCGCGCGCGAGCTCGGCTTCCAGGAGGGGATCGCATGGTCCTTGCACGAGCTGTCGATTGCGGCTCGTCACACGCGGCGGCCGGCCGGCGAGACCGCGCCGATGCTGTGCGAGGCGCTGCTCATCCACCGACAGCTCGGGGACCGCTGGCGCGTCGCGAGCGTGCTCGAGGAGATCGCCGGCGCGGTCCTGGCCCGCAACGATCCCGCGCGGGCGGTCGAGGTCCTGGCCGCGGCCGAGGCCATCCGGGAGCGCCTCGGCACGCCGATCCCGCCGGTCGAGGCCGGTGACCGCGATGTCGTGGTCGACCAGCTCGTGCGCCGGCTGAACGTGTCGACGTTCGCCGCGGCATGGTCGGACGGGCGCAGCCGGGAAATCGACGCCACGATCGACATGGTGGTCGAGGCGATCGAGGGGCCCGAGGACGTCGGCGCGAGCCGTTCACGACTCGTCGCGCCGATCCTGACCCCGCGCGAGCTCGCGGTGCTCGAGCTTCTCGCCGAGGGTCACACCAATCGCGAGATCGCCGCCGCCCTATACATCAGCGCGAGCACTGCCGGCGTCCACGTGTCGAACATCCTGCGCAAGCTCGGGGCCAAGCGACGGGTCGACGCCGCCGGCATCGCCCACAAGATGGGCCTGATCCCCGTTCGCTGACGCGCTGTTGTTAGGCGGCGAGCCTGACCGGCAGCGTCTTCAGCTGGTTGACGAACGTCGACAGCACCCACGTGGGGTCGCCGGCCAGCTCCATGCTCGGATAGCGCCCGAGCGTCTCCTCGAACAGCACACGCAGCTCGAGCCGTGCAAGCGCCGTGCCAAGGCAGAAGTGGCGACCGCCGGCGCCGAACGCCTGATGCTCGGAATCGCGA